>NZ_JAODNW010000099.1 GCF_025398255.1 Chelativorans intermedius | reverse complement strand
GGAGGACGTCATGGCCAGCATCACGATTCGTAACCTCGACGATGGCCTGAAGCGCCGCCTGCGCATCCGCGCGGCCGAGCATGGCAGATCGATGGAAGAGGAGGCACGGGAAATCCTTCGCAAGGCCATCGGCAAGACGGCAGTGCCCGAGAACCTTGGCGAGGCCATCCATCGCCGGTTCGCGGCGCTGGGTGGCGTGGACCTGGACCTGCCGCCGCGCGAGCCGATGCCCGAACCGCTGCGGTTCGACTGAGGCGGCTGCGGCAATGATCCTGATCGACACCAACGTCATTTCTGAGCTGATGCGCCCGAACCCTGCGCCGGCGGTGCTGGCATGGTTCGGCGACCAGGACGCCATGGCGCTGCACCTTAGTGCCGTGGGCGAGGCCGAGTTACGGCGCGGTGCGGCGGCCCTGCCCGATGGCAAGCGCCGCGAGCGCCTGATCGCCGAGATCGACGCGATGATCGCGGAGGACTTCGCAGGCCGGGTTCTGCCTTTCGACAGTGCCGCTGCCAAGGCCTTCGCAGCTATCTTCATGGATCGCCGCAACGCAGGCCGACCCATCAGCTTCACCGACTGCCAGATTGCTGCTACCGCCCGCGCCTATGGCGCCGCCATTGCAACCCGGAACGTGGCCGATTTCGAAGGCTGCGGTGTCGAGGTGATCGACCCTTGGGCAGACACGGCAAGCGCCTGATAATGTGGAAGGCCCTC
>NZ_JAODNW010000098.1 GCF_025398255.1 Chelativorans intermedius | reverse complement strand
CACCGCCGTCAGCGCGTCCTGCACGTTGGTGTAGGTCGTGCCGTCGACGTCCAGGCCCGCCGTCAGCGTCTGCGTCGCCCCGTCATAGACCGACGTGCCGCCCAGCGCCGTTGCCGCCGAGCTGCCCAGCGTGTTGAGCTGGTCGAGGTTCACCGCGTCCGTGCCGTTGACGCCCGGGCCCACATTGGTGATCGCAAGGCCACCGGCATCGACGCCCGCCACCGTCACGCTCGGGCCGCCCGTGATCGTCAGGCCGCTGGTGTCGAGCAGGCTCGCGCCCACCGTGACCGAGTTGCCGATCGTCAGGTCGCTCGCCAGATCGAAGGTCACGTCGTTGGCCGCCGCCGTCTTCGACACCACGATGTTGCCGTCGGCGTTGTTCAGGTCCACCGCGTCGCCCGGGCCCACATTGGTGACGTTGGCGCCCTCTGCCGAGAGGTTCCAGCCCGCCGTGGCCGAGCCGTTCACCGCCGTCAGCGCGTCCTGCACGTTGGTGTAGGTCGTGCCGTCGACGTCCAGGCCCGCCGTCAGCGTCTGCGTCGCCCCGTCATAGACCGACGTGCCGCCCAGCGCCGTTGCCGCCGAGCTGCCCAGCGTGTTGAGCTGGTCGAGGTTCACCGCGTCCGTGCCGTTGACGCCCGGGCCCACATTGGTGATCGCAAGGCCACCGGCATCGACGCCCGCCACCGTCACGCTCGGGCCGCCCGTGATCGTCAGGCC
>NZ_JAODNW010000097.1 GCF_025398255.1 Chelativorans intermedius | reverse complement strand
CAAACCAAGGTCGTGGCGTTGCTTCGGAATCTTTTTGAGGATCACGTTCTGACTAACCCAATGGTGAAATCAGCCGCCATTTCGGATGCCGGCCTGACGAAGCAGACCCTCTACGAGATCGGTCCGGGCAGCCTCACGCGCACGACATACGATCGCGCGATGGAATCACTGACAGCGGTCAATGGTGAGATTGAGAGCCTAGTCAAACTGGCATGGGGGCGATCATGAGAGTGTGGCCAGGCAGAGCGAGTGTCCTGTTGGGAGCTCCCAACAGAGTTCCATGGATAGCCGAGGGGAGTGGCCGGACATCCGCTGTTGGGAGCTCCCAACATGTCCCCTGCCCCGCGCCGGCAATGGCTGAATCAGGTGGTGCGCTATGAGCCGCAAAGACGCGATCGAAACGCTCTATCTTAAGAAGAGACAGCCGGCTGCGGGCGAAGCTGAAAAGCCCTCGGAGCGGGTCCGAAGCGGCGCGATCGGTGCAATGGGGGCGTCCCTTAAACAGATGACCGATGGCGCAAAGCTCGCGACGCGTCTTCAGGAGCAGTTGGAAAAAGGTGACGTGGTCGTCGAGGTCGAGCCGGAAGTAATTGACCACTCGCCAGTTGCCGACCGCATTCCCATCGATATCGATCCGGCGTTCGACGAGCTGGTGAAGTCGATTTCGGAGAACGGTCAGCAGGTTCCGATCCTGGTTCGTCCGAGCCCGTCCACTCGGGGGCGTTTCCAGATCGCCTATGGGCGCCGGAGGCTCCGAGCAGCCCA
>NZ_JAODNW010000096.1 GCF_025398255.1 Chelativorans intermedius | reverse complement strand
CTAGAGCGGGATGAAACGAGGCTGAATCGGCAGGGATTCCCTTTGGCGGTGAATTCTGATTCAACATGCTGGCTGGAGAAGGAGGCCAGTATGGATGGGTCGACCGTATTCGATGGATCTTCGCGAGCGCGTTGTCGCAGCGGTGAAGCAGGAAGGGATGTCGCGGCACCAGGCGGCGGCGCGCTTCGGGGTTGCGATCAGCACGGCGATCAACTGGGTCAAGCGCTTTGAAGAAACCGGCAGCGTTGAACCCGGCCAGATGGGCGGCCATCGGCCGAAGAAGCTGTCGGGAGAGCATGCTGCCTGGCTGCGCCGGCGTTGCAGTGAAAAGCCCTTCACTTTGCGCGGCCTTGTGAAGGAGCTTCTCGATGAGCGCGGCTTGCAGGTGGACTACCGCTCGGTGTGGGAGTTCGTCCACGCCGAAGATCTGACGCATAAAAAAAGACGCTGATCGCCAGCGAGCAGGATCGCCCCGATGTCGCCCGCCGGCGGGCGCAATGGGCCAAGTATCGGGGCCGGATCGACCCTTCCCGCCTCGTCTTCATCGATGAGACCTGGACCAAGACCAACATGGCAGCGCTGCGCGGCTGGGCGCCGCGCGGTCAGCGCCTCAAGGCCAAGGTCCCGCACGGGCACTGGAAGACATCCACCTTCATCGCCGCCTTGCGCCACGACCGGGTCGAGGCGCCGTGGCTCATCGACGGGCCGATCAACGGCGAGCGGTTCCTCATCTACGTTGAAAAGGTGCTCGTGCCGACGCTGAAGGCCGGCGATATCGTCGTCATGGACAATCTCGGCTCCCACAAGGGCAAGGCCGTCCGGCAGGCCATCCGTGGCGCCGGCGCGAAGCTCA
>NZ_JAODNW010000095.1 GCF_025398255.1 Chelativorans intermedius | reverse complement strand
ATCCTGTTGCGCGCCGACAGCCACTATTGCAGTCCGCAGGTCATCGACTGGTGCCGCGCCAACGATGTCGACTTCATCTTCGCCGTGGCGCCCACCACCACATTGCGCGAGCATGTCATGGACCTGGAAGCCAGCACGATGGCGCGCTTTGAAGCGTCATCGAAGACGAACAAGGTCCGCTGCTTCAAGGAATTCCTGGACGGCGCCGGCAGCTGGAGCCGGGTTGAGCGCATCATCGCCCGCGTCGAGGTCGGCGCCCAAGGGGCCGACACCCGGTTCATCGTCACCAATCTCGCCGGCGGCAGGGCCAAGGCGCTCTATGAGAATCTCTATTGCCGGCGTGGCGCGGCCGAAAACCATATCAAGTCCTGGAAGACGCATCTTGCCGCAGACCGAACGTCCTGCACCAAGGCGACTGCCAACCAGTTGCGGCTTCTCCTGCATGCCGGTGCTTATTGGCTGATGTGGGGCTTGCGGGCCGCAATGCCGAAGCGCTCCAGCTTTGCAGTGGCGCAATTCGACACCTTGCGTTTGCGCCTCATCAAGATCGCTGCGCGGGTGGTCGAGATGAAGACCCAAATCCGCCTGCACCTGCCGACGGCCTGCCCCGACCAGGCCATCCTGCGCCTCGTCCTCGACCGCCTCCCGCGGCTCGTAACGTAGCCGATGGGGCGCACACGCCCCGAACAGAACCCGCCGACCTCAACCCGCAAACCCCCGCCGCCATCACGACGGATCAGTCCCAGCGGAAGGCGAAGCGTGCCGGCGAGTTCCGCAGCGGCGATCAGATCGCCGCTTCAGGCCGCCGAAACACCATCGCTGTGCATAAAGACGGCTAGCTCCGGTGAGATATGTCCGGATTTCTATTCCCATGTGTCATTAAATTTAGACATTT
>NZ_JAODNW010000094.1 GCF_025398255.1 Chelativorans intermedius | reverse complement strand
GAAACAAATCTGCAGCGCTCGCGGGGACGGTCGACGTGGTGCTCCCCTCGGCAATGGTGCCGCGCCGCCGCTTACCGCGTATCATCTTCCGGTCGTGGGCTAGCCGAGCGAGGGCGGAAAACGGGAGGCTCGAGGAAGTCGATTAACGCTTTTTTCGCAGACGGACCGTGTTCGACTTGCGCGAAGACCTGCCGATCGTGAAGCGCCGCGTCAGCATCGGCAATCGATCGTACGATCGGCCGCTCCCTATCAAGTGAATGAGAGTTGAGAGCTTTCGATAGCGAAGGGGAGACCGTCGACACCAAAACTGTTGTCGACAAGAGCGCTAGGGTTTTGAGATTGTTCCTCATGCAAACTTCCTTCCATACCGCAGGCTACGGTCATGAAATTAGGAGGCTCGTGTATCTGGGGTTCATCCCTACGGTGCCGAAAAGTTTCCAAAGGAAGAAATTTTGTAAACGAACGTTGCTCGGAAGACCATTACGAGGAACGCGTCAAATCCGGGATGGTCGGCTGCAGCGCATTGAGGCAATCATCCAGTGGCAGCATCGTGTGGCGTCGGAAGGCGACAATCACCGCTTCCTCTTCCACCGACAGGACCGTCGAACGTGGTTCTGCCGGTCCCGTCCGGCGGTCGCTGACCGTATCACGGTTCTTCCACTTGGCGGCCATCTTCTGGTTAATCCCGTAGCGCTTGGCCAGCGTTTTCAGGCTCGCTTGACTATTCTGTATTGCTCGACGAACCGCCTCTGTCGTCGTGGCGCTGCCGTGAAGAAACTGTCCCATAGTGCATCCTTCCATTCCTGGGAAAACAATGCACCATCAAAGCCCGGTGACCTGCCCCTTTTTTCAGGGCCACTCGTAAGTCGAGCCTGTTCTCCTTTTGTGTGCCATCATTCGGCGGCGTG
>NZ_JAODNW010000093.1 GCF_025398255.1 Chelativorans intermedius | reverse complement strand
AGGAGAACAGACGATGCGCAAATCACGTTTCACCGAAGAACAGATTGTCGGGATCCTGCAGGAGTATGCGGCGGGGGCGAAGGTCTCGGAGCTGTGCCGCAAGCACGGCATGTCGGATGCCACGCTGTACAAGTGGAAGGCCAAGTACGGCGGCATGACGGTTTCCGAGCTGCGTCGGCTGAAGGATCTTGAGGCCGAGAACGCCGAGCTGAAGCGTCTGCTGGCCGACGCGATGCTGGACAACGCTGGCCTGAAGGGGCTGCTGGCAAAAAACTCCTGACGCCTGCGCACCGCCGTGCCGCGGTGAGGAAGCTGATGACGACGCATCAGTTCACGGAACGGCGGGCGTGCAGGCTGGTCGGGATTTCGCGGTCGAGCCTGGCGTATCAGGCACGGCCAGACCGCCACGCGCGGCTGAGAGAGCGCCTGATCACGCTGTCAGGCAAGCATCGGAGGTATGGCTATCGCATGCTGCATGCCAAGCTGGTCCGCGAGGGCTTCAGGGTGAACGTCAAGGTCGTCGAGCGTATCTACCGCGAAGAACAGCTGTGGCTGCGCCGCACCAAGCGCAAGAAGATCCCGCGCGAAGGCCGTGAGGGGGCCTGGTGCCCCATCGCGGCCAACCAGCGCTGGTCGCTCGACTTCACCAGCGATGCGCTGGCGAACGGCCGCAAGTTCCGCACCGCAAATCTCAAGGACGACTGCACCCGGGAGTGCCCGGCGATCGAGGTGGACTTCTCGTTGCCGGGAGAACGGGTGGTCGAGATGCTGGAACGCGTGGCCCGTGAGAGGGGATACCCCGATATCCTGGTCGTTGATAACGGCCCGGAACTGCGCGGGCGGGCGCTGGATGGATGGGCCGATGATCACGGCGTCCAGCTGTATTTCATCGACCCCGGCAAGCCGACCC
>NZ_JAODNW010000092.1 GCF_025398255.1 Chelativorans intermedius | reverse complement strand
TGTAGAAGATCTCGCCGTCGAGGAGTTCGTCGCGCAGGCGAGCATTGAAGCTCTCGATGTAGCCATTCTCCCATGGGCTTCCGGGTGCGATGTAGGCAGTCTTCGCCCCGACGGCGGTGATCCAGTCCTGCACGGCCGTGGCGATGAACTCCGGGCCGTTGTCGGAACGGATGTGCTCAGGCACGCCGCGCAGGATGAACAGGTCGGACAGGACGTCGATGACGTCGGTGGAGTTGAGCTTGCGATCGATGCGGATCGCCAGCGCCTCATGCGTGAACTCGTCGATCACGTTAAGCATGCGGTACTTCCTTCCGTCATGAGTGCGGTCCTCGACGAAGTCGTAGGACCAGACATGGTTGGGCCGCTCGGCGCGCAGGCGGATGCATGATCCGTCGGCGAGCCAGAGCCGGCCTTTCTTCGGTTGTTTGGCTGGAACCTTCAGCCCCTCTTGCCGCCAGATGCGCTCGACCCGCTTGTCGTTGACCACCCAGCCCATCTGGCTGCGCAGAAGCTCGGCGATCTTGCGATAGCCGTAGCGGCCATAGCGGCGGGCCAGTGCAACGATGTCCTCGGTCAGTTGCTGCTCGTCGTCCCGGCCGCGAGGAATACGCCGCTGCGTGGAGCGATGCTGCCCAAGCACGAGGCATACCCGGCGCTCCGACACGCGCTTCGGCAGAACCGAGCGAACATGGTCGATGCAGGCACGGCGACGCGAGGGGCTCAGAAGTTTCCCCGCGCAGCCTCCGTCAGGATCAGCTTGTCCAGCGTCAGATCGGCCACCGCCTTGCGAAGCCGTTCGTTCTCCTTCTGGAGATCCTTCAACTGCCGAAGCTGGTCACGGCTCATGCCGCCATATTGCTTGCGCCACCGGTAGAACGTCAGTTCGGAAACGCCGATCTGGCGAACGGCATCCGCCATCGCCATGCCTTGGCCGCGCAAAACCTCAACCTGCCGAAGCTTCGTGACGATCTCGTCGGGCTTGTGTCGCTTGTTTGCCATTGTGGTCCTCCTTCATGGTCAAAACCATACTTCAAGGTGGACCCGTTCAATGGGGGTGGATCA
>NZ_JAODNW010000091.1 GCF_025398255.1 Chelativorans intermedius | reverse complement strand
GCCTTGCTGCCGAAATCCCCCTCGTGAAGCGTGATCGCGGCCGGTATTGTGGTTTCGCCGACGCGTGTGCCGGTCTGTTTCCTGACGAGCCGGCCGGTGTTGTTGTGACTTTCCCAGGCCCGCAGCTTGCGCCGATGGCGCTCGGGGGGCCGCGGGGTGCCGTCGGAATAGCGGATGATCGCGCCCAGCGGCACGTGGTCAAAGATTTGTTGCGCGGACATGACGTCCTCCTGTTCTGGATGCTGAAACGAAAGCGCCGCCGGGATGGACCGGCGGCGGAAGGACATTCGAAAGAGAAGGACGGGCTATTCGGCGGCCTCGCGGAACCCTTCGCTGTCGTCGTCCCGGTCGACGGGTTCGGCATTCGTGCCGTCCGGCTCCTCGTTCTCCTCGGTGACCGTGTTGGAGGCCAGCCATGCGCCAAGCGCGTCGCGGTCGGGTGCGAAGAACGCCGAGGGATGAACGAAAGTCTGCTCGTTGAACGCCTCGACCAGCGCCGCCCGCGTATCCTTGACCCGGGCCCGGGGCAGGACGGACGTGCCTTCGCACGATGCTTCGAGGGCGGAGCGCGACAGGCAGGACAGGAATTCTTCCGTGCCCATGTTTGGCAGAAAGCCGTCGGCGCCGATCACATCGCCCGCAGCGCGAGCAACGATGCCACTATTGGTCCGGTTCTCCTGGCAGGAGAGCACCTCGATCAGCATGGAGCGGACCGCGACGCGCAGGGTCTCCATGTCGAAGGAGAGCTTGCCCTCGGCGTCGAAGAGCGCCGCCGCGTGACGCGCGATCCGTCGATTGCCATAGTAATAATCGTCTCCACCTCCATTGGCGGAGTCCACCCTGACATTCTGGCCGGCGAAGGCGAGGACCAGCAAGGCCATTAGCGTGTCGTCCTCGATCGGGGCGCGGCCGAGCGCCTCATGAAGGGCGTCGGTGCGGAAGTCGCCGATCATCTCGATGCCCTTGCGGGTGACGTCGGGCCGCGTCTTGGGCATCACGACGGCATCCTCGCCCAAAGACCCGTTGCCCTTGGCCGCTTTCGGCTCCGGCATCCGGAAGTGAACGGTCTGCACCTTGCCGTCGCGATCGAGATACATGGCGGAGTGATCGGACTTCTTCGGCTTGCC
>NZ_JAODNW010000090.1 GCF_025398255.1 Chelativorans intermedius | reverse complement strand
CCCTTCTGCGGCTCCGGCTCGCAGATCATGGCGGGCGAAGCCAATGGCCGTCGCGTCTTCGCGATGGAGATCAGCCCAGCCTATGTCGATGTCGCCGTCGAGCGCTGGCAGGCGGACACGGGCCGCGACGCGATCCTCGATGGAGACGGCCGGACCTTCGCCGAGGTGAAGGCCGAGCGGCTGGGCGAGACTGCGGGGAACAAGGAAGCGGCCGCATGAAGCAGAGCCGGACCATGTCTTTGGTCGAGGCCGCGGCAAACGTTGTCGTCGGCTACGTTTTGGCCATCGCCACGCAGATCGTCGTGTTCCCGTGGTTCGGGATCGAGACGGGGCTCGCGGAGCATCTGACCATCGGTCTGGCCTTCGTCGGCGTCTCGCTGGTGCGCGGTTACCTGTTGCGGCGGCTGTTCGAGCGTTGGCGATAGCGCGAGGCATCACACGTCGGTGGTCTCGACCGCGGTGACGTAGGCATGGCCTGCATTCCACGAACCCTCATCAAGGGTCCAGACGGAGTTCTCCATTTCGGCCAGTGCCTCGAAGGCGGCGGCTTGCGCCGCCTCCGGGGACAGGGCCTCGACGGTCACGCAGGTGCTTTCGGTGACGGCACGGGTGATCTTGACCCTGAAACGCGGCATCAAGAGGCGTCCTCGATGCGGTAGCAGCGCCCCCTTCCCTCGACCTTTTCGGAGGTGATGGTCAGGCCGAGCTTCTTTTTCAGCGCGCCGGACATGGCGCCCCTAGCCGTGTGAGCTTGCCAGTCGAGGGCCGCCACGATCTCATCGATGGTCGCGCCGCCCTCGGCGCGGAGCATCTCGATCAGCTTCGCCTGCTTCGTGCCCGTGCGCGGTGTGCGCGCCTTGGGCGCGGGGTCTGCCTCCGCGGGAGCGTCTTTCGGGGGCTCCGCGCTTGGCGCCTCGTCGGCGCCCGTAGGCGCGAGGTCGGGGCTCTCCGGCTCGACGCCAATGGCGGCGAGGCCTGCGTCCGTGATGTGCAGGAGGATGGCGCGGCCGTCCTCGTCGTTGCGCCAGATGCGGCCCTGCGCGGTGTCGGCCTTGGCCCTGCTGTCGGTCGTGGTCTCGGCGATCAGGCCGCGGGAGAGCAGCGCGCCGACCACCTTGGCGGCGGCGCCGCCGCGGAGCGAGCCGGGGA
>NZ_JAODNW010000009.1 GCF_025398255.1 Chelativorans intermedius | reverse complement strand
CCAGACGGGGAACCGGAATACCCAAATCCAACCTGCAGACTCTCGTTATGAATGAGGGACCAGCGGGGGGCAGGTCAGAGGGTGTAGGTTTCCTGTTTCAGCGCACCGGCCTTGCCGATGAGGTGCAGCTTTTCCACCAATAGCTCGTGCGCCGAAATATCGGGGCGCTCGGGTGGATTGTGCATGACTGCAAGGCTGATTTCGCCATTAAGCAGCAGCCCTTCAAGCTCGCGGCTGAATCCCTCGCGGAAACGCATCTCGATCTCAGGGAATTCGGCTTCAATGCGGCGCAGGAGCGGCGGCACGATGAACTCGCCCGGCGTGGGCGGCATGCCGACAACGACGGTGCCCGCAGGTTTTTCCGAACTGGCCGTGATATCGTGATAGGTCTGGGCGAGTTGGCTGAAAATCGCATAGGCCCTGTTCAGCAGCATCTTGCCGCTCGGGGTCAGATCGACCCCGCGTACCGAGCGCTCGAACAGGGTGAGGTTGAGATCGGCCTCCAGAGTGGCGATTCTCCGACTCAGGGCAGGTTGGGCGATGTTGAGCCGATTGGCGGCTCGGGTGATGCTGCGCTCTTCGGCGACCGTGACGAAACACCGGAGCGTGCGCATATCCGGCTCCCAGTCCCATCCGATGCGTTTTCCATTCATCGCTAGCATTCTCCCCCCTACGGACCTGCAACAACGCATAAGCCGCAACTTGACTCCGACCCACCACTTGTACCCAAACCCGGTTGCCATTTCGATCTCAAGCGGGGTTGAGGAAGTAACTCAGACAGCCTCCAGCCAGATAGCGACGAAGCGAGATAGAGCCCGATCGGCGCAGCCGAGGCCGCGATACTTGCGGAGCGGTTCCTAAACCCGGCATGGATAGGAGCGCATCAACGAGCATCGTCACCGGCCCAACCGAAGCGCAAAGTGCGCGCCCATGTGGCTCACATTGTCCCTGCACGGAAATCGCACGGGCACTTTCCCAACCAGTTGAAATTCAAGAAATTTCCGTCCAGTCCATCATCGGGGCGACGGCAAAGATTTTCTGGCCGTTTTTCAGAATGTTGTCGTTCATGGCAACCAGATCCCGAATGACCCACCGACCAAGGCAATTGCGCGGGCTTGCGGGGCTGTGTCCCGCCGTGATGCGGCGCCCGTGCGGCGGGCCGTTTGACCGCTTCCTATTCTCGGTCTTCCTGTTCGCACGCCTCATCTGGTTCGTGGAGGGTCAGATCCGCCAGCTTTGCCGTCATGGCATAGTCGGCGTAGCGGATCACCATGTCGCGTTGAATGCCGCTCTCGTGAAGCTTGAAGCTGACATTATAGTCGCTGGTCTCCTCGCCATCGGCCGCGTCCCCGTCGAAATAGGCTGCCGTCACCGGCACGAAGGACTCCTCGGCCAGCCGGCCGAGCGCCGGGCGCTCGATATCGTCGGCGGGCACGGGTCTCGCCTTTCCCACCACGACGGACACCATCACCGCCTGCTTGGCAAACTCCGTACCATCGAAGATGGCGGTCTCGTAAAAATGTTCTCCGGCTTGGAGCCTTTCCAAGAGTTCGCGCATCTGTGCCGTCGGAAACAGCGTCGGGCCAAAGCTGCGCCGGGTTTCCTCCGGCGCCTCGTAGTCCACCACCGTACTCCCGTCTTCAAGACGCGCGGTGCCCTTCACCTCGTTGTCAAGCTCCTGGTCGATGTAGGAGCGCGTCACGAAGCGCAGCGTCTCGCCCGCCGCATCCTCGAAGCTGGTAACGCGCTGGTCCACGAGCCTTGGCCCCTCCGTGGTGTCAAAGCGCATGACAATGCGGGACTTCAGGGTATAGCCTTCGCAGGCAGAGCCGGAGAACTCGAACACCCATCGCCCGTCGAGCGCCTCCACCTGCGAATCCTCCTCGGCGTGGGAAAGGGCGAGGTCATAGACGGCGCGATGCGGCACGAGCGTCTGGGCTGCGGCCATGCCGGCGAAGACGCTCGCCAGCGGTGTGAGAACATAGAGCGCACGGCGCGGGACGCGCATGTGGATATCTCCGTCATCGAGGTTTTATGATATCGCGCTTTCTCAAGTCACGGATGAATGCCCGTCGTGGCGAAAGAGAGGCGATTTGGCAAGGGCGATAGAGGAGCGAGGAAACATTCATGGCCACGACGATCGACAAGCGGCTTCTCGAACTGGGTGTTGAGTTGCCGGAACCGGCTGCCCCGGCCGCAAACTATGTTCCCTTCGTGCAGACGGGCAACCTGCTCGTCACCTCGGGGCAGCTTCCGATCAAGGACGGCAAGCTGATGGCGATGGGCCTGCTCGGCCGCGAGCTCGGCACCGAAGCCGGCAAGCTGGCAGCCAAATGGTGTGCCGTCAACGTGCTGGCGCAGGCGCGGGCGGCGCTGGGCAAGCTGGAGCGGGTGCGCCGCATCGTCAAGATCACCGTCTTCGTCGCCTCCACGCCGGACTTCACCGAGCAGCATCTGGTCGCTAACGGCGCCTCGGATTTTCTTGTCGCGGCCCTTGGCGAAACCGGCCGCCACGCCCGATCCGCCGTCGGCGTCGCATCTCTGCCGATGAATGCGCCGGTGGAGATCGAAGCCATTATCGAAGTCGCTTGAGGAGCCTCCATGTCCGACCTGTCCTGGCTGACGGCTCAGCCCATCGCGCATCGCGGCTTTCACGACATGAACCGTCAGCGCTGGGAGAACACCCTCGCCGCCTTCGAGGCGGCGGTGGATCACGGCTATGCCATCGAGTGCGACGTGCATCTGGCCGCCGACGGGGTGCCAGTGGTCTTCCACGACGAAACCCTGGAGCGCCTGACGGGGCGGGAAGGCAGGGTCTGGCAGCTCTCCTCCACCGAACTCGCCGCGCTCCGCATTGGCGGTACGTCGCAGACGGTGCCGACGCTGGCACAGGTGTTGGAGAGGATCGGCGGGCGCGTTCCCCTTGTCATTGAACTCAAGGGCGTGGCGGGCCATGATTCCGGCCTGGCGGAGAAGGTGCTTGCCTGCCTGGCCGCCTATGAGGGCAAGGTCGCGCTCATGTCGTTCGCGCACTGGATCATCCGCGAGCTGGGCGCGAATGCCGGCGGCTGGCCGATCGGGCTGACCGCCGAAGGGCGCAGCGCAGCCGATATGGAAGCGCATTTCTCCATGCTGGCGCATGGCCTGTCCTTTGCCTCCTACAATGTGGATGACCTGCCCAACCCCTTCGTTTCCTTCCTGCGCGAGCGCCTGTCGCTGCCCGTCATCACCTGGACGGTGCGCAACAGGGAGGCGATGGAGCGGACCTTCCGCTATGCCGACCAGATGACCTTCGAGGGATTCTCACCATAAGGCAGGGTGAAACCGCCGCCCCGGCAACCTATGTTGCGGGCGGATGACGAGGGAGCCCATGCAGGACACACACGCGGTGATGCTGAAGGCGGTGCAGAGCCTCGGAGCCTTCAACGCCGAGGAATGGGCAAGCCTGCGCGGCACGGCGCGCGGCGGACGCACGCCCTACAACCCCTTCGTTTCCCGCGCTTTCCTGATGGCGTTGGAGGATAGCGGCTGTGCCGTCCAGCGCACGGGCTGGCTTGGCCAGCATCTCAGGTTGGAGGGACCCGGCGGCCGGCTTCTGGGCGCGGTGCCGTGCTATCTGAAGTCGCACAGCCAGGGCGAATATGTCTTCGACCATGGCTGGGCCGATGCCTTCGAGCGCGCCGGCGGGCGCTACTATCCCAAGCTGCAGGTCTGCGTGCCCTTCACGCCGGCCACCGGCCCGCGTCTTCTGGTGGCGGAGGATACGGATGCGGATGCCGCCCGCCGGGCGCTGTCGGAGGGGCTCAAGGCCCTGACCGAGCGGCTGGGCGTCTCTTCGCTGCATGTGACCTTCGCCCCGCAGGAGGATGTCGCCGCGCTGGAAGCTTCCGGCTTTCTGGTGCGCACCGACCAGCAGTTCCACTTCTTCAACGAAGGCTATACATCCTACGAGGACTTTCTCGCCAGCCTCGCCTCCCGCAAGCGCAAGGCCGTGAAGAAAGAGCGTCGTGCCGCGCTCGAGGCGGGAATCACCATCGAGTGGCTGACCGGCCGCGACCTGACGGAAGCCGTGTGGGACGACTTCTTCGCCTTCTACATGGATACGGGCAGCCGCAAGTGGGGTCGGCCCTATCTCAACCGCCAGTTCTTTTCGCTGATCGGCGAGCGCATGGCCGACGACATCCTTCTGGTGATGGCGAGACGCAGCGGGCGCTACATCGCCGGTGCCATCAACTTCATCGGAGAAGACGCGCTCTACGGCCGCAACTGGGGCTGCATCGAGCACCACCCCTTTCTGCATTTTGAAGTCTGTTATCATCAGGCGATCGAGTTCGCCATTTCCAGGGGGCTGAAGCGCGTCGAGGCCGGCGCGCAGGGCGAGCACAAGCTGGCGCGGGGCTACATGCCCGTGACCACCCGCTCGGCCCATCACATCGCCCATGCAGGCCTGCGCCGCGCCGTGGCCGACTATCTGGCGCGCGAGCGGCTGGAGGTGGAGGCCATCGGCGAGATCCTGGCCGAGCACGCGCCCTTCAGGAAGGACGGCTGAACACTGAAGGCTTGACCGGCGCCGCGCCACGGCACAAAACACCAGCGCCGCGATTGAAGAGACGAGGAACGCGATGACCATGACGGCCTATGACGAGGGCAATCCCTTCGCCAAGATCCTGCGCGGCGAGCTGCCCGCTCACAAGGTGTACGAGGACGGCGACACGCTTGCCTTCATGGACATCATGCCGCGCGGCGATGGCCATTGCCTGGTGATCCCCAAGCGGCCAGCCCGCAACATCCTCGACGTCGACCATGAGAGCCTCGCCGCACTCATGCGCACGGTTCAGAAGGTGGCGCGCGCCGTCATGAGGGCGTTCGACGCCGACGGCGTGACGATCCAGCAGTTCAACGAGCCGGCGGGTGGCCAGGTGGTCTTCCACCTGCATGTGCATGTCCTACCCCGCTTTGAAGGCGTGGCACTGCGCCCCCATACGGGAGAGATGGCCGATCAGGAGCAGCTTGCCGAACAGGCCCGCAGGATCCGCGAGGTCATCGAGGCGCAGGACACGGGCCAGGCTCGACAAGAACAGGCCAGCCGTGCAGGGCAGGCGCGGGAATGAAATATCCCGCCGTCAACAGGCTCTTCACTTTCGCCTGCTTCTCGGTGTCGCCCATCGCGGGCTCTCTTGTCAGCTTCCTGTGGCACGGAGGGGCATTGTGGTGCACCTTCGAGGTTGCCACGCGTCGCCAGCGGCTGAGCGATGACCGCGACATGCGCAACATCGCCCTGCTTCTCTATCTCTATGCCGGCGCGACGCTGCTGTCCTATCTGATCAACGGGCCGAGCACGGATACGATCGGCCGCATCATCCCGCTGGCAACCTTTCTGCTTTTCCCCTTTTCCTATTCGGTCTGGAGCATTTCCGAGAAATCAGCGGTACGCGAGGCCGCGATTTTCGGCAGCATGGCCGCCAGCTACGGCGCTGCGCTGTTTGCCCTGGTGGAGCATTTCGTGCTTCACACGCGCCCGGAGGGCGGCGCGGGGAATGCGCTGGTCTTTGCGCTTGTTTCCTGCATGGCTGGCGCCGTGTGCCTGTCGGCGGCGCTGATTCAGGAGACCCGCTGGAGGGCGGCGCTGTTTGGCGGGTATGCGGCGAGCGTGCTTGCGGTGCTTCTGTCGGAGTCGCGCTCGGTATGGGTGGCGATGGCCGTGCTGCTGGTGGTCAACCTGATCGTCTTCCGCCGCCGCCTGCAGCAGATTTTTCGCGGCTCGCTGATCTATGCCGCGGCAGCCTTTCTCATGATCGCCATTGCCGCCTCGGGCGTCCTGATCGACAGGTTCAAGCAGCTCGAAGCGGATTGGACCGTGCTTTCAGAACAGGGCGACTACAACAGCTCCACCGGCCTGCGCCTCGCCATGTGGGAGATCGGTGCCCGGCATTTTCTCGCCCGCCCCCTCCTCGGCAACGGACCGCAGAACACGCGCGCGATCATCCGCGAGAACCTTGCGGAGAACTTCGGAATCGGCCGCAGCTTCACGCATTTCCACAATGGCTTTCTGACCTTGCTCGTCGAGTCGGGCATTCTCGGGGGTGGCGCGGTGATCGCGGTATTCCTTCTCGCCACCTGGATGGCGTTGCGAAACCTGCGCGCGGCATCAGACGAAAATGCGCGTTTCGGTGCCATGCTGCTGCTCACGCTGGTTGTCACCTATGGCGTCAGCGGCAGTGTCAACATCGTGCTGGGCCATGACATCATCGACACCGTCTTCATGGTCTTCCTGATCGTCGGCACCTATCTGGCAAGCGGCGAATCGATGCTGGAGAAGCGCCGACGCGCCGGGCTTCGCGAGCCTCAGTAAGTCGCTTCTACGCGAGAAGCAGCCCTGCCCCCAACACCGCCTCGCCTGCGACGATCCCGACGGGAACGCTCTTGCCGGACGCCAGATAGGCCGCAAATCCCGTCAGCCCCGCTGCAGCGCGCAGGAGCGGCGGCGTTGCGGCAAGCGCGCCACTGGGAAAGAGCACCAGATTGGCGATCACGGCGGCCACCAGCGCCGTGGCGATGCAGCGCACGAGCACGATAAGCTGCGAATCCTCCGAGATCCTCCCGCCGAGATAAACCCCCAGAAAGCGCCAGAAGTCCGTTGCCAGCCAGCCGGCGACGAGGATGAACAAATAGGGCCACCACCATGCGTCGATTGCCGTGAAGGTCATACCCCGCCCCTCCGCGCCGCCGACAGGTGAATGGCGAAGGCCGCCAGACCGGCCACCAGGCCCGCCGCCAGAAGGTCGAACTCGGGCAGGAGCAGGTGGAAGACGGGGCCGAGAACAAGGCCCAGCACCATCGCCACCTGTCCCGCACGCTCACGCGCCGAACCCCACAGGGAGGTAAGGAAATACATTGGCGTTAGGAAGAAAAGTGCGGCCGAAACGGCCGGAGGCAGACGGCCTGCAATGGCAAACACCACCGCCACCACCCCCATATTGACCAGCACCAGCGTGGCGCCCAGACCGGCATAATAGGTCGTGCGCATGGACCGCGGCACATGGCGGAACTGCTGCATCGCCAATACCCAGGAAGTGACAGCGACGAAGTGAGACAGCGCGTAGAGCACCCAGGCCGGCGTTCTGGGCGTGCGCATCTCCGGCGTCAGCGCAACCACCATCGGCGCCAGCCGCACCGAAGACAAGGCCACGGCAAGGGCCGCTGCGGGCAGACCGTTTCCCGAAAGGATGGCCCCCACCAGCACCACCTTGCCTGGGAGCGCCCACACCACGCCGGTCATGAACACCGCCTGCGCCAATGTCAGGCCCGCATCGCGCGCAAGCCCTGCAAAGCCGACAAAAGCGCTGACCAGTATGAGCCCGGGAATGGAAAAGGCGGCAAGCACGCCACGGCGGAACCAGACCGCGCGCCTTTCCTCCCGGCCGGAACGGGCAAGTTCAACGTGCTGCATGGGCTTTGCCGAATAACACAACCGCCATCATCATGCGACAGGCGGCTGCTGTCCCGCTTGGTTCACCGTGCGGCGTGACGTTGCGCCAGCCGCTCATAAAAAAGCGCGCGGGACCTGAGAGGGTCCACGCGCGCGATGACGGGAAAAGCTGCCTCAGTCCTTGCGCGGCAATTGCGGCACAAGGCTGCGCTTCGGCGGCTCCTTGGTGGCCGGCGGGCGCTTTGCCTTGGGCCTCGCCTTCTTGGCGGCAGCCGGCCTTGCCTTCCGCGAGGATCCGGCCTCGCGTTTCGGCTTGACCGGGGTATCGTCCGGTATCGCGTCGAGCTTCAGCGCGTCCGCTTCCCTGTCGAGCGTGACCCGCACGGTGCCACCGCGCTTCAGCTTGCCGAACAGAACCTCCTCGGCGAGCGGCTTCTTGATGTGCTCCTGGATCACGCGGCCCAGCGGGCGTGCACCCATGCGCTCGTCGTAGCCCTTCTCGGCAAGCCAGGCGATGGCCTCCTCCGACAGGTCGAAGGTGACGCGACGCTCGGCGAGCTGCGCCTCAAGCTGCATGACGAACTTCTGCACCACCTGATGCACGACCGGAACAGGCAGCGAACCGAACGGAATGATGGCGTCGAGCCGATTGCGAAACTCCGGCGTAAACAGCCGGTTGATTGCCTCCATGTCGTCGCCCTCGCGCTTCGACGAGCCGAAGCCGATCGCGGGCTTGGCCATGTCGGCCGCTCCCGCATTGGTGGTCATGATGAGGATGACGTTGCGGAAGTCGATGCGCTTGCCGTTGTGGTCCGTCAGCTTGCCATGGTCCATGACCTGCAGAAGGATATTGAACAGGTCGGGATGCGCCTTCTCGATCTCGTCGAGCAGCAACACGCAATGGGGATGCTGGTCGACACCGTCGGTGAGCAACCCGCCCTGGTCGAACCCGACATAGCCCGGAGGCGCACCGATCAGCCGTGAGACGGTGTGGCGCTCCATATATTCCGACATGTCAAAACGCAGAAGCTCCACGCCCAGCGAAGCGGCGAGCTGGCGGGCGACCTCCGTCTTGCCCACGCCCGTGGGGCCGGAGAAGAGATAGGAGCCGATGGGCTTTTCCGGCTCGCGCAGGCCGGCACGCGCCAGCTTGATGGAAGAGGCCAGCGCCTCGATGGCCTTGTCCTGGCCGTAGACCACGCGCTTCAACTCGGCTTCCAGGCCGGAGAGCACCTTCTCGTCATCGGCCGACACCGTCTTGGGCGGGATCCGCGCCATGGTGGCGATGGTAGCCTCGATCTCCTTGACGCTGATCGTCTTGCGACGCTTCGACTCCGGAAGAAGCTTCTGCGAGGCGCCCGTCTCGTCGATCACGTCGATCGCCTTGTCCGGCAGCTTGCGATCGTTGATGTAGCGCGCTGAAAGCTCCACCGCCGCCTTTACCGCATCATTGGTGTATTTCACCCGGTGGAAGTCCTCGAAATAGGGCTTCAGCCCCTTCATGATCTCGATGGCGTCCTCCACCGACGGCTCGTTGACGTCGATCTTCTGGAAGCGGCGCACCAGCGCCCGATCCTTCTCGAAAAACTGGCGGAACTCCTTGTAAGTCGTTGATCCAATACAACGAATGGCGCCGGAGGAGAGCGCGGGCTTCAGCAGGTTTGAGGCGTCCATCGCGCCGCCCGAGGTGGCGCCGGCTCCGATCACCGTGTGGATCTCGTCGATAAAGAGGATGGCGCCCGGAAAGTCCTCCAGTTCCTTGACCACCTGCTTCAGACGCTCCTCGAAATCGCCGCGATAGCGGGTGCCGGCAAGCAGGGTGCCCATGTCGAGCGCGAAGATGGTCGAGTCGAGCAGCACCTCGGGAACGTCGCCCTCGACGATGCGCTTGGCCAGCCCCTCCGCAATCGCCGTCTTGCCAACGCCGGGATCGCCCACATAGAGCGGGTTGTTCTTGGAGCGGCGGCACAGAACCTGGATGGTTCGGTTGATCTCCGCTTCGCGGCCGATCAGCGGGTCGATGCGCCCCGCCCTCGCCTTGGCGTTGAGGTTGATGCAGTAGGCCGACAGCGCATCCTGCTGCTGCTTCTTCTTGGCCCCCTCCTCGGCCTCCGCACCGGTAGCGCCCGCCTGGTCCTCCTCGGCGCCGCGCGGGGCGCGCGGTTCCGAGGCGCCGGGGCGCTTGGCGATGCCGTGGCTGATGTAGTTGACCGCATCGTAGCGGGTCATCTGCTGTTCCTGCAGGAAATAGGCGGCATGGCTCTCGCGCTCGGCGAAAATGGCCACGAGCACGTTGGCGCCGGAAACCTCTTCCCGGCCGGAGGACTGCACATGGATGACGGCGCGCTGGATGACACGCTGGAAACCGGCCGTGGGCTTGGAATCCTCGTCATAGCCGGTGATCAGATTGTCGAGCTCGGTGTCTATGTAGTCGAGGACGGTGCGCCTCAACTCGTCAAGATCGACATTGCACGCCCGCATCACCGCGGCGGCATCGTTGTCGTCGATGAGCGCCAGAAGCAGGTGCTCCAGCGTGGCGTATTCGTGATGGCGTTCGTTGGCATAGGTCAGCGCCTGGTGAAGTGCGCGTTCCAGGCCCTGCGAGAAAGCCGGCATTAGTACCTCACTTCTTTTCCATCACGCATTGCAGCGGATGCTGATGCTGACGGGCGAAATCCATGACCTGAGCCACCTTGGTCTCGGCCACTTCGTAGGTGTAGACGCCGCATTCGCCGACGCCGTGATTGTGGACGTGCAGCATGATCGTCGTGGCGGACTCCCGGTCTTTCTGGAAGAATCGTTCCAGAACATGAACGACGAACTCCATCGGCGTGTAGTCGTCGTTGAGAAGCAGCACGCGATAGAGGCTCGGTTTCTTCGTCTTCGTCCGGGTCCGGGTAATGACCGCCGTTCCGCGCCCGGTGCCGTTGCCGTTCTCACGGGTCATCCGCAATACGTCGCCTGGCATCTTGCTCTCGCCGATCGTCACTGGTCCCTTGCTCTTCGCCCCCCTTGAGGGGCGACATGTAGGTACTTCAGTGGCGATTTTAAGCCCTTCTCCCGCGCTGACAATACGGATTGCACGCCTGCCGCCGTCAATTTTTTGAAAGAGGGCGTTCCGGCCCCGCCGGACCGCCTTGCCATCGGTGCAAAATGCCGCAAAGCATCGGGTTTGTTTCGAATTGGAAAATTCCGCGCAGGATTTAAGACACCATAAACGAAATGGTAACGCCCCCGGCCATAGCGTCAGGGCAGATGGGTCGCCCGCGGGGCGCCCCCGGAACGAGGTCCTTCACAGGCTGGAATGGGTGAGCTCGTGCGGCTGACGCTTGCAGGTTTTCTTGGAGTCTTTCGCGGTTCCTTCGGCTTTGCGGTTGCGGCAACCCTCGCCGCTGCCGTGATGCTGACGGCGGCTCCGTCCGCTGCCAATCCGAAATATGCCGGCATCGTCATCGATGCGAAAACGGGCAAGGTGCTCTATGAGGACAATGCGGATGCGCCGCGCTACCCGGCCTCGCTCACCAAGATGATGACCCTCTACCTCGTCTTCGAGGCCATGGACAGCGGCAGGATCTCCAGGAACACGCGCATTCCCTTCTCGCGCAACGCCGCCGCCGAACCGCCGACCAAGCTTGGCGTGCCGGCCGGCCACAGCATCACCGTCGAGCAGGCCATCAAGGCCCTGGTGACGCGCTCGGCCAACGATGTTGCCACGGCGGTGGCCGAATTTCTGGGTGGCTCCGAGGCACGGTTCGCCGAGACGATGACGCGCAAGGCACGCCAGCTCGGCATGGCCTCGACAACCTTCAGGAACGCCCACGGCCTGCCCAACAGCGCGCAGAAGACCACGGCCCGCGACATGGCGCGGCTGGGAATCGCCCTACGCGAGCATTTTCCGCAGTACTACGACTATTTTTCCACCCGATCCTTCACCTTCGCCGGCCGCCGCATCACCTCCCACAACAACCTGCTGGGCAGCGTGAAGGGCGTGGACGGCATCAAGACGGGCTATATCCGCGCCTCCGGCTTCAATCTGGTCTCGTCCGTCTCGACCGGCGGAAAGAGCATCGTGGCCGTGGTGATGGGCGGGAAGACCGCCCGCTCGCGCGATGCGCACATGGCCGATCTGATCCACCGCACCCTGCCCAAGGCATCGACGGGCGGCGACCGCATGCTGATTGCTCGCGGCGGTGTTGCCCCCGTACTGGCCGCGGCGCTGCCGCGCAGCGCGCCGGTGCCCACCGAGCGGCCGGAAGAGATTCCCGTCATCGCCTATGCGGAGGAGGCGCAAGGCTCGGCCGCCCGCGCAGCCCTTGCCGCCGCTCCCGTGCCGCGTCCGCAGGTGAGCGTGGAGGCGGAAGGCGACGTCGATCCGATGAGGACGGCGTCGACCGAGGTGAAGGGCTGGGTGATCCAGGTCGCCTCCCTGCCCACCGAGAGCGACGCGCTGCGCCTTCTGAACGAGACGAGCCAGCGCGCGCCCACGGTTCTGGCCGATGCAAAGCCGTTCACCGAGGTCTTCGAGAAGGATGGGCGGATCTTCTACCGCGCGCGCTTCGGCGGCTTCTCCGGCAAGGCGGAGGCCTGGAGCGCGTGCGAAGACCTGAAGAGGAAAAACGTCGCCTGCTACGCCGTGCAGAACTGATCGCTTCCGCTTACGGCAAGTTTTTGCGTCCAGGGGAGTTCATCCGTGATCGGACAGGAGTACGTCTCTCGCTTCGTTGATACGCGCGGCAAGAAAAGACGAGCCGCCCATATCGGGGTGCAGGCGCTGCATGAGGCGGCGATGAGCCTTGCGGATTTCCGCCGCGCTCGCGCCGGGCTGAAGACCAAGGATCTCGTAGGCCTCCTCCTTTGTCATGCGGCCCGCAGTGCCCGTGCTGCCCTGCCCCCGGCCCTGGTCCGTATCCGCGCCTTCGCGCCAGACGGGAAAGCGGCCGTCAAGATACGTTTCCAATAGCTGCAGGCTTTCTGCATCGCCCGCCAGCTCCCGTCGCAGTTCCAAGAGCTCCTCAAGGCTCATCCCGGCCAGCCGTCGGCCTTCGTGTCGGCCGACCAGAACCACGCCCTCCAGCGCGCCGGTATCGTGGTCGAGTTCCATTTCAAGGGCTGCCGTGCGTACGGCGGAGCGCTGGCCGGGGGTGCGCCGCGCCCGGGCCCGCAGACGGCTGGAGCCGAGCCAAGCGGCCGCACTTGAAAGAAGCATGCCGCCAAGGCCCGCCCGCCCGGTCAGCAGGAACACCACGCCCGCAATCCCCAGGGCGAGCGGACCGGCCAGCCGCAGCGCATTTGCAATGCCGGCCGGGCTTGCCCGCGTGAAGGCAAGCGCAGCCAGAAGCAGAATGAGCAGAAGCGCAAAGGCAAGAAGGGGAACGCTCATCGCCTCCCGCCACGCAGGTGCTCGATCATCAGCCGATCCTCGGGCCGGCCGCGCGCCTCCAGCGCCGCAAGGCCGCCGGTGGCGAAGACGGCAACCGAGGAAAGCAGCTTGGCAAGCGTATCGGCGGCATTGCGGTCGAAGCGGAACCAGGCGCCCTTGGACAGCCTGGCAATCTCGCGGAATGCGGAGGTGGCTATCGGGTCGCTTCCTTCCTGAAAGACGAACACCGGCAGGCCCTTGAGGCCCAACTGACCGGCCTTGTCGGCCAGCGTGTCCACCTCCTCCTCCATCGCATCGCCGATGAAGACCAGCGCATTCACCCTGCCGCGCGCGTTCTCCTTGAGCGCATGGGAGAGCACCTTGCCGATCTGGGTGCGCCCGCCGCGGCAGTCGATGCGCGTCATCAGCCGCTTGAGCGCCGCCGTATCGGCGACGAAACGCGAGGCCGCACACTCGCCGAAGCCACGATAGTAGACGAGCTGCACGTTGAGCGCCCCTGCCCTGCCCACGGCGTCGAACATCTTCGCCTGAATCTCGCAGGCCAGATCCCAGGTTGGCTGGCGGCTCATGGTGGCGTCGAGCGCCAGGATCAGCCGCCCGCTTCCCGTTCCTGCGCGGCTCTGGGCGAGCGCGCGCGCCTGGCGCACGAAGGCTTCCACCGCGCGCGGATCCGAGCGGGCCGGCTGGATGTCCGCCCTCTCTTCGGTTCTGGCAGGCGTCTTCTTGTCGTTCATGGGAAACAAGATGTGGTGGGCGGTGGCGGCTGGCAAGCCCCTCGCCGTCTACAGGAGGCCAAGTTCGACCAGTTCGCGGCGCATGTGATCGGGCAGCTCGTCGGCTGCTCCGCCGGCCGGCTGGTCGGCGGGGGCATCCTGCGGCTTGAGATAGCGCCACCCCTGGAAGGGCCGCCTGGGCTGCCACTGGGTGCGCACCACCTGCGGCTCCAGCACCAGATGGCAGCGCGACACGCCATCGCCGTCGGTGAAGGGCCGGATGTCGAGCAGCCGCTGCCGGCAGCGCACCATGCCCTTGATGACCCAGTAGAGCGAGCCGCCCGCCAGCAGGTCGTCGATCCTGCGGGGGATCATGCGGGTGGTGTGGAAATGCTCGACAGGCTCGCCCCGCCGCGCCTTCTCCTCGAGGCGCATGGCAATCCATGCCTCGAGATCTTCCGGGCTTTCGCAGCCGACGCACAGCTTGATGAGATGCAGGGCCATGGGAGGATTTCTAGGGCGCCGGCGTCACGGAAGAAAGCCCCCCTTTGGGCCATCCACAACCACCGCTCTCAGCACTCCACCACGTTGACCGCCAGCCCGCCGAGGCTCGTCTCCTTGTAGCGCTCGTTCATGTCGAGGCCGGTCTGGCGCATCGTCTCCACCGCCGCATCGAGAGAGACGAAGTGCTTGCCGTCGCCCTTGACGGCCAGCGAGGCCGCAGTCACCGCCTTCACCGCACCGAGCGCATTGCGCTCGATGCAGGGCACCTGAACGAGGCCGGCGACGGGATCGCAGGTCATTCCGAGGTGATGTTCGAGCGCGATTTCGGCAGCATTTTCCACCTGTGCGGGCGTGCCCCCCATCACCGCGGCGAGCCCGGCAGCAGCCATCGCCGATGCAGACCCCACCTCCCCCTGGCAGCCCACCTCGGCACCGGAGATGGAGGCGTTGTGCTTTATGATGCCGCCGATGGCGGCAGCCGTCAGCAGGAAGTCGCGAATGCCCTTCTGATCGGCATCGACATGGAAGCGCAGCCAGTAGCGCAGCACCGCCGGTACCACGCCGGCAGCACCGTTGGTGGGCGCGGTGACGACGCGCCCGCCGGCGGCGTTCTCCTCATTCACCGCCATGGCGTAGACGGACAGCCAATCATTGGCGGCAAGCGGGTTGGGGCGGTTCTGGCGCCACTCTGCCTCCAGCTTTTCGTGAAGATCGCGTGCCCGCCGGCGCACGTTGAGGCCACCCGGCATCACGCCCTCCTTCGACAGGCCCCGCTCGATACAGGCTGCCATGGTCTCCCAGATGCGGTCCAGCCCGGCATCGAGCTCCGCCCGTTCCAGATGCGTTTCCTCGTTGGCCCGCTTCATGTCCGCTATGGAAAGGCCGCTTTCCTCGGCCATGGCGAGCATCTGACGGGCATTGGCGAAGGGAAAGGGCACCCGGGTGTCCACGGGCGGCTTGCTGGCGGCCTTGAGGGTCTGCAGTTCCTCCTCCGATACCACGAAGCCGCCGCCCACCGAATAGTAAACACGGCGCAGCAGAAGCCGTTCCCCGGCATCGAAGGCGCTGAAGGCCATGCCGTTGGCATGGCCGGGCAGCGGCGCCTTGCGGTCGAAGACGAGATCGGCTTGCGGATCGAAGCGGTATTCGGGGTGGCCGGGCGGGCTCAACCGCCTCGTCCGCGCGATGCGCTCGATGATCGCATCCGCAGCGTCGGGGTCCACCGTCAGCGGCGTGTAGCCCTGCAACCCCAGGATCACCGCCCGATCCGTCGCATGGCCCACACCGGTGAATGCCAGCGAGCCATGCAGGCTCACGGAGAGCCGGGCGACCTCTACACCGACGGGACGCGGCCACTCGCCCTGCACAATCTCACGCAGAAAACGCTCGGCCGCCACCATCGGTCCCATCGTGTGAGAGCTTGAGGGGCCGATGCCGATCTTGAACAGATCGAACACGGAAAGAAACATGCAGTCACTCCAACCGCCCGGAATGCACGCATCCAAGCGTGCCCGCGTCTCTCATGCATGTCAGGAAACGACATGGAAAGGCAAGCATCAAAGGACAGGGCGCAGCCTTGCGGCTGCGCCCTGTCATCCCCGAAAAGGAAACGATTTTCTTTCTAGCTCGCCGCGATCACGGCAAGGGATTCGCTTCCTGCAAAGAGCCACGCCAGGAGGATGATCCCGGCAAGACCGACCGCCGCCTTGACGGTCACGCTCCAGCAGGACTTCTGAACGGAGTCGTCCATAGAATTCCCGTCTTGTCTTCATTTCGGGCGCCGGCCTTTCGTCCCCACGGCCAGCCGCCTCAGGCCGGGGAATACTCCTGCCGGTTTCGCGATGCAACAGGAAAAGCGGCGGGAAATGGGCAGACGCGCCGGCCAGGCTCTCGCAGAATGGGTATCCGTACTGTTATTTCAATGACTTGTTTGAAAGCCTGACTGTCATCAAATTTCAATCATTGGGGCGAAATCGGGGCGCTTTCCACAGTCTCGGGGGCAGGCAGAAGCTCCCCGGTTCGCCCCGTCAGCCGGTAGGCGGCAAGCCCCAGCCACTCGCGAGTCGCGGTCGTGGTGTTGCGCAGGGAGTCGAGCACGTTGTCGGCGGCGAGGCCAAAGCGCTCCTCGCCCGTGGTCTTGTAGTCCACGGGCCAGGCAACGACGGGAAACCCGGCCTGCCGGAAGGCGCCCGCCGCGCGCGGCATGTGAAAGGCGGAGGTGACGAGCAGCCAGACCTCCCCCGGCCGTGGATCGACGAGGCGCCGTGAGAACAGCGCATTCTCGTAGGTATCGCGCGAGCGGTTTTCCAGTTCGATGCGGTGCGGCTCGACTCCCAGCGCCGTGAGGAGGCGTGGCGCAGTATCGGCATCCCCCTCGCCGGGAAGGATCAGCGCGCCCGAACCGCCCGAGACGACAAGACGCGCCTCGGGCCAGCGGCGCGCCAGAATGGCCGCCTCGACCAGGCGGTCGCCGCTGGCATTCAGCTCATAGCCGCCGCGCACCAGATTGATCGCGCCCTCGAAGCCGCCGCCAAGAACGATGATTCCATCAACCTTGTCAGGCGGAAGATCCACCTTCTGAAAGCGGTTCTCCAAAGGATGGAGAAGCAGCGCACCGAGAGTTGTCCATCCCGAAAGGCCGAGGATGAGGAATGCCAGAAGGCCGAGGCTGAGCGAGATCCTTCGCCGGTGCACGAAAGTCGCCACGAGCGACGCAGCGACCAGCAAGACGGCAAGATTGAATGGCTGGACCAGTCCCCAGAAGATGGCGGAAGCGACATGAAACATGGCTTCCGCCTCCCAGCCCTCTCGCGCCCCGCCTGGCTACCACCAGCGCCTGGGTTCAAAGCGGCCGGCTGCCTGTTCGATGACATGGGCCGTGCGGAACAGAGTCTCCTCGTCGAAGGGCCGACCGATGAGCTGCAGGCCGAGCGGCAGCCCCCTGCCGTCGAGACCCGCAGGAACCGCAATGCCCGGCAGACCGGCCATGTTCACCGTCACCGTGAAGATGTCGTTGAGATACATCTTCACCGGGTCGGCATCCATGTCCTGCTCGGCGATGCCGAAGGCGGCGGAGGGTGTGGCAGGCGTGAGAATGGCATCGACGCCGGCAGCGAACGCTTCCTCGAAGTCGCGCTTGATGAGCGTGCGCACCTTCTGCGCCTTCAGGTAGTAGGCGTCGTAATAGCCGGCAGAGAGCACATAGGTGCCGATCATGACGCGCCGCTTCACCTCGCGGCCGAAGCCTGCAGCACGGGTCTTCTCGTACATGTCCACGATGTCGCGCCCGGGCACGCGCAGGCCGTAGCGCACTCCGTCATAGCGGGCGAGATTGGAGGATGCCTCCGCCGGCGCCACGATATAGTAGGCAGGCAGCGCATATCTGGTGTGCGGCAGGGAGATGTCGACGATCTCCGCACCCGCCTCGCGCATCCACTCGATCCCCTTCTGCCAAAGCGCCTCGATCTCGCCGGACATGCCCTCGACGCGATACTCCTTGGGAATGCCAATCCTCAAACCCTTGACCGACTGGCCGATGGCCGCTTCGTAATCGGGCACCGGCCGGTCCACGGAGGTGGTGTCCTTGGGGTCCACCGAGGCCATGGATCTGAGCAGGATCGCCGCGTCCCGCACATCGCGGGCAATCGGCCCTGCCTGATCGAGCGAGGAGGCGAAGGCAACGATGCCCCAGCGCGAACAGCGCCCATAGGTGGGCTTTATCCCCACGGTGGCGGTGAAGGCGGCCGGCTGGCGGATGGAGCCGCCGGTATCGGTGGCCGTGGCACCAGCGGCAAGCCACGCCGCAACGGCAGCGGCCGAACCGCCGGAGGAGCCGCCGGGCACCAGGGGCTTGTCGTCGCCCTCGGCGCGCCAGGGGTTGACGACCGGGCCGTAATACGAGGTTTCGTTGGACGACCCCATGGCAAACTCGTCCATGTTGAGCTTGCCCAGCATGACCGCCCCGTCGGCCCACAGATTGGCGGTCACCGTGGATTCGTAGCGCGGCCTGAAGCCGTCGAGGATGTGGCTTGCCGCCTGGGTGTGCACATCCTCGGTGGCGAAGAGATCCTTGATGCCGAGGGGAATGCCCTCCAGGGCACGGGCCTCTCCTGCGGCAATGCGCGCGTCGCAAGCCTTGGCCATGGCCCGCGCCTTGTCCGGCGTTACGGCGACGTAGGCATTCAGTTTCTCGTTCGCCGCCTCGATGGCGCTCAGATAGGCTTCGGTAAGCTCAAGAGCTGAAATCTCGCGCGAGGCGAGTTTCTCGCGGGCTTGTGCAATGGTCAGGCGGGTAAGGCTGGAGTCGGTCATCAGGCCGCTTTTCTCGAATAGAGGTTTCAGTGACGTGGCGGCGCAGTTTTCCTGCGCCTATTCGACCACCTTGGGCACGACGAAGAAGTTTTCCTCGCTTGCCGGCGCGTTGGCAACGATGTCGGCCGCCTTGCCGCCGTCCGTCACCTCGTCCTGGCGCTTCTTCATGCTGATGGGAATGACGGAGGTCATCGGCTCGACATCCGTGACATCCACCTCGCCCAATTGCTCCACAAAGCCGAGGATGGCGTTGAGCTCGCCGGTCATGCGGGTGGCTTCCTCCTCGTCGACGGCGATTCTGGCGAGCCTTGCCACGCGCTTCACGGTCTCGATATCGACGGACATTCTGCTCTTCCTAGCCAGGGAAACGATGGCACAGGGCTATAGTCGCGCCCGGCGCGGGGCGCAACAACCATTGCCGAAAAAGGCGCGCCGTCAGAGCTCGACGGTCTTGCCGCGCTCCGGCACAAGCACGCTGGTGCGCGAGCCCTTCATCCCTGCGACGAACTTCTCCGCGGACTGGTCGATGATCGGGAAGGAGGCATAGTGGCAGGGAACGACGGTTTCGAAGTTGAAGTAGCGCCGGCAGGCAAGCGCCGCCACCGCGCCGCCCATGGTGAAGCGGTCGCCGATGGGCACGATGCCGATGGCCGGATGGTGCAGCTCCTCGATCAGCGCCATGTCGCCGAAGATGTCGGTGTCGCCCATGTGATAGAGCGTCTTTTCCTGCGGGAAATGCAGAACCAGACCCGCCGGATTGCCCAGATAGACATTGGTGCCGTCGTCGAGCGGGAAGGAGGAGGAATGGCGGGCCTGCACGAAGGTGGTGGTGAAGCCGCCGCAATCTACCGTGCCGCCATGGTTTCCGGGGTTGATCTTGTCCTGCCCCACGCCCTGCCCCACCAGATACATGCAGACTTCGAAATTGGCCACCAGCATGGCGCCCGTCTTCTTCAGGATGGCCAGCGAATCGCCCAGATGGTCGGCGTGGCCATGGGTGAGCAGCACATGGGTGACGCCCTCTGCCGGCCCCTCCCAACCTCCGTCCCAGCTCGGATTGCCGCTCAGAAACGGGTCGATCAGGATGTTCGCGCCGGCCGCCTCGATCCTGAAGGCGGAATGGCCGTACCACGTCACTTTCATGTTCAGCCTCCTCGCTTGTTGCGTAACGAAAGGATAGAACGCGCTGTCAGTGTGTCAAAGCCGAGGCAGCCTCATGGGCGTCCTATCCATCGAAGAATTGGCCGAGACCTTGCCGACCAGCCAGCCCGTGGCGGGCATCGACCTGGGCACCAGGACCATCGGCCTTGCCGTCTCCGATCTTGGCCTGAGGCTTGCCACGCCAAGGCCGGTGATCGCGCGTCGCAAGTTCACGGAGGATGCGAAGGTCCTGCTCGACCGGCTGGCAGGCGAGGAAGCAGCGGCGCTGGTGATCGGCCTTCCCGTCAACATGGATGGCAGCGAGGGGCCGCGCGCCCAGTCCACGCGTGCCTTCGCGCGCAATCTGGCGGCCCTGACCGCGCTGCCGCTGGTCTTCTGGGACGAGAGGCTTTCCACCGTGGCGGCGGAGCGCACGCTGATCGAGATGGACGTGTCGCGCGCCAAGCGCGCCGGGCGCATCGACTCGGCTGCCGCCGCCTTCATCCTGCAGGGCGCACTCGACCGGATTCAGATGCTGCGGGCGGCATCGCCACGCAGATAGCGCATCCGCCGCGCGGCAAGCCAGGCGCGGATGGCGCGGCGGCGGCGAAAGGCGAGAATCGCAAGGATAATCAAGGAATCGATCACACAGGCGCGCGCCAGCAGCATGGGCAGCGCCGCGGGGTCGATGCCCAGGATGCTTCCGTAGATCTCGAAGACGAGATCGTGCATCGGGCGGCTGAGAAAGAGGAACCCGAAGCTGATGTCGTTGAAGGAAAGGAAATACCAGCCCCAGATGAGGGCCATGGGCAGCGCCCAGAAGATGAGAATGTAGCGCAAGGGGCCCTCCGTCGCTGCCTGTGGCTCAGCCGCAGACTGGCCCGCGCGGCGGCGTCACGCAACGCTAACCATTCGTTAAGGTTAATTTCGACGGGCTGCCCTACCCCTCCTCGGGATACAGCATCTCCACGATGGCGGCGGCGTCGTGGCGTGCATCGAGCATGCCATAGGTGGCGCGCCACTGGCCGGCGAGACGGGTCTCGATGAACGCATCGGCCACGCGCCCTGCCCCCAGCCGGCGCAACTCGGCAGCGGCGGCGGCCAGCGCCAGCTGCTCGGTCAGAATGCGGGCCGTGCCTTCGTCCGACTGGCAAACGCGGATCGCTGCCTTCAGCACCTCCACCGTGCCGCGCCCCGCCTCCCCCAGATCGGTCTCGATCTGCGCCAGCACCTCGTCGAACAGCGCAGGGCTGCGCGCCAGCACGCGCAGCACGTCGAGCGCCATGACATTGCCGGACCCCTCCCAGATGGCATTGACCGGCGCCTCCCGGTAGATGCGCGCAAGCGGTGCCTCCTCGACATAGCCATTGCCGCCCAGGCACTCCATCGCCTCATAGGCGACGGCAGGCGCGATCTTGCACACCCAGTACTTCACCACCGGTGTCATGACGCGTGTGAAGGCGGCGTCGGAGCGGTTGGTGGCCGCCTCGTCGAAGGCGCGGGCCAGGCGGAAGGAAAGCGCCGTCGCGGCCGCCACATCAAGCGCCAGATCGGCCAGAACCCGGGCCATCAGGGGCTGCTCGGCAAGCCGCGCGCCGAACACGCGGCGGTGGCGTGCATGGTGCACCGCCTCGGCGAGGGCGGCGCGCATGAGCCCGGCCGAACCCAGAGCGCAGTCAAGCCGGGTCAGCGTCACCATGTCCATGATGGTGCGTATGCCGTGGCCGAGCTCGCCGACCGGATGGCCGAGCGCACCGTCGAACTCCACTTCCGAGGAGGCATTGGAGCGGTTTCCGAGCTTGTCCTTCAGGCGCTGGAAGCGAAACCCGTTGTCCGAACCGTCCTCCCCAAGACGCGGTACCAGGAAGCAGGAAAGCCCCTCCTTTGCCTGTGCGAGCACCAGGAAGGCATCGCTCATCGGCGCAGAGAGAAACCATTTGTGACCGGTGATACGATAGAGCCCATTGCCCGCCGGTTCGGCAGCGGTGGTGTTGGCGCGCACATCGGTACCGCCCTGCTTCTCCGTCATGCCCATGCCGAGCGTGACACCCTGTTTCTGCCCGGCGGCTCGGTTCGCGTGGTCATATTTGCGCGAGAGCACGCGCGGCGCCCAGACACGGAAAAGATCCGGGCTGGCCAGCAGCGCGGCCAGGGAGGCGTTCGTCATGGTCAGCGGGCAGAGATGGCCCGCCTCAAGCTGCGCCGTGAGATAGAAGCGCGCCGCCCGCACCTGGTGGCGCCGGCCCTTTTCCGCCTCCGTATCCTCCCATACGGAACAGTGCAGCCCCGCCCCGACAGAGCGGCGCATCAGCGCATGGTAGGCGGGGTGGTACTCGACGAGGTCGGCCCGGCGCCCATAGCGATCATGCGTCTTGAGAGCAGGTCCCTGCGTGTTGGCCAGGCGCGCAAGATCCTGCGCCTCGGCATTGCGCACGAATCGGCCGAGCATCTCCAGATCCTTGCGCACGCTGGCGGAGAAATCCTCGCCAAGCTGGATGAGCAGCGGATCCGCCCGCCAGGCGTTGGTTCCGCTCAGGGGCGGCGGCTGGTTCGTTACCTCGTGATTCACGCAAGTCCTTCCTTTGCCGTTGCAACCGACGGCCATTCCTGTTTGGTGATATGAGCCTAACCCCTTTCCATTTCCATTGAAAATTGCCGGGAGAAACGCCCCACAAGCTTTTCTCCCGCTTGCGGGAGGGGGCACCTCGGCCTATAGCAGCGCCTTGAGATGACCGAAGCACCAGCCTTTCCGCTCTTTCCGCACCGCCACCTGCTGGGCATCAAGGGCCTGTCCCCGCTCGACATCGAGATGCTTCTGGACCGCGCCGATGCCGCCGTCGCGGTGTCCCGCCAACCGCTCAAGAAGCTGGCAACGCTGCGCGGGCGCACGCAGATCAACCTCTTCTACGAAGCCTCGACGCGCACCCAGTCCTCCTTCGAGCTGGCCGGCAAGCGACTGGGGGCGGATGTCATGAACATGTCGGTGGCGAGCTCCTCCACAAAGAAGGGCGAGACGCTGCTCGACACGGCGGCGACGCTGAACGCCATGCGCCCGGATATTCTCGTCATCCGCCATTCGGCCGCCGGGGCCGCCGCGCTGCTGGCGCAGAAGGTCGGCTGCTCGGTGGTCAATGCCGGCGACGGGGCGCACGAGCATCCGACCCAGGCACTGCTCGACGCGCTCACCATCCGCCGCGCAAAGGGGCGGATCGCGGGCCTTCTGGTGGCCATCTGCGGCGATGTCCTGCACTCGCGCGTTGCCCGCTCCAACATCATCCTCCTCAACGCGCTGGGTGCGCGCGTGCGCGTCGTCGCGCCTTCGACATTGATGCCGACGGGCCTTGCACAGATGGGCGTGGAGCCGTTCACCGTCATGGAAGACGGGCTGAAGGGGGCCGATGTGGTGATGATGCTGCGGCTTCAGCGCGAGCGCATGGCCGGCAGCTTCGTGCCGTCCGTGCGCGAATATTTCCGCTTCTACGGCCTCGACGCACGCAAGCTGAAGGCGGCGAAGGAGGATGCGCTGGTGATGCATCCCGGCCCGATGAACCGCGGTGTCGAAATCGCCTCGGAAGTTGCCGACGGTCCGCAGAGCGTCATTCAAGAACAGGTGGAGATGGGCGTGGCGGTGCGGATGGCGGTGATGGAGGCCCTGCTCGACCCGCGCCGCAACGAGGGGGACGGAGAATGAGCACCACCGTCTTCACCAATGCGCGCGTCGTCGATCCTTCGCGCGGGATCGACGAGACCGGCACCGTGATCGTCGAAGACGGCACGATTCGCGCCGCCGGAGCCGATGCCCTGAACCAGGGCGTGCCGGAAGGCGCAAGTCTCGTCGACTGCGCGGGCAAGGCCGTTCTTCCCGGTCTTGTCGATGCCCGCGTGTTCGTTGGCGAGCCGGGGGCGGAACACCGCGAGACCATCGCCTCGGCCAGCCGCGCCGCGGCGGCCGGCGGCGTCACCTCCTTCATCATGATGCCGGATACCGCGCCCGTCATCGACGACGTGGCGCTGGTGGAGTTCGTGCTTCGCACCGCGCGCGAAACGGCGCTCGTCAACGTCTTTCCCGCGGCGGCCATCACCAAGGGGCTGGCCGGCGGGGACCTGAGCGAGTTCGGCCTTCTGCACGAAGCCGGCGCCGTCGCCCTGACGGAAGGCCGGCATACCGTCGCCAGCGCACTGGTCATGCGCCGTGCGCTCACCTATGCGCGCGACATGGAGATCGTCGTCTCCCATGCCACGCAGGATCCCACCCTTGCCTCCTCCGGCGTCATGAACGAAGGGCTTCTGGCAAGCTGGCTGGGCCTGCCCGGCATCCCGCGCGAGGCGGAAGCCATTCCTCTGCAGCGCGACCTGATGCTGGCGCGGCTGACCGGCGGGCGCTATCACGCCGCCGAGATTTCCACCGCCATGTCGGCCGCTGCCATGCGCCGCGCCAAGGATGAGGGGTTGCCGGTGACGGCGGGGATCAGCATCAACAATCTCTGCCTCAACGAAAACGACGTCGGCGAATACCGGACGTTCTTCCGCCTCTCCCCGCCCCTGCGCGGCGAGGAGGATCGCCTGGCGATGGTGGAGGCGCTGCGAGAAGGCACGGTGGACATCATCGTCTCCGCCCACGATCCGCAGGATGTGGACACCAAGCGCCTGCCCTTCGCCGAGGCCGCCGTGGGCGCCATCGGGCTCGAGACGCTGCTGGCCGCCGCCCTGCGGCTCTACCATAGCGGGGATGTGCCGCTTCTGCGCCTCGTCGAGGCGCTGTCCACGGCGCCGGCCCGGCTCTTCGGCCTGCCCGGCGGCACGCTGAAGCCCGGTGCGCCGGCCGATCTCGTCGTCGTCGATCTTGACGCACCATGGGTGGTGCGCGAGGCGGACATCCGCTCTCTTTCCAAGAACACCGCCTTCGAGGGCGCGCGCATGCAGGGCCGGGTCTTGCAAACGCTGGTGGCGGGCGCCACAGTATTTTCGGCCTGAAGGAAGCAGGAGGAGGAAGGATGCCGGACCCCGCCGACTGGCAAACCGCCCTGCCCTATCTGCTCGCCGCGCTCGGTGCGGGCTATCTGCTGGGCTCCATTCCCTTCGGCTTTCTCATCACGCGGCTGGCCGGGCTTGGCGATGTGCGCAAGATCGGCTCGGGCAATATCGGGGCCACCAATGTGCTGCGCACGGGCCGGAAGGGCCTGGCTGCCCTCACCCTGCTGCTCGACGCGCTGAAGGGGACGGCCGCCGTGCTGCTGGCCGCGCTCTATGGCTCCGACTACGGGCTCGTGGCCGGTTTCGGCGCCTTTATCGGCCATCTGTTCCCCGTCTGGCTCGGCTTTAAGGGCGGCAAGGGCGTGGCCACCTATCTCGGCATTCTGATCGCCGCTGCCTGGCAGGGTGCATTGGTCTTCGCCGCGGTCTGGCTGACGGTGGCCTATGCCACACGCTATTCCTCGCTGGCTGCGCTTGTGGCCGCGGTCTGCGTTCCGCTGGCGCTCTACCTTCTGGGCCTTACGGGCCCGGCACAGCTTTTCACCGTGCTCAGCCTTCTCGTTTTCCTGCGGCATCGGGCGAACATCGTGCGGCTGATCCAAGGCCGCGAGTCGCGCATCGGGGCAAAGGGGTGAGCGGGACGGGCCGCCGCCTGAGCGAGCGGCAGCGGCGCGCCTGGCTGCGCCTTATCCGCACGGAGAATGTCGGCCCCGCCACCTTCCGCGACCTTATCAACCGCTTCGGCTCCGCCGAGGCCGCCCTGGCTGCCTTGCCCGAGCTTGCCCGCAAGGGCGGCGCGCGACGCATCGGCATCCCGCCGGAGGACGAGATCGAAGCCGAGTTGGAAGCGGCCGGCCGGCTGGGCGCCCGCTTCGTGGCCATCGGCGAGGCGGAGTATCCGCCGCTTCTTGCGCGCGTCGACCATCCGCCGCCGCTGATCGCTGTCAAGGGCCGGCCTGAGCTGCTGCGTGCGCCCGCAGTGGCGATCGTCGGCGCGCGCAATGCCTCGCTCTCGGGCATCAAGCTGGCCCGGCGTCTTGCCACGCAGCTGGGGCAGCAAGGTTTCCTCATCGTCTCCGGCCTTGCCCGCGGCATCGACGCCGCCGCCCACAGGGGCGGGCTGGAAACGGGCACCGCGGCGGTCATGGCTGGCGGGCTCGACCGGCCCTATCCACCCGAAAACGATGCGCTTTTCGCGGAGATCGGAGAGCGCGGCGCAGTGCTTACGGAAATGCCCTTCGGCTGGACACCCCGCGCGCGGGACTTTCCGCGCCGCAACCGCATCGTTGCCGGTGTGGCCTACGGGCTTGTCGTGGTGGAGGCAGCCGATCGCTCGGGCTCGCTCATCAGCGCCCGGCTGGCAAACGAGATGGGACGCCTGGTCTTCGCCGTGCCCGGCTCGCCGCTCGACCCACGCGCTGCCGGCACAAACAGGCTCATCAAGGATGGCGCCATCCTGACCACCGACGCAGGGGATGTCGCCGAGGCGATCGCGCCGCTTCTCGGCCGTCCGCCGCCGGAACGGCAGATGGAAGAGCCGCCCGACGACCTCGCCGCCCCGGCCCCGAGCGACGACGACCGCAGCCGGGTGCTCGAGGCGCTTGGGCCCACGCCGGTGCACATCGACGAGATTCTCCAGCACACCGGGCTCCACCCTGCCCAGCTCTCGCTCATCTTGCTGGAGCTCGAGCTCGCTGGCCGACTGGAGCGGCATTCAGGAGGGAGCGTCTCGCTGCTTCTCGACGACAGCGGTTGAACGCTGCCCCGTCTGGGCCGACAGTTGCGCGGGGCGCTGGCCTCGCAGGATGTCGCTCACCTCCATATGTGCCATCTCGATGAGATAGGTCAGCATGTCGCAGCGCTCCTTTCGCGCCAGTATCGCAAGTTGTCCGAGCATCGCCTCGATATAGGTCAGGGTTTCCTCGCGCTGCAGCTCAAGCGGTGTCCGGGTCATCCGGCCGCACTCCCTCGCTTTCTGAGCCCCCGTTTTCGCTGGATTTTTGTCATGATTCTTCCCGCACTTGGCCAACGGGAAGCATTCTTCGAGCAATGAAACATATATACCAATAAATGTACATTTATTCTGATGCACTTTTTGATTGTACAGATGTTCTGCACCCCGATTTGCGGTGGGGGCCTTGACCGCGCGTGAAAGCACAGCCATGTCACGGGCGGATTCGGCCTTCTGGGCCCGCAAGAGAAGAACGGCGCCGCCCATTGGCCGCCGAACAAAGGTACGCCCGCGATGGATGTCGTCATTGTCGAGTCGCCCGCCAAGGCGAAAACGATCAACAAGTATCTTGGCAAGGACTACAAGGTGCTCGCCTCCTTCGGCCATGTGCGCGACCTGCCTGCCAAGGATGGCTCGGTGCGCCCGGACGAGGACTTCGCCATGTCGTGGGCGGTCGACAGCCCGTCCGCCAAGCGGCTCTCCGAGATTGCCAAGGCCGTGAAGGAAGCCGACGGCCTGATCCTGGCCACCGACCCGGACCGCGAGGGCGAGGCCATCTCCTGGCACGTGCTGGAGGTGCTGCGCCAGAAGCGCGCCCTCAAGGACAAGCCGGTGCGCCGCGTCGTCTTCAACGCCATCACCAAGAAGGCGGTGCTCGACGCCATGGCCGAACCGCGCGAGATCGACGCCTCGCTGGTCGATGCCTATCTCGCCCGCCGGGCGCTCGACTATCTGGTGGGCTTCACGCTCTCGCCCGTTCTTTGGCGGAAGCTGCCCGGTGCGCGCTCGGCCGGGCGCGTTCAGTCCGTCGCGCTTCGTCTCGTCTGCGACCGCGAAGCCGAGATCGAGCGTTTCGTGCGCGAGGACTACTGGCAGATCGCCGCCCTTCTCGATACCCCGCGCGCGGAGCGCTTCGAGGCGCGGCTTACCACGCTCGACGGACGCAAGCTGCAGAAGCTCGATATCAAGAGCGAGGGCGAAGCGCAGGCCATCAAGGCGATGCTCGAAGGCGCCACCTATCGCGTCCTCTCCGTCGAAGCCAAGCCGACCCGGCGCAATCCGGCGCCCCCGTTCACGACCTCGACCCTGCAGCAGGCGGCTTCCTCGCGGCTCGGCTTCTCCGCCTCGCGCACCATGCAGGTGGCCCAGCGTCTCTATGAGGGTGTGGACATCGGCGGCGAGACGGCCGGCCTGATCACCTACATGCGAACCGACGGCGTGCAGATGGCGCCCGAGGCACTGGAGCAGGCGCGCGCGGCGGTCGGCCAGACCTTCGGCGAGCGCTATCTGCCGGAGAAGCCGCGCGTCTATTCCGTCAAGGCAAAGAATGCGCAGGAGGCGCACGAGGCGATCCGCCCCACCGACTTCTCGCGCACGCCCGAGCAGGTGCGCAAATATCTCGATGCCGACCAGGCACGCCTTTACGAGATGATCTGGAAGCGCGCCATCGCCAGCCAGATGCAGGCTGCGGAAATCGAGCGCACGACGGTGGAAATCGAAGCGACGGGCAGCGGCCGCAGGGCGGGTCTGCGCGCTGTCGGCTCCGTGGTGCGCTTCGACGGCTTCCTCGCCGCCTATGCGGAGATCAAGGACGACGACAGCGAGGACGAGGAGAGCCGCCGCCTGCCCGAGATCAGAAGCGGCGAGGCGCTGAACTGCGAGCGCATCGACGCGACCAAGCACACCACCGAGCCGCCGCCGCGCTATTCGGAAGCATCGCTCATCAAGAAGATGGAGGAACTCGGCATTGGCCGTCCCTCCACCTACGCCGCCACGCTCAAGACGCTGGAAGACCGCGACTATGTGACCATCGAGAAGCGCCGCCTGGTGCCGCAAGCCAAGGGCCGCATCGTCACCGCCTTCCTGGAGAACTTCTTCCGGCGCTACGTCGAATACGATTTCACCGCGGATCTCGAGGAAAAGCTCGATGATATCTCGGCCGGCAAGCTCTCCTGGAAGGAGGTGTTGCGCGATTTCTGGCGGGATTTCTCCGGCGCCGTCGGCGACATCAAGGAACTGCGGGTAGCCGACGTGCTCGATGTGCTCAACGAGGAGCTTGCCCCCCTCGTCTTCCCTGCGCGCGAGGATGGCGGAGACCCGCGCCTGTGCCCCAAATGCGGCACCGGCAGGCTGTCGTTGAAGCTCGGCCGCTACGGCGCCTTTGTCGGCTGTTCGAACTATCCCGAGTGCGGCTATACCCGCCAGCTCGGCGAGAACGGCGAGAACGGGGCCGGCGATGCCGGCCTCGACGGCAACAGGGTGCTCGGCACCGACCCCTTCACCGGCGAGGAGATCACCTTGCGCTCCGGCCGCTTCGGGCCGTATGTGCAGCGCGGCGACGGCAAGGAGGCCAAGCGTGCCAGCCTGCCGAAGGGCTGGAAGCCCGAGGATCTTGACCATGAGCGCGCTCTGGCGCTGCTTTCGCTGCCGCGCGATGTGGGCCCCCATCCCGAGACCGGCAAGATGATCTCCGCCGGCATCGGGCGCTATGGTCCCTTCCTTCTGCACGATGGCACCTACGCCAATCTGGACTCGGTGGAAGATGTCTTCTCCATCGGTTTGAACCGTGCCGTTTCGCTGATCGCGGAGAAGAAGGCCAAGGGCAACGGGCGGCGGTCCAAGCCGGCGGCGCTGAAGGAGTTGGGCGAGCATCCCGACGGTGGCGGCGCGGTCACCGTGCGCGACGGGCGCTATGGCCCCTATGTGAATTTCGGCAAGGTCAATGCCACCCTGCCGAAGGGAAAGGACCCGATGAGCGTGACCATGGAAGAAGCGCTGGCGCTGATTGCCGCCAAGGGCGGCAAGGGCGGCAAGAAGGCAGCGCGCGGCAAGGCCGGGGGCTGAGGGCTTGGCGCGCCGCAACACGAAAGGCACCGCGCAAGTCCCCGGCGAAAAGCGGGGCGCGCACCTTCCCTCGCGCGAAGAACTGCTGCGCTACATCGCGGAAAACCCCGACCGCTCGGGCAAGCGGGAAATTGCAAAGGCGTTCAACATCAAGGGCGGCGACCGTGTCTGGCTGAAGGACATGCTGCGCCAGCTCCAGGACGAGGGGCTGGTGCAGAAGCGCCGCAGGAAGATCATGCGCCCGGGCGCCCTGCCCCATGTCGTCGTGCTCGACATTTTCTCGCGCGATGCCGAGGGCGGGCTGATCGCCAGGCCGGCCGAGATCGACGAGGATGACGAGGGGCCGGTGCCGCTCGTCACCATTCGGGCCCAGCGGGGCGGCCGGACGGTGGCCGGCCTTGGCGACCGGGTGCTCGCCCGCGTCCTTCCTGCCGAGGACGACGCCGGACCGGCCTATACCGGCCGTATCCTCAAGGTGTTCGAGAAGCGCCGGCGCGCCGTGCTCGGCGTTTTCCGCGAAATGCAGGATGGCACGCTGCGCATCGAGCCGGTGGAGCGCCGGCAGCCCGAACTCTTGGTCGACGAGGATTTCCGCAAGGATGCGCGGCATGGCGATCTCGTCGAGGTGCAGCCTGTCACCCGCGGCCGCTATGGCCTGCCCAAGGCGAAGGTGCTGTCGGTCGTGGGCTCCATTGCCACGGAGAAAGCCGTCTCGCTGATCGCCATCCACGCCCATGAGATTCCGCACATCTTTCCCGAAAGCGTGCTGGAAGAGGCCGAATCGGCACAGCCGGCGGGCATGGAAGGCCGCGAGGACTGGCGCAACATTCCGCTCGTCACCATCGACCCGGCGGACGCCAAGGATCACGACGATGCCGTCTTTGCCGAGCCCGACCCGGACGAGAAGAACCCCGGCGGCGTCATCGTCACCGTCGCCATCGCCGACGTGGCCCACTATGTAAGGCCCGGCTCCTCCCTCGACCGCGAAGCGCTGAAGCGCGGCAATTCTGTCTATTTCCCCGACCGCGTGGTGCCGATGCTGCCCGAGCGCATTTCCAACGACCTGTGCTCGCTGCGCGAGGGCGAGGCGCGGCCGGCACTGGCGGTGCGTATGCGCTTTGCGCCCGACGGAAGAAAGCTCTCCCACAGCTTCCACCGGGTGACGATGCGCTCGGCCGCCCGCCTCTCCTACCCCCAGGCACAGAGCGCCATCGACGGCCAGCCGGACGAAAAGACCGCCCCGATCCTCGATTCGGTGCTGCGCCCGCTGTGGGACGCCTACGCAATCCTGAAACGCGGGCGCGCGGCGCGCGAACCGCTGGAGCTCGACCTGCCGGAGCGCAAGATCCTGCTCAAGCCGGACGGTACCGTGGACCGTGTGATCGTGCCGCCGCGCCTCGATGCGCACAAGCTCATCGAGGAGTTCATGATCCAGGCCAACGTCGCCGCCGCGGAGACGCTGGAGGCGGCCCGCCAGCCGCTGATCTACCGCGTCCACGACCAGCCCTCCCTGGCCAAGCAGGAATCGCTGCGCGCCTTTCTTGCCTCCCTCGGCCTGTCGCTGGCGCGCGGCGCGGCTCTCAGGCCCGCCCAGTTCAACGGCATCCTGGCGCGCGTCGAAGGAACGGACCACGAGCAACTCGTCAACGAGGTGGTGCTGCGCAGCCAGAGCCAGGCCATCTATTCAACCGAGAACCTCGGCCATTTCGGCCTCAACCTGCACCGCTATGCGCATTTCACCTCGCCCATCCGGCGCTATGCGGACCTGGTGGTGCACCGGGCACTGATCGCGGCAAAAGGTCTCGGCAAGGACGGGCTGCGCGGTGAGGACGAGGAACGGCTGGAGGAAATTGCCGCCCTCATTTCCGCCACCGAACGGCGTGCCATGGCTGCCGAGCGCGAGACGGTGGATCGGCTGGTGGCGGAGCATCTGGCCCACCGCATCGACGAGACCTTCGACGCGCGCATTTCCGGCGTCACCAAGGCCGGAATCTTCGTTCTTTTGCCGGAATTTGGCGCCGATGGCTTCGTTCCTGTCTCTTCCCTCGGCAATGATTACTATATCTATGACGAGCCGCGGCACGCCTTGGTCGGCCAGAGAAGCGGACGCGGCTACCAGCTTGGCGACAGGGTGGAGGTGCGGCTGCTGGAGGTGGCGCCGATGGCGGGAGCGCTGCGCTTCGAGATGCTGAGCGAGCCGACGCATGTGCCCGGCTCGTCGAAGTCCTTGCACAAGGCGAAGCGCGATGCCACAAGAACGGCCAGACGCACGGCAAGGACCAGGAGACGGTGATGGAAGAGCGTGTTTTCGGCAGCCAGGCAGACCAGCAGCCGCAGCGTCCAGTCTTCCAGGCCATGCAGCGCGGCGCGTCCGGCAAATGCCCGGCCTGTGGGAAAGGGCGGCTCTTCCGCGCTTTTCTCAAGACGGTCGATCGGTGCCCGTCCTGCGGGGAGGAAATCGGCCATCACCGCGCCGACGACCTGCCCGCCTACCTCGTCATCGTCATTGTCGGCCATGTGGTCGTCGGCGCATTCATGGGAGTGCAGGCGGCGACGGATTGGCCGAACTGGCTGCATATCGCCATCTGGGCACCACTCACGCTCGCCATGTCTCTCGCCCTTATCGGTCCGGTAAAGGGGGCCGTGGTGGGGCTGCAGTGGGCGCTCAGGATGCACGGCTTTGGCGGCGAGAAGGATGTTCTGGAAACCCATCCCGAGCGCTGAGATGGGTCTTAAGGCGCGGCGCGTGGACGGGATGACGCGCCAGGAACTCGATGCGGTCGAATCGCGTGAACTCAAGCCGGCGGCAAGGGCGATACGCCCGCGCGATGCCGCCACGCTCATCCTTGTCGAGCGGCGGGCCGGCGAGCCTTTCGTCCTGATGGGTCGGCGTCATCGCCGCCATGCCTTCATGCCCGGCCAGTTCGTCTTTCCCGGCGGGCGCACCGATCCGGCCGACGGGCGCATTGCGGTCGCCGGATCACTGCACCCCGACGAGGAGGCGCGGCTGATTGGCGAGGGCGCACGGGCCAGCGCGTCCCGCGCCCGTGCCATCGCCCTCTCGGCAATCCGCGAAACCTATGAGGAAGCCGGGCTGCTCATCGGCCGGCGCCAGGACTTCGCCACCAGAAGCGCGGCCTGGCGCGGCTTTGCCGAACACGGCGTTACGCCATCCCTCGAAAACCTGCGCTACATCGCGCGCGCCGTCACGCCGCCAGGCCGTGTCCGCCGTTTCGACACCCGCTTTCTGGCCGCCTGGCGCGATTCGGTGGCCGTGGAGCTTGCCGATGGCGGTCCGACGGACGAGCTTGAGGAGTTGACCTGGCTGCCCATTCGCGAGGCCATGAAAGCCGACGTTCCCGCCATCACCCGCACCATACTCGACGATCTGAGCAAGCGCCTGGCCGTCGACCCGACGCTTTCACCGGGTGCCCCGGTGCCCTTCTACTTCATGCGCGCAGGCCGTTTCCGACGCGAGATCCTTTGACCGCACCGCCGCTGCCGCACCTATGACGGCAGAAACAGGTCGACCTTGCGGAAGCGCGTCACGTCGATCAGCCCGACATCGGAGATGCGCAGCTCGGGAATGACGACCAGGGCCAGAAGCGAGTGCTGCATATAGGCGTTGTTGAGCGTGCAGCCCATTTCCCGCATGGCGGCGGCAAGCCTGGCGGCCTTTGCGGCGACCACCTCGGCACGCTCGTCCGACATCAACCCGGCAATCGGCATCTCGACCAGCGCCAGTTCCCGCCCCCGGGAGATCATCACCACGCCGCCACCGACCTCGCCGAGCCGGTTCGCCGCCTTTGCCATGTCCTCCTTGTTGGTGCCGACCACGATCATGTGGTGCGAATCGTGCGCCACCGTCGAAGCCATGGCGCAATCCTGCGTGTAACCGAAGCCGGAGACGAAGCCGTTGGTGACGGCGCCGGTGCCGCGATGGCGCTCCACCAGCGCGATCTGGCAGACATCGTTGCGCCGGTCCATGGCCACCACTCCGCCGGCCACCGGCAACTCGGCAGACAGCGCTCTGGTCGGCGCCTGGTTCTCGATGACGCCGATGACCCGCACGCGCACGCTGCGGGCCCCTTTCGGCGCTGGAATGTCGAAGTCCCCGGCCTTCAGCCGTTTGCCGAGACGCACAGTCTTCTTGGCGCTCGCCGGATAGTCATAGGCGGGGATGTCCGCCTCCAGCCTGCCGTCCCGGGCCAGACGCACCCCGCGCGCATAGACTTCGTCGATGACGAGGGATGCCAGATCGGAAACCACCAGGAAGTCGGCGCGCCGTCCCGGCGCGATGGAGCCCAGTTCGCGTTCCAGCTTGAAGTGCTCGGCCGTGTTCAGCGTGGCCATCTGGATGGCGGTGACGGGTTTCAGCCCCTGCGCAATGGCGTGGCGGACCACGCGGTCCATGTGGCCCTCGCCGACCAGCGTGCCGGAATGGCTGTCGTCGGTGCACAGGATGAAGTTGCGGGGATCGAGCCCTTCTTCCGTTACCGCCTTGATCTGGCTTGCCACGTCATACCAGGCCGAACCCAGCCGCAGCATCGCCTTCATGCCCTGGCGCACGCGCGCGATGGCATCCTCCACGCGGGTGCCCTCGTGGTCGTCCTGTGGTCCACCGGCAACGTAGCCGTGGAAGGCGCGCCCGAGGTCCGGCGAGGCATAGTGTCCGCCCACCGTCTTGCCGGCGTCCACGGTGGCGGCGATCTCGCCCACCATCACGGGATCGTTCGCCGCCACGCCGGGAAAGTTCATCACCTCGCCCAGGCCGATGATGTTCTCCCAGCCCATGGCCTGAGCCACCTCCTCAGCGCCCAGCCGGGCGCCGGCATTCTCGAGGCCGGGAGCGGAAGGCACGCAGGAGGGCATCTGCACGTAGACGTTGATGGGCTGCGCGGCCGCCTCGTCATGCATGAGGCGCACACCGGCAAGCCCCAGCACATTGGCGATCTCGTGCGGGTCGATGAACATGGAGGTGGTGCCGTGCGGGATGACGGCGCGGCAAAACTCCGTCACCGTCACCATGCCGCTTTCCACATGCATGTGCGCATCGCACAGGCCTGGCACCAGATAGCGCCCCCTGGCATCCACCACCTTGGTCTTTTCGCCGATGGCGTGGCTGGCATCCGGCCCGCAATAGGCGAAACGCCCGGCAACAATGGCAATGTCCGTGCCGGGAATCACCTCACCCGAATGCACGTTCACCCAGCGCCCGTTGCGCACCACGAGATCGGCAGGCCTGCGCCCCATGGCAACGTCCACCAGAAGCGGCGCCACGGCGCTCCAGGGTCTCAAGGTTCCTGCGTCAGATGCTGGCATATGGGGTCTCCCTTCCTGCCCGACTTTGGCAAACCTGAGGGCACGATGCCAGAGAATTCAGGAGACTGTCAGCTGGCCGCTTGCATCATCAGCCAGGCCGCCCCACATCAACCACCTGCATAGCCGACATCCGCGAGGGACAAAGCGCATGAACGTCGCTCCGCAGACGATCAATCTGGCGGCCTATCTGCGCCGCATAAAATACGAAGGCCCGCTGGAACCGACCCTGGAGACGCTTTGCGCCCTCCATCTTCACCATCCGATGGCCATCGCCTTCGAGAACCTCGATCCGTTGATGCACCGGCCCGTCAATCTGGATCTCGCCGCCCTGCAGGAAAAGCTCATTTTTGGCGGACGCGGCGGCTACTGCTTCGAGCACAACCTGCTTTTCATGCATGTGCTTTCGGTGCTGGGCTACCGGGTTTCCGGGCTCGCGGCGCGCGTGCTCTGGGGCCGCGACGACGAGACGATCACGCCGCGCGGGCACATGCTCCTGCGCATCGAGCTTGCGCAAGGCACCTATCTCGCCGATGTGGGCTTCGGCGGTCTCACGCAGACGGCTCCTCTGCGCCTGCAGGCCGATGTCGAGCAGGAAACCCCGCACGAGACCTTCCGCCTGGAGCGCGAGGGTGCAAGCTGGCGTCTCGATGCCCAGGCGGGCGGGGCATGGCGCCCTCTCTATCGTTTCGGGCTTGAGGAGCAGTTGCCGGTCGATTACGAGGTGGCCAACTACTATCTGTCGACCAATCCGGCCTCCCATTTCCGGCACACGCTGATCGCCGCCCGGCCGACACCCGGCGGCCGCTACGCGCTGTTCAACAATCGCCTGACCTTCCATGGACAGGATGGCAGCCAGTGCGCACTCGAAGATGCCGCACAGATCGAGAAGGCGCTGTGGGATGTTTTCGGGATAGATGTCCCCGAAGGGCTTTCCGATGCGCTGCGCCGCGAAGCCATCGCTTGATCGCACGCCATTCTCCGGCTAGGCGTTCCTCCGGTGCCCAGCGGACGTGGCGGAACTGGTAGACGCAAGGGACTTAAAATCCCTCGGAGAAATCCGTGCGGGTTCGATCCCCGCCGTCCGCACCACCCCGTGCATGGCATGAGGCCCAAGGCAGGACGGGCGGCCCGAAGACCGCCCGTCACGCGCCCCACGCGCCACGCCCCCCCCCAAGAGAACCGATGGTCAACCGGCGAGCCTGGCCGCGATCTCCGCCAGCCGGCGGCCCTGAAACTTCGCACCTTCCAGCTCCTGCTCGGAGGGAAACCGCGAGCCGTCGCTGTTTGTGGTGGTGGTCATGCCATAGGGCGCACCCCCACGCACCGTATCGTTGCCCGACTGGCCCTGATAGGCATAGGAAAGCGGCACGATGATCATGCCATGGTGCTGCAGCGCCATCTGGGTGGAGGCCAGCGCCAGTTCCGCCCCGCCATGCTGCGTCGCGGTGGAGGACATGACCGTGGCCGGCTTGTTGATGAGCTTGCCCTCGGCCCACAGCGGGCCGGTCTGATCGAGAAAATTCTTGAGCTGCGCCGCCATCATGCCGTAGCGCGTGGAGACTCCGAAGATGAAGCCGTCATAATCGGCAAGCTCCAGCGGCTCGGCCACCGGCGCTTCCTGGTCGAGCTTGTAGCCGGCCTTCCTGGCCACCTCCTCCGGCACCAGCTCCGGCACACGCTTGACCGTGACCTCGGCCCCCGCCTCGCGCGCACCTTCGGCTGCCGCCCGTGCCATCTGCTCCATGTGGCCCCAGCTCGAATAGTAGAGAACCAGGATCTTTGCCATCGTCCCTTCCGTTGCTTGCTGAAATTTCGCGCCCTGCATGTAAGGGATGCAGGGTGTGATGAAACGGCCGCATCGGTGGACACTGTGTTCACCGTTTGCCGTCCATTGCCGCAGCCCGCGGATGCGGGTATCTGACGCGCGAGCTGGAGAACAACGCGATGAGCGAGATCGTGACGGCGGCCATGGTGGTGATCGGCGACGAGATCCTGTCCGGCCGCACCAAGGACCAGAACATCGGCCACCTGGCCGACATGATGACGGCCGTCGGCATCGACCTCAGGGAAGTACGGATCGTGCCGGACGACCAGGATGCTATCGTCGAGGCCGTCAACGCGCTGAGGTCGCGCAACACCTATGTCTTCACAACCGGCGGCATCGGTCCCACCCATGACGACATCACCGCCGATTCCATCGCGGCCGCCTTCGGCGTGCCCTGCGATTACGACCCGGACGCCTACCACCTTCTCGAAGAGCATTATTCCCGGCGCGGCATCGCCTTCTCCGAGGCGCGCAAGCGCATGGCGCGTATGCCGAAGGGGGCGAGGCACATCCCCAACCCGATCTCGGTCGCGCCGGGATTCATCATCGGCAACGTCCACGTGATGGCGGGTGTGCCGGCCATCTTCCAGGCCATGCTCGACACCGTGATCCCGACGCTCAGAACGGGCGCGAAGCTGCTTTCCGTGACCGTTCCCTCCCCCCTGCCCGAGGGCACCATCGGCGGCCCGCTCGGCGCGGTGCAGAAGGCGCACGACCAGACCATCATCGGCTCCTATCCGAAATATCAGGACGGGCGATTCTGGACCGAGATCGTGATCCGCTCGCGCTCTGCCGATGCGCTGGAGGCAGCCCGCGGGGCGGTCGAGGAGATGCTGGCGGCGCTGGCGCAACGCGATTGAGCCTCATGCGTTGACATGGCACAAAGACGGCGGCGGCAGGACCGTCCAGGACGATGGCCGTTGCATGTTGTCCGTCCAAGGAGGCTTCCATGACCTGCAAGACGATACTCGCCATCCTGCAAAGCGAGGCCGACACACCGCGGCTTCTGGACTTCGCCCTGCCGCTCACCGCGCGCCACCAGGGCCATCTCATCGGCCTGCACGCCGAGGCGCTGCCCATTGCCGTGGCCACGCCGCTGGGCGGCGCGATGGTCGACCTGACCGAGGAAATGAGAGCCGAGGCGGAGGACCGCCACGCCCGCCTTCGCGCCCTCTTCATGGAGCGCACGCAGGCCGAGGGCATCGCCGCGGAGTGGCGCGGCTACGACAACGTCTCGGGCGATTCGGCCATCTCCGGCATCGAAAGCGCGCGCACCGCCGACCTCGTCATCGCCCAGCAGAACGATCCCGACGCCGATGCGCGCATGACGGCCGATGTCGAGGCCCTGGTCTTCGAGAGCGGCCGTCCGGTCCTGCTTGTCCCCTACACCTTCAAGGGCCGCAGCGCACCCTTCAAGCGGGTGATCCTGGCCTGGAACGGCAGCAAGGAGGCCGCGCGGGCCGCCTTCGACGCGCTGCCCTTCATGCAGGAGGCCGGCAGCGTCGAGGTTCTCATGGTCGACCCTCAGGACTTCCCGCATCAGGATACCGGGCTCGCCGGTTCGGCCATTGCCACCGCCCTCGCCCGCCACGGCATCGACGTGACCACGCGCACCGAAATCTCCGGCGATCTTTCGCATGGCGAGGTGATCATCAACCGGCTGGCCGATACGGGTGCCGACCTCCTGGTCATGGGCGCCTATGGCCGCTCGCGGGTCTCTGAGTTCATCTTCGGCGGCACGACCCGCACCCTGCTGCAGTCCATGACGGCGCCGACGCTGATGGCGCGGTAGAGGCTGTCGGGGCCAGAACCGGCATCGGCGCCCGCGGGGGGCGGCCTTGCGCATCCCCCCACTTTCCGGCTAAGTCCCCCTGCATTCCACGCCCAGCGGAGTGCAGAAGATGTCTCTTCCCGAAAAAGCGTTTCCCGTCTCTTGGGACCAGTTCCACCGCGATGCACGCGCGCTCGCCTGGCGGCTTGCCGGCACCAACGGCCGCTGGAGGGCGATCGTGTGCATCACCCGCGGCGGCCTCGTGCCGGCGGCGGTCATCGCGCGCGAGCTCGGCATCCGGCTGATCGAGACGGTGTGCGTGGCCTCCTACCACGACTATACGGAGCAGGGAGAGCTGAAGGTTCTCAAGGAGATCGCACCGCCGCTGCTGGAAAGGGACGGTGAGGACGTGCTCATCGTCGACGATCTCACCGATACCGGCAAGACGGCGGCCATCGTGCGCGCCATGATGCCCAAGGCGCATTTTGCCACCGTCTATGCCAAGCCCAGAGGGCGGCCGCTCGTTGACACCTTTATCACGGAGGTCAGCCAGGACACCTGGATCTATTTTCCCTGGGACATGGGCTTCTCCTACCAGCGGCCGATTGCCGACGAGCAGGTGGGCTGACGTGCCGGGCGCGCCGTTCCCACACGCCCAGCTTGCCAATCTGCAGGGGGTGCCTATCTAGGATATTGTTACGGCTCGGGCTGATTCTCCCCTCCCGGGAGAAAGCCGCAACGGTGAGGGCATGTTTTTCGAGCGCGCCAGACATATCGGGCTGATGGAACGCCTGCGCCGGCTGTTCGGCGGCAATCCGCCGCGCGTGCAGGCTGCCGCCCTGCCCTGGCGGCTGGAGAAGGGCCGTGTCGAGGTTCTGCTCATCACCAGCCGTGGCACGGGCCGCTGGGTGCTGCCCAAGGGGTGGCCGGAAGGCGGCGAGAGCCTGGCTGGCACCGCCGCCCGCGAAGCGCGCGAGGAGGCCGGCGTCGAAGGCAGGATGGCCGACCGCGAGATCGGCCGCTATTTCTACGGCAAGGAGACCGAGAGCGGGCTTACCTGGCGCTGCGAGGTGGCGGTCTTTCCGCTGTGCGTGGAGGAAGAGGCGAAACGCTGGCCGGAGAAGAGCCAGCGCACCCGCCGCTGGATGAGCCAGGAGGAGGCGAGCAAGGCCGTGCAGGAGCCGGACCTCGCCCAGCTGCTTGCCGCCTTTTCACCCAATCCACGGGAAATCGCCGCCTGAACTGCGCTTTTCACCGTTAATCCCGCATCGAGACTTGTGCCCGACGCCCGCATTCCCTAGGCGATAGCGAATCGCGCGGCGATCCCGTTGCGCGCGCCCGATGCCGCGCCTCGCGGCCGTCTGTAAGGAACCGCCGGAACGCCCCATGGCCACCACGAACAACCGCGCCACCTTCAAGAAGCGTACGCTCGACAAGGATCTGGACAAGCTGGTGCATGTCGAGGAGGCGACGAGCCTGCTGGCGCGCCGGCTGGTGGCTCCTGGGCTCGGGCTTCTGTTTCTGGCGCTGGCCGCCGTCTTCGCGTCCATCTACGTGATCGGCGAGCCGCGCGCCGTCATCATCATCGCGGCAGCCGCCATCGGCGCCTATATGGCGCTCAACATCGGCGCCAATGACGTGGCCAACAATGTCGGCCCGGCCGTCGGCGCGAAGGCGCTGACGCTCACCGGCGCGCTGGTGCTGGCCGCCATCTTCGAGACCGCAGGGGCGCTGATCGCCGGTGGCGACGTGGTCGGCACCATTTCCAAGGGCATCATCGCACCGGATGCAGTGGCAAGCCCGGAGATCTTCGTGCGCGCCATGATGGCCGCTCTCATCTCCTCCGCCCTGTGGGTGAACCTGGCAACCTGGATCGGGGCTCCCGTCTCTACCACCCATTCGGTGGTCGGGGGTGTCATGGGCGCGGGCATCGCGGCGGCCGGCTTCTCCACGGTCGATTGGTCCACCATGGCGCAGATCGCGGCAAGCTGGGTGGTCTCGCCCGTCATGGGCGGTGTCATCGCCGCCCTGTTCCTCGCCTTCATCAAGACGGCCATCATCTACCAGGACGACAAGATCACCGCGGCGCGGCGCTGGGTGCCCCTGCTCATCGCCGTGATGGCCAGCGCCTTCACCGCCTATCTCGCGATGAAGGGACTGAAAAAGGTGGTGGATATCGGCAACGGCACCATCGCCTTTCTCGGCATCGCGGCCTTTGCGGTCGTCTGGGCCCTGGCGCATGTTCACGTGCGTCGCCGCTCGCAGGGCATGGAGAATCGCAACCAGTCCCTGCGGCGGCTGTTCAACCTGCCGCTGGTGATTTCCGCCGCCCTGCTGTCCTTTGCCCATGGCGCCAACGACGTGGCCAACGCGGTGGGGCCGCTCGCCGCCATCGTCTTCACCGTCGAGGCCGGCGCCGTCGCCTCGGAGGTGGCGATCCCGCTCTGGGTGATGGTGATCGGCGCGCTCGGCATCTCCTTCGGCCTGGTGCTGTTCGGACCGAAGCTCATCCGCATGGTCGGCGAGCAGATCACGAAGCTGAACCCGATGCGGGCCTTCTGCGTGGCGCTGTCGGCGGCCATCACCGTGATTGTTGCCTCCGGCCTCGGCCTTCCCGTCAGTTCCACCCACACGGCGGTGGGGGCGGTCTTCGGTGTCGGTTTCTTCCGCGAGTGGTACACCGCCCGCTCGAAGCGCCGCCGCGCCTATCTGGAACGCAGGGGAAAGAAGATGAAGGTAGCGCAGATGGCGAACGCCGATGCCGGCCCGTTCAGCTTCCTCTACGAGGAGGAGAACGGCGTTCCCGGCATCTCGCGGGAGGAAATTGCCCGCCGCAAGCTTGTACGCCGCGCCCACGTGCGCACCATCGTCGCCGCCTGGCTGACGACGGTTCCTGCGGCCGCGCTGCTTGCCGCTGGCGTGTTCCTGTTCCTCGATGCGCTTGGCTAGCCCGGATTTCCTCTCTCCCCACTATCCACATGCATGACACACAACATATAGCGGTCACAAAACTTACAAGAAACGAGAGCTTGACGGGTTCGGGCGAGTCGCCTTTTATGATGACTTGCGTTCCCTTTTCGGAACGCGCGGCCGGATAGTCCTTCAGTCGGTCAGTTTTCCAATCTGTTGTCGCGTGCGTGTCCCCGCCTGTTGTCGCCGCAGGCGGGAGGGAGATTTCTTGTCGGTCGAAGGCGCTGGGGGCACGGGTGCCAAGGGGGTATAAGCAATCTGTTAACACTATATTTAGTCATTGCGGCGAAACTCGCCACTAAATAGAGTGTTCTTCTCCGTTCGGAGAACCCCCAAGGGAAGCGTCAGAAACGGGCCGGTCAACTCCCCGGCGGGTTCTGCCCGGCTTGCGAAGCCGAAGCGGGCGGAGCGGAAGTGGAGCAATGAAGGGCCGCCATGACACGAGGCCTGGCGGCCGGTTGAAGAGATGGTGTCGGCGGGAACACGATGTGATGAGCATCGCTCCCCAGGAGACGCTATATATGGGATATTGAAGAGGACGAAGATGCGCATCGAACGTCGGTTCACCAAGCAGGGCCAGTCTCCTTATGCGGAGATCGCATTTCGCAAGGCCGTAAGCGAGATCCGGAACCCGGACGGCTCGACCGTCTTCCGGCTCGACAATATCGACGTGCCGGCGCAGTTCTCCCAGGTGGCGAGCGACATCCTGGCCCAGAAGTACTTCCGCAAGGCCGGCGTGCCGGCACGCCTGAAGAAGGTGGAGGAGAACGACGTCCCCTCCTTCCTGTGGCGCTCCGTGGCCGACGAGGAGGCGCTCGCGGAGTTGCCCGAGGATGAACGCTACGGCTCCGAGACCGATGCGCGCCAGGTCTTCGACCGGCTGGCCGGCACCTGGACCTACTGGGGCTGGAAGGGCGGCTATTTCGACACGGAGGAAGACGCCCGCGCCTTCATGGACGAGCTTGCCTATATGCTTGCCACCCAGCGCGTCGCGCCCAACTCCCCGCAATGGTTCAACACCGGGCTTTACTGGGCCTACGGCATCGACGGGCCGGGCCAGGGCCACTATTACGTCGACCCCTTCACCAAGAAGCTCACCAAGTCGAAATCGGCCTACGAGCACCCGCAGCCGCATGCCTGTTTCATCCAGTCCGTGCAGGACGACCTCGTCAACGAGGGCGGCATCATGGACTTGTGGGTGCGCGAGGCCAGGCTGTTCAAATACGGGTCCGGCACGGGCTCCAACTTCTCGATGCTGCGCGGCGAGGGCGAGAAGCTTTCGGGCGGCGGCAAGTCGTCCGGCCTCATGTCCTTCCTCAAGATCGGCGACCGCGCGGCCGGCGCCATCAAGTCCGGCGGCACCACGCGCCGCGCCGCCAAGATGGTGGTGGTGGACATCGACCACCCGGACATCGAGGAATATATCGATTGGAAGGTGAAGGAGGAGCAGAAGGTCGCGGCCCTCGTCACCGGCTCCAAGATCGTCAAGAAGCATCTCGAAGCCATCATGAAGGCCTGCGTCAACTGCCAGGCTGACAATGGCGAATGCTTTGACCCTGCCAAGAACCCGGCACTCAAGCGCGAGGTGAAGGCGGCCAAGCGCAACGCCGTGCCGGAGAACTACATCAAGCGCGTCATCCAGTTCGCCAAGCAGGGCTATACCTCGATCGCCTTCAAGACCTACGATACGGATTGGGATTCGGAAGCCTATCTCACCGTTTCCGGCCAGAACTCCAACAACTCCGTGTCGCTGAAGGACGACTTCCTGCGTGCCGTCGAGAACGATGGCGATTGGACGCTGATCAACCGCATCGACGGCAAGCCCGCCAAGGTTCTCAAGGCACGCGACCTGTGGGAAAAGATCGGCTATGCCGCCTGGGCTTCGGCCGATCCGGGACTGCATTTCAATACCACGATGAACGACTGGCACACCTGCCCGGCGGCCGGTCCGATCCGCGCGTCCAATCCGTGCTCGGAATACATGTTCCTGGACGACACGGCCTGCAATCTCGCCTCCATCAATCTCCTGCAGTACCGCAACAAGGATGGCTCGATCGACATCGAGGCGTATGAGCACACCGTCAGGCTGTGGACCATCGTGCTGGAAATCTCCGTCATGATGGCGCAGTTCCCCTCGAAGGAGATTGCCAGGCTTTCCTACGAGTACCGCACGCTGGGGCTCGGCTATGCCAATATCGGCGGCCTGCTGATGACCTCCGGCATTCCTTACGACTCCGATGAGGGCCGGGCCATCTGCGCCGCGCTCACCGCCATCATGACGGGCGTGGCCTATGCAACCTCGGCAGAGATGGCCGGCGAGCTTGGCCCCTTCCCGGACTACCAGCGCAATGCCGAGCACATGCTGCGCGTCATCCGCAATCACCGCCGCGCCGCCTATGGCGAGGAGCAGGGCTACGAGAATCTTTCGGTCAGCCCCGTGCCGCTGAAGGCGCAGGATTGCCCGCAGGCAGAGCTTGTGACGCATGCGCGGGCTGCCTGGGACAGGGCGCTGGAGCTTGGGCAGAAGCACGGCTACCGCAACGCCCAGGCAACCGTGATCGCGCCCACCGGCACGATCGGACTTGTCATGGACTGCGACACCACGGGCATCGAGCCCGATTTCGCGCTGGTGAAGTTCAAGAAGCTGGCCGGCGGCGGCTATTTCAAGATCATCAACCGCGCCGTGCCCGAGGCACTGCGCACACTCGGCTATACCGAGGCCCAGATCGCCGAGATCGAGGCCTATGCGGTGGGCCATGGCACGCTCGACCAGGCGCCGGGCGTCAACCCCACGACGCTGAAGGCCAAGGGTTTCACCGACGAGAAGATCGCGGCGCTGAACGCGGCGCTGAAATCCGCCTTCGACATCAAGTTCGCCTTCAACCAGTGGACGCTGGGTGCAGACTGGCTGAAGGAGACCTTCGGCTTCACCGACGAGCAGCTCTCCGATTTCTCCTTCGAGATTCTGCCCGCGCTCGGCTTTTCGAAGCAGGAGATCGAGGCCGCCAACATTCACATCTGCGGCGCCATGACGCTGGAAGGCGCGCCGCACCTCAAGGATGAGCACCTGCCCGTCTTCGACTGCGCCAACCCCTGCGGCAAGATCGGCAAGCGCTATCTCTCTGTCGAATCCCACATCCGCATGATGGCCGCCGCCCAGCCCTTCATCTCCGGCGCCATCTCCAAGACCATCAACATGCCCAACGAGGCGACGGTCGAGGACTGCAAGAACGCCTACATGCTGTCGTGGAAGCTGGGGCTGAAGGCCAACGCGCTCTATCGCGACGGCTCGAAGCTCTCCCAGCCGCTGAATGCCTCGCTGCTCTCGCAGGACGACGAGGAAGCCGACGACCTTGTGGAGGAGCTGGTTGCCGCCCCGACGGCGGCTCAGGCCGCGCAGGTGACGGAAAAGATCGTTGAGCGCGTGGTCGAGCGCGTGGTGCGCGAGCGCGAGAAACTGCCCAACCGGCGCAAGGGCTACACCCAGAAGGCCGTGGTCGGCGGGCACAAGGTCTATCTGCGCACCGGCGAGTTCGACGACGGCCGCCTGGGCGAAATCTTCATCGACATGCACAAGGAAGGGGCCGCCTTCCGCGCGATGATGAACAATTTTGCCATCGCCATCTCGCTCGGCCTGCAATACGGCGTGCCGCTGGAAGAGTATGTGGAGGCCTTCACCTTCACCAAGTTCGAGCCGGCCGGCATGGTGCAGGGCAACGACGCCATCAAGAACGCCACCTCGATTCTCGACTATGTTTTCCGCGAGCTGGCGATCTCCTATCTCGGCCGTCACGACCTTGCCCATGTCGACACGACCGATTTCTCCAACACCGCGCTCGGCCGCGGCATCAACGAAGGCAAGGCGACCCCTTTCTCAAGGGGACTGACGCGGGGCGCCACGCCCTTCAAGATGGTGAGCAGGAACGACGAGCCCCGCGGTGAAGCATCCGGCGGCGTGCCGGCCGGCCGTGGCGGGCCCAAGGTGCGTGCCGTTTCCGCCGGCGCAACGGTGACGGCGCTCAAGCCGGCGGTCGCCGGCCTGCAGGAGGAAGCCTCCGCCTTCCGCCGCGACTATGAAGAGCGCGCCAAGGAGCTGGCCGAGGAGGCCGCGCGGGACGAAAGTGCCGAGCAGCCGGCAGCCGACGAGGCGGCGGAGGCCAAGAAGGTGGAAGCCCACCGCCGACAGAAGGCCATCATGCAGGGCTACACCGGCAATATGTGCTCCGAGTGTCAGAACTTCACCATGGTGCGCAACGGCACCTGCGAGAAGTGTGACACCTGCGGAGCGACCAGCGGCTGCTCCTGAGGGGCGTTCGGAATACGCGCCGGACACGGGTTTTCCAGGCGGCGGGCAACGGCCCGCCGTCTGTGTTGGCGCCGGGTTCGCAGCGGATCAGGACGGGGTGAGAATGGGTGTCTTCAAGCGCCGAGGCGCGGAGAAACACCCTTTGCGGCCGGGCGTTTTCTGTCTTGAGACGGGTGCCTAAACCAGCTCGACATCCACCACGCCCGGAACGGCGCGCATGGCGGCGGCAAGTTGCGGGGAGATGCGATAGCGCTCGGGCAAGCCGATCTCGATTTCGCCTTGGCCGCCCTCCTTGATGACGATGAGACTCACCTGCCCCTCTCCACGGCTGCTGAGCTGGGAGGAGATGGCACCGACGGGCGCCGCGTCGCGCAGATAGACGCGCAGCGCCTTCTGCATGCGGCTGGCCTCCTCCTCCAGCGACTGGACGGTCTGGATGCGCAGGTTCACGCCCTCCGGCCTGTCTTCCGCCGAAACGGTGATGACGACCGAGTTTCCCGGCTCCAGAAGATCGCGGTACTGGGCCAACGTCTCGGAAAACAGAACGGCCTCATACTGGCCGGTGGCATCGGAAAGCTGGACGATGCCCATCTTGTTGCCGGTACGCGTCTTGCGCTCCTGCTTGGCCGTCACGGTGCCGGCCAGTCGCCCGGCGGTCGCGCCGTGCTTGACGGCGGCCTGGAAGGCAGCCCAGCTTTGCACGCGCATCTTCTCCAGCGTCGGCAGATAGTCGTCGAGCGGATGGGCGGAGAGATAGCAGCCGACGGCCTGAAACTCGCGATGCAGCTTTTCCGCCGGCAGCCACGGGTCGACGGCCGGCAGGTGCAGCTTCTGCGGTTCGAGCGCCGTCCCGAAGATGTCGCCCTGCCCCATCGCCGCATCCTCCGCCGCGCGTGCGGCCATGCCCATCAGCCGATCCACGCCGGCAAACAGCGCCGCCCGATCATGGCCGAAACAGTCGAGCGCGCCGGCGCAGATGAGGCTTTCGAGCACGCGCTTGCCGACGATGCGCGGGTCGACGCGGGCGCAGAAATCTTCCAGGCTCTCGAAAGGCTTCTCCTTGCGCTTCTCGACGATATGCTCGACCGCCGCCTCGCCCACGCCCTTGATAGCGGCCAGCGAATAGTAGATGCGGTTCTCGCCCACCTCGAAATCGCGAAAGCTCGTCATCACCGAGGGCGACACCACCTCGATGCCGAGCCGCATGGCATCGCGGCGGAAGTCGTTGAGCTTGTCGGTGTTGGCCATGTCGTAGGTCATGGACGCGGCCAGAAACTCCACCGGGTAATGCGCCTTCAGATAGGCCGTCTGATAGGAGACCACGGCATAGGCCGCGGCATGCGACTTGTTGAACCCGTAGTCGGCAAACTTGGCCAGAAGGTCGAAGATGAAATCGGCCTGCGGCTTCTGCAGCCCGCGCTCCACCGCGCCCTCCACGAAGCGCACGCGCTGCTTGTCCATCTCGGAGCGGATCTTCTTGCCCATGGCGCGGCGCAGAAGATCGGCTTCGCCGAGCGTATAGCCGGAAAGCTCCTGGGCGATCTGCATCACCTGCTCCTGATAGACGATGACGCCCTGGGTCTCCTTCAGCAGGTGGTCGATCTTGGGATGGATGGAGGCGATTTCCTCCTGCCCGTGCTTGCGGGCGTTGTAGGTGGGGATGTTCTCCATCGGGCCGGGGCGGTAGAGCGCCACCAGGGCGATGATGTCCTCGATGCGGTCGGGCTGCATGCCGATCAGCGCCTTGCGCATGCCCGCGCTTTCCACCTGAAAGATGCCCACCGTCTCGCCGCGCGACAGCATCGCATAGGTTTCAGGGTCGTCGTAAGGGATGCTCGAAAGGTCGATCTCGATGCCGCGGCGGCGGATGAGCTGCACCGCCTTCTCCAGCACGGTCAGCGTCTTCAGGCCGAGAAAGTCGAACTTCACCAGACCGGCCTGTTCCACCCATTTCATGTTGAACTGGGTGACTGGCATATCCGAGCGCGGATCGCGATACATGGGCACCAGCTCGGACAGCGGCCGGTCGCCGATGACGATGCCCGCCGCATGGGTCGAGGCGTGCCTGTAGAGCCCTTCGAGCTTCTGGGCGATTTCCAGAAGCTGCCCGACGATCGGTTCCTTCTCCACCTCCTCGGCAAAGCGCGGCTCGTCCTCGATGGCCTTCTTCAGCGGTGTCGGGTTGGCCGGATTGGAGGGCACCATCTTGCACAGGCGGTCCACCTGCCCATAGGGCATCTGCAGCACGCGGCCGACATCGCGCAGCACGGCGCGCGCCTGCAACGTTCCGAAGGTGATGATCTGCGCCACCTGGTCGCGGCCATATTTCTCCTGGACGTAGCGGATCACCTCATCGCGCCGCTCCTGGCAGAAGTCGATGTCGAAATCCGGCATCGAGACGCGATCCGGGTTCAGGAAACGCTCGAACAGCAGCGAAAAGCGCAGCGGGTCGATGTCGGTGATGGTCAGCGCATAGGCCACCAGCGAGCCCGCGCCCGATCCGCGCCCGGGCCCCACGGGAATGTCGTGCGCCTTGGCCCATTTGATGAAGTCGGCAACGATCAGGAAGTAGCCGGGGAACTTCATGCGCTCGATGATGCCAAGCTCGTGTTCCAGGCGCGCGACGTAGTCCTCGCGGCTGTGCCCCTTCGCAGGTCCCTGAGTGGCCAGCCGCTTCTCAAGCCCTTCGTGGGCCTGCCGGCGCAGCTCCTGCGCCTCCGCCGTTTCCGCGGCCTCCGCGTCCTGCGCGCTGCCAGTGAAACGCGGCAGGATGGGCTTACGGGTCTTCGGATAGTAGGAGCAGCGCAGCGCGATTTCGACCGTGTTGTCGATGGCTTCCGGCAGGTCGTCGAAAAGCGCCGCCATCTCGGCCTGCGACCGAAGGTAATTGTCGGGCGTGAGCCGGCGACGGTCGTCCATGGCGATGACCGCGCCTTCCGCAATGGCGATCAGCGCGTCATGGGCATCGAAGTCCTCGCGCGCGGGAAAGAAGGCTTCATTGGTCGCCACCAGCGGCAGATCGTGGCGATAGGCGAGGTCCACCGTCGCCGCCTCCAGCGCGCGGTCGTAGCCCGCCAGACGCTCGATCTCGACATACAGACGGCTGTCGTAGATCTCCCTGAGATATTGCAGCCGCGAGGCGGCCACCTCGGGCCGGTCGGCCTTCAGGGCCGCGCCCACGGGCCCGCGCGGGCCGCCTGTCAGGCACAGGATGCCCTCGGCGAGCTCCGCAAGCCAGGCTGCGGATACGTGCGGGGCGGCACCCGCCTCGTTGTCCAGATAGGCGCGGCTGACGAGCCGCACCAGATTGGCATATCCTTCCTCCGTCGCGGCAAGGAGCACCAGCGGCTCATGCTCGGGTTGCGCCCTCCGGGCGTGGCTGCCACGGCGCGCCTCGGACAGGGCATCGGCGAAGGCCACGGCAAGCTGGCAGCCGATGATGGGCTGCACCCCCTCCTTCGCCGCCTTCTGGGCAAACTCCAGCGCGCCGAACAGATTGTTGGTGTCGGTGACGGCAATGGCCGGCGCCTCGTCCGCTACGGCATGGCCGATGATCCTGGAAAGCGGCAGCGCGCCCTCCAGCAGGGAATAGGCCGAATGCACCCGCAGGTGAATGAAGGGCCGCGCAGGGCGTGTCTTCCGGCGCGCCATTTCTTTCTTCAGCGGGTCATGCGATGGCCTGTCGCTTGCCATGTCGGTTCCCGGGCTTTCGGACTCAGTGCGTATCGCACCCATTGTTCAGGATCGAGCCTGACGGGTCGAGTCTGCCGGAACCTTGGCCACAGGAGTCTGCCCGTGCAGGCCCGACAGGCACCGGAAATCGCCCGGCGCCGGCCGCGTCAGCCGATCCGCAACGAGTCGTCGTCAAGCTCCTCGCCGCCACGTACCTTGCGGAACATGGCCACGAGATCGTCCACATCCATACTGCTGCGCCGCTCGCCCGTGATGTCGAGCACGATGCGGCCTTCATGGAGCATGACAGTGCGCGTGCCGAGGTCCAGCGCCTGCCGCATGGAGTGAGTCACCATCAGCGTCGTCAGTCCGTGGGCCTTCACCAGCCGCTGCGTGAGCTCGACCACGAACTCCGCCATGCCGGGGTCGAGGGCCGCCGTGTGCTCGTCAAGCAGCAGGACCTCCGCGCCGGCGAGCGTGGCCATGACGAGCGCCAGCGCCTGGCGCTGCCCGCCCGACAGCAGGCCCATGCGGTCGCCCATACGGTCTTCGAGGTTAAGGCCGAGCTCGGCCACCCGCTCGCGCAGCAGTGCCCGGCGACCGGCGTTGAGGGCGGAAGCAAGGCCCCGCCTTGCACCGCGCATTGCCGCCAGCGCCAGGTTTTCCTCGATGGAAAGCGCAGCACAGGAGCCGGCGAGCGGGTCCTGAAAGACGCGCGCTACCCGCGCCGCACGCCTTGCCGGCGCCTGACGCGTGACGTCACGCCCACCGATTTCGATCCGCCCGCGCTCCACCGCGACGTCACCGGCGATCGCCGCCAGCAGGGTCGACTTGCCAGCACCATTGGAACCGATCACCGTGGCGAACTCGCCTTCCTGGAGCGTCAGGTCGATGCCGTTGACGGCGCGCCGCTCGAGCGGCGTGCCGGGATTGAAGGTGACGTGCAGATCCTGGACGGAGATCATTGGACAGCCTTTCTGCGCGCCCGCAGCTTCGGCAGGATCAGCGCCAGCGTTACCAGAACGGCGGTGACAAGGTTCAGATCGGAAGCCTTGAGGAAGAGCAGGTCTGCCGAAAGCGCAAGCTGCACGGCGATGCGGTAGACGACGGAGCCGATGACGACGGACAGAAGCGCCACCAGCATGATGCGGGTACGAAACAGCGTTTCACCGACGATCACCGCCGCCAGGCCCACCACGATGGTGCCCACGCCGGACGTCACATCGGCAAAGCCGGCGATCTGGGCGAACAGGGCGCCGCCCAGCCCGGTCAGCGCATTGGAAAGCGCCATACCGCAATAGATCTGCCGGCCGACATTCACGCCATTGGCCTGTGCCATGCGGGCATTGGCGCCGGCCGCGCGCATGGCCAGGCCGAAATCGCTGGCCAGGAAACGGGCCAGGAGCAGCACCGTTGCCAACACGAGAACGGCAAGCACAGCCGGCCGCACGAGGTGGTCCGGCAGCCCCAGGTCGTAGAAGGGTGTTACCACCGTCTCGCGGTTCAGCACGGCCATGTTTGGCCGCCCCATGATGCGCAGATTGACGGAAAACAGCGCGATCATGGTCAAGATCGAGGCAAGCAGGTTCAATATGCCGAAGCGGACATTCAGAAACGCCGTCACGAGCCCGCACAGCGCACCGCCCACGGCGGCAAGCAGACAGGCAAGCCACGGGTCCCAGCCGGCGGTGATGGCCACCGCCGCGGCCGCCGCCCCCAGCGGAAAGGAGCCATCGACCGTAAGATCTGGAAAATCGAGCACACGGAAGGCCAGAAAGACGCCGAGCGCCACAAAGCCGTAGATCAGTCCGAGCTCGACGGCGCCCCAGAAAGCGATGGCAGACATTGTATCGAAACGCTCCGCGGTGAATCCTTCACGATTGCGCCCTCCGGTGGCGCGAAGCGGGGTGAAGTGCAAGGAAAAAATTGGAAGGCGAAGGCAATCGGGATGAAAAGTCCGGGCTTCCGGCCGCGCCGGCAGGACGGCGGGGCCCTGCTTGCGCGAGGGCCCCGGCCTCAATCTTCTACTCGATCACCTTCGAAGCGCGCTCCACCAAGCCCTCGGGCAGCGTCACGCCCATGGCCTCGGCAGCCTTGCGGTTGACCACCAGATCCGTGCCGCTGGCAAAGGTGACGGGAATGTCACCCGGCGCCTCGCCCTTCAGCACGCGCACCACGACGTCGGCCGTCTGCCTGCCGAGCTGATAGTAGTCGAAGCCGATGGAGGCGAGCGTGCCGCGCTCCACCGAATCCGTGTCGCCGGAGACCAGCGGCAGGTCGTTCTCTTCCGCAACGGAAATCAGGGCCTCCAGGGCGGAGACCACGGTGTTGTCGGTGGGCACGTACATGGCATCGGCCTTGCCGACCAGGCTGCGCCCTGCGGCCTGCACGTCGGCCGACTTGTTGGCGGCCGCCTCGACCACCGAAAGTCCTGCCTCCTCGGCCGCGTTGCGGAAATGCTCGAGGAGAGCCACGGAGTTCGCCTCGCCCGGATTGTAGACGAAACCGACGCTCTTCGCCGAGGGCGCCAGTTCCATGATGAGCGCCACATGGTCGGCAACGGGCGTCAGATCCGACACACCGGTGACGTTGCCGCCCGGCTTCTCGTTCGATTCCACCAGGCCCGCGGCCAGCGGGTCGGTCACGGCCGAGAAAACCACCGGGATGTCGCGCGTGGCCGCTGCCACCGCCTGTGCCGACGGCGTGGAAATGGGCACGATCACGTCCGGCGCGCTGCCCACGAATTCGCGGGCGATCTGCGCCGCCGTGGCCGGGTTGCCCTGCGCGGACTCGTAGACGAATTGCAGATTCTCGCCCTCCTTGTAGCCCGCGTCGGCCAGCCCGTCGCGCACGCCATCGCGCACCGCGTCAAGCGCCGGATGTTCGACGATGGCCGTCACGGAGACCTTGACCGTCTGGGCCGAGGCCGCCGTCGCCATGGCGAGGCCCGCCGCGGCGATGAGAAGTAGTTTTCGCATGGGTGTCTCCCTCGGTGGAAATTGCCTGAAATCCCGACAGGCGAACCGCCCCTTCGCCGCGATCCACCGGCGCCGGCAGCCGCGCTGCAATGGCCGCCAACTTTTGGCGACTTGCCGGAAGATGTCAATCTGATGAAGCTTGCCGAATTGGGATGCGGAACCAGCCCGGGCGGCAGACAGCCGCCTGGCTGTTCTAATCGTCGCGGTAGACCTTCTCGCGCCGCTCGTGGCGCTCTTGCGCCTCGATGGAAAGCGTGGCGATGGGACGGGCGTCGAGCCGCTTGAGCGAGATCGGCTCTCCCGTCTCCTCGCAATAGCCATAGGTGCCTTCGTCGAGGCGCTGCAATGCGGCGTCGATCTTCGCGATCAGCTTACGTTGCCGGTCGCGTGCGCGCAGCTCAATGGCACGGTCGGTCTCGGAGGATGCCCGATCGGCCAGGTCGGGATGGTTGGCGCTCTCGCGCTGCAGGGCCTCCAGCGTTTCGCGCGCTTCCTTCAGGATCTCGTTCTTCCACTTCAGAAGCTTGTTGCGGAAGTAGGCCCGCTGGCGCTCGTTCATGAAGGGCTCGTCCTCGGAGGGGACATAGTCGGCATCGACAATTTCGGTCATCGCTCACACCCCACTGTTGCCAGCGGCGCCTATATATGCGGGTGTGCGCGCGGCGACAAGCGCAAACCGGTTTGTGATAACACAATTGTCAGTGGTGACCGCCTATCCCGCTGACCGCCAAGGAAAAGCGCGTGAAGCGGCACGGCCGGGCATCGCGGCGGCTGCCATTTCATCGCCGCATCCCGTCGCCTATATGCTTGGGACCTTCAACGAATCGGGGACGCCCTTGCCATCGCTGACCACCCTGGCCGACGAAGCCCGTATCGCTCTCGACACCGTTGCCGACCGCGCCTCGGGCCTGTGGTCGCCGTCGGTGCGGCTCGGCGTCACCGGCCTTTCGCGCGCCGGCAAAACCGTTTTCATATCCGCGCTGGTGCACAATCTGGTGCATGGCGGCCGCCTGCCGCTGTTCGAGGCACAGTCCTCCGGCCGCATCGCCAAGGCCTATCTGGAGCACCAGCCGGACGATGCGGTGCCGCGCTTCCAGTACGAAGAGCACGTTGCCGCTCTCGTGGAGCGGCGGGTCTGGCCGGCCTCCACGCGGGCCATCTCCGAGCTTCGGCTGACGGTCGAGTACGAATCGGCCTCTGCCTGGGGGCGCATGTTCTCGCGCGGACGCCTGTCCATCGACATCGTCGACTATCCCGGCGAATGGCTGCTCGACCTGCCCCTCCTAGGAAAGAGCTATGAGACTTTCAGCCGCGAGGCGCTGGAGCTGGCCGAGCTTCCCGCGCGTAAGGAGGCTTCCGGCGCCTGGCGCGCACTTGCCGCCGGCATAGACCCGGATGCCGAAGCCGACGAGATGTTGGCGCAGCGCCTGTTCGACGGCTTCAGGGCCTATCTTGCCGCCTGCAAGGACGATTCGCGGGCGCTGTCCACACTGCCGCCCGGACGCTTCCTGATGCCCGGCGACATGGAGGGCTCGCCCGCCCTCACCTTCGCGCCGCTCATGCGCCTGCGGACCGGGCGGCCGCGCCCCGGCTCCATGCAGGCGATGATGGAGCGGCGCTACGAGGCGTACAAGACGCACGTCGTGAAACCCTTCTTCCGAGAGCACATCGCCAGGCTCGACCGGCAGATCGTGCTGGTCGATGCCATGCAGGCCATCAACGCCGGCACGGCTGCGGTGAGCGATCTGGAGCGGGCGCTGACGGAGATCCTGGCCTGTTTTCGGCCGGGTCGCGGCAATCTCCTCACCGACCTCGTGGCGCGGCGCATCGACCGCATCCTGATCGCCGCGACCAAGGCCGACCATATCCACCACGAAAGCCATGACAGGTTGCAGGCCATCGTGCGCAGGCTGGCCGACCGCGCCATCGCGCGCGCCGACTTCTCCGGCGCCACGGTGGACGTGGTGGCGATGGCCGCGGTGCGCGCCACGCGCGAGGGCACGGCCCGCCACGAGGGCGAGACGCTGCCGGTCATCATCGGCACACCGCTTGCCGGCGAGACGATCGACGGCCAGACCTTCGACGGCGAGACGGAGACCGCTGTGTTTCCGGGGGACCTTCCCGAGAATCCGACCGCCCTCCTGCGCAGGAACGCGGCAACGCCGGCACAGGGGGAGCCGACGATCCGCTTCGTGCGCTTCCGCCCGCCGAAGCTGGAGCGCACGGCGGAAGGCGTCTCGCTTTCCCTGCCGCACATCCGTCTCGACCGTGCCCTCCAGTTTCTCCTGGGAGACCAACTCGCATGAGCCGCCGCCCCGCCGCCTTTCCCGTCAGCCCCGAGGAACCGCCGCAGCGCGAGCCGCGCCAGGACAGCGCGCGCAAGCCACAGGCGGTGAAGGTGGATGCCGTCACCATAACGCCGGCAGACGCCGACGTGTTCGACGCGCTGGAGCCTGCCGCGGCTGCCCCGGGGCCCGCCACGGCGCCGCGCCGGCGCTCGCGGCTCGGCACCATCTTCATCGCGGCTTTCGGCCTGCTCGTATCCCTGGCCGTCGGGCTGTGGACCGATCGGCTCGTTCGCGACCTGTTTGCGCGCGCGGACTGGCTGGGCTGGCTGGCCCTCGGTCTGGCGGTGCTGGCCGCTTTGGCATTGCTTGCCATTCTTGTGCGTGAGTTGGCCGCCCTTGCCCGCCTCGCCTCGGTGGAGCGCCTTCGCCAGCGCGCCGAACGGGCTTATGAGAGCGACGACACGCGGGACGCGCGCGCCGTGGTCGCCCAGCTTGCCGCGCTCTTTGCCAGCCACCCCGACACGGCGGCCGGCCGGCGCGCCCTCGCGGAGCTGGAAGGCGACGTCATCGACGGCCGCGATCTGCTGAACATCGCGGAAAGGGAGCTTCTGGCCCCGCTCGACGTACGCGCGCGCAAGCTGGTGCTGGATGCGGCCAAGCGCGTGTCCGTGGTCACCGCCGTCAGCCCGCGGGCGCTCGTCGATGTCGCCTATGTGCTGTTCGAGGCAACCCGCCTCGTGCGCCGCCTCTCGGAGCTTTATTGCGGGCGGCCCGGTTTCCTGGGATTTCTGCGCCTGTCACGCAGCGTGCTCGCCCATCTCGCCGTTACCGGCTCAATGGCGGCGGGCGAGGCTTTCGTGCAGCAGCTGGTGGGGCACGGCCTCGCCGCGCGCCTTTCGGCAAAGCTCGGCGAAGGCGTGGTCAACGGCATGCTGACGGCGCGAATCGGTATCGCGGCGATGGCCGCCATCCGCCCCCTCGCCTTTCGCGCCGTGGAGCGGCCGGGCCTCGGCGACTTTCTCAAGGCGCTGACGCAATTCGCCTCGAAGGCCGGGCAGACGCCACGGAACCCAAACGAATGAGGGGCTTGCGAAAAACGCCGGCGTCGCGCAGTGTGGCGCTGGCGAAGGGGCAGTGACAAAGCGTTAACCAAAACTCTCCATGCTGGCGGTGCCTGTTCCCGCAAGCTGATGATCAGGGTTCCCATGTCTGCGATGCCGCGCAAATTCGCCCTCCTCCCCCTTGCCACCCTGCTGGCGCTCGGCGCGCTCCTGCCTGCCGCGGCCTCGGAGCGCGAGAAGCGCTTCTTCGAGCAGGTGGAAGGCAACTGGTCGGGGCCCGGCGAGATCGTCGCCGGCAAGTACAAGGGCACCAAGTTCGTCTGCAACTTTGCCGGAACGACGCCTGAGAGCAAAGTCGGCATGGCCCTCGACGGCGGCTGTCGCGTCGGCGTCTTCAACCAGGAGATGTCGGCGAGGGTGGAACGCATGGCCTCCGGCTATCGCGGCACCTTTCTCGACGGGGCGGAGGGCAAGGGGCTCGACGTGGTGGGCGGTACGGTGCGTGACGGCTATGCCGTCTTTGCCATCGAGCGCAACAAGCTCACCGGCGCCATGCGCGCCCAGATGACCGGCAAGGACACCATGAACGTCACCATTTCCGTGCACGTGCAGGAGGAGCTGGTTCCCGTCATCGGCGTCACCCTGCGGCGCCTCGACGCCCAGGCTGTGGGTGCTGTGGCCAGGGATTAGCCCCGCCGCCACCAGCTTCCCTCGGCGCTCGCGCCAACGATGCCGGAGGCATCCAGTCGGCCGAGATGCTCGGCGACGGTGAGCCCGTCGACCTCCAGATCCGGTGCGATCTCGGCCAGGGGCACCAGCACGAAGGCGCGTTCCAACATGCGCGGGTGCGGAATTTCCAGCCCGCCGATGCTGATCCGGCGGTCGCCGAAGAGCAGGATGTCGATATCGATCGGCCTTGGTCCCCAGCGCTCGCGCCGCTCGCGCTTCAGGGCGCGCTCGGTGGAGAGGCACAGCTCCAGAAGCGCCTCGGGCGCAAGGCGCGTGCGTATCTCGGCAGCGGCGTTTAGAAAGTCCGGCTGGTCCACCTTGCCCCAGGGCGGCGTGCGGTAAAGGCCGGAAACCCTGACGACCTCCACCCCCGCAGCCGCGTCCAGCAAGGCAAGCGCATCGGCCATCGCCCGTGCGGGCTCGCCGATATTGCCGCCGAGCCCCAGAAAGGCAGGCACGTCACTGGGGCCAATCAACCGTCACCTCCACATGATCGAGTACGCCGGGCACCGGCGCATTCGGCTTCCGGATGGTGATGGCGGCATGCTTGATCTGCGGGAAGCGCCGCGTCAGGGCCTTGGCCACCTCAAGCGCCAGCGCTTCGATCAGGAAACGCCGCTTGCCGGTAATGATCTCCTGGATCACCGAGAAGGCCACGCCGTAATCCACCGTGTCTTCGATCGAGTCTTCTTCCAGAGGCCGGCCGGGCTCCACGGCCAGCTCCGCATCCACATAGAAGCGCTGTCCCAGCGTCTCCTCCTCGTCGTGAACGCCATGGCGCGCGAAGAAAGCGCAGTTCTTCATCCGGATGACATACATCAAACGGCCTCCCGCTCCTTTCCGGCCGCCAGCATGGCATCGGCCATGCACAGCGCGTCCCGGTTTTCAGCCACGTCGTGAACGCGGAAGATCGCCGCGCCCTTAAGCCGCAGGAGCGCGCTGGTCGCCGCCGTCGCGACAGCCCGCCGGTCCACCTCGCGGCCGGTGTAGTGGCCGATGAACCGCTTGCGCGAGGTGCCCACGGCCAGTGGAAAGCCCAGATCCGAAAGTTCGTCGAGGCGCGCCATCAGCGCCGCGTTCTCCGCCGGCTCCTTGGCAAAGCCAAATCCGGGATCGAGCACGATCTGGGCATCCGCCACGCCAGCGGCACGGGCGATTTCGAGCGAGCGGCGCAGGAAAAGGCGCTGGTCGGCAATCACATCCGCCAGCTTCTCGCGCTCACGCCCGGTGTGCATCACGACCAGCCCCGCCCCCGTCGCCGCCGCCATCTCCGCAATGGCCGAATCCCGCTGGAGGCCCCAAACATCGTTGACGATGTGCGCGCCGGCTTCCACGGCGCGGCGGGCCGTTGCGGCGCGATAGGTGTCGATGGAAATCAGCGCGTCGCCATGCGCGGCCAGCGCTTCGATGACGGGCAGAACCCTCTCCTGCTCCTCGGCCTCACCCACGGGCTCGGCACCGGGGCGCGTGGATTCCCCGCCCACGTCGATGATCGCGGCGCCCTCAGCCAGCATGGCCTCGGCGCGGGCCAGCGCGCTTTCCACCGCCACGTAGCGGCCGCCATCGGAAAAGCTGTCGGGAGTGACGTTCAGCACGCCCATGATGCGCGCCTGCGGCCCGAGCTCCAGGCTGCGCCCATGGGCAAGCTGCCAATGCCGCGTTTCGATCATCGTCTCAGGATCCCGTCTGCGCTCCAAGGCCCGTCTTGTCGGATGCCCGTGCGGCAAAATCAATCGCCATTCGCGTGGACCGGACGATTCGCGGCCGGCGATGCGCAGCTTTTCGTTGCGCCTCCACCACAGTTGGCGCAATGTGCCGGGCGGAGGTTCCCATGTCACGCATTCTCCTTGTCCTCCTCCTGCTTTCTTCCGCGGCCGTGCCTCAGGCCGGTGCTGCCACCCTTTCCAAGAGCTACAGCTACTTCTCCATCGGCGGGCTGACCCTGCCCGAGATCGAGCGCCAGCTCGAAAAGCGCGGCCCCAAACTGAAGAGCACCGGACAAAGACACCCGGGAGCCACCAATATGGCCTTCACCACCCAGGTGGACTATGCCGACTCCGGCACGCATTGCCGCATCGCCGACGCCCGCGTCCTCGTCAAGGCAGAAGTCATACTGCCCAGGTGGCGCATGTACCGGCGTGCCGAGAAGGAGGTGCGTCTCATTTGGGACACGCTCGCCCGCGACATCAAGCGCCATGAGGAAAGCCATCTGAGCATCGCCAAGAACCATGGGCGCCGGCTTGAAGACCGGCTGAAGGCGCTGCCGCGGCGCAGAAGCTGCGCGGTACTGGCAGCGGAGGTGGAAAAGACGACGGCGCGTGTGCTGGCCGAGCACGATGCCGCGCAGGAGCATTTCGACCGTGTCGAGAGCATCAATTTCGAGAGCCGTTTCCTGCGGCTCCTGCGCTACCGGCTGGAGCAGATCGAGGCGGGCAGGCTGCCGGACTACCGATAGGGCCGCGGACGCGGCAGACCGCGGAAGCCACCTTCCCGCCCGGGCACTGGTTCAGCGTGTGACGCCCAGCTTCCTCTGCAGGCTGGTGGAGGACGTGGTGTACTGAAAGACCACCTTCTCGTGCGGATGCACGATGCGCTTTGCCGCCTGCGCCATCAGCGCGGCCTCATGGAAGCCCGAAAGGATGAGCTTCAGCTTGCCGGGATAGTGGTTGATGTCGCCGATGGCAAAGATGCCAGGCTGCGAGGTCTCGAACCTCTCGGTGTCCACGGGGATCAGGTTCTCGTCGAGATTGAGCCCCCAGTCGGCGATGGGGCCGAGCTTCATCGTCAGCCCGAAGAAGGGAAGAAGCCGCGTGCAGGCGACCTCGAAATCTCCCTCGGGGCCCTTCACCACGGCGCCTCTCAGAATGCCGTCCTCCCCTTCCAGGGCCTTTACCTGGCCGATGCGGAAGTCGAGCTTCCCGGCTTCCTTGAGTGCCAGCATCCTGTTGACGCTGTCGGGGGCGGCGCGGAACTCGGCGCGGCGATGAACGAGCGTCAGGCGGTGCGCCAGCGGCTGCAGGTTGAGCGTCCAGTCGAGCGCCGAGTCGCCGCCGCCGACGATCAGAAGGTCCTCGCCGCGAAAGTCCTCCATGCGCCGAACGGCATAGAAGACGCTCTTGCCCTCATAGGCTTCGATGCCGGGGATGGGCGGGCGCTTGGGCTGGAACGAGCCGCCGCCGGCGGCGATCACCACCACCTTGGCCTCGAAGACCTCGCCCTCATCCGTGGTTGCCCGAAAGCCGCCCTCCGGCAGGCGTTCGAGGCCGGCAACCATACGATTGAAGGTGAACTGCGGCTCGAAGGGTCGGATCTGCTCCATCAGCCGGTCGACCAGCTCCTGGCCGGAGATGACGGGCCAGGCGGGGATGTCGTAGATCGGCTTTTCGGGATAGAGCTCGGTGCACTGGCCGCCGGGGCGGTCGAGAATGTCGATCAGATGGCATTTGAGGTCGAGCAGGCCGAGCTCGAAGACGGCGAACAGGCCCACGGGGCCCGCCCCGACGATGAGCACGTCCGTCCTGATCGCTTCCTTCACGGCCACCTCACCTTCCACCCTCGCATTGCCGGCCGGGCAAGGCGGCAGCCCTTGCAGCCCCTAGCCCTGGCGCTCGGGCACACGCACCACCAGCCCGTCGAGATCCTCGCGCACCCTGATCTGGCAGGACAGGCGCGAATTGGGCCGCACATCATAGGCGAAGTCGAGCATATCTTCCTCCATCGCCTCCGGTTGGCCCACGGCATCCATCCATTCCTCGTCCACATAGACGTGGCAGGTGGCGCAGGCGCAGGCGCCGCCGCATTCGGCCTCGATGCCCGGCACACCATGGCGCACGGCATTCTCCATCACCGTGGAGCCGTCTTCCGCCTCCACCTCGAATGTCGCACCGTCCGGGGCGATGTAGGTCAGTTTTGTCATTCGGCTTTCCTGCTGGGAATCCTTACCGCCGGCTGGCGACGCGGAAAACTCTTGCTCCCGCCGAGATAATGACTGCGCGCGACGTGTCAACCGAATGACGCGCAGCGGCTCCTAGCGGGCGATCATTCCGGCCACCTGTGCCCGCGTGCGCGCGATGAGAAGCACAAGGCACGCTGCCAGCGCCTCGTCCTGCGGCGCGGCCTCCAGCCGGGCGGCGCAGTCGGCCAGCACGAAGGCGCCGACGGCCCGCCCGGTGCCGACAAGACTGTGCGCGATCTCGCGCCGCTTGCCGGCGTCGGCGCCGGCAAGCGCTTGAGCGGCATGCGCCACCTGGGCGACGAACAGCTCCAGCACCTCGCGCTCCAGCGCCGCATCGCCGCCGGCCTGCCTGGCAAGGTGTGCACGGTCGATCAATGGCTGTCCCGCCATATCCCTGCCGTCTTCATGCGGTTTGCAGGCGTGCATGTCTCCTCCCCGTTTTCTCCTGCCCCGGCGAATAGGCGAGGCGCGTGCACAAGATGTTAATGCCGGCCCGACAATGCTTACAATCGGGCCAGCCCAGCGTTAACCTTATGTTTAAACTTGTAGGCATTGGCCCAAAAACGTGTTTCCATCGCATCGGCGTGTCATTACGATACGATTGGCGCGATGTGGGGGCATGTGGGCCGCGTGAACCCGGGTTTGCAACGGCCCAAAAGAGTACAGGTGACGGCGTATGGCGCGGAATACAGCAGCAAAGGCTGACGAGGACAGCTTCGTGAAGGAGCTCGAGGCAGCGCTCGAGCTCGACGCGGAACAGTTCAAGGCCGCCGACGGCGATCTCGACATCGCCGCCTCCATGGAAGAGTTGGAAGCGCAGATTTCGCTTGCCGCCGAGGAGTTGGCGCGCGAGGGAAACGGGGAGAACGGTGCCGCCGGCGTCGAGAAGGCGCAGCCCGCCGTGGCGTCCCGGCGCGACAATGACCACCCGGCCCACAGCGGGCCGGAACACGCCGCGCCTGCCCCACGTGCCAAGGAGGCGGCCGACGAGGCGCGCGGGCGCGACACGGCGGCCCGCGAGACGGCGCGCAAGCCGCAGCCCGACCAGGATCAGGAGACACTGCGTCCCGTCACGCCGCAGCCAGCCTCCAGCGCCCCGCCCTTCGCGCCTGCGAACGACGACCGACAGGACGCCGCTGCCAGCCTGCGACAGCGCTTCCAGCGGCCTGCCCCGCGCACCATCTACTGGCTTGTCGCTGCCCTTTCCCTTCTGTGGATCGGCGGTGCAGCCGTGCTCGGCAACATCCTCTATGGACCCTCCATCTGGGAAATCCGCTCGGTCGGCGGACTCCTCGCCTCGCCGCAGGCCATCGGCCTGGTGGTCGGCGCCCTGGTGCCGGTCATCCTCTTCTGGGGCTTCGCGGTGATGATCCGCCGCGCTCAGGAGATGCGCCTTGCCGCGCAGCAGATGGCGGATGTCGCCGCTCGCCTGCTGGAGCCGGAAAATCTGGCGCAGGAAAGGGTGATGAAGGTGGGACAGGCCGTGCGCCGCGAAGTGCAGGCCATGGGCGACGGCATCGAACGCACCCTGGCGCGCGCCGTCGAGCTGGAAACCCTGGTGCACACGGAAGTGAACGAGCTGGAACGTGCCTATTCGGAGAACGAGGCGCGCATCCGGCTGCTCGTCGACAGCCTGGGCAGCGAGCGCGAGGGCATCGTCAGCCATGCCGAGCGCGTGCGCGCCTCCATCACCGGCGCCCACGAAATCCTCAAGGAGGAGCTGGATTCGGCCGGCGAGCAGATCCGCCTCAGCGTCGACAGCGCGGCACAGCGGCTCACCCAGTCGCTCGGTCAGGCGGGCGAAAGCCTGGTCGAACGCATCAGCAGCACGGGCACCTCCATCTACACCGCAATGGACGAGCGCGCCGACACGCTGGCCAGGCACATCACCTCCGCTGGCGACAACCTCTCCTTGCTGCTCGACAGCCGCATCGAGGCGCTCGGCACCTCGGCGGAGGAATTCATCCGCCGCATGGAGACCTCCAGCGAAACGGTCACCCGCGCGCTCAACGAGCGCTCCGAGACGCTTGCCCAGCGCATCGCGCAATCGGGCGACAACCTCTCCTCCCTGCTCGACAGCCGCATCGAGGCGCTGGGCACCTCG
>NZ_JAODNW010000089.1 GCF_025398255.1 Chelativorans intermedius | reverse complement strand
TCGGGGTCCGCGATGAGGTCCGGGATGGCGACGTATTCCGCGGCGCTTTCGACGAAATAGGATTTCGAGCGCAGGTCCTTCACCAGGGGCGCGAAGGCCGCGCAGATCTCCGAGAAATCCGCCTGACCCGACCCGTCGTCGCGATTGCGCAGGATGCGCTTGACCTCCGAGACGATGCCGGTGCGCAGCATGCGCAACGCGCCTTCCTCGCGCGCCTGCGAACAGGTCAGCGGAAAGGCCGCCTCCATGATCTCGTCGGCGATCCTGGGCGCGTTGTTGCCAACGCGGGTAGCAACCTCCCAGACGGCGGCGGCAAAGGCCGCCGATTGACTATTCAGCATCGAGCCACTCCTTGATTTTCGTGAAAACGGCAGCGCCGCGGTGGATGGCCCGGGCGTCGAGATGGTGGAACGGGTCGTCCCGCGCCTCGCGCATGCCCTGCCGGGCGAGAGCGAGGTTCTCGTCCGAAGCCCATTCGGCAAATGCCCGAAACGTGCCGGTCACATGCTGCCAGGCGGCGCGCTCGGGCGTCGGTGGAACATGGAGGGGATTGCGGCGGCCGGCGGGGCGCTGCGGGCGCATCCCCCGCCTGGCTGCGTCAAGCACCATCTTGCGCAGAGCGGCGCGCGTCGGCTCCTCGCCCTGCTCGAGGCGCTCGTTCAGAACGCGTCGGACGATGCCGGGCTCGGCTGCCTCGGCGTCACGGATCTGGCGGGCCTCGTGGATCTGGTCGCGGCGCAGGCCGAGATCGGATGCCGTTGCCTGAAAAGTGTTACCGTTCTCAACACTTTTGGGTCGACCGGAGGCCACGTCACCGCGGGCCTGCGCGGCATCGTATTCGTCGGCAAGCCGACGCTTGGCACGTGCCTCGATCTCGAGCGCATGGGCCTGCGCGCGATGGGCGGCCGCGACGAGATCGTCATGGGCGCTCTTGGCCCGCTGCAACCGGGCGGCGCGTTTGGCCACGTCGTAGGCAAGGCCCGCCATGTCGCGCGCCTCGAGAACCTCGGCGGCGGTCTTGGCCCCCGTGAGCATGCTGGCGGCGCGATCGATCAGGCTGGGAAGGTCCTGGGCCTCGGAGGAAATCGGCGCGAGGGAGGTCATTGCCCATCCCCCTGCGGCCGGATCTCGACCTTCAGCGCGCCGGTCTTCACGGT
>NZ_JAODNW010000088.1 GCF_025398255.1 Chelativorans intermedius | reverse complement strand
TCGGGGTCCGCGATGAGGTCCGGGATGGCGACGTATTCCGCGGCGCTTTCGACGAAATAGGATTTCGAGCGCAGGTCTTTCACGAGCGGCGCGAAGGCCGCGCAGATCTCCGAGAAATCCCCCTGGGCCGGTCCATCGTCCTGGTTGCGCAGGATGCGCTTCACCTCCGAGACGATCCCGGTGCGCAGCATGCGCAAGGCGCCTTCCTCGCGCGCCTGCGAACAGGTCAACGGAAAGGCCGCCTCCATGATCTCGTCGGCGATCCTGGGCGCGTTGTTGCCGAGGCGGGAGGCGACCTCCCACACTGATGCGGCAAAGGCCGCTGACTGGCTATTCAGCATCGAGCCACTCCGTGATTTGCGTGAAACGTGCCGCCCCGCGGGCGATTGCCTGCGCGTCGAGCTCGTGAAACGGTTCGTCCCGCGCCTCGCGCATGCCCTGACGCGCGAGGGCCAGGTTTTCCTCGGTGGCCCATTCGGCGAAGGCGCGGAACGTTCCGGTCACATGCTGCCAGGCAGCGCGTGCAGGCGTCGGCGGGGCGTAGAGCGGGTTGCGCCGGCTGGCCGAGCGCTGCGGCCGCAGCCCTCGCATGGCGGCATCGACCACCATCTTGCGCAGGGCCGCGCGGGTCGGTTCCTCGCCGCGTTCGAGGCGCTCATCGAGGGTGCGGCGGACGATCCCGGGCTCCGCGGCCTCGGCGTCCCGGATCTGGCGGGCCTCGTGGATCTCGTCATGGCGCAGGCCAAGGTCGGCCACCGTGGCCTGAAATCCCTTGCCGTTCTCAAGACTTTTGGGCCGCCCTTGAGCTACCTCGCCCCGCGCCTGCGCGGCATCGTACTCATCGGCCAACCGACGTTTGGCCCGCGCCTCGATCTCGAGCGCATGGGCCTGCGCGCGATGCGCGGCCGCGACGAGATCGTCATGCGCGCTCTTGGCGCGCTGCAGCCGGGCGGCGCGTTTGGCCACATCGTAGGCGAAGCCCGCCATGTCGCGCGCCTCAAGCACCTCCGCGGCGGTCTTCGCCCCCGTGAGCATGCTGGCGGCGCGGTCGATCAGGCTGGGCAGATCCTGCGTGTCCGCGGAAATCGGCGCGAGGGAGGTCATTGCCCATCCCCCTGCGGCCGGATCTCGACCTTCAGCGCGCCGGTCTTCACGGT
>NZ_JAODNW010000087.1 GCF_025398255.1 Chelativorans intermedius | reverse complement strand
AGCCTATCCGCCTCTCCCAACACCTTAACCGCATCAGGATCATTGGCCGCTCACAGCCCATTCATGCCATCTCCTTGGCCTCCGGGGCTGGAGCGCGGCTCATCCTCTCGACGTCGCCATCGTCTTCAGCCCTTCCGGACCCCTCTCGAGCGGCCGCCTCTCCGTCCGGCCGGGTCAAGGGCCGGCGTCAGCCGGGCGAAGCGTCACCCTTGAGGCGGCCGGCGGGCATGCGGCAGCCATCCTCCTTCGGCGTCTCCCTCCCTTTCGATTCCTCACTCCTTCCCAATTCGGCGTTCCAGTCTTCCATGAGCGGACACATCCGCTCGAACCCGCTTCCTGCCTCGGCCGCAAGGTCTCGCAGACGGCCGGCGTATGTCTCGCCCTGCGCGTTGTTGTCAGTGGCCGCCACGAGATGGGCGCCCGTCCGGTGGGCCAGTGCGCGAAGGGCCTCGGCCGTGGCCGGTGCCCAGCCGCCGCCGGTGCTCAGATAGAGGGTGTCTGATCGAAGATTTTCGATCGCAGCCAGGCTCATGGCGTCGATCGCCGCCTCGGTGACACAGAGCCTGACCGCATCGAACCGGCCAAGACGGAAGAGCATCTTGGCGCCGCCGGTCGCGAAGCCGCGCCAATCGGGACCGCGCTCCTCCCAGCCGGTCACCTGACCGGCGTGATCGGTATGGCCGGCCCACATGCTGCCCTTCGGGCCCTCGCGCAGGAGGTTCTCGGCAACGGCTTTGCGGATCACTGCCTCGGGAATGTGGCGCGTGTCGCCGAGATAACGCCATGTCGCCGAGCCGGGCCAGGGTTTGCGCCGGACCCGCCAGCGTTCCGTGATCGTCAGGTCGGGCGCGCGGTCCCTGGCCACTCGTGTCCAGACCGGCTCAGACGGCACAAAGCCGACCAGTTCGGCAACAACATAGAGCGCGGCGGCAAAAGGAATGCCGTCGAGATGTTCCACCAGAGAGAAGACGTCGCCCTTTGCCTCCGACAAGGGATCGAACCAGCCCTTGCCGTCATGGATCACGATGATGATCTCGCCGGCGCGGCGATACTTCATCGCCTTGCGGCTGCTCTCCTTGAGATCGAGCGCGAACCCCGCGTCCTCCAGCACGGAGTTGCAGGGCACCTTCCCTCTCAGCTCTTCCAGGTCTGCTTTTTCCATATCT
>NZ_JAODNW010000086.1 GCF_025398255.1 Chelativorans intermedius | reverse complement strand
CGCTCGCATTGTGATAGGTTGCGGACTCGAAGGCTCCGAACTTCGTTCCGTCCAATCCCGGGGGGCGTCGGGCCTCGTTGAGAGCGTCGTAGCGAAGCAGCTTCTGCCCCTTGGTAAAATCGAACGGTCCGGCAAGCGAGGCCGTCCTGAGCTCGTTGTGATTGAAGAAGCCGGTCATGTGGGTCGGCATCAGCGTGTACTCGCCCAACTGCTCGTCGAACAGGTCCTGGGGATAACGGAAATAGCTGTATTCGCCATCCGTTGCGCCGATCGGCCCGCCGAACATGCCGAAAATGACCGCTTCCGGCCCCTGCCCTCCATCCAAGATTGGCAACAATGAACGGCCAGTCACTTCCGGCGGGCACGGCTTGCCGAAGATGTCGAGCATTGTCGGCATCAAGTCCGTTGTCTGCGTGAGCTCGCCGACCCGAGTGCCCGCCCGACTGGCGAAGTGCGGGTGATGGACGATCAGCGGGAGATGCGAAATCTCCTCGTAGTAGGGTGTCAGGTTCTTGCCCCACCAATCGTGCTCGCTGAGCAGGAAACCGTGGTCGGTGGTCAGGATCAGGCAGGTGTCCGACCACAGGTCATGCCCGTCGAAGTAGTCCAGAAGCTTGCCGAAATACGCATCGCACATCGCCACCAAGGCGGCATAGTTGGCACGGATCTCGGCAATCTCCAGTTCACTCTCGCGAACTGGCGCGTATTTCGGCCAGTCGAGGATCGGCCCGTTGTAGGATGTCCGGTAGGCGTCCTTGTACCTGTCCGGCGCATGAAACGGCTCGTGCGGATCGAAGCACTCCAGATGAAGCATCCAGTTGTCGGCGCCCCGGTTGTCGTCGAGGAATCTGAACGCCCGCTGGAAGCACTGAGGTCCTGGATACTCCTCCTCCAACCTGATCTTTTCCCGGTTGATCTGATGCTGCCGACGCTTCGGTTCGGTCGGGACGTTGTAGTGCCGGTCAGAATACATCTCTTTGAAGCGCTCGATCGGCGGTTCCACCAGTGCAATCCAGGGATCGTATTCCTGCCCGCGAACAAATTCCCAGGTGCTGTAGCGGCTGTGATAGGTCGCGCCGCCATCCTCGAAATAATGGAAGTGGTCGGAGATGAGATGGGTATAAACACCGGCCGACTTCAGTATCTCCGGCATCGAATTGTCGAACGGCTCCAACGGCCCCCACGACCGGTGCATGAAGTTCAGGCGGCCGGTGTGGATGTC
>NZ_JAODNW010000085.1 GCF_025398255.1 Chelativorans intermedius | reverse complement strand
TGACCTGCCCCCCGCAAAATCCCTCACCGTGATGTAGAGTCTGCGCCAACTTTGAAGGAGCAGACGAATGCGAAAGAGCCGTTTCACCGAGGCGCAAATCATCGGGATGATCAAGGAACAAGAGGCGGGGATGCCGACGGCTGAGGTGTGCCGCAGGCATGGCCTCAGCCCGGCGACATTCTACAAGTTGAAGTCCAAGTATGGCGGCATGGAGGTGTCCGAGGCGGCCAGGTTGAAGGCGCTGGAGGACGAAAACGCCAAGCTGAAGCGGCTGCTGGCCGACACGATGCTGGACAATGTCGTTCTGAAGGACCTGCTGGGAAAGAGTTGACGACGCTGACCAAGCGGCGAGAGGCAGCGCTCAGGGCGATGCGGGATCACGACATCTCGCAGCGCCGGGCCTGTCGGCTGGTCGGTGTCGATCCCAAGACAGTCCGGCGCGACCGCCCGCCGGACTGCGCCGAGATCCGCAAGGAGATGCAGGAGATCGCCGGAAAGCGGCGCCGGTTCGGGTATCGCCGGATCGGCGTGCTGCTGGAGCGCAAGGGCATGAGGATGAACCACAAGAAACTGTATCGGCTCTACCGGGAAGAGGGACTGTCGGTGAAGCGACGGCGTGGCCGCAAGCGGGCCCGTGGATCGCGCACGCCGATGCCGGAGGCCGCTTGTCCCAATGCGCGCTGGTCTCTGGACTTCCTGGCTGATAGCTTCGGTGCTTCACGGAAGTTCCGGATCTTGGCGGTGATCGACGATTGCACGCGCGAATGCCTTTGCCTTGTCGCGGACACCAGCCTGTCGGGCGCGCGAGTGGCCCGGGAGCTCAGCGCCCTGATCCGGGTCTACGGCAAGCCCGGCTGCATTGTCAGCGACAACGGGACCGAGTTCACCAGCCGGGCCATGCTGAAATGGGCCGATGAGAACCAGGTGCCCTGGCACTACATCGACCCCGGAAAGCCGCAGCAGAACGCCTTCATCGAGAGCTTCAACGGGAGCCTGCGCGACGAGTTCTTGAACGAGGAAATATTCGACAGCCTGGACGATGCACGGCGCAAGCTGGCCTTGTGGCGCTACGATTACAACACGGTCAGGCCACACTCGTCGCTTGGCAACCAGACACCGCAGCAAGCGCGCCGGGCGCTTGAGCAATTTGAGGGCTCCGCGCCCGGCGCGCTTGCGCCAGACGGGGAACCGGAATACCCAAATCCAACCTGCAGACTCTCGTTATGAATGAGGGACCAGCGGGGGGCAGGTCA
>NZ_JAODNW010000084.1 GCF_025398255.1 Chelativorans intermedius | reverse complement strand
CTGTCAGGAATTTTGTGTCTGAGGCCATGATGATGGAAAGGAGAATCATCACATGGCCATTGAGAAGGAACTTTTGGATCAGCTTCTTGCGGGGCGCGCTCCGAACGAGGTTTTCGCCAAGGACGGCCTCGTCGACGATCTGAAGAAGGCGCTGTCGGAGCGCATCCTGAACGCCGAGCTGGACGAGGAGCGCGAGGCCGGCGGCCCTGCCAATCGGCGCAACGGGGTGTCAGAGAAGTCAGTCCTGACCGGCACGTCCAAGATGACGCTGTCGATCCCGCGCGACCGGGCCGGCACCTTCGATCCGAAGCTGATCGCCAAATACCAGCGGCGCTTTCCCGATTTCGACGAGAAGATCATCTCCATGTATGCGCGCGGCATGACGGTGCGCGAGATCCGCGGGCATCTGGAAGAGCTCTACGGCATCGACGTGTCGCCCGACCTGATCTCGGCCGTGACCGATGCCGTGCTGGAGGAAGTCGGCGAATGGCAGAACCGGCCGCTCGACGCCGTCTATCCGCTGGTCTTCTTCGACGCCATCCGGGTCAAGATCAGGGACGAGGGCTTCGTTCGCAACAAGGCCGTCTACATCGCGCTCGGCATCCTGCCCGACGGCACCAAGGAGATTCTCGGCATCTGGATCGAGCAGACCGAAGGGGCCAAGTTCTGGCTGCGCGTCATGAACGAGCTGAAGAACCGCGGCGTCGCCGACGTCCTGATCGCCGTCGTCGACGGCCTGAAGGGCTTCCCCGAGGCGATCAACGCCGCCTTCCCCCAGGCGATCGTCCAGACCTGCATCGTTCACCTGATCCGCCATTCGCTCGAGTTCGTGTCCTGGAAGGATCGCAAGACCGTGATGCCGGCGCTGAAGGCCATCTACCGGGCCCAGGACGCCGAGGCGGGCATGAAGGCGCTGGAGGAGTTCGAGGCCGGCTACTGGGGCCAGCGCTATCCGGCGATCGCCCTGAGCTGGCGGCGCAATTGGGAACATGTCGTGCCCTTCTTCGCCTTTCCCGAGAGCGTGCGCCGGATCATCTACACCACGAATGCGATTGAAGCGCTGAACTCCAAGCTGAGGCGGGCCGTACGCACCCGCGGACACTTCCCCAGTGACGAAGCGGCAATGAAGCTGCTATATCTGGTGCTCAAGCACGCGGCCGAGCAATGGAAACGGCCACCGCGCGAATGGTTCGAGGCCAAAACCCAATTCGCCGTCGCATTCGGCGAAAGGTTCGTCAGCCAGTGACGGAAACGGGCCTCAGGCACAAAATATCCGACAGTCCC
>NZ_JAODNW010000083.1 GCF_025398255.1 Chelativorans intermedius | reverse complement strand
CAAACCAAGGTCGTGGCGTTGCTTCGGAATCTTTTTGAGGATCACGTTCTGACTAACCCAATGGTGAAATCAGCCGCGATTTCGGATGCCGGCCTGACGAAGCAGACCCTCTACGAGATCGGTCCGGGCAGTCTCACGCGCACGACATACGATCGCGCGATGGAATCACTCACTGCGGTGAATGGCGAGATTGAGAGCCTGGTGAAATTGGCATGGGGGCGATCATGAGTGTGCGTCCAGGCAGTGCGATGGTCCTGTTGGGAGCTCCCAACAGAGCTCCATGGATAGGCGAGAGGAGCGGCCGGACATCCGTTGTTGGGAGCTCCCAACACGTCCCCTGCCCCGCGCCGGCAATGAATGAATCAGGTGGTGCGCTATGAGCCGCAAAGACGCGATCGAGACGCTCTATCTTAAGAAGAGACAGCCCGCTACGGGCGAAGCTGAAAAGCCCTCAGAGCGGGTCCGAAGCGGCGCGATCGGTGCAATGGGGGCGTCCCTTAAGCAGATGACCGATGGCGCGAAGCTCGCGACGCGTCTTCAGGAACAGTTGGAAAAAGGTGACGTGGTCGTCGAGGTCGAGCCGGAAGTAATTGACCACTCGCCAGTTGCCGACCGAATTCCCATCGATATCGATCCGGCGTTCGACGAGCTGGTCAAGTCGATTTCGGAGAACGGTCAGCAGGTTCCAATCCTGGTTCGTCCGAGCCCGTCCACTCGGGGGCGTTTCCAGATCGCCTATGGGCGCCGGAGGCTCCGAGCAGCCCAGATACTCGGACAGCCTGTAAGGGCAATCATTCGCAATCTCACCGACAGCGAGCTGATTGTCGCCCAGGGGCGCGAGAACCTCGACCGAGAGGATCTGTCGTTCATCGAAAAGGCATTCTTTGCCAAGAACCTCGAGGACTCCGGCTGCGACCGGCCAACAATCATTGCAGCGCTTTGCTCGGATAAGGCCGATGTCAGTCGCTATATTGCCGTGGCGCGACGTGTCCCTGAGCGCCTTGTCAAACGAATTGGGCCGGCCCCGAAAGCCGGCCGTGCGCGCTGGATGGCTCTTGCCGAAAAACTCGAAAAGGCCGGTGACGACGTCGACTTCGACGGTGTTCTCGATGATGAGAAACTCGCCGCCGCCGGGAGCGACGCCCGGTTCCAGGCCGTCTTGCGGTCTTTGGAAACGAAAGACGCGAGATCCAGAAAGCCGCGTGCTGAAGTGTGGAAGACACCATCGGGTAAGCGCGCGGCGCAAGTTGAAGCCCGCAACGGCAGGACAGCGCTGGTCTTCGAGGACAAGGTCGTGCCGGA
>NZ_JAODNW010000082.1 GCF_025398255.1 Chelativorans intermedius | reverse complement strand
TCAATCTCGGCCGACGAATGCACAAACTACTTCGCTAATGCAGGATACGGACAAACCTAGATTCATCCCGCTCTAGCGCCTTACGGCGCGTCCATTTTCTGGGCGAGGAAGCTCCTCGAACGTAATCGAAGTCTGTTAGAGCCAACCTATCAGCAATATCGCATCCTGGATCCAGGCCGAGCCACCGCGCCGTGGACGGATCTGGCCCGCAAACTGGGGTGTGCTGCGCAACGGCGCCCCTTCAAGTCGATCGTGAACAATCCGGGTTTTAAGCGACGGCCTGCTTCGGCCGGAATTGAAGCACAGCTATCAAGAACGATAAAAAGTCCTTCAACCACCTGAGCAGGAGAGAGAAGTTGTAGCCGGCGGCGGCCAGGATGGCGTTGATGGCATTGCCCTGGGCGTGGGCGAGGTAGTTGCGGCCCATCCTGTGTTCGCTCTTGATATGGCCGATCACCGGCTCGACGGCGGATCGTCGTCGCATCTGGCGCTAGATGGCCGGCGTCACGCGACGCTTCTGGCCTACGGCGAAGACCCTGAACCTGTGGCTTTGCGGCGCGTTTTGGCCGCGGTAGCCGGCGTCGGCGAGGATGCGCTCGATCTCGGCGCCGACGCTGTCTTGTATCGCGGGGATGACCGTTCCCAGCGTATGGCCGTCATAGGGGTTGCCGGGAAGGGCCATGGCGTGCAGAGCGAACTGGCCGCCCTTCGAGCGCTTCAGCGTGGTGGCGACCGAGACTTTGACGCCGAACTCGTAGGGCGCGTGGGTCCGCCGCGTGTCCTGCGGCTTCATCGTGCCAGTCTTCACTGCCACCGCAAGGCTTTCCTGCAGCAGGGCCGTGATCCGCTCCTCGCCCATGCGCTGACGCCAGCGCGTCATCGAGGAGCGGTCAAACGGCAGTTCGTGCTGGAAGAACTCCTCGCCGCACAGGTATTGTGGAGTAGGAAGCGCGTGAGGGTAGCGATCATGTCCACCGCGGCTGTATGATGATTGCCGGAGAGCGCGTCGGTATTGTCGTGACCACGGACATGCGTCCACTCGATCCCCGCTTGCGGATAATCCGGTGCCCGAGGAAGATGAAGCCATCGTCGACGTGGGTGATATCGGCTTTATCCATATTCAACGTCAGTTTCAGATGGCCTTCCAGAAAGGCCGCCATTCCGCGCGGATGGCCTCGGCATGTTGACCTGCCCCCAAGAAACTGGGCCATTCAAAAGGAGAGTTTGTTCTCTTAACGTTCGAAGCAACAAGGAGATGGCATGAATGGGCTGTGAGCGGCCAATGATCCTGATGCGGTTAAGGTGTTGGGAGAGGCGGATAG
>NZ_JAODNW010000081.1 GCF_025398255.1 Chelativorans intermedius | reverse complement strand
GAGTAATGAGCGAAAGTTGGTGATGCCCTGAGGGGCGGCATATCATGGCGGTGTTCACGCGCCGTCAATTCTCAGCCGAGAAAGGGATATGCCACATGCCAGAGAATACCATCACCCAACTCCCCGATCCATCGGGATTTAGCGCCGATGCATTCACCGACGTTCTCCGCAATGGCGCGCGCAAGTTGATTGAACAGGCGATCCACGCCGAGCTGGCCACGCTCATGGCCGCCTTTTCCAAGGAAAAGCTTGAGGATGGGCGTGCGCGCCTGGTGCGCCATGGCCATCTGCCGGAACGAAAGGTGATGACCGGGATCGGTCCGGTGCCGGTGAAAGTGCCACGGGTGCGAGATCGCAAGCCTGGTGAGGACAAGATCACCTTCACGCCCAGCATCCTGCCGCGATACCTGCGCAAGGCGAAATCAGTGGAGGAGCTGCTGCCCTGGCTTTATCTCAAGGGCGTCAGCACGGGTGATTTCAGCGAAGCCTTGGCAGCGCTTCTCGGCCCAAACGCCCATGGGCTTTCCGCCAAGACAATCACGCGGCTGAAGGCGGATTGGTGGAACGACTATGAGGCCTGGCAAAGGCGCGACCTGAGCCATCGGCGCTTTCTCTACATCTGGGCTGACGGGGTGTATTTCAAACCGCGCATGGCTGAGGAAAGGCAATGCGTTCTGGTGATCGTCGGGGCCGATGAATATGGCCACAAGGAGCTTCTGGCGATGATCGACGGCTTCCGCGAAAGCGCTGAGAGCTGGCGTGAGCTTTTGCTCGATCTGCGGCGCCGGGGCCTGAAGCAGGATCCCAAGCTGGCCATCGGCGACGGCGCGCTCGGGTTCTGGACCGCCCTGCGCGAGGTCTTTGCTACCACGCGCGAACAGCGCTGTTGGGTCCACAAGACAATGAACGTGCTCAACGCGCTGCCAAAGTCGCTGCAGGACAAGGCCAAGGGTCATCTCCATGACATCTGGCAGGCGGAAACCAAGGCCGGGGCCGGCGCTGCTTTCGATTTCTTCGTCGAAACCTACGGCGTCAAATACGACAAGGCCGTTGCCAAGCTGGTCAAGGATCGCGAGGCGCTTCTGACCTTTTACGACTACCCGGCCGAGCACTGGAAACACATCCGGACATCGAACCCAATTGAAAGCACCTTCGCGACCGTTCGGCACCGCACCAAGCGCACCAAAGGTTGCCTCAGTCGCAGGACCGGGCTGGCCATGGCCTTCAAGCTGATGATGTCAGCGCAGGGGAAATGGCGCAAACTCGATGGCCAGAACCGTCTGCCGGAGATCATCCAGGGGGTTGAGTTCCGCGACGGCCTCCGCCAACTTCAAGTCGCCGCCTGATCAAGCGTCACCAACTTTCGCCCATATCTC
>NZ_JAODNW010000080.1 GCF_025398255.1 Chelativorans intermedius | reverse complement strand
CTTGGCCTCGAAATCTACCTTGACCGATTTCACTCCCGCAACACCTTCCATGGCCAAGCGTACCGTGATCGGACACGACGCGCACGACATGTTCTCGATGGCAAACGTCTGCGTCTTTTCTGCCACGGCAACTGCTTCTGACGGCGACTGGGCGGAAGCGGAGCTGACGAACGACAACGCAATCATCGTGCTTGTCCCGAGAGCAAGTGCGGCGAAGATAGCTTTCGGCAAGTGTTTCACGTGTTGTCTCCTATTCTAATAGAACAGCGGTGCCCACCAGCCGATCGTGATGGCGAGCACGATGATGACCGTCGCGATCCAGAGCGCGGTCTTGGTGATGATGGCGGAGCGCGGACGGGCGCAGTAGGAACCCGGTTCGCAAACGGTCTTGGGCTTGAAATAGACTTGCCATAAGCCAAGCCCCAGCGGCACGAGCGTCGCGGCCACGATATAGGGCTTATAGGGTTCGAGCATCGTCAGGTTTCCGATCCATGCGCCGGAGATGCCGAGCATCACCAAGAGCAGGGGGACCACGCAACAGGCCGATGCCAAGAACGCGCCGATGACGCTTAGCGTTGCGAATCCGCCCTCACTCCGAACCCGATCACTGGCAACCTCCCGAGAGTTGCCGCCGAATTCTTTCATCAACGACCATCTTCGATTTTGAATCGCTTCACGTACATCATTCATCATCCAAAACCCTCACGACAATTCTTGGGTCCCATGGTACATAACTCCTGTAGCAACTACAGGCTCAAGAGGGAAATTGCGCCATGACAGAACACGTTCCGGTGAAGGGGCTGCAGCGTAGCCAGCTCTCCAATCGCACCGGCTGTAACATCGAGACAATCCGCTACTATGAAAATATTGGCCTGATGCCGGAGCCGCCGCGCACCTCCAAGGGATATCGCCTGTATGACGAGACCCACGTGCGACGCCTGCGCTTTGTCCTGCGCAGCCGCGAACTGGGCTTTGGCATTAATGAGATTCGCGGCTTGCTGGACCTCGTCGATCGTAAGTGCCAGACCTGCGCCGAGATCCAGGAACGGACAAAACCGCATCTGGCGGAAATCAGGGCCAAGATCTCCGACCTCCGGCGCATCGAGCGGCTCTTGGCCCGGACCATAGCGCAATGCTCGGGCGAAGACGTGCCGGAATGCCCGATCCTCGATGCGCTCGCCGCATGACGGCAAGTGTCGCTGCCCTACGTTGCTGTCGGCGTAGCTGGGACCATCGGTTGAGTAGCCCATTCAACGATAGCGGCAGAACACCTAGAGGGTGTCATTTCACCCCTACCCGGGACAACCCCAGGTCGCGGCAAGACTTGGCCGTGGTTTTCATCGGTATACCCGCGGGAACATGAGGCCAACGCTTGCTATGAGGCGCAGCGTCGTGCCGCCCGGGCACGCGTTCGCGGCGAGAAAGCCGAATTCTATC
>NZ_JAODNW010000008.1 GCF_025398255.1 Chelativorans intermedius | reverse complement strand
GCGGAGGAGTTCATCCGCCGCATGGATGCGTCCAGCCGGTCCGTCACCCACGCGCTCGACGAGCGTTCGGAGACGCTCGCCCAGCGCATCGCGCAATCGGGCGACAACCTCTCCTCCCTGCTCGACAGCCGCATCGAGGCGCTGGGCACCTCGGCGGAGGAGTTCATCCGCCGCATGGATGCGTCCAGCCGGTCCGTCACCCACGCGCTCGACGAGCGTTCGGAGACGCTTGCCCAGCGCATCGCGCAATCGGGCGACAACCTCTCCTCCCTGCTCGACAGTCGCATCGAGACGCTGGGCACCTCGGCGGAGGAGTTCATCCGCCGCATGGAGACCTCGAGCGAAGCGATCAGCCGCACCATCGACGAGCGCGCGCACACCGTCTCCCAACGCATCGCGGCCTCGACGGGCAACCTTTCCACGCTGCTGGACAGCCGCATCGAATCGCTTGGCCAGTCCACGGAGGGCTTCGTCCAGCGCATCGACGAGTCGAGCCAGACGCTTACCCAGGCCCTCGACCAGCGGGCAGACGAGCTGGCACGGCGCATCACGGTGTCTGCCGGCAATCTCTCCGGTCTGCTCGACAAGCGTATCGAATCGCTCGGCAATTCGGCCGAGAGCCTGATTGCGCGCATGGATGCGTCCAGCCGCACGGTCGGCGAGGCGCTTGATCAGCGCGCCGAGGATCTGGCGCGCCGCATCGCCACCTCCGGCGACCATCTGGTAAGCCTGCTCGACGAGCGCAGCGGAACATTGGACAGCATGTTCAGGCAGCGCGTGTCCGGCCTGCTGTCGGCGCTGGAGCAGGCGTCCGACACCGTCAATGACGCCTTCGACACGCGTCTGAGCCAGCTCGAAGGCACGCTTTCCGAGCGCGGTCGCGCACTGATTGCCGAGTTCTCCACCCGCGCCGAGGCGCTGGACAGCGGCATGCAGAAGCTCGACGCGGCGTTGGAGGCGCGCGCCCGGGCCATCAACGAGCATCTGGTCGAGCGCACCCGCGAAATCGCCGACACCTTCGCGCGTGGCCGCCGGGAAGTTTCCTCGGTCATCGAGGCGGGCAAGAGCGCCATCGACAACGACCTGTCCGATCTCGTGGCCTCCACCTCCGTCATGCTGGAAGGCAAGGGCGAGGAGTTCGCCCGCCGGGTGGAGGAAGGCCAGGCGCGGCTCAACACCCGCCTCGACGAGAGCTTCAGCCGTCTGGAAGCGGTCAAGGCGCGCATGGACGAGACTGTCGACCGCCAGATCGCGGCCTTCAGCGAAAGCGAAGATCGCATGAAGGCGCTGCTGGAGGCCGACCTGAGGAAGATCGAGGAGACCCACGGCAGCTTTGCCGCGGCACTGGAAGCCGACATCGCCAAGATCGGCGAACGCCGCGAGGAGCTCACGGCGGCCATCCGCGCCGACATCGAAAGCATCAACGCCGCCTTCTCCGCGCAGGTCGGCGTCATCGACGAGCGCACCACCACCATGCAGAAGGCGCTGGAGGTGGGCATCGGCAATGTCCGCCAGACGCTGGAGAGAAGCGCCAGCGTGCTCGCCGGTTCGCTGCGCGAGAAGGTCATCGAGGCGACCTCGACGCTCAGCGAGGAGTCGGCCAAGGTGCTGGGCGATGTCGACGAGCGCATCGCCGGGATGGACAGCCGCATCGCCGAACGCACCAGGCAGTCGGCGGAGCTTCTGTCGAGCCGCGCCGAGGCGCTGGTTCAGGTCTTCGAGGACGCCGACAACCGCATTCTGGCACGCACGAGCCAGACGTCGAGCGAGCTGGAAGCGCGCGCCGAGGCCATTGCCGAGCGTCTCGGCGAGATCGAGAACCGGCTGAAGTCCACGGCCGGCTCGGCTGCCGCCACCGTTGCCAGCGGTATGCTCGACGTGGAAAAGCGCATCGGCGAAAGCGTCGGCCACACGCGCATGGTGCTGCAGGAGGGCATCGGCGATGCCGAGGAGCGCCTCAAGCAGAGTGCCGAGCAGGCGGCAAACCTCGTCAGCCAGCAGCTTGCGCGCACCCAGGCCGACCTGGTTTCAACCGCCGATACGATCGGCCAGACCTTCGCCCAGGTGAACGAGCACATCTCCAAGCGCACCGGCGAGGCCGCACGCACGCTCGAGGAGCGCACGCGCGAGTTCAACGCCATGCTGGCAGGCCGCAGCGCCGAGATCAGCCGCATTCTGGACGAAACGGCCAGGCCGCTCATCGAGCGGTTCGAGGCCAGCGGCGGCGAGCTGCAGAGGGAAATCGAAGCGATTGCCGAGCGCACCTCGGAGCGCTTGAGGCAGGAGAACGCTGCTCTCGTGCACGCCCTTGCCAGCCGCACCAGCGAGGCGCTGGAGGCCATGGAGCGCGCCCGCAGCAGCCTGACGGGCAATGTCGAGGAACTTCTGCAGAGCCTCAGCGCTTCCGGCGACCGGCTGAGCCGGCTTGTCGAGGCAGCGGCGCAGAACCTGTCGCAGGTGGATGAGAAGCTGACCGGCACGACGCGCGAATTCGCCGCGAACGCGGAGAAGGCGGCGGAGACGTTTGCCAATTCGGCAAGCCTCATCAACGCCAATTCCGGGCGTCTTGCGGATTTCTCCGAGCGTACGCTGCGCGAGATCTCCAACATCGCCAGCCGCTTCGAGGACCACAGCCGCGTGCTGGAGAGCGCCTCGCAATTGCTGGAGAAGGCGCAGACCGGCCTCGGCGCATCGCTCGAGGAACGGCAGAAGGCGCTGGAGGCGCTGGCCGGTGGACTGGTGGAGAAGTCGCGGCAGATCGAGAGCACCATGAAGTCCTTCGAGGGGCTGCTCGATAGCATGTTCGAGACGGCCGAGGGACGCACGCACAAATCCGCCGAGACGATCCGCAACGCCATCAACCAGGTGGTGGAGACGGCCACCCAGCGCTTTGCCGGGGCGACGGAAGACATCCGCCGCACCGCCGCGGCGATCCGTGCGGAGCTGGAGCAGACGCGCGCCGACATGGAGCGCGGCATCGTGGAGCTTCCGAAGGAGGCCAAGGCATCCACCTCGGCCATGCGCACCGCCATCGCGGAGCAGGTGAACGCACTGAAGGAACTATCGGAAATCGTTGCGAAATCCGGTCGTCTTCACGATGTGGGCTCCCCCGTCGAGACAGCGCCCGAGGCACCGCGTCCGGCGCCCGCCGTCACCCCTGTGGCCGAGCGGCCACGCGTCGTGGCCGCCCCGGCGGAGCCTGCGCCTGCCCGCCCGTCCGCGCCTCGGCGGGAGACCGCGACGAGCGGCGGGGGCTGGATCCGCGACCTTCTGCGCAGCGCCTCGCGGGCGGAAGACGAAGGCCAGGATGAGCAGGAGCCGGCCGGCGGCGATGGCCGCTCTCCCCTCCACGTGGTGGAATCGCTGAACTCGCTGTCGGTGGACATTGCCCGCGCCATCGACCACGAAGCATCCATCGAGCTGTGGGACCGCTACCGTCGTGGCGAGCGCAACGTGTTCACGCGCCGGCTCTACACGCTCAAGGGGCAGCAGACCTTCGACGAGATCCAGCGCAAGTACCGCGCGGATGCCGAGTTCCGCCGAGCGGTCGACCAGTATTGCCGCGATTTCGAGAGACTTCTGGCCGATGTTTCGCGCTCCGACCGCGACAACATCATGACCCAGACCTACCTCACCTCCGATACCGGCAAGGTCTACACCATGCTGGCCCACGCCAGCGGGCGGCTGCGCTAGGAGCGGCCACCCGAAGGCGGACCCCCGGTTCACGCCCGCAAGACCCCGGCGGCGCCCAGGCGCTGCCGGGTTTTTTCTTTGCGCAACAACAGCTTGCAATCGCCGCGGCTGCCGCGCATTCTCGATTCGGGACAATCAGGCGGGAGAGGCGCATGCATGGTGTGGGAAGGGGTGCATTTCGGTCCTTGCTGGCAACGGCGCGGCGCGCCGTGATCGAGGCCGAAACCGTCGACGACGCGATCACCCGTTTTCGCGACCATCTGGGCTTCGACCACGTTACCTATCTCGCGGCCATCTCCCTGCGCCCCCTCGGCGTTCCCTTTCTGCGCACCACCTATCCGCCGCAATGGATCGCGCGCTACGTGCTGCGCGACTATCTGCGTGTCGATCCGGTGGTGCGCATGGGCTTCGAGGCCACCGAGCCGTTCGTCTGGAGCGGGCAGGAATGGACGGGGCCGGAGGGCGCGTTCATGGCCGACGCGCTGGCCCATGGCGTGGGCGACAAGGGCTATTGCATCCCGCTGATGGACCGCGCCTGCCGCCGCTCCATCCTTTCGCTGAACACCAGCATGGCGATGGAAACCTGGGCGGAGTTCCTCGCCATCAGCGCCGCCGGGCTGGAGAAGATCGCGCGTCTCATCCATGAAAAGGCGGTCGGCGAATTCGCCGCAGCAGCCGAGGCGCCGGCCCTTGCCCCGCGCGAGGTGGAATGCCTCCTTTGGACAGCGCGCGGCAAGGACGCCAAGGCGATTGCCGTCATCCTCGGCCTGTCCGAGTTCACGGTGCGCAGCTATCTGCGCACCGCCAGGCGAAAGCTTGGCTGCCGCACGCTTTCCCAGGCCGTGGCCAGGGCCGTGCTGGGCGGCCTCATCAATCCCTGAGCGTGGAGGTCAGCGTGCGGCGCACGGCGTTGCGCCAGCCCTTCAGCTTGCGCGCCCGCTCCTGCTCGCTCATCCTGGGCGTGAACTGGCGATCCAGCGCCCAGCTTGCGGCGAATTTCTCCGCATCGGGCCAAACGCCCGCGCGTGCCCCGGCAAGCCAGGCAGCGCCCAGGGCCGTGGTCTCCAGAACGGTCGGCCGGTCCACGGGCGCGTTCAGGATGTCGGCCAGGCACTGCATCGTCCAGTCGCTGGCCACCATGCCGCCATCCACGCGCAGCACCTTTGCCTCGCCACCCTCCGGCCAGTCCCCGCGCATGGCCTCCAGCAGATCGCGTGTCTGAAAGGCCACGGATTCGAGCGTCGCGCGGGCAAATTCCGCCGGCCCCGTGTTGCGTGTCAGGCCGAAGATGGCGCCGCGCGCCTCGGTGTCCCAGTAGGGTGCGCCGAGCCCCACGAACGCAGGCACCAGATAGATGTCCTGAGCGGGATCGGCCTTTTCGGCCAAGACCCCGGAATCGGACGCCTTGCCGATGATCTGCAGCCCGTCGCGCAGCCATTGCACGGCCGCGCCAGCGATGAAGATGGAACCCTCCAGCGCGTAGGTCGTCCTGCCGTCGAGGCGATAGGCGATGGTGGTGAGCAGGCGGTTCTTCGAGCGCACCAGCGTCTCGCCCGTGTTCAACACCGCAAAGCAGCCCGTCCCGTAGGTCGATTTCAGCATGCCCGGCGTAAAACATGCCTGGCCCACGGTTGCCGCCTGCTGGTCGCCGGCGACCCCGAGAATGGGAATCTCGGCGCCGAAGAGACCGGCATCGGTGACGCCGAAGTCGTCGGCCGTATCCTTCACCTCGGCCAGCAGGCTGCGCGGCACGCCGAGGATCGACAGCAGCTCATCGTCCCAGGCATTGGTCTCGATGTTGAAAAGAAGCGTGCGCGAGGCATTGGTGGCATCGCTCACGTGGGCGCGCCCGCCCGTCAGCCGCCAGATGAGAAAGGTGTCGATGGTGCCGGCCAGAAGCTTGCCCGCTTCGGCGCGCTCGCGCACGCCCTCCACATTGTCGAGCAGCCAGGCAAGCTTGGTACCGGAAAAATAGGGGTCGAGAAGCAGGCCGGTCTTGCGTGTGAAAACCTCCTCAAGCCCGTCGCGCTTGAGCCTTTCGCACAGGGGTGCGGTGCGCCGGTCCTGCCAGACGATGGCATTGTGTACCGCCCTGCCCGTCTCGCGATCCCACATGACAACGGTCTCGCGCTGGTTGGTGATGCCGATGGCGGTAATGTCACGGGCTTCCAGCCCCGCATCGGCAAGTGCCGCCTTGACCGTCGCCACGACGCTCGACCAGATGTCCTCGGGGTCATGCTCCACCCAGCCCGACGCGGGGTAGTGCTGGGGAAATTCCTGCTGCCCGATGCCCACCGCCTGCATGTTTGCATCGAAGACGATGGCCCGGCTCGAGGTCGTCCCCTGGTCGATGGCCAAGACAAAGCCGCTCATGCCGTCCTCCAAGCTGTGCATTTGACGAGACGGAGGCGGCCTGGGCCGCCTCCGTCGATGGTTGCAGGATTATGGCCTTGGCCAGTGCCTACTGCCAGCGCTTGATGATCTCCTCATAGGCGATGGTCTCGCCCTGGGGTTTCTCGTTCTCAAGCTTCGGCTTGGGCGAGCCGGGCTGGGACAGCCAGTATTCCGCATCGCGCGGCTCGTTCAGGCGCGGGCCGCAGCCACCATAGACATTTGCCTGCTCGTCGGCGGCCTGCATGCGGGCCATGGTCTGGTCCATCTCCAAGGCCAGGCGGTCCATCGCCTCCTGCGGGGTGAAGGCGCCGGAGTTCACATCACCGATCTGCTGCCACCAGATCTGCGCGAGCTTCGGATAGTCCGGCACGTTGACGCCCGTCGGCGTCCACATCACGCGGTCGGGCGAGCGATAGAACTCGACCAGGCCGCCGAGCTTCGGCGAGCGCTCGGTGAAGGATTCGTGGTTGACCGTCGAATCCCGGATGAAGGTGAGGCCCACATGGCTCTTCTTGGTGTCCACGGTCTTGGAGGTGACGAACTGGGCATAGAGCCAGGCCGCCTTGCGCCGCTCGACGGGCGTGGACTGGAAGAGTGTCCAGGAACCGGCGTCCTGATAGCCGATCTTCATGCCCTCTTCCCAATAGGGCCCGTGCGGAGACGGCGCCATGCGCCACAGGGGCATGCCTTCGTCGTCGACCGTGTTGTTGCCCTCGCTCTTGGGCTTCACCATGTCGGCGGTGAAGGCGGTGTACCAGAAGATCTGCTGGGCGACGTTGCCCTGGCTCAACGCCGGCAGCGACTGGTAGAAGTCTAGGCTGGCAGCCCCCGGAGGTGCGTATTTGCGCAGCCATTCGTCCCACTTGGCGATGGCGTAGACCGCCGCCGGGCCGTTGGCAGCACCGCCGCGCTCCACCGAAGCGCCGACCGGGTTGCAGGTGCCCTCTTCCATGCGGATGCCCCACTCGTCCACCGGACGGCCATTCGGCAGGCCCTTGTCGCCCGCGCCCGCCATGGACAGCCAGGCGTCGGTCATGCGCCAGCCGAGATCCGGCGCCCGCTTGCCGTAGTCCATGTGGCCGTAGACGCGCACGCCGTCGATCTCCTTCACATGCTCGGTGAAGAACTCGGCGATGTCCTCATAGGCCGACCAGTTGACCGGCACGCCGAGATCGTAGCCATAGATCTCCTTGAACTGCTCCTGCAGCTCCGGCCGGTCGAACCAGTCCTTGCGGAACCAGTAGAGATTGGCGAACTGCTGGTCGGGAAGCTGCCAGATCTTGCCGTCCGGCCCGGTGGTGAACGAGATGCCGATGAAGTCTTCGAGGTCGAGACCCGGATTGGTGACGTCGGCGCCCTCGCCTTCCATCCAGTCGGTCAGGTTCACCGCGCTCTGCAGGCGCGAATGCGTTCCGATCAGGTCGGAATCGTTCACATAGGCGTCGTAGAGGTTGCGGTTGGTCTGCATCTGCGTCTGCACGGCCTGCACCACCTCGCCCTCGCCGAGAAGCTGGTGGTTCACCTTGATGCCGGTGATCTCCTCGAACGCCTTGGCAAGAACCTCGGATTCGTAGGTGTGTGTCGGGATCGTCTCCGACAGCACGTTGATCTCCATGCCCTGGAACGGCTCGGCGGCCTTGATGAACCACTCCATCTCGGCCAGCTGTTCTTCGCGACTGAGCACGGAGGGCTGGAACTCTTCGTCGATCCAGCGTTCCGCGGCAGCCATGTCCGCCCAGGCCTGGCCGGCAAAGCCGAGCAGGCCGAGAGCGGCAACCGATGCCATCAATTGTGATCTCATTCTCATTCCTCCCAACAGGTTGCAAATGTCACACGGGAGGTCCCGTGTGTGGCGGATGCCGCCCCCGCTTGGGAGGCTCGGCATTCGCCGCAGCGCCAGCGGCGCATGGCCCGGTTCGATGCCGGTCGATCCACATGCCGCAGGCGATTCATGGCCGCCGTCCTTCAAACCCAGCGGAAGACGGCGGCCGCGAAGGCGAGCGAGGCGATGGTCGCGCCCCACAGCGACGCGTCGGAAAACGCCAGCCATCCCAGGTGGATGTAGGCGCTCATCAGAAGCGAGATGAAAAGCCGGTCGCCGCGCGTCGTCTCGAAGCGCAGGATGCCGACGCGCGCCCCGCCGCCGGGCGCGACATACTCCCACAGCATCATGCCCAGGAGCAGGAAGGCGATGACGGCGAAGAAGGTCGCCGTCTGCCAGGTCCATGCCATCCAGGTAAGGTCCATCCTTTTCTCCTCCGCTCAGACGCGCCCGAGGGCAAAGCCCTTGGCGATGTAGTTGCGCACGAACCAGATCACGACCGCGCCAGGCACGATCGTCAGCACGCCGGCCGCGGCAAGCAGGCCGAGCTCATATCCCGAGGTGCTGGCCGTGCGCGTCATGACGGCGGCGATCGGCTTGGCGTCCACCGCCGTCAGCGTCTTGGCCAGCAGCAGCTCCACCCAGGAAAACATGAAGCAGAAGAACGCCGTCACACCGATGCCGGAGGCAATCAACGGCATGAAGATCTTCACGAAGAAGCGTGGCCAGGAATAGCCGTCGATATAGGCCGTCTCGTCGATCTCTTTCGGCACGCCGGACATGAAACCCTCAAGGATCCACACGGCGAGCGGTATGTTGAAGAGGCAGTGCGCCAGCGCCACCGCCCAGGGCGTGTCGAACAGGCCGATGGCCGAATAGAGCTGGTAGAACGGCAGAGCGAAGATCGCGGGCGGCGCCATGCGGTTCGTCAGCAGCCAGAAGAACAGGTGCTTGTCGCCCAGGAAGCGGTAGCGCGAGAACGCATAGGCCGCCGGCAGGGCCACGGTGACGGAAATCACGGTGTTGATCAGCACATAGGTGATGGAGCTCACATAGCCGTTGTACCAGACCGGGTTGGTGAAGATCTCGACATAGCTTTCAATGGTGAAGTTCTGCGGCCACAGGCTGAAGCCGCCGAGGATCTCGTTGGTCGTCTTGAACGACATGTTGATGAGCCAGTAGATCGGCAGCATCAGAAAGACGATGTAAAGCGTCGGCACGATCCACCAGAAGCCGCCGCCTTCCCGGCCGCGCCGGCGGCGCGCCCGGGTGCCGGCGGCGCGGTCGGAGGCGCCGGCGGCAGCCTGCGCGGGGCCGCTGTCCCGCAGAAGAATGCCGCGGTTGCGTGCGGCGTCCTGTTTCACCTGAGCCATCTCAGCGCTCCCCATCGTAGTAGTTCGTCATGGCGGTGTAGAACACCCAGCACACGAGCAGCGTCATCAGGAAGTAGATGATGCTCATGGCCGCCGCGATGCCGAGATTGAACTCGCCGAGAGCTGCCTTGACGAGGTCGATCGACAGGAACGTCGTCGCGTTGCCAGGCCCGCCGCCCGTCAAAACAAACGGCTCCGTGTAGATCATGAAGGAGTCGATGAAGCGCAGCAGCACGGCAATGGTCAGCACGCGGCTCATCTTGGGCAGCTGGATGTAGCGGAACACGGCCAGGCGCGACGCACCGTCGATCTTCGCCGCCTGGTAATAGGCATCCGGGATCGAGCGCAGGCCCGCATAGGCGAGCAGCACGACCAGCGAGGTCCAGTGCCAGACATCCATCAGCACCACGGTGAACCATGCCGACAGCGGCTGCTGGGTGAAGTTGTAGTCGATGCCCAGCGCGTTGATGGAGCGCCCCAACAGCCCGATGTCGGGAAGCGCGAAGATGTTCCACATCGCGCCCACCACATTCCATGGCACAAGCAGCGGCAAAGCCATGAAGACGAGGCACACGGAGACCCAGGGGCCCGAGCGCGGCATGGCCAGCGCAACGGCGACACCAAGCGGAATCTCGATGGCGAGGATGATGAATGTGAAGAGGAACTGGCGGCCAAGCGCCGCGTGAAAACGGCTGGAGGCCAGCACCTCTTCATACCAGCGCACGCCCTCGAAGAAGAAGAGGTTGTTGCCGAAGGTTTCCTGAACGGAATAGTTCACCACCGTCATCAACGGGATCACGGCGTTGAAGGCCACCAGCAGCAGCACCGGCAGCACCATGAACCACGCCTTGTTGTTCCAGGTCTTCGTCATGGGCGTGCCTCCATCTCCACGCGCCAGGAATCGGCATAGAGGCTGAGATGCGCCGGATCGAAGGAGACGCGGGGCTCTGCCGGCACCTCCAGGTCCTCGTCGATCACCGCAGCGATGTTCTCGCCCTCAAGCTCAACGTGCACGATCTTCTTGCGCCCGATGTCCTCCACCTTGCGGATGGAAACGGGCATGCCCTCCCGGCCGAGCCGCACGAACTCCGGCCTTATCCCGAGCTCCAGGCGCTTCGCCCCCAGCGCACCGGGCGCGCCGGGCAGCTCGATCGTCTGGCTGCCCAGATGCGCCGTGCGCCCTTCCACCCTCGCCGGCAGCAGGTTCATTCCCGGCGAGCCGATGAAATAGCCGACGAAGGTGTGGCTTGGCCGCTCGAACAGCTCCTCGGGCGTGCCGAACTGCACGACCTCGCCCTCATACATGACCACCACCGTGTCGGCGAAGGTCAGCGCCTCGGTCTGGTCATGCGTGACGTAGACCATGGTGTGGCCGAAGCGGTGATGAAGCTCCTTGAGCTGGGTGCGCAGCTGCCATTTCAGATGCGGGTCGATGACGGTCAGCGGCTCGTCGAAAAGGATGGCGTTGACATCGGCGCGCACAAGGCCGCGGCCGAGCGAGATCTTCTGCTTCTCGTCGCTGGTCAGGCCCCTGGCGCGCCGGCGGGCCTGGCCTTCCAGCCCCAGCATGGCGATCACCTCGCGCACGCGCCGTGCCACCTCGTCCTCGGGAACGCCGCGATTGCGCAGCGGAAAGGCCAGATTGTCGTAGACCGTCATCGTGTCGTAGACGACGGGAAACTGAAACACCTGGGCGATGTTGCGTTCCTCGGTCGCCAGGTCGGTCACGTCCTGGCTGTCGAAGAGGATTGCGCCCTCGCTGGGACGCAGAAGCCCCGAGATGATGTTGAGAAGCGTGGTCTTGCCGCAGCCCGAGGGGCCGAGCAGCGCATAGGCGCCGCCATCCTCGAAAACATGGTCGACCCGCTTCAGCGCATAGTCGGCGTCGCTGGCCGGGTTGGCCGTGTAGGCGTGGCGAATGTCCTTCAGCTTGATGCGTGCCATGGATTCCTCCCTCAGGCCGCTTGCGCATGTCCGGCGGCAACACTGCGGCCCGTCTCGTCGAAGACCAGCAGGTGGCGCGTGTCGATGAAGACGCGCAACGTCTCGTCGACGCCGATGCGGTGAACGCCCTCCTCCAGCATCACCCACGCATTGCCGGCATAGTCCAGATGGACAAAGCTTTCCGAGCCTGTGATCTCCGTCACCGTCACGCGCGCCTCGATCGGCACCGCGTGGTCGGTGGCCGGTTCGAGCGAGAGATGGTGCGGCCGGAAGCCCAGCGTGTAGCGCCCATCTGCAAGTGCCGCGAGCTGCGCCGGCACAGGCAGGCCGTCCGAACCTTTCAGCATAAAGTGCTTGCCTTGCTTTTGCACGACAATCGTGTTGAGCGGCGGATCGGAGAAGGTCCGCGCCGTCAGCAGATCGACCGGATCCCGGAACACCTCCACAGTGGGGCCGAACTGCGTCACACGCCCTTCGCTCAGCGTCGCCGTATTGCCGCCGAGCAGCAGCGCCTCGCTGGGCTCTGTCGTGGCGTAAACGAAGATGGCGCCGGATTCGGCGAAGATGCGCGGCAGCTCGGCGCGCAACTCCTCGCGCAACTTGTAGTCCAGATTGGCCAGCGGCTCGTCGAGAAGCACAAGCCGGGCGTCCTTCACCATGGCGCGGGCGAGCGCGGTGCGCTGTTGCTGGCCACCCGAAAGCTCCAGCGGCGTGCGCTCCAGATGGGGCTCGAGGTGCAGAAGCGCCGCCGCCTGGCGCACCTTGCGCTCGATGGTTGCCTGGTCGACCCCGGCCACCCGCAGGGGCGAGGCGATGTTCTCGTAGACGCTCATCGCCGGGTAGTTGATGAACTGCTGATAGACCATGGCCACGGAGCGTTTCTGCACCGGCACGCCGGTCACGTCCTCGCCATCCATGTGCACGCTGCCCGAGGTCGGCCGGTCGAGCCCGGCCATCAGGCGCATGAGCGAGGTCTTGCCGGCGAGCGTCGGCCCGAGGAGCACGTTCAGCGTTCCCGGTTCGAGCCGCAGCGAGACATCGGCGATGTGCGTTTCGCCGGAAACGACCTTGGAGACGTTACGCAGCTCCAGCACGACCTTTTCCTCCCCCCGCCGCTTCACTCGCGCTTGCCGCCGCAGGCGTTTGCGGTTTCAGTTCACGCATGAAGGCATCCACAGCGTCCGTTTCCTCCCTTGTCAGCTTCAGGCCGCGCTTGGTGCGTCGCCACAGAACGTCCTCGCCCGTGCGCGCCCATTCCCGTTCGGCCAGATAGCGCAGCTCCGCCTCGTAGAGATCGGCGCCGAAGTGCCTGCCGAGATCGGACAGGCTCGCCGCCTCGCCGAGGAACGCGCGCGCCAGTGTCCCGTAAAGGCGCGTGAGGCGGCGCGCATGGACATCTTCGAGAAATGGATAGTCGCGCTTCAGCCCGGCCAGCGTCTCCTCGAACGCATCGACGTCGAACCCGCCGCCGGGCAGCGGCGCGCTTGCCGTCCAGGCCCCGCCCCGCGCGCCCAGATGCCTGGCGATTTCGTCAAGTGCCGCCTCGGCAAGCCGGCGGAAGGTGGTGATCTTGCCGCCGAATACGTGCAACGCGGGAGCGCCTGCCGTCTCCTCCGCCTTCAGAACGTAGTCGCGTGTCGCCTCCTGCGCCTTCGAGGCGCCGTCGTCGAAAAGCGAGCGCACGCCCGAAAAGCTCCACACCAGGTCCTCGGGCCGCACGGGCTCGGCAAAGTACTCGCTTGCCGCCGCGCACAGATAGGTGGTCTCCTCCTCGCTGATCCGGGCTTCCCCCGGATCGCCCGCGAAGTCCTGGTCCGTGGTGCCGATGAGAGTATAGTCCTCCTCATAGGGTATGGCGAAGATGATGCGCCCGTCGGCGTTCTGGAAGAAATAGGCCCGCGGATCCTCGAACTTCTTGCGTACCACGATGTGGCTGCCCTTGACGAGGCGCACATTGTGCGCGGCATTGCGACCGAGCGCGCCGGAGATCACCTCGTCCACCCAGGGGCCGGCGGCGTTGACCACCATGCGCGCGCGCACGGTCTCGACGGCGCCGGTGTCGAGGTCGCGCAGGGAAAGCGTCCACACGCCCCGATCGGCCCGCGCGCCCTCCACCTTGGTGCGGGTGCGGATCACCGCCCCCCGTTCCGCGGCATCGAGGGCGTTCAGCACCACCAGGCGCGCATCGTTCACCCAGCAGTCGGAATATTCAAAGGCCCGGCGGTAGACGGGCTTGAGCGGTCGGCCGGCGGGGTCGCTGCGCATGTCCAGGGTGCGCGTCGGCGGCAGCAGCTTGCGCCCGCCGATATGGTCGTAGAGGAAAAGGCCGAGGCGGATCAGCCAGGCCGGCCTCAGCCCCTTGTGCAGCGGCAGCACGAAGCGCATCGGCCAGATGATGTGCGGCGCGCACTTCCACAGCACCTCGCGCTCCATCAGCGCCTCGCGCACCAGGCGGAACTCGTAATATTCCAGATAGCGCAGGCCGCCGTGAATGAGCTTCGTGGAGGCGGAGGAGGTGCCGCTTGCGAGATCGTTCATCTCCGCGAGCATCACGGAATAGCCGCGGCCGGCAGCATCGCGCGCGATGCCGCAGCCATTGATACCGCCGCCGATGACGAAAAGGTCCATGACCGGCGATTCATGGAGCGGACGGTCGTCCACGCGCTCCTCCCTTGCTGGTGGCTCCTCCCGAAAGTGAAACTAAAACGAAAATATTCCGAATGTCAAACGAATATGCTCGTCCGACAGAAGGTCACGGGCAGGCTTCCACCAGCCGCACGCCGCCGTCGCGGCACACGGCGCGGAATGCCGGGCTCGGGCAGCGGTCGGTGATGAAGGTATCCACCTGCGAGATGTGGCCGATGCGCACCGGCGCGGTGCGTTCGAACTTGGAGGAATCGGAAACAAGGATGACGTGGCGCGCATTGGCGATGATCGCCTGGGCCACCTTCACCTCGCGGAAGTCGAAGTCGAAAAGCGCCCCCTCCTCGTCGATCGCCGAGACACCGATCACGGCGTAGTCCACCTTGAACTGGCGGATGAAGTCCACCGCCGCCTCGCCGACGATGCCGCCGTCCGAGCCGCGCACCACGCCGCTGGCGATGATGACCTCGAAGGCGGGATAGACGCGCATCCTGTTGGCGACGTTGATGTTGTTGGTGATGACCATCAGCTCGCGATGGTCGAGAAGCGCGTCGCTCACCGCCTCGGTGGTGGTGCCGATGTTGATGAAGAGGGAGGCCTTGTCGGGGATCAACTCGGCGGCGGCGCGGCCGATGGCGCGCTTTTCCTCCGCCCGCAATTCCCGGCGGGCCTCATATTCCATGTTCTCGATTCCCGACGGCAGAAGCGCCCCGCCATGGATGCGCGTCAAAAGTCGCTGCTCGCACAAGTCATTGAGATCCTTGCGGATCGTCTGCGGCGTCACACGAAAGCGCGCGGCCAGGTCGTCGACCGTCACGCGGCCGCGCTCCTTGGCGATCTGCAAGATTTCCTCATGGCGCGGCGAGAGAAGCATGGGCCCGTCCCCGTTTTCGTTTTCTTCGTTTTACAGGAGAAACGAAAACAGCGAAAGGCCCACGCGGGCTAAACGGGTGGCAGGTCTCCCCGCGCCCATTCCTCACGCATCTGGGCTGCGCGTTCTTCGAAGCGTCCCGCCTCTATGGCCGCGCGAATATCGGCCATCAGCCGTTGGTAGTAGGCCAGGTTGTTCCAGGTGAGAAGCATGGCGCCCAGCGCCTCGCCGGATTTCACCAGGTGGTGCAGATAGGCACGGGAGTAGTCGCGCGCCGCCGGACAGTCGCTTGTCTCATCCAGCGGGCGCGGGTCGTCGGCGTGGCGGGCGTTCTTCAGGTTCACCTTGCCGCGCCTCGTATAGGCCAGCCCGTGGCGGCCGGCCCGGGTCGGCATCACGCAGTCGAACATGTCGATGCCGCGCGCCACCGAATGCAGAATGTCGTCGGGCGTGCCCACCCCCATCAGATAGCGCGGCCGGTCGGCCGGCAGTGCCGGGCACGTGGCCTCGAGAACCTCCAGCATCACCGCCTGCGGCTCGCCCACGGCCAGCCCGCCCACCGCATAGCCCTTCAGGTCCATGGCCGACAGTGCGGCAGCGGAGCGGGCGCGCAGATCGAGATCGACGCCGCCCTGCACGATGCCGAACATGGCCTTGCCCGGCTGCCGGCCGAAGGCGGCCTTGCAGCGTTCGGCCCAACGCAACGAAAGCTCCATCGCGCGCTCCACCTCACGGCGCGGGGCTGGCAGGCGCACGCACTCGTCGAGCTGCATCTGGATGTCGGCGTCGAGCAGGCCCTGGATCTCGATGGAGCGTTCGGGCGACATCTCATGGACCTGCCCGTCGATGTGGGAGCGGAAGGTCACACCCTCTTCGCGGATCTTCCTGAGTGCGGCCAGCGACATGACCTGGAAGCCGCCGGAGTCGGTCAGGATCGGGTGGGGCCATCGGGCAAATTCATGCAACCCGCCCAGCCGCGCCACGCGCTCGGCGCCGGGGCGCAGCATCAGGTGATAGGTGTTGCCCAGAATGATGTCGGAACCCAGCGCGCGCACCTGGTCCATATACATGGCCTTGACGGTGCCGCCCGTACCCACAGGCATGAAGGCCGGCGTGCGCACCAGCCCGCGCGGCATGGCGATCTCCCCGCGCCGTGCCTGGCCGTCGGTGGCAAGGATGCGGAATGTGAAGGTCTCGCTCACCCCTCCTCCCTGAAGAGCAGGCTGGCATCGCCGTAGGAATAGAAGCGATAGCCGCCGTCGATGGCGTGGCGATAGGCGCGTTTCATCGTCTCCAGCCCGCTGAAGGCGGAAACCAGCATGAAGAGCGTCGAGCGCGGCAGGTGGAAGTTGGTCATCAGCACGTCGACGGCCCGGAAGCGATAGCCGGGCGTGATGAAGATGTCCGTCTCGCCCGACCAGGCGGAAAGCACCCCCGCCTCGTCGGCCGCGCTTTCGAGCAGGCGCAGCGAGGTGGTGCCGACACAGACGATGCGCCCGCCCCGGCGGCGCACGGCGTTCAGCGCGTCGGCGGTCTGCGCGTCCACCGTACCCCATTCGGCGTGCATCCGGTGCGCCTCCGTGTCCTCCGCCTTGACCGGCAGAAAGGTCCCTGCCCCCACATGCAGGGTCACGAAGTGCCGTTCGATGCCTGCTTCATCGAGGGCGGCGAGAAGCTCGGGCGTGAAGTGCAGTCCCGCCGTGGGCGCTGCCACCGCGCCCTCCTTGCGGGCATAGACGGTCTGGTAGTCCGTCCTGTCGCGTTCATCCTCGGTCCGCTTGGAGGCAATGTAGGGCGGCAGCGGCACATGGCCGGCGGCGGCAATCGCCTCGTCCAGTGCCGGGCCGGACAGATCGAAGACGAGCAACGCCTCCCCGCCGTCTCCCTTCTCCGCCACCGTGGCGTCGAGGGTGCCCAGAAGGCAGCTCGTCTCCCCGTGGCCGAACTGGATGCGTTCGCCGACGGCCACCCGCTTGGCCGGCTTCAGGAAGGCTTTCCAGCGGTCGGGGCCTGCCCGCATGTGCAGCGTCGCCTCGATGTGCGCCGTCGCCTCGCCGCGCCGGCGGACACCGGAAAGGCGGGCGGGAATGACCTTGGTGTCGTTGAAGACCAGCGCATCGCCGGGCCTGAGAAGCTGTGGCAGGTCGCGCACGATGCGGTCCTTAGGCGCATCGCCCGGCCGCACCACCAGCAGGCGCGCGGCATCGCGCGGGCTCGCAGGCCGCAGCGCAATGCGGTCTTCCGGCAGATCGAAATCGAAAAGATCGACGCGCATGGAACGATGGCGAAGGTGAACAGAAGACGGGGGAACGGGCGCTCGGGCGGGCCTCCTGCCGGCCCGCCGGTCGGCGCCTAGGCCACGTCCGCGGCCACCTTCATCGAGACGATCGAATCCGGCTCGCGCACAGGCTCGCCACGCTTGATCTTGTCGACATTCTCCATGCCATCGATCACCTGGCCCCACACGGAATATTGCCGGTCGAGCCAGGGTGCCCGGTCGAAGCAGATGAAGAACTGCGAGTTGGCCGAGTTGGGGTTCTGGGTGCGCGCCATCGAGCAGGTGCCGCGCTCATGCGCCACGTTGGAGAACTCGGCCTTCAGGTCCGGCTTGTCCGAGCCGCCGGTGCCGGTGCCCGTCGGGTCGCCCGTCTGTGCCATGAAGCCGTCGATGACGCGATGGAAGACCACGCCGTCGTAAAATCCCTCGCGCGACAGCTCCTTGATGCGCTGCACGTGGGCCGGCGCCACATCGGGAAAGAGCTGAATGACCACCCTGCCCTTGGTGGTTTCCATCAGGATGGTGTTTTCCGGGTCCTTGATCTCGGCCATCTGCAAAGTTTCCTTCTATTCGTCGCTGGCGATATAGGCGCGCAGCATGCGGTCGGGGTCCTGCACCGCGCCATTCATGGCCGCACTTCCCTTCTTGATCCTGTCGACATGCTCCATGCCGCTTTCCACCGTGCCCACCACGGTGTAGCTGCCGTTCAGATGCGGCGCGGGGGCGAACATGATGAAGAACTGGGAGTTGGCCGAGTTGGGATCCTGCGCGCGGGCCATGCCCACCGTGCCCCGCTCGAAGGGCGCGTCGGAAAACTCGGCCGGAAGGTCCGGCAGGTCCGAGCCGCCGGTGCCGGCAAGGCGCGGGTCGAAACCGTCTTCCATGTCGCCGAACTGCACGTCGCCCGTCTGCGCCATGAAACCGTCGATGACACGGTGGAAAGCCACATTGTCATAGGCGCCCTGACGCGCCAGCGTCTTGATGCGCTCGACGTGTTGCGGCGCCAGGTCGGGCCGCAGCGCGATCTCGACCGGCCCGCTTTCCAGCTCGATGACGAGCGTGTTCTCCGGCTCCGCCGCGTGGCCCGTGGCAGCGGCAAGGGTGAGGCCCGCGGCGAGAAGCAGCGGCGCGGCGAATGAGGAAATGCGCATGGGATGGTCTCTCCGGGAATGGCTTGCGGTCAGGCGGCGAACTTGGCCTTCAGCGCTTCCGCCACGGGGGCGGGAACGAAAGGCCGCACATCGCCGCCCATGGAGGCAATCTGGCGCACGAGTGTGGCCGTAATGGTGCGTACCGAAGGGCTGGCTGGCAGAAACACGGTCTGGAGCTCGGGTGCCATGGTCTCGTTCATGCCCGCCATCTGCATTTCGTAGTCGAGGTCGGTGCCGTCGCGCAGGCCACGAATCATGATCGAGGCGCCGTGAGCACGCGCGGCATCCACCAGCAGGGTGTCGAAAGCGACGACCTTGATGCGCCCGGCGTCCTGTCCGAGATCCGCCGCCGCCCAGCGCTCGATCAGTGCCACCCGCTCGTCATAGGTGAAAAGCGGCGCCTTGCCGGGGTGGATGCCGATGCCGATCACCACCCTGTCGGCCACGGTGAGCGCGCCCTTCAGCACGTCCAGATGGCCGTTGGTCAGCGGGTCGAAGGAGCCGGCATAGAAGGCGGTGCGCATGGTCATGGGCACGCTTCTATCGCGGCCGGCCCGCGAAGGCAATTCGCCTCAGCGCCGCGACAGCGCCAGCCAAAGGCCGCCGCCGATGAGGAAGGTGCCGGAAATCCTCTCGGCAAGCTTCACCCGCGCCTGCGTCAGCCGCGCGCCCGCGCCACTGGCAGCAAAGGCATAGAGCGAATCGCACACCGTCGCGATGGCCATGAAGATGCCGCCGAGCAGCATCGTCTGCCACAGGGTGCTGCCCGCGGGGTCGATGAACTGCGGTATGAAGGCGCCGAAGAAGAGCAGCGCCTTGGGGTTCGACCAGATGACGACAAACCCCTGCAGGACGAAGGAGCGCCGCGCTGCGGGCACGCCGTCCGCCGCGCCGAGCGAGCCGTCCGAACGCCACATGCGGATGCCGAGCCAGATGAGATAGGCCGCGCCGAGAAGGCGCAACACCTCGAACACATTGCCCATGGCACCCACCACCGCGGCCAGACCGAAGGCCAGCACGGCGATCATCAGCACGAGACCGATCTGCGTGCCCAGAACATTGAGCAGCCCGGCCCGCGCGCCGTGGCGCAGCGAATTGGCGACGATCACCGTCACCGACGGACCCGGCACGATGACGATGACGAAACAGGCGACGATATAGGAAAGAAGGGCAGCAAGGTCCGGCATGGGTGTGATCCACAACGTTGATAACGCAACGAAGCCACACCCCTCCGGCAAAGGCAAGCGGCATGTGCATTCCGCCCTGCCGCTTGCCGGCCGGCGGGACCCGGCCCACATGAACGGTACATGAATGGGCCATTCAGCCTTCGTTCGCGTGTTCTCTGGCAATGGAAGGAGGACAGTCAATCAGGCGGGCCGGCGGAACCGGAATGCGCCGCCGCCCGTTACCGTGCCGAGGAGGGCAGAACGATGCTGATCTTCACGCTCGCAGCCGCGATGACCCTTGCCATGCTGATCGCCACCGCCTTCGGCATCCACCAGGAAGCGCAGCGCGTACGGCTCGAAGCCCGTGTGCGCAGCATGCGCCAGCCCCACCGCCGCTAGCGCACAGGCAAGAAGGCCGCAGACGGCTTTGCCAAAAGGCCCGATGCGCAGCTTCAGCACCTTGCGGCGCCGTCCCTTCTCTAGAAGGCGCGGCGTTATGGGCGGTTTCGGCAGGCAGGCGCCAAGGCGGCGGATCCGGGGACAGATCGGGTCCGCCGCCTTTCCTTTGCCGCCTTGCGGCCGGTTCTGGCAGGCGCGGCCTTACCCGTCGCCCTCGGTCTCTCCCGTTCCATCATCGCCGCCACTGGGCTCCGAGATGCGCTCCACGGAAACCACGCGCTCGCCCTCGGCGGTGTTGAAGATGGTCACGCCCTTGGTGGCGCGGCTTGCGATGCGGATGCCGTCCACCGGCACACGGATCACCTGCCCGGCATTGGTGACGAGCATGATCTGGTCCTCGGGCGCCACCGGGAAAGCGGCGACCAGGCGGCCGATCTCGTCCGTCTTGGAAACATCCGTCGCGCGGATGCCCTTGCCGCCCCTGCCGATGACGCGGAAGTCGTAGGAGGAAGAACGCTTGCCGTAGCCATACTCGCTGACGGTCAGGACGAGCTGCTCGCGACGCTTCAGCTCCTCGTACCGCTCGGGCGAGAGATCGGCCTCCTCGCTCACCTCCTCGTTGGTGAGCACGATCTCCTCTTCCTCGCCGCCGCTGGCGGCCCGCCGTTCGGCCGCTGCCTGCTTCAGATAGGCGGCTCGTTCGTCGGCCGTTGCCTCCACATGGCCGAGAATGGCCATGGAGATGACGCGGTCGCCGGGCGCAAGGTTGATGCCGCGCACGCCCACGGAATTGCGCCCGGCAAAGACGCGCACGTCCCGCACGGGGAAGCGGATGCACTGGCCGGAGGCGGTGGTCAGCAGCACGTCGTCCTCTTCCGTGCAGGTATAGACGGCGAGGATCTCGTCGCCCTCCTCCTCCAGCTTCATGGCGATCTTGCCGTTGCGGTTGACCTGCACGAAATCCGACAGCTTGTTGCGCCGCACCGTGCCGCGCGTGGTGGCGAACATCACGTGCAGCGCGTCCCAGCTTTCCTCGTCCTCCGGCAGCGGCATGATGGAGGTGATGCGCTCGCCCTCCTGAAGCGGCAGCATGTTGCGCAGGAACTTGCCGACAGACTGCGGCGTGCCCTGCGGCAGGCGCCAGACCTTCTCCTTGTAGACGAGGCCGCGGGAGGAGAAGAACAGGATGGGCGTGTGGGTGCTGGCCACGAACAGCCGCGTGACGAAATCCTCATCCTTGGTCGACATGCCCGAGCGGCCCTTGCCGCCGCGCGCCTGGGCGCGGTAGACCGACAGGGGCACGCGCTTGATGTAGCCCTTGTGGGTGACGGTGACGACCATATCCTCGCGCTGGATGAGGTCCTCGTCCTCCATGTCGGCGCCGCCTTCGACGATCACCGTACGCCGCGGCGTGCCGAACTCCTCGCGCACCGCCAGCAGCTCGTTCTTGACGATCTCCAGGATGCGGGCGCGCGAGGACAGGATGTCGAGATAGTCCTTGATCTCGGCGCCGATGGCGTTCAACTCGTCGGCGATCTCGTCGCGGCCAAGCGCCGTCAACCGCTGCAGGCGCAGGTCCAGGATGGCGCGCGCCTGCTCCTCGGAGAGGTTGTACGTGCCGTCTTCGTTGACCTTGTGGCGCGGATCGTCGATCAGGCGGATCAGCGCCTCCACCTCCTGCGCCGGCCAGCGCCGTTCCATGAGCTCGCGGCGCGCCACCTGCGGGTCGGGCGCATGGCGGATGAGCTTGATGACCTCGTCGATATTGGCCACCGCGATGGCCAGTCCCACAAGCACATGCGCGCGCTCGCGCACCTTTCGCAGCAGGTATTTCGTGCGCCGGCTCACCACCTCCTCGCGGAAGGCGACGAAGGCCTTCAGCATGTCGATGAGCGTCATCTGCTCCGGCTTGCCGCCGTTGAGCGCGACCATGTTGCAGCCGAAGGAGGTCTGCAGCGGCGTGAAGCGGTAGAGCTGGTTGAGGATGACCTCGGCGTTGGCGTCGCGCTTCAGCTCGATCACCACCCGGTAGCCTTGGCGGTCGCTCTCGTCGCGGATGTCGGAGATGCCCTCGATGCGCTTCTCGCGCACCAGTTCGGCCATCTTCTCGATCATCTGCGCCTTGTTGACCTGATACGGCACCTCGGTGATGATGATGGCCTCGCGCTCGCCGCGGATCTGCTCGATCTCCACCTTGCCGCGCATGATCACCGAGCCGCGCCCCGTCGCATAGGCGCTGTGGATGCCGGAGCGGCCGAGGATGATGCCGCCGGTCGGGAAATCGGGCCCGGGGATGATCTCGATCAGCCGCGAAAGCTCGATCGCCGGGTTGTCGATCAGCGCCACGCAGCCTTCCACCACCTCCGCCAGGTTGTGCGGCGGGATGTTCGTGGCCATGCCCACCGCGATGCCGCCAGAACCGTTGACCAGCAGGTTGGGAAAGCGGGCGGGCAGGACGCGCGGCTCCTGCGCGGCGCCGTCATAGGTGTCCTGGAAGTCGACCGTGTCCTTGTCGATGTCTTCCAGCAGCTCATGGGCCACCTTGGTCAGCCGCGCCTCGGTGTAGCGCATGGCCGCGGGCGGATCTCCGTCGATGGAGCCGAAATTGCCCTGCCCGTCGATCAGCGGCAGGCGCATCGACCAATCCTGCGCCATGCGCACCAGCGCATCGTAGATCGCGGCGTCCCCGTGCGGGTGGTATTTACCCATCACGTCGGCCACGGGGCGGGCCGACTTCACATATTTGCGGTTCCAGTGATAGCCGCTCTCGTGCGAGGCATAGAGAATGCGCCGATGCACGGGCTTCAACCCGTCGCGCACATCCGGCAGCGCCCGCGAGACGATCACGCTCATGGCGTAATCGAGATAGGAGCGCTGCATTTCCTCGATGATGGAGATGGGCTCGATGTCGTCGGGCTCGCCCGGCCCGCGCGGCGTCGTCTGGTCGGTCAAATCGCGTCACATTCAGCTATGAGAATCACTGCCCTCTTATATAGGAAAGACGGCCAATTCTCCAATGCGCGGGCGCGATATTCCCGGCGCAAATGCCTCTATATTCCAACAGGATAGCGTTTTCGTTCGCAGGTGCGGCATGGCGCGCGCCGGCCGGCTACGCAAAAAGCCCGGCGCGCGCGGCAAATTCCGGCGCGCAATGTGCCACTATGGTGCCGATTCGGGGTGGCGCCACGCGGAAGGAGATTGCGATGCTGACGTCGGATGCGGTGCTCAATGCGCTCACCACGCTTCTGGTGACCGTGGACCCGGTGGGGCTTGCGCCGCTCTTTCTGGCGCTGACGGCAGGCATGGACCGGGCGGAGCGCCATCAGGTGGCGGTGCGGGCAAGCCTCATCGGGCTTGCCCTTCTTCTGCTGTTCGCGCTGGCCGGCAACGCCATCCTGAAGACGCTCGGCATCACACTGCCGGCCTTCCGCGTCGCCGGCGGCATCCTGCTCTTCTATATCGCCTTCGAAATGATCTTCGAGCGCCGCCACGAGCGGCACGAGAAGAGCGCCAAGCGCGCCGTCACGCGCGACATGATCCGCAACATCGCCGCCTTTCCGCTCGCCATCCCGCTCATTGCGGGACCGGGCGCCATCTCGGCGACGGTCATCCAGTCCGGTCATGCCCGCACCGCGTTGGAGATGGCGGTGCTGGCCGCCATCATCACGCTGGTCATCGCCCTCACCTATCTCGTCTTCGTGCTGGCGGAGCGGATCGATTCGTTCCTGGGCGAGACCGGCCGCTCGATCCTCACCCGGCTGCTCGGCGTATTGCTGGCCGCGCTTGCGGTGCAGTTCGTGGCCGATGGCGCCAAGGCGCTGTTTGCGGCCGGCTGAAGCGCCGGCCGCGGGCCGCCTACTGGTTCACCTGGCGGATAGCATCGCTCAGCTTCTGCGCCAGTTCCGGGTCGGACTGAGCGGAGCGGATGATCTGGTTGTACTCGTCGACCGAGATGCCGTCGGCCTGCTCCACCGCCTGGAGAATGGACTGCCCGGCCTCGTTGCGGATTTCCTGCTGCTCGCTTTCGGAGCCGGCCTCCTGCAGCCGCGCCATATATTGCTGCTTGAGCTGCTCCACCTGCACGAAGGCGACGGCGAAGGACTGCAGCTTCTGCTCGCTCAGGGCCGGCGCCTCGATGGCCGGCTGCGAGGGCTGGCTGGCGTCCTGCGCCAGCGCCTGGGCGGTCAGGGTGGTGCCTGCCGCCAAGCAGGCGGCCGCGATCAGCCTCTTGGAACGGTTCATCACGTTTGCGGATCCTTCTGTCGTTTCCTGTTCGTCGGCCCGGGCGCATCCCGTGCCGCGATACCGCTGCCCGGCCAGGGCCAGCCAGCCGCATGGGTGCACCGTGACGGAGGAATGTGACCGCGCCAACAGCGCGGCGGCCACCATGGCGATCATTTCCGTTTAATGCGGGAAAGAAATCCTGACCGCCCACGGGGGTTGCCTGCCCGAATCGCGCCACACTGTGCGGCGCCGGCCCACCCTCACGCCACCGGCGTCATCAGCCGCAGGCGCGGCGGCGCGTGAAGATCGGGCTGGGGAGGATATTCCTCCCGATGGTGGCAAACATCCGTCACGCGGCGCAGCCCCTGCGCCTCGATCCACGCGAACATGCGCTCGTAATGGGCAAAGACGTCACCGTCCGCCGCCTCGTGCCAGACCGCGGCAAAGCGCATCGATGGAAAGGAAAAGGCGCTCAGCGCCAGCCCGGATCGCGGGGCAAGCTGCGGTGGCAGGGCCACGAGATAGCGGAAGCCGCCGGGAATGTCGTTAAAGGAGATGCCGACAAGGCCGCTTGCCTCGCCCTCATGGCCTGCCGCCAGCCGGCTGCGCAACCGCTCCATGTCGGCGATGAATTCCTTCACATGCCCCGCTGCCGCGGCATCGTAGCTGCCCTCCCACATCTTTCCGCAAAGCGTCTGCGCCGGCCGCGTCACGACCTCGAATGCCATTTTCAGCCTCAATCCACGATGTGCGGGCCACGATATGCGCGGGCCACGGTGTACAGGCGCAGACTGCGCGCCCTTACCCGCCCTGGCCGCCGGCGCTCACCGGCCCGCCGCCGGGAGCGCGCATCGGGGTTCTGCAGCCCGTGCCGGCCCCGCGGGGGCGCTCAGAACGGGATCTCGTCGTCGAGATCGCGCGAATAGCCGCCCCCCGAACCCGCATTTTCCGCCGGGTCCGACTGCCCGAAGTCCGAGCCGCGCGAGCCGCCATAGCCGATCTGCCCCTCGCCGCCCTGGCCGCGCGCGTCGAGCATCTGCAGGTCACCGCGAAACTTCTGCAGCACCACCTCGGTGGTGTAGCGGTCCTGGCCGGACTGGTCCTGCCACTTGCGGGTCTGGAGCTGGCCCTCGATATAGACCTTCATCCCCTTCTTGAGATACTGCTCGACCACCTTCACCAGGTTCTCGTTGAAGATCACCACATTGTGCCACTCGGTGCGCTCGCGCCGCTCGCCGGTGTTGCGGTCGCGCCAGGTCTCCGATGTCGCCACCCGCAGATTGGCCACCGGGTCGCCGGAGTTGAGCCGCCGGATCTCCGGATCGACGCCCAGATTGCCCACCAGGATGACCTTGTTCACGCTGCCAGCCATGGCATCACTCCACCGTTGAGAAATTGCGCATCCCGAAAGCCGGCCCGCCGCCTGAGAAAGACGCGCCCGGACCTGCCGTCAGTTGATCGCCGGCAAGCTTATCCGATGCGCGGTCCTTGTGCGCGCCTTGAGACGCCACGCCTTCCTCCGTCCACAGTTCAATTTTGTTCTTGTTTTGTTCAATAACACACCTCCTGCCGGCGGGCAACCGCCCTCACCTCGCGTCGATTACGGCAGCCAGCAAGGAAAAGGCCCCGCCGCCGCTTCATCTCGGGCGCGCTGGGGCCATCTTGCTTCTTGGCTTGCCGGGAGTGCTTTACCGGCGTCGTAAGGACGGGCGAAAGCCTCGCTCGCGTCCAGCATGGAAGTATCGATTGTAACGATGATACGGCCGTCCCGGAAATCCTGGGCGGCATCCTCGCGGACACCCCTTCAGGCCCCGCGCTTTCACGCGGTCGCCTAGCAGGCTCTCAGGCCCGGAAAGGCCGTGGCTCCCCGCTTCCGGTGGAGCCTTTCGGACAGTCGGGTGGAGTCATGCCTCCCTCCTGGCTCGTTGCTCCGGTTCGCACCGCCGTGCTTGCGGGCCGGGCGGGCCGGCAGAACGACGGACGGTGAAAGTTTGCGTCCGCTGCCGCCGTCCGTCAAGCGAAAGGCGCGGCGGCGGCACAAAATGTGATCGCCCAAGCGCGCTCCGACAGGAAGATGTCAGGAGATTGTTCGTTCTTTGTTCTTTTTGCTTGCCCTTGCCGGCAAAAGCTGGAAAAGATGCCGGGGCTATCCGATATTGGCCTGGCGGCGGGTGCGGCCGGCGCATTCTTCTGCGCACCGCATCCTGGCGAAGTTGAAGCCTGGCTGGCGGCGGTGCCGGCCGTTTTTCAGAAGTCGAGACAAGGCAGCGACGGGGCATGCCCGACCACAAGCTTATTTCCATTCGCGGCGCGCGCGAGCACAATCTGAAGAATGTCGATCTCGACCTGCCGCGCGAGAAGTTGATCGTCATGACCGGCCTTTCGGGCTCCGGCAAATCCTCGCTCGCCTTCGATACCATCTATGCCGAGGGTCAGCGGCGCTATGTGGAGAGCCTTTCGGCCTATGCGCGGCAATTTCTGGAGATGATGCAGAAGCCGGATGTCGACCGCATCGACGGACTTTCCCCGGCCATTTCCATCGAGCAGAAGACGACGTCGAAGAATCCCCGCTCCACCGTCGGCACGGTGACGGAGATCTACGACTACATGCGCCTTCTCTTCGCCCGCGTCGGCGTGCCCTATTCGCCGGCCACCGGGCTTCCCATCGAGAGCCAGACGGTCAGCCAGATGGTGGACCGCGTGCTGGCGCTCGAGGAGGGCACCAGGCTCTACATCCTCGCCCCGCTGGTGCGCGGGCGCAAGGGCGAGTACCGCAAGGAGCTGGCCGAGCTTCAGAAGAAGGGCTTCCAGCGGCTGAAGGTGAACGGCCAGTTCTACGAGATTGCCGACGTGCCGGCGCTCGACAAGAAATACAAGCACGACATCGACGTGGTGGTGGACCGCATCGTGGTACGGCCGGACATTGCCACGCGGCTTGCCGATTCGCTCGAAACCTGCCTCAAGCTTGCCGACGGGCTGGCCGTGGCCGAGTTCGCGGACCGGCCGCTGCCCGACGACCAGACGGCAGAAGGCGGCGGCGCCAACAAGTCGAAGAACGAGACGCACGAGCGCATCGTCTTTTCCGAGAAGTTCGCCTGCCCGGTCTCCGGCTTTACCATTCCCGAGATCGAGCCAAGGCTCTTCTCCTTCAACAACCCCGCCGGCGCCTGCCCCTCCTGCGACGGGCTGGGCAGCCAGCGCGCCATCGACCCCGATCTGGTGGTGCCCGACGAGAACGCCATCCTGCGCGAGGGCGCCATTGCGCCGTGGGCGAAGTCCACCTCGCCCTACTACCTGCAGACGCTGGAGGCGCTGGGCCGGGAGTTCGGCTTCTCGGTGGCGACCCGTTGGAAGGACCTGCCGGAAGAGGCGAAGCAGGCCATCCTTCACGGCACGGGCGAGCGCAAGATCGTCTTCAACTATGATGACGGCCTGCGCTCCTACCGCACCACCAAGCCCTTCGAGGGCGTGGTCAACAATCTGGAACGGCGCTGGCGGGAGACGGAATCGGCCTGGATGCGCGAGGAGATCGAGCGCTTCATGTCGGCCTATCCCTGCCCGGCCTGCGGCGGCCACCGGCTGCGGCCGGAGGCGCTGGCGGTGAAGATTGACGGGCTGCATATCGGCCAGGTCACGGAAATGTCGATCCGCAAGGCCGGCGCATGGTTCGAGGCGCTGCCCGAAAGGCTCACCGACAAGCAGAACGAGATCGCCGCGCGCATCCTGAAGGAGATCCGCGAGCGCCTGCGCTTCCTCAACGATGTCGGTCTCGACTATCTTACCCTGTCGCGCAACTCCGGCTCGCTGTCGGGCGGGGAAAGCCAGCGCATCCGCTTGGCCTCGCAGATCGGGTCGGGCCTCACCGGCGTGCTCTACGTGCTCGACGAGCCTTCCATCGGCCTGCATCAGCGCGACAACGACCGGCTGCTCGCCACGCTGCGCCACCTGCGCGACCTCGGCAACACGGTGATCGTGGTAGAGCACGACGAGGATGCGATCCTGACCGCCGACCACGTGGTGGACATCGGGCCGGCGGCCGGCGTGCATGGCGGGCGGATCATCGCCGAGGGCACGCCCCGCGACGTGATGGCGAATCCCGCCTCGATCACCGGCAAGTATCTCACGGGGGAGCTTGCCATCCCCATGCCGGAGCGCCGCCGCGAGATTCCCAAGAAGCGGCGCATCCGCGTGGTGGGAGCGCGCGGCAACAACCTGAAGAACGTGACGGCCGACATTCCGCTGGGCACCTTCACCTGCGTCACCGGCGTGTCGGGCGGCGGCAAGTCCACCTTCCTCATCGAAACGCTCTACAAGGCTGCCTCGCGCCGCATCATGGGCTCGAGGGAGCACCCGGCCGAGCATGACCGCATCGAGGGGCTGGAGTTCCTCGACAAGGTGATCGACATCGACCAGAGCCCCATCGGCCGCACACCGCGCTCGAACCCTGCCACATACACCGGCGCCTTCACCCCCATCCGCGACTGGTTTGCGGGCCTGCCCGAGGCCAAGGCACGCGGCTATCAGCCGGGCCGCTTCTCCTTCAACGTGAAGGGCGGGCGCTGCGAGGCATGCCAGGGCGACGGCGTCATCAAGATCGAGATGCACTTCCTGCCGGATGTCTATGTCACCTGCGACGTCTGCCATGGCAAACGCTACAACCGCGAGACGCTGGAGGTCACCTTCAAGGGCAAGTCCATCGCCGACGTGCTGGAAATGACGGTGGACGAGGGCGTGGAGTTCTTCTCCGCCGTGCCGGCCGTGCGCGACAAGCTCGTCACGCTTTCGCGCGTCGGCCTCGGCTACATCCATATCGGCCAGCAGGCCACGACCCTTTCGGGCGGCGAGGCGCAGCGCATCAAGCTTGCCAAGGAGTTGTCGAAGCGCGCCACGGGACGCACGCTCTACATTCTCGACGAGCCGACCACGGGCCTGCACTTCCACGACGTGGCGAAGCTTTTGGAGGTGCTCCACGAGCTGGTGGACCAGGGCAACACCGTGGTGGTCATCGAGCACAATCTGGAGGTCATCAAGACCGCCGACTGGATTCTCGACCTCGGGCCCGAGGGCGGCGACGGCGGCGGCGAACTGGTGGTCGCCGGCTCCGTCGAGGAGGTCATGTCCGAGGAGCGCAGTTATACGGGCAGGTTCCTGAAGGAGCTTCTGGAGCGCAGGCCGCAGAGGCGGCGACAGGCGGCGGAATGACTACGGCCGAGCGGCGGCTGCGCCACCTCGAAGGCGCTGATGCCCGCCCCGCCGGGATCTGAATGCCGCGGCCCGGCATTCGCGACGTTGAACCTTGGGAGGCATGGCATCGTGACCACTTCCGGCACCATCCGCGCCGGCATCGGCGGCTGGACCTTCGAGCCCTGGGAAGGCACCTTCTACCCGGAGGATCTGCCCAGGAGACGACAGCTCGAATATGCCAGCAGCAGGCTTCCCACCATTGAGGTGAACGGCACCTATTACGGCACGCAGAAGCCGGCCACCTTCGCCAAATGGGCAGCAGAGACGCCGGAGGGCTTCGTCTTCTCGCTGAAGGGCAACCGCTTCGTCACCAATCGCAGGGTGCTGTCCGAGGCCGGGGAGTCGCTCTCGCGTTTCCTGGGTTCCGGCATTTCGGAGCTGGGTGAGAAGCTCGGTCCTCTCGTGTGGCAGTTCGCGCCGACAAAGAAGTTCGATCCCGATGATTTCGAGGGTTTTCTTCAGCTTCTGCCTCAACAGCAGGACGGCGTGCCGCTGCGTCATGTGCTGGAGGTGCGCCATCCTTCCTTCGTGGTGCCGGAGTTCGCCGCGCTTGCCCGCAAATATGGCGTCGCCATCTGCTATGCGCATCATTTCACCTATCCCGAGATAGCGGATGTGACGGCGGATTTCGTCTATGCGCGGCTGCAGCGCGGCCAGGACACGGTTCCGACGGCCTATCCGGCGGGAGAGCTCGACCGCTGGGCCGAGAGGGCGCGGCTGTGGGCAGCGGGCGGTGTCCCGGACGATCTGCCCCGCGCCGATGGCGCGGCGCCGGTGGAGAAGCGCCCGCGCGACGTCTTCGTCTACTTCATCCACGAGGGCAAGGTGCGCGCGCCGCAGGCCGCACAGGCGTTCATGGAGCGCGTGCGCTGAAAGCCGGGATCGACGCGGCGCTCAGCGCTCCCGCGCCTCGATCTGGCGGAGCACGACCTGCGCGGCCAGTTCGCCTGACGGAAGTTCGGTGGCAAGCCGCTCCGCCACCTCGGCAAAGCCGGCGCATTGGGCGCGGCGGGCCGGCGTGTCGCGCCAGAGCACATCGACCTGCCGTGCCAGATAGGCAGGACGGACGAACGCGTTGAAATGCTCGGGCACAACCGGCCAGCCGGCGATCAGATTGGGCAGGGAGGCCGACCAGGCCGTGATCAGCGGGGTGAGAAGGCGGGCTACCGGGTCCATCTTGTAGCAGCTCGCAAAGGGCACGCGGCACAGCGCCAGCTCCAGCGCCACCGTGCCCGAGCAGGCAAGCGCCGCATCCGCCTCGGCAAAGGCCGCCGCCTTGCGCGCCCGGTCCACAATGATTTCCGGCCGCACCGCCCAGTCCGCCGCTGCCGCCTCGACCAGCTGTGCCACGTGCGGCACGGTGGGAAGCGCCACCTCAAAAGCGTGGCCGGCGGCCTTCAGCGCCGCCACCGTTTCGCCGAAGGGGCCCAGAAGCCGCTTCACCTCCCCCTTGCGCGAGCCGGGCAGCACCAGAAGGCGCCGGCGCGCGCCCGCCGCCGGCGCGCCACGGGCAAGCTGAGCCTGCGCGGCGCTGCGAATGTCGGGATCGGCGGCCAGCCGATGGCCCACGAATGTGCCGGGCGGCCCGCCGAGCCGGCGCAGCTCCTCCGGCTCGAAGGGTAGAAGGCACAGAACATGGTCGACATGCGGGCGCATCGCCGCTGCCCGGCCGGGGCGCCATGCCCATATGCTCGGGCAGACATAGTGCACGATGGGGATGGAAGGATCGGCCGCGCGCACCCTGGCCGCCACGCGCAGGCTGAAATCGGGGCTGTCGATGGTCACCAGGCAGTCGGGCCTGGCCGCCACGATGGCCCGTGCCGTCTGGCGGATGCGCCACGCAAGGCGCGGCAGGTCGCGCAGCACGGCCGAGATGCCCATCAGCGCGATCTCGTCGGCGTCGAAAAGCGGATCGAGCCCCAGGGCGGCGAGATTGCGCCCGCCGACGCCGGTCAACGCGATGTCCCGCCCCGCCGGGCGGGCGAGCGCGGCCACCAGGTCGGCGCCCAGCAGATCGCCAGACTCCTCGCCGGCCACCACGGCGAGCCGGAGCGGCCGCGCGCGGCTCATTGCTCCCGCCCCCGCGCAAAACCCAGCAGGAAAAGCCCGTGCCGGTCGGCAAGGCGCACCGTCTCGCCGCTGTCAAGGATGAAACTGCGCTCCGCCTCCACCGCGATGCCGGCAAGGCCCGCGGCGTGCGCGTCCTCCACCGTCTGCGGGCCGATGGCCGGCAGGTCGGCGCGCGCTTCCTGGCCGGGTTTGGCGCATTTCACCAGCACGCCGCGCCCCTTTCCCGCAAGCCTTCCATGGCCGCGCAGCGCGCGCGTGCGGGCAAGCAGCCCGTCCGTGCCCTCGATTCCCTCCAGCGCAATCGCCCGCCCGCCGATGGCAACGGCCGCCTGGCCGATGTCCAGCCGGCCAATGGCACGCGCGGCGGCAAGCGCGGCGGCAATATCCTTCTCGTCGCCGCGCGTCGGTCTCGCCCTGCTCAGCAGCCCCTCGGGCGCCAGCAGGTCCGGCACCACCTCATGAGCGCCGACGACGCGGATGCCGTTGGCCTCCACATAGCTGACCAGCATGCGCAGAAGCGCGTCGTCGCCGCGCGCATAGGCCGCGATAAAGCGTGGCAGGTGGCGCAGAACGCCGGGCCGGAAGCGCAGGCTGTAAAGCGGCGGGCGCACGGCCACGCCGCCGGCCATCACCAGATGGGTCACACCCTGCCGCTTGAGCGCGGGCATGAGAAGGCCGAGACGCCCCGGCGGCGCGCAGATGAGATCGTAGAGCTCGGGGCGGGCGGCGAAATCCGCCTCCCCCTCGATGGCCACGACGAGTGGCCGATGGCCGGCGCCCGTCAACCCCTCGACGACATCGTGCGGCAGCCGTCCGCTGCCGGCGACCACGGCCACGCGGGCATCGCCGCCCGGGGCCTGCCAGCGTGGAAGCTCATTCCGCCTCGCCGTCATCGCCCTCTTCCAGCCCGCGCCCGCGCGGCGGCACGGTCAGATGGCGCTTTTCGCGGCCGGCGAGGAAGGCCAGAATGTCTGCCACCGCCGCCGAACCGGGGAAAGCGCGGCGCACGGCCTCGATGTTTTCGGCCAGCGGCCGCTGCGCATCGAACAGCATCCGGCAGGCGCGGCGAAGCTCGGTCAGTTCGCCGCGCGCCATGCCGGCGCGCTTCATGCCCACGACATTGAGACCGCGCAGCTTCGCCCGGTCGCCAACCGCCATGCCATAGGGAATGACGTCGCCGACGACGGCGGCGAAACCGCCCAGAAAGGCGTGGTGGCCGACGCGCACAAACTGGTGCACCGCCGCATAGGCGGACAGGATCACATGGTCGCCGATCTCGGCATGGCCGCCAAGGCCGGCATAGTTCGCCATGGTCACGTGGTTGCCGACATCGCAGTCATGCGCGACGTGGCTGTAGGCCATGAACAGGCAATGGTCGCCGATGGTGGTCTTGCCGCGGCTGGTATCGGTGCCGCGATGCAGCGTCACGCCCTCGCGGATCACGCAGCCCTTGCCCACGGTCAGCGTCGTCGGGCCGCCCTGGTGCTTGAAGTTCTGCGGCGGGCCGCCCAGCACCGCGTTGGGAAAGACCTGGCAGCCCGGCCCCAGCGTCGTCGCGCCCATCACCGTCACGTGGCCGATCAGCTCGACACCGTCGCCCAGCTCCGCCTCGCCCGAAACGTGGCAGAACGGGCCGATGCGCACCCCGGCGCCCAGCCGCGCGCCCTTTTCGACGATTGCCGAAGGGTGGATGAATGTCTCAGTCATGCCTGTCCGTCAATCCGGCTCGTTTGGCGACATCAAGGCGGAGATCACGGCCTCCGCCACCTTGGCTCCGTCGACCATCGCCTCGCAGGAGAATTTCCAGATCTTTCCGCGCTGCTTGAGTTTCTTCACGTGTATCTCCAGCCGGTCGCCCGGCACCACCGGCTTGCGGAACTTGGCGCTGTCGATGGTCATGAAATAAACCACCGAAGGCTGACCCTCGCCTGCGTTGTGGATGCAGATCGCGCCTGCCGTCTGCGCCATCGCCTCGATGATGAGAACCCCCGGCATCACCGGCTGGCCGGGGAAATGCCCCATGAAGTGCGGCTCGTTGACCGTGACGTTCTTGATGCCCACGGCGGAGTTGTCCGCATCCACATCGACGATCCGGTCGACCAGCAGGAACGGATAGCGATGCGGCAGAAGCTGCAGCAGCTTCTGTATGTCGAGGCTTTCCAGTGTGGTGGACACGCTTTCATCCATCGTTCTTCTTTCCCTTGCGCTTTCCCTCTGCCAGGCTGCGCAGCGCGGCGATCTCCCGAAAGGCCTGGCGCATCGGCTGCGCCGGCGAGCCGGCCCAGCGTTCGCCGGCGGGAATGTCGGTCATCACGCCGCTGGAGGCGGCAAGCTGGGCGCGGTCGCCCACGGTGATGTGGTCGGCAATGCCCACGCGCCCGCCGAGCATGACGTGGTCGCCCAGCGTCACGGAGCCCGAGAGCCCGCAATGGCCGGCAATCACGCAGCCCCGTCCGATGCGCACATTGTGCGCCACCTGCACCAGATTATCGATCTTGGTGCCCTCCCCAATCACGGTGTCGGAGAGCGCGCCCCGATCCACCGTTGTGTTGGAGCCGATCTCCACGTCGTCCTGGATGATCACCCGCCCGATCTGCGGGTTCTTCTCCAGGCCCCTGGCGCCCGGCAGAAAGCCGAAGCCGTCCTGGCCGATTTGCGCACCGGGATGCACGATCACCCTGTCGCCAAGGATGGCGCATTGCAGCGTCACATTGGCGCCAATGTAGCAGTCGCGCCCCACATGGCAGCCCTTGCCGATCACCGCGTGGGGGCCGACCACCGTGCCGCGACCGATGGCAGCGCCCGCGCCCACCACCGCGCCCGCCTCGATCACCACCCCATCCTCCAGCACAGCGTCGGATGCGAGCACGGCATGGACGGAGATGCCGGTCTCGCCGGTTACCGGCTGCGGGCGCATGGCCGCGGGAAAGAGAAGCCGCGCCACGGCGGCAAAGGCCTGCTGCGGCCGCGGCGTCGCGAGCACGGCGATGCCCGCCGGCACGCGGCCGGCCATCTCCTCCGTGCACAGCACGGCAGCGGCGCGCAGCGCATCGAGGCTTGCCGCGTTGCGCCGGCCGTCAATGAAGACGAGCGCATCCTCCCCCCCCTGGGAGGCCGGGGCCAACCGCGTGACGGCGATGCCGGAATGGGACTCGTCAAGCAGCCGCGCGCCGGTCAAGGCAGCGATCTCGCTCACCTCGAAGCGGCGTGCGGGGACGAAGAATTCCGGTTCCGTCATTGAATGCCTTCTCGCCCGGGCCGCCGGGCCCGGGCGGCGTGGGTAAAGCCTCAGAAGCGCGTCGAGATGCCGAAATTCCAGTGCTGGATGTCGTCGCTCGCTTCCTTGACGACCGGCTCGGCATAGTCGATGCGCAGCGGGCCGAAGGGCGAGGCCCAGATCAGGCTCGCGCCCACCGAGGCACGCCACTTCATGCTCGTGCCCGCCACGGGGCCAAGCCCCGTCAGGTCGCTGCCGTAGAGCGTTGCCGCATCGGCAAAGACGGCGCCGCGCAGGCCGAAGCTTTCCGGGATCACCGGAATGGGGAAATGCGCCTCTGCGGAAGCATGGAAGTAGGTCTTGCCGCCCAGATGGTCGCCCTTATCCGCGTCGTACGGCCCGATGCCGTCATACGCGAAGCCGCGGATGATTCGGTCGTTGCTCTCGAAGTGGTCGAACACCCGCAGGTCGCCGCTGAGCGCGCTGATATGCCCGCCGCCGACGGTGATCAGCCCCACGAGGTCCAGATCGTCGGACAGCGTGTGGTAGTAGTTGGCGCGCCCCGTCACCTTCACGAACTTCGCATCGCCGCCGACGCCCGCCACCTCCAGCGTCAGGTTGGCATAAAGGCCCTCGCGCGGATCCTGGATGTTGTCGATGGTGTTGTAGATGATGGAGCCGCTCACCGACGATTTCACCCACTTGCCATCGTCGATCGCCGCCTTGATGTATGGGGAGAGATCGCAGCTCCCGCCCTTGCAGTCGCGGCCGTAAGTGTAGTTCTCCTGCGAATAGTTATAGGCGAGCTGCGTGGACAGCGCCTCCGTGATCGGCAGGCCGAAGCGCACGGTGCCGCCCGTCACCTCGCGGTCGTAGACGTCCTTGTCGTTCGAGTTCGCGAAGGTGCGCGTGTTGCGATAGATGTCGAAACCGGCCGAGATGCGCCGCCCGAGGAAGTATGGCTCCGTGAAGGAGAACCGATAGTCGCGCGTATCGGCACCGCCCGAAGCGGCCGCGCGGATGAACTGGCCACGGCCCAGGAAGTTGCGCTCGGTGATCGAGCCCTCGACGGAAAAGCCGCCATTCCGGCTCGACGAGCTGCTGGTCGTGTAGCCGGCTCCGATGGAGAACTCGCCGGTGGATTTCTCCACCACATCCACCACCAGCACCACCTGATCGGGCTGGGAGCCGGGCACCGTCGTGATGTTCACCGTCTGGAAGAAGTTCAGCGCGTCGAGGCGGCGCTTTGCGCGCTGCACCAGCACCTGGTTGAAGGCGTCGCCCTCGCTCAGATCGAACTCGCGGCGGATCACGTAATCGCGCGTGCGGGTGTTCCCGCGAATCTCGATGCGCTCGATATAGGCGCGCGGCCCCTCGTCGATGGAATAGACGACGGAGATGGTCCGGTTCTCGAAATCGCGGTTGCCGCGCGGCGTGACACGGGCAAAGGCATAGCCGCTGCCGGCCACCGTCTCCGTCAGGTTGACGATCGTGTCCTCGACATCCTTGGCGCTGTAGGTGTTGCCGCTGCGCGTCTTGAGCTGCCTGCGCAGCGTCTCCACGTCGACGCCGGGAATGGTCGTTTCGATGTCCACTTCGCCAAAGCGATAGCGCTCGCCCTCGTCGACGGTAAAGGTCACCGTGTATTCGTTATCCACCAGGTCGGCCGAGGAGGAAAGCACCTGAAAATCCGCATAGCCGCGGTTGTAGTAGTAGCGGCGCAGTGCCTCTTCGTCGGCGCGCAGCCGGTTCTCGTCATAGATGTCGTTGCGGAACAGGAAGGAGAAGACGTTCGACTCCTTGGTCGAGATCACGTCCCGCAGGCGCCGGTCGCTGAAGGCGTTGTTGCCGACGAAATTTATGGAGCCGATCTTGGTACGGTCGCCTTCCTGAATGTCGAAGATCACATTGACGCGGCCATCGGCCAGTTCCTGGGTGCGCGCCGTCACCGTTGCATCGTCGCGACCGATGCGGCGATAGGCTTCGCGCACAGCCTCCGCGTCGGCCTCCATAAGCTGGGAGGAGAAGGCGCGGCGCGGCTGAAGCTGCACCGCCTGGGCCAGATTGCGGTCCTTGATCTTCTTGTTGCCCTGGAACAGCACCTGGTTGACGATGGCGTATTCATCCACCGTCACGACAAGCGTGCCGCCGACCTGGCGAATCGACACGTCGGCGAAAAGGCCGGTGGCAAACAGCCGCTTCACCGCCTCGTCGAGATCGGCATTGCTGAAGGATTGTCCGGGGGCGATGCCAACCTGGGTGCGGATGGTGTCGGCATCGACACGCCGGTTTCCACGCACCTCGATGCGGCTGACCGTTGCGGCTTCGACCGACGTGATGGTTGCAAGCTGCAGAGCCGCCGCCCCAGCCGTCGCAATCGTGGCGGAAAGCGCCACCGCCGAAACGGCGGACATCAATCTCGAAGCTGCCTTCATTGGGCTAAAATACCTTCTACTCTCGTTGTCCCCACGCGAGAAACCGGACATCGGGCAATTCGGTCTAACCTAATAGCCGGATTTTCCCTACACGCAAGGCTTCTGGTTAATTTGCGTTTACGAAACGCACGCTCGTGGCTTTCCCGCCACGCCAATCGTCCGCCGTGGTAAACGCCTTCTCAACAACCCTCAATGGACGGCACTTCCCCTCCTCGCCTGCTGCGGCTCGAATCGAGGCTGCACGTTCGTCTCGCATGACCGCGCCCTGTTCCGCAAGGGCTGTGCCGTGCCTTACCCCAGATGTCAGCATCCAAACAGATCGTTCCAGAAAACGAAAGCCATGAACATCAAAACCATGATCATTCCGGCCCGATAGACCGCGTCCACCACCTGCCAGGGCACGGGCCGACGCAGGATCGCCTCGATTCCGTAGAAGAGGAGATGGCCGCCGTCGAGCGGCGGAATCGGCAGGAGGTTGAGAATGCCGATCCCCACCGAAAGCAGCGCCACGAGCTGCACCAGCCAGACGAAGCCCAGATCCGCCGCCCGCCCGGCCATGTCTGCGATCTTCACCGGACCGCCGAGCTGGCACCGGTCCTCGCGCCCCGCCACCAGGCGCTTCAGGAACTGCCCGGTGCGCGCGATGACGTTCCACGTCTCTTGCGTGCCCGCCACCAGCGCCTCCATCGGCCCGTATTCGACAAGCCGCGGCTGGCCCAGCGCCTCGTTGTTGACCACGCCGATGATGCCGATCTTGATGGTGTTGCCGAGCGCATCGGTCTGTTCGGTGGCCTGCGGTGTCGCCTGGGTCTCGATCAGCCGTCCGTCGCGTTCCACGACGATGGTCAGCCGGTCGCCCGCGCGCCCGGAGATGAGGCGCTGCACATCGGCGAAGGTCTCCACCGGCACGCCGTCGACGGAGACGAAGCGGTCGCCGGGCTCGATTCCCGCCTCCTGCGCGGGGCTTCCCGGGCGCACCTCGGCCACCATGGGGTCGGCCACGTAGCGGCCGAACACGGTGAACATGACGGCAAAGACGACGATGGCCAGCAGAAAGTTGAACAGCGGCCCGGCGAAGACCGTGGCAGCCCGCCGCCACACCGGCTGGGTGTGAAAGGCGACCGGCCGCTCCTCCTCGGAAAGTGCTTCCACGGCGTCGGCGTCGGGGCGGCTTGCCGCGCCCACATCGCCGACGAATTTCACATAGCCGCCGAGAGGGATGGCCGCGAAGCGCCAGCGTGTGCCGCGGCGGTCGGTAAAGCCGAAAAGCTCAGGCCCGAAGCCGATGGAGAAGGCCCGCACCCCGATGCCACACCAGCGGCCGACGAGATAATGCCCCATCTCGTGCACGAACACCACCACGGTGAGCACGAACAGGAACGGCACGATGGTTCCCAGAAGGAAATTGCCGAGACCGATAAGGGGTATGGCGATGTCGGCCACGTCGCTTCCTCTGGCTTGTTTCGGTGCTGGATGTTTGCGCGCCTAGTGTCTGTTCAAACCCGGCAAATCCATGACAGCCTGTAGCACTTCTCAACGCGAGAAGAAACCGGCGGCCGGCGTCTCCAGCCCGGAAGACAGGGCACCCAGCGCGTAAAGCAGCACCGCCGCCGCCACCAGCCCGTCGACGCGGTCCATCACGCCGCCATGGCCGGGAATGAGGCTGCCTGAATCCTTCACACCGTGGCGGCGCTTCAGAGCCGACTCGAACAGGTCGCCCGCCTGCGAGACCGCCGACAGGAGCAGGGCCAGCAGACCGGCGGGACCTGGCGCCAGACCCGCCGGGGAAAACCAGGCCACGGCGGCACCCGCCGCGACGGCGCTCAGGGCCCCGCCCGCCGCGCCGCTCCATGTCTTGCCCGGCGAGATGGACGGCGCGAGCTTCGGCCCGCCCAGCGCGCGGCCGGCGAAATAGGCACCGATGTCCGTGGCCCACACCACGGCGAAGAGATAGAGGATGGCGATCAGCCCCGCCATGTCCGCCCCGCGAAGGAAGGCGAGGGCCAGCGCCGGCAGGCCGGCATAGGCGATGCCGGCCGCCGGCCATGCGCTGCCGCCCGCCAGCGCCGCATGCAGCAGCGCCAGAAGGCAGCCCGCCGCCAGCAGCGCGAAGACCGCGGCCGCCGGACTTCCCGCCAGCAGCGCAAGCAGGCCGGCGCCGAGCAGCCCCCAGGCGACAAGCGCCTGCGCACGGCCTTCAGGCGCCCGCATGGCCATCCACTCGTGAAAGACGAGAACAGCGGCAAGCACCGCAAAGAACCGGAAGGCGACGCCGCCCAGAACGGTCAACACCAGGGCAGCCACCCCGAGCACCAGGGCGGAGGCAAGGCGCCGGGTCAGCTCGCTGCGGCCTGCCGCGTCCCGACCGCTCATGACACGGCTTCTTGCGGCCTCACGCTGCCGAAGCGTCGGTCCCTCTCCTCGAAGGCGGCAATGGCGGCGGCAAGGTCCTCGCGCCCGAAGTCGGGCCAGTTGCAGGGCAGGAAGACGAACTCCGCATAGGCGGCCTGCCATGGCAGGAAGTTCGACAGCCGCTGCTCGCCGCTGGTGCGTACGATGAGGTCCGGATCGGGAATGCCGGCGGTGTCGAGATGCGCCTCGAAGTCCGCCTCGCTCAGGTCCGCCGGGTCGAGAGCCCCGGCCCTGGCCTTCTCGGCCAGCGCCTGCGCGGCACGCAGGATCTCGTCGCGCCCGCCATAGTTGAAGGCAACGACCAGGTTCATGTTGGTGTTCTTCGCCGTCAGGCCCTCGGCCTCGGCCAGGAGAGCGGCGATGTCGGGTTCCAGCCCCTTGCGGCTGCCGATGACGCGCACGCGCACGCCGTTGTGGTGCAGTTCGGCGAGATCCCGGCGGATGAACAGCCGCAGAAGCCCCATCAGGTCGGAGATTTCGGCCTTGGGACGCGACCAGTTCTCCGAGGAGAAGGCATAGACCGTCAGCCAGCGTATCCCCATCTCGCCGGCCGCCCGCACGGTGCGGCGCAGCGCCTCCACGCCGGCGCGGTGACCGGCGGTTCTCGGCAGGCCACGGGCGCGTGCCCAGCGGCCATTGCCGTCCATGATGATGGCGATATGCGCGGGCTTCACACTTGCCTCCCCTTGCGGCCCGCCGGGCCGCGTCCGGCGGCCGTCAGACCTGCATGATCTCGGCTTCCTTTTCCGCCAGCAGCTTGTCGATCTTGGCGATGGTCTCGTCCGTCATCTTCTGCACGCGCTCGGCCTGCTGGCGGTGCTCGTCCTGGCTGATCTCGCCGTCTTTTTCGGCTTTTTTGAGGTGTTCCATGCCGTCGCGGCGCACATGCCGGGCGGCCACGCGGGCGTTCTCGGCATATTGATGGGCGATCTTGACCAGCTCCTTGCGCCGCTCCTCGTTGAGTTCGGGCAGCGGGATGCGCAGCGTCGCCCCCTCAACGATGGGGTTGAAGCCAAGATTCGATTCGCGGATCGCCTTGTCCACCGCCTGCACCATGCTCTGGTCCCACACGGTGACGGAAATCATGCGCGGCTCGGGCACGGAGATGGTGGCCACCTGATTGATGGGCATGGAGGCGCCATAGGCCTCGACATGCACCGGGTCGAGCAGATTGGCCGAGGCGCGCCCGGTCCGCAGCGATGCGATGTCATGCTTGAACGCATTCACCGCGCCGTCCATGCGCCGGTGAATATCCTTGAAGTCAACACCATCCGGCATTTCTGCCTCCTTTACGCTTTCACAGCATCGAGGTCTGCCGGGTCGTCGTCAACGATCGTGCAGCGCCCCGCGCCTTTGAGAATGGCCGCAAACCCGCCCTCTTCGTGAATCGAGAAGACGATTATCGGTATGTTGTTCTCCCGTGCAAGCGCTATCGCGGCGGTATCCATGATGCGCAGCCCCTCGCGCATCACGCGCTCATGGGTGAGCCTGTCGTAGCGCACGGCATCCTTGGTCTTGAGCGGATCGGCGGAATAGACTCCATCCACCTGCGTGCCCTTGAACAGCGCATCGGCACCGATCTCCGCGGCGCGCAGCGCGGCCGCCGAATCGGTGGTGAAGAAGGGATTGCCCGTGCCGCCGGCAAAGATTACCACCTTGCCGGCATTCATATAGGCCGTCGCCTGGCGCTGGGAGAAGCTTTCGCAAAGCTCCGGCATGGCGATGGCCGACAGCACCACCGCCTCCACGCCGATCTTGACGAGCGAGGTCCTGAGCGCCAGCGAGTTGATGACGGTGGCAAGCATGCCCATATGGTCGCCCGTCACCCGGTCGCCCCCCTTGGAGGCCACCGCCACGCCGCGGAAGATGTTGCCGCCGCCGATGACCACGCCCACCTCGACACCCAGTGCGCGCGCCTCGGCGATGTCGGCTGCGATGCGGTCGACCACCGAGACGTCGATGCCGAACCCCTGGCTGCCCATCAGCGCCTCGCCGGAGACCTTCAGCACCACGCGGCGGTAACGGGGGGTCGCACTCATCGTCGCCTCTTTCCGGTCCTTGTCATTTCCCTGTCGCCCTACACGAAGGGCACCGCGTTGTCACGCGGTGCCCCTGCCGTGTCTCCGCTTCTGCGAAGCCTATTTCTTGACGGCGGCCGCCACCTCGGCGGCGAAGTCCGACTCTTCGCGCTCGATGCCTTCGCCCAGCGCGAAGCGCAGGAAGGCGGTGATCCTGGCGGGCGCGCCGATCTCCTTCTCCGCCTCCTTCAGCGCCTGCTCCACCGTCACATCGGGGTTGATGACGAAGCTCTGCTTGAGCAGCACCACCTCCTCGAAGAACTTGCGCAGGCGGCCTTCCACCATCTTCTCGATGATGTTCTCCGGCTTGCCGGACTGGCGTGCCTGCTCGGAGAAGATCTCCTTCTCGCGCGCCACTGCCGCCGGGTCCACCTCGGCTTCTGTCAGCGCCATCGGGCTGGTCGCGGCCACATGCATGGCCACCTGACGGCCGAAATTCCGCGCCGCCTCGGCGTCGCCGTCGGTCTCGACCGCCACCAGAACGCCGATCTTGCCGAGCCCCTCGGCGGCGGCGTTGTGCACATAGGTGGCCACGGCGCCCTTGGAAACCGAAAGCCTGCCCGCACGGCGCAGCGTCATGTTCTCGCCGATGGTGGCGATGGCGTCCTTGATCGCCGCCTCCACCGTCTTGTCGCCGCCCGGATAGGGCGCTGCGGCCACCGCCTCGACGCTGCCGTCGGTGGAAAGCGCCACGGTGGCGACGTTGCGCACCAGATCCTGGAAGGCGTCGTTGCGGGCCACAAAGTCGGTCTCGGAGTTGACCTCCACCACCACGGCGCTTGCGGCATCGGATGCGATGCCGATCAGCCCTTCCGCGGCCTTGCGGCCGGACTTCTTGTCGGCCTTGGAAATGCCCTTCTTGCGCAGCCAGTCGACCGCCGCCTCGATGTCGCCGCCGGTCTCGGAAAGCGCGGTCTTGCAGTCCATCATGCCCGCGCCGGTCATCTCGCGCAATTGCTTGACCTGTGCTGCCGAAATGCTCATCACTGCCTCTTCATGTGCGAATTGTGCGTGTCAGCGCCTCCCTCAAGGGATGCGCCCGCCGTCACGATCGGGGCGCTGCGGCCCCAGGGAACGGGAAAGGGGACCCCCCTTCCCTTCAGGATTTGTCGGCCTGCGCGGCGGATTCCTCAGCCGGCGTCTCGCCGGACTGCCCTTCCTCGGCGGCCGGGGCTTCGGTAGGGGCCTCCTCCAGCGCCGGCTCGCTCGGCGCCTCGGCGGCCTCGCCGATGTCGAGGCCAAGCGAACCCTGCTGGCGCTCGATGCCGTCGATGGCGGCCCGCGAGATCAGGTCGCAGTACAGTGCGATGGCGCGCGCGGCGTCGTCATTGCCCGGAACGGGATAGTCCACATCGTCCGGGTCGCTGTTCGAATCGACGATGGCGACCACCGGAATGCCCAGCCGCCGGGCTTCCTGCACGGCGATGGCCTCCTTGTTGGTGTCGATGACGAACATCATGTCCGGGATCGAACCCATGTCGCGGATGCCGCCCAGCGCCCGCTCCAGCTTGTCACGCTCGCGCTCCAGGTTCAGCCGCTCCTTCTTGGTGAAGCCCTGGGCTTCGCCAGCCAGCAGCTCGTCCAGCTGGCGCAGGCGCTGGATCGAGTTGGAGATCGTCTTCCAGTTGGTCAACATGCCGCCCAGCCAACGCGCGTTCACATAGTACTGGGCGCAGCGCTTGGCCGAGTCGGCCACGATATCGGAAGCCTGGCGCTTGGTGCCGACGAACAGCACGCGCCCGCCCCGGGCCACCGTGTCGGAGACCGCCTTGAGCGCCTGGTGCAGCAGGGGCACGGTCTGGCTCAGGTCAATGATGTGAATGTTGTTGCGGGCGCCAAAGATGAAGGGCGCCATCTTCGGGTTCCAGCGATGGGTCTGGTGGCCGAAATGCACGCCTGCTTCGAGGAGCTGGCGCATGCTGAAGTCTGGCAGAGCCATGGTCGTCTTCCTTTCCGGTTGAGCCTCCGCGGATCGTCAGGCGGCAGCGCCGCCACCGGAGGTGTCCGCCGGATGTCTCCCGGACGGATACCCGTTGATCCGCGTGTGGAATGAGCGCGCATATAGAGGCATCCCCCCGCAAATGCAAGCGCCCCCAGGCAGCGCACGGGGCTTTGCCTCGACGTTCGAGGGGCCAAGCGTTTGCGGCAACCCCACCCCGCCCGCTCCCCGGCCGTTCTCATCGCGGCCTTGCAATGCAGATCAAGCCCCTGCCTATGGAGCCATAGCGCAGCGCCGTTGGACGCGCCGCAAATCGATGGAGAAGGCGGCGCGCGGGCTCAGTTCCGCCGGTAGAGCCACAGCACCACGGGCGCCAGCAGCACGGTCAGCACCGCCGGCGCGAGCAGCGCCAGCAGCACCTCCGCCGCCGTCGCGCTTCCCGCCATCAGCCCGCGCAGCGCCGTCGTCATGTGCGAAACCGGGTTGCGCACCACGAAGGCTTCCAGCCAGCCGGGCATGGTCTGCGGGCGCACCATGATGTTGGAGGCAAAGACGAGCGGAAAGATGAAGGTGAACCCGATGGTCATCACCGTCATGGGCGTGCGGATCAGCAGCCCGAGGACCAGGAAGATCCAGCCCACCCCGAAGCCGATGGCAAAAAGCAGCAGGAAGGAGAAGACGACGCCCGCAAGCCCCGCTTCCGGCCGGTAGCCCAGCACCAGCCCGACCCCGAGGATGATGAGACCGGCAATCAGATGGCGCAGCACGTCTCCCACCATCAGCCCGGCAAAAGGCGCCAGCGACCAGATGGGCAGCGAGCGGAAGCGCTCGAACAGCCCCTTCGACAGATCGGTGGAAAGCCCCATGCCGGAATAGACGGAGTTGAAGACCACCGTCTGCACCAGGATGCCGGGCAGGAAGAACTGCAGATAGTCGCCCGTCGAGCCAGCCAGCGCGCCCCCGAAGACGAAGGTGAAGAGCAGCGTGAACATGAGCGGCGTCATGACGAGGTCGAAAAGCTGCTCCGGCACGTGGCGGAACTTCAACACCGCGCGCCAGCCGAAGACGAGCGCATTGGAGAAGGCGGAGGGCGCGGCCGGCCGCTGCACCGTGTCGAGGATGGCAGGGCTTACCTCGCTCATGGTCTCTGCTCCCGTTCTTCCTCGTCCAGCCCCTGGCCGGTCAAGGCAAAAAACACTTCATCAAGGCTCGGCGATCCCATGGAGAAATCGGCGAGGTCGATGCCAGCGGCAAGCAGCGCACTGAGCGCCTCATTTGCCACCTGCGCCGAAGCGGCGACCACGGAGAGCTGCGCGCCCTCCGCGCTCCTCTGCACCGGGTTGCCGAGGCGCGCCTCCAGAATGGCCGCCGCCTTGTCGAGGTGGGCCTGGTCGGCCGGCGCCACGTGCAGGAAGCCCGAGCCGATCTGCGCCTTGAGCTCGCGGCTTGTGCCCTCGGCGATCTTGCGCCCATGGTCGATGACCGCGATGCGTGCGGCAAGCTGGTCGGCCTCCTCCAGATATTGCGTGGTCAGGAGCACGGTCACGCCGGCCCTGGCCAGTTGCCGGATCATACGCCACACGCCCTGCCGCGCCTTCGGGTCGAGGCCGGTGGTCGGCTCGTCGAGGAAGAGAATGCCCGGCGTGACGATCAGCGAGGCGGCAATGTCGAGCCGCCGGCGCATGCCGCCCGAATACGCGCTCACCTGCTTGCGCCCGGCGTCGGACAGGTCGAAGGCGGCGAGAAGCGCATCGGCGCGCTGCCTGGCCGCACGGCCGCGAAAGCCCCAAAGGCGCGCCAGCATCAGGAGGTTCTCGCGCCCCGTCAGATCCTCGTCCAGCGAGGCGAACTGCCCGGTGAGCGCGATCGCCGCGCGCACGGCCTGGGGTTCGGCGACGAGATCGTGGCCCATCACCGTGGCGCTGCCCGCGTCCGGCGAGAGCAGCGTGGCAAGCAGGCGGATCAGCGTCGTCTTTCCGGCACCATTGGGACCCAGAATGGCGAAGATCGTGCCGCGGGGCACGTCGAGGTCGATGCCGTCCAGCGCCCTGACGTCGCCGAAATGCTTCACCAGCCCGCGGGCGGAGATGGCGAGTGGCGCGGTTTCACCCTTGGTTGCCGGGCGCCTTGCCAGCGCGGTATCGTTCATGGAAGCCTCCTTCGACCGCCCTCCCCTTCGCAAGGGGACCGCTTGCGGCGGAGCAGCGGCGCGCACCCTTATAGCGGCCTGTCCAGCTTTTTGAAGACGGCGGCGGCCAGCCAACGGACACCTCTTGCCAGCCGATCAGCTGCGCAGGCCCGTCTCCTTGAGCAGTCCCTTGCGCTTGGCATCGTAGTAATAGCCGCTGGCATAGAGCCGCACTGCCCTGTCCTCGTCGCCGTCGGCGGTGATGTAGGCCCCGCGCAGGTATTTCACGGCGTATTTCAGATTGGTCTCGGCGTCGAGCAGGCCGCTGGCCGGCCCGCGATAGCCCATGGTCTGCGCCGTGTCGTGGCGGATCTGCATGAGGCCCCAATAGATGCGGTTGCGGGCCTGCGGGTTGAAATTGCTCTCCCGCTGCACGACCCGGCGTACCAGGCGCTCCGGCACGCCGTAGAGCGCGGCATAGCGGGCGATCAGCGCATCGAGTTCCGGGCTGCGGGCTGCCACCGGCCGCACCGCGCCGCTTTCCTCGAAGGCTGTCGGTGCGAGAGCCGGCGGAGGCGCGGCATAGGCGCTCAGGGCAGTCCCCTCCTCCGGGGCGGCGCTGTCCTGCAAGACCGCCTCGGCCCCGGACCCGGCAGCGGCCGTCTGCGTCGCGCTGCAGCCTGCGGCAACCGGCAGCGCCAGGGCGAGGCCAAGGCTCAACGCACGCGCAAGGGTGGATGTCGCAGGAATCAAGGGCATGGCCACGCCGCTTTCCGTCATGATCGATCGCCGCCATCCCCGCCGCCCGCTCCTTACAACAGCCCTGCCCGCCATTCAATCGGCAATGCCATCCGGGAATTTGTTCTTGCTTTGTACCGTCCCAGGATTATCATGCGCGACCAGGGAATCGTGCTGGAGCCTGCCATGGTTTTCCATCATGTCTTCGAGACCGCCTTCGGCTTCTGCGGCATCGGCTGGACGGAGCGCGGGATTGCCCGCTTCATGCTGCCGGTGGCCACGCGCGAGGCGGCGGGACAGGCCATGGCGGCGCGCCTTCCCGGTGCGCGGGCGGCGGCGCCCTGCGGGGCGGCGGCAGCGGTGGTTGATGCGGCGATGCGCTACTTCGCCGGAGAGCGGGAGGACTTCTCGGCGACGGAGCTCGACCTTCATGGCGTGGACCCCTTCCGCCGCGCCATCTACCGGGCCGCGCTGCGGCTTGGCTATGGCGAGACCACCACCTATGGCGCGCTGGCCGCGCAGGCCGGCTTTCCGCAAGCCGCGCGCGAGACCGGCCTTGCGCTGGGGCGCAACCCCGTTCCTCTCCTCGTTCCCTGCCATCGCGTGCTCGCCGCCGGCGGAAAGATCGGCGGCTTTTCCGCGCCCGGCGGCACACAGACCAAGCGGCGCATGCTGGCGCTGGAGCGTGCCGTGCCGCCCGACGGCGAGCCGGCGCAGGCATCCTTCTCCTTCTGATCAAGCCTCGGGCAAGGCAGCCGGGACAATCCTTGCGTGGCCGCTCCTACGCGGCATAATTGTGAAGGGGATGATTCCCCGGCCGCCATTTTTCGGACGGCTTCGAGTGCTTCCGTTGCGTGCTGCCTGCGTTTTCGGCCTGATGACATGGCATGGGGCCATGCCCTTCAGCCAAGGGAAAAGACATGCACCATCCGAGGGAAGACAGCATCAAGAGGCGCCTGACCGACCGCGCCCATCTTCTGCTTGCGGTCGAGAAGCTGCTCGAGCGCGGTGTGCCGGAAGAGATGATCCCGGTCCATCTGGCGCGCGCCTTCTATATCGACATGGACGAGCTCAATGCCGTGCTCGCCGCCATGCACGCCCCTACGGCCGAAGGGACAGGCCGGCATTCGCTGCGCGCGGCGGGCTGAGCCGGTCAGACGGAGCGGCTGCACTTTGTGAACAGTGGCACCACCTTGTCGCCCTCTGCGGTGAGCATGGAGGTGTCGAGCGACGTGGTGTCGAACAGTGCGCCGGCAAGTTTCGGGCGGTGCAGAAGGTCTCCCAGCAGGTAGTCGGCCCCCGCCTCCACGGCCGTGCGCATCTGCGCGGGTGTGTTGATGCCCTCGATCCGCACGGCTCGGCCCTCCCGCTGCAAAATGCCGACGAGGGGCGCCAGAAGCCGGGCGGCAACGGCGATGCCGGCGATGCGGCGGAACCAGTCGCCCTTGAGGCTGACGACTTCGGCGTCGATCGCACGCACCAGGGCGAGCGCGGGCGGCCCGCCCTCGAAGTCCTCCACGGCGATGCGCATCCCGTGGCGGCGCAGCGCGGCGGCATAGACGGCGGCGACGGCCTCGTCCGTCCCCTCGCCCACCGCACAGACCACGCTGGCCGGGTCGATATCACGCTCGGCCACGCAGGCGGCCAGCGCCTCCGCCTGCCCCGCCGCCATCGGCCCGTCCAGGCAGAGAAGCTCCTCATGGGGCAGGAAGAGCGTCAGCCCGTCCACAGCGATGTTCCAGTAGTTGCGCAGGCGCAGCATCTGCAACAGGCCGGCAACAAAGGTGCGCTCGCGCGGCGCCACCTGGGCGAGGAAGACACGCAGCGCCACCGGCCTGCCATCGCGAAGCGGCCTGGTTCCCGCCGCCACGCCGACGGGCGCCAAACCGTCGGGCGTGCCGCCGAAAACCGGCCTGTAGACCGTCTTCAGGAAGTATGGGCCATAGCGGCCAGTCTCGATGCCCATCTCGTCGACGAGGATCGACTCCTCGATGCGGGCGGCCATTTCCCCGTGCTGCTTCATGGCGCCGCCTGCCCCGGCCGGCGCATGGCGGCATGGATCGGGCAATTTCTCGATCTCTTCATCCGCATCGGCCTCCCCGCCTTTTTCGCGCTCGGCAAATGCCGTCGAGGGCATGCCGTTTTTGCAGAAGCTCGCATCGAACGATTGATCCCGCGTTAACGCGGGGCCTGATCGTGAATGGGGCGGCCTTGCGATTTGCCGCGCGATCGGACATTAAAGGCACCGTATCTCACCCCGTTGAGAAGCAGCAATCCCGATTGGAGCGATCTCCCATGGCCTTTCTTGCCGATGCCCTGTCACGCGTGAAGCCCTCTGCCACCATCGCCGTGACCCAGAAAGCGCGCGAGCTCAAGGCGCAGGGCCGCGACGTCATCGGCCTGGGCGCCGGCGAGCCGGATTTCGACACGCCGGACAACATCAAGCAGGCGGCCATCGAGGCCATCAAGAGGGGCGAGACGAAATATCCCCCGGTCTCCGGCATCCAGCCGCTGCGCGAGGCCATCGCCGCCAAGTTCAAGCGCGAGAACAATCTCGACTACGACTGGAAGCAGACCATTGTCGGAACGGGCGGCAAGCAGATCCTGTTCAACGCCTTCATGGCCACCTTGAATCCGGGCGACGAGGTGGTGATCCCCGCCCCCTACTGGGTGAGCTACCCGGAGATGGTGGCCATCTGCGGCGGCAAGGCGGTGTTTGCCGAAACGCGGCTCGAGGACGGCTTCAAGCTGCAGCCGGAGGCGCTGGAAAAGGCCATCACGCCGCAGACCAAATGGCTGGTGATGAACTCACCGTCCAACCCGTCGGGCGCCGCCTATACCGGCGACGAACTGAAGGCGCTGGCCGAGGTGCTGTTGAGGCATCCCGATGTCTGGGTGCTGACCGACGACATGTATGAGCACCTGACCTATGGCGACTTCACGTTCCGCACCATCGCCGAGGTGGAGCCCGCGCTCTACGAGCGCACGCTGACCATGAACGGCGTTTCCAAGGCCTACGCGATGACGGGCTGGCGCATCGGCTATGCGGCCGGTCCCATCGAACTCATCAAGGCCATGGACATGATCCAGGGACAGCAGACCTCCGGCGCCGCCACCATGTGCCAGTGGGCCGCCGTGGAGGCATTGAACGGCCCGCAGGACTTCATCCCGAAGAACAAGAAGATCTTCCAGGCCCGGCGGGACCTCGTGGTCTCCATGCTCAACCAGGCAGCCGGGATCGACTGCCCGGTGCCGGAGGGCGCCTTCTACGTCTATCCCTCCTGCGCCGGCACCATCGGCAAGCGTGCCCCCTCGGGCAAGGTGATCGAGAACGACGCCGACTTCGTGACCGAGCTTCTGGAGACGGAGGGCGTGGCGGTGGTGCACGGCTCGGCCTTCGGCCTCGGGCCCAATTTCCGCATCTCCTACGCCACCTCCGAGGCCCTTCTGGAGGAAGCCTGCAGCCGCATCCAGCGCTTCACGGCAAACCTGCGCTGATCCCGCCTGTCGCGGGTGGCCGGCGCCCGGCCATCCGCCAACTTTTTCGGTGCACTGCAATAACGTTCACGGGACTTTAAGTCTTGTGCACTTCTCTTACCCCCACATGCGGTGCAGTGGGGGTCGGGGCGATGAACGTTCTTGCCAAGATAAAGAGTCACGGCAGTCCTCTCTACATGGCGGTGCAGGGTTCGCTGCTGATTTCCAGCGCAGCCGCGGTCTCCGCGGCCTTTCTGCATCCGGAGATCCCGCAGGCCCGCTGGCTGGCCGCGGCTGCGGCAATGTCCTCGGCGCTTGGCGCCGGCCTGCTCTCCCACCTGCGGCACAGCGTGACGCATCGCCTGCGCGAAGCGGAGGCGGTCGAGGCGGAGCGGCGCAAGCTCATCGAGACCGATCTCGTGACGGGCGCGGTGGTGCGCCGCATCTTCCTCGATCTTCTGAACGAAAGCGTCGGGACCATGAGACAGCGGCGCGAAGCGATCTTGCTGCTCGTCGATCTCGATCATTTCAAGCAGCTCAACGACAGCTTCGGCCATCAGCTCGGCGACAGGGCGCTGTCTCATCTCGTCGAGTGCATGCGCTGGTGCTTTCCCGACTGCACCCTCGGCCGGCTGGGCGGGGACGAGTTCGGAATCATCATGCCGGGCAACGACATCGAAAGGGCAATGCGGCGTACCGGCCGCCTGATCGGCCTGTTGAGCGAGGGCGTTCAGCACGAGGGGTCCTGCATTCCGCTGAGTGCGTCGATCGGCGTGGCGGCCGCGCCGGCGCACACCGTCAACAGCGAGGAGCTGATACAGCTTGCCGATCTGGCGCTCTACGAGAGCAAGAGCGGCGGACGCGGACGCGCCACCCTCTTCGACGAGGAGATGCTGTCGGAGAAGCGCTATCGCCGCTTCCTCGAACGCGAGCTGCGCGCCGCCATCTACCTCAACGAGCTGGAAGTGCACTACCAGCCCGTGACGGACGCCAGCCGCACGGCGGCAGCCGTGGAGGGCCTCGTGCGCTGGCGCCACCCGGTGCGCGGCATGATCCCGCCTTCGCAGTTCATTCCCGTTGCCGAACGCTCGAACCTCATCGACCTGCTGGGCGCCTGGGTCTTCCGCCGCGCCTGTCTGGATGCGCCCACGCTGCCGGCGGGCCGCATCGGCATCAACGTCTCGGGCGAGCAGCTCAAGCGCGACGAGATCGTCACCATGATGCGCCGCGTGCTGAACGAGACCGGATGCGACGCCGCACGGTTCACCCTCGAAATCACGGAAACGGTGGCAACGGCGGCGACACCGCAGGTCATCGCCCGCATCGAGACGCTGCGCGCCATGGGATTCCAGATCGCGCTCGACGATTTCGGCACGGGCCACTGCGGTTTCAACTATCTCAAGGAACTGCCCATCGACTGCATCAAGATCGATCGCAGCTACATCCGCGAGCTCGGCGAGCGAAGCATCGCGCAGGTGTTCGTCTCGGCGCTCACCCAGGTTGCGCGCCTGCAGGGGCTGACCATCGTTGCCGAGGGCATCGAGACGGAAGCCGAGTTCGAGCTTGCCAAGGCGGCCGGCTGCAACCAGTTCCAGGGTTTCCTGCTCGGCCGGCCGCAACCGAAACTCCGGCCGCCGCAGCCAGCGGCGGACAGTGTTCGGGAGGCCGCGCTCGTTGCCTGACGCGCCGGCGGGCCGGCGACCGCTGCAATCCCGTTCCCGTCGCCGTTTCGCAGCCGTCGCCCTCTTCTGCCACTTGCTCTCTTTCCCGTGTCATGTGACGATGCCGTGACGGCGGACGACCGGTGAGCGGCTTCCGCCAGCGCGACGGCCGAGCAGGGCCGGCCGCCGCTCATGGGACAACGCGTGAGAGGAGGTCGGCATCATGGGAAACCGCGCGGGAGGAAGACAGACGGGGCCAAAATGCATCGCCATTGTTGGCCCCCTTGAAAGCGGCAAGAGCACCCTTTTCGAGGCCATACAGGCGCGCGCCGGCGAAGACGGGCCGCCCCGTCATGGCGAGGCGCGCGAGCGTGCCACCAGCGTCGAGGCGGCCTTTGCCACCTTGAGCTTCATGGGCGAAAGCATGACCTTCGTCGACTGCCCGGGCTCGGTGGAGTTCGCGCTGGAGGCAGAGCCCGTGCTGGCGGCGGCGGATGTGGCCGTGGTGGTGACCGAACCCGACGACAAGAAGCTGCTGGCACTGCAGCTCGTTCTCGACCGGCTGGACGCGCTGGGCGTGCCGCGCATGCTCTTCCTCAACAAGATCGACAAGAGCGCCGCCGGGGTGCGCGAGACACTGAAGCTGCTGCAGCCGGCGAGCCGCAATCCGCTGCTGCTGCGCCAGATTCCGCTGCGTAAGGACGGCATCGTCATCGGCTCCATCGACCTGGCGCTGGAGCGCGCCTACATCTATCGCGAGCACTCGCCCAGCGAGGTCGCGGCCATTCCCGACGACGAAAAGGCACGCGAGATCGAGGCCCGTTTCTCGATGCTGGAGACGCTGGCCGACCATGACGACGCGCTGATGGAACAGCTTCTGGAGGAGATCGAGCCGCCGCGCGATGCGGTGTTCGACGACCTGGCGGCCGATCTGCGCGCCGGCGCCGTGACGCCCGTCCTCATTGGCTCGGCAGAGCGGGGCAACGGCGTGCTGCGGCTGCTGAAAGCCATCCGGCACGATGCGCCGGACGTCGCCACGACGCGCGAGAGGCTGGGCGTCGAGGCGAATGGCGAGACGGTCCTTCAGATCATGAAGACGATTCACACCGGCCACGGCGGCAAGCTGTCCGTGGCGCGGGTGCTGTGCGGCCAGGTGAGCGACGGCATGGAGCTTCCCGGCGCCGGGCGCGTCTCCGGCCTTTATGCGCTCAACGGGCGCGAGCAGACCAAGCTGGCCGCCGCCGGAGAGGGAGAGACGGCAGCGCTCGGCAAGCTCGAAGGCGCCAATACGGGCGACACGCTGTCCACCGGCAAGGCCCGGCCGGTGCAGCTTGCCAGCCCGGCCACGCCGCAGCCGGTGTTCGCCGTGGCGATCAGTCCGCGCGACCGCAAGGACGAGGTGAAGCTTTCCACCGCCCTACAGAAGCTGTTGCAGGAAGACCCCTCGCTGGTGCTGGAGCAGCGGCAGGAGACGGGCGAGACCGTGCTCGGCGGCCAGGGCGAGATGCACCTGCGCGTGGCCAGGGAGCGGCTCGAAGGCAAGTACCAGGTGGCCGTGGAGATGCGCGCGCCGCAGGTGCCCTATCGCGAAACGATCCGCAAGTCCGTCACCCAGCGCGGCCGCCACAAGAAGCAGTCGGGCGGCCACGGCCAGTTCGGCGACGTGGTTCTGGAAATCCGCCCGCTGCCGCGCGGCAGCGGCTTCGCATTCTCCGAGACCATCACCGGGGGCGTGGTGCCCAAGCAATACATTCCCTCCGTGGAAACCGGGGTGCGCGAGGCGCTGAAAAGCGGGCCGCTGGGCTTTCCGGTCGTCGACATTGCGGTGAATCTCGCCGACGGGTCCTATCACTCGGTGGATTCCTCCGACATGGCCTTCCAGATGGCTGCCCGGCTGGCCATGCGCGAGGCGCTGGCGGCCGCCAGCCCTGTGCTTCTGGAGCCGATGCTGAAGGTGGAGGTCGACACGCCGTCCGACGCCACGGCGCGCGTGACGGCCATCCTGTCGCAAAGGCGCGGGCAGATTCTGGGGTTCGAGACGCGGACCGACAGACCGGGCTGGGACGTGGTGGAGGCGATGATGCCGGAGGCGGAGCTGGGCAACATCATCATCGAGCTGCGCTCGGCCACCGCAGGCGCGGCCACCTACCGCGCCAGCTTCGACCATATGGCGGAGCTGACCGGACGGCTGGCCGACGAGGTTCTGAACGCCAGGGGCAAGGCGGCCTGAGGCCCTGCCCCACCGGCCCGACGAGAGGCAAAAAAAGAGCCGGATCGGGAAGATCCGGCCCAGTTATTGGAAGTGCCATTAAGGCGAAACCTCCAGAGGGGAACACTCGCGGGGGCAAATGGGAGGAGAAGACCCCCGGGAGTGATCAAGATATGAGCATTTGCTGCTCAAATAACAACCATGGCTTTTTGCATTTCAGCCATGCAATTTTGCATGGGAGGGGCGGAAGTGCCCTCAAAACGTCCAGCTCCGCGACTTCGAGATCAGAAAATCGCGAAAGACCTGCAGCTTCGCCTGGTGCTTCAGGGTCTCGGGATAGCAGAAATAGGTGTCGAAGGAAGGCACCGCGGTCTCGGGCAGAAGCTGCACCAGGCCGCTCTCGTTGCCCACCATGTAGTCGGGCAGCATGGCGATTCCGGCGCCGCGCTGCACGGCGATCTTGATCGACAGGATGTTGTTGATCTGCAGGCCGACTGTGCGCTTCACGCCCTCCGGCTTGCCCGCCGTCTCCAGCCAGTTCATGTCGCTCAGATGCGCCGGCACCGCCTCGCCGAAGGTGACGAGCCGGTGGCGGTCGAGATCGTCGATCGAGCTCGGCTTTCCGTAGCGGTTCACATAGCCGGGCGAGGCATAGAGATGGAAGTGCACGGTGAACAGCTTGCGCTGGATCAGGTCCGGCTGCTGCGGCTGGCGCAGGCGGATGGCGCAATCGGCCTGGCGCATGGTCAGGTCCAGCTCCTCATTGTCGAGAATGAGCTGTAGCTGGATGTCGGGATAGAGCTCGCCGAACTCCGGCAGCCGCTCCGTCAGCCAGCCGGTGCCCAGCCCCACCGTGGTGGAGACCTTGAGCAGGCCGGAAGGCCGGTCCTTGGTCTCCGACAGGCGCACCTTCACGCTTTCGAGCTTCATGAGAACCTCGTGCGCGGTGCGATAGAGCATCTCGCCCTGCTCGGTGAGCACGAGGCCGCGCGCATGGCGGTGGAAAAGCGGCACGCCCACCTCCTGCTCCAGCGCGCTCACCTGGCGCGAGATCGCCGATTGCGAAAGATGCAGCGTCTCCGCCGCATGGGTGAAGGACCCCGCCGAAGCGGCGGCGTGAAACACCCTCAGCTTGTCCCAGTCCAACGCCCTGTTCCCCTCTTTTTTGGTGGCGTGCAACCGTTGCGTCTATTCCGCCGCCTCGCGGCGCGTTTCCATCTCCGCCAGATATTTCTCCGCTTCCAGTGCCGCCATGCAGCCCATGCCCGCCGCCGTGACCGCCTGGCGATAGATGTCGTCGGTGACATCGCCGGCAGCGAAGACGCCCGGCACGTCCGTGCGCGTGGAGTCGGGCTCCGTCCACAGATAGCCGTTCGGCTTCTGCTTCAACTGGCCCTCGAAGAGTTCCACCGCCGGCGCGTGGCCGATGGCGACGAACACGCCATCGACAGGCAGCGCCCTGGTCTCCCCGCTTTTCACATTGCGCACGGTCACGCCCGTGACGGAGGGCGGCAGCGGCGGCTTCGGCGTGTTGCCGGTGATCTCCTCGATCACCGTATCCCACATCACATCGATATTGTCTTTCCTGAAAAGCCGCTCCTGCAGGATACGCTCGGCGCGCAGCTCGTCTCGGCGGTGCAGCAGCGTCACCTTCCGGGCGAGGTTGGAGAGATAGAGCGCCTCCTCCACGGCGGTGTTGCCGCCGCCCACCACCACCACGTCCTTGCCGCGGTAGAAGAAACCGTCGCAGGTGGCGCAGGCGGAGACGCCGAATCCCATGAAGGTCTGCTCCGAAGGCAGGCCCAGCCACCTGGCCTTGGCGCCGGTGGCGATGATCAGCGCATCGGCCGTGTAGACCGTGCCGGAATCGCCGGTGAGGCGGAAGGGCCGCTGCCTGAGGTCGGCCTCGACGATCAGGTCGCTGGCGATCTCGGCGCCCACATTCTCCGCCTGGGCGCGCATCTGCTCCATCAGCCACGGGCCCTGGACCGGCTCGGCAAAGCCTGGATAGTTTTCCACATCCGTGGTGATCATGAGCTGGCCGCCCTGCTCCAGCCCCGCCACGAGCAGCGGCTTCAGCATGGCGCGGGCGGCATAGATCGCCGCGGTGTATCCTGCCGGTCCCGATCCGACGATCAGAACGGGCGCGTGGCGGCTGGTCATGGTTCCCTGTCCTTGTCCAATATTCCGACATGCCGCGCGGATGGCGCCGCGCAGCCCAATCGATCTAATTATTCCACACCCCCCGGCGCAAGGCGAAGAACGGTTTTCCAACAGCTACCGGTTGTCGCGGCTGGCCTTGCGCGGCAGGCGCCGTGCATAAAATGGCGTCATCTGTGGCAAGCTGCTTGGCGCGGGCGGCACGATGCCATAAGTTTGTTTCGTGAGCACGACAGATTCGTGCGCAATGCCGCCAAGACAGGGGCAGCCCCCATGCCGTTGAAGGCCGATCTCGACGCCATCGACTGGAAGATCCTGCGCGAGCTGCAGGACGACGGCCGGATCACGAATGTCGAACTGTCGCGGCGGGTCGGCATCTCCGCCCCGCCCTGCCTGCGCCGTGTGAAACGGCTGGAAGAGAACGGCATCATCAAGGGCTATCGCGCGCTGCTCAACAGCCCGGCGCTGGGCTATGATGTGGTGGCCTTCTGCCTTATCGGGCTGCACCACCAGTCGGAGGTGGAGCTGAAGATCTTTGCCGAACGGGCGCGCAACTGGCCCATCGTGCGCCGCGCCTGGATGGTCTCCGGCGATTCCGACTTCCTGCTCCACTGCGTGGCCACCGACCTCGCCACCTTCCAGAGCTTCGTCATCGAGGAAGTGACCTCGGCCCCCAACGTCGATACGGTGCGCACCGCGCTCACCATCCGCCAGGTCAAGGACGAGGGGTTGGTGGCGATCGAGTAGGGTCGCTTTGAAGGCTGAGATTTCTCGATCTTGCTTGATACATCCCCCTCCTCCAATTGCGAAGTTTAGAAACTAGTCTATATTCTTATCGTAACCAAACATCTCAAAGTCATCCTTATAGATTCGCCTCACAAGGTGATATGACTTTTCGCTGTACAAGTCTTTCCACTTTAATTCAGACTTTGATCTATTTCTATGGCCTAACTCTTGCAGATTTATGCCGGTACGTTGGGCCACTTCCCATTGCACCTCGCCCCAAATAGATCTAAGATTCTCCATTTTGTATATTTTAATATGTGGATTTTTCAGAGCATCCTTGAGTAAAAGAGATTGCGGCATAAAATGATCATTGAGAGTCTCCTGCGGCCAAAGACGTATCACTCGAAGAAATCGTAGAAAGCTATCATCACGGCGCAGCCCCATTCGTCGCAAGGCAGGGAATGGGTCCGATCGCGTCTTCAATTTATCCAGATAAGCTGAAGCTAATCTAGAAAAAGGATTCCTAATTACAGAAAAAACAAACCATTCCTTGTCAATAATCTTAGAAAGATTACTGAACTTCCTTTTATCAAAACCAGAAAATTCATCTACTTTTTCAATTTCTTCTGGATTAATATTAATAATACGAAGAAGCTCCGCTCTGATTGATGAATTAGCCGCCTTAGGAATCGGAAGATAAACAATCTTTGATTCTGGAAACACTAGGCACCAAGGATCAGTGTAATCTCTGCGAGCAGGAGTGAATTGCTGTAAATGCTCGCGGGCGATACGCCTCACCTGCTTCGGTGTCGGCAGAGTGTATGAATTCATCATTGCTCCAACACCTGCCTGATGTGCGCCCAAGCCTCACCGCTGGCCAACTCCTCGATCGACCATTGCCGCCAAGCGAGATCGTGGCACCAGCCAGTGCGGTCGGGCCGCACCAAGGGCTCCCTTACATCATGCGACGCCATGGGATAGGCGACTGAGCCGATGTCGCTGATGACTGTCGGAATGCCAGCCAGTACGGCCTCTACGGCGGTCGTCGAGTTGAAGGTGACGACGCGATCCGCTCGCGCGAAGTCTTCTTCCAGAGTTCCGGTTGACAGTATTGCCCCGTCTGGGCATGGCGTCGGATGCAACGGGTGTGGCCTATACACCACGGGAACCCCGAGCGCCTTGAGCCTTGCCGCCTGCTCGCTCGCCCATTTCACGATATCGGCGCCGTGCAGCGCGGAGTCGTTCGGCACCTGACCGATCAAGAGCGCGTAGTCGCCGGGTTCGGTCCTCCACGGCTTGAGATGGTGGGCAAAGAGCCGTTCCCAGCGCTCTCCCCTATCGCCCGCAGGCGCGAACTTGCCGCGCCCGTTCATGCCGTCGAAGGCGAGGCTGCACCATTCGAAGCGCGGTTGGATAAAACCACGCTCCATCACCAGCACATGGCGTCCGGATGAAAGCATGGCATCGATGACGGCCGGGCGTTTCCAGGACCATATGACGGAAAGATCGGCGTTGGAAGGCTTCCATTTTTTACCGATGAATGGCTTCTCGCCATGCCTGCGCATACCTTCCATGAGGGCGTAGCTCAGATCGATCTTGAACTTGTTGCGTCGATAGCTGAACCACGAAAGAGGATAGTAAGGCCAGCCTCTTGGAAAGGTATGAAAGCAAACGCGCATCTCATCGATTCTGGTTGCTCGATCTGTTTAGGAACTTAGATTAGAAGCTGCATCTGAACGGCCGATCCTCCGCTCCACCCACTTCCGCTCCATTTCCCAGTCGGTCCGCTTCCAGCCCCGCCAACCAAATCCGAACAGGCTGATCGCCCATTCCGTCCGCCGAAATTTATCCATAGCATAGGCGATCGCCAGGAATCCAGTGCTGGGAAAGGTCCGCCGTCTTTCTTCCGCCCCGATCCCCAATTCCTCGCAGCATTCTTCGTAGAAGCGCGGCGGCAGGATTGCCACCTCCTTTCCCGCCCTGCCGAAGACCTCCACGGCCCTGCCGGTCCAGTCCGCGCGCCGGCCCTTGAGCCGCGAGAGCGGATCGGGCTTCGGATGATAACGCGTGATGACCGACGGATGGTAGGGCAGGATCACGCGGCGGCAGGCGGCGCCCGCCGCCCCTCAGATCGGCTTCCAGTCTGGATCGACCTTGTCCGCTTCAGCGCGCCACAGGTCGCCATAGTCCACGTCCTGCCAGTCCTTGAACCATGGTCCGCCATTGGTGAAATGGATGGCGCTGGGCGTGCCACTGGCGGGTTTCTCGCTCCAGCCCTCCAGCCAGTTCCAGGTTTCTGGAAGACCGCCGATTTCCTCGTCCTTCGCCCATTGCATGCGGTGCAGATAAGCGCCCGTCTCGCGGTTGATCACCTCCGGCGTCAGCGTCCTGGCGGAAGGGTGCTCGCAGTTGAAAAGCATGAAGGACGACCAGTTCTTGCGCGGATAGACGGTCTGCACCTTGCCGTCCATCTTCACCGTCGCCTTGGGCGTGTAGTCATGTTTTACGCACAGCACCGCCTTCTCGGGATCACGGTACTGGAGCAGCTTCGCCACATCGTCGAGGAACAGAAAGTCACAGTCGCAAAACAGCGCCCAGCCCTTGTAGCCGGCAAGCCAGGGCGTGAAGAAGCGCGAATAAGTGAACTCCGTCGAGGCCAGCGGGTCGATCTCGCGCGTATAGACTCCCTTGTCCACCAGGTCGGCCAGCTTGATCGGGTGCACGTCAACCCGAATGCTGGCCCGCTCCAGAAGCGTCTTCCTGGCAACGTCATAGGCAATCGGCTCGCGGGAGTCCCAGCCGATATAGATATCGAGTCTGTCGTCCATGTTCAGTCCTTCTTCTTGCTTATGCGCTCGTCGTCCTTCGAGGGCCAAAGTCGAATCTCGCGCTCCGCGGCCTTGCGTTCGATCCAGTCGCGCTCATAGTTCCAGGCATGCTTTTTCCAGCCCTGCCAGCTGAAGCCTGCAATCTCAACCCTCCACTCCTCCGCCGGCAGTTTCTCGAGCGCATAGCGGATGCCGAGATAGCCGGTGCTCGGAAAGATGCGGTGCTTGAGCGATTCGACAGGGTCGATACCGAGATCCCGACAGCTCTCCTCGTAGAAGGAGGGTGGAAGAACAGCCACGGTCTTGCCGGCCTTGCCGTACATCATGAGCGATGCCCAGGTCCATTCGGCCCGCCGCCCCCGGAGCCGGGAAATAAAGTTGGGTTTCAAGGTATACTTTTCCACGGCAATCGGGTGGATGACAAGAAAAACCAGCTCCGCCGACTGCACGATGGGCGATTTCGGGTAATCGGGATTTTTCAGACGCCGGCGCATCGGCTTGCCCGTGTTGCACACGAAAAGCCAGTCCGTCTTGGTGCCGCTCATGCCGAAAGAGGTTTTCGGCTCGTTGAAACGCACCACGTGGTCGCAGGAATCGACATGCTCGGACATGTCGAACAACAGCGGGCCGTTGCCGACGATGAACAGCGTCTTCTTGCGCTTTGCCATGAATCAACTCTCCGGTCGGCCGCCCCCCGACCGGCTCTTTAGACCATCGAACAGCCTGACGGCAAACCGGTAGCGCGTGCGCTGCAGCTCGCGTGACAGAATTTCGGAAAGCGGTTTGGCCTTTTGCTGCACGGTGGAGCCGCCCAGCGTGCCGGCCACCTCGCGGATGGCCACCGGCATGACGCTCAGCATGCGCACGCCGTGCAGCCATTGCATCTGCAGGAGCGTGTCCACGGGCCGGTCGAAGGTCTCGGTAAAGGCGAGCAGCCTGCGGGCCGCCTCGCGCCCCACGAGCTGGGCCTGCATGCCGAGCATCACATGGCGCGGGGCAAGCAGGCGCGCGCCCTCGCCCGCCGCCACCGCCGGCCCCTTCTCGCCGCGCGCCTTCTTGGGAAAACGCACCACGTCCGCCCCGCGCATATGCGCCAGCGCCAGTCCCAGCGCCGCGGGGAAGCGGCCGTTGTCGAGCTCCACATCGTCTTCCACCACCAGTCCGGCATCGAGCCCGCGTGCCAGGATCGCCTGCCAGGCGGCGCGGTGCGACAGGAAGCAGGCGACTTCGGAGTCGCGTAGGCGGAAAGGATAGCGGGGGCGGTGAAGGCGGGGGCGGTAGACGGCGGCGATCTCGTTGGCCCCGAGCGCCGCGCCGTCCACTGCGTCGATCACCGTCACCGGCATGGGCAGGCTCCGGCGAAGCCGCTCCACCTGCGGCGCGCGCCCGCGCGCCCGCGCCAGATGGATGATGAACGCTTCCGCCTTCATGGCCCGCCCGCCCACAGCGCTTCATAGACCTGCAGCAGCCCCTCCGCCTCGCCGGCAAGGGCGAAACGAGCGGCCACGTGGGCGCGTGCGGCCTCGCCGTGGCGGGCCGCCAGTGCCGGATCGGCCAGATAGGGCTCGATGGCCGCGGCAAGCGCGGCCACATCGCCGGCCGGCACCACGGCGCCCGTGCGCCCCGGCACCACCATCTCCGCATAGGCGCCGGCATCGCTGGCCACCACGGCGGTGGCGGAGGCCATCGCTTCGAGCGGGGTGAGACCGAAGCCCTCGTTGCGCGAGGGCGCCACGCACAGCGAAAGGCGGCGATACCACGGCACGACATCCGGCACCTCGCCCAGGAAGCGGATGCGCTCGCCGAGCCCTGCCGCGTGCACGCGCTGCAAAAGCCCCTGGGCGAACGCCCTGTGTTCGCCCGTCACCCGCCCGAACACCAGCGCCGTCCAGTCGGGATGGCGCGGCAGAAGCGCGATCATGGCTTCCACGAAGAGGTCGGTGCCCTTCTGATGGCGGATGCGGCCGAAGCAGCCGATGCCGTAGCGCCCGGGAAGGCCACAGGCCGCCCACCCGTCATGCGCATCGCGCGGCGGGTGGAAGCGCTCGGTGTCGATGCCGTGCATGACGACCCGGTGCGGCACGTCCAGAAAGGCGCCGGAGCGCGCGCTGGTGGCCACCACCGCGTCCATGCGGCGGATCAGCCATTTCGTATAGCGCGTGTGGCGGCGCTGGGCGGCGGAGGTGAAGACCAGCTTGAGCGGCGCGCGCAGAACGTCGCGCAGCACGAGGCCCGCCAGCATTTCCGTGTTGCGCCGCGCGTGCCAGATGCGGAAGGGCCGGCCGGCCGGCCGCCGCCACAGCGCCGGCACCTGCCAAAGCCGCATGCGCGGCATGTCCGCCGGCAGGCCGGGGCCCAGCGCGGCGATGCCGATCGTCTTCGCCTGCTCGGGGATGAGCTGAACAATGGTGCTCGTGACACCGGAGAGGCGGCGCTTGAAGTTGGGAGCCACCACCTCCACCCGGCGCATATCGGGCGCACCGGCAGGGCCGGCCCGGCGCCCCGCCGTCCCGCCCGCCATCTCAGCCGTACTGGACGCGGAGCACCTCGTAGCCACGCGCCCCGCCCGGCGCGTTGACCTCCACCGTGTCGCCCACGGTCTTGCCGATCAGCGCCCGGGCGATGGGCGAGGAGATGGAGATGCGGCCCGACTTCACGTCCGCCTCCTGGTCGCCGACGATCTGGTAGGTCTTTTCCTCTTCCGTGTCCTCGTCCACGAGAACGACGGTGGCGCCGAACTTCACCGTGTCGCCGGACAGCTTCCTGACGTCGATCACCTCGGCACGGGCGATCAGGTCCTCAAGCTCGCTGATGCGCCCCTCGTTGAGGCTCTGTGCCTCCTTGGCGGCGTGGTACTCGGCATTCTCGGAAAGGTCGCCATGAGCGCGGGCCTCGGAGATCGCCTCGATGATGCGCGGCCGCTCCTCCTGCTGGCGCCAGCGCAGCTCTTCCTTCAGCGAATCGTACCCGGCCAGGGTCATCGGGACCTTGTTCATGTCGTTTCACCTTCTCTGACGTCTAAGGCCGCTTGCGGGCCTCGGCCCAGCACCTGTGGACACAAAAAGAAAACGGTCCGGCAGCCTTGGCCAACGGAACCGTTTCGTTCGACTCTCGGCAAATATAGCAATCTTTGTGGCATTTTCACGCGGAATCTTGTGCGCAGCGGGGAAATTCGATGGTTGCCGGCAAAGGGCCCGGGGCGCCGCGCGCGCCCGCAACGCTTGGCCTGGCGGCCGCCCCACCCTATGTGAAAAGCTTCGAGGATCGAGCAGGGAGGGAATGTCATGGCGAGACTTCTGCTGGCGGCGCTTTTCGCGGCCGCCTTCCCCGCAGCCCCCGGCGCCCAGGTCTTCGAGGCGGGAGATGTCGCGCTGCGCGCCGAAACGCTGGCCGATGGGCTGGAGCATCCCTGGGGCATCGCCTTCCTGCCGGACGGCAGCGCCGTCGTGACGGAGCGTGCCGGCCGGCTGCGCCTCTTCTCCCAGGGCCGCCTCTCGCCACCGCTTAACGGCGTGCCGCGCGTGGCGACCATTGGCCAGGGCGGGCTTCTGGACGTGGCGCCGGCCGGCGACTTCGAGACCTCGCGCACGCTGTTTCTCTCCTTCTCCGAGCCCGGCCCCGGCGGCGCCGGCACGGCAATCGCGCGCGCCCGGCTGGTACGGGAGGGCGACGCGGCAAGGCTGGCCGATGTCGAGACCATCTTCTCCATGAACCGCAAGACCGGCGCAGGCCGCCATTTCGGCTCGCGCATCGTGCCCGCCCCCGATGGAACGCTGTTCTTCACCATCGGCGACCGCGGGGAGATGGAGCGCGCGCAGGACGTGTCCGACCATGCGGGCTCGGTGCTGCGCATCAATCCCGACGGCAGCGTGCCGTCCGACAATCCCTTCCTCGACACGCCTGGCGCCGCGCCGGAGATCTGGTCCATAGGCCATCGCAATCCGCAAGGGGCCGTGTTCGATCCCGTCACCGGCGCCCTGTGGACCGTCGAGCACGGCCCGCGCGGGGGCGACGAGGTCAACCGGCCGGAACCCGGCCGAAACTACGGCTGGCCTCGCGTCTCCTATGGCCGCCATTATTCGGGCCGCGGCATCGAGATGGGAGCCGAGGCGCCGGGCTTCGAACCGCCGAAGCACTATTGGGATCCCTCCATCGCCCCCTCCGGCATGACCGTCTATGACGGCGACATGTTCCCCGAGTGGAGGGGCGACTTCCTGGTCGCCGCCCTCGCCTTCCAGCTTCTTGCCAGGCTCGAACGCGACGATGCGGGCGAGATTGTCGGCGAGGAGCGCCTGCTCGAAGGTGCCTTCGGCCGCCTGCGCGACGTCGAGGTGGCGCCGGACGGCTCCGTCTGGCTGCTCACCGACGAGGCCGACGGAAGGATCATCCGCCTGTCGCGTGCACCCTAGCGGCAGGCTGCCGGCGCCACCATCGACCATGGCCTGAAGCCCGTCGAAAAGGGCTTGCGTCCGCCTTCGCCCCTGCTATGACCGCCCGGTTTTCATGCCTTGCGGTTTCTGTTCATGACTCGTCTTCAAGCCAACATATTGCTGCTGACCGCCGGCGCCATGTGGGGGATGGGCTTCGTTGCCCAGTCCACCGCCATGCAGGCGATCGGCCCTTTCCTCTTCATCGGACTGCGCTTTGCCATCGCCTGCCTGTCCATGCTGCCCTTCGCGCTGCGGGAGGGGGCGCGGACGCCGGTGCGGCTGCGGGCCAGCGACTGGCGCAGTTTCGCGCTGATCGGTCTCCTCCTGTTCGCCGGCATGGCCGCCCAGCAGGTGGGGCTGCTGACCACCACGGTCACCAATGCCGGCTTTCTCACCGGGCTCTATGTGGTGATGGTGCCGTTCTTCGGCGTGCTGCTGTTCCGGCAGTGGCCGCACCGGATCGTATGGCCGGCGGCCCTTTGCGCGCTCGCCGGCATCTGGCTTCTGTCCGGTGGCGGCGCCACGGCGCTGGTTGCCGGCGACTGGCTCACCATCCTGTGCGCCGCCTTCTGGGCGCTGCAGGTCATCTACATCGCCCGCGCCGCCAGCCGCACCGGGCGGCCGGTCACGCTGGCCGTCGCGCAGTTCGCGGTTACCGCGCTCATCGCGCTGCTCATCGCGCTGGCGGTCGAGCCTATCGATCCGGCCGCCATTCGCGCCGCGCTGCCCGAAATCCTCTATGCCGGCATCTTCTCCGGCGGCATCGCCTTCACGCTGCAGGTGGTGGGCCAGCGCCACACCACGGCGCCGCAGGCGGCCATCTTCCTGTCCACCGAGGCCGTCTTCGCCGCCTTGTTCGGCGCCATCTTCCTGGGCGAGCGGCTGCCACCCACGGGGCTTGCGGGATGTGTTCTCATCTTTTCGGCCATCCTGCTGGTCGAGGTCGTGCCGGCGCTGCGCTCCCGCCGCACCGCGCCTTGAACAGGCGGCACCAATCCATTGCAAGATGCGCTATGATGGCGCGGGGCTCAGACGCCGATGGAGCCGTTCATGAAGAGGTCGGTCGAAAGGGAATGGGAGCTGTCGCTGGGGCCGGACACGGTGCGCCTTCTGGCGGAGAAGGCGCGCACCATCTCCGCTGCCGTCAATGACGACTACGACGACGGCAAGGAGCACGAGATCGAATTTGCCGACGAAACCGACCTTCACAATCACGACGGGCTGGCCGAGGAAGAAGAGGAGGACCTCACGGAAGAGGAGTTCCGCGAGCTCATCGCGGACCTGAATGTCGATGAGGCGGCCGAGCTGCTGGCCATTGCTTGGATCGGCCGCGGCGACTACGAGGCGGAGGAATGGGCCGAGGCGGTGGCGGAGGCGCGCCAGCGCGTCAACAGCGGCCTTGCGAACTATCTGCTCGGCATGCCCATGCTGAGCGACTGGCTGGAGGAGGGGCTGGCGGCCATCGGCGCCTGAGCGTCTGCCACCCCGTTCCGGCCTTCCCTTCCGCCGGCTGCCGCAATTCCGCCACAGGCATCAACGGGCCTGCTGAGCTTTCCTTTACCCTTCGCCCCTAGACTTGCCGGCCTGTCCGCGTGAAGGGATATGGTTGCGTGCTTGAGTGTATGTCGCCGCGTCGCAGGCCATTGCGTGCCTCCCGCCTCCTGCGGAGCCTGATCGGACTTGGGCTTGCCGGCGTGCTTGCCGCCTGCTCGGCGGAGGCGGTGTTGCGGCCGGAGGTGGATGTCGGCGTGCGCACGGCGGCCGTCTCGGGCGGCGGGCTGCAGAATCTGGTGCCCTCCAACCCGATGATGACGAGCTATCCGCGCTTCACCATGCCGCGCGATCCTGCCGCCGCGATGCCGGCCGACGAGGCGGCCTGCCGGCGCGAGCTCAAGCGCCTCGGCGTGACCTATCGCGATCTGGCCCCGATTGACGACGGCGGCGCCTGCCGCATAGACCATCCGGTAGAGGTGAGCGCGCTCTCCGGCGGCATCAAGATGCAGCCTCCCGCCACCCTCAACTGCCGCATGGCAGCCACTTTTGCCCGCTGGACGAAGAACGAGCTGGCACCGGCAGCGCGCATGCGCTACCTCTCGGGCATCGACACGATCCGCCAGGGCTCCAGCTACTCCTGCCGGCGCATCCGCGGCACCGGCGTGGCCTCCGAACATTCCAAGGGCAATGCCCTCGACGTGATGTCGATCACGCTCAACAACGGCCGCGAGATCGACGTGCGCCGGCCCGGCTTCTTCGCCTTCCGCCAGCGTGGCCTTCTCAACAAGGTGCGCGCGCAGGGCTGCGGCTATTTCACCACCGTGCTGGGGCCGGGATACGATGCCGACCATGCGGACCACTTCCATTTCGACATCAAGGAGCGCAAGAACGGCTACCGCGCCTGCCGCTGAATCCGTGCAGACACGGCCGTTGCCACTCGCCACCCTGTCCGGCAGGTGATAGGACAGCGCCCATGCTTGCGATCGAGATTGCCATCCTTTTCCTGCTCATTCTCTTCAACGGCTTCATGGCCATGTCGGAGCTGGCCGTCGTCTCTGCCCGTCCGGCGCGGCTGAAGGCGCGCCAGCACGAGCGCGGGGCACAACGGGCGCTCGGGCTTTCGGCCGACCCCGGCCGTTTTCTCTCCACGGTGCAAATCGGCATCACGCTGGTCGGCGTGCTCTCCGGCGCCTTTTCGGGCGCCACGCTGGGCGTGCGGCTGTCGCAATGGCTGGCGACACTCGGCCTTTCGCCCTCCATCGCCAATCCGGCGGGTGTGGGAATCGTGGTGGCGCTGATCACCTATGTCTCGCTTATCATCGGCGAGCTTGTGCCGAAGCAGCTTGCGCTGAAGAATGCGGAAAGCATCGCCATTCGGGTTGCCCCCTTCATGACGGCGATGGCGCAGGTGGCGCTGCCCCTCGTCTGGCTGCTCGACGTTTCGGGCCGGGCGGTGCTTGCCCTGCTCGGCCAGAGCGCGGAGGCGTCCCGCCGCGTTACCGATGAGGAAATCCGCACTCTCATCGCCGAGGCCGAGCACGCAGGCACGATCGAGAGCGACGAGCGCCGCATGATTGCCGGTGTGATGCGGCTGGCCGACCGGAAGGCGCGCGCCATCATGACACCGCGCGGCGAGGTGGACTGGGTGAACCTGGCGCATGGGCCGGAGGCCATCGCCCAAACCCTGCGCGACAGCGATCACGCCCTGCTACCGGTCGGAGACGGGTCCCTCGACAATCTGGTCGGAGTCGTCAAGCAGCGCGAGTTGCTGGCGGCCCGGCTGGAGGAAAAGCCGCTCGACCTGCGCGCGTACATCCACCCCGCTCCCATCGTGCACGATTTCGCCGATGCCCTCGATGTGCTTGCCGTGCTGCGCGAGGCGGAGGTGCCAATGGCGCTGGTGCATGACGAGTATGGCAGCTTCGAGGGAATCGTCACGCCGACCGACATTCTGGAGGCGATTGCCGGCGTATTCCGTGCCGATGCCGAGGGGGGAGAGCGCGACGTCGTCCAGCGCGCCGATGGCTCCTGGCTCCTGCCCGGACTGATGCCGGCCGACGAGATGGCGGATCATCTGGGCATTTCCCTGCCCGCGCAGCGCAGCTTCACCACGCTTGCCGGCTTCCTTCTCTCCCTCACGCGGGAGCTGCCGCGCACCGGCACCACGGTGGATGCGATGGGCTGGCGTTTCGAGATCGTCGACATGGACGGAAGGCGCATCGACCGCGTGCTTGCCCAAAGAATCAATCAAGTGGAAGAGCAAAGGGCGAAGGCCTGATCCGCTGCTGGATCCCGACGCTTGCGGCAGGGCCCGCGCCATGGCAGGCCTCTCGCCTCAGGCTACACCGCCTCCTCCCTCTGAGCGGTCGCTTCGCGCGCCATTTTGAGCGCCTTCGCCCACCAGGCGAACTGGTCGAGCATGCTTTCTGCCCCCTGGTTCAAATGTTCGATCTGTGAGAGCGACTTTTCTCCACTGCGGCAGGCTAGAAAGTCCGGCAGCAGGATATGGACCGCCGTGCGGATGGGCGCCATCTGCAACTCCACTGCGTGAAGCCGGAGCTGCTCCACTGCACGGGCGCCGCCGACCCCACCGTAGCCGACGAATGCGGCAGGCTTGTTGCTCCACTCATGATAGGCATAGTCGAGCGCGTTCTTGAGTACGGCGGTGGGCCCGCGGTTGTACTCGGCGGCGGTGAAGATAAAGCCATCGAGCGAAGCGATCCTGCTTTGCCACGACCGGACCTGCGAATTCTCCGACGATCCGTAGGCGGGTGGCACGGCGTCCTCGAAAAAAGGCATTGGATAATCGCGCAGGTCCACGAGTTCTACATCCAGATCGACGCGCTTCTTCGCCAATTCATAGATCCAGCTCGCCGCCTTTTCGGCGAAGCGGCCTTCGCGCGTCGAACCAATGATGATGCCAGTCCTCAGTTTCTCCATAGATCGGTTCTCCATCCAGAGTGGTAACGCTTGGAAACCGACGCTATATTGGATACCGGAAAAACTGCTGCAAGGAGGCACTTTTTTGAAACCCGGTCACCCGGATCATACCGACAGCGTCAATCTTCAACACGAGCGCTGTCGGCCGGTTCACGAAATTCTCAGCCTTGTCGGTGACAAGTGGTCGGTGCTGATCGTGCGTTTTCTCGGCCAGAAGACCATGCGCTTCAACGAGCTTCGGCGCGCCATCGATGGCATCTCTCAGAAGATGCTGACGACCACGCTGCGCAATCTCGAACGCGATGGCTTTGTCACGCGCACGGTCTATCCCACGATTCCGCCGCGGGTCGAATACACTCTCACCGATCTGGGGCGCGAACTCCTGGTGCCCGTGGCAGCGCTCGCCAAATGGGTCGACATAAATCGCGAACGCATCGATGAGGCGCGTCGACGCTTCGATGAACAGTGGAGCGAACCGGCCGTCAGGATTCCGGCGGCACCGGGGTCGGCCGGCCCTCGGCATCGAGAGCAACCATCACGAAATCGGCATGGGTGACCATTTCCATGATGTCGGAAAGATAGCGCTGCGCCCATGCCTCCACCTTCAGCACCATCGAGGTGCGGCCGACGCTGGCCACGCGCGTGTAGACGCACAGCGTGTCGCCCACCTTCATCGGCTTGGCGAAGGCCATCTCCTTGACGGCTGCCGTCACCACGCGACCGCGCGCCCGCTCCGCCGCCCTGATGCCGCTTGCCAGATCCATCTGCGCCATTACCCAGCCGCCGAAGATGTCGCCCGCCGCATTGGCATCGCCGGGCATGGCCTGGGTGCGCAGGGTCAGTTCTCCATCAGGCTGCGGACGGTTTTCCGGCATCGAGGCCCCTCCGGCTTTTCCCTCCGGCGCGACGTTGCGAATCGTTGCGCCGGCGCGGTTCAACGCGCCAAATCCTCCCGCGAAGCGGCGAGCTGCGCAACCGTTTCCTCCAGGAGCGCCATGCCGCCCGGCCGCCAGCCGAGGGCGGCGAGCCGGTCGCAGCGCATGGCGTTGACGGCTGCCTTGTTCGCCGGGCGCGGCAGGGGGTATGGCGCCCCCGTCACCTGCTTGACGATGGCGAGGATGTCGCGGCGGTCCACCAGCACGTCGGAAACGTTCAGAACAGCGCCCGCACGGACCTGCCCGTCCAGCACGCGCCGGATCGCCTGCGCAACGTCACGGCCATGCACCTCCGTGCCGGCGCGCGGGGCGATCCCGCGCCCGGCGAGATAGTCCGAGAACAGGGCAGCCCATTTGTGGGCCCTGCCCGGCCCGGCCGGCCCATAGACACCGGTCACGCGCAGGCTGACGCCATGGAAGTCGCCGCCGGACATGGCGCAAAGTGCCCTTTCGGCGGCAAGCTTCACCTCTCCGTAAAGCGTGTCCGGGCGCGGCTCGTCCTGCTCGTCCAGCCACGTGCCGGGCGGTCGCGGGCCATAGACGGCGCGGCTCGACAGGAACACCACGTGGCGCACGCCCGCGGCCCTGGCCGCCTTGAAGAGCGCCACCGTGCCGTCGAGATTGCGGCAGCGGAACCGCTCCGATTCATCCCCCTCCCCGCCGCGATATTTTCCCGGAAGATGGTCGAAGGCAGCGTGAACGAGGACATCCACCCCCGCGAGGAGAACCGCCTCCACGGCCTGCGGGTCGAGCGAGAACGGCCGATGCTCGACCGGCGCGGAGAAGAAGCCCGCCGCTGGCGGCGTGCGGCCCAGCACCACAACCCGGTGGCCGGCGGCCAGAAGTCCCTCGACGACGAAGCGGCCGACATAGCCGGTCCCGCCGGAGACCGCGCTGCACAGCGCCTTCATGCCGGCCTTGCGGGGTTTTCCAGCCGGTCGATGTCGGGAATCCCTTCGCCGGCGCGGTACGCCTGCCAAAGCGCGATCAGCGGCTTAAGCCTTTCGGCTTTGGGATGATCGGCTTCCCAGGGCTTTTCATACTGGTAGTGGATGACCTTCACCGACGCCCAGTCCCACAGTTCCGGCAGGTTGAACCAGACATATTGCAGCATGTTGAAGAACACCGGCAGGCCATGCCAGTCGGGAAAATAGCTCTGCAGGAAGGTCTGGTCCGTGCGCGGCCAGAAGGCGCCCGGCCGGTCGAGACGCTCCAGCATGGACTCGAAGGTCCCGTGCGACGGCTCCGCGACGAAGACGCCGGAATTGAGCCTGTGAAAGTCGGCGAGGCTTTCATAGACGTTGGGGGCCGCGCAGAATTGTGGATAGGAAAACAGCCGGTCGATGTTGCGGATGACGATGGCATCGGCATCGATGAAGACCACGCGGCTGTATTCGGTCAGCTGCCACAGGCGCAGCTTGGCGAAATTGTCGAGCGGTGTGTGGAAGGCCGGCTTGTTGCCCTTGGTGAAGGGCGCGTCCCTGTGCAGTCTGGCGCGCTGATGGCGCTCGTTGAACTGCGCCGATGTGGGCAGCAGATCGGCCTTCACCAGCCTGGCGCCAAGGGCGGAGAGCGGAGCGAGTTCGGCCGCCGCCACGCCGCCGGTGTGCAGCACAACGATGTCGGCCCGCGTGCCCGTCAGCCGGAGAGAGCGCACCAGCGCCTGCGCGCCCAGCGCATAATCGGCATTGGTGACGAGCGTCACATAGGCGTGCCGCAAGGCTCAGCTCACGCTCTTCAACCGCTTGCCCTCCGGGTCGCGCTCGATGGTGGGGGCGATGTCCTTGGTCCAGGCGGAGACGGAGGGGATGCGGCTGCGGTCGACGCGATAGGCATACTTCCTGGCCACGTCGACGACCTCGGCCAGAAGCCCCTCCTCCAGCGTCGTGGGGTTGAGACCGAGCTCTAGAAACTGCTCGTTGCGCACCACCAGATCGTTCTCCGCCGCCTCCTTGCGCGGATTGGGCAGATAGGCAACCTCGGCGCCGGTCATGCGCGCCACCAGCTCCGCCAGGTCGCGCACGCGGTGGGTCTCGGTCATCTGGTTGAAGATCTTCACCCGCTCGCCGCGCTTCGGCGGGCTGTTCAGCGCCAGCTCGACGCAGCGCACCGAATCCTGGATGTGGATGAAGGCGCGCGTCTGCCCGCCCGTGCCGTGCACGGTGAGCGGATAGCCGATCGCCGCCTGGATGAGGAAACGGTTCAGGACCGTTCCATAGTCGCCATCATAGTCGAAGCGGTTGATGAGCTGCGGGTGCAACCGCGTCTCCGGCGTGTGCGTGCCCCAAACGATGCCCTGGTGCAGGTCGGTGATGCGCAGGCCATCGTTCTTAGCATAGAACTGGAAGAGAAGCTGATCCAGGCACTTGGTCATGTGGTAGACGGAGCCCGGATTGGCCGGATAGAGGATTTCCTGGCTGGCCGTCCCGCCCGACAGCGTTTCCACCCCAACGGTGAGATAGCCTTCGGGAATGGCTGCGCCCACGGAGGAATAGCCATAGACGCCCATGGTGCCCAGATGCACCAGATGCGCGTCGAGATCGACCTCCACCAGCGCGTTGAGCAGGTTGTGCGTGGCGTTGACGTTGTTGTTGACCGTGTAGTTCTTGTGCCGGTCGCTCTTCATCGAATAGGGCGCGGCACGCTGCTCGGCAAAGTGAATGATGGCATCCGGCCGCTCCTTGGCGAGCCACGCCTTGAGAACCTCGTAGTCGCGCGCAAGGTCGATCAGGTGAAAGCGGATGCGCCGCCCCGTCTCCTGATGCCAGATGCGCGTGCGCTCCTGAATGGAGTCCATGGGCGTGAGCGACTGCACGCCGAGCTCCGTGTCGATCCAGCGGCGCGAGAGATTGTCGATGATGTGAACCTCGTGGCCCCTGGCGGACAGGTGAAGGGAGGTGGGCCAGCCGACAAAGCCGTCGCCACCCATGACTGCAATCTTCATCGAATCGAATCCCTCGTTCTTTCAGGCGGGAAGGATGCTTATCCGCAAAATACGACAGAAATTCTATGCCGGGGAGCCATGTCAAGAAAAGCGGCACGAAAGAATTTTCGCCTTGACAGGAAAAACGGCGAATCAAAACCCCTTCATCTCCGCGCCACAATCGTGCATCATGGTATCCTGGTAATGTTCCCCGAGAGGGGTTCGGCAGGCGCAGATTTCGGGAAGGAGACCTGCCATGTCCACATCAAAAAGAGCCGCAGGCACCATTTACGACGCCGAGGAGCTGGCGGAGATCCGTACGGCCGTGGAGGCAGTGTGCACGGAACTGGGCATCGACAAGGCCGATACGGCAGGCCGCGAGCGGGTGGCCAGCGGCATCATGCGCTCATGGGCAGCCGGCCGGCGCACGCCGCTGTGGCTGGTCCATGCCGGCCTCGCGGAAGCGGCGCAGCGACAGGCGGGCTGAGCATCCGACTCGACGAGGCGAGCGGTGAGCAACATCGCGACAAGGCCGCGGGCGCGGCCCAAGCCGAAGGTCGAGCGGCCGAGACTCTACAAGGTCATCCTCGTCAATGACGACTTCACGCCGCGCAACTTCGTGGTGACGGTGCTGAAGGCGGAGTTCCGCCTGGGTAGCGACCAGGCCTATCGCGTCATGATGACGGCCCACCTCAAGGGGGCCTGCGTGGTGGCGGTATTTCCGAGGGACGTGGCGGAGACCAAGGCAATGCGGGCCAGCGAGGCGGGACGGAAGAAGGGATATCCGCTGACCTTCACCGCCGAGCCCGAAGAATGAGGCGGCGCGGCCGGGGAAGGCCGCACCGCCCGTGGCGGACGCGGGAAGCCGCCTACCAGCCGAACTGGACGGTGGCGCACGCCTGGTCGTCGCCATTCTGCACGTGATGGGCCTCGGTGTTCCTGCCGAACTGGAAAAGCCCGCAGGCATTGCCATTGCCGTTCTGGGTGATGGTGCCGGTGTGGCCGTCGCCCTCCTGATGGACGATGCCGAGATTGCCGCTGCCATTCTGGACCAGGCCGGCGGCATTGCCGAAGCCGTTCTGGGTGATCGAGCCGTTCCTGATGCCTTCCACGAGCGCGTAGAGGCGCAGGCCCGTCTGCAGGGCCTCTGCCTCCTGCGGGTCGGTCGGGCTGTAGCTCACCGAGACGGAGCCGCCGGCGAAGGCCGGTGCTGCGGCGGCAAGGCCGGCGGACAGGACGGCGGCGGCGATGGCGCGGATGGTGCGGGTCATTTGAACTCTCCTCCTGGTTCTGCTGGTGCCGGCTTGATTGCCGAGCGATGGGGAGAGCATGGCAGAACGGGCTTGAACCGGCGCGGAACGGGGCGTTAACCGACCGTTCATCCCCGGGCCGGGTCATCCCCGGGCCGGGCCGGCGGGCGGAAACGGGCCCCGGTTGCCCGGAGCCCGTGCCCTGCCCGCCCCGCGACCGGCGCTTACAGCGCGCCGGCGCGCTCGGTGCAGGTGAGACGGCCTGTCGGCGTTTCCACCTCCAGCGTCGCCTCGTAGAGCGCGCCGGAGCCGCCCAGCATGACCCGGCCCAGCTCGGCCGGCTTTCCGGGGGCGGCGGAAAAGGCACCGCCCTGGCGGATGTCGGAGCTGCCGGCGCCGGCCACCGTCTCGACGCGGAAGGCATAGGAGCCGGTCAAGGCCGTCTCGGCATGGACGACGCCCTGCAGCGCGACCATGCCGCCCTGGGTGGCGGTGCGGATCTCGCAGCGCGCCTGCGGCGCGCCGGCGCTGCCGGCGCCGGCCATGAGGGCCGAGCCCGACAGGGCAAGGGCCAGGATGGCGGCAGCAGCCGCGATGGGTTTGCGGTTCAACATGAAAACCTCCTTCGGGGTGAAGCGGGGAAGGCCGGAGAGCGCAGACGCTCTCCGGCCCCCCGCGCCGCGTTTGGTCCTGCCTGTCGTTACGGGCAGGTCTGCACGAAGGCTGCGACATTGCCGCCGCCGGTCTGGCTGACCTCGGCATCGCAGCCATGGCCCACCTGCACGCCGGCGGCCACATTGCCGTTTCCGTCCTGCGTCAGAACCGCGTTGTGGTTGTCGCCGAACTGGCCGATGCCCGCCGCGTTGCCGTGGCCGGCCTGCCAGGTGTCGGCCCGGTTGTTAAAGCCGTGCTGGCCGGTGGCCGAGACGTTGTTGGAGCCGTGCTGCTGGCTGATGGCCTCGTTCCACACGCCGTCCTGGAAGACGCCGATCTGGTTGTCGAAGCCGGTCTGGGCGCCACCGGCGGCGTTGCCGAAGCCGTATTGCTCGATGGAGACGCTGTTGGCGGAAGCCGGGAGCGCGGCAAAGCCGAGAACGGCAGCGGCGGCGGTGGCGATGATGAAGTTGCGGGTCATGGTCCTTACTCCTCCTGTCGGTGCGGGTGCTCCCCCGCGGGTTGTCAACGATGACGGTTCTAGGGGAAGCACCCGGAACGCACGCTGAACCGGCCGTTCAGCCGCCGTTCACCGGGAGGGGCGGCGCAGGCCGCCGGGAGGCGCGGCCGCCTGCTGGTGCGCATCGACCGGATGTTCTCCGACAGGAATGACCGGCAGCTTGCGCGCGTGGCGCGGATGATCGACGCCTTTGCCGGCGGTTGAACCGGTTCATCGTTTCATTAGAACGCTGATCCGGTCCATCCATTTGTTTTTGCCGCATTTGTGCGACGCCAGATGATTCCATCTGGCTGCAAAAAATGCTCCAGCGGCAGCTACATCTCCACCGCCACCTCGAAGCCGCCGAAGACCATCCTCTTGCCGTCGAAGACGGACTTCCATTCGTCGCCCTGCAGGCGCGGGTCGGCCATGACCCTGGCTATGATTTCGTCGCGCGCCTTACGCGATTCATAGACGATCCAGGAGAAGATGACGGTCTCGTCCTCCTTCGCCAGCACGGCGCGGGGGAACGAGGTGAGCTCGCCATAGGGCACGTCGTCGCCCACCGCCTCCACATAGGCGAGCGCGCCGTACTCCTTCCACACCGTGCCGGCGAGGCGCGCCATCTTCTTGTACGCTTCAAGATTGGCCTTGGGCACGGCGACCAGAAAACCATCGACATAGGACATGGGAAAACCTTTCCTCGTTCCAGCTGCACTGCCCAAGGACGAAGAAGGCGCGGCCCATCCGACAGGGGCGCGACCGACGCGCCCTATCGCCCCGGCCGGCCCGTCTTCTTCGGCCGGCGGCGGCGGGCGCGTTCTTCGGCCTCGTCCTCGTAGGAGCCGGTGCCGATCCGGCCGCGCCGGAGGGGGGTGGGGTCGTCGTCGGGCGCCGGCTTCCGGGCGAGCGGCCTTTCCGTGCGGCCGACGGTCATCTCGTCCAGGGTGTTCTTTCGGAAGAGGCTCCCGCCGGCGGGAACCGCATGGGCGCCGGCGGTGCCCATCTCGTCCAGATCGGGCTTGCGGAAGAGGGACTTTTCCGCGGCGGCATCGCGCCCCTTGCGCCCGCGCGCCTTGTCGCGCCGCCGCTCGCGCGTGTTCTCCACGCCCGCGTCGCGCGACAGGGGATCGTCCATGATGGCAAGCTCGGTCTCGCGCAGGCGCCGGATCTCGTCGCGCAGGCGGGCGGCCTCCTCGAAGTCGAGGTCGGCGGCGGCGTCGCGCATGGCCTTTTCGAGATGTTCGAGATGGGCGGCGAGGTTGTCGCCGACGAGGTTGTTCAGGGACTCGCCCTTCGCACCGGTGATGTCGGCGCGCACATGGTCGCGCTCGTAGACCGAGCCCAGAATGTCGCCGATGTTCTTCTTGATGCTCTCGGGCGTGATGCCGTGCGCGGCATTGTAGGCGAGCTGCTTCTCGCGGCGGCGTTCCGTCTCGGCAATCGCCCGCTCCATGGAGCCTGTCCTCTGGTCGGCATAGAGGATGACGCGGCCATCGACATTGCGCGCCGCGCGCCCGATGGTCTGGATGAGCGAGGTCTCGGAGCGCAGGAAGCCTTCCTTGTCGGCGTCGAGAATGGCGACGAGGCCGCATTCGGGGATGTCGAGCCCCTCGCGCAGGAGATTGATGCCGACCAGCACGTCGAAGGCGCCGAGGCGCAGGTCGCGGATGATCTCGATGCGCTCCAGCGTGTCGATATCGGAATGCATGTAGCGCACCCGGATGCCCTGCTCGTGCAGATATTCTGTCAGGTCCTCGGCCATGCGCTTGGTGAGCACGGTGACGAGCGTGCGGTAGCCGGCGGCCGTGGTGGCGCGGATCTCGCCCACCACGTCGTCCACCTGGGTCTTGGCCGGGCGCACCTCGACCGGCGGGTCGATGAGGCCCGTCGGGCGGATGACCTGTTCGGCGAAGACGCCGCCGGCCTCGTTCATCTCCCAGTCGCCGGGGGTGGCGGAAACGCAGACGGTGGCGGGGCGCATGGCGTCCCACTCCTCGAAGCGCAAGGGGCGGTTGTCCATGCAGGAAGGAAGGCGGAAGCCATATTCGGCAAGCGTCGCCTTGCGGCGGAAGTCGCCTCGGTACATGCCGCCGATCTGCGGGATCGTGACGTGGGACTCGTCGACGAAGACCAGCGCGTTGTCGGGCACGTATTCGAAGAGCGTGGGCGGCGGCTCGCCCGGCGCGCGGCCGGTCAGATAGCGCGAATAGTTCTCGATGCCGGCGCAGGAGCCCGTGGCCTCCAGCATCTCGAGGTCGAAGCGGGTGCGCTGTTCGAGTCGCTGGGCCTCCAGAAGGCGGCCGGCACGCGTCAGCTCCTCCAGGCGCTGCTTCAGCTCCTCCTTGATGGAGCGGATGGCCTGGTTGAGCGTGGGGCGCGGGGTGACATAATGCGAGTTGGCGTAGATCTTCACCGATTTCAGCTCGTCGGTCTTCCTGCCCGTCAGCGGGTCGAACTCGGTGATGGATTCGATCTCGTCGCCGAACAGCGAGATGCGCCAGGCGCGGTCCTCCAGGTGAGCGGGGAAGATCTCGATCGTGTCGCCGCGCACGCGGAAGGAGCCGCGGGAGAAATCGGCGTCGCGGCGCTTGTATTGCTGCTCCACGAGATCGGCGAGCAATTGGCGTTGATCCAGCCGGTCGCCCACCTCCATCTGGAAGGTCATGGCGGTGTAGGTCTCCACCGAGCCGATGCCGTATATGCAGGAGACGCTCGCCACGATGATGACGTCGTCGCGTTCAAGGAGCGCGCGCGTGGCCGAGTGGCGCATGCGGTCGATCTGCTCGTTGATGGAGGATTCCTTCTCGATATAGGTATCGGAGCGCGGGACGTAGGCCTCCGGCTGGTAGTAATCGTAGTAGGAGACGAAATACTCGACCGCGTTGTCGGGGAAGAAGGACTTGAACTCGCCATAGAGCTGGGCGGCGAGCGTCTTGTTGGGGGCGAGGATGATGGCCGGGCGCTGCGTCTCCTCGATCACCTTGGCCATGGTGAAGGTCTTGCCCGAGCCGGTAACGCCGAGGAGCACCTGGGTGCGCTCGTTGCGTCTGATGCCGTCCACGAGGTCGGCAATGGCAGTGGGCTGGTCGCCGGAGGGCTTGAACTCCGTCGCCATGCGGAACGGGATGCCGCCTTCGGTCTTTTCCGGGCGGGGCGGGCGATGGGGCACCCAGCTCGACCGCAGATTGGGGTCGCCGCCCTCGATGAGACGGGTGAGCGCCGCCACCGTTGCGGTGACGCCGCCGGGCGCGAGCTTCTCTGCCTCCTCCAGCGGCACATCGAGGCCGGCCACGGGATTGAGCCCGGCGGCGGCGCGCTCGCGCGCCGAGGCCGCACCGCCCATGGAGGTGCCGCGCGCCGTCTGGCCGCCCTTCTTCTTGCGCTTGGCAGGCGACGCCTGCGACGCCCGCGATTCGCGCGCGATGTCCTCCGCCCATTGCGCGATGGGGCCGGAGACGGGCGTGCCGGAGAGCGACGGCTGCGGCGGCTCGGAGAAGCCGCCGGGCTTGTTGCGGGGCGTATCGGACATGGCCCGAATATGGAGGATCGCAGCGACGATGGAAAGGGGGCGCCACGCCGGCCTCGACCAAGGCCGCGTGCTGCTGACAGAAGGCTGTCAGGAAGTGCGGCGGCCCGGCCTATGACAGCGTTTCGGCCAGGATGTCGAAAACCAGCCGGATGCGCCGGCTGGTGTGCAGCTCGCGGTGGGTGGTAAGCCAGATGGGAACCGGGAACGGGCCGAAGCGCGGCAGCACGCACTCCACGCCCGGCAACCGCTCACCCATCTCCCGCGTCAAAACGCCGATGCCGAGGCCGTGCCTGACCAGCTCGCACAGCACCATGCCGTTGTCGGCAACCACCTTGAACTGGTGGCGTTCGACGGGGAGCCCCATGCGCTGGAGAACCGCGACGACCTGCTCGACCGGGGCAAAGCCGACAAAGGGGGCCAGGCGCAGATCCTCCAGCGTGGCGGGACGGCCCAGCCTTTCGAGATATTCGCTGGCGGCATAGAGGTGGGCGGTCGTCTGGCGCAGAAGCCGCGCCACCAGTTCCCCCTCGCTGGGGCGCACATGGCGGATGGCGATGTCGGCCTCGCGACGGCGCAGGTCCCGCAACTGGTTGGAGACCACCAGATGAACCTCGATGCCCGGCGCCTCCTCGGCGATGCGCCTGACGGCGGCCGGCAGCCACATGGCCGCCATGACGTCGGTGGCCGTGATGGTGACGCGGCCGCCGATCTCCTGAGACCGGCCGGAGGCGGCAAGCGAGATGCGCGCCGCCGCCTCTCCCATGGTGCGGACATGATCGAGCAGGTCCCGCCCCGCCTCGGTCAGGCGCAGCGCCCGCCCCACGCGCTCGAACAGGAGCACGCCGAGACTGGCCTCTAGCGCCGCCACCTGCCGGCTGAGCGTCGGCTGCGCCATGCCGAGCGCCCGCGCCCCGGCCGAAAAGGAGCCGGCCTCAGCGGTTGCGAGAAAGGCGCGCGCCTGGTTCCAGTCGAAGGAGATGTTCTGCCAGTTCATGCAAATCTGTATGATCCATATGCCAGTTTCGGCAATTTATCCCTGAAGATTGCATAGATAAAGTGAAGGACACGACCGGGAGAACATCCCGCGGCGGCAAAGAAAGGGACAAGCGATGGACAGAACGGCAGCTTTCTGGGACGGAATTGCCGAGCGCTATGCGGCCAGGCCCGTCAAGGACATGGCGGCCTACGAGACCACGCTGACGCGCACGCGCAGCCATCTGCGCGCGCAGGACACGGTGCTGGAACTGGGGTGCGGCACCGGGAGCACGGCGCTGCGGCTTGCCGATGCGGTGCGTCACGTCACCGCCACGGACCTGTCGGGCAGGATGCTGGCCATCGGTCGGGAGAAGGCGGAGCGCGCCGGCGTCGGGAACGTCACCTTCGCGCAGGCGACGCCCTTCGACCACCGCTTCGGGAGGGAAAGCTTCGACGCCGTCCTGGCCTTTAACCTTCTGCATCTGATCGGCGACGTGCCGGCGGCGCTGCGCTGTGTGCACGGGCTCTTGAAGCCCGGCGGCCGCTTCATCTCCAAGACCCCCTGCCTTGCCGGCCGGGGCTTGTTCATCCGTGGCATGGTCGCCGCGCTGCGGCTGGTGGGAAAGGCGCCGCCCGTCTTCTTCTACACGCCGTACGAGATGCAGCGCTACATGGAGGATGCCGGCTTTGCGATCATCGAGACGGGCGACTATCCTCGTTCGCCGCCTGCCCATTTCATCGCCGCCCGCAAGCGCGACTGAGCCGGGGCGAAGCGCGGCGGCGCCCTACCCCGCGACGCGGGCGAGCCAGCGGTGCCAGGCCTTCTCGTCGCCGTTGAAGACGTTCAGGTCGATCTTTCCGTCGACTCCCTGGCTCAGGCCGGTGCCGGAATATTGCCAGAACACCCAGTCGCGGCCGGGATACACCTCGGAGGGGTGGGCGGCGACGGAGCGCAGCCAGAACGGATAGTCGCGGAAGGCGCCCCGCAGGTTGTCGCGATAGAAGTCGGGCGTGGTGTAGATGACCGGCCGCTGCCCGTAATGGCGCTCCAGCCGGTCAAGAAAGACCTGCATCTTCTCCAGGATCTCGGCGCGCGAAGGGCGCCACTTGCAGCTCGATTGGTGGTTCCACTCCACATCCAGCACCGGCGGCAGGGCGCCCTTCTCCTTCGGCACGTTGCGGATGAACCATTCAGCCTGATCGGAGGCCCGCCGGCACCAGTAGAAGAAGTGATAGGCGCCGCGCTTCACCCCGGCGCGCGCCGCCGCCTGCCAGTTGTGCCGGAACATGGGGTCGATGTGATCGATGCCATCGGTGGCCTTGATATAGGCGAAGTTGGCGCCGTGGCGGCGCAGCGCCGGCCAGTCGATCTCGCCCTGCCAGCGCGAGACGTCGACGCCGTGCACGGCATGATGGTGCGGCGCGATGCGGCCGAAGTTCACCGGATGCGCATCGTCGAAACGGCTCCTGTAGACGCGCGGCGCCTCAGGCACGCGCAGGGCGGCCGGCTGAACACTCGGCACCGGCGCAAGGGCGGTCATGCCGGCGGTGGCGAGGTCGGCCGGCGCCGCATCGTCCGCCGGCCCCGGTATGGTCGCCTCGGGCCGCGCGATGGCGCTCGTCGTCTCCGCCGAAGGGCCGGCGATCTGCAACGCATCGACCGCCGAGCCGCCGGAGCAGCCGGCAAGGCCAAGGCAGGCCGCGAAAAGGAAGGCAAGGGCAAGCGAACGCATGAACGACCCCTACGCGAAAACACCGGAGCCGGGCGCACGGGCACCCGCTCTCCCCTTCCGTCCGGCATCGGCCGGCCGCACGCACCCGGCAATGCACCCCGGCCTGCGATGGAAGGAGGCGCCATCCTTGCCGCAAACTTGCCAATAAAGTTTGAATCGATTCGTTAATACCGCCGTGGCGGCGCGCCGCTTCAGCCGCTGATGTGGCCGCGCGGCATGCCGTACATCAGGCGGTCGAACCCTTCATGGCTGACATGCACCAATGTGCGGTGGTCGCCGCCCTCGAAGTAGATGTCGCCGCTTTCCTCCAGCCCCTCGTCCACCACGCAGGGCAGATGATAGGGCGCGCCGAAGATGGGCACCGCCCCTTCCGCGCAATCGGGAAACAGGGTCGCGGCCTCCTCCTCGCTGGCAAGCTCCACCTTCTCGCCGACGATGGCGCGCACCTTCTTCAGGTCCACGCGGCGCGAGGCAGGCAGCACGGCGAGCAGATAGCTGCCGTCCCACTTCAGCACCACGCCCTTGGCGAGCGCGTTGCCCGGCACATGGGCGACCCGTGCCGTCATCATCGAGTTGCTGGTGGCGTTGTGTCTGGCAATATCGTAGGGAACGTGGTTGTCCTCCAGATATTCCTGCATGGTCATCGCGATACCCATGACCTCATCCTCCCGGTCTTGATGCCGCGCCAAAGCGGCCGCAGCGGCCGACGGGAGATCGCGGGGCAGAGGCTTGCGCGCCCCTGCAAGACCAGCGCCACGTCAGTCCGCCTGCTGGTCAGTCGGAACGCGAGGATACACCCGCACCCCGCCTGCGACAAGAATGCCCGGGCGCGCCGGGATCTGGGGCTTGACCTTCCAGCGGCTGGAAGCTCTAGAGCGACCGGGGTGGGGAACCCGTGGATGGAGACGAAGGAATGATGCAGAAGTCCGTTTTTCTGGCCGCCGGGATTGCGCTGTCCCTGCTCGGACCCGTGGCCGCGCAGGCCGGCGGGGCGCCGCACATGACGGTCTGGAAATCGCCCTGGTGCGGCTGCTGCGCCGCCTGGGCGCAGGTGATGGAGCGCGCCGGCTATCAGGTGACGGTGCGCGAGAGCGAGGACCTTTCCCCCATCAGGCGGCAGGCCGGGGTGCCGGAGCGGATGGAAGGGTGCCATACGGCAACGCTCGGAGGCTATTTCCTGGAAGGCCACGTGCCGCCGCAGGCGATTGCCAGGCTCCTGCGCGAGCGGCCGCGCATCGCCGGCCTTGCCGTGCCGGGAATGCCCGCAGGCTCCCCCGGCATGGGCGACGACCCGACGGCGCGCTACGACGTCTATGCCGTGGGGCGGGACGGCGAAAGCCAAGTCTACTACAGGGCCGGCGCCCGATAGCGGCGGGTACTATTGCTGCCCTGCCCCGACCTGCTCGGCCCAGCTTCCCGTCGCGCTCTCACCATCGAGGAACGACCGTGCGGTGGGAACCAGCGCGGGAGCGAAGAAGATGTCGTAATGGGTGCGGCCGGGTAGGATGGCCAGGCGGTTCTGCGACATGTGCTCGCGCTGCCAGCCGGCATCCCGTAGCCCGCCACCAAGGCGCCGGTAGAACGCCACGACATGTCCGAGACGGAACATATCGCTGTCGCCGTAGACCAGCATCACGGGCATCTCAAGTGCTTCGACCTCGATGTCGTAGATGTCGGGACGGCGCATCAGATCGCCCATGGCATCGAGAAGCTTCGGGAAATCCTCGACGCGCGGCGCGACGGCGGCGTAGGATTGGTACATCGGCGTGTCGCGCATGGCCTCGGCCATGCCGCCGTTGATCTGGTGCATCTGCTCGACGATCTCAGGATAGAAACCGTCTTTTGAAGCCGGTGTAGAGACCAGAACCAGACGGCGGACACGTTCAGGGTATTGTACCGCCATCTGCGCGGCCACGCCGCCGCCCATGGAATAGCCCATTACATCGACACGGTCGTAGCCGAGCTTTTCGACCAGTTGCCCCATGTCGCGCCCCATATCCGCGATGTCGATCGGGCGAGCCCCAAGCGCGGTGCGGCCATGGCCCTGGAGATCGACGCCGATGACCGTGCGCCCTTTTGAGAGCGCCGGCAGAATGGGCGCGAACATCCCCGTATGTCCGAGACCGCCGTGCAGAAGGAGGAGCGGCTCGCCCTCGCCATGAACCTCATAGTAATAGGCAAGGCCATTGACCTCGACATGGCCGCTCTCCACCGGCGCCATGCCTTCCTGCGCACGCGCAGCGACCGGTGAAAGCGAGAAGGCCGCGACGGCGATGGCAATCAACATTCTTCCGAGCATCGTTCAACTCCCTTGTCCTTGGGTCGGCCGATCCAGAATCCCATGGCCCAAGGACGCAGGAGTGATGCTGCGTCCGACAAAGGGCGAAACTTTCCTCAGGGGCAGGGGTTGCCCACCTTCTGATGCAGCGCGTCGACGGCGGTCTGCATCTCCTCGCTCCAGGCGACATCGGCCGCGGAAAGCGCTTCTTCGAGCTGCGCCAGGCTGGTGGCGCCGATGATGTTGGCGGTGACGAAGGGGCGCGAGCAGACAAAGGCGTTGGCGAATACGGCCGGCGTAAGCCCGAAGGAGCGGGCGAGCGCATTGTAGGCCCGGATGGCCTCCGCCGCGCCTGGCTTCTCGTAGCGCTGGAGCCGGTCGAACAGCGCCTTGCGCGAGCCGGCCGGCAGCGCGCCGTCGTCGTACTTGCCCGTCAGATAACCCTGGGCGAGCGGCGAATAGGCAAGCAGGCTCACCTCTTCGCGCGCGCACAGCTCCGCGAGGTTCACCTCGAAGGTGCGGTTGACCAGGTTGTAGGCGTTCTGCAGGGAGACCGCACGCGGGCCCACGCCCCTCTCCGCCCCGCAGAGAAAGCGCATCACGCCCCAGGCGCTCTCGTTCGACAGGCCGAGATGGCGGATCTTGCCGGCCTTCACCAGATCGGCGAACACGGAAAGCGTCTCCTCGATGGGCGTTTCGTCGGCATGACGCTCCGGCATTCTGGTCAGGCGCGTGGGATTGGCCCCGAAGGTGGCGACGGCGCGGTCCGGCCAGTGGATCTGGTAGAGGTCGATATAGTCCGTCGAAAGGCGGGCGAGCGACTTGTTCACCGCGTCCTCGATATCGGCGCGCACCAGCCGGGAGGGGCGGCCGCCGCGGAACCAGTCGTTGGCGGTGCGGCCCACCACCTTGGTCGCGACGATCACCCGGTCGCGATTGCCGCGCGCCTTCATCCAGCTTCCGATGATCCGCTCGGTGGCCCCTTGCGTCTCGGGCCTGGGCGGGATGGGATAGAGCTCGGCGGTGTCGAGAAAGTTCACGCCGCGCGCAAAGGCGCGGTCCATCTGGGCGTGGCCCTCGGCCTCGCTGTTCTGCTCGCCCCAGGTCATGGTGCCGAGGCAGATCTTCGAGACGAAGAGATCGGTGCGTCCGAGGCGGCGCTTTTCCATACGGCGTTCTCCGGCGGTTGAAAGACGGGCGGGCGCCCGAAAGATGCCGCCATTATAGCGGCGGCAGGACGCTGCGAAAGGCCCGACCGATCAATGATTGCGCAGCAAAACCTCAGGAAATTTGACTTGTGCGACGGCAGCAAGCCGTTAAAAGCGCCGTGCGGGCGCGACGGCGCCGCCGGATTCCGCCGCTTCAGGAAGCGGCCGCCAATTGCAGGAAACCCTTGTCATGTCGGTGCTGGTTTCGGGCGCGGGAGCGCCGCCGGTCAATTCCTGGTTTGCCGAGGCGCGCGCCACGCTGGCGCTCGCCTGGCCCATGATCATGACCAATCTCGCCCAGACGGCGATGAACGTGACCGACGTGATGATGATGGGCCGGCTCTCCCCGCAGGCGCTGGCGGCTGGCACGCTCGGCCACAATCTCTATTTCCTGCCACTGATCTTCGGCATCGGGCTTTTGACCGCCACCTCGCCGATGATGGCGAGCGCGCTGGGGCGCCGGCAGCGCTTCGTGCGCGAGGTGCGGCGCACGGCGCGCCAGGGGCTGTGGATGGCCGCGGCGGCAGCGCTGCCCATCTGGCTGTTCCTTTGGAATGCCGAGGCGATCCTGATCGCCATGGGCCAGGAGCCGGCCCTCGCGGCGCTGGCCGGCGAGTACATGCGCACGCTGCAATGGGCGGTGTTGCCCTTCTTCGGCTATATCGTGCTGCGCTCCTTCATCTCGGCGCTGGAGCGGCCGGGCTGGGCACTGGTGGTGGCCTTTCTGGCCGTGGGCTTCAACGTGTTCGCCAACTGGTGCCTGATGTTCGGCAATCTGGGCTTTCCGGCGCTTGGAATCGCCGGCTCCGGCCTGGCCACGACGCTTTCGAGCCTGCTCATCTTCCTCGGGCTGGTGGCGGTCGTCTCGCTCGACCGCCAGTTTCGCCGCTACCGGCTGTTCGGCCGCTTCTGGCGGCCGGACTGGCCGCGCTTTGGCGCACTGGCCCGGCTCGGCCTGCCGATCGCCGCCATCCTCACCTTCGAGGTGTCGATCTTCAACGCCGCCGCCTTCCTGATGGGGCTGATCGACACGGTGTCGCTGGCCGCCCACGCCATCGCCATCCAGATCGCCTCGGTGAGCTTCATGGTGCCGCTGGGGCTTTCCCAGGCGGTGACGGTGCGCGTCGGCCGGGCCTTCGGGGCACGCAACGCGGCGGCGGTAACGCGTGCCGGCTGGACGGCCTTTGCCATGGGGGTGGGCTTCATGGGGCTGATGGCGCTTCTCATGCTGGCCGCGCCGCGGCTGCTGATCGCCGGCTTCCTCGACCTGCAGGCGCCGGAGAACCAGCCGGTGATCGCCATGGCGACGACCTTCCTGGCGCTTGCGGCGCTGTTCCAGATCGCCGACGGGGCGCAGGCAGTGGCCAGCGGCATGCTGCGCGGACTGCACGATACCACGGTGCCGATGCTCTTCGCCGCCATCGGCTATTGGGGCGTGGGCCTGCCCTTCGGCGTAGTGCTCGCCTTTCCGCTGGGCTATGCGGGCGTGGGGATCTGGCTCGGGCTGTTCACCGGGCTGGCCGTGGTGGCGGGGCTGCTGCTGTCGCGCTGGCTGTCGCGGGACAGGCTCATGCCTTTCGCGGCTTGAAGCGGTCGCGCTTGGCCTCGTCGATCAGCATGTTGGCCACCTGCATGCGGATGATGGCGCGGGCGCGCAGATGCTCGGGCACGCGGTCGGGGTGATTGCGCATCGCGAAGTCGCGGCGCAGCCGGTCGAGCTCGCGCGGGCGGGCGCACCTGGAAAGCCCGAGCTCGCGGGCGATGTCGTCGGGATCGACCGAGGGCTGCGGAGCCTCGGCCGGGCTTTCGGCAAAGGTGCGATAGGCCGCCTCCACCACCCCCTCGCCCGTAATGCGGATGCGGCCGGAATGCAGCTCCTCCACCACCGAGAGATAATCGACCGAGGCGGCGGCACCCCCCACTTCGCGGCCATGCTCGGCCAGCAGCTCGTCGAGAATGCTTGCAAAGTCCTGCGGGGCGTGCCGCGCTGCCATGATTCTCACTCCCCGCCCGTTGCGGTCGCAATTCGCATGGATGAGACTAGGGCCACGGGGTTAAGAAAGGTCTCATTTCACGGAGACAATTCAATGTTTTTGCTGCCCTTTCACCGCCGGCAGGCGACGCGTTCAAAAGCGCCGGCGGCGTGCTATGCTCGCGGCCCGGCGGAACCAGATGCGGAGCGCCCCGAATGAGACGACTTCTCCTTGCAGCGGCAGCCCTCTGCGGCCTCGCGGCAGGCCCGGCACCTGCGGCGGAGCCGCCCTATCTCGACGATCGATCCGGCCCGGAGGCGCTGATCCGCTCGCTCTACAACGCCATCAACCGCAAGGAATATGCGCGCGCCTACGGCTATTTCTCGACGCCGCCGGCCGAGACCTGGGAAGCCTTCGCCGAGGGCTTCTCGCAGACCGAAAGCGTGGCACTGACGACCGGGCAGCCAAGCATGGATGCGGCCGCGGGCGGCATCCACTATCACCTGCCCGTCGCCCTTTTGGCGCGCCACAGCGACGGCAGCGAGGCGGTGTTCGCCGGCTGCTACACGCTGCGGCTGGCAAACCCGCGGGTGCAGGGCGCGCCCTTCGAGCCGCTGCACATCGAGGAGGGACGCCTGGCACCCGCCGACGGCCCGCCACAGGAGGCGCTGCCGGCGCGCTGCGGCGAGGGGCAGGTGCAGGATGCCGAGGCGCTGCTTGCGGAGAAGGCGAAGGCGCGCTTTGCGGCGCTCTACGGCGATTCCTGCCTTGCCGGGCCCGACGTGCCCGAGGAGCCGGAGCGGCACACCATCGCCTTCAATCACCCGCACGAAGACCCGCAGACGCCGCCCCACGAGGTGCATCTGTTCCGCTTCTTCTGCGACGCTGCGGCGTACAACACGATGCATGTGTACTTTCTGGCCGACGAGTTCGGAAAGCTTCTGCCGCTGCGCTTTGCCGTGCCCGAGCTTGCCATTCGCTACGAGAACGGCGACGCGGAGGGGCGCGTGGAGGAGCTGCGCATCGTCGGCTACACGGCGGAGGACGTGCTGTTGAACTCGCGCTTCGACCCGCAGACGCTTGAGATCACCACGCTGGCGAAATGGCGCGGGCTCGGCGACGCCTTCTCCGCCGGCGTGTGGCTGTTTCGCGCCGGCACCTTCACGCTGGTGAAGTACGAGGTGGACGCCTCCTATGACGGGGAGATCAACCCCGAATTGCTGCTCGACTATCACAGCGGACCGTAGGAGCCCGCCGCGAAGCGCCGCTAGACCGGTTCATCGTTTCAATGAAATGCTGATCCGGTCCATCCATTTGTTTTGCTGCATTTGTGCGACGCCAGATGATTCCATCCGGCTGCAAAATGCCCTAGCGCGGCACGGAGAGCATCCAGTTCAAGGTTTCGCGCCAGTCCACCATGCGGATGGGCGTGCCATGGGTGCCGGTCTCGAAGCGCACGAAGCGCACCGGATAGGCCGGCGCGCGCTCGCTGATGGCGCGATAGAACGCCTCCTGCCGGGCAACAGGGAACACCGTGTCGCGGCTGCCGTGGGCGAGGAGCACGGGCACGCGATGGCGAAAGGCGGCGGAGGACAGAAAGCCCTCGTCCCACATGGAGCCGAGGAGCAGGAGACCACCCAGGCGCGCCGCCACCTGCGGATCGCGGGCAAGCCGCCAGCACAGCGCCCCACCCATTGAGCCGCAGGCCAGGAAGACGGGAGCCTGCGGTGACGCGGCGGTGTAGCGGGCGATGAGGGCGGCGATCTGGGCCGCGCCACGGGCGCCGAAGTCAGAGAAATCGGGCGACAGGTAGAGCCCGCCATTGCGGCCCATCAGGTTCTTGATGCGGTTGAAATTGCCGCCGAAGGTGAAATCGTCGACGCCCTGGTGGCGGCTGCCGCCCTGGCCGTGGAGATAGATCGTGAGGAGCCGGGGCGGGCGCGGCCTGCCGACCGCGAAGTGGCGCACCGGACCGGCCGGCGTCTCGGCCACCAGATCGCGCTGCAGGCGGCGAATGGCCGTGTCGACATAGCGGCCGGAGACGCGCCGCTCCGGCACCGCGTCGCGGGCGTCGATGTCGCGCGCCTCGCGATAGTCGACGACGAGATAGGCCCCCGCATCGCGCGATTCGAGAATGCCGGGATAGGCAAAGAGGCGGTCCTTGAATGGGGCGAGATGGAGCGTCGCGGCCGCGGCCGCCGCGACCAGGCAGGCAAGGACAAGGCCGGCGGCGGCACCCCTGCCGAGCGCCGGCGTCCATCGTTCGGCACGCCACTTCATGCGCCCGCCACGCCGCCTGCGGCGCGCAGCGCCTCGGGTGTGTCGACATCCAGGCTCGCCGCCTCCCCCAGCTCGACCTCGATCACCTCCATGGGCGCGCTCTCGACGATCTGGCGCGCGCCGGTGTCGCCCTCAAGCCGCTCCACCTCGCCGAACAGGGCGCGCGGCAGGATCACGGGATTGCCGCGCTTGCCGCCGTGGGTGGCGCGCACGATGGCCCGGCCGCCGGAGGCGAGGAACGCCTCGACCAGGCGGTCGAGATCGGCCGTTGCGATGTGCGGCATGTCGGCCAGCACCACCAGTGCGCCGGAGGCCGAAGGCGGCAGGGCGCGAATGCCCGCCTTCAGCGAACTGGCAAGGCCGGTGGCGAAATCCGGGTTTTCCACCTGCCGGATTGCGACACCGGCAAGCGCGCGGGAGACGGCCTCGGCCTGGTGGCCAAGCACGGCGACGGCACCGGCCGCCCGGCTGGCGGCAAGGCGCTGCGCCATACGGCCCACCAGCGGCTGACCGTCGAAAGCGGCGAGCAGCTTGTTGTGTGCGCCCATGCGTCGCGAGCGCCCGGCCGCCAGCAGCACGGCCCACACCTCGGGCGCCGGCGCGCGGGCCGGCGCCTCGCGCGGCTGGGGGCGGCTCGGGATCTCCATCAGGAGCCCGCCCACGCCCATGCCGGCGATCTCCTCCGGCGAGACGTCGAGCCCGGCCATCAGCCGGTCGAGCACCCAGTCGAAGCCGTTGGGCCTGGGGCTGCGCGCGCAGCCCGGCGCTCCCAGAACCGGCTTGCCGTCAAGCGTGCCGACGACCAGCAGGTTGCCAGGATCGACCGGCATGCCGACGCGCGACACCCGGCCGCCGGCCAGGCGGATGGCGGCGGGAATGACATCCTCCTCGTCGCACACGGCGGAGGCGCCGAAGACCAGCACCATGTCGTTCTCCGCCACCTGGGCGCGAATGGCGGCGGCCAGGCGCCCCTCCTCGTGCGGCGGGCGCATCTCGCCGGTCAGGCGGCTTGCCGAACGGGCAAGGCGCGCCTCAGTGATGCGGGCCGTCTTGTCGAGCACGCTGGCCTTGACGCCCGGAAGCACGGTCTGCACCAGGCCGACGCGGCGCGGCTGGAAGGGGCGGACGCAGAACGCCTCGCGCGCGGCACACACGGCCTCGGCCTGCGCCACCAGATTCTCCGGCACGGCAAAGGGGATGATCTTGACGGTCGCCACCATCTGGCCCGCATCCACCGCCGCGAAGGGCGACAGCGTGGCGATGGTGATGGCCGGGTCGATGCCGTTGATGGCGTCGATGACCTTGCGGTCGACCAGGAAGATGCCGGCCGCCCGCGCGTGGAGGTTCACCCGGCCGGTGGCGGGCGCCCGCGCCTCCGCGCCACTGGCGCGAAGGGCCGCGGCGATGCGCCTGGCGGCCTCGTCCTCGTCGAGATCTTCGGGATCGAGCACGGCGGCGATCACCTCGCGCACGCCGGCCTGAAGCAGCAGCTCGACATCCTCCCGCGTCAGCCGGTGTGCCTTGCGCAGGCGCTTCTGCCCGGCCATGGTGGCGTGAGCGAGCACGGCGCCGCACGCGTTCTCGACGGCAACGGGACCGAACTTCACGCCGCCTCGCCCCTTTCTTCCAGCCCGCGCGAGCGCAACGCCGCGATGACCTGCGCGAGGATGGCGACGGCGATTTCGGCAGGGCTGGCTGCCCCGATGGCGAGACCGATGGGCGCGTGGATGCGCGCGACGGCGGCCGCGCCCAGCCCGCTGTGCGTCAGGCGCTCGACGCGCTTTGCATGGGTCTTGCGGCTGCCCAGCGCGCCGACATAGAAACAGCCGGCCTCAAGCGCTGCCGTCAACGCCGGATCGTCGATCTTCGGGTCGTGCGTGAGGGCGGCCAGCGCCGTGTAGGCATCGAGCGGGCTTTCCTCGAACGCCTCCTGCGGCCAGACCGCCTGCAGCCGCACGCCGGCAAAGCGCTCGGGCGAGGCGAAGGCGGTGCGCGGATCGACGATGCGCACATCGAAGCCGGCAATACGCGCCATGGGCGCCAGCGCCTGGCTGATGTGCACGGCGCCGATCACCACCAGGCGCGGGGGCGGCAGGTGAACGTTGAGGAAATAGCTTCGCCCGCCCGCCTCCACGGTGCCGGAACGGCCGGAGCGCAGCGCCTTTTCCACCGGCTCGCGCAGGGGTTGCTCCGGTGCTTCGCCCTCGACGAGCACACGACTTGCCCCCGACTCCAGATCGGTGAGGAGAACGGCCGCCCGGCGCTCGCGCCGGCAGCGGTTGAGCGTTTTCAGGGATGCGGCGTCCATGGCTCAGCCCAGAAGCGGTTCGACATAGACCCTGATGCGGCCGCCGCAGGAAAGGCCGACGCGCCAGGCGGTCTCGTCGGCCACGCCGAACTCCAGCATGCGTGGCCTGCCCTCGGCGATCACGTCCGCCGCCTCGGCCACCACCGCGCCTTCCACGCAACCGCCGGAAACCGAGCCCTCGAAATGCCCGTCGCCGTCGATCACCAGATGGCTGCCCACCGGACGCGGCGCCGAGCCCCAGGTCTCCACCACGGTGGCGATGGCCACCTTGCGGCCGGCCTCCATCCACGCCTCGGCCGTCGCCAGGGGATCAAGCGGCTCCTTCACCTCTTCGAGCATGTCGCGCCTCGCCTTTCCTGTCTCCTGCGAATATGGTCACGCGGGCAGGCGCTTGCCAACCCCCCACTGCGCCGCGGCGCTGGCCGCCCCGCGCCGGGGGGAAGCGGAAAGCGCATGGCACAGGTCCTCCAGCGCCTCCAGCGAGTGGACGGGCCGGAACTCGTCCACGTGCGGCAGCATGGCGCGCACGCCGCGTGCCTTCGCCTCGAACCCCTCGAAGCGCAGCAGGGGATTGAGCCAGATCAGGCGGCGGCAGGACTTGTGCAGCCGCTCCATCTCGCGGGCCAGCCGGTCGATGTCGTCCCGCTCCAGGCCGTCGGTGATGAGAAGCACCGTGGCCCCCTGCCCCAGCACGCGGCGCGACCACAGCCGGTTGAAGGCGTGAAGCGCTTCGCCGATGCGGGTGCCGCCCGACCAGTCGGAAACCGCGGCGGCGCATTCGGCCAGCGCCTCGTCGGGGTCGCGGTGGCGAAGCTGGCGCGTCAGGTTGGTAAGCCGTGTGCCGAAGACGAAGGAATGCACGCGGCGGCGCTTCTCCGTCAACGCATGCAGGAAATGCAGGAAGATGCGCGTGTACTGGCTCATGGAGCCTGAAATGTCTGCCAGAACCACCAGCGGCGGGTGCACGTGGCGCGGGCTGCGATAGCGCGGCAGGATGAGGCCGCCGCCGGTTCTCAGGCCCTGGCGCATCATGGCGCGCGGGTCGATGCGCGCGCCGCGCGGATCGGGCCGCAGGCGGCGCGTGGCGAGACGGTCGTGCGGCAGGAGGAGGCCGGCAAGCGCCCGGCGGGCAGCCGCCAGCTCCTGCGCCGTCATCTGCGCGAAGTCCTTGTGGCGTAGCACCTCGCGGGCGGAAAAGGACAGGCGCGCGTCGATCTCGATCTCCTGCTCCCGTGCGGTCTGGCGGTCCTGCCGGTCGAGGAGCGCCTCGCCGGCCCGCGTCTCGCCGGCCCGCGGCTTTTGCTTCTCCGCCCGCTCGGGCGCCACGGGGGAAAGCATGGCGAGCATCTTCTCGATGAGCTCGCGCGAGCGCCAGAACAGACGGAACGCCTCATCGAAGACGGCGCGATCCTCGTGGCGCTTGACCAGGACGGCGTGCAGCGTCCAGTAGAAATCCTCGCGCGTGCCGATGCCGGCGGCCAGCACCGCCTGGATGGCATCGGTTACGGCGCCGGGGCCGACGCGCAGGCCCGCCTTGCGCAGGGCGCGGGCGAAATAGACGATGTTGTCGGCAAGCCGGCCATCCGGGTCGGCACGTTGGCGGGCCTGGCGTGTGCCGGAAGCGGCCATGGCGTCAGCCCGCCGCTTCCATCTCGGCCTTGACCTCGCGCAGGATCCTGGTGCTCTCCCCTTCCTGAAGGCGGGCAATGTCGTCCTGATACTTGAGAAGGACACCCAGCGTGTCGGATACGGTCTCGGGATCGAGCGCAATCTTGTCGAGCTCGGTGAGCGCGCTTGCCCAGTCGATGGACTCCGCCACGCCCGGCACCTTGAACAGGTCGATCCCGCGCAGCTTCTGCACGTAGCGCACCACCTCCTCCGACAGGCGGCGGTTGGCGCCTGGCACCTTGCGGTGGACGATCTCCAGCTCGCGCTCGGCATCGGGGTAATCCACCCAGTGATAGAGGCAACGGCGCTTGAGCGCGTCGTGAATCTCGCGCGTGCGGTTGGTGGTGATGACGACGATGGGTGGTTCCTCGGCGCGGATGGTGCCAAGCTCGGGCACGCTGACCTGATAGTCGGAGAGAATCTCCAGAAGGAACGCCTCGAACGCCTCATCGGTGCGGTCGAGCTCGTCGATCAGAAACACGGGGGCAGCGCCGATGCCGCCCGACAGCGCCTCCAGCACGGGGCGGCGGATGAGATATTTCTCGGAGAAGACGTTGTGCTCCATAATGTCCCGATCCGCCGTGCCCGTCGCCTCCTCCATGCGGATCTCGATCATCTGGGCGGCGTAGTTCCATTCGTAGACGGCGGAGGAGACATCGAGCCCCTCATAGCATTGCAGCCGGATGAGACGGCGGCCGAGCGCGGCGGCGAGCACCTTGGCGATCTCCGTCTTGCCGACGCCTGCCTCGCCCTCCAGAAAAAGGGGACGGCGCATCCTGAGCGCCAGGAAGAGTACGGTGGCCAGCGAGCGCTCGGCCACATAGTCGGCGCCGGCCAACAGGTCGAGCGTGGCGTCGATCGACTGCGGGAGGGGGCGCGGTTGGAGATCGGGCATGTCTTCTCCCTGAGGGCCTCTAGAGAACGCGATAGCCGCGCTGATGATAGATGAGCGGCGAGAGGTTGTCGCCCACGCGCAGCCCCGTCACCCGGCCGAAATAGACACGGTGGGTGGCGAGATCCTTGGTGTCGATCACCCGGCAATCGAAAACCGCCAGGGCATCGGCGAGCACCGGCGCACCGGAGGAGAGAACCTCCCACCCGGCGAGGGCGAAACGCTGCTGCGGCGGCAGGCCGGTGAAGCCGGCAAAGGCATCGGCCAGTTCCCGGTGGTCGGCGGACAGGGTGTTGAGCGCGAAGACGCCGTTCTTCAGGAACAGGTCGTTGTTGGGGTTTTCGCGGTTGAGGCAGACCAGCACGGTGGGCGGATTGTCCGAGACCGAGCAGGCGGCAATCGCGGTCACGCCGCGGCGCCCGGCCGGCCCGTCTGTGGTGACGACATGCACCGCACCGGCGAAGCGGGCCATGGCATCGCGGTAGTGCTGGGGGGTTATGTCGCTGGTCTTCAGCACGAAAGCTCCATTCGATAGGCTACAGATAGGTTGCCCGGCCCCGGCCATGCAAGCGCCGGTGGGCGCCTGAATAACGTGTTGCACCCCGCCCTGCCAGCATTTACCAGTGGCGTGAGACGAGATTTGTTTGCAGCAGAAGGGGTTGTCGCGCTGTCCTTTCCGCGCCTTCTCATGGCCGCATTCGCCATTGCCGCGCTGGCGGGCACGCCCGCGCACGCGCAGGAGCCCGTGACGGTGGGGGTGGCGGCGCCATTGAGCGGCGACTTCGCGCTTCTCGGCCGGCAGTGGGTGGAGGGCGCGCGCGTGGCCGCCAGCCGCGACGGCGCGGTGCGCCTGGTGGAAGCCGACGACGGCTGCACCGCCGAGGGCGGCGCACAGGCAGCCCGCAGGCTCGCCGAGGCGGGTGCCGGAATCGTCGTAGGATTTCTGTGCACCGAGGCCGTTGAGGCGGCGCTGCCGGTTTTCAAGGAGGCGGGCATCCCGGTCGTGACGGCGGTGCGCACCACCAGCCTGACCGACCGGAAGGCGCGCACGGGCTGGCCCGTCTATCGGCTGGCGCCGCGCGCCGACGCGGAAGGCCGGGCCGTGGCCGACATCCTGGTGCAGCGCTGGCGCGATGCCTTTTTCGCCATCGTGGACGACGGCACGATCTATGGCCGCGAGCTTGCCGAGAACCTGCGCGCCGCCGCGGAAATGGCAGAGCTGGAACCCGTCTTCATCGACACCTACCGACCGCAGCTCGACAACCAGATCGGGCTGGTGGGGCGGCTGCGCCGGGCGGGCGCCACGCATGTGTTCGTCGGCGGCGACCGTTCCGACATCGCCATCATGGCGCGGGACGCGGCCGATCTCGGCTATGCGGTCACATTTGCCGGCGGCGAGGCGCTGCTGGCGGCGGACGGGCCGGAGCCGCTGCCGGCCGGGGTGCTGATGATCGCGCCCCTGCCCTGGCAGGCGCTGACGGCGCCGGCGGTGCTGGAAGCGTTCGAGGCGGCAAACGTTCATGCCGAGGGCTATGCCGTGCCCGGCCACGTGGCGGTCGAGCTGGCGAGCGAGGCGCTGCGCGTGGCGCGCGAGGACCAGGTGCCGGTGAGCACGGTGCTCGACAGTGCCGCCTTCGAGACCGCCATCGGCCAGGTGCGCTTCGACCAGAAGGGAGACTTCGCGGGCAGTCTCTACCGCCTCTTCCGCTATGACGGCGCGCGCTTCGTGGAGGTGGAGTGATGCGGGCGGGGCCCAGAAACCTGATCACCGACGTGGCAGGCCTTGCCGTCGGCAACAGCCAGGAGCCGCGGCTGAAATCCGGTGTTACCGCCGTGATCTGTGCCAGGCCCACCATCGCCGGCTACCAGGTGCTGGGCGGTGCGCCGGGCACGCGCGATACCGATCTTCTGGCCCCTCACAGCCTGGTGGAAGGGGTGGATGCGGTGGTGCTTTCCGGCGGCTCGGCCTTCGGGCTCGACGCGGCCTCCGGCGTGCAGGCGGCGCTGGCGGAGGCCGGCCGGGGCTTCAAGGTGGCGGGGCGGCGCGTGCCCATCGTGCCGGCGGCCATCCTCTTCGACCTCGCCAATGGGGGCGACAAGGACTGGGGCCGCTTTCCGCCCTATCAGGCACTCGGCTACGAGGCGGCGCGGGCGGCCGCGGCGGATTTCGCGCTTGGAAGCTGCGGCGCCGGCTGCGGCGCAACGACGGCGGGGCTGAAGGGCGGGCTCGGCTCGGCCTCCTGCATCCTTCCGGGCGGCATCACGGTGGGAGCGCTGGTGGCGGTGAACGCTGTAGGTCGGGCCACCATCGGAAGCACGCGCCATTTCTGGGCGGCGCCCTTCGAGATGGATGGCGAGTTCGGCGGGCTGGGCCTGCCAGCGCCATGGCCGGAGGACGCACGCGCCGTGCGCACCAAGCTGGGCGCCGGCAGCCCCGGCATCAACACCACCATCGGGGTGATCGCCACCGATGCCCGGCTTTCCAAGGGGGCGGCGCGGCGTCTGGCCATCGCCGCCCATGACGGGTTTGCCCGTGCCCTGTGGCCGGCGCATACGCCGCTCGACGGCGATCTCGTCTTCGCGCTTGCCACCGGCGAAGCCGGCATCGAGCCGGATGTAAACGGCAGCATTGAGCTGCATGCGGCGGCCACCGCCACCATGGCCCGCGCCATCGCCCGCGGCGTCTTTGCCGCAAGCCCGGCGGCGGGCGACACGATGCCCGTGTGGGCCCATGTCGGGATGCCGCGGCCCTGAAGGGGAGAGCCCGTCTTTACCCCATTCTTCCACAGCCGCCCATTCTTCCGCATTCGCAAGCGCCTCGCCCCGGCGCCGTGAAGACGCTATAAGGGCCGGGCAAACAGATAAAGGATTTTAGCCATGTCTATATTGCGTCTTGTTGCGGCCGCTGCCGCGTTTGCCCTGTCTCTTTCGACTGCCCGTGCCGGCGATGTGGCGGAGGTGGAAATTCTGGGCTTCAGCGCCGACGGTGGCATTTTCGCCTTCGAGGAATACGGCGTTCAGGACGGCTCGGGCTTCGCCTATGCCAACCGCTTCTACATCGACACGCAAAGTGACAGCTTTCTGCCCGGCACGCCGGTGCGCGTGATGATCGAGGAGGAGCTGGCACCGGTGGAGGCCGCCCGCGAAGAGGCGAAAACCCAAGGCGAAACAGTGATTTCCGACGCCGCATTGAAGCGCGGATTCACCGCCGGCTGGAATGCCGTGACCGAGCTTTCGGCCGATCCCCACCGCATGGCTGTGAACCCGCGCCCGGTGATGCCGCCCATCGATGACGTGCTGGAGTTCCGCCTGGAGGAGATCGACCTCGGCCAGCCCGCGCAGTGCGAGGGGATGGGCAGGGCCGTGGGCCTGCGGCTTCTCAAGATCGCCACCACGGCGGGCGAAACCACCCAGACCGTGCACGAGGACAGCCAGATCCCGGCAAGCCGGGGATGCCCGCTCGGCTATCGGCTAGCCGGCGTTCAGACCTTCCACCCACAGGGCGGGCCGGCGGTCTTTGCCGTGCTGATCGCGATTCGTCGGGTCGGCTTCGAGGGACCGGACCACCGTTTCATCGCGGTGACGGGGCAGTTCTAGGTTGGTTCATCGTTTCAATGAAACGCTGATCCGGTCCATCCATTTGTTTTGCCGCATTTGTGCGACGCCGGATGATTCCATCCGGTTGCAAAATGCTGGAGCGGCGAGCGTGTTCCACAGGCCCCGTCCGCGTTGACTTGAGGGCGGGGTCTGCTACACCGCGTGCGGCTTCCTTCTAGACACAGGCAGACGCATGATCCCCCGCTATTCGCGGCCCGAGATGGCCACCATCTGGTCGCCCGAGACGAAATTCCGCATCTGGTTCGAGATCGAGGCACATGCCGCCGACGCCATGGCCGAGCTCGGCATCGTGCCCCGCGAGGCGGCGCGCACCATCTGGGAGAAGGGCGGCAAGGCCGCCTTCGACATCGCGCGCATCGACGAGATCGAGCGCGAGACCAAGCACGACGTGATCGCCTTCCTGACCCATCTGGCCGAGATCGTGGGGCCGGAGGCGCGCTTCGTGCACCAGGGCATGACCTCTTCCGACGTGCTCGACACCTGCTTCAACGTGCAGCTTGTGCGGGCGAGCGACATCCTGCTGGCCGATCTCGACGCGCTGCTTGCAGCGCTGAAGAAACGCGCCTTCGAGCACAAGGACACGGTCACCATCGGCCGCAGCCACGGCATCCATGCCGAGCCCACCACCTTCGGGCTGAAGCTGGCGCAGGCATATGCCGAGTTTTCCCGTTGCCGGCAGCGGCTGGAGAATGCGCGCGCGGAGGTGGCCACCTGCGCCATTTCCGGGGCGGTCGGCACCTTCGCCAACATCGACCCGCGCGTCGAGGCGCATGTGGCGGAGAAGATGGGGCTTGACCCGGAGCCCATCTCCACCCAGGTGATCCCGCGCGATCGGCACGCCATGTTCTTCGCCACGCTGGCCGTCATCGCCTCTTCGATCGAGCGGCTGGCGGTGGAGGTGCGCCATCTGCAGCGCACGGAGGTGCTGGAGGCGGAGGAATTCTTCTCCGCCGGGCAGAAGGGGTCTTCCGCCATGCCGCACAAGCGCAATCCCGTGCTTTCGGAAAACCTCACCGGCCTTGCGCGCATGGTGCGCGCCTACGCGCTGCCGGCGATGGAGAACGTGGCGCTGTGGCACGAGCGCGACATCTCCCACTCCTCCGTGGAACGCATGATCGGGCCGGACGCCACGGTGACGCTCGACTTCGCGCTCGTGCGGCTGACCGGCCTGATCGAGAATCTGGTCGTCTACCCGCAGGCGATGATGAGGAACCTGGAGCGCTTCCGCGGCCTCGTCCACTCGCAGCGAGTGCTTCTGGCGCTGACGCAGGCGGGGGTAAGCCGCGAGGACGCCTACCGGCTGGTGCAGCGCAACGCCATGAAGGTGTGGGAGCAAGGCGCCGATTTTCTGGAGGAGCTGCTGGCCGACAAGGACGTGCGGGCGGCCCTTTCGGAAGAGGCGATCCGCGAGAAATTCGACCTCGGCTATCACATCAAGCACGTGGACACGATCTTCCGCCGGGTGTTCGCGGAGGGCTGATCGACGCGGCCTCACCCCTGCGCCGGACCGCCGGCGGCGCGCCGGCAGTCGTCAGCCCTGCACGGCGGGAGCGATGCGCACCACCGTTCCCCAAGGGTCTTGCAGCGTGCGCGCCTGGCCCGCCCCGTCGGATTGCAGCTCCACCCAGGCAAGCCCCGCCATGGCGGGGTTGCGCCGGCCGGCGCCGGCGCTGTGCCAGGCATTCACCCCGACATGATGGTGATAGCCGCCGGAGGCCAGGAAGACGGCCTGCCGGCCGTAGCGGGCCATGGTGTCGAGCCCCAGCGCCTCGTGCCACCAGGCCTCGGCGGCGGCCGGATCGCCGACGCGCAGATGCACATGGCCGATGATGGTGCCACGCGGCGCCCCCGCCCACGGCCGTTCGGCACGCGGCGTGGCAAGCAGGCCGTCCATATCGAGCGGCAGGGTCTTCATGGCAATCTGGCCGCCCTCCCACGGCCAGCGCGCCGCCGGGCGGTCGGCATAGATCTCGATGCCGTTGCCCTCCGGGTCGGCAAGATAGATCGCCTCGCTGACCAGATGATCCGAGGCGCCCTGAAGCGGCACCCGCAGGTCCAGCGCATGGCGCGCCCAGCGCGCCAGGTCGGCACGCGAGGGCAACAGGAAGGCGATGTGGAACAGGCCCGCCTGGCGCGCGTCGTCCGGCACCGCCGCTGCATCCTCCTCGATGGCGAGAAGCGGCCTGCCGCCTGCCCCCAGAACCGCCGCGCCATCACGCCCCGGCATCTCCTCAAGGCCCACGACATCCCGATAAAAGGCGGAAAGGCGGCGCGCATCGCGTGCCTTGAGGCCCACTGCGGCGATTCTGACGGGCGCTGTTGCCGATAGGGAAAGATTTTCCATTTCAATCTCCTGGCGCTTCTTCCTGAAGCGCTTTTGAAGCCAAGGATGCGATACGGACCGAGCCGCGTGGCCGCAGGTGTGTCCTGTCGCGGCGCTGCTGCCGGAAGACGGATGCCGCCCGCGCGGGCGGAATGCCGGCTGTCGGCCCTTTCATGTGTGGCGGACGGAGACCGGGGGCAAGCGGGCGAAGCGCGAACAGCGTGTTCACCATTTGCCGCGTCCGGCGGCATGGGCGAGACGGTTGCCCCGGGGGCGAGACGGTTGCACCGGCCGGCCGGGGCCGCTACATGCGGCGCCATGAAAGCACGGGACGCCGATATTCTCATCATCCCCGGATACACCAATTCCGGGCCCGACCACTGGCAGAGCCGGTGGCAGGCGCGGCTTTCCACTGCGCGCCGGGTGGAGCAGGCCGAATGGTCGAAGCCGGTGCGCGAGGACTGGGTGGCCAGGGTGGCCGAGGCGGTGAACGCGGCGACGAGGCCCGTCGTGCTGGTGGCCCACTCGCTGGGCGTGGCCTGCGCCGTGCACGCCATCCCGCATTTCCGCAAGCCGGTGGCAGGCGCTTTTCTGGTGGCGCCGCCGGAGGTGACGAATCCGAAGATCCGGCCGAGGCACCTCATGACCTTCGGCCCCTACCCGCGCGCCCCCCTGCCCTTCCCGGCGCTGGTGGTGGCCAGCCGCAACGACCATTTCGGCAGCTTCGCGGCGGCGGAGGACATCGCCGCCGCATGGGGGGCAACGCTTCTGGACGCGGGCGAGGCCGGCCACATCAATGCCGAATCGGGATATGGCCCGTGGCCGGAGGGCTCCCTCACCTTCGCGCGGTTCCTGGCGCAGCTCTGAAAGCGCATTCCCCGGCCCGATCGGACGGCAGGGAGCATCCAAGAACACGGCGGCGCGCCCTGCCGGCGCGCCGCATGGCCGAAACGGCCCGAAAGGCGGAAGCGCGCGCCTACTCGCTCCTGACTTCTTCGATCGCCTCGGCGAGAAGCTCGCTCATGGTGCGGCGGATCTGATGGTCCGACTGCTGCACGCCAGCGGCGTCGAAATCGCGCCGGATCTTGCGGAACACATCCTCCTCGCCCGCCTCCTCCAGATCGGCCCTGAGGACCTCGCGCACATAGGCCTCCGCCTCGTCGCCGCTCTTGCCGAGCTTTTCCGCCGCCCACAGGCCAAGCCGCTTGTTGCGGCGCGAGACCGCCCTGAACTTCAGCTCCTCGTCGTGGACGAACTTGCGCTCGAACATTTCTTCGCGGTCTTTCAAGCTGCTCATGCCTTTTCTGCCTCCGACATTTCCGATTGCCGCCGAGCGCGGCCTCGCCTTCAGAATATCCGGCCTGGCACCGCTGCGCCAGATGGGCAATAGGGCGCAGCCATTGCCGGTTGATGGTCGCAAATGACGATTGAGATGGCGGCGGGTTTGCGCTAGACCGCGAAAAGCCATGAAGGCGCATATCTTTTTCGAGCCGGCCATGTGACCAGCACCGGAATACCGGCAGACAGCCAGGAAAAGCCATGAACCGTCGCCGCCGCATCTACGAAGGCAAGGCCAAGATTCTCTATGAAGGGCCGGAACCCGGCACCCTCATCCAGTTCTTCAAGGACGACGCCACCGCATTCAACAAGAAGAAGCATGAGATCGTCGACGGCAAGGGCGTGCTCAACAACCGCATCTCGGAGTACATCTTCGAGCACCTGAACCGGATGGGCATTCCCACCCATTTCATCCGCCGGCTCAACATGCGCGAGCAGCTCATCCGCGAGGTGGAGATCATTCCGCTCGAAGTGGTGGTGCGCAATATTGCCGCAGGCTCTCTGGCCAAGCGGCTGGGCATCGAGGAAGGCACGGTGCTGCCGCGCTCCATCATCGAGTTCTACTACAAGGCGGACGCGCTGGACGATCCGATGGTCTCCGAGGAGCACATCACCGCCTTCGGCTGGGCAAGCCCCCAGGAGATCGACGACATCATGGCGCTTGCCATCCGCGTCAACGACTTCCTGTCCGGCCTGTTCCTGGGCGTGGGCATCCAGCTCGTGGACTTCAAGATCGAGTGCGGGCGGCTGTTCGAGGGCGACATGATGCGCATCGTCGTGGCCGACGAGATTTCGCCCGATTCGTGCCGGCTGTGGGACATCGCCACCCAGGAGAAGATGGACAAGGACCGCTTCCGCCGCGACATGGGCGGGATGCTGGAAGCCTATCGCGAGGTGGCGCGGCGGCTTGGCATCATGAACGAGAACGAGCCGTCCGCGCCCACAGGCCCCGTGCTGGTGTCCACCAAGGGCAACGGCAACGGCGAGACGCGCCACTGACGGCGCAGACCGGGACAAGGAGAGGCGAGGTGATCAAGGCGCGCGTGACCGTCACCCTCAAGAACGGGGTGCTCGACCCGCAGGGCAAGGCCATCGAGGGAGCGCTGAAGGGGCTGAACTTCGCCGGCGTCGGCTCCGTGCGCCAGGGCAAGGTGTTCGACATCGAGCTCGAGACAGCCGACAGGACCAGGGCGCAGGCCGACCTCAAGGAGATGTGCGAGCGCCTTCTCGCCAATACGGTGATCGAGGACTACAGCATCTCCATCGCCGAAGGGCCGCAGAAACCCCAAGACCACGAGACATGAAAGCCGCCGTCATCCAGCTTCCCGGGCTCAACCGCGACCGCGACATGATCGCGGCGATCACCAGGATCTCGGGCCGCGCGCCGCTGACCGTCTGGCAGACGGAGAGCACGCTGCCCGATGTCGACCTCATCGTCATTCCGGGCGGTTTCTCCTATGGCGACTATCTGCGCTGCGGGGCGATCGGCGCGCGCATGCCGGTGATGCGGGCGGTGGCGGAGCAGGCGGCAAGGGGCGTGATGGTGATGGGCGTGTGCAACGGCTTCCAGATCCTGCTGGAGGCCGGGCTTCTGCCCGGCGCGCTGATGCGCAATGCCTCGCTCAAATTCGTCTGCCGCGAGGTGAAGCTGGAGGTGGCGAACGCCAATACGGCGTTTACCCGCGGCTACCGGCCCGGCCAGATCATCCGCTGCCCGGTGGCCCATCACGATGGCAACTACTTTGCCGACGCCGAGACGCTGGCGCGCCTCGAAGGCGAGGGCGGCGTGGTGTTCCGCTATGCGGAAGGCACCAATCCCAACGGCTCGATCAACGACATTGCCGGCATCGTCAATGCACGCGGCAATGTGCTGGGCATGATGCCGCATCCGGAAAACCTGATCGAACCGGCGCATGGCGGGACGGACGGGCGGGCCCTCTTCGAGGGGCTTCTGGGGCAGGCAGCGTGAGGCGCTGCAGCCGCCTTGCCGCCGGCACCCTTGCGACGGTCCTGATTGCCGGATGCCAGAGCGAGCCCATGGGCGGGCCGCTCAAGCTTCAGATCGAAGCCCGCGAGCCGGTGGCTGCCCTACAGCGCATCAACGAGGAGGGCCAGCGCTGCTGGATGCGCGCGGGCGATCCCGCCTTCAAGGCGCTGCGGCTGGTGCCTGAGCTCGACACCCATAGCGGCCGCCCCCGCCTGCTGCTTCTCAAGAAGGACCAGGCCGAGGGCCTGCCGGGGCTGGTGATCGAGGCGGCGGGCGCTCCCGTCACCGTAACAACCTACGGACCGCTGGCGCAGACGCGCACGGGGGCACGGGTGAACGCCGACATCATGCGCTGGTCTGGGGGAGTTTCCGGCTGCCGGAGAGCGAGCGACGGATAGGCACCGCCGCACGGCCCCGCCCCGGGGCCACGGGATGCGCCGATGGTGGCCTGCCGCCCTGCCCTGCCGCCAGGTTGCGAATCCCTGCTGCCCTCGGCATGGATTCGCAGCACCCGGCCCGAAGGGCGGGGCGCGCCCACCGGCGCGCCGCCTCAGCCCTCGGCGGCCTCGCCGGGCTCGTCGTCGCGCGCATCGTCCAGGAAGCGCTCGGCGATCAGGCCGGCATTCTGGCGCAGCGCCAGCTCGATCTCGCGCGCCACCTCCGGGTTGTCGCGCAGGAACTGCTTGGCATTCTCGCGCCCCTGGCCGAGACGCTGGGAATTGTAGGAGAACCAGGCGCCGGACTTCTCGACGATGCCGGCCTTGGCGCCGAGGTCGATCAGCTCGCCCACCTTGGACACGCCCTCGCCATACATGATGTCGAACTCGACCTGCTTGAAGGGCGGGGCCAGCTTGTTCTTCACCACCTTGACGCGGGTCTGGTTGCCGACGGTCTCGTCACGGTCCTTGACCGAGCCGATGCGGCGGATGTCGAGGCGCACGGAAGAATAGAACTTGAGCGCGTTGCCGCCCGTCGTCGTCTCCGGCGAGCCGAACATGACGCCGATCTTCATGCGGATCTGGTTGATGAAGATCACCATCGTTTTGGAGCGCGAGATGGAGGCGGTGAGCTTCCTGAGCGCCTGGCTCATCAGGCGCGCCTGCATGCCGGGAAGCGAATCGCCCATCTCGCCCTCGATCTCGGCGCGCGGGGTGAGCGCGGCCACCGAATCGACGACGATCACGTCGAGCGCGCCGGAACGCACCAGCGTGTCGCAGATCTCCAGCGCCTGCTCGCCCGTGTCGGGCTGGGAGATGAGCAGATTCTCAAGATCGACACCCAGCTTGCGTGCATAGACGGGATCGAGCGCATGCTCGGCGTCGATGAACCCGCAAATGCCGCCCTTCTTCTGCGCCTCGGCGACGGTGTGCAGGGCAAGCGTCGTCTTGCCCGAGCTTTCCGGCCCGTAGATCTCGATGATTCGCCCGCGCGGCAGCCCGCCCACGCCCAGAGCGATGTCGAGGCCGAGAGAGCCGGTCGAGATGGTCTCGATCTCGACCACGCTGTCATTGGCGCCAAGCCGCATGATCGAGCCCTTGCCAAAGGCCCGCTCGATCTGCGAAAGCGCCGCGTCCAATGCCTTGGATTTGTCCACAGAGCTATCCTCTACAAGCCGCAATGTGTTCTGAGCCATGATACAACACCCCTTGAAGGTCAATGGAAGCCGCGCCGGCCAATTTCCCGATATTTTTATGTACCTCTTTTGTTCTGTCTTGGCAATAGCAATATGCCATTGATTTTCAATGGAAATTGAATTTTGTTCTATTTTTGTTTTCTTTCCGGGCATTGCCATGAGCGGGTGCGGGCGGGCGGACAGGGGGAGAGGGAGATGAGCGGGCTGAGGCTTCTGGCGGCGGGCGGGGCGCATATCGACCGGCGTGGGCGGGTGGCCGGCCCCCATGTGGCGGAGGCTTCCAATCCCGGCACCATGCGCGAGGAGGTGGGCGGCGGCGCCTTCAACGCCGCGCGGGCTGCCGTGCAGCGCGGGGTGACGGTGGCGCTCGTTTCGCTGCGCGGCGGCGACCAGGCGGGCGAGACGGTGGCCGCCGCAATCGAGGCGGCGGGCATCGAGGACCTTTCGGCCACCTTCCTCGACCGCACCACGCCGAGCTATACGGCGATCCTGACGCAGGAGGGCGATCTCGTCACCGGCCTTGCGGACATGGCGCTCTACGAACACGGCTTTGCCCGGCAGATGCGCCGCGCCGGGGTGCGCGCAGCGGTGGCGGCGGCGGATGCCATCCTATGCGATGCCAACATGCCGGCGGACGCCATCGCGCAGCTTGTGGCGCTGGCGGGCGAAAGACCCGTCCATGCCATCGCCGTCTCGCCGGCCAAGGCGGAGCGGCTGAAGCCGGTTCTGGGCGCGCTTTCCTGCCTGTTCATGAACCGGCGCGAGGCGCTGCACCTGGCCGGCGAGACGGCGCGCACGCCCCTGGACGCCGCCCGCTGCCTGGCCCGCAAGGGGCTTCACGCCGGGGTGATTACGGCCGGCGGCGGCCCTGCCCTCGCCTTCCGGCAGGATGCCTTCTTCACCTTGGCGCCGCCACCCGTGGCGCGGATCGCCGATGTGACGGGCGCGGGAGACGCGCTAGCCGGCGCGACCACGGCGGCGCTGATGCGCGGGCTTGCATTCCCGCAAGCCGTGCGCGAAGGGATGGCGGCAGCCAAGCTTGCCGTGGAAAGCGAAAGGGCGGCGCCCGCCATGGGAGCGGAGGCCTTCCGCGCCGCGCTCGCCCGGGTGCCGCAGCCGCAACGCGCCTGAAGCAGGAGAGACCATGCCCCTTGCCGTGCCCCTTGACATCCACCCCCCGGTTGCCGACGCGCTGTCGACCGGCCGCCCCGTGGTGGCTCTCGAAAGCACCATCATCACCCACGGCATGCCGTGGCCGCAGAACGAGGATATGGCGGCGGCGGTGGAGGCCATCATCGTCGAGGAAGGGGCGACGCCGGCCACCATCGCAGTGATCGACGGGCGGCTGAAGATCGGCCTCTCGCCGGCCGAGCGGCAGGCGCTGGCCCAGCGGGACGGCGCCATGAAGCTGTCGCGCGCCGACCTCGCCTTCGCGCTGGCCGAAGGCAGGAGCGGCGGCACCACCGTGGCGGCCACCATGCTGGCGGCGCATCTGGCGGGCATCGCCGTCTTCGCAACCGGCGGCATCGGCGGCGTGCACCGGGGCGCGGAGACGAGCTTCGACATCTCGGCCGATCTCGACGAGCTGGCGCGCACGCCGGTGATCGTGGTGTCGGCCGGGCCGAAGGCCATTCTCGACATCGCCAAGACGCTGGAGGTGCTGGAGACGCGCGGCGTGCCGGTGGTGGGCTACGGGACGGACGCCATGCCCGCCTTCTGGTCGCGCGAGAGCGGCCTTGCCGCCCCCCTGCGGCTCGACACGCCCGAGGCCATCGCCCGCTTTCAGCGGATGCGCGCCGCCCTCGGGATCGGCGGTGGCGTGCTGGTGGCCAATCCGGTGCCGGAGGCCGACGAGATCCCGGCCGACGAGATGGCGGGCTTCATTGCGCGCGCGCAGGCCGACGCCGAGGCGGCGGGAATCACCGGCAAGGCGGTCACGCCCGGCCTGCTTTCGCGCATCCTGGAGCTTACCGAGGGGCGCAGCCTGGCCACCAACATCGCGCTGGTCAAAAACAATGCGCGCCTTGCGGCGCGCATTGCCAGTGCGCTTGCAGCGCGGAAGGACTGAGCCGCCTCAGCCCGCGGTGAGCGGCGACAGGCGGATCTCGACGCGGCGGTTCTGCTGCCGGCCCTCCGGCGTGTCGTTGGAGGCGATGGGCTGGCTCGGCCCCAGCCCGATGACCGCATAACGCTGCGGGTTGGTGCCCTGGGCGACCAGATAGTCGGCCACGGCCTGGGCGCGGCGGCGCGAGAGATCCATGTTGTACTGGTAGCTGCCGGTCGAATCGGTGTGACCGTAGACATCCACCAGCGTCTGGTTGTAGCGCTTCAGCACCAGCGCCACCGAGTTCAGCGTCGGATAGAAGGCCGGCTGGATGGAGGAGGAATCGGTGGCGAAGGTGATGTTGGAGGGCATGTTGAGAACGATGTAGTTGCCCTGACGGGTGACGCTGACGCCCGTGCCCTGAAGCTGGCCGCGAAGCTGCGCTTCCTGCTGGTCCATGTAGGAGCCGATGGCGCCGCCGGCCAGCGCCCCGATGCCGGCGCCGATGAGCGCGTTGCGCCGGTCATCGCCGCCGGCCAGCAGGCCCGCGCCGGCACCGGCCAGCGCGCCCAGCGCCGCACCGCCGGCCGTGTTGGAAATCTTGCGCTCCCCCGTGTAGGGATCGGTGCTGCACCCCGCCGCGAAGCCCGCGACGACGGCGACTGCAATCGCTTTCTTGAACATGAAACCTATCCTCTCCTGACAATGGCCGGCCGCCGGCCCGTGCGGCACGGCGAATCCGCTGTGCCGTCCCTTCTCCTGCCTTTTAACATAAATAAGGCAAAAAGCGGCAAGGGCGCTATTCCTCCCGGTAGAGGAGCCACTTCTTGGACAGTTTGCCGCCGGACAGCGCGGAGAAGCGGGTCAGGCGGTTGCGCCCGCCCACCTTGGAGGCATAGAGCGCGCGGTCGGCCTTGGCGTAGAGATCGTCGGCATCGGCCGCCTCGGAGGCCATGCACAGGCCGAGCGAGACGGTGATGGGACCATAGGTGCACGACGAGGGGCCGATGGCGAAGTCGGCGGCCGCGATGGCATTGCGCACATCCTCGGCCACGCGGGCGGCGGCATCCTGCGACAGCCCGTCGAGCACGATGGCGAACTCCTCGCCGCCGGTGCGCGCCACGAAGGCCGCCGCGCCGCTGGTGGAATCGATCATCTGCGCGACCATCTGCAGGATGCGATCACCCACCGGATGGCCGTGCCGGTCGTTGAACGCCTTGAAGCCGTCGATGTCGGCAAGCACCAGGGCATGAAACATGACGGAGCGGCGGTCCGAATAGACCTCCGCCAGCTTGCGGTCGAAGGCGCGGCGGTTCCATATGCCGGTCAGCGGATCGGTCTCGGCCAGCCGCTTGTACTGCGCCAGCTTGGCCTTCACCTTTTCGAGCTCGGCGCTCTTTTCCGCCATCGCGCGGCTGATCTGGCGTGCCTGGTCGAGGGTCGTCTGGGTGGCGGCAGCCATGATGCCGACGATCTTCTGCAGCAGCTCGCGCGAGATTTCCTGGCGGCTGCCCAGCCCGTCCGTCGTCTGGTCGAGGATGAGGCCGAACTTTTCGAGCGAGGAGCGCTCGCGCCCGATGAGCGCCACGATCTCGCCCGCGCGGGCGGAGATCTGATCATGGGCGTTCTCGACAAACTCCTGACGGCTGCTCTGGGCGAAATATTTCCGCGACAGGCCGTCGAGGGCCGCCTGGGTGGGCCGCTCGCCAAGCGCGGCGAAGGCTTCGCAGAGCTCGCGGTTGGAACCCGTCAGCACCTCATAGAAAATCTCGTAATTGCGCGGCAGCCCGGCCACGCCCATGCGGCGCATGGATTGCGTGACGGCGGTGGCAATGTCGTCCTTGCCCTCGGAGAGATTCGCCTTCTGCAACATGTCCCCAATTCGACCTTCCCCCGGAGTGTCGTTCGCCTCTCGCGCACGAGGTGCGAGGCTGCAACCGGCGGACGAGACGACATGCGCACCCTACCCCCGGCCGGCATTTGTTTCAACTTAGCGTAGTTGATCTAACGCGAAGTTAACCAGCACCGGACGCGGGCCGTCTATGGCGTGTCCCACTGCGGGGAAAAGCCGTAGTCGCACAGGCGCCGCCCGTTGCTGCGCAACCGGCCGATGGCCGCCATCTCCGCCTCGTCCAGCGAGAAATCGAAGATGCCGGCATTCTCGGCGAGCCTTTCCATGCGGCGGGTGCGCGGGATGACGGCCACATCCTCCTGCTGGACGTGCCAGCGCAGCACCACCTGGGCCGGCGTCCTGCCGTGGCGGGCGGCGGCTTCGACCACCGGCGGCTCGGCCAGCAGCGCGCCGCCGCGATAAAGCGGGCAATAGGCGACCATCGCCATGCCATGGGCGCGGCATGCCGCGTGCACCCGTGTCTGGTCCAGATAGGGGTGATACTCCACCTGATTGGCGACCAGCGGCGCGGGCGACAGGCACACCGCCTCCTCCAGCAGCCGCGAGGGGAAGTTGGAGACCCCGATGTGGCGCGCGAGCCCCTCCTCGCGCACTGCGGCCAGCGCCGCCATGGTTTCGGCCAGGGGAATGGCGGGACTGGGCCAATGGACGAGCAGCAGGTCGACATGATCGAGCCCCAGCCGCTTAAGGCTTTCCATGGCCGAGCGCCGCAGCGCATCGGCGGCCAGACCCGTCCACCACACCTTGGTGGTGAGGAAGATTTCCCGGCGCGGCAGGCCCGACGCCCGGATCGCCTCGCCCACCGCGCGCTCGTTGCCATAGATGGCGGCGGTGTCCACATGCCGGTATCCGAGGGAAAGCGCGTGGGCGACCAGATCGGTGCAGGCGCGCCCCTCCAGCGTCCAGGTGCCCAGTCCGAGCGCCGGAATCCGGGCGCCGTTCGCCGACAGGTGTTTCATTCTCCCCTCCTGCTTGCGGCTGCGGGACGGCGCATGCAGGGCACCCGCCATTGAACGATCGGCCCGAATATGCGTTCCTCGGCGCACGCAATTGCACGATTCACCGCCTGCCGCGACGGGCCGGCCCGGGAGACGCATGGAACCGCAGTCGACGCAGACCATACACCAACGCATCGAGATCATCGACATCGCGCGCGGTGTCGCGCTGGTGGCGATGGCGGTGTACCATTTCACCTGGGATCTCGATTTCTTCGGCTATATTGAGCCCGGCACCTCGGTGAGCGGCGGCTGGCGCATCTTCGCGCGCGTGATCGCCACCTCCTTTCTGTTCCTGGTGGGGGTGAGCCTCTATCTCGCGCATGGGCGGGGGGTACGCTGGCGGGCCTTTGCGCGGCGGCTGGCAATGATCTTGGCGGCGGCGGCGGCCATCACCGCCGTGACATATGTCGTGACGCCGGACGCCTTCATCTTCTTCGGCATCCTGCACAACATCGCGCTGTCGAGCCTGCTGGGGATTGCCGTGCTGCGGCTGCCGACACCGACGCTGATTGCGTTGGCCGCGGCGGTGGCGGTGGCGCCGCAGGCGATCCACGCGCCGGTTCTCGACCAGCCGGCCTTCTGGTGGAGCGGGCTTTCGCGCAACGTGCCGGGCTCCAACGACTATATCCCCATCTTTCCCTGGTTCGCGGCCGTGCTGGCGGGAATAGCGGCGGCCAAGGCGGCAACGCACAGCGGCCTGACGGCGCGGATGGCGGCGTCCGCCCCGGCGGGCGGGGCGCGGCTTCTGGGAGCGGCGGGGCGACACAGCCTCGCCTTCTATCTGCTGCACCAGCCAGTGCTCTTTTCGGGCGTGTGGCTGTTCGCCCAGGTCTTGCCGCCGGCCCAGCCCGATCTTTCCGAAAGCTTTCTCGGCGCCTGCACCGCGCAATGCGCGAGCGCGCGGGCGGAGCCCTTCTGCCGCGCCTATTGCGCCTGCCTGCTGGAGACAGCGCGGGTGGAGGATCGTCTCGCCATCCTTTACGACCCGCAGCGCGACGCCGCCGCGCAACAGTGGCTGGAGGATGTTGCCTTTCGCTGCAGCGTCGAAAACAATGGCTGACGGGACTGGCGGAACCGCTGCCCGAACCTGCAAGGAGGTATCGCACCCATGAGCGAACGGACGGACGATGCGCCGAGCCGCATTCCCTGGCCGCCCATCCTGCTTGCCTGCGCCATCGCTGCCGGGGTGCTGTTGGGCTATGCGGTGCCGCTGCCCTGGTTCGGCTCGCCGCTTGCCGATCTGCTCTTCGCGCTCGGCTGGCTGGTCGCGCTGGCGGCGGTGCTGATGGAGATTTCGGCGGTGCGTGCCCTGCAACGGGCCGGAACCACCTTCATGGCCAACCGTGGCGCGGCGCATCTGGTCACCGGCGGCCCCTACACCTTCAGCCGCAATCCCATCTATCTGGGCAATGTTGCACTGCTGTTCGCCATCGGCATGATCAGCGGGATGGCGTGGTTCTTCCTGACGGGGCTTGCCCTGGCATTCGCCACGCAGAAGCTCGCCGTCGAGCCGGAGGAGCGGCACCTGGCGCTGCGCTTCGGCAAGCGCTATCGCGATTACCAGAAGAAGGTGCGGCGCTGGTTCTGAAGTCGCTGCCCGGAACGCGCGGCATGTGCCCTGCCCGTCAGGTCTTCACCCCCAGCTCGGCCAGCCGCTCGACGCAGGCTTCCTCGGCCTGGTCGAGCTCCTGCAGCGTGTCTTCCAGATCGCGGCGCTTCTGGCGCAGGTGCTGCCGCTTCTCCTCGATCTTCTGGATCATCAGGTGAAGCTGGCCCACCTCGCCGGGCGGCGCCTTGTAGACCTGGATGATCTCGCGAATCTCGCTGATGGAGAAGCCCAGCCGGCGGCCGCGCAGGATCTGGCGCACCAGGTGCCTGTCGGAGGGGCGGTAGAGGCGTGTGCGCCCGCGGCGCACGGGATTGATGAGTCCCTCATCCTCGTAGAAGCGCAAGGTGCGCGTCGAGATGCCGAATTCGCGGGTCAGCTCGGTAATCGTGTAATATTCCCGCATGCGCCTGCCAGACTCGTTTCCCAGAATGGGCGAGGTTGCCACCTGATTTACGTAAAAGTCAATTCATCGCGGAATATTTTCTTTTCCGCCCGGCGGCGTGTTCATGCCGGAACCGGGCCTGCGTTTCCGGCATGCCGCGTCAGAGGAAGCCGAACCACCAGGTGGCAAGCCCCAGAAAGGCGAAGAAGCCGACGACATCCGTCACCGTGGTGAGGAAGACGGAGGAGGCCACCGCCGGATCGATGCCCAGCCGGTCGAGGAGCAGCGGAATGAGGATGCCGGCCAGGGCCGCCACAAACATGTTGATGACCATGGCGGCAGCGATGAGGCCGCCGATGTGCATGTTCTCGAACCACAGGCCGGCCACGAGGCCGATCAGCGTGGCGAAGATGATGCCGTTGAGCAGGCCCACGCCCATCTCGCGCCGGATGATGCGCCCGGCATTGTAGATGTCGAGCTCGCGGGTGGCGAGCGCGCGCACCGTCACCGTCATGGTCTGCGAGCCCGCATTGCCGCCCATGCCGGCGACGATGGGCATGAGGACGGCCAGCGCCACCACCTGCTGGATGGTGGCGTCGAACAGGCCGATGACGGAGGCGGCCAGGAAGGCGGTGACGAGATTGACCATCAGCCAGGGAACGCGCGAGCGGCTGGCGGCGAGCACGGAGTCCGACAGCTCCTCGTCGCCCACGCCGCTCATGCGCATGAGGTCTTCTTCCGCCTCCTGGGTGATGACGTCGACCACGTCGTCAATGGTCAGGACGCCCACCAGACGGCCGTTCTCGTCCACCACGGCGGCCGACAGGAGGTCGTACTGCTCGAAGATCTGTGCCGCCTCCTCCTGGTCCATGGTGGCGGGGATGGCGTGCGGCGTCTCGCGCATCACCTCCTCGATCCTGACGGCGCGCTGGGTGCGCAGGATGCGGTCGAGATCGACTGCACCGACCAGACGGAAGGTCGGATCGACGACGAAGATCTGCGAGAAGGAATCGGGCAGGTTCTGCTCCTCGCGCATGTAGTCGATGGTCTGGCCGACCGTCCAGAAGGGCGGCACGGCGACGAACTCCGTCTGCATGCGCCGGCCGGCGGTCTCCTCCGGGTAGCCCAGGGAGCGGCGCAGGCGCACCCGCTCGGTGAAGGGAAGCTGGGCGAGAATCTCGTCCTGGTCGGCCTGGTCGAGGTCTTCGAGGATGTAGACCGCATCGTCGGAATCGAGGTGCTGCAGCGCCCTTGCAATCTGCGCGTTGGGCAGGCTGCCGACGATATCGAGACGGACGGCGTCGTCCACCTCGGTAAGGGCGGTGAAGTCGAACTCCTCGCCCATCAGCCGCACCAGCGCACGGCGCTGCTCGGGTGAAAGAGCCTGGAGAAGGTCGCCGATCTCCGACTGGTGGAGGCTGCCGACGTCGCGCTTCAGCGCCAGCGTATCGCGGTCGGCAATCGCCGCGCCCACATGCGCCAGGAAAGGTGCGGAGACGGCGCCGTCCTCGCCATAGATGTCATGGCCGGCCGCCTCGTCGGCGGGGGTGGCCTCGGTCCGTTCCGTCTCAGGCTCGCTCAACGGCGCTTCTCCCTCGGTTTCAACCGGCAACGCCCCGTGACGTGCCACCTGTAGCGCGGGCTGGCGGGAATACAAGCCCCGCCGCCGGACATTCACAGGCCGCCACCCCGATCCGCACCCGAGGAACGGCGGCCGGAGCGGGCAGCGCGCGATGTGTTTTTTCCGCCGATTTGGCGCATGGCATACTTGTTTCGCCAAAAGTGATTTGCTACATGCGCCGTGGCCGGTCGCTACCGGCCTTTCGTTGCGTGCGGTCGTGGCGGAATTGGTAGACGCGCAGCGTTGAGGTCGCTGTGGGGCAACCCGTGGAAGTTCGAGTCTTCTCGACCGCACCATCCCTCCTCCCCTTCCCTTCAAGAACCGGATGCCAGGCGGCCGATCATGGCGCATCGGCGAGCCTTGCCGTGCCCGCCGACGGCGCGGCGCGCCCCGGCGGAAGGCGGATCCGCCTCTCCCGCCCAACGGCGCCCGTGGCAGGCAGCGCGGTTCTGGACCTCGGCACCGTTTCGGGGTCATATGCCGGCATGGAGTTGCGACAATGAGCGAAACGGCACGGACGGCCCCCACCTTTCTGCCGCGCCAGACAGGGGCGCCGGTGGAATGGCGCGTCGAACCGGGGCTTGTACCCTATGAGCGGGCGGTGGCCTTCATGGAGGCGCGGGCGGCGGCCATCCGCAACGGCGCGGCGGGAGAGATGGTGTGGCTCGTCGAGCATCCGCCGCTTTACACCGCCGGCACGAGCGCCAGGGCGGAAGACCTTCTGGACGCCGGGCGGTTTCCCGTCTTCAAGACCGGGCGCGGCGGCGAATACACCTATCACGGGCCGGGACAGCGCGTCGCCTATGTGATGCTGGACCTCAAGCGGCGGCGCGAGGATGTGCGCGCCTTCGTCTCCGCGCTCGAGGAATGGGTGATTGCCAGCCTCGCCCGCTTCAACGTCAGGGGCGAGCGGCGGCAAGGCCGCGTCGGCGTGTGGGTGGTGCGCCCCGACAAGCCGCCGCTGCCCGACGGCAGCCCGATGGAAGACAAGATCGCTGCCATCGGCGTGCGTCTGCGCCGCTGGGTGAGCTTTCACGGCATCGCCGTGAATGTGGAACCGGAGCTTTCGCACTATGGCGGCATCGTGCCCTGCGGCATTGCCGGCTATGGCGTGACGAGCCTGGTGGATCTCGGCCTGCCGGTGACGATGGCCGACTACGACGTGGCGCTGAAGCTGGCCTTCGAGGAAATCTTCGGGCCGGCTGAGGCCGGGCGGGACGGGGCCTTGGCAAGGAGTGCATGACATGCGCATGACAGGATGGAGATGGGCGCTGGCGCTCGGCCTGCCCCTGGCGCTCGCCGCGCCCGCCGCCGCCCAGCAGGCAGCGGATGCGGTGGCCCCGGAGATGGCCACCGGCAGCAGCGAACGCACGGTAACACGGGCCAGCCGCCAGATGGTGGCGGCAGCCAACCCGCTGGCCGCCGAGGCCGGGCTCGACGTGCTGCGCCGCGGCGGCAGCGCGGCCGACGCGCTGGTGGCCGTGCAGACCGTGCTCGGGCTGGTCGAGCCGCAATCCTCGGGCCTGGGCGGCGGCGGCTTCCTCGTCTGGTATGATGCCGAAAGCGGCGAGATCACCACCTTCGACGGGCGCGAGACCGCACCGGCGGCAGCGACACCGGCGCTCTTTCTGGACGAAAAGGGCGAACCGCTGGCCTTCTTCGACGCGGTGATCGGCGGCCGCTCGGTGGGCACACCGGGGGTCGTGCGGCTGATGGAGACGGTGCATGCGCGCTATGGCCGGCTCGACTGGGCCGAGCTCTTCCAACCGGCCATCGCGCGCGCCGAGGAGGGCTTTGCCGTCTCGCCGAGGCTGCACCGGCTGATCGCCAACGACCGTGGCAAGCTCGACACCCAGCCGGCGGCCCGCGCCTATTTCTACGATGCGGCGGGCGAGCCGCTGGCCGAAGGGGCGCGGCTGGCCAACCCGGACTATGCCGCGACGCTGCGGGCCATCGCCGAGGGCGGGGCCGACGCCTTCTATACCGGGGAGATCGCCGGAAAGATCGTCGCGGCGGTGCGCGACCACCCCACCAATCCGGGGCTGTTGAGCCTCGAGGACCTGGCCGCCTACGAGGTGAAGGAGCGGCCGGCCGTCTGCGCGCCCTATCGCGGGTATGAGGTCTGCGGCATGGGGCCGCCCTCCTCCGGCGGGCTGACGGTGGGCCAGATCCTCGGCATGGTCTCGCATTTCGACCTGGCGACGCTGGGGCCGGACGACCCCGAAAGCTGGCGCATCATCGGCGATGCCACGCGGCTGGCCTTTGCCGACCGCGGGCTCTACATGGCCGACAGCGACTTCGTCTCGATGCCCCAGGGGCTGCTCGACCAGGCCTATCTGGCGGATCGGGCGCGGCTCTTGCGGCGGCCGGACGCGCTTGAGCAGAAGGCGGTGACGGCCGGCACGCCGCCCTGGGACAAGGCGGAGCTGCGGCTTCCCGGCCTGGAGCCGGAACGGCGCTCGACCTCGCATTTCGTGATTGTCGACGCGGAGGGCAACATCGCCTCCATGACCGCCAGCATCGAGAACGGCTTCGGCTCCCGGCAGATGGCGGCGGGCTTCCTGCTCAACAACCAGCTCACCGACTTCTCCTTCCTGCCCGAAAGCGACGGCCAGGCGGTGGCCAACCGGGTGGAGGCGGGCAAGCGGCCGCGCTCCTCCATGGCGCCGACCATCATTCTGGAAGAAGGAAGGCCCGCCTTCGCGCTCGGCTCGCCCGGCGGCTCGAACATCATTCCCTATGTGGCCAACACCATCATCGCGCTGATCGACTGGCGGATGGACATGCAGCAGGCGATCTCGCTCGCCCATCTGACCAACCGCTTCGGCACCTACGACCTGGAGGCCGGCACACCGGCCGAGGAGCTGGCCGACGAACTGGAGGCCATGGGCTACACGGTGCGCGTCACCGACCTGACCTCCGGCCTGCACGGCGTCGCCTTCACGCCCCGCGGGCTGGAAGGCGGCGCCGATCCGCGGCGCGAAGGTGTGGCCGTGGGCGACTGAGCCACCGGGCGCCACATGCAACGACCGACAGGCGGCAGGGGCCACGCCGGCCCCTGCCCTTTTTCGTCAAAGCGCGCCGATCCACGTGGCGGCGACGACGATGAAAGAGCTGACGGCAACCAGAGAAACGACATCCTGAAGCAGCTCGGCCATGGCATCCTCCTGTGGATAACTGCCAATTGATCTTGATATGATCATTTTATGTTCTATTTTTGTTTCCGTCAAGCGCGCGCCGGACCGCGGGCATCCGCAGCGTTAACAGAGGATGAAGAGGAGGAAACGGGCATGAGGGTGAAGCGAATCGTGCCCAATGTGGCCACCGAGGACGCGACGGCCGCGCTGCACTTCTATGGAGAGGTGCTGGGACTGGAGCCGCTGATGGACCATGGCTGGATCGCCACCTGGGGCGTGCGCGGAGAGGCAGTCGCGCAGATCAGCTTCGCCGTCGAGGGCGGCTCGGGCACGCCGGTGCCTGATCTTTCCGTCGAGGTGGACGATCTGGACACTGCGCTGGCGCGCGTGCGCGCCGCCGGATACGTGCTCGAATACGGGCCGGCGGAGGAGCCTTGGGGCGTGCGGCGCTTCTTCGTGCGCGATCCCTTCGGCAAGCTCGTCAACATCCTGGCCCATTGCTGAAAGGCCGGGTGATGCGGGCGGGCGCAGGATTTCGGGCATTGCGGAAATGGGCGGGCCGGGCCGTCCGTCGCCTGGCGCGGTTCTTCTCAGGCCCGGAGGCGGCGCGAGGGGCCTCTCGCCCGACAGCCCTATTCGGGCAGCGGCACCACCTTGCCCTCTGCCAGGGTGACACGGCGGTCCATGCGCGCGGCCAGCTCCTCGTTGTGGGTGGCGATCAGGGCGGCAAGCCCCGACTGGCGCACCAGCGCCTCCAGCGCCTCGAACACGTAGCCGGCCGTTTTGGGGTCGAGATTGCCCGTCGGCTCGTCGGCAAGAAGCACGAGCGGTGCGTTGGCCACGGCGCGGGCGATCGCCACGCGCTGCTGCTCGCCGCCCGAAAGCTCCGCCGGACGATGGGCGGCGCGCTGGCCGATCTTCATATAGGCGAGAAGCTGGGCGGCGCGCTCCTTCGCCTCGGCCGGCGGCAGGCCGGCGATGAGCTGCGGCATCATCACGTTCTCGAGCGCGGAGAACTCCGGCAGCAGGTGGTGGAACTGATAGACGAAGCCGATCTCGCTGCGGCGGATGGCCGTGCGCTGCTCGTCGGGCAGGCCGGCGCAGGAGGTGCCGTTGACCACCACATCGCCACCATCGGGATATTCGAGCAGGCCGGCAATGTGCAGGAGGGTCGACTTGCCGGCGCCGGAGGGGGCGACCAGCGCCACCATCTCGCCGGAACGCAACGCGAAATCGGCGCCGTTCAGGATGACGAGCTCCTTCGGCCCCTGCACATAGCGGCGGTCGACCGCTTTCAGTTCCAGAACGCTGTCGGCCATCTATTCGTATCTCAAGGCTTCGACGGGATCGAGGCGCGAGGCGCGCCAGGCGGGAAGAAGGGTGGCGAGGAAGGACAGGACAAGCGCCATCAGCACCACCGAGAGGGTCTCGCCCGTCTCCATCTCGGCAGGAAGCTGGCTCAGGAAATAGACTTCCGGGTCGAAGATGGTGGTGCCCGAGAGCCAGGAGAAGAACTGGCGGATCGACTCGACATTGAGGCACAGCACCGTGCCCAGAATCAGCCCGGCGAAGGTGCCGGTGACCCCGATGGCCGCCCCCGTCATCATGAAGATGCGCATGACGGCGCCGCTGGTCGCGCCCATGGTGCGCAGGATGGCGATATCGCGGCCCTTGTCCTTCACCAGCATGATCATGCCGGAGATGATGTTGAGCGCGGCCACCAGAACGATCATGGTCAGAATCATGAACATGACGTTGCGCTCCACCTGCAGGGCGGAGAAGAAGGTGCGGTTGCGCTGGCGCCAGTCGCTGACGGCGACCGGGCGCTGCGCTGCAGCCTCCACGAGCGGGCGCAGCGCGTCCACAGCGTCGGGATCGGCGATGAAGACCTCGATGAGCTGGGCAAGGCCCTCGACATTGAGATAAAGCTGTGCCTCCTCCAGCGGCATGTAGATGATGGAGGCATCGAACTCCGACATGCCGATCTCGAAGATGGCGGTGACGGGATAGGCCTTCACGCGCGGCGTGGTGCCGAAGGGGGTGACATCGCCTTCCGGCGAGGTGAGCGTGATCGGATCGCCGAGTGCGATGCCCAGCGCATTGGCCAGCCGCGAACCGATGGCCACCCCCTGGCCGGCGGCGAAGTCGATGAGCGAGCCGTGGCGGATGTTCTGCGATACGAGGTCGAGCTCCGTCAGATCCTCGGCGCGCACGCCGCGGATAAGCGCGCCGGTGCCGGCACCGCTGCGCCCGGAGGCCAGCACCTGGCCCTGCACCATGGGCATGGCGAGGCGCACGCCCTCGACCCCTGCAATGCGCCGGGCGACGGCGGCATAGTCCTCAAGCGGCATGTCGACCGGCTGTACGGTCAGATGGCCGTTGACGCCCAGAAGGCGCGTCAGAAGCTCGCTGCGGAAACCGTTCATGACCGCCATGACGACGATCAGCGTGGCCACGCCCAGCATGATGCCGATGAAGGAGATGGAGGCGATGACCGAGACGACAGCCTCCTTGCGCCGGGAACGCAGATAGCGCCAGGCCACCATGCGCTCGAAACGGGAAAAGGGACCCGCTCCGGCACCGGCTGCGCGCGACTCGCTCATGGGCGCGCGCCGAATCTGCCCACCACCGCTCCCACCGGCATGGTCTCGCGCGCGCCGGTGGCGCGGTTCTTCACCTCCACCTCGCCCGCGGCCACGCCGCGCGGCCCGACGATGACCTGCCAGGGCAGGCCGATGAGGTCCGCGGTGGCGAACTTGGCGCCGGCGCGGCCCTCCGTGTCGTCATACAGCACCTCGCAGCCGGCCGCCGTGAGCCCGGCATACAGCTCCTCGCAGATGCGATCGCATTCGCTGTCGCCCGCCTTCATGTTGATGAGCGCGATGTCGAAGGGGGCCACGCTCTGCGGCCAGATGATGCCCGCCTCGTCGTGGCTCGCCTCGATGATGGCGGCGGCAAGGCGGCTCGGACCGATGCCGTACGACCCCATGGAGACAAAATGCTCCTGCCCGTCGGGGCCGGTTACGGTTGCCTTCATGGGCTTGGAATATTTCGTGCCGAAATGGAAAATATGGCCGACCTCGATGCCGCGTGCAGAAAGGCGCTTGCCCTCCGGCACGTCTGCCCAGGCCGCCTCGTCGTGCATCTCGTCGGTCGCCGCATAGGGCGCGGTCCACCGCTCCACGATGCCGGCGATCTCGGCATCGTCCTCGAAATTCACATCGGGCCCGGGCACCGGCAGGTCGAGGAAATCGCTGTGGCAGAACACCTCGCTCTCGCCCGTCGATGCCAGGATGATGAACTCGTGGGACAGGTCGCCGCCGATGGGACCCGTCTCCGCGCGCATCGGGATGGCCTTCAGCCCCATGCGCTCGAAGGTCCTCAGATAGGCGACGAACATTCGGTTGTAAGCCGCTCTGGCGCCTTCGAAATCCAGGTCGAAGCTGTAGGCGTCCTTCATCAGGAACTCGCGCGAGCGCATGACGCCGAAACGCGGACGCACCTCATCGCGGAACTTCCACTGGATGTGGTAGAGGTTGAGCGGCAGATCCTTATAGGACTTCACATAGGCACGGAAGATGTCGGTGACCATCTCCTCATTGGTGGGGCCGTAGAGCATCGCGCGGTCCTGCCGGTCGCGGATGCGCAGCATCTCCTTGCCGTAATCATTGTAGCGCCCGCTCTCGATCCACAGATCGGCCGACTGGATGGTGGGCATGAGGATCTCCTGCCCGCCGGCGCGGTTCTGCTCCTCGCGGATGATCCGGCAGACCTTGTCGAGCACGCGCTTGCCGAGCGGCAGCCAAGAAAAACTGCCGGCCGCCTGCTGGCGGATCATGCCGGCACGCAGCATCAGACGGTGCGAGACGATCTCCGCCTCGCGGGGATTCTCCTTGAGAATGGGCAAAAAGTAGCGCGACAGTCGCATCAGCCGGTCCGTGATCGTGGGGCGGAATCATGCCCGAAAGAGAGATTGCCAAGCTTCTTAGCCATTTCATGGCGGATTGAAAACCCGGCCCCGAGCCGGCCTGCGATTGCGGCGACGGCAAGGCGATAACATGGCTGTGGTGAGGCAAAATTTTTCGTGACATTTCGGTGAAACCTGGTCTAATGTATCTGCCATAACATAAGAGGGCGGAGGCTCAATCCGATCCTCACCTACGCGGTCAAAGTCTTGGGAGGATACGATCCTGGCGCGGTCACTCGCAGCCGCCGTTTAGCGAAACGGAAACGGATCGGACGCGTGTCTCTAATTGCAAGGCTTGGCGCCTTGCTTTTTTTTTGGTCCCTGCCCCCCTCCGCGAAACCGTGCGCGCCAGGCGCCGGCAGGCGCGTCAGAACTGCGGCACGATGCGGGGAACATCCTCGAGGGAAAAGCCGAGCCCCTGCGTCAGCAGCGCATAGATGCCGACGGCAATGGCCGTGAAAAGCGTGGCGCGCAACACGGCGCGCAGCATGTGCGGCCCGCGCGGGGCGCTGGGCGTGGTGCCGAGCACCACGTCGCCCTCCTCCTCCTGGGTGCGCAGGCCGATGGGCAGCGAGACGAACAGCATCACCCACCAGACGATGAAGAAGATGGCGGAGAGCGATAGCCAGCTCATGCGGTGCTCCGTTGCGCGCCGGCGACTTTTCGGCCGGCCTTGCCCGCCAGAATAGTGCGCAAAGCGGCGTTTTTGAAATGCCGGCGCCGCGGCGTGCCGTCACACCTGCTCGAGCTCGATGAGCGTGCCGCAGAAATCCTTCGGGTGGAGGAAGAGCACCGGCTTGCCGTGGGCGCCAATCTTCGGCTCGCCATCGCCCAGAACGCGCGCGCCCTGCGCCAGAAGGCGGTCGCGCGCGGCAAGGATGTCGTCCACCTCATAACAGATGTGGTGCATGCCGCCGGCCGGGTTCCTGGCCAGAAAGGCGGCGATGGGAGAGTCTTCCCCCAGCGGCTCCAGGAGCTCCACCTTGGCGTTGCCGAGATCGACGAAGACCACGGTGACGCCATGGGCGGGCAATGGCTGCGGCGGCGAGACGCCGGCGGCAAGAGTGTCGCGGTAGACCGCGGCGGCCGCGCCGAGATCCGGCACGGCGATGGCGACATGATTGAGCCTGCCCAGCATCGCTGCCTCCCGTTACTGCGTGACGAACACCGTCACCACCGGCTTCTTGCCCCAGGCGTCGTTGGCGGCCGCGCGCACGGCGCGGCGGACGGATTCGGCCACCAGGTCGAGATCCTTGCGCCGCTGGCGGGGAATGCTCAGCACCGCGCCCGCCGCCGCCTCCAGCATGATCTCCTCCATCGGCTCGCCGCGCGGATCGGTCTCGGCCACGCCGATGGCAACCAGATCGGGATCGCCGGCGAGATCGTAGCGGTCGTCAAGGACGACATTGACGGCCACATGGCCGGCAAAGGACAGCTTGCGCCTTTCGCGCACGCCCACCTGCTCCTCGTCGCCCAGCACCTTGCCATCCTTGTAGATGCGGCCGAAGGGCACCTGGTCCACGATCTCCGCCGGGCCGGGCGCCAGGCGCAGCATGTCGCCGTTGCGGACCTGCGCCACCTCCGGGATCCCGGCTCTGGCGGCCAGCGCGCCATGGGCGACGAGATGGGCGGCCTCGCCATGGACGGGCACGAGGATGCGCGGCTTCACCCATTCATACATGCGTTCCAGCTCGTTGCGCCGGGGATGGCCGGAGACGTGGACGAGCGCGTCCGTATCCTCGATGATCCTGATGCCCTGCTCGATGAGCTGGTTCTTGATGGTGATGATGGCCTTCTCGTTGCCGGGGATGGTGCGAGAGGAAAAGACCACGGTGTCGCCCGGCGACAGCGCCACGTTGCGCATCTCGTCGCGCGCCAGCTTGGCGAGGGCAGCGCGCGCCTCGCCCTGGCTTCCCGTGCAGAGGATGACCGCGTTCTCGCGCGGGATATGGTTGAAATCCTCCTCCGCCAGGAATGGCGGCAGTCCCTCCAGATAGCCGAGTTCCTCGGCCACCTCGATGACGCGGCGCAGCGAACTGCCGAGCACCAGCACCTGCCGGCCGGCATCGCGCGCTGCCTCCGCGACCGCTCGGATGCGCCCGACATTGGAGGAGAAGGTGGTGACGGCCACCCGCCCACCGGCCTGTTCGATGACCTCGCGCAGCCCCTCGCCCACATCTTCCTCCGAGGGCGAGACGCCTTCGCGCATGGCGTTGGTGGAATCGCAGACGAGCGCCAGCACGCCCTTCTCGCCCAGCGCGCGGAAGCGGGCCTCGTCCGTCTTCTCGCCAAGCGTGGGGGCCGGGTCGATCTTCCAGTCGCCGGTGTGGATGACGGTGCCGGCCGGTGTCGTGATGGCAAGCGAGACGGGCTCGGGAATGGAGTGGGCGACACCCACCGCCTCGATGGCGAAAGGGCCGAGCGTGAAGCGCTCGCCCGCCTTGAAGATGGAGACCGGGATGTCGGGCGCCCAGGCCTCGCCGGCACGCTTGGCCTCCAGCAGGCCGGCGGTAAACGGCGTCATCCATACGTCGCATTTGAGCCGTGGCCACAGGTCGAGCAGTGCGCCGTAATGGTCCTCATGGGCGTGGGTGATGACGATGCCCGCCAGCCGGTCGGCCCGTTCCTCGATGAAGCGGATGTCGGGCAGGACGAGATCCACCCCCGGCAGCGCGGGGCCCGGAAAGGTGACGCCGCAATCGACAATGATCCACGTGCGCGCACCGGGCGGGCCATAGCCATAGAGCGCCAGGTTCATGCCGATCTCGCCTACCCCGCCAAGCGGGCAAAACACCAGTTCCGCTTCCTGCGATGCCACGTCTCTTTCCCGTTTCCTCGTTATGGACGCGCCGTTGCGACAGCGCCGAAATGAACGTCGCCGGCGGCGATCTTAAGCCGCGTGCCGTCATCCTCGCGGATGACGAATCGGCACGATTCGTCGATCGTCTCGAAGATACCCCGTGCCACCCGGCCGTCGATGCGCACCGACACCTCGGCGCCAAGCCCGGCGGCGCGCTCGAGCCAGCGCTGCCGGATGGCGGCAAGCCCGCGCCCCCCATTCCAGCGGCGCACATTGTCCACCCAGGCATCGGAAAGCGCCAGGAAAAGCTCGCCCGCATCCACCCTTGCCCCAAGCGCCGCCAGGGAAGTGGCGGGATAGGGAACGTCCTGCGGGTGCGAGACGACGTTGACGCCGATGCCGACGGCAAGCGCCAGGCGGCCGCCCTCCAGCGTACCCGATTCGAGAAGGATTCCGGCGAGCTTGGCCCCGTCCGCCAGAACATCGTTCGGCCATTTGAGCGTGAAGCGGTCGCGGCCGGCCGCGCCGCCATCGAGCCCCACCGACACGCCGGCCGCAGGCACCACGGCCGCCAGGGCATCGCCGAGCGCGAGGCCCGCGACAAAGCCCAGCGTGGCAGCGATGGCGGCATCCGACACCTCGGTGACGAGAAGCGTGGCAGCCAGGTTGCCCGGCGGGGTGGACCAGGGGCGCCCGCGCCGGCCGCGCCCGCCGGTCTGCTCGCCGGCGACCACCCACAGATTTCCCGCTGCACCCTGGCGCGCCCGCTCCAGGGCCAGCGCATTGGTGGAGCCGACACTCGTCAGGGCCTCCAGCCGGTAGCCGGCGGCAAGGGCCGAAGGCGCAAGCGCGAACATGGCGATCAGAAGAACGTCATCGCCGCGGCTTCCGCCAGACGCCCGACGGGGCCGCCGAAGAGGACATAGAAGAGCACGAAGGCACCGGAAAGCATCATGACGAAGCGCAGTTCGCCCGCCATGGGCTGGAAGGCGCCGACCGGCTCGTCAAACCACATCACCTTGACGATGCGCAGATAGTAGAACGCCCCCACCACCGAGGTCAGAACGCCGATCACGGCAAGCCAGTACAGCTCCGCATTGATGGCGGCCAGGAAGACGTACCACTTGGCGAAGAAGCCGGCGAGCGGCGGAATGCCGGCCAGCGAGAACATGAGCAGCGTCATGATGGTGGCCATCATCGGATTGCTGGTGACCAGGCCCGCCAGATCGTCGATCTGCTCGACATTGGTGTCGTTGCGGCGCATGGCCAGGATAACCGCAAAGGTGCCCAGCGTCATGGCCAGATAGATGAGCATGTAGATGACCACGCCGCGCACGCCCTCGGGCGAGTTGGCCGACAGTCCGACCAGCGCATAGCCCATATGGCCGATGGAGGAGTAGGCCATCAGCCGCTTGATGTTGCGCTGACCGATGGCGGCGAAGGCGCCGAGCGCCATGGAGGCGATGGCGATGAAGACCACGATCTGCTGCCAGTCGAAGGCCACCGGCTCGAAAGCACCCATGACGACGCGCACCAGCAGCGCCATGGCGGCCATCTTGGGGGCCGCGGCGAAGAAGGCGGTGACCGGCGTCGGCGCGCCTTCATAGACGTCGGGCGTCCACATGTGGAAGGGCACGGCGGAGATCTTGAAGGCGAGGCCGGCCAGGATGAAAACGAGGCCGAAGACCAGGCCGAGCGGACGCTCGCCGCCGGAAAGCGAGGCCGCGATGGCCTCGAAGCCTGTGCTGCCGGTGAAGCCGTAGACCAGCGTGATGCCGTAAAGCAGCATGCCGGAGGACAGCGCGCCGAGGACGAAATATTTCAGCCCCGCCTCGGTGGCGCGCACGCTGTCGCGATTGATGGCGGCGACCACGTAGAGCGCCAGCGACTGCAGCTCCAGCCCCAGATAGAGCGAGAGCATGTCGCCTGCCGAGATCATCAGCATCATGCCCAGGGTGGAGAGCATGATGAGGATGGGGTATTCGAACTTGTCGAACTTTTCCTGCCGGGCAAAGCCCACCGACATGACCAGCGTGACGGCGGCGCCGACAAGGGTGAGAAGCTTCATGAGCCTGGCGAAAGGATCGCTGACGAAGGCGCCGTCGAACGCCTCGCCATAGGAGGGGAAGAGAACGATCCAGGCGATGGCCGCCAGGAAAAGAGCGACGGCCAGGCCGGTGACGGTGGCGTTGGCCCGCTCGCCGGAGAAGACGCCGATCATCAGCAGCGCCATGGCGCCGATGGCCAGGGCCAGCTCGGGAAGGGCGAGGATCAGGCTCGAGGTCAGATCGAATGGCATCGCTGGTGTTCCCGTTCAGTTGGCGGCCGCAGCGGCCTGGGCCATTTCGAGCGACATGCTCACCTGGTCGACGAGCGCCTGCACCGAGGCGGCCGTGGCATCGAGCAGCGGCGCCGGATAGACACCGAAGAAGATGACCAGGGCAACGAGCGGATAGAGAATGGCCTTCTCGCGCATCGAAAGGTCCGAGAGCGCCTTGAGGCTCTCCTTGGTGAGCGCGCCGAAGATGACACGCCTGTAGAGCCACAGCGCATAGGCCGCCGAGAGGATGACACCCGTGGTGGCGAAGAAGGCCACCCAGGTGTTGACCTGGAAGACGGCAAGAAGCGTCAAAAACTCGCCCACGAAGCCGCTGGTACCGGGAAGGCCCACATTGGCCATGGTGAAGACCATGAAGGCGACGGCATATTTGGGCATGTTGTTGACGAGCCCGCCATAGGCGGCGATCTCGCGCGTGTGCATACGGTCATAGACGACGCCGACGCACAGGAACAGCGCGCCGGAGACGAGACCGTGCGAGATCATCTGGAAGATAGCGCCCTGGATGCCCTGCTGATTGAGCGCGAAGATGCCCATGGTGACAAATCCCATGTGGGCGACGGAGGAATAGGCGATCAGCTTCTTCATGTCCTCCTGCATCATCGCCACCAGCGAGGTGTAGATGATGGCCACCACGGAAAGCGTGAAGACGAGGGGCGCCAGGTCCATGGAGGCGACGGGGAACATGGGCAGGGAGAAGCGCAGGAAGCCATAGCCGCCCATCTTCAACAGGATGCCGGCCAGGATGACGGAACCCGCCGTCGGCGCCTCCACGTGGGCATCCGGCAGCCAGGTGTGCACCGGCCACATGGGCATCTTCACCGCGAAGGAAGCGAAGAAGGCAAGCCACAGCCAGTATTGCATGCCCGACGGGAAGACATGGGTGAGCAGGGTGGGAATGTCGGTCGTGCCGGCCTGCCAGAACATGGCCATCATGGCCAGAAGCATGAGCACGGAGCCGGCCAGCGTGTAGAGAAAGAACTTGAAGCTGGCATAGACGCGCCGCTTGCCCCCCCACACACCGATGATGATGAACATCGGGATGAGGCCGCCCTCGAAGAAGACGTAGAAGAGCACCAGATCGAGCGCGCAGAAGACGCCGATCATCAGCGTCTCCAGGATCAGGAAGGCGATCATGTACGCCTTGACGCGATCCTGGATGGCCTCCCAGCTCGCCAGGATGCAGAAAGGCATCAGGAAGGTGGTGAGGATGACGAACAGCACCGAAATGCCGTCCACCCCCATGTGATAGGAGATGCCGGAGTCCAGCCACTCGTGCTTCTCCACCATCTGGAAGCCAGGCACGGAGGGATCGAAGCCGATCCACACGAACAGCGACAGGATGAAGGTGAAAACGGTCGTCAGCAGCGCCACGTTGCGAATGTTGCGGCGCGCGGCGGCCCCCTCATCCCGGATCATCAGGATGAGAAAGGCGCCGACCAGCGGCAGGAAGGTGACCGTGGAAAGAATCGGCCAGTCGGTCATCAGAAACTGCTCCCCAGCATCATCCAGGTCACGAGGGCTGCGACGCCGATCAGCATCGCGAAGGCATAGTGGTAGAGATAGCCCGTCTGCATCTTGATCACGCGGTTGGTAACGTCGATCACCCGCGCCGAGATGCCGTCGGGACCAAAGCCGTCGATCAGCCAGCCGTCACCCTTCTTCCAGAGGAAGCGGCCCAGGCGCTTGGCGGGTCGGACGAAAAGGAAGTCGTAGATCTCGTCGAAATACCACTTGTTGAGCAGGAAGGCATAGAGCAAGCGCTGCCTGCTGGCGAGCACCTTCGGGCTCTCCGGCGAGCGGATGTAGAACTGCCAGGCGACGAGAAGACCGAGCAGCATGGCCACGAAAGGCGACAGCTTCACCCACAGCGGCACGTGGTGAAACTCCTCGAGGATCCGGTTGTCCGGCAGCGTGAACAGCGCGCCCTTCCAGAAGTGCTCATAGTCGTGGCCGACGAAGAACTCGTGGAAGACGACGCCGGCAAGGACGGCGCCCAGCGCAAGCAGGAACAGCGGCACGAGCATGACATAGGGCGACTCGTGCACGTGGTGCATGACATCGGCAGAGGCACGCGGCTTGCCATGGAACGTCATGAAGATGAGCCGCCAGGAATAGAAGCTGGTGAAGGCAGCCGCCACCACCAGCAGCGTGAAGGCGATCGGAGCCACCGCATTGTGGGCGACGAAGGCGCCCTCGATGATGGCATCCTTGGAGAAGAAGCCGGCCGTGCCGAGGATGGTGCCGGGAATGCCGACGCCCGTCAGCGCCAGCGTGCCGATGATCATCATCCAGTAGGTCTGCGGGATGTGCCGACGCAGGCCGCCCATCTTGCGCATGTCCTGCTCGTCCGAGACGGCGTGGATGACGGAACCCGCCCCGAGGAAGAGCAGCGCCTTGAAGAAGGCGTGGGTGAAAAGATGGAAGATGGCGGCACTGTAGAAGCCGGTGCCCAGCGCCACGAACATGTAGCCGAGCTGCGAACAGGTGGAATAGGCGATGACGCGCTTGATGTCGTTCTGCACCAGGCCGACGGTGGCGGCGAAGAAGGCGGTGAACGCGCCCACCGCCGTGACCACGGCAAGCGCGGTGGCCGACAGCTCGAACAGCGGCGAAAGCCGCGCCACCATGAAGACACCCGCCGTGACCATGGTCGCGGCGTGGATGAGGGCGGAGACGGGCGTGGGGCCCTCCATGGCGTCGGGAAGCCAGGTGTGCAGCGGCACCTGCGCCGACTTGCCCATGGCGCCCATGAACAGGAGCAGGCAGACCACCGTGAGCGCCGACTGGGGGCTGAGCGCATAGCCCAGGAAGGTGAGCACAGGCTCCACCGCCTCGCCTTCGGCCGGCAGGAAGGAGGCCGCGTTGGCGAAGATGGTGTCGAAGCCGACCGAGCCGAACAGCGCGAAGACGCCGAAAATGCCGAGCGCGAAGCCGAAATCGCCGACGCGGTTGACGATGAACGCCTTCATGGCGGCGGCATTGGCGGAGGGCTTCTTGTACCAGAAGCCGATGAGCAGGTAGGAAGCGAGGCCCACGCCCTCCCAGCCGAAGAACATCTGCACCAGATTGTCCGCCGTCACCAGCATCAGCATGGCGAAGGTGAAGAGCGACAGATAGGCGAAGAAGCGCGGCCGGTGCGGATCGTGGTGCATGTAGCCGATCGAATAGATGTGCACCAGCGCGGAGACCGTGTTGACGACCACCAGCATCACCACGGTGAGCGTGTCGATCCTGAGCGCCCAGTCGACATCGAGGCCGCCGGAGGCGATGAAGCGCAGCACCGGCACGGTGAAGGCCTCGCCATCGCCCAGCGCCACGGAGAAGAAGGCGATCCACGACAGGATGCCGGCGACCACCACCAGCCCGGAGGTGATGTACTCGCACCCCCTGGCGCCGATGTTGCGGCCGAAGAGCCCAGCAATCAGGAAGCCCACAAGGGGGAGGAAAACGATCGCTTGATACATGAAGGTCCCCTCTTCAGCCTTTCATCATGTTGATGTCTTCGACCGCGATGGACCCGCGGTTGCGGAAGAAGACCACCAGGATGGCAAGGCCGATGGCGGCCTCGGCCGCGGCAACGGTGAGAACGAACAGCGCGAAGACCTGGCCCACCAGATCCCCGAGCACCGCAGAGAAGGCGATGAAATTGAGGTTGACGGCGAGCAGGATCAGCTCGACCGACATCAGGATGATGATGACGTTCTTGCGGTTCAGGAAAATGCCGAACACGCCGAGCGTGAACAGGATCGCCGAAACCGTGAGATAGTGCGCGATGCCGACTTCCATGGTCAGATCCCCTCGCCCGTTTCCACCTTGCGGATCTCGATGGCCGTCGCCGGCGTGCGCGCCACCTGGGCAGCAATGTTCTGGCGCTTGACGTTGGCCTTGTGGCGCAGGGTCAGCACGATGGCGCCGATCATGGCCACCAGAAGCACGAGGCCCGCAATCTGGAAGAAGAAGATGTAATCCGTGTAGAGAATGTCGCCCAGGGCGGCGGTGTTGTGGCGCTCGGCCACGGGCGGCGCCGGCCGCGCCACCTGGCTTGCGATCTCCGGCGAGAAGGCATAGCCGCCCAGCACCACCACCAGCTCGACGGCCAGGATGATGCCCACCGTGGCGCCGATGGGCGCGTATTGCAGCGCGCCCTGCTTGAGCTCGGCGAAATCGACGTCGAGCATCATGACCACGAAGAGGAAGAGCACCGCCACCGCGCCGACATAGACGATGAGCATGATCATCGACAGAAACTCCGCGCCGGTGAGCAGGAAGAGCGCGGCAGCGTTGAAGAAGGTGACGATCAGGTAGAGAACCGAATGAACGGGGTTGCGCGCGGAGATGACCATGAAGGCCGCCGCAACCGCAATGAAGGCGAAGATATAGAAGAAGATCGCCCCGAGTCCTGTCAGCATCGATTCCCTCGACAGTTTGCCTGGCCGGAACGGCCGCTCCGGCCCGATTTTGCCCGCCATCGGCGGGCGGTTTGCTCTTAGACGAGCGCCCTCTCCTCGTCCACTCCCTCAGCGCCTACCGATAGGGCGCATCCAAAGCGATGTTGCGGGCAAGCTCGCGCTCCCACCGGTCGCCGTTGGCCAGAAGCTTCTGCTTGTCGTAGTAGAGCTCCTCGCGCGTTTCCGTCGCGAACTCGAAGTTCGGCCCCTCCACGATGGCATCCACCGGGCACGCCTCCTGGCAGAAGCCGCAATAGATGCACTTCACCATGTCGATGTCGTAGCGCACGGTGCGGCGCGTGCCGTCGTTGCGGCGCGGACCCGCCTCGATGGTGATCGCCTGGGCGGGGCAGATCGCCTCGCACAGCTTGCAGGCGATGCAGCGCTCCTCGCCATTGGGGTAGCGCCTGAGCGCGTGCTCGCCGCGGAAGCGCGGACTGATCGGCCCCTTCTCATGTGGGTAGTTGATCGTGTATTTCGGCGCGAAGAACTGGCGCATCGACAGGAGGACGGCGCCCACGAACTCCTTGAGAAGAAGGCTTTTTGCGGCTTGAGCGAGAGCTGACATCGTCATTCTCCGGCAGGGGTGGAGGGGCTGGGCACGAGGTTCCTCATGCCAGGCCCGTGAACTTCAGGAACGCCGCAGTGGCCGCCACCATGAACAGCGAGATGGGCAGGAACACCTTCCAGCCAAGCCGCATGAGCTGGTCGTAGCGGTAGCGCGGCAGGAACGCCTTGACCAGGGCGAACATGAAGAAGACCAGCACCACCTTGAGCACGAACCAGAAAACCCCCGGCAGCCAGGTGAAGGGCGCAAAGTCGAAAGGCGGCAGCCAGCCTCCCAGGAACAGGATGGTGGTGAGGGCGCACATGAGCACGATGGCCACGTACTCGCCCAGGAAGAAGAGCAGGAACGGCGTCGAGGAATACTCGATCATGTGACCGGCCACGAGCTCCGACTCCGCTTCCACCAGGTCGAAAGGCGGGCGGTTGGTCTCGGCGAGCGCCGAGATGAAGAAGATGATGAACATCGGGAACAGGGCCAGCCAGTGCCAATCCAGGAAGGAATTGGGCAGGCCGAGCATGGTGCCGAGGCCATCGCGCTGCGACAGCACGATGTCGGTGAGATTGAGCGAACCGACGGCAAGCAGCACGGTGACAATGACGAAGCCGATGGAAACCTCGTAGGAGACCATCTGCGCCGCCGACCGCAGAGCGCCGAGGAAGGGATATTTCGAGTTCGACGCCCAGCCACCCATGATGACGCCATAGACCTCCAGCGAGGCAATGGCGAAGACATAGAGGATGCCGACATTGATGTCGGCGATCGCCCAACCCTCGTTCACCGGGATTACCGCCCAGGAGGCGATGGCCAGCGTGGCGGCCACCAGCGGCGCCAGAAGGAACACGCCCTTGTTGGCACCCGAGGGGATGACCGGCTCCTTGAAGACGAACTTGAAGAGGTCGGCAAAAGCCTGCAGCAGCCCCCAGGGGCCCACCACATTGGGCCCGCGGCGAAGCTGCACGGCCGCCCAGACCTTGCGATCCGCATAGAGCAGATAGGCCACGAAAATGAGCAGCGCGACGATCAGCACGACCGACTGCAGCAGAATGGTGAGGCCCGGAAGCACGTAGGCTGTGAAGAACGTTTCCATGGTCCCGTCCCTACTCGGCCGCCTGTTTCAATTCGCCGCGCGCCAGAGCCGAGCACTCGGCCATCACCGCCGAGGCGCGGGCGATGGGATTGGTGAGATAGAAGTCCTTCACCGGCGAGGCGAAGGGTGCCTTGCGAAGCCGCCCGCCGAGCCCGGCCAGGGCCACGACATCCTTCGGATCGCCGGGCGCGATGGCATCGACGGCGGCCAGATGCGGATGCTCCTCATAGAGCTTCGCCCTGAGCGCGGCAAGCGAGTCGAAGGGAAGCCTGTGGCCCAGAACGTCGGAGAGCGCGCGCAGGATGGCCCAGTCCTCGCGGGCGTCGCCCGGCGCGAAGCCGGCGCGGAAGGTCATCTGCACGCGGCCTTCCGTGTTGACATAGGTTGCCGACTTCTCCGTGTAGGCCGCCCCCGGCAGGATGACATCGGCGCGATGGGCGCCGGCATCGCCATGGGTGCCGATATAGACGGTGAAGGCATCCCCGATGGCGCTCATGTCGATCTCGTCGGCGCCAAGCAGGAAAAGAACATCCATCGCGCCCATCATGCCGGCGACATCCTTTCCGCCCTCCTGCGGCACGAAGCCGATGTCGAGACCGCCCACACGGGCGGCGGCGGTGTGCAGCACGGCAAAGCCGTTCCACTGAGCGTCGACAGCCCCGACGGCCTCCGCCAGGCGGGCCGCATGGGCCAGCACCGCACGCCCGTCCGGGCGCGCCAGCGCACCCTGGCCGAGGAGAACCATCGGGCGCCTGGCCTTCTTCAGAACGGAGAAGAAGCTGCCCTTGCCCCCGGCAAGCTCGGCCAGCGTCTCGGGGCCTGTGCCCAGATGCTGGTAGTCGTAGCGCAGATCCGCCTGCTCGCCGATCACGCCGATGGGGAAGGTGCCCATGCGCCAGCGCTTGCGGATGCGCGCGTTGAGCACGGCGGCCTCCAAGCGCGGATTGGCGCCAACGATGAGAAGCGCGTCTGCCTCCTCAATGCCCTCGATGGTGGGGTTGAAGAGGTAGCTTGCCCGGCCGAGCGCGGGATCGAGCGCAGCGCCATCCTGCCGGCAGTCGATGTTGGGCGAGCCCAGCGAGCGCATCAGCGCCTTGAGCGCATACATCTCCTCGACGCCGGCCAGATCGCCGGCGATGGCGCCGATCCTGTCCGGCTGCGCGCCGGCAACGGCGGCGGCAACCGCCTCGAACGCCTCGCTCCAGGTGGCAGGCTGGAGGCGCCCGTCCCGGCGTACATACGGCCGGTCGAGACGCTGGGTGCGCAGGCCGTCCCAGATGAAGCGCGTCTTGTCGGAGATCCACTCCTCGTTCACGGCCTCGTTGACGCGCGGCAGAATGCGCATCACCTCGCGGCCGCGCGCATCCACCCGGATGGCCGAGCCCACGGCGTCCATCACGTCGATGGACTGGGTCTTGGATAGCTCCCACGGCCGCGCCTGGAAGGCATAGGGCTTGGAGGTGAGCGCGCCGACGGGACACAGGTCGATGACGTTGCCCTGGAGCTCGGACGTCATGGCCTGCTCCAGATAGGTGGTGATCTCCATGTCCTCGCCGCGGCCCGTAGCGCCGAGCTCGGAAATGCCCGCAACCTCCGTGGTGAAACGCACACAGCGCGTGCAGTGGATGCAGCGCGTCATGATGGTCTTGACCAGCGGGCCGATGTACTTGTCCTCCACGGCGCGCTTGTTCTCGTGGAAGCGCGAGGAGTCGACGCCATAGGCCATCGCCTGGTCCTGCAGGTCGCACTCGCCGCCCTGATCGCAGATGGGGCAGTCGAGCGGGTGGTTGATGAGCAGGAACTCCATCACCCCCTCGCGCGCCTTCTTGACCATCGGCGTCTTGGTGAAGATTTCCGGCAGCTCGCCATTGGGCCCGGGGCGCAGGTCGCGCACGCCCATGGCACAGGAAGCGGCGGGCTTCGGCGGTCCGCCCTTCACCTCCACGAGGCACATGCGGCAATTGCCGGCAACGGACAGCCGCTCATGGAAGCAGAAACGCGGAATCTCGGCCCCCGCCTCCTCCGCCGCCTGCAGCAGCGTGTAGTGGTCGGGAACCTCGACTTCGATGCCGTCGACTTTCAGTCTAGCCATGGCTGCCCTCAATGATGCGTGATGACGCGGACGACGATGTCCGGTTGGCTTGCATCCATTTCTCCCTACTCCGCTGCCACGAGCGCGGGCTGCGCGCGGTGGGCATTGCGGGTAAATTCGTCGATGCGCCGCTCGATCTCCGGGCGGAAGTGGCGGATGAGACCCTGGATCGGCCAGGCCGCCGCATCACCCAGCGCGCAGATGGTGTGGCCCTCCACCTGCTTGGTGACGTCGAGGAGCATGTCGATTTCCTCGCGCCGCGCCTCGCCGCGCACCAGCCGCTCCATGACGCGCCACATCCAGCCCGTGCCCTCGCGGCAGGGTGTGCACTGGCCGCAGCTTTCGTGCTTGTAGAAATAGGAGAGCCTGGCAATCGCCTTCACGATGTCGGTGGACTTGTCCATGACGATGACGGCGGCCGTGCCGAGGCCCGATTTCAGCTCCCTCAGCGCGTCGAAATCCATCGGCGTGTCGATGATCTGCTCGGCCGGCACCAGCGGCACCGAGGAGCCGCCGGGAATGACGGCCAGCAGGTTGTCCCAGCCGCCGCGAATGCCGCCGCAATGGCGCTCGATCAGCTCGCGGAAGGGAATCGACATCTCCTCTTCCACCGTGCACGGGTTTTCCACATGGCCGGAGATGCAGAAGAGCTTGGTGCCCTTGTTGTTCTCCCGCCCGAAGGAGGAAAACCAGGCCGCGCCGCGGCGCAGGATGGTGGGAGCCACGGCGATCGACTCCACGTTGTTGACCGTGGTCGGGCAGCCATAGAGACCCACATTGGCCGGGAATGGGGGCTTCAGCCGCGGCTGACCCTTCTTGCCCTCCAGGCTTTCCAGGAGGGCCGTCTCCTCGCCGCAGATATAGGCGCCGGCGCCGTGATGGACGAAGACGTCCATATCCCAGCCGTGCTTGTTGTTCTTGCCCAGAAGGCCCGCCTCGTAGCACTCGTCGATGGCCCTTTGCAGCGCCTCGCGCTCGCGGATGAACTCGCCGCGCACATAGATATAGGCCGTGTGCGCGCCCATGGCGAAGCCGGCCACGAGGCAGCCTTCGATCAGCGTGTGCGGATCGTGACGCATGATGTCGCGATCCTTGCAGGTGCCAGGCTCCGACTCGTCCGCATTGACGACCAGATAATGCGGACGCCCATCGCTTTCCTTGGGCATGAAGGACCACTTCAGCCCCGTCGGGAAGCCGGCACCGCCGCGCCCGCGCAGCCCCGACGCCTTCATCTCGTTGATGATCCAGTCGCGGCCCTTCTCGAGGATCGCCTTGGTGCCATCCCAATGGCCGCGCGCCATGGCCCCCTTCAGAGACCGGTCGAAATGGCCGTAGATATTGGTGAAAATGCGGTCCTTGTCCGACAGCACGGCCCTACTCCGCTGTTTCGTCCACAATGTCGATGCGGCGCCCGATCCGGCTCATCCGCCCGTCCATGCGTCCCGAGGAATGGTTGATGTTGGCGATGTCCGTATGCGCCGCGTCCGTCTCCGGGGAAAGGCCGCGCAAGCGCGCCGAAAGCGGGAACAGCCGGTTGTTCACCGCGCCCAGCCCACGCTCGATGTTGCCCCAGCACCCCCGTATGGGCCTGAGCGCCTCATGGATCAGATCGTTGGTGACTGCGGCCATGTTCGGTCTCCTCAGCGCGGCTTCTTGCCGAAGACGCGTTCGTATTCGGCAACGCCGCCCTTGGCGAGCGCCTTGGCCTGGGCCACCCAGTCCTCGCGCTCGATGCGACCCTTGAAGCGCAGGTAGGTATCCACCCACTCGCGCTCCGCCTTCTTCCACCTGGCGATCTGTGCATAGGTATAAATGCCCAGATCGTTGAGGATGCCCTCGATCTTGGGGCCGACGCCGGAAATGAGCTTCAGATCATCCGGCCTTTCCGGGCGCTCGATGCCCTGCGGCCTGTTCTTCTCGTCGGCGGCGGGCGATGCGGCGGCCTTCGGCGCGGCCGCCTTGCCGGAAGAGGCGGCCCGGGCGCCCGAGCCCGCCTGCTGCCTGCCGCGTGCGGGGAAGCGGATGATGGCGCTTTCGTCCGTCAGCGTGGTGAGGCCGGAGGCCGGCGCGGAGGTGAAGCGGTCGATCTGCGGGCCAGGCTCGATGGTGTCGCCCTTGCCTGCCTCGAAGGCGTCGATGATCTCTTCCAGGCGCTGGGGCGTCAGATCCTCGTAGGTGTCCTTGAAGATCATGACCATGGGCGCGTTCACGCAGGCGCCCTGGCACTCCACCTCCTCCCAGGACAGCGTGCCCGCCTCATTGGTATGGAAAGGCTCGGGATGGATCCTGCGCTTGCAGACCTCGATGAGCTCGCCAGCCCCCCGCAACATGCACGGCGTGGTTCCGCACACCTGCACATGGGCGCGCGTGCCCACCGGGGCGAGCTGGAACTGGGTGTAGAAGGTCGCCACCTCAAGCACGCGGATGAGCGGCATGTCCAGCATGCGGGCCACATGCTCGATGGCCGCCCGCGTGACCCAGCCCTCCTGCTCCTGCGCGAGCATGAGCAGCGGGATGACCGCGGAATGCTGCCGCCCCTTGGGATACTTCTTGATCCAGCGCTTTGCCTCCGCCTCGTTGGCGCGCGAGAAGGCGAAGGAGGCGGGCTGGACGGCTTCGTCTGCGAGACGGCGGACTGACATTATCTGTCTACCTCACCAAACACGATGTCGAGGGAGCCGAGCACGGCGGCAACGTCTGCCAGCATGTGACCGCGGCACAGGAAGTCCATCGCCTGGAGATGGGCGAAGCCCGGCGCGCGCAGCTTGCAGCGGTAGGGCTTGTTGGTGCCGTCGGAGACGAGATAGACGCCGAACTCGCCCTTGGGCGCCTCCACAGCGGCATACACCTCGCCCGCCGGCACGTGATAGCCCTCGGTGTAGAGCTTGAAGTGGTGGATGAGCGCCTCCATGGAGCGCTTCATCTCGCCGCGCTTGGGCGGCACGATCTTGGCCGAAGTGTTGGAAACCGGGCCGTTGCGGTTCTCGCCCAGCAGGCGCTCCACGCACTGGCGCATAATCCTGGCCGACTGACGCATCTCCTCCATGCGGATGAGATAGCGGTCGTAATTGTCGCCGTTCTTGCCCACCGGGATGTCGAAATCGAGCTGCGGATAGCACTCGTAGGGCTGGCTCTTGCGCAGGTCCCACGCCGCGCCCGAGCCGCGCACCATCACGCCGGAAAAGCCCCATGCCCAGGCATCTTCCAGCTTGACGACGCCGATGTCGACATTGCGCTGCTTGAAGATGCGGTTCTCGGTCAGGAGCTCGTCGAGATCGGCCACCGTCTTGAGGAACGGGTCGATCCACTTGCCGATGTCCTCCACCAGCTTCTCCGGCAGGTCCTGATGCACGCCGCCGGGGCGGAAATAGGCCGCGTGCATGCGCGAGCCGGAGGCGCGCTCGTAGAAGACCATCAGCTTCTCGCGCTCTTCGAAGCCCCACAGCGGCGGGGTGAGCGCGCCGACGTCCAACGCCTGGGTGGTGATGTTCAGCAGGTGGTTCAGGATGCGGCCGATCTCGGAATAAAGCACGCGGATCAACTGCCCGCGAATCGGCACCTCGATGCCCAGAAGCCGCTCGACGGCAAGCGCGAAGGCATGCTCCTGGTTCATCGGCGCGACATAGTCGAGCCGGTCGAAATAGGGCACGGCCTGCAGATAGGTCTTGTGCTCGATCAGCTTCTCGGTGCCGCGATGCAGAAGCCCGATATGCGGATCGACGCGCTCCACGACCTCTCCGTCAAGCTCGAGCACGAGCCGCAAAACGCCATGCGCCGCGGGATGCTGCGGGCCGAAGTTGATGTTGAAGTTGCGGACGGATGTCTCAGGCACGCGACACCTTCCTTTCGGTGCAGAAGCGAATAGCGAATAGCGAATAGCGAATAGCGAACCAGCGCATCACGCCATCCTTTCCTGCAGCCTTCTGATCATTGACCTGATCATCTTCCCGATCTCTTCCGTTGCGCCCAGCAGGTTCTGCGTCCTCGCCTCATCAATCAACTCAAGCCGCGATGCCAGCAGCAGATAGGTCTCAAGCTCCTTGAGCGACCCCTGCGACACGCGCAGAAACTGAACAAAAGACCCCGTGTTTTCCCTGCCATGTCCTTCCGCGACATTGGCCGCCACCGATGCGGCTGCCCGCCTTATCTGACTCGTCATGCCGTACAGTTCTTCTTTCGGAAAGGAATGCGTGATTTCGTAGCAATCAACTGCCAAGTCCATGGCCAATTGCCAAACCCGAAGATCCCGATATGAACTGACCGACAAACACGAAGCCCCTATTCGCTATTCGCCATTCCCTACTCGCTCTTTCCAGCCTTCTCATCGCCCGGCAGCACGTATTCCGTTCCTTCCCAGGGCGACAGGAAATCGAAGTTGCGGAACTCCTGGCGCAGGTCCACCGGCTCGTAGATCACCCGCTTGGCGTCGTCGTCGTAGCGCACCTGGACAAAGCCGGAGAGGGGAAAATCCTTTCTCAGCGGATGGCCCTCGAAGCCGTAATCGGTGAGGATGCGGCGCAGGTCCGGGTGGCCGGTGAACAGCACGCCGTAGAGGTCGTAGACCTCGCGCTCGTACCACTCGGCCGCCGGAAACACCTCCACCACCGAGGGCACCGGCGTGTCCTCGTCCGTTGCCACCTTGACGCGAATGCGCTGGTTCTGGCGCGGGGACAGGAGGTGGTAGACCACATCGAAGCGCTTCTCGCGCGCCGGATAGTCGACGCCCGAAATGTCGATGAAGGCGAAGAACTGGCACTGCACGTCGTCGCGCAGGAAGGTGAGCACATCGACGATGTCGCCGGACTCCACGAACAGCGTCAGCTCGCCATGCGCCACCATGGCGTCCTGGATCTGCGCGTCCAGCTTCTCGGTGATGTAGGCGGCAAGGTCTTTCAGGGCTTCGCTCACGCCTGCCTCCTAGCGCTCGATGGTGCCTTCGCGGCGAATCTTCTTCTGCAGCAGAAGAATGCCGTAAAGCAGGGCCTCGGCCGTGGGCGGGCAGCCGGGCACGTAAATGTCGACCGGCACGATGCGGTCGCACCCGCGCACCACCGAATAGGAATAGTGGTAATAGCCGCCGCCATTGGCGCAGGAGCCCATGGAGATGACATAGCGCGGCTCGGGCATCTGGTCGTAGACCTTCCTGAGCGCCGGCGCCATCTTGTTGGTGAGCGTGCCGGCCACGATCATGACGTCGGACTGGCGCGGGCTGGCGCGCGGGGCGATGCCGAAACGCTCGGCATCATAGCGCGGCATGGAGACGTGCATCATCTCTACCGCGCAGCAGGCGAGCCCGAAGGTCATCCACATCAGCGAGCCGGTGCGCGCCCAGGTGATCAGCGCCTCGGAGGAGGTGACGAGGAAGCCCTTGTCGGACAGCTCTTCGTTCACCGCGCCATAGAACGGGTCGTCCTGGCCCACCGGATTGCCCGTGCGCGGGTCGATCAGCCCCTTGGGCTGGGGGGCGACGAGGGTGTCGTTCAATCCCATTCCAGCGCTCCCTTCTTCCATTCGTAGATGAAGCCGATGGTCAACACGCCCAGGAACACCATCATCGACCAGAAGCCGAGCCAGCCGATCTCGCCGAAGGACACCGCCCAGGGGAACAGGAACGCCACTTCGAGATCGAAGATGATGAACAGGATGGCCACCAGGTAGAAGCGCACATCGAACTTCATGCGCGCATCGTCGAAGGCGTTGAAGCCGCACTCATAGGCCGACAGCTTCTCCGGGTCGGGGTTGCGGAAGGCCAGGATGAAGGGGGCAACGACCAGCGCAAGGCAGACGCCGAGCGCCACGGCCAGAAAGATGACGATGGGTAGATATGAACTCAAGAGATCGTTCATGGTCCGACTTTCCGTTGCCCGCGCGGCGCGGGGCTCCGTACTGGGGCATGTCGCCTGGCCGCCGGCACCTCGTGGCCCGCAGCGCGGCAAAGCCCATGCTGCAACGCGGCGAGGGTTAGCGCAGCCGGTCAGGGGAAGCAAGTCAAACATTGGCAAAAACAGGGCAAACCCCGATCCGGCACGCCGGCCCCAGGCACTGCGGGAGGGCCGGGCGGCCTCCAATCAGTTAAGCGCCGGGAAGCGCCGCTTGAACCCCCTCTGCCAACGATCTGTCAGCAGGGACGGCCGCCGGCAGCAAAACGGGTGGCAGGCGGCGGGCCGAGCCGCTAGCCTTGGCGCCGGCAGGCAGCGTTGACGCCGAGAGGATGCAGATGACACGGGGGGAGAAGCTGACGCGGCGACAGGTGCGGCGAATTGCCCTTGCCGCGCAGGGCTTCGCAGACCCCGCGCCGCGCGGCGCCATTACCAGGCGCCACCTGGCGCGGGTGCTTTCGCGCACCGGCCTGTTCCAGATCGACTCGGTGAATGTCCTCACGCGGGCCCACTACATGCCGCTCTTCTCGCGCATCGGCCCCTACCCCGCCGCCCTTCTGGAACGGGCCGCCTGGCGCCGCCCGCGCGCCCTGTTCGAGTATTGGGCGCACGAGGCATCGCTCCTGCCGGTGGAGACGCAGCCGCTGCTGCGCTGGCGCATGGCGCGCGCGGAGGCGGGCGAAGGCATCTATGGCCGGCTTGCCGCGTTCGGGCGGGAGCGCCGCGCCTTCATCGAGACGGTGCTGGGCGAGGTGGAACGGCGCGGCCCGCTTGCCGCCTCCGACATCGACGGGCACACCGGCACCAGCGGCTGGTGGGCGTGGAGCGAGGTCAAGCATGCGCTGGAATGGCTGTTCTGGGCGGGCCACATCACCACCCATTCGCGCCGGCCCAGCTTCGAGCGGCTCTACGACCTGCCCGAACGGGTGCTGCCGCCGGCCGTGCTGGCCACCCCCACCCCACGGCCGGAAGATGCCCAGCGCGCCTTGGTCGAGATTGCCGCGCGCGCCCTCGGCGTTGCCACGGCGCGCGACCTGCGCGACTATTTCCGCCTGCCGCCGGGCGACTGCCACCCGCGCATCGCCGAGCTTGTGGAGGAAGGCGTGCTCGAACCCGTGCGCGTGGAGGGCTGGCCGCAGCAGGCCTATCTGCACCGCGATGCGCGCCTGCCGCGCAGGGTGCGCGCACGGGCGCTGCTCGCCCCCTTCGACCCGCTCGTATGGGAGCGCGGGCGCGCCGAACGGCTGTTCGACTTCCGCTACCGGATCGAGATCTATACACCGGCGCAGAAACGGGTGCACGGCTACTACGTCCTGCCCTTCCTGCTTGGCGAGCGCATCGTCACCCGCGTCGACCTCAAGGCCGATCGGCAGGCCGGCCGCCTGCGCGTGCAGGCCGCCCATGCGGAGGCGGCAGCACCGGCGCATACGGCGGAGGCGCTTCTGGCCGCACTTCACGAGATGGCAGGCTGGCTGGGGCTTGCGGAGGTGGAGGTGGTGCCCAATGGCGGCCTTGCGCCGCAGCTTGCCGCCGCGCGCGCGGCGTGACGCGGCAGCCGAGACGCCGCAACGGCGCTTGCCGGCCCTGCCGCATTTCGCGGCCGGCTTCGGCAAATCTCCACATTTTCAACCAGGGATTGAAAATGGCGCGAGTGACGGGGCTCGAACCCGCGACCTCCGGCGTGACAGGCCGGCACTCTAACCAACTGAGCTACACCCGCGCTTGGGACGACACCGCGGCGGTGTCGTGGCGGTCACTTAGGCGCTTCGCGTGTGCCTGTCAAGCGGGTTGAGAAACCTTTGAGGGGGGAATCTGTCCGCAGGGCGTGGCAGCCCTGCCGGGCGATTTCTTCTTGCGATTGCACGGCGAAGGGCCTAAACGGACGGGTCCGAAGGCTGGCCTTGGCACGGGCGATTAGCTCAGCTGGTAGAGCGCCTCGTTTACACCGAGGATGTCGGGAGTTCGAGTCTCTCATCGCCCACCATCTCATGCCCTCTCCCTCCAGCATGCCCTCTCCCTCCAGAAGGCGGGACACAAAGCGTAGACGTTCATCCATCACCGAGCACTCTCTCCACGGCATCAACACCTCCGGCCAAAAGCCAAAAGTGTTGCCCATATCTCCGGTACAAATCGTCACCTATGTCTCAGGTCGGGCACCCGCCCCTGCCCGCTGCGCGGGAGGAGGCTGTTATGGAGCGGGGGTGAGGAGGGCTTGCGGGTTTTCGATCTCCAGGCGGGCGTCCACCTTGTCCTCCAGCCAGCGGGCGAGGTCGAGCAGCCAGAGGCGCTCCACCGTCAGCTCGTAGAAGCGGCGTGGGCCGGTATCCGTGAACTCGGCAAGCGGCAGCATCCATTGCCTGCGAACCGTCTCGTCCGGGAAGTTTCGCCGGTAGTATTCCGCGTGCACGCCGGCAGCCTCCGGCTCGGGAATGGCGCGGGCGCTGCCCGCGAGCTGCAGTCCGTCGAGGCCGACGGGGGACTGTTCCGCGGCGAGATCGGTGCGAAAGATCGAGCCGGTGACCTCGGAGCCTGTCTCGATGTTGCGCGAGTGCTGTGCCCGCCGCATCGAGTACCAGACCAGCCGCAACGGTGCGGTGCGGAGAAGCACATAATTGACGGTGGAGGCCCAAGGGCGGCCGCCGGTATCGGCCGTGGCCAGGGTGATGAACCGGGCGCTCGTCATCAGCAGCGTGGCGCGCTGGGCAGAAGACGGCAGATCAGCCATGGTGCCCTCCCGCGGTCGGCCGCTTCACCGGCGCATCGTTGAGCAGCCGCGCCTCCGTGATCTCCCACCACAGATCCTGCTCGACGCGCCGCCTCTCCCAGGCGGCATCCCGCGAGCGGCGGGCCACCTCGCGGCGATAGGCACCCCATGCAGCCTCGTCCTCGAAGGCGATGAAGTGCTCCAGCGCGTGTACATCCTGGCCGATAGTGCGCACATACCAGCGCGAATCGCGCGCCATGTCGAGCCCGTCATAGAACCAGGCTTCCCGCTCGCCGATCCAGCGCCAGAAAGCCTGCAGGTTGGTGCGGGCGTGGGCGGTGGGGCGGAACGTATAGACGAGATGCAGCATCTCTCCCTCTCCTCTCCATCAGGCCGTTTCGGATTCCAGAAGGTCCCAGTCGGGGACGAGGTGCCCCGAGAACGTCTTGCGGTAGTGTTCGAGAAACGCGCGGTTGTGCCGGCGGACGGCTGCCCGCGCGATGCGCGACCGTTCCACGCACCGCACCACAAGGGCCTGCGGCTCGAGCCTGGCGCCGCGGTTGACCTTGGCGCGCAGGGCATCGGTCGAAAGCCGCAACACCTTCAGTCCCTGAGCCGCCGCATAGTCGAGCGTCTCATAGTAGCAAAGGACGAAATATCTGCGGTCGTCCTCCTCATAGGCGTAGTCGGCCCCGAAATAGCGCATGTGCAACGCTCTGCCGAAACGATAGACGATGATGAGGGCCGTGACCCCTTCCGCGCGCCGGGCGAGCGCGGCGACGCCGCAGCGCATCACGCCTGCCCGTCGCTGCGCATGCAATATCCTCAGCATCCAGGCGCGGCCCTGCCGGCTTCCGTGGCGGGCCCGGGTCTGGGCGATCAGATCGGCGGCAAGCTGGTCGTCCAGCGCTTCGGCCGGCACCCATTCGACGCGGTTTCCGAACTGCCGGAACATCTCCATCTCCTTGGCGCACTGGTGCCGGTCATGGCTGTTCCACTGCGCCATGGCGCCGGCCAGACCGCCGGGCGGCACGAGCCGCACCGCCTGCGCAGAATGCAAGACCACGGTGCCCTGTACGGCCTCGGCGAACTCCAGCGCCGCCCGATAGGGCATATAGGGCATCACGAAGCCGGCCAGGCCGCGGCGGCGCGTGTGCTGCACGATGCTGTCGCCCAAAGCCTGGAGCGCCTGCCTTCTCGACGCGCCGGCGATACAGGGGAGCTCGTTGTGCGTGTTGCGGCGGCCCCCCAGCCACAGGAAATCCTCCCCCCAAGGTCCGGCGACGCCCTGCATGAGGTGCGGCAGGGAAAACATGGGCGATGAGGAATCCCCCTCGCTCAGGGGACAGGCGGCCAGCAGCCCGCCGGATCCGCGCACCGTCAGCACCTCGGCCGGACCGAAGGCGAGGTCGAGAGAGGCGAGCCAGCGGTAGCTGTTGTAGAAGTTTTCGTCGCTGACCAGCGCATCCCACTCGTGCTCGTCGATGAATGCCAGCCGCTCCGGCCCGCCGGCATGGGGCGGGCGCGAGACGACACCGCCGTGCGTGGCCAAGGCCATCGGTCCTATCCCCGCTCGCCTTCCACGATGGCTGCATGCGGCTTTTCGAGATAGGCGCGCAGCACCTTGGGCGCCGTCTGCGGGTCGGGATGGGCCGGGCTGTGGGGGTCGTGCCAGTGGACGGTGCGCAGTCCTGCTTCGCGCAGCGCCTTCTCCAGCGTCTCCGCCGACCAGTACCAGGCCGTGACCGCGCCCTGATACCCTCCATGATCGAGCTCAAGCCTGATCGCCCCGCCATCGCGGTAGGGCGCCTGTGGATTCTCGGCAATCAGGCGAAATCCATAGTGGCTGTAGTAACCGGGCGCGGGCTCATAGCGCGGGTGGACGGGCAGCGCCACCAGACGCCCGCCGGGACGCAGCAGGCCCACCATCTCGCCGCACATCGCCTGCAGCTCCGCCCATGTGGAGGCATAGGGCAGCACATAGACGGACAGCACGATGTCGAACTGGCCGGCCAGCTCCGGCCCGAGCCGGGCGGTGAAGGCGATGTCGAACCCCTCCTTCTCGGCCCGGCGGCGCGCATAGTTCAGCATTCCCTCCGTCGGGTCGTAGCCGACGGTCCTGCCGGCGCCGCGCTGCTTGAGCCAGCGGGCATACATGCCGGTACCGCAACCGAAGTCGAGCACGGCCTTTCCGCGCACGTCCCCCAACACCTCCATGACGCTTGGAATCTCGATGTCACGGCGGAAAGGCCATTGGGCCATGTCCTCGTACATGGCGGCCAGATCGTTGAACTGCAGGGCATTTTCCGTAGGCATGGGCACCTCCCGTGTTGCCCGCAATGTGCGCCTCATGCCGTTTATAGAGAAGTCAGCGCGCGGTGATGCTGCCCGCCGATGCAGCCGGTCGGCCATGCTCCCGATGTCCGGCTCAAAGGCCCGCCATCAGAAATCCGCCCCGTTGCGATCGGACCCCGGAAGCCGCGACAGGAGCGCCACCAGCTCGGACTGCCTGTGCGTTCCAGTCTTGTGGAAGATGTCCTTCAGGCGCTGGCGCGCCGTGCCCGCGGTGATGCGCAGGCGCTCGGCCGCCTTGGCCAATGTCCTGCCCGAAGCAAGCTCGACGCACAAAGCGGTCTCGCTCCGCGTAAGCCTGAAAAGGTGCATCAGGACATGATCGCGCGGCACCGGCCTGCCCTCAAGGTCGATGAACACAAGAAGCGCCCTGCCGAAGAGAAATGGAGGGCCGGCGTCGGCAGGAACAGGCAGCGCATCCACGCAGACCGGGCGACGCAGCATCCGGCGCAGGATCACGCCACCCTCTTCGCGCGGTCCGTGAAGCAATGTCTGCCCGATCAGGATCTGCAAGGCCCGATCGTCTTCAGGATTGCGGGCTGCAAGCCGGCCGTGGACAACGGATATGACATCGCCCAGCAGCCGCTCCGCCCGCCGGTTCAAGGCAATCACGCGGCCCCGTGCATCGACGAGAATGCCTCCCCGATCGAGGGACTCCAGCGCTTCGAGGCCGCCGCGTCCGGCCAAGGTCGCCACCTGTTCGGCCATGGTGAGCGCCCGCGACAGGCTGCTTCGCAGACGCAGAAAAAGGCGACGATCGTCCTCGCAGAAAGGTTCTTCATCATCGCGGCGATACAGCGCGAGCGCATATTGGCGCTCCAGCGACTCGAAGGTGATGCCGGCCCACCACAGCAGGCCGTAACGCAGGGAAAAGTCTTGGTACAGCGCTTCCCGCCGATGATCTTCAGGGGTGATGATGTCCTGTTCCAGTAGCACGGGACAGCCGGCATCGACCAGCGGCCAGCCCCGCTCAGCCCGCAGGTCCCGCTTATGCCACTCCTCCTTCACAAAGGCCTGCAGGAATTCCCCCATCTCCTCCGTATAGGGCAGAAACAGGGTGTGCTCCGGCACAATCCGTGGGAACGTCACCGCCGCACAGGCGCCAAGCGCCTTGCAGAATCTCTCAAGGCCGTCATGCCAAAGTGCCGGCTCGAAAGCGGCGCAATAGAGCTGGTCCAGCGCGGATGCCAGCGGTGCCGGGAATGCGGCCGGATCATTCCTCCATCCAAGTTCCATCCTTTGTTCCTCCCCGTGCCACCGATGCGGCCCAGCCAGGACGGTCAGGTGCTCCTCCCACCGAGGGCAGCCGCAACAGGAGCGCCACCAGCTCGGACTGCCTGTGCGTTCCGGTCTTGTGGAAGATGTCCTTCAGGCGCTGGCGCGCCGTGCCCGCGGTGATGCGCAGGCGCTCGGCCGCCTCGGCCAATGTCCTGCCCGAAGCAAGCTCGACGCACAGCTCCGCCTCCGCCGGGGTGAGCTGCAGCAGGACGCGAAGCTGGCGGGCGACCGGCACCGGCCTTTCCCCAAGATCGGTGATCAGGAGAAGCGACCGCGCTGCGGAAAGAAAGGGAACCATCCCCTCCAACGACACCGCCTCCACGAGAAGCGGGCGGTGGCCCGGCCGCTCCATGCGCACGGGATGGGCCTCCTTCAGGCGGCGGTCGCGCCTGTCGCGGCTCTGCAGCAGCGCAAACAGCGCCTGGAGTCGGTTTTCGCTGTCGGGCTGAACGGCATGCAGATGCCCTCCACCATTCAGAAACAACGCGTCGGCCGCCCTGGCCAGAAGCGCCCGTGCCTTTGCGTTGAGGTCGCGAACGCGCCCCTGCCAGTCGAGCACCAGGGCCGCCTTGTCGATCTTTTCAAGAGATTCCAGCCCGCCGCCTGCCCGCTGCCAGGAGAAACGCGCCGTAAGCAGCATCATCCTGCGGAAATGCGGCGCGAAGACCGCCAGCCGCGCGCCCTCCTCCTCGGTGAAGAAGCCGCGGTCCTGTCCCCGCAGCATCGGCAGGCACCAGGAATGCCCGTCGATGGCGAAGGGAATGGCGATGAAGCCTGGATAGCCCCAGCGAAGATAAAGCTCGTTGTAGTGGCGCAGCGTCCTGCGCTCCTCCTCGGTTGACAGATGCTGCTCCAGAACGAAGCGACGCGAGCGCATCAGGGGCCAGCCGCGCTCGGCACGGTAGTGGTTCTGGTACCAGCCACCCTGGACATAATGTTCGAGAAGTTCTGCATAGGAGCGCGACGAGGGAACCCGCAAGGCATCCTGATTCACGTCCTTGGGATAGAACATGGCGCAGTCAGCGCCCGCAGCCCCGGCAAGGGACTGCAGCGCATCGGGCCATTTCTCAGGCTCGACGATCGCCTCGTAGCAATCGTCAATCGCGCGGATCAACCGATTCTCATTGAGTTCCAAAGCCCCTCGCCGGTCAGCACCGACACCCCTACCTGCGGTTTCAATCGCAGTATGGGCAGCCCGTGAGAATTGTGCAACGATTTTCTTCGCGATGCTCGGTCTAAACAGAAAGAATACAGATCTGCGTCAGCAACCCGATGCGCTGGACTTCTCCCGTACTCTCCTTGTCCCAGTCACATTGAAGATTTTCTTCGCCTCCGCTTGCCGCTTCAGAACTTGCGCGTGAGCGTGAGACCGACATCGTGGCTCTGGTAGTCGTAGAAGGCGACGTTGGAGCGCTGCCGCGAATATTCGTAAGTGATCTGGGGTGCAAAGCCCTGAATGGAGAGGCGGCGATGAGCGAGGCTGACGCCGACGGAGAACTTGTCGTCCCGGCGGCGAAAATCCGTGGCGAGGAACGTCGCCAGATAGCGATGGTTTTCATAGGAGGTGAAAAGGGAAGTCATCAGGCCGCCGCGCCACTCCTTGTCCACCTGCAGTCGCGCCACAAGGTCGTTGTGGTCGAGATGGGGCCTGTGTGTCCGCTCCGCGTCGAAGCCGATGGCGGCGGTGAAGCTCAGGGACGGCGACATCAGCCGGCGAAGGCTCAGATTGCCGGCAACCCTGCTGCCGTCCCGATAGTCCCGATCCACATAGTCCTGCAGCAGAGCCGTGAGCGTGATGCCCACCATGTTGCGCTGCCCCACAAGCACGCGGGCCCCGGCAGTAAGGCCGTAACGCACCAGATAGGGCTCCCACCCCGACCAGCGATACTCGAATGTCGGACCGACCGCCGCCGTCACCCGGCCCATCCTGCGCGACAGGGCGAGATTGCCCCCGAGGCTGGCCTCGTCGTAGCGCGTCGTGTCCTTGTATTTCTTGACGTTGACGGCGGCGCTCGCCGTCACCGCGGTGGAAGGGCCGAGACGAAAGGTCTTGAAGGCGTCCGCACCGACGGCTGCGCCGATGCCGCTGGCTTCGCGGGACTCCTCGTCGATCGTGAAGACCAACCCGCCTGCCTTGAAGGTGTGCTTGCCGCTTCCCTTGTTCACATTGGTGGACGGCAGGAGCGACACGTAGAAAGAGTAGCCATGGGTGCGGGCACTGTCGATGTTTTCGAGATAGCGGGCGGCGAAGCGCTGAAGCGCGGGGTCGCCGCTGCCACGGGCGATGGCCTCGAAGTGATATGTGGAGGCCTCCATATCGCCGGCGCGGAAAAGCGTGCGCGCGAGCTCGACGCGGGAGGGCAGGAAGTCCGGTTCGGCCGCCAGAATGGCCCTGAAAATCGCGATGGCACCGGCAAGGTCTTCCTCGTGGACCTTAATGACACCCTCCAGATGGGCGATGTGAAGGGCGGCATCCGGGCGTCCGGCAACCTGCCGGCGCAGCAGCCGGCGCGCCTCGTCATAGTGTCCTGTCGTGACGAGGCGCACCAGAACTGCTCCCCCGGCCTCGCTGGCCTGCGGCTCCGTCCGTGCAGGGACACAGAACAGGACAGCACCAACGAAAAGCGCCAGCGCGCCGCGCAGGGAGACAATCATGCGTTTTCCAGGGCCAGAGTGCAGGGCGGCGGACGGGGCAACACCCCGCCCGCCCTTCAAGACCAAAGCTCAGCGCCGAAGGCGCTCAGTCCTCGTCTGCGCTGAAGGAGCCTGTCGCAATAAAGTCCTCGCCATCCGCGACACCGGAGGCCGAGATGACGCCGGCCGTCTCCTCGGCATCAGGACCGAAGAACTTGCCCCGGTACGTTCCGTCGATTTCCGTCACACCCAATGCCGTGTTGAACGTGTCATTGGGGGCGATCTTGCCTTCGTAGCCGTGGCCGGAAATATCGGCTTCCTGCAGCGCAATTTCGCCGCCCGTCACCGCAGTCCAAGGACCATTCACGTCATTGACGCGCTCTCTTCCTTCCACATTGTTCACCAGGCCAGAAATCTTTCCTTCATCGAACTCTGCGGTCAACGACAGATCACCCTTTATATCCGTTCGATCATGGACGCTCCCGTCAGAACCGTAGCTGCGAATAAAGGCAGTGCCCGAATAGGTGGCCTTATCGGTTCGGGCCGCCACCACCTCGGACGTTGTCTCCGTGCCCACAACGGCAAAACCGAACATGCCGGGATCGTCGCTTTCCGGGTCCCACCAGTGATATCCCCATATCTGATGATAGGGATAGCCACCTGTGCCGTTGACGGCATCCTGCGCACTGGGCGCACTCCAGGTGTAGATATTGCGGTGACCATCATCGCTTTCGAACCCATACCCGTCATCCGAGACGTGGGTTGACGAATAGCTTTCCGTTTTGCCGTTTACGGTGACGTCGATGCCACCGGCATCGTTCTTCTTTATGGAGACTTTTGCCGAATCGTGTCTGCGCACGTCCTCGTGGTGGAGCGTCGAGGACATCTTGCCATCATAGGCTTTCAGCGTCTTTCCGTCGTCGAGCGCTTCGGCTGCCGTACCGACATCCTCCGCAAAGAGCGCGTCGACGATGGCGCTCGTCGAGCCGCTGCCGCCGCATCCGGCCAGTCCGAGAGCCGCAATTGCCACGCTGCCCGTCAAAAACACCCTGTGAGATCGCATGTTGCCTTCCCCCTGTCCTGCGCGGCCTTCCCTTCGAAGACCGCTTCGTTCGGGCTATTGATCAATGGGTGGGGTACGGGCACAACTCCCATTTGGGAGGTTTGGGGAGGCTGATGCGCGTTGGCGCCAAAGGAAAAGGCCGGGGCAGGCCCGGCCTTTGTCCGACGGTGTGGGGCCGCGGTTGACCGCGGTCGATCAGTTGATCGCGTCCTTCAGGCCCTTGCCTGCCGAGAATTTCGGCACGTTGCGCGCCGGGATCTCCACCGGAGCGCCGGTCTGCGGGTTGCGGCCCGTGGAGGCCTCGCGCCGCGAAACGCTGAAATTGCCAAAACCGACAAGCCGAACGTCCCCGCCTTTCTTCAGCTCGTCCGTGATAACGGAGAAAACCGCGTCGACGGCCGACTGGGCGTCGCCCTTGGAAAGACCGGCCTGCTCGGCAACGGCGGATACCAGTTCGTTCTTGTTCATAAACAACAAACCCCTTTTCTATTATGGCCGGAGAGCGACTCAACCGGCTGGGTTGGCAGTTTATGAAGAAGTGGGGGGCCGACCAAGCGGGAAATAAGCCGGAGAAGCGAAAAATCCCCGGTTTTCCGCGCTTTTCTGGACAAAGGGCCGGCCCCGAGAGGCCGGCCCCTGATGTGTGTGGCGTTTCCGCCCGCGCTGCCGGCGCTGCATTGCCGGCGCGGCAGCGGGGCCGAAAACCCGGTTCGCGCCGTTCGGCGCGCCGCCTCAATGGGCGACGGTCTGGCTTCCCGTCTCGCCGGGAACCTCCACCTTCTGGGCGGCGGCCACCGGCTCCACCCATTCGATGGGCTCCGGCTTGCGGGTGAGCGCGTGCTCCAGCACCTCGCCGACACGGCTGACCGGCACGATCTCCAGACCGCTCTTCACGTTTTCCGGGATCTCGGCCAGGTCCTTGGCGTTCTCCTCCGGGATGAGCACCTTCTTGATGCCGCCGCGAAGGGCCGCCAGCAGCTTCTCCTTCAGCCCGCCGATGGGCAGCACCCGGCCGCGCAGCGTGATCTCGCCCGTCATGGCGATGTCCTTGCGCACCGGAATGCCGGTCATCACGGAAACGATCGCCGTCACCATGGCGATGCCGGCCGAGGGGCCATCCTTGGGCGTGGCGCCTTCCGGCACGTGCACGTGGATGTCCTTCTTGTCGAAGATCGGCGGTTCGATGCCGAAGTCAACGGCCCGGCTGCGCACGTAGGAGGCGGCTGCGGAGATCGACTCCTTCATGACGTCGCGCAGGTTGCCGGTCACCGTCATCTTGCCCTTGCCGGGCATCATGACACCCTCGATGGTCAGCAGCTCGCCGCCCACCTCGGTCCAGGCAAGGCCGGTGACGACGCCCACCTGGTCCTCGCCCTCGGCCTGGCCGAAACGGAAGCGCGGCACGCCCAGATAGTCGGCCAGGTTCTTCTCCGTCACCTTCACCGACTTCTTGCCCGACTTCAGGATCTCGGTGACCGCCTTGCGCGCCAGCTTCATCAGCTCGCGCTCCAGATTGCGCACGCCCGCCTCACGGGTGTAGGTGCGGATGATGGTCTGCAGCGCTCCGTCGGTGACCGAGAATTCCTTGGGCTGGAGCGCATGCTCGCGCACCGCCTTGGGCAACAGATGCCGCTTGGCGATCTCGATCTTCTCGTCCTCGGTGTAGCCGGCGATGCGGATGATCTCCATGCGGTCCATCAGCGCCGGCGGGATGTTGAGGGTGTTGGCCGTCGTCACGAACATGACGCTCGACAGGTCGTATTCCACCTCCAGATAGTGGTCCATGAAGGTGGCGTTCTGCTCGGGGTCCAGCACCTCCAGAAGCGCCGAGGAGGGATCGCCGCGGAAATCCATGCCCATCTTGTCGATCTCATCGAGCAGGAACAGCGGGTTCGACTTGCCGGCCTTCCGCATCGACTGGATCACCTTGCCGGGCATGGAGCCGATATAGGTGCGCCGATGGCCGCGAATCTCGGCCTCGTCGCGCACGCCACCCAGCGCCATACGCACGAACTCGCGGCCCGTGGCACGGGCGATCGACTTGCCGAGCGAGGTCTTGCCGACGCCCGGAGGGCCGACGAGGCACAGGATGGGACCCTTCAGCTTCTTCTGCCGCGACTGGACGGCAAGATACTCGACGATGCGCTCCTTGACCTTCTCCAGGCCGTAGTGGTCGGCGTCCAGCACTTCCTCGGCGAAGCCCAGGTCGTGACGCACCTTCGAATTCTTCTTCCACGGGATGGAGAGCAGCCAGTCGAGATAGTTGCGCACGACCGTGGCTTCCGCCGACATGGGCGACATGGTCTGCAGCTTCTTGAGTTCGGCCTGAGCCTTCTCGCGCGCTTCCTTGGAAAGCCGCGTCTTCTTGATACGCTCCTCGAGCTCGGCCACCTCGTTGCGGCCGTCCTCGCCCTCGCCGAGCTCCTTCTGGATCGCCTTCATCTGCTCGTTGAGGTAGTACTCGCGCTGCGTCTTCTCCATCTGGCGCTTGACGCGCGAGCGGATGCGCTTTTCCACCTGCAGAACCGAGATCTCGGCCTCCATGAAGCCCATGGCCTTTTCCAGGCGCTCGCGCACCGACAGGGTGGCCAGCATCTCCTGCTTCTCGGGAATCTTGATGGCCAGGTGCGAGGCGACCGTATCGGCGAGCTTGGCATAGTCCTCGATCTGGCTGGCCGCGCCCACCACCTCGGGCGAGATCTTCTTGTTGAGCTTCACATAGTTCTCGAAGTCGGCGAGCACCGAACGGGCCAGCGCCTCGATCTCAACCTCGTCCTCCTGCGGCGCTTCGAGAATCTCCGCGCGCGCCTCGTGGAAGTCCTCGCGCCCGGTGAACCCGGTGATGCGGGCGCGCGCCGCCCCCTCCACCAGCACCTTGACCGTTCCGTCGGGCAGCTTGAGAAGCTGCAGCACATTGGCGAGCGTGCCGACATCGTAGATGCCGCTGGGCTCCGGGTCGTCGTCGGCGGCGTTCATCTGGGTGGCCAGAAGCACCTGCTTCTCGGCACCCATCACCTCCTCCAGCGCCTTGATCGACTTCTCGCGCCCCACGAAAAGCGGCACGATCATGTGCGGAAACACCACGATGTCGCGCAGGGGCAGCACCGGGAACAGCATTTCACCAGAAGTCTTGGGGGTGTTTGTCATTTCTCAGCCTTTTTCACCCGCGGCCGCTCGACGTGCCTGCCGCGGAGTTTTTGCCATCGGGGACACCGTCCCCTCGACGATGAGCTTGCCTTGCAACGCCGACGCGGGGGACGGGACCCGCCACACGCTCCATAGGTGGAGGTGCGCGCGCCGAAGATCAAGGGTGGAGCGCCGGCGCGTCTTCCGCACGGCACGCATGGGCCGGGAGGCGGCCTTTCCGCCGCGCCCTCTCAGCCCATGGAAACGCCCTCTCCTCACGCGCTGACGCTGCCCTTCTCCTTCTCGCGCTCGGCATAGATGTAGAGGGGGCGGGCATTGCCGGCCACCACCTCGTCCGAGATCACGACCTCCTGAACGCCTTCCAGCGCCGGCAGCTCGAACATGGTGTCGAGCAGGATCGCCTCCATGATGGAGCGCAGGCCGCGCGCGCCCGTCTTGCGCTCGATGGCCTTGCGGGCGATCGCCGTCAGCGCGTTCTCGTGGAAGGTGAGCTCCACATTCTCCATCTCGAACAGGCGCTTGTACTGCTTGACGAGCGCGTTCTTCGGCTCGCTGAGGATGCGCACCAGCGCCTCCTCGTCCAGGTCCTCCAGCGTGGCGAGCACCGGCAGGCGTCCCACGAACTCGGGAATGAGCCCGAACTTCAACAGGTCCTCCGGTTCCACCTGGCGCAGAAGCTCGCCGGCACGGCGATCCTCCGGCGAGGCAACATTGGCGGAAAAGCCGATGGAGGTCTTGCGCCCGCGGTCGGAGATGATCCTCTCCAGCCCTGCGAAGGCGCCGCCGCAGATGAACAGGATCGAGGAGGTATCGACCTGCAGGAACTCCTGCTGGGGGTGCTTCCTGCCGCCCTGCGGCGGCACGGAGGCGACCGTTCCCTCCATGATCTTCAGAAGCGCCTGCTGCACGCCCTCGCCCGAGACGTCGCGGGTGATCGAGGGGTTGTCCGACTTGCGCGAGATCTTGTCGATCTCGTCGATGTAGACGATGCCGCGCTGGGCGCGTTCGACATTGTAGTCGGCCGCCTGCAGCAGCTTCAGGATGATGTTCTCAACGTCCTCGCCCACATAGCCGGCCTCGGTGAGCGTCGTCGCATCGGCCATGGTGAAGGGCACGTCGATGATGCGCGCCAGCGTCTGGGCAAGCAGCGTCTTGCCGCAGCCGGTCGGGCCGATCAGCAGGATGTTCGACTTGGCCAGTTCCACATCCTGGTTCTTGCCGGCATGGGCCAGGCGCTTGTAGTGGTTGTGGACGGCCACCGACAGCACGCGCTTGGCATGGGCCTGGCCGATCACATAATCGTCAAGGACCTTGAGGATGTCCTGCGGGGTCGGCACGCCCTCGCGCGACTTCACCATCGAGGACTTGTTTTCCTCGCGGATGATGTCCATGCACAGCTCGACACATTCATCGCAGATGAAGACGGTCGGTCCGGCGATCAGCTTGCGCACCTCGTGCTGGCTCTTGCCGCAGAAGGAGCAGTACAGCGTGTTCTTGGAATCGCCGCCGCTGTTGCCGATCTTGCTCATCTCACATGTCCTTTCAGTACCACCGGCGCCGCTTCGCGAGGCCGTCTGCCGCAGGGGATCAATGCCGGAAGGAAAGCCCGAGCCTGCCCCGCATCTTCTCCCCTGTCACTTTCCGAGCGAAACACGAATCGGAAAGCACGGCAAGATTCCCCAGCAAAAACTAGGGGATCGAACTTCAACATAGGCTTAACGTAAGCGGTTGCCAGCGCTTAGGGAACAGGAAAATGTGACGGAAATGCCGCAGCATGCCGCTAATTTTCGACTCGCAGCCGGCGCGCCGCGCCCGACACCTCACGAGGCCCCCGGCCCCTCGACGAGCTCGCGGCTGGAGATGACCCTGTCGATGAGCCCGAACTCCTTCGCCTCCTCGGCATTCATGAAGTGGTCGCGGTCGAGCGTCTTCTCGATGGTCTCGTAATCACGGCCGGTGTGCTTGACATAGATCTCGTTCAGGCGCCGCTTCAGCTTGATGATATCCTGGGCGTGGCGCTCGATGTCGGACGCCTGGCCCTGAAAGCCGCCGGAGGGCTGGTGAACCATGATGCGCGCATTCGGCGTGGCAAAACGCATGCCCTCCGCGCCCGCCGTCAGAAGCAGCGAGCCCATAGAGGCCGCCTGGCCGATGCACAGGGTGGACACCGGCGGCTGGATGAACTGCATGGTGTCGTAGATCGCCATGCCGCTGGTGACGATGCCACCCGGCGAGTTGATGTAGAGCGCAATCTCCTTCTTCGGGTTCTCCGCTTCGAGGAAGAGAAGCTGCGCGCAGACGAGCGAAGCCATCCCGTCCTCGATCGGCCCGGTGATGAAGATGATGCGCTCCTTCAGGAGGCGCGAGAAGATGTCGTAGGCGCGTTCGCCGCGGTTCGTCTGTTCGACGACCATCGGCACAAGGTTCATCGCGGTCTCGACGGGATTCGACATGCAGGGATACCTTCTTTGCGAGGCGCGCCGGCTCCTCGGCGCGTGCGACAGATTCGTCCTTTTCCACTGATGCCGATATAGGACGCCCGCTCCCGCCTGTGCAAGGCCATGTTTTTCCCGCCCGGGAAACGGCCGCTTGCGCCGGGCGCGATCGGCGGTAAGACAGGCGCATGAGCATCGCCGACACCCCTTCCTTCTCCCTTCGCGACCGGCACCTGCGGCTCGACCCGCATGCCGAGGCGTTCGTTCAGGATCCTTATGCCGCCTATGCCCGGCTCCACGAGGCGGCGCGCGCCGTCTACTGGGAAGACTACGGGATGTGGTGTCTTGCCGGCTTCGAGGAGGTGAACCGGGCCCTGCGCGACCGCCGGCTGGGCCGGCAGCTACCGGCGGGCGGCACGCTCTACGATGCGCCGCATCTGAAGGACTTCGCAGCGGTGGAGGCCAACTCCATGCTGGAGCTCGAACCGCCCGCCCACACGCGGCTGAGAACGCTGGTGAACCGCGCCTTCGTCTCGCGCCAGGTGGAACGGCTGCGCCCGCGCATCGCAGCGCTGTGCCACCGGCTCATCGACGGCTTCGAGGCCGATGGCGAGGCCGATCTGCTGCCCGCCTATGCGACGCCGGTGCCCATCACCATCATTGCCGAGATGCTGGGCGTGCCGGTGGAGATGGGCCCGCAGCTTCTCGAATGGTCGCACCGCATGGTCGCCATGTACATGCACGGGCGCACCCGGGCGGTGGAAGAGGCGGCCAACGAGGCGGCGCGCGCCTTCGCCGCCTTCATCCGCGACTGCGCGGCGGAGCGTCGCGCCCGGCCGGGCGACGACCTTCTGTCGCTGCTCGTCGCGGCGCGGGAAAGCGGCGACAGGCTGACGGAGGACGAGCTCGTCTCCTCCACCATCCTGCTGCTCAATGCCGGCCACGAGGCCACCGTCCATCAGCTCGGCAACGCCGTTGCGACCCTGCTCGCCCAGGGCGGCGATCCGCGCCGCTTCTTCTCGACGCCGCAGGCGACGGCGGCGACGGTGGAGGAGTGTCTGCGCTTCGACCCGCCGCTGCACATGTTCACCCGCCATGCCTATGAGGCGGTGGAGGTGGCCGAGGGCGTGCGCCTGAAACCCGGCGAGACGGTGGGCCTCATGCTGGGGGCGGCCAATTGCGATCCGCGGGCCTTCGAGCAGCCGCGCGCCTTTCTGCCGGCGCGCGGCGACCAGAAGAATGTCTCCTTCGGCGCCGGCATCCATTTCTGCATCGGCGCGCCGCTTGCCCGGCTGGAGCTGCAGGTGGCACTCGACGTGCTCTTCGCGCGGCTGCCCGCGCTGCGGCTTGCGGAGGCGCCCCGCTACCGGGACACCTATCACTTCCACGGGCTCGAGCGGCTCCTCTGCCGCTGGTGAGCCCCCTTGCCTCTCAGATGCCGGCGAGCGCCTGCTCCAGGTCGGCGATGATGTCGTCCACGTCCTCCAGCCCGACGGACAGGCGGATGACGTCCGGGCCGGCGCCGGCAGCCACCTTCTGCTCGTCGGAGAGCTGGCGGTGCGTTGTGGACGCCGGATGGATGATGAGCGAGCGCGTGTCGCCGATATTGGCGAGATGGGAGAACAGCTCCACGCTTTCCACCACCTTCACCCCGGCCTCGAAACCGCCCTTGAGCCCGAAGGTGAAGACGGCACCCGCCCCCTTCGGCGCGTATTTGCGCATCAGCTCGTGGTTGGGGTCGTCGGGCAGGCCCGGATAGGAGACCCAGGCCACCTGCGGCTGCTCCTTGAGCCAGGTGGCGACCTTCAGCGCGTTGTCGCAGTGACGCTGCATCCTGAGCGCCAGCGTCTCGATGCCGGTGAGAATGAGGAAGGCGTTGAACGGCGAGATCGCCGGCCCGAAATCGCGCAGGCCCAGCACGCGAGCGGCAATAGCGAAGGCGAAGTTGCCGAAGGTCTCGTGCAGCACCATGCCGCCATATTCGGGCCGCGGCTCGGACAGCATGGGATAGTTGCCGGATTTCGACCAGTCGAAAGTGCCGCAGTCGACCAGCACGCCGCCCACGGAGTTGCCGTGCCCGCCCAGGAACTTGGTGAGCGAATGCACGACGATGTCGGCACCGTGCTCGATGGGGCGCAGGAGATAGGGCGAGGCCATGGTGTTGTCGACGATGAAGGGCAGGCCGTGGCGGCGGGCCACCGCGGCGATGGCCTCCAGATCGACAAAGGTGCCGCCGGGATTGGCAAGGCTCTCCACGAAGATGGCGCGGGTCTTCTCGTCGATCTGGCTTTCGAAGCTGTCGATGTCCTCCGGGTCGGCCCAGCGCACGTGCCAGTCGAAATTCCTGAAGGCGTGGCCGAACTGGTTGATGGAGCCGCCATAGAGCTTCCTGGCGGCAATGAAGTTGCAGCCCGGCTGCATGAGCGTGTGGAAGACGAGGAGCTGCGCGCCATGGCCGGAGGCGGCGGCCAGCGCTGCCGTGCCGCCCTCCAGCGCCGCGATGCGCTCCTCCAGCACCGCCTGGGTGGGGTTCATGATGCGGCTGTAGATGTTGCCGAAAGCCTTGAGCCCGAACAGCGAGGCGGCATGGTCCACATCGTCGAAGACATAGGACGTCGTCTGATAGATGGGGGTGGCGCGGGCGCCGGTGGCAGGATCGGGCTGGGCGCCGGCGTGGATGGCAAGCGTGTTGAAGCCGGGCGTGCGCTCGGTCATGGGGTTTCCTCCGTTCTCTTTCCCGCCATCCATACAAAGGCGGGCCGGCGAGGCAAAGAAGATTTGTCCGTTTTCGGGTGGACTGAGGAGAAATATTCTCCGCTTCGGCCGCCGCCGTTACCTGGCGCGAATGCCGAAGCTCTGGAAGCCCTGGCGCAGGAGCGGCTTCTTCGAGGAGATGACGCGACTGTTGACGCCGTTCCAGCCGATCTCCCCGGAAAGCCTGCCATACTCGATCTTCGGGCAACGGTTCATCACCACCTTGATGCCCTTCTCCTCCAGCCTGGCGGCGGAGGCGTCGTCGCGCACGGTGAGCTGCATCCATACCACCTTCGGCAGGGGATCCATGGCGAGGATCTCCTCGGTGATGGCGGGCACGGCGGAGGAGGCGCGGAAGATGTCCACCATGTCAACGGGCTCGGGAAGGTCGGCCAGCGAGGCATAGGTCATGGCGCCCGCGATCGGCTTGCCGGCATGGCCGGGATTGACGGGGAAGACCCTGTAACCCTTGTCGATCAGATATTTGGTGACAAAGAAGCTGGGCCTTACCTCGTTGGCCGATGCGCCGACGATGGCGATCGACTTCACCGCGTTGAGGATGCCGGAGATATAGGAATTTTCGTAGGCGTCGTGGTTCATTCACCTCTCCACTGCGGCTGGCGCTTCTCGATGAAGGCGCCGATGCCCTCTTCCGCGTCGCGCGCCATCATGTTCTCCACCATCACACGGGCGGCATATTCATAGGCTTCGGCCAGCCCCATCTCCGCCTGGGCATAGAAGGCTTCCTTGCCGATCTTCAGCGTCAAAGGCGATTTCGACGCAATGGTTTGCGCGAAATCCATGACAGTCCGATTCAGCGCCTGCGGCGCCACCACCCGGTTGACCAGGCCGAAGGAAAGCGCGGTGTGCGCGTCGATCATCTCGCCGGTGAGCAGCATCTCCATGGCGTGCTTGCGCGCGACGTTGCGCGACAGCGCCACCATGGGCGTGGAGCAGAACAGCCCGATATTGACGCCGGGCGTGGCAAAGCGCGCCCTCTCGCTGGCCACCGCCAGATCGCAGGAGGCCACGAGCTGGCAGCCGGCGGCCGTGGCCACGCCGTCCACCGCCGCGATCACCGGCCGCGGATGGCGCACGATGGCCTGCATGAGGGAGGAGCACAGCGCCATGGTGCGGGCGAAGAAGGCCCTGCCGCGGTCCGCATCGGCGCGGTGGGCCGTCATCTCCTTCAGGTCGTGACCGGCCGAGAACACCTTACCCGCGGCGCCAAGCACGATCACCGCCACGCGCTCGTCCTCGCGCGCCCTGTCAAGCGCGCCCTTGAGAGCCTCCATCATGGCGATGGACAGCGCGTTGGCGGGCGGATTGGCAAGCGTGAGCGTCAGGACGCCGCCTTCAAGATGGCTCTCCACGAGGGTTTTCGCCGGGCTGCGCGTTTCTGCCGAGACTTCGGCCATGGTCTCTCTCCCTTCACCGTCTGCCCTCCCCTATCACAGTGCCGCCGGAAGATCAGCCGTGAAACGGATGGCCGCTCCCGGCTTGCTCCGGCGGCGCGCGAAGGCCTCCGAATTTGAGGTAATATGATACCGTTTTTTCAACGCATTGATTTTACTGTATTTTGCTGGGCGTTAATCCTCCGATTGTGCTTGACTTGCCGTCTCGCCCCTCCTATAAGCCCGCCGGTTGCGGCATTCGCCCGATTTTTCGAGGGCCTTTGGGCCATCGGTTCAAGCAACAAGAAACGCCCTGCCTGCGGGCCGGGTCTGCAAGATACGGACGGAACGACCATGAAAACCTTCTCGCAGAAGCCTGCGGAGGTGGAGAAGAAGTGGATCCTGATCGACGCCGAAGGGCTCGTCGTCGGCCGCCTCGCCTCCATCGTCGCCAACCGCCTGCGCGGCAAGCACAAGCCCACCTTCACCCCGCATGTGGATGATGGCGACAATGTCATCATCATCAATGCCGACAAGGTGGTCTTCACCGGCAGGAAGTACAACAACAAGAAATATTACTGGCACACGGGCCACCCCGGCGGCATCAAGGAGCGCACGGCGCGCCAGATCATCGAGGGGCGCTTTCCCGAGCGCGTGATCGAGAAGGCGGTGGAGCGGATGATCCCGCGCGGGCCGCTGGGCCGCCGCCAGATGAAGAATCTGCGCGTCTACACGGGTGCCGAGCACCCCCACGCCGCCCAGAATCCCGAGAAGCTCGACGTCGCGGCGCTGAGCAGGAAGAATGTAAGGGTCAAGGCATATGGCTGAAATCAATTCCCTCCAGGAGCTGGGCGAGGCCACGCAGGCCGCAGCGCCCGAGGCCGAGGCACCCCGGCTCGTGCAGAAGCTCGACGCCCATGGCCGCGCCTACGCCACCGGCAAGCGCAAGAACGCCATCGCCCGCGTGTGGGTGAAGCCCGGCACGGGCAAGATCACCGTGAATGACAAGGCGTTCGACCAGTATTTCGCCCGCCCCGTGCTGCAGATGATCCTGCAGCAGCCCATCGTGGCGGCCAACCGCAACGGCCAGTACGACATCGTCGCCACGGTCACCGGCGGCGGCCTGTCGGGCCAGGCGGGCGCGGTGCGCCACGGCATCTCCAAGGCGCTCACCCACTATGAGCCGGAGCTGCGCGCAGTGTTGAAGAAGGGCGGCTTCCTGACGCGCGACAGCCGCGTCGTGGAGCGCAAGAAGTACGGCCGCGCCAAGGCCCGCCGCTCCTTCCAGTTCTCCAAGCGCTGAAGCTTGCAACCATCGGCGAGATCGGAAAGCGGGCCCGTCGGCCCGCTCAGACCGCTGACAAACCCCTGGCTTTGGCCGGGGGTTTTTGATTCACTGGGTCATGTTGAAGCGACCCGCCCCT
>NZ_JAODNW010000079.1 GCF_025398255.1 Chelativorans intermedius | reverse complement strand
CAATATCGTGCGTGTGACGCCGAAGACTATCGAGCCTCGGCGAGTGGATCGAACCGTCGCCGAGGTCGCCGCTGCCAACGACGGGCGCTACACCATCGACCTGCATCTCAAGCATGATCCTCGCGCCACCGAGGAATACGCCGAGACCCATGTGCGGCGGCTCGAGGCCATCCGCCGCGCCACCGGTGGCGTTGCCCGTGAGCCCGACGGGACCTGGATCGTCGAGCCCGACCATCTCGACCGGGTGGTGGAATACGAGCGGAGCATGGCTCGCGCAGCGCCGGTCATCGTCGAGAAGCTTTCCCATCTCACGCTCGACCGGCAGGTGGGCACCGACGGCGCCACCTGGCTCGACCGCGAGCTCGTCTCGGATCATCCGGAGCCCACCCGCGACTCCGGTTTCGGCCGGGAGGTGCGCGAGGCCCAGGCCCGCCGCCGGCAATGGCTGATCGCCGAGGGCCTCGCTCACGAGGAACAGAATCGGATCGTCTATCGTGCCAACATGCTGGCGACCCTGCGCCGGCGCGAGCTCACTCGCGTGGCCGGTCAGCTCTCCGAGGAGTTGGGCCTTGCCTATGTTGAAGCCCGCCCCGGCGAGCCGGTGGAGGGGACGCTCCGCCGTTCCGTCCAACTCGCCAGCGGCAAATATGCGCTCGTCGAGAACAGCCGCGAATTCACCCTCGTCCCATGGCGCCCCATCCTCGAACGCCATGTCGGCAAGCAGGTCTCCGGCATCATGCGCGACGACGGCATTTCCTGGACCATTGGGAGGCAGAGGGGTGGGCCGAACATAACGTAGTCATTCGTGGGGAAAGACCCGTCGGCAGGGGGCTTCAATTGACAATCGCGGTGTTGATCAAACGACGGCGCGACCTTCCGCTAAGCGCTGCAAAGCATGCGTTTCGCCAGAAATGTCCAGAGCAACCCCGCCAGAATCAACCGATAGATCACGAAATGAGTAAAGCTGGCGCGCTAGAGCCAAGCCATCAGCCCGGCAATCGCAGCAAGTGCACTTGCAAACGCAAGCATCCCGGCAAGCACTGCGTCGCCCTGAAGCGCGACGTCCCCGGGCCGAGCGAGGTCATAACCTCCAAGAAGGCCCGCCGCGGTGGTGGTGCGGATAGAGAGCGGTAACGAAAAGTGTGCCGTGTCAACGGCGTCGCTTGTCCACCGTTGGGGGACAGTGGACGAGCGGCTAGTGTTCCCGGACAGACGCGGGAAGCTCACGATCGGCCCAATGCGGGATCGACCGATCTTGCTTTGGACGACGCGGAGGAGGAAGTATCCCCACCGCATGCTCAGCTTTGGCCAGCTTTTCGAATTGGTCGGGGGGTATCGCCGACCGCAATCCCTCGACGGCGGTCTTCAGAGCTTGGGCCTTTTCACCTCGTTCGATCGCTTGATCGGCCGCCAGTGTCGCAATCAACGGTACCGGCTGCGTACCGCCACCTGGCGGATGATCATTTGCTGTGGGTGGCCGCGTATC
>NZ_JAODNW010000078.1 GCF_025398255.1 Chelativorans intermedius | reverse complement strand
CAGACCGCTGACAAACCCCTGGCTTTGGCCGGGGGTTTTTGATTCACTGGGTCATGTTGAAGCGACCCGCCCCTGAACAGACCGCGCTCGAGATTGTGAGGCTCGACGAGCTGGTCCCGAAGGATCACCTGCTTCGCAAGATCGACCGGGTGATCGACTTTTCCTTCATCCATGACCTGACGGCGCCGCTCTACTGCCCCGACAACGGCCGGCCGCCGCTCGACCCGACCTTGATGTTCAAGGCGCTGTTCATCGGCTACCTGTTCGGCGTTCGTTCGGAGCGGCAGCTGGTGCGCGAGATCGAGGTCAACGTCGCCTACCGCTGGTTTCTGCGGCTCAAGCTGACCGACAAGGTGTTCGACGCCTCGACGCTGTCTCAGAACCGTCGCCGCCGCTACCAGGACGAGGCAATAGCGCAGTCGATCTTCGACAGGATCGTCGAGCAGGCGATCCGGGCCGGCCTGGTCGACGGCACGGTGCTCTATACCGACTCGACGCATCTCAAGGCCAACGCCAACAAGGCGAAGTTCGACGTGGCCGTTGTGGCCAAGTCGCGCGCCGACTACTGGGACGATCTCGACGCGGCGATCGAGGAGGACCGCGCCGCCCACGGCAAGAAGCCGCTGAAGGAGAAGGAGCGGCAGCCCGCCCTGAAGGAGACGAAGGTGTCGCGCACCGATCCCGACAGCGGCTACATGGTGCGCGACGGCAAGCCGAAGGGCTTCTTCTACCTCGACCATCGCACGGTGGACGGCCGCCACGCCATCATCACCGACAGCCATGCGACGCCGGCCAACGTGCACGACTCGATCGTCTATCTCGGCCGGCTCGACCGCCAGATCGGGCGCTTCGGCTTCGATGTGGGCGCCGTCGGCCTCGACGCCGGCTACGCCACGGCCGGCATCGCCAGGGGGTTGGAGGATCGCGCCATCATGGGCGTCACCGGCTATCGCAACCCGACCCCGCCCAAGCCCGGCATGATGAGGAAGAGCGCCTTCACATACGATCCAGAGGCCGACGCCTATCGCTGCCCGCAAGGCCAGTCGCTCGCCTACGCCACCACCGACCGCACCGGCTACCGGCACTACAAGAGCGACCCGGCCATCTGCAGGGACTGTCCGCTGCTCGCCTCATGCACATCGAGCGCCAGCGCCACGAGACTGATCACCCGCCATGTCTGGCAGGACGCTCGGGAGCGCACCGACGCCAACCGCAAGACCGCATGGGGCAAGGCGATCTACCGCCGCCGCAAGGAGACCGTCGAGCGCTCCTTCGCCGACGCCAAGCAATTGCACGGCCACCGCTACGCGCGCTTCCGAAGTCTCGTTCGCGTGCGCGTCCAGTGCCTGCTCGCAGCCGCCGCCCAGAACATCAAGAAGATCGCGCTTTGCCTCTCGCCGAAGCCGAAAACAGCCCCCGCCTGAGACCCAAGAACCGCCATGCCGCCGACCGGCAACCTCCGACAAACCAACCTGACAACGAAATCCCAAACCCCAACAAACCCATAAAACAAAACCCCGCCGAAAATGACGGGGTTTGTCAGCGGTCTG
>NZ_JAODNW010000077.1 GCF_025398255.1 Chelativorans intermedius | reverse complement strand
GACCTGCGCTCGAAATCCTATTTCGTCGAAAGCGCCGCGGAATACGTCGCCATCCCGGACCTCATCGCGGACCCCGAACTGCTCGACGACGCGCGGCGCTTCATGCGGCGCAAGGGCATCGAGTGTCTGGCCGAAGCGGATCGACTGGACGCGCTCTACGCCGCCGTGACCAGCAGTGATCCCGTTGCAACGTGCAAGCCGCAGGAGGTGCCGGCATGACCCTTCCCATCATCACCGCAGATGAGCGGCTGGCCGAGATGCGTGGCGTGAAGGCCGCGATCTTCGGAGCCAGCGGCGCGGGAAAGACCACGCTGTTGCGAACCCTCAAGGCAAGCACGACGCTGTTCTTCGATCTCGAGGCCGGCGATCTCGCCATCGAGGGGCTGGCAATCGACACGATCCGCCCGCGGACATGGCGGGAATGCCGCGACTTCGCGGTGTTCATCGGCGGCCCCAACCCGGCGCTGCGGAAGGACCAGCCCTACAGCGAGGACCACTACCGGGCGATCTGCCAGAAGTACGGCGATCCGAAGGTACTGGAGAAGTACGACACGGTCTTCATCGACTCGATCACCGTGGCGGGTCGGCTCTGCTTCCAATGGTGCAAGGGCCAGCCGGAGGCGCATTCCGACAAGACCGGCAAGCCGGATATCCGCGGCGCCTACGGGCTGCACGGGCGCGAGATGATCGCCTGGCTCACGCATCTGCAGCACACGCGGGCGAAGAACGTGATCTTCGTCGGGATCCTCGACGAGAAGCTCGACGACTTCAATCGCAAGGTCTTCGTCCCGCAGATCGACGGATCGAAGACCGGGCTCGAGCTGCCCGGCATCGTCGACGAGGTGCTGACACTCACCTCGCTGCCCGACGACAAGGGTGTGCCGCAGCGCGTCTTCGTCTGCCAAACGCAGAACCGCTGGGGCTACCCGGCCAAGGACCGCTCCGGTCGTCTCGACCTGCTCGAGCCGCCGCATCTCGGCCGGCTCATCGAGAAGATCCGCCAGCCGCTGCCGATCGATGCGCGCCCGCTCGTCACCGATGCGCCGCGCATCCCGGCGCCCGCCGCGACCCCTCAATCCGATCCCACCAACTGAAAGGACCCCACGCCATGACCGGTCTCTGGAACGATTTCAACGACGCGCAGTCGAACACGAACCTCATCCCCAAGGGGACGCTCGCCAAGGTGCGGCTGACCATCCGCCCCGGCGGCTTCGACGATCCCTCGCAGGGCTGGACCGGGGGCTATGCGACCCGCGGCTCCACCGGTGCGGTGTATCTCAACGGCGAGTTCACCGTGCTCGAGGGCCCCTATGCCCGGCGCAAGATCTTCACGCTGATCGGGCTGTACAGCCCCAAGGGGCCGGACTGGGCCAACATGGGCCGCAGCCTCGTCCGCGGCATGCTGAACTCGGCGCGTGGGATTTCCGACAAGGACACCTCGCCCGAGGCGCAGGCGGCGCGCCGGATCAACGGCTTCGCCGATCTCGACGGGCTGGAGTTCGTCGCGCGCATCGACATCGGCACCGACGCGATGGGCGAGGAGAAGAACGAGATCCGCGCGGCGGTCACGCC
>NZ_JAODNW010000076.1 GCF_025398255.1 Chelativorans intermedius | reverse complement strand
CTAGTCGTCGGGTCGCCCCTTGCGGCCCTAGGATGGCGTTCCAGGCTGCCGGCCCCAACTGAACAGGCAGCCGCCGAGCGGAATAGCTCTTCAATCCACGGCCTCGTCCGCGTTGTCGCTGAGGTCGATCCAGATCGTCTTCAGTTGGGTATATTGGTCGTGGGCGTGGATCCCGTTGTCGCGCCCTCCGAAGCCCGACTGCTTGAAGCCGCCGAACGGAGTCGTGATATCGCCCTCGCCAAAGCTGTTGACGGTAACTGTACCTGCTCTGAGACTGCGCGCGCCGCGAATGGCGCGTTTGGCGTTGGCGGTATAGATCGAGGCACAGAGGCCATACTCCGTGTCATTGGCGATTGCGATCGCCTCGTCGAAGCTTCCGACCTCGATCACCGAGAGGATCGGTCCGAAAATCTCTTCGCGTGCCAGAACGGAATCGTTGCCCGATACTTCCACCACGGTCGGCTCGACGAAAGCGCCCTTGTGGGTCTTGCCGCCCACGATCACCTTTTCGGCCCTGTCCAGATAGGAACAGACTTTATCGTAGTGCACCTTGCTCACCAACGCGCCCACACGGGTCTCGGGGTCCAGCGGGTCGCCGACGTTCCACTCCTTGACATGATGGGCAATGCGTTCGAGCAGGGGTTTCTTCACGGCCTTGTGGACGATCAGGCGTGAAGAAGCAGAGCAGTTCTCGCCCATGTTCCAGAAGGCGCCGTTGACGATGTGCGCCGCGACACGGTCGAGGTTTTCGGCATCGTCCATGACGACGGCGGGGTTCTTGCCGCCCATCTCCAGCACGACTTCCTTGGCATTCGATTCGGCCGAATAAGTCAGGAAGCGCTTGCCGGTGGCAGTCGAGCCGGTGAACGAGACCATGTCGATTCCCATGTGCCGCCCAATGGGCTCGCCCACCTCCGCGCCGCTGCCGGGGACGACGTTCAGCACGCCGCGCGGCAAGCCGGCCTCATGGGCAAGCTCGGCCAGACGCAATGCGGTCAGCGTGGTCTCGGCTGCCGGCTTCAGGACAATCGAACAGCCCGCCGCCAGCGCCGGAGCAATTTTCCAGGCCATCATCAGGAGCGGAAAGTTCCAGGGCAGCACCAGCCCCACCACGCCGACAGGTTCGCGTACCACCATGGCGATGTGATTGTCCGAGGCCGGGGAGACAGAATCGTAGATCTTGTCGATCAGCTCGGCATGCCACTTGATGCAGTGAATAGATTCCGGAATGTCGACAGTCTCGCAATCGTAGATGGTCTTGCCGCTGTCGAGGCTTTCCATCACCGCAAGCTCGCGCGCGTTGCGGGTCATCAGCTTGCACAGACGGATGAGCGCCTCCTTGCGCTCGGCAGGATGCAGCTGCGACCAGCGGCCGTCCTCGAAGGCGTCTCGCGCCTTGGAGACTGCGAAATCAACATCTTCCTGCCCACAGGCGGCGATCTCGGCCAGCTCCTCACCGGTGGCCGGATTTATGCTCGCGAAGGTCTTGCCGGAGATTGCCGGGCGGAAGGCGCCGTCGATGAAGGCGGCGTTCGGCAGCGTAAGTCCGGCGGCGATGGCCCTGTACTCCTCGGTTGTCAGAAGAT
>NZ_JAODNW010000075.1 GCF_025398255.1 Chelativorans intermedius | reverse complement strand
TGAATCAGAATTCACCGCCAAAGGGAATCCCTGCCGATTCAGCCTCGTTTCATCCCGCTCTAGCACTACTTTGGCAGCTTCATCGTGCGCTCCATCGCCATCGGATGCGGCAGTGCGGACATCGTTCTGGTGGTGGCTTGGGTGTGAGAGCGGCGATGACGGCGCGGCGCACGGCCGGCATGCTGGGCTGAGGTGGTCCGACGGGGCTTCTTTTTTTCCCGTCCGGCCTGGCCGAGGCGCCGGTGCTGAAGGAAGGCATAGGCGATCATGGTCATTAGCGCATGGCGGTGAAGCCCCTGCCAGGAGCGGCCCTCGAAGTGATCGAGGCCGAGTTCCTCCTTCATCTGCTGATGGGCCTGCTCGCACACCCAGCGCGCCTTGATGGCGGCCGCAAGCGTCTTCAAGTCCGTCTCTCGGGGAAGATTGGAGAGGTAGTATTTGCGCTCGCCGGAGGCTCTGCATTCACCGACCAGCCATGCTTCCTCGCCCGGCATGTGCTGCTGGCCCTTGTCATGGATACGCTGCGGCGGCCTGTCGGCGATGCAAATGCGCGCGGCGGCGAAGGATGCCTGAAGTGGCCCTTTCGTTCCGTTGCGCCAGCTCAGCTTTGTCCACTCGGCATCGGCGAGCATGGCTTCAGCAGGAATGGAGAGCGTGTCGGGGATCGGATTCTTGCGCGGGCGGCCACGGCCGGCGACCGGAAAGATCAGAGGGACGTTGGCTGGATAAACCTTCTGGTGCTTGGGGATGCCCACAGCCCAAACGAGCCCGCGGGCGCTCAGACCTTGGCGGAACGGCGCCGACAGGCCATAGCCGGCATCGGCAAGAACCATCCCGAACCGCACGCCTGCTGCCATCAGCCGGTCGATCTCCTCGAGCGCCATCTCGGGCTTCGTTTGTGGGACGCGCCAGGGCTCTGACACATGGGCGCGCTGCATGTGATCGGGGTCACCCGTCCAGCTCTCCGGCAGGAACAGCCGCAGGCCGACCGCCACAGGGACCTCGTCGCGCGCAAGCGTCAGCGATACCAGAGTCTGGCAATTGGCTCTCTTGTCTGGCGTCAGCGCCCATGGGACAGCTTGGGGTGATTGAAGAACGGAGGATTTCTGGCTCATCGTAACCGTCAAGGAGTGAAGATGAGACAGAAATCCGGACCATCCAAACCGCCCGCCGAGACCGTCGTGAAGGACATCCGGCGCCGCACGCGGAAGCAGCATTCGGCGGAGGAGAAGATCCGCATCGTGTTGGAGGGGCTGCGCGGCGAGGAGAGCATCGCTGAGCTCTGCCGGCGCGAGGGGATCGCGACGAGCCTGTACTACAGCTGGTCGAAGGAGTTCCTCGAGGCGGGCAAGAAGCGGCTCACCGGGGACACGGCGCGTCAGGCCACGGCGCCGGAGGTGAAGGAGTTGCGGGCGGAGGCCGCGGCCCTCAAGGAGGCGGTGGCCGACCTGACGCTCGAGAACCGCCTGCTCAAAAAAAGCATGATCGGGGATGGGGAGGCAGACGCATGAGGTACCCTGCCTCCGAGAAGCTTGAGATCATTCGCATGGGGCTGTCAGGAATTTTGTGTCTGAGGCCATGATGATGGAAAGGAGAATCATCACATGGCCATTGAGAAGGAACTTTTGG
>NZ_JAODNW010000074.1 GCF_025398255.1 Chelativorans intermedius | reverse complement strand
TCTTTCGCATTCGTCTGCTCCTTCAAAGTTGGCGCAGACTCTACATCACGGTGAGGGATTTTGCGGGGGGCAGGTCAGCTGCATTGGCAAGATTCTCCTGAGTGAGACCATGCCATTTGCGTATGAACTTCACCTGCTCAGCGATGTAGGCGGCGTCACGTTCCATGGTATCCATTGTCGCTCTCCATGCTAGGGATGCAATGACAATGACGCGGTCGGCTCACGATGTCCCCGAACGCTACCCGAACGTATTCCGAACAAACGGCTGTGCAGCCAATCCCGGCCAACCTTGAACGGCCGGATTGGGTCGTTCGCCGAAGGGCAGCCATCCAGTGCAGCAACTCGAAAGGGGACTGTCGGCAGTCGGCCCCCTCTGCGACGTTAGCGCTGGTAGGAAGAGGTTTGCCGGCCTTCGTTGTATATGCTTTTCTGTGCACAGAGGTGGGGCAGCAGATGGTAGATGCCGGGTGGGGACAACTTTTCGTCGCAGCTCTTGGCGGCGGTTCTACGGTGAAGATCCTCGACATCGCTTACCAGGAATGGCGCAAGCGAAGAGAAAAGTCGGACTCCGCCGAACAGTTCGTCGACCGTCACCTCGATCCCTTGCTGAAGGCTGCCGACGAGCTTGTCGGCAAGCTACGATCGCTTGCGGAAGATGACTTCAAAGCGATTCACAGCGTGACGCCAGACGACAGCCGCCTCGAGAACCACGATTTTGCGAGCCTCCTCTACCTATTTGGCTGCTTCTGGGCGCAGGTTGAGGTGATCCGTCAGGAAGGTATGTCGGTCGCAATGGCAAAGGATGAGCGCGGCCTGCGGCTCCAGAAGTTCTTCGATTGCCTAGAAGGGCGCCGCGTCCGGATCCTACCGAGGGTACTGCAACGCGCTGTTGGCGAGACTTTCCGCACTGAAAAGGGAGCGAAGACCTTCGTCGAGTTCGTAGCTGCCTTCGAAGAAACCGAAGGTTTCAGGCGGTGGATCATGCCTCTGGCGACGTTCCTCTCTCGAACCGAGCACACGACCGAGCGCCAGCAATTGCTGCAATACGGTGTCGTTGTGCACGCGATGATCGACCTGCTTGACCCCACGCACAGTATAACCCGTGAGCGGCCGTCCATGCCAAACAAGCTAACCACTAAGTCATGGAGGGCGCTTAACTATCGAGTGTTTGGCGTCTATCTGACATTCGTCAAGGACCGACAAAAATACATCGGGCCGCCCAGAAGGCGGCCCGAAAGAAAAGGGTAAGGCGGCCCGAAGAGACTTTGGAACCCTGAGGCTCGGAACGTCTGTTGGGCGCGCCTTTAGCTCGTTGGCACACTGATGTGCATCACACCGCTAACATCGTCATGCTGGCGCCAAATGTCAATGGCAACATATTGTTCAGGATGCCAAAAGTATTCTGTCCGTCTCCGCTGATAATCCTCTAGTCCTGGTGGAGAAACCCGTAAGCGGCGGCCACCGCTGGGGAAGTTGGCTCTGCTGTGAGGAGGCCGCCTTCGGGCGCTCCACTCAGACTCTGCATGGCCGGAGAAACGGCCAAGTCTTAGAGGACCGCTCACCACCCTCCAGCGCTATTGCTGTCGTACCGTGCCAATGACTGGTTGAGGTTATGGCCAGGACAAAACCTTTGTCGAGCTGAACGTCCGCTCATCCACATCCCGCATCAGAAGCCGCCATTCTGACCTGCCCCTTTTTTCAGGGCCACTCGTAAGTCGAGCCTGTTCTCCTTTTGTGTGCCATCATTCGGCGGCGTGA
>NZ_JAODNW010000073.1 GCF_025398255.1 Chelativorans intermedius | reverse complement strand
GAGTTCGTCGCGCGCATCGACATCGGCACCGACGCGATGGGCGAGGAGAAGAACGAGATCCGCGCGGCGGTCACGCCGGATCACAAGGACTATGCCGCCCTCATGGGCGTGCCCGGTACGGCACCGCAGCCGCAGGCTCAGCCTTCCCAGCCCTCCATGCCCCAATCTTCAGCACCGGCGGCGGGTGCGCGCCCTTCCTGGGCGCAGTGAGGCGGCCATGCTGTTGCGTCCCCGCCAGAAGCAGTTCGTCGAGCGCAGCGTCCGCGCGCTCGGCGAACACGGAAACACTCTCGGCGTCGCCCCGACCGGAGCCGGCAAGACGATCATGCTCTCAGGCGTCGTCGGGCGCATGGTCGGCGAAACCCCGAAGAGCACAGGCGCCAAGGCCTGCGTGCTCGCGCATCGCGACGAGCTGACCGCTCAGAACCGCAGCAAGTTCGGCCGGGTGAACCCGAAGATCACGACCTCGGTCGTCGATGCGAAGGAGAAGTGCTGGGCCGGCCAGGTCACCTTCGCCATGGCGCCGACGCTGTCGCGGGCTTCCAATCTCGCCACGATGCCGAAGCTCGACCTGCTGGTGATCGACGAGGCGCATCACGCGGTGGCCGAGAGCTATCGTCGGATCATCGATCGGGTGCGCGACGCCAATCCCGACGCGCGGATCTTCGGTGTCACGGCGACACCCAACCGCGGAGACCGGAAGGGGCTGCGCGAGGTCTTCGACAACGTCGGCGACCAGGTCACGCTGGCCGAACTGATCGCGTCTGGTCACCTCGTGCCGCCGCGCACCTTCGTGATCGATCTGGGCGTGCAGGAGAAGCTGCGCGCCGTCCGCAAGACCGCGTCCGACTACGACATGGGCGCGGTTGCGGCGATCATGGACCGCGCGCCCGTCACCGACGAGGTGGTCCGGCACTGGCGCGAGAAGGCCGCAGGGCGGCCGACCATCGTTTTCTGTTCCACCGTCGCCCATGCTGCCCACGTCGCCGAGGCCTTCAACGCGGCCGGCATCCCGGCGGGGTTGATCCATGGCGAGCTTTCCGCCGACGAGCGCCGCAACATCCTCGCGGCCTATGCCACGGGCGAGATCGCCGTGCTGGTCAATGTCTCCGTGCTCACCGAAGGATTCGATCACCCGCCAACGTCCTGCGTGATCCTGCTGCGGCCCAGCTCCTACAAATCGACCATGATCCAGATGGTCGGACGCGGCCTGCGCACCGTCGATCCGGCCGAGCACCCCGGCATCGTCAAGACCGACTGCATCGTGCTGGATTTCGGGATCTCGAGCCTGACCCACGGCACGCTGGAGCAGGACGTCGATCTCGACGGCCGCGATCCCACACCGTGCGACGCGCCGACGAAGACCTGCCCGGAATGCGAGGCGACGGTCCCGCTCGCCGCGCGTCAATGTCCGATCTGCGGATACGAGTTCCTGAGCAATGGCTATCAGCCGCTCGAAACCGTCGTTCTGACCGAGATCGACTTGCTGAAGCGCTCCAGCTTCGCCTGGGAGGATCTGTTCGACGACGACTCCGCGCTCATGGCGAGCGGCTTCAATGCCTGGGGCGGCGTGTTCTTCCTCGAGGGGCGCTGGCATGCCGTGGGGGGTGCAAAGAACGAGCGGACGCGTCTTCTCGGTGTTGGCGAGCGCACGGTCTGCCTCGCGCAGGCCGACGACTGGTTGAACGAGCACGAGACCGACGAGAGCGCCTTCAAGTCCCGGCGCTGGCTGAGCCAGGCGCCGACGGAAAAACAGCTGCAATACCTCTCGCCCCAGCAGCGCCAGGACTACGGGCTCACGCGCTACCGCGCATCGGCGCTGATCACCTTTCAGTTCAACCGGCGCAACATTCGCCGACTCGTCATGTCGGCTGCGCCCGAGCGGAGGGCGGCGTGAGCCATGTCGCGCAAGTCTCATCCCCGCCCGCAGAGGCTGCGGATCGACCGGGCTTTGATCGC
>NZ_JAODNW010000072.1 GCF_025398255.1 Chelativorans intermedius | reverse complement strand
ACTCAGGCAGTCAGGCTGTGGAGGACGCCATCGAGCGACGGGGGGCGGGGATCAGAGCAGATTGGAGGAACAACCCGGTGCAAAGCGGGTTGCCCATGCATCTGAGCTCACGCTGCGGGACGCGGACGCAGAACGGGATGCCGTGCCAGTCCCCCGCGGTGGCGAACGGCCGCTGTCGGATGCACGGAGGAAAGTCTTCAGGCGTGCCGATCGGGAATGACAATGCCCGCAAGCATGGCCTCTGGACCGTCGACGCCGTCGCGGAGCGGCAAGAACTGGTGGCGCTTCTCCGTTCAATGCGCGGCTTTCCGAAGAGGTGAACGGCTAGCAGGCTGTTGAAGAAGTCGCTCGCTATGAGGCTTTGAGCGTGATTCATTGGCTGCGAAGGGATTCGGAGACTGGTGCATGCGCGGCGATGACAATCGAACAGGCGAACTGTTCAGCTATGTTGATCTGGAGGTACGGGTTCGGCGGAACCATCCTCTGCGGGCGATCCGGGGGATCGTGAACGAGACGCTGGTCGCGTTGGAACGCGACTTCGCGGCGCTGTATTCGCCGCTCGGACGGCCGTCGATCCCGCCGGAGAAGCTGCTGCGGGCGATGCTTCTGCAGGCGTTCTACTCGATCCGTTCGGAGCGGCTCCTGATGGATCGGCTGGAATACGACCTTCTGTTCCGCTGGTTCGTCGGTATCGGCGTCGATGACGCGGCGTGGGACCATTCGGTGTTCTCGAAGAACCGCGACCGGCTGCTTGCGGGCGACATCGCGTCGAAGTTCCTGGCGGCGGTGCTGGCGCAGCCCAAGGTGAAGAAGCTCCTGTCGACGGATCACTTCTCCGTTGACGGCACGCTGATCGAAGCGTGGGCCTCGATGAAGAGCGTCAAGCCGAAGGACGGTTCGGGCAAGCCGCCGGCCGAGAGAGGCGGGCGCAACGCGGAAGCGGACTTCCACGGCCAGAAGCGGACCAACGACACGCATGCCTCGACCACCGATCCGGACGCGAGGCTCTACAAGAAGGGCAAAGGCAAGGAGGCAAAGCTGTGCTTCATGGGGCATGGGCTGATGGAGAACCGCCACGGCCTCTTGGTCGACGCCTGCCTGACGCTGGCCGACGGCCATGCCGAACGGGTGGCCGCACTTCACATGATCGAACCGCGCGCCGACCGGCCGCGGGCCATCACGCTGGGCGCCGACAAGGCCTATGACACGGAGGACTTCGTCAACGAGTTGCGCTCGATGAAGGTGACGCCGCACGTGGCGCAGAACACCAGCGCCCGAAGTTCGGCGATCGACGGGCGCACGACGCGGCACGGTGGCTATGCCGTCAGCCAGCGCATCCGCAAGCGGATCGAAGAGGCGTTCGGCTGGATCAAGACGGTCGCCGGCCAGGACAAGACCAAGTTCCGAGGCCGTGATCGCGTCGGATGGGCCTTCACCTTCGCGGCCGCCGCCTACAATCTGGTGCGGCTACCGAAGCTCATCGCGGTGCCGGCATGACCACGCCGGCAGGCTGCCGGCTGATCGGCCGCTGGCGCATCGTCGAGGCCGATCTTTGGGATCGCGATTATCTCGACCTCGACGGACCCGCCACGATCACCATCGGCGCCGACAATCATGGCGAAATCGCCTTCGGGGCCATGCAGGCAACCCTCGACCTCGGCTACAGCCCGTCAATGGTCTTCTTCACCTGGGTCGGATTCGACGAGATGGACGAGGTCTCGGGCGACGGTCACGCCGAACTCCTCGACGACGGCTCCATCGAGATCACATTCGCTTATCACAACGGCGACGAGGCCATCCTCAAGGCCAAACGCGGCACTTCTTCAACAGCCTGCTAGAACCGCAGCCCGGCAGAGCGTCGTGTGGTTCCTCCGGGCGGATTCCCGATGCGAGGAGCGCCAGCGCAGCGAAGATCCAGCGTCCATGGCCGAAACCGCTAAACTCAACTGCGGCGGGGAAAGTGCGCGGTTCCTTCCGTGCGATCCGCGTATGCTGGCGGGCGAATCGCGCCACCCCGCCAGCGACTGGATTCCTTTTGGGAATTCACCGGAATCCGGAATCCACCTGCGACCTAAGCTTGATTGCACTGCAATCAATGCCTAATCTTGGCTTGGACCGATGGAGATGGCATGAATGGGCTGTGAGCGGCCAATGATCCTGATGCGGTTAAGGTGTTGGGAGAGGCGGATAGGCTGCA
>NZ_JAODNW010000071.1 GCF_025398255.1 Chelativorans intermedius | reverse complement strand
CAGACCGGCACACGCGTCGGCGAAACCACAATACCGGCCGCGATCACGCTTCACGAGGGGGATTTCGGCAGCAAGGCGGTGATCGTGCTCAAGGTCTTCAAGACCTTTTCGGTCGATAGCGACCTCACCTTCACGGTAGTCGAACGGCCCGCCATCGGCTCCGTCCTCGTGCTCGGCCGCCCCGGGGACGAGGCCGAGCTCGTCCATGTCGCGGCCAACCGTCAGGCCGCCGATGAATGGTTGTCGCGGAACGGCTATCCAAATGCCGTGCTTCGTGAGGTGACCGCCGACAAGGCCGCGGCCGATCAGGTCGAGGGGAGGACGGCATGATCCGTTCCTTGCAATTTCACCCTCGACCAGGCGGAACGCCGGACCAGTCGGATGTTCGTTTCGGCATCAGCGCCGAAGGGTTTTCCGTGGCGCGCGTCGATGACACTGTCTTTGCCATGCTGCCGGGGCGCAGCGGCCAGTATTTCCTCGCCACATGCTGGTGCGCGCGCCGGCCGCTGGCGGAACTCACCCGCAATGACTTCTACGGGCATGGTGGCCAACTCGCGGACGAGCCGGAATTCAGGGCAAAGGTGCTCGAGCAGGCCGAGCACCAGCGCGAGAAGCGCGCGCTCGGCCGCCGGGAAATCCGCTCCCGCGCCCATACGCCGTGGGGACCCTCCCAGGGTGCGACGGTCTTTGCCGAGGGCATCGTCTGCCATTCGACCGCCGGGCACGGCGGTTTCCATCTCTCGGCCGACCGCAATGCCAGTGTCGACTTCCGGCTCCGAAAAAGGGACAGCTGGTACGAGGAAGACGCCGAATGGGCGATCGTTGTGATCACCTTCCCGCACCTGTTCACCGGATTCGAACGGCGATGTGCCGAGCAAACACTGAAGGACTCCTGGCCGGACGCCTGGGAGGGGATCTTCGGAACCGTTCTGCAGCCCGGCGAATCCCGCGAAAAGGATCGCCGGGCATTCGAGGCGCGGCATGCGGGTGACTGGGTCGTCGTGTCGGCGATCAGATCAGAGCACCACGATGGTTTTATTGAGGTGATCGCCACGCTCGGTGGAGGCCGTGGTGAGGGCCTCGAGCGCCAGCGCTTTCTGGTCGCGGCCAGTGAGTACGAGGTTGGCCGATTCGGCTTCGTCGTCGATCCGGCGCGCCACGCATCCTGTGACGGACCCTCGAGCTTTGTCGCCTGGGGGCGGTGATGTCCATTCCATGGAAGGCCATAGCCGTCCGCTTCGGCTGGCGGGCTGTGTTCGAGATGGAGGGCGCGCATCCCCGTCTCATCATTCACCACAAGCGGCATCGCCATCGCTTCACAGGCGCCGATGCCTGGAAGCATGCGGTGTTCGTTTCGATCCGCAAGCCCCGCTTCAACAACCTAGCACGGAGATTCAACCGATGACCAAGCCCGACGATCTTGCCGCTGGACACTACGTCGCGACAGCCACCGTTTACAGCAACCGTCGCAACCTCTTCTTGATGAAACCAGGACGAGAGCGGCACATTGCCACGCTCGTCTCTGGCTCCCGCACGAAGATCGAACAGTTCGACGACGACTGCGAGCTCATTGTCACGGCGTTGGCCGCCTATGACGCCCGATCCGATCGAGACTGAGCCGGGCCGGTGCACGCTTCCACCACCACTTTGCCAATTCACGGAGGCTCATATGCCCGTCTTCACAATCGAGACCACCTATCATCTTCCCGTCTATCGCCAGCGGGTCTATGAGGCGGAAACACTGGAAATGGCCTGCAAACTCGCACTTGAGGACGAAGACTGGCAGGACGAGGAAACCGACATCGACGCCGCTGGCGAGAGATATGTCACTGGGGCGTGGGAAGGGTCGGAAGCCTATTCGGGCCCTGCGTTTGCGATACCGGAACGGTTCGCGGAAACAGTGCAACGCAAAGCCGAGCTGTTCGATGAGCTGCTTGAGGTTCTCAGGGAACCCGCCCGTGTCATGGATCTCACGCGCGATCAATTCGCCCACTGATTGCCGCGCGCTCTGGGCGTGATTGCAAAAGCTGACCGGATTATCGGGGGCGCCAAATAGGGCGTGTCGTACCGTTCCTTTCGACTCGGGCTTGCACCTGGGTCGCGTCAAGGATCGCCGATTGCCGGAGGGCCCCGTTAGCGAGGGTCATGATGCTTTCTTTCGTGGCCAGCTTCGGTGGAACGCCACCCCTGCCGGCCTCCCTTCGGTTCTGGCTTCGGTCCTAAACCGGCGGCCGGAGCCTTCAAGGCCGCTGGCGCGCCGCGGAGCGGCCATGCGCACCAGCCTC
>NZ_JAODNW010000070.1 GCF_025398255.1 Chelativorans intermedius | reverse complement strand
TGAGAACGGCGGTGAGAAACTAGTCCACGGAAGCGGCGGCATGGAGCTGCTGCGGGCGGCGTAAAAGTCGTCCACCCTTTCCCTTTCTGCGACAGCAGGGAGGGCGCGAGGATTTTCAGCGTGGAACTATATCTCAGGGTTCGCCAGGCCTGCGCGGGGGGCATGAGCCAGCGTCAGGCGGCGAAGGCCTTCAACATCTCCCGTGATACGGTTGCGAAGATGATGACGTTCTCGGTGCCGCCGGGCTACCGGCGGACGGCCGAAGTCAGGCGGCCGAAGCTTGATCCCTTTATCCCGATCATCGAGGGCTGGCTTGAGGCGGAACGCTCCATGCCGCGGAAGCAGCGGCACACGGCGAAGCGGGTGTTCGACCGGCTTCGTGACGAGTGCGGGTTCACCGGCGGCTACACGATCATCAAGGATTACATCCGGGAGCGAGAACGGCGGGGCCAGGAAGTGTTCGTGCCGCTGGCGCATCCCCCGGGCCATGCGCAGGCCGACTTCGGCGAGGCGATGGTCAAGATTGGCGGTGTCGAGCAGAAGGCCCACTTCTTTGTTTTGGATCTGCCGCACAGCGACGCCTGTTACGTCCGCGCCTATCCGGCGGCTGTGGCCGAGGCTTGGGTGGACGGCCACATCCACGCCTTTGCCTTCTTTGGGGCAGTGCCGCAGTCGATCGTCTATGACAATGACCGGTGCCTGGTGGCGAAGATCCTGCCCGATGGCACCCGCAAGCGGGCCGTCCTGTTCAGCGGCTTCCTGTCGCATTACCTGATCCGGGACCACTACGGCCGTCCTGGCAAAGGCAATGACAAGGGGAATGTCGAGGGCTTGGTGGGCTATTGCCGCCGCAACTTCATGGTGCCGCTTCCCGAGTTCACGAGCTGGGAGGCATTCAACCTTTGGCTGGAGGAGCAATGCCGCAAGCGCCAGCACGATGTCCTGCGCGGTGAGAGCGAGACGATCGGCGAGCGGTTGCAACGTGATCTGGTTGCCATGCGCCCCCTCCCGGTCGCGCCTTTCGACGCCTGTGACCAGGACAGTGGCCGCGTCTCGTCCCAGTGTCTGGTGCGCTACAAGACCAACGACTACTCGGTGCCGGTTGCCTTCGGCCATCAGGATGTCTGGATCCGGGCCTATGTCCACGAGGTGGTGATCGGCTGCCGGGGCGAGGTCATTGCCCGCCATCCCCGCTGCTGGGATCGCGAGGAGATCGTCTTCAACCCGATCCACTACCTGCCGCTGCTGGAGCAGAAGATCAACGCACTCGATCAGGCCGCACCATTGCAAGGCTGGGAGCTTCCCGAGGAGTTCGCAACGTTGCGCCGGCTAATGGAAGCTCGCATGAACCGACATGGCCGACGCGAATACGTCCAGGTCCTGCGGTTGCTCGAGACCTTTGATCTGGCTGATCTGCATGCCGCGGTGAAGCAGGCGCTTCAGATGGGCGCAATCGGCTTCGACGCCGTGAAGCACCTGCTGCTTTGCCGTGTTGAACACCGTCCGCCCCGGCTGGACCTGGACTGTTATCCCTATCTACCCAAGGCAACAGTCGAGAAAACCAGGCCCGGCTCCTATATGCGGTTGTTGTCGGGCGATGCGGAGGACGCGGCATGAGCGATGGTCCGGAAATCCTGCTCGCCCATCACCTCAAGGCGCTGAAGCTGCCCACGTTCCTGCGGGAACATCAGAAGCTGGCCCGGCAATGTGCGGCCGAAGGCATGGATCATGTCCGATACCTCGCCCGGCTTGTTGAACTGGAGTTGATCGACCGGGAGCGGAGGATGGTCGAGCGCCGCATCAAGGCCGCCAAATTCCCCACGGTCAAAAGCCTCGACAGCTTCGACTTCAGCGCCATCCCGAAGCTCAACAAGATGCAGGTGCTGGAACTGGCCCGCTGCGAATGGATCGAGCGGCGCGAGAACGTCATTGCCCTTGGCCCAAGCGGCACGGGCAAGACGCACATTGCCCTTGGCCTCGGGCTGGCGGCTTGTCAGAAGGGCATGTCGGTCAGCTTCACCACCGCCGCAGCCCTGGTCAACGAACTGATGGAGGCCCGCGACGAACGTCGCCTGCTTCGCTTTCAGAAGCAGATGGCTGCCGTCAAGTTGCTGATCGTCGACGAACTGGGCTTTGTGCCGCTGTCCAAGACCGGCGCCGAGTTGCTGTTCGAGCTGATCTCGCACCGCTACGAGCGCGGCTCGACCCTGATCACCAGCAATCTGCCCTTCGATGAATGGACCGAGACCTTCGGCTCCGAGCGCCTCACCGGCGCACTGCTCGACCGGCTGACCCACCACGTCAGCATCCTCGAGATGAACGGCGAGAGCTATCGCCTCGCCAACAGCACTGCCCGAAAGCGGCAACAAAAGTCCTGAGATCAGATCGCTCGTTTTGGCCCAAAGAGGCCAATGCGCCATGGCACGCGCCAGCTATTGGTAAGCGCGCGCGCCATGGCGCAGGCCACTGCCACCTGGCCTGGTTTTGCGCCGCCGCGTGGCCGGATTTTGCACCGCCGTTGACA
>NZ_JAODNW010000007.1 GCF_025398255.1 Chelativorans intermedius | reverse complement strand
ATCAGACACCCGTTCCATGCCTCCGTGTATACCACATGTGTGGCCAATCGGCAGGATGTAAGTGCCTGAAATCCCTCAGATGGTAAGAGAATTAATAACTTACGAGAAGAATGGTGGAGCCAAGGGGAGTCGAACCCCTGACCTCTTGAATGCCATTCAAGCGCTCTCCCAACTGAGCTATGGCCCCACACCCCGGCCTTCGAGGGCCGGCGCCGTCTCCGGCGAAGAGGTCTTCGGCTTGTCGCCGATCAATCGTGTTGGCGGCTTCTAAACCCGCCGCGCCGCAGAATCAAGCCCCAGTTTCGCGTCGGATGCGCGGCCTGTGGGCAAGCTGCCGCAAGCCTATTGTTCCTCGTCGTCACCGCCGACGCCGATGATGTCCTTGACGTCGTCGTCCTCGTCGTCCTCCTCCTCCAGGAAGGTGTCGTCGGCATCGTCGCCAAGGTCGACGTCATCGTCGTCGATATCCGGCAGGTCGGGCTCGGCGCCCTTGCTTTCCTCGTCGGCCTCCTCCAGCGAGACCAGCTCCGGCCCCTCTTCGCCAAGCTCCTTGTCCTCGACGTCCTCTTCCTCGTCGACGATGGGCTCGCTGTCGGATTCGAAGAAACTGCGCGGGTAGGACTGGCCCGTATAGGGCGAAACGATCGGATCCTTGTTCAGATCGTAGAACTTTCGGCCCGTCTCCGGGCAGATGCGTTTGGTGCCGAGTTCGGGTTTAGCCACCGTCTTGCCTCATTAGTCTCGAATACAGGGCCGGCAGCTCCCCCGAGGAGTTGCCGCCCGAAACCGGCTCCCTCGGGCGGGGCGCGGCGGGGAGCGGTTGTCTGCGAAAATTCCGGTCCCCATAACCACAGATCGCACGCCTGTCAAAGCCTATTGAAAGGCCGCGCGAAAAGGGCTCCATGGCGCCGCAGTGGCCGCGCGACGGGGGATGACCGGAGGGGCGGCCCGTGCTAGAGGCACCCCCGGCCCGCTTCCTGCAAGAGATATGCCCATGAGCCACGACATGCCGCCCCGCCCCGCCACCAGCCACAAGTCCGAGGCCCTGTCCGGCCGATGCCGCGTGCCGGGCGACAAGTCGATCTCCCATCGCGCATTCATGCTCGGCGGGCTGGCCGCCGGCCGGACACGGATCACCGGCCTTCTGGAAGGCGAGGACGTGCTGCGCACCGGCGAGGCCATGAAGGCGATGGGCGCCCGAATCGAGCGCCAGGGGCCTGCATGGATCATCCACGGCACGGGCAATGGCTGCCTGCTGGAGCCGGAAGGCCCGCTCGACTTCGGCAATGCCGGCACCGGGGTGCGGCTGACCATGGGGCTTGCCGGCACCTATGACATGACGGTGCGCTTTACCGGCGATACCTCGCTGTCGCGCCGGCCCATGGGGCGCGTGCTCGATCCGCTGCGCCAGATGGGGGTCCAGGTGGTGGACGCCAGGGAGGGCGACCGGCTGCCGGTCACGCTGCGCGGGCCGGCCCATGCCGCGCCCATCAGCTATCGCGTGCCGATGCCCTCCGCCCAGGTGAAATCGGCGGTGCTGCTTGCCGGGCTCAACGTGCCGGGCGTCACCACCGTGGTGGAGCCGGTGATGACGCGCGACCACACGGAGAAGATGCTGGCCGGCTTCGGCGCGGCCCTGGAGGTGGAGACCGACAGCGATGGCGTGCGCCACATCCGGCTCGAAGGACAGGGCCGGCTGGAGGGCCGGGACATCGACGTGCCGGGCGATCCCTCGTCCGCCGCCTTTCCGCTGGTTGCGGCGCTCATCGTGCCGGGCTCCGACATCGTGATCGAGAACGTGCTCATGAACCCGACGCGCACCGGCCTCATCCTCACGCTGCAGGAGATGGGCGCCGACATCGAGCCGCTGGACCGCCGCAGCGCCGGCGGCGAGACGGTGGCCGACCTGCGCGTGCGCGCCTCGCCGCTCAAGGGCGTGACGGTGCCGGCCAGGCGCGCGCCCTTCATGATCGACGAATATCCGGTGCTGGCCGTGGCCGCCAGCTTCGCGGAGGGCGAGACGCTGATGGAGGGGCTGGAGGAACTGCGGGTGAAGGAGTCGGACCGCCTGGCCGCCGTTGCCGCCGGGCTGAAGGCGAACGGGGTGGACTGCACCGAGGGACGGGACTTCCTTGCCGTGCGCGGACGCCCGGAAGGCAAGGGGCTCGGCGGCGGCACCGTCGCCACGCATCTTGACCACCGCATCGCCATGAGCTTCCTCGTCATGGGGCTGGCCGCGGAACGGCCGGTGACGGTTGACGACGAGACCATGATCGCCACCAGCTTCCCCGAGTTCATGGCGCTGATGCAGGGGCTGGGCGCCCGCATCGAGACGGCGCAGACGGCATGAGGCGGGAGAGCCTCATCATCGCCATCGACGGGCCGGCGGCCTCGGGCAAGGGCACGCTGGCGCGCCGTCTTGCCGCCCGCTACGGGCTGAACCATCTGGACACCGGCCTGACCTATCGCGCCGTGGCCAGGGCGCTGCTCGATGCCGGCCTGCCGCTCGACAACGCGCAGGAGGCGGAAGCGGCGGCGCGCGCGGTCGATCTCGGGGCGCTGGACCGCCAGGCGCTCGCCGCCCACGCCGTGGGCGAAGCCGCCTCGAAGATCGCGGTGATGCCCGAGGTGCGCCGCGCCCTCGTGGAAAAGCAGCGGGCGTTCGCCGCCTCCCCGCCGGGCGCCGTGCTCGACGGGCGCGACATCGGCACCGTGGTCTGCCCGAACGCGGATGTGAAGCTCTATGTGACGGCGAGCCCGCAGGTGCGCGCCGAACGCCGGTGGAAGGAGATTCTCTCGGGCGGCGGCGAGGTGGATTACGCGGCGGTGCTCGCCGATGTGGAGCGGCGCGACGTGCGCGACATGTCGCGCGCGGACAGCCCCCTGAGGCCGGCCGACGATGCGCACTTGCTCGACACGAGCGAAATGGATATAGAGACCGCGTTTCAGGCGGCTGTCGCGCTGATCGACGCGGCGCTTGCCGGAAGAAACGCAGACGGAAGGCGCTGACGGCTCCCGCAGGGAGGCGCAGGGCGCTTTTCGGCATTTGGTGAGCCGGTCTGCCCGCATCTCCCTTGCGCCGGAATTGCCGCGACCGCGGCCGAGGGCTGGAAAGCCCGGATGCACGGCAGGCCCAACGCAACACGAACCGCCGGCGCTTGCGCCCCCAAAAGGGGTGTTTTCAGGAGCATCAATGTCACAACTCAATCCGTCTCGCGATGATTTCGCGAGCCTTCTCGAAGAATCCTTTTCCGAGCGCGACGTCGCCGAGGGCTCCGTCGTCAAGGGGGTCGTCACGGCGATCGAAAAGGACATGGCCATCATCGATGTCGGGCTGAAGGTCGAAGGCCGAGTGCCGCTCAAGGAGTTCGGCGCCAAGGCCAAGGACGGCCAGCTCAGTGTCGGCGACGAGGTCGAGGTCTATATCGAGCGCGTCGAGAACGCGCTGGGCGAGGCCATGCTGTCGCGCGAAAAGGCGCGCCGCGAGGAAAGCTGGATCAAGCTGGAAGAGAAGTTCAACAAGGGCGAGCGCGTCGAAGGCGTCATCTTCAACCAGGTCAAGGGCGGCTTCACCGTCGACCTGGATGGTGCCGTGGCCTTCCTGCCGCGCAGCCAGGTGGACATCCGCCCGATCCGCGATGTCAGCCCGCTCATGCACACGCCGCAGCCCTTCGAGATCCTGAAGATGGACAAGCGGCGCGGCAACATCGTCGTCTCGCGCCGCACCGTGCTCGAGGAGAGCCGCGCCGAGCAGCGCTCGGAGATCGTGCAGAACCTCGAGGAAGGCCAGGTGGTCGAGGGCATGGTCAAGAACATCACCGACTACGGTGCGTTCGTCGACCTCGGCGGCATCGACGGCCTGCTGCACGTCACCGACATGGCGTGGCGCCGTGTCAACCATCCGACCGAGATCCTGAACATCGGCCAGACGGTGAAGGTGCAGATCATCCGTATCAACCAGGAGACGCACCGCATCTCGCTGGGCATGAAGCAGCTCGAGGCCGACCCGTGGGACGGCATCGGCGGCAAGTACCCGCTCGGCAAGAAGGTGACCGGCCGCGTGACCAACATCACCGACTACGGCGCCTTCGTGGAGCTGGAGCCGGGCATCGAGGGCCTCATCCACGTCTCCGAGATGAGCTGGACCAAGAAGAACGTGCATCCCGGCAAGATCCTGTCGACCACGCAGGAGGTCGAGGTGGTCGTCCTCGAGGTCGATCCGGTCAAGCGCCGCATCTCGCTCGGTCTCAAGCAGACGCTGGAGAACCCGTGGGAGGCGTTCGCCCGCAACCATCCGGTGGGCTCGGTGGTGGAAGGCGAGGTCAAGAACAAGACCGAGTTCGGCCTGTTCATCGGCCTCGACGGCGACGTCGACGGCATGGTGCACCTCTCCGACCTCGACTGGACGCGTCCCGGCGAGCAGGTGATCGAGGAGTACAACCGCGGCGACGTGGTGAAGGCGCAGGTTCTCGACGTCGACATCGAGAAGGAGCGCATCTCCCTCGGCATCAAGCAGCTCGGCCGCGATGCGGTCGGCGAGGCGGTGGCCGCCGGCGGCCTGCGCAAGGGCGCGGTGGTGACCTGCGAAGTGACGGGCGTGAAGGATGCCGGCATCGACGTGCGCCTGGTCGAGCACGATCTGGACACCTTCATCAAGCGCTCCGACCTTTCGCGCGACCGTGCCGAGCAGCGCCCCGAGCGCTTTGCCATCGGCCAGAAGGTGGACGCCCGCGTCACCCAGTTCGACAAGAAGACGCGCAAGATCAGCGTCTCCATCAAGGCGCTGGAGATCGCCGAGGAGAAGGAAGCGGTGGCCCAGTACGGCTCCACAGACTCCGGCGCTTCGCTGGGCGACATTCTGGGCGCCGCGCTGAAGAAGCAGGAGGAGAAGGGCGACTAAGCCCCTCCCACCTTGCACGCATTCCTGAAGGCCCCGCGTGTTGAGACCGCGGGGCCTTTTTCGTTCTTGGATGCGATCGAGTCCGCGGGTGGGGTGCGATCCCGCGCCTACCAGTGCGGCGGCTTGGTCACCGGCGCCGATGGAATCGCCTGCTCCTCCAATGCCTGGAAGCGGCGCGTCAGAAGGTCGAGCCTGCCGCGCAGCCGCTCGATCTCGCGCCACTGCTCGGCAAGCTGGGCCGACATCTCCTCGATGGTCCGCTCCTGCTCGGCGGCGAGGATTTCGAGCCTCTCCAGCCGCGTCTCGTCCATGGTTTTTCCTTTCGCCTTCGCCTTTTGAGAATTGACAATTCCACCGCCCTTTGTCGAGTGTACGCTGCCGCCGGTTGGCAGGCGGGCGGCTGCGTGCTACCAGATTTGACCAAAAGATAAAAAATGGGGAACAGCGGGGCGCCGATGGCGGAAGCTGCAATCGAACTCAAGGGCATCAGCAAGAGCTTCGGGGCCGTGCGCGCCAACCGTGACATCGACCTGAAGATCGCGCGCGGCACCATTCACGGCATCATCGGCGAAAACGGTGCTGGCAAATCGACGCTGATGTCGATCCTCTATGGCTTCTACCAGGCCGACCGCGGCGAGATCTTCGTCAATGGCGAGCGGGCGGCGATCCTCTCTTCCAGCGACGCGATTGCCCGCGGCATCGGCATGGTGCACCAGCATTTCATGCTGGTGCACAATTTCACCGTGCTGGAGAACATCATCCTCGGCGCGGAAGGCGAGCCGCTGCTCAAGACCTCCGTCGCCAAGGCGCGGGCGGAGCTGGAGCGGCTGGAGCGTGACTACGGGCTGGAGGTCGACCCCGACGCGGTGATCGAGGACCTGCCCGTGGGCCTGCAGCAGCGCGTGGAGATCCTGAAGGCCCTCTTCCGGGGCGCCGAGATCCTGATTCTCGACGAGCCGACCGGCGTGCTCACGCCGTCGGAGGCCGACCACCTGTTCCGCATCCTGCGCCAGCTCAAGGATGAGGGAAAGACCATCGTGCTGATCACGCACAAGCTGCGCGAGATCATGGCCGTCACGGACAATGTCTCCGTCATGCGCCAGGGCGCGCTCGTGGCCACGCGGCGGACGGAGGAGACGACGGTGGAGGAACTGGCCGAACTGATGGTGGGCCGGCGCGTGCTCCTGCGCGTGGAGAAGGGCCCCGCCCGGCCCGGCGATTTCATGCTCTCGGTGAGGAACCTGACGGTGGAGGACTCGCGCGGCGTGAAGATGGTCGACGACGTTTCCTTCGACGTGCGCGCCGGCGAAATCGTCGGCATTGCCGGGGTCGCGGGCAACGGGCAGAGCGAGCTTCTGGAGGCCATCACAGGCATTCGCAGGGCCGTCTCGGGCAGCGTGACGCTGGATGGAGAGCCCGTGGAGCTGACCGGGCGAGCGGATCCCGCCGATCTGCGCCGCCGCGGCATGGCGCATGTGCCGGAAGATCGGCACAACATGGGGCTCGTCCTGCCCTTCGAGGAAAACGAGAACGCCATCCTGGGCTACCACTGGCAGGAGCGCTATCTGAAGGGACCCTTCCTCGACATCGAGGCCATCCGCCGCGATGCGCAGGACAAGATCGAGAAATACGACATCCGCCCGCCCGACACGCGCCTCAAGACCGCCAATTTCTCCGGCGGCAACCAGCAGAAGATCGTGCTGGCGCGCGAGATGGAGCAGGACCCCAAGGTGCTGATCGTTGGCCAGCCGACGCGCGGCGTGGACGTGGGCGCCATCGAGTTCATTCACAAGCGACTGATCGACATGCGCGACCAGGGCAAGGCGGTTCTTCTCGTCTCCGTCGAGCTCGACGAGATCCGCTCGCTTTCCGACCGGATTCTCGTCATGTTCGCCGGCCGCATCGTCGGCGAACGCAGCCCCGAAGCGACGGAGGGCGAGCTGGGCCTGCTGATGGCGGGCGTGGAAGAGGAAAAGGAGGCCGCCCAGTGAGCGCACCCTATGCGAAGCTGCCCGCTTGGGCGGATTACGGTCTCATCCCGCTCATCAACCTTTTCGTGGCCTTTCTGGTGGCCGGCCTCGTCGTGCTGCTCGTCGGCGAGAATCCGCTGCGCGCGGCCGTCATCCTGGTCGAGGGGGCGGTCGGGCGCGGTCAGGCCATCGCCTACACGCTCTACTATGCGACGAGCTTCATCTTCACGGGGCTGGCCGTTGCCGTGGCCTTCCACTGCAGCCTGTTCAACATCGGCGGCGAGGGGCAGGCCTATGTGGGCGGGCTGGGCGTGGCGCTGGTGTGCCTGACATTCGACAGCCTTCTTCCCTGGTGGCTCACCTTCCCGCTCGCCATTCTGGGGGCTGCCGCCTTCGGCGCGGCCTGGGCCTTCATCCCCGCCTATTTCCAGGCCAGGCGCGGCTCCCACATCGTGATCACCACGATCATGTTCAACTTCATCGCCGCCAGCCTGATGGTCTATCTCCTGGTCAATGTGCTGAAGCCGGCGGGCAGCCAGGCGCCGCAGACCCGCACTTTTCTGGAAGGCGGGCAATTGCCCAAGCTCAACTGGATGCTGGAGGCGATGGGCCTGACCGTGCGCTCGGCGCCCTTCAACATCTCCTTCCTTCTGGCGCTCCTCGCCGCCTTCCTGGTGTGGGTGCTGATCTGGCGCACGCGTCTCGGCTACGAGATCCGCATGCGCGGGCACAGCCCCAGGGCGGCGCGCTATGCCGGGGTCAACGAGGTGCGCATCATCATCGTCACCATGCTGATCTCGGGCGCGCTGGCCGGCATGATGGCGCTCAACCCGGTGATGGGCGACCAGAACCGCCTGCAGATCGACTTCGTGACGGGTGCCGGCTTCGTTGGCATCGCCGTGGCGCTGATGGGCCGCTCGCACCCGGCCGGCATCGTGCCGGCGGCCATCCTGTTCGGCATGCTCTACCAGGGCGGGGCGGAGCTTGCCTTCGAGATGCCGGGGATTTCGCGCGACATGATCGTCATCATCCAGGGCCTTGTCATCCTGTTTGCCGGCGCGCTCGAACACATGTTCCGGCCCACCCTGCAATCGGTGTTCGCGAGCTTCAGCCCGCGCTCCGTCGGGATCGAGGCGAGCCGGGGGGAGCGCGCGTGATGGAACTGCTCAACACGTTCATCCAGCTTCTCGATTCCACCGTGCGGCTCTCCGTGCCGCTGCTCTTCGCCGCGCTGGCCGGTCTTTACTCGGAGCGCTCGGGCGTCTTCGACATCGGGCTGGAAGGCAAGATGCTGGCCGGCGCCTTCGCCGCCGGGGCGGCCGCCGCGGTGGCGGGCTCGGCCTGGGCAGGGCTTGCCGCGGCGGTGACCGTCTCCATCTTCCTGGCGCTGGTGCACGGCTTTGCCTCCATCACCCACCGGGGCAACCAGATCGTCTCGGGCGTGGCGATCAACTTCATCGCCGCCGGCTCCACCATCATTCTGGGCCAGGCCTGGTTCCGGCAGGGCGGCCGCACACCGTTGGTCGGCGCCGAGGACCGTTTCGGCGCCGTGGAACTGCCCTTCGCGGACGCGCTGAGCGGCGTGCCGATCCTCGGGCCGCTCTATTCCGACCTCCTGTCGGGCCACTCGCTGCTTGCCTATGTCGCCTTCCTGCTGGTGCCGTTCACCTGGTGGGTGCTGTTCCGCACGCGCTTCGGACTGAGGCTGCGGGCGGTGGGCGAGAACCCGGCGGCGGTGGACACCGCCGGCATCTCGGTCGCCTGGCTGCGCTACCGGGCCGTCATCTGCACCGGCGTGCTGACCGGCTTCGGGGGCACCTATCTGGCGCTGGCGCAGAATGCGGGGTTCGTCAAGGACATGACGGCGGGCCGCGGCTTCATCGCGCTTGCCGCGCTCATCTTCGCCAAGTGGCGGCCGGTGCCGGTGATGTTCGCCTGCCTGCTGTTCGGCTTTCTCGATGCCTTCTCGATCCGCATCCAGGGCACACCGCTGCCGCTCGTCGGGCAGGTGCCGGTGCAGTTCATGCAGGCCCTGCCCTACATCCTGACCGTGGTGCTGCTCGCCGGCTTCATCGGCAGGGCGGTGCCGCCGCGCGCCGGCGGCGTGCCCTATGTGAAGGAACGGTAAAGCGTGGGCGGGAGCGGGGCACGGCAGGGCGGGCGAAGGGAAGCGCAGGGAAAGGCGCCCCCTCCGCGCACCGTCGATCATCCACCACGCAACGAGTGCTGAACCCCATGACCAAGGATCTCCACCAGGCCGCCCTCGCAGCCATGAAGAAGGCCCATGCCCCCTATTCGCGCTTTCCGGTGGGGGCAGCGCTGCGCACGGCGGAAGGCGCCGTGCATGCCGGCTGCAACATCGAGAACGCCTCCTACCCGGAGGGCTGGTGCGCGGAGACGACGGCGCTTGCCCACATGGTGATGGCCGGCGGCGGCAGGGTGACGGAAATTGCCGTGGTGGCGGAGAAGATGCCGCGGATCATGCCCTGCGGCGGCTGCCGCCAGCGGCTGGCGGAGTTCGTGGCACCCGATGCGAAGCTGCATCTGTGCGATCTCGACGGCGTGGTGGAGACGGTGCCCTTCGACTCGATCTTCCCGCGTGCCTTCGATTTCGAGGAGGGACGATGAAACAGGCGGTGGACCTTCTGACGGAGCGGCTCAACGGGCTGGCGCCGCGGCTGGCGCTGGTGCTGGGCTCCGGCCTCGGCAGCCTGGTAGAGCAGGTGACGGATGCGGTGCGCATTCCCTATGGCGAGCTGCCCGGCTTTCCGCACAGCGGCGTGAGCGGGCACGCCGGGGCGCTGGTCGCCGGCCATCTTTCGGGCCAGCCCGTGGTGGTGCTGGCGGGACGCACCCACTACTACGAGCACGGCAACCCCGCCGCCATGCGCCCGGCGCTGGAGGTTCTGGCCGGCATCGGCGTCGACACGCTCATTCTCACCAATGCCGCAGGCTCTCTCAGAACCGACATGCCGCCGGGCTCGGTGATGCTGATCGAGGATCACATCAATTTCTCCGGCACCAACCCGCTGATCGGCGAGAGCACCGATCGCCGCTTCGTCGGCCTCAGCGAAGCCTATGACAGGGGGCTGCGCGACGCGCTCGAAGCGGCAGCGGCCGAGGCCGGCGTCAGGCTCCATAAAGGTATCTACATGTGGTTTTCCGGCCCGAGCTTCGAGACGCCGGCCGAAATCCGCATGGCGCGCACGCTGGGGGCGGATGCGGTGGGCATGTCGACCGTGCCCGAGGTCATCCTGGCGCGTTTCCTGGGGCTCAGGGTGGCGGCATGCTCCGTAATTACCAATCTGGCCGCCGGCATGGCGGCGGGCGAGCTGTCGCATGAGGAGACCAAGGATGTCGCACCGCGCGGCGGCGGCGAGCTTGCGAAAATCCTCGACCGCTTCCTGCGTGACGGCGCGGCGGGACGCTGACCATGGCGCTGGCACAGGAGATCATCCGCAGAAAGCGAGACGGCGAGGCGCTGACCGGCGAGGAGATCGCCGAGTTCGCCGCCGGCCTTGCGACGGGCGGCTGGAGCGAAGGGCAGGTGGCCGCGCTCGCCATGGCCATCTTCCTGAAGGGCATGAGCCGCGAGGAAACGGTGGCGCTGACGCTTGCCATGCGCGACTCCGGCGAGGTGCTGGACTGGTCGTCGCTGCCCGGCCCCGTCACCGACAAGCATTCGACCGGCGGGGTGGGCGACAATGTCTCGCTCATGCTGGCGCCGCTGGTCGCCGCCTGCGGAGCCTATGTGCCGATGATCTCCGGGCGTGGCCTGGGGCACACGGGCGGCACGCTCGACAAGATGGATTCCATCCCCGGCTATGCCAGCCAGCCGGAGCGGGAGACCTTTGCCAGAGCGGTGCGCGCTGCCGGTTGCGCCATCATCGGCCAGACGGCGGATCTGGCGCCGGCCGACCGCCGCTTCTATGCCGTGCGCGACGTGACGGGCACGGTGGAGTCCATCCCGCTCATTACCGCCTCCATCCTCTCCAAGAAGTTGGCGGCGGGGCTGCAGTCGCTGGTGCTCGACGTGAAATGCGGCAATGGCGCCTTCATGGCCGGCCAGCGCGAGGCGCGGCGTCTGGCCGAAAGCCTGGTTGCGGTCGCCGAGGGGGCCGGGCTCTCCTCGCGCGCGCTGATCACCGACATGAACGAACCGCTGGCAAGCTGTGCCGGCAACGCCGTGGAGGTTGTGAACGCTGTCGACTTCCTGACCGGCGCGCGGCGCGACCGGCGGCTGGAGGAGGTGGTGATGGCGCTGGCGGTAGAGATGCTGCTTGCAGCCGGCATTGCCGGCTCCACCCACGAGGCGCATGAGCGCGCCCGCCGGGCGCTCGAAGACGGCCGCGCGGCAGAGCGCTTCGGCCAGATGGTGGCGGCGCTGGGCGGTCCTGCCGATTTCGTTGAAAACGCCCGCAGATATCTGCCGCGCGCGCCCGAACGGGCGACGGTCACGGCCGAGCATGACGGGTTCGTGGCACGCGTCGATACGCGCCGGCTCGGCATTGCCGTGGTGGAGCTGGGCGGCGGACGGCGCACGCCGGAAGACGCCATCGACCACGCGGTGGGACTTGAGGCCATTCTGCCGGTGGGCAGCGCCGTGCGCCGGGGAGAGGCGCTTGCCACGGTCCATGCGCGCACGGCGGGCGAGGCCGAGCGGGCGGCGGCCACCGCGCGCAGCGCCTTCACGCTGGCCGAAAAGCGGCCGCGCCGCCGGCCGACGGTGCTGCGCAAGGTGACGGCCGAGGGCTGACGCCTACTGCTCAAGGAGCAGCATGCCGTCTTCCACCCCGAAGCGCGACAGGCGGTTGAGAAAGCTCATGCCCACCAGCGTGCCGGCCAGCGCATCGTCTTTCAGCACCACGGCCTGCACCTCTCTCACGAGGATGCGGTCGATCCGCAGATCGTCGATGGTGGCGACGGCCGCCGGCGCCGGGCCGTTCGCCGTGTTCACCCGGTGGCGGAAATCCGAACGCGAAAGCTTCAACCCGATGCGCCGCGCCGTCGACTCGTTGACGGCAACGAGGGTGGCGCCGGTGTCCACCATCGCGCGGATGTTCCGCCCGTTGAACCGGAACTCCGCCGCGTAGTGGCCACGGCTGTCGGCGGCAATGCGCACCTTGCGGCCGGCAAGCGCCTGGCCGCGCCGGGACGTCGGGACGACAGCCGCCGTCGGACGGGGCGGCTCTTGCGCGAGCAGGCGGCGCAGAACCGCCTCGACCGCCTGCGGATTGCCCTGAAGGACGGCCGGAATCGCGGCGAAGGTGCCTGCCATCACACCGAGAAGAATGAAGTTGCGCAGCATCGGCATTCTCCGGGTTTCGGAAATGCAGGATGCCAGCGCACCTTCACCAGCGGCTTAAGGGAGCGCGCGGCGATGGCGACGTGGTTAGCGCCGGGTAAAGCTACTTGGTGCCATACATGCGGTCGCCCGCATCTCCGAGGCCCGGCACGATGTAGCCCAGCTCGTTGAGCCGTTCGTCGATGGAGGCGGTGAAGACCGGCACGTCGGGATGCGCGGCGCGGAAACGCTCGATGCCCTCGGGTGCCGCCAAAAGGCAGAGAAAGCGCAGGTTCGTGGCGCCGCGGGACTTCAGCTTGTCGACCGCCGCCACGGCGGAATTGGCGGTGGCGAGCATGGGATCGACAACGATGACAAGGCGGTCCTCCAGATTGCTCGGCGCCTTGAAGAAATACTCCACCGCCTGCAGCGTCTCGTGGTCGCGGTAAAGCCCGACATGCGCCACACGCGCCGCCGGCACAAGGTCCAGCATGCCGTCCAGCAACCCGTTGCCGGCGCGCAGTACAGAGGCGAAGACCAGCTTCTTGCCCTCCAGCGTCGGCGCTTCCATGCGCGTCAGCGGCGTCTCGATGGTGCGCGTCGTCAGCTCGAGATCGCGCGTCACCTCGTAGCACAAAAGCAGCGAAATCTCCCGCAGCAGCCGGCGAAAGCTGGCGGTGGAGGTCTCCTTGTCGCGCATGATGGTGAGCTTGTGCTGGACAAGCGGATGATCGACGACGGTCACGCCCTGCATGTGTCTTGCTCCACGAACTTGCCTGTGGCGGCCATACTAGCGCCGCCGCGGCGGGGGGCATACCGCGGCCGGCCATCGGCCACAATTTTGTGGCGGCTAGGCGGCCTTGCGCATCTCGCGCTCGATCCTGGCACGCAGCTTCTTCTTCTCGCCATCCAGCAGAACGGCAGCCTGGCGCAGGCAGGACTTGCGCAGCGTCTTCTCGCGCGCGGCGAGCAGCTTGCGGAAGGTGCGCACCGCCTCCGGCGCCCCGATCTCCGCCTCTTCCCGCGCGAGAACGTCATACATGGCGCTGATATCGTTGAGCTCGCCCAGCTTCTCGGCAAGCTGATCGGCCCGGCGACGGTCGGCCTTGGTGCGCCCGGGCCACATGTGGCCCAGAAGATTGAGATGCATCCAGTGATATTTCAGCGCCTTGCGCAGCTCGTGAAAATCCTCCGCCCGTCCGCCTTTCCTGGCCGTCTTGAGCGCCTTGCGCGCCTTGCTCACCATGGCGCGGGCGCCGCGCGCCAGGAGGCGGGCGCCTTCGGCGCGCCCGCTCGGCAACCGGAGCGCCTCCAACGCGGCCTGCGCCTCGCGCAGCGCGGCGAGCGCGGCCGGCACGGCGTCGCGCTCGGCGTGCTCGCGCACGATGCGCTGGCGCCGGCGCTCCAGATGATCGCGAATGACGGCAAGCGCCGGGGCCGCCGCGGCATCGGCGGTGGCGGAAAAGCGCTCCAGCGTCTCCACCAGCGCATCGGCGTCGCGCACGGCGGAGAGGCTGCGCGCGATGTCGCGGAAGCGCTGGTTCTCCCGCTCGCAGAAGGCCGCATCGCCCTCGCGCACCAGCTTGAGAAGCCCACGCAGCCGCTTCAGCCGCTTGCGTGCGCCGTGCAGAGAGCGTTGCCGCCCTTCCGGCGCCTGCTCGAGCAGGGTGAGGATGGCCGCGATCTCCTCCCCGGCGATCCGCCGCACCTCCGCATCGACAGGAAGTGCCGGGTCGAAGCAGTAGCTCATGCCGCGCGCTCCGGCAGGCCGTTGAGCGCCAGGGAAGCGTTGTAGTAGGCCGGCCTGCCCGTGACCTCCGGGCCGAGCCAGGCCGGCAGATCCTCATCTGCCATCGTCTCGGCCGTCTCCAGCTCGGCGATCACCAGGCCGGAAAGCGCGCCGCCGAACACGTCCACCTCGTAGAGGCGGCCGCGATGGCGGACCAGATGCCGCTCCTTCTCGATGACATTGCCCAGAGCGAACGCTTCCATCTTGCGGGCCTCCTCGAAGGGCACGGGAAACTCGAACTCCTCGCGCACGCGCTGATGGCCACCGAACTTCAGCGTCAGCCTGGCATGGCCGCCTTTCAGGCGCACGCGCAGCGTGCGGTCCGGCGCGCTCATGAGATAGAACTGGCGGATGGTGTGAACCTCCTCCGCCTCGCGCCGCCAGGCTTCGCTTGCAACCAGGAACTTCCGCTCGACTTCCGTGGCCATGTGCACCTCTCGCGGGACATAGAAGCGCCTCCCGTCGGACTGCGCAAGAGGTTCGTCGGGTTTCGCTTGACATTAATCAAACGATTGATTAAATCATGCATACAAACAACGGGACCGCCACATGAACGAGACGACACGCAGGCTCTCCGGTGCCGAGCACACGCGCGCAGCGCTGCTGCGCGCCGGGCTGAAACTGTTTGGCGAGCGGGGCTTCGAGGCGGCTTCGACGCGCGACATCGCCGCGGCCGCGAATGCCAATATCGGCTCCATCGCCTACCATTTCGGCGGCAAGGAGGGCCTCTATGCCGCCTGCGCGGACCATATCGTGGCCCTCATCTCGGAGGTGCTGGAAAGCGCGCTGGGCGACGTGAAGGCGCCACAGGCCGCCATGCCCCCAAGGGAAGCGCGCGCCATGCTCGGCCAGACGTTGCAGGCGATGGCGGGCTTCATCGTGCAGCGGCCGGAGGCCGGCGAGATCGTGCAGTTCCTTCTGCGCGAGCTCACCCACCCCAGCGCCGCACTCGACACCATCTATGCAGGCATCTTCGAGCCCGCGCACAAACGACTGTGCATCCTGTGGGAGGCAGCCACCGGCGAGCCCGCCGAGAGCGAGCGAACCAAGATCACCGTGTTCACGCTGATCGGACAGGTGATCTATTTCCGCATCGGCCGCGCAGCGGTGCTCCGGCGCATGGGCTGGAGCCAGATCGGCATGCGGGAGGCCCAATCCGTGATGGAGGTGGCGGGCAGCAATCTTGCCGCCATTCTGGAAGCGCGGGGGCGCGACGAGCCATGAGCCTGCTTTGCGCCATTCCATTTGCCGGCTATCTTTTTTCCGCCTGCGTTGCCCCAACTCCCCTTGCCGTGGGTTATGTGGAGGGGGAATACGTGCTTCTGGCGCCCATCGAGGTGAGCCAGGTGCAGGCCGTTCTCAAGCCGCGCGGGGCGCGGGTGGAGAAAGGCGAGACCGTGGCGCTCATGGAGCAAAGCGATGTCGAGATCGCCGTTTCCCGCGCCGAGGCGGCGCTGGCCGAGGCGGAAGCTCAGCTCGCCGACCTGCAGAAGGGAAAGCGGCCGGAGGAGATCGCCGTCCTCGAGGCGGCCCATGCCTCGGCCGAGGCGGAGGCCGCCGAGGCCGAACGCGTGCTGACGCGCACGCGCGACCTCTTCGGCCGTGGCATCGCCACGCAGGCCGAGCTCGACCGGGCGCGCACCACCATGCAGCTCGCCCAGGCGCGGCTGGGGGAAGCCCGGGCAAGCCTTGCGGTGGCCCGCCTGCCGGCGCGCGCCCAGCAGATCGAGGCAGCGCAGAAGCGGCGCGAGCAGGCGCTGGCCGCGCTGCGCGAGGCCCGCTGGCGGCTGTCCGAACGCACCCTCAAGGCGCCGGCCGCCGGCCGCATCGACGATATCGTGCGCAATCCCGGAGACCTTGCCGGCCCCTCGGCCCCCGTCATCTCCATGCTGCCGGACGGGGCGGTGAAGCTGAAGCTCTATGTGCCGGAGGCCGCCTTCTCCAGCCTTGCGGTGGGGACGCCGCTCTCCGTCTTCTGCGACGGCTGCCCCGAGGGGCTGACGGCCCGCATCTCCTACATCGCGCCGGATCCCGAGTTCACGCCGCCGGTGATCTACTCGCTGGAGACCCGGCAGAAGCTCGTCTTCCTGGTCGAGGCGCAGCCCGTGGGAGACGCCGCGCGAAGGCTGCAGCCAGGGCAGATCGTCGATGTGAGGTTGGCGAATGGCGACTAGCGAACGGTAAGCGCCTGCGGGCGGCGCGAAACCGAGGCCCGGGACGGGCAAGGCCACTCGTTCACCGGAAGGGAACCGGACAATGCATGCCATCGACGTCCACGATCTCGTCAAGCGCTTCGGCGGCAGGACTGTCGTCGACCATGTGTCCATGACGGTGGATACGGGTGAGATCGTCGGCTTTCTGGGCCCCAACGGCTCCGGCAAGACGACGACCATCCGCCTCATGTGCGGGCTCCTGACGGCCGATGGCGGCCATGGACAGGTGCTCGGCCACGACCTGATTGCCGACCAGCTCAGGATCAAGCGCGAAGTCGGCTACATGACACAGCGCTTTTCCTTCTACGAGGATCTGACGATCGCCGAGAACCTTGCCTTCGTTGCCCGGCTCTACCGTTTGAGACCGGTGCGCGCGCATGTGGAGCGCACGCTCGAAGAGCTGGGGCTTGCCACGCGCCGCAACCAGCTTGCCGGCACGCTGTCGGGCGGCTGGAAGCAGCGGCTGGCGCTGGCCGCCTGCATCATGCACAAGCCGAAGCTGCTGCTGCTCGACGAGCCGACGGCAGGGGTGGACCCCAAGGCACGGCGCGACTTCTGGGACGAGATCCACCGGCTGGCGGCGGACGGGCTCACCGTGCTGGTCTCCACCCACTACATGGACGAGGCCGAGCGCTGCCATCGCATCTGCTACATCTCCTACGGGCGCATGCTCGCCACCGGCACGGTGGACGAGGTGGTGCGCGCGGCAGGGCTTTCCACCTTCGTGGTGGAGGGGCCGGAGCTGGAGCGGCTGGCCAGGGAGATGGCCGGTCTGCCGGGCGTCGAGCAGGTGGCCCCCTTCGGCACGACCCTGCACGTGGTGGGCAGCGACGCGAAGGCACTGGCCGCGACCCTGGCCGAGATCGGCCGCCGGCCCGGCGTTGCGGTCAGCCGCGGCGAGACCAGCCTGGAGGATGTCTTCATCCAGTTCATGGGCAGCGCCACGGACAACATGTCATGACTGGCTTTTTCTCTCTTGGCCGGCTTGCCGCGCTGCTCGTCAAGGAGTTCATCCAGATGCGGCGCGACCGCGTCACCTTCGCAATGATGCTGGGCGTGCCGCTGATGCAGCTCGTGCTGTTCGGCTATGCCATCAACAACGATCCGAAGAACCTTCCTGCCGCGCTGGTGGCCACCGGCAACGACCACTACACCCGCGCGGTGGTCTCCGCGCTGGAGCTTACGGGCTACTATCGGTTCGACCACGTGGTGGAGAGCGCGGCCGAGGCCGAAGCGCTGATGGCGCGCGGCGACGTCGTCTTCGTCGTCACCATCCCCTCCGATTTCGCCCGAAAGGTGGACAGGGGCGAGACGGCGCAGATCCTCATCGAGGCCGATGCCACCGACCCCGCCGCGGCCAGCGGTGCCATCTCCACGCTCGCCACGGTGGCAGACCGGGCGTTGCAGCGCGAGCGCGGCATCGTGGCGGCGTCCGGCGCGCCGCAGGGCGGGCTCGAGATCGTGATCCATCGCCGCTACAACCCCGAAAGCCTTACGCAACACAACATCGTGCCGGGGTTGCTCGGCGTCATCCTGCAGATGACCATGGTGATGATGACCTCCATCGCGCTGACCCGCGAACGCGAGCGCGGCACGATGGAGAACCTGCTTGCGATGCCGGCGAGCCCGCTGGAGATCATGCTGGGCAAGGTTCTGCCCTATCTGGCTGTCGGCGCGGTGCAGGTGGCGGTGGTGCTGGGCGCCGCCGGGCTGCTGTTCGGCATTCCCTTCGTGGGGAACGCCTGGCTGCTCCTGTCGGCGGTGCTCGTGTTCGTTCTGGCGCTGGTCCTGCTCGGCTATACCATCTCCACAGTGGCCGATACGCAGATGCAGGCCATGCAGCTCACCTTCTTCTTCTTCCTGCCCTCGCTTCTGCTGTCGGGCTTCATGTTTCCCTTCCGCGGCATGCCGCTGTGGGCGCAATGGCTGGGCGAGATCTTTCCGCTCACCCATTTCCTGCGCATCATCCGCGCCGTCATGCTGAAGGGCGCCGGCCCGGCGGATGTGGCGTTCGAGACGGCGGTGCTTGCCGCCTTCGTTCTCCTCTATGCGGCGCTTGCGCTGCTGCGCTTCCGGCGCACGCTGGATTGACGCCGCGTCAGCCGCGCAGCGCCGCCAGATGCGCCACCAGCCCCGCTGTCGAGCTGTCGCGGCCGGCGGCGTCCTTCTTTCCCTCGACAACGGGCAGGAGCTCGGTTGCCAGCTCCTTGCCGAGTTCCACGCCCCACTGGTCGAAGGCGTTGATGCGGAAAAGCGCTGCCTCCACGAAGACGCGATGCTCGTAGAGCGCGATCAGCCGGCCGAGGGAAAACGGATCGAGCCGACGATAGAGGATGGTGAGCGACGGACGGTTTCCGGGGAAGACGCGATGCGGCGCCAGTGCAGCCGCCTGCAGCTCGTCCAGGCCCCTGGCGCGAAGCTGGGCCTTTGCCTCCTCCAGCGTGCGCCCCTTCATCAGGGCCTCCGACTGGGCGAGGCAATTGGCGGCCAGAAGTTCGTGATGGTGCCGGAGCGCCGGCTCGTGCCCCTCCGCCGCCAGGATGAACTCCACGGGGATGATGTCCGTGCCCTGGTGCAGAAGCTGGAAGAAGGCGTGCTGGCCGTTGGTGCCCGGCTCGCCCCAGACGAGAGGCCCGGTGGGCATGGAGACCGGCTCGCCGTCGAGCGTCACACGTTTGCCGTTCGACTCCATGTCGAGCTGCTGAAGATAGGCAGGCAGGCGCAGGAGCCGCTGGTCGTAGGGAATGACCGCGCGCGAGGGATAGCCGCAGATCGCGCGGTGCCAGAAGCCGATGAGGCCGAGCAGCACCGGCATGTTCTCAAGCATTGGGGCGCTGCGGAAATGCCGGTCCATCGCCTCCGCTCCGGCCAGCATCCGGCGGAAATTCTGCGGCCCGACGGCAATCATGATCGGCAGGCCGATGGCCGACCAGAGGGAGTAGCGGCCACCCACCCAGTCCCAGAACCCGAAGACGCGCGCCTGCTCGATGCCGAAGGCGGCCACCTTGTCGAGCGCCGTGGAAACAGCGGCGAAATGGGCGCCCACGGCATCCTGGCCCAGCGCCTGCGCCACCCAGGCGCGCGCCGTGCCGGCATTCGTCATGGTCTCCACCGTGGTGAAGGTCTTGGAGGCAACGATGAACAGGGTGGTCTGCGGGTCGAGCCCTTTCAGCGTGTCGGCGATGTGCGCGCCGTCGATGTTGGAAACATAATGCAGGCGCGGCCCGTCGTGATAGGGCGCAAGCGCCAGCGTCGCCATCACCGGGCCGAGATCCGAGCCCCCGATGCCGATGTTGACGACGTCGGTGAACGGCTTGCCCGTCGCCCCCTTGAGCGCGCCGGAGCGCACGCCCTCGGCAAACGCGCTCATGGCGGCAAGCACGGCCTCGACATCGGCCATGACGTCCCTGCCGTCGACGAGGACGGGGCCGGCGCTGTTGCGCAGCGCGGTGTGAAGGACCGCCCTGTTTTCGGTGGTGTTGATGCGCGCGCCGGAGAACATCGCCTCCCGCTGCTCGGCAAGGCCGACCGCCTCGGCAGCCCGGGCGAGAAGCCGCAGCGTCTCCTCGCCGACGGCGCATTTGGAATAGTCGAGGAGCAGGTCGTCGAGCCTCAGCGAGAAGCGCGAGAAGCGCTGCGGATCGCCGGCAAAGGCGGCGCGCAGATCGAAATCCCGATTCTCCTGACGATGCCGCTCAAGCGCGGCGAGTGCGGTCTCGTAGGCGCTCATGTCGATGCTACTCCTTGGCTTGCGGCGCGGACATTAGGTCGCGCGGGGTCAAATGTGAAGCGGCAATGCCGGCGCCGCGCCGGTGGCGCAACAGCTTAGTCCAGGGTTGCGGCGCGGTGGCCATGGGGTTAGGCTCCGCGGCCGGAGAGGAAGCCATGCCGACCAGAAACGACGATGCCCTTTGGGCGGGCCTTTTCAAGATATCCCCCGATTCGAGCCAGACCCTGCAGGCGCAGATCCGCCAGGCGATCGTCTCGGCGATTCTCGACCGGCAGATCGCGCCGTCCATGCCGCTGCCCTCCTGCCGCGTCCTGGCGGAAAAGCTGGGCGTGGCGCGCGGCACGGTGGTGCTGGCCTTCCAGCAGCTTGTCGACCAGGGCTTCCTGATCGCCCGCGAACGGCGGGGCCATTTCGTGAACCCGGAGGTCCTGGCGGCACCCCCGCCCGCCCCCCTCAAGGAGGCGCGCCCGGCGGCGCAGGTGGACTGGAAGGCGCGCCGCCAGGTGGCGGCGAGCGACATGCCGGACGCGCCCAAGAACGAGAACTGGATGCAGGCGGCCTATCCCTTCGTCTATGGCCAGTTCGATCCGGCTCTCTTTCCCACCGCCGAGTGGCGCGAGTGCAACCGCATGGCGCTGGCGGTGCTCGAAATCCGCAACTGGGCGGCGGACATGGTGGACCGCGACGACCCGCTGCTCATCGAGCAGATCCAGGCGCGCCTGCTCCCGCGGCGCGGCATCTTCGCAAACCCTGACGAGATCATCATCACGCTTGGCGCCCAGCACGCGCTCTACATGCTGGCCACGCTGCTGATGCGCCGCGGCGCGCGGGTGGCCATGGAAAATCCCGGCTTTGCCGATGCGCGCTCCATCTTCCGGCTTGCCGGCGCCGACATCCTGCCGGTGCCCGTGGATGGCGACGGGCTGGACGTCGCCGGCGTGCCGCCGGAGTCCGATTTCGTGTTCGTCACGCCCAGCCACCACTGCCCGTCCATGGTGCCGCTCAGCCGCGCCCGCCGCGAGGCGCTGCTTGCACGGGCGGAGAGAAACGACTGGATCGTCATCGAGGACGATTACGACAGCCAGCTTGCCGAGGAAACGCCCCAGGAAGCCCTGAAGGGACTCGATCACACGGGCCGCGTCATCTATGTCGGCTCCATGTCGAAGACGCTGGCACCCGGCCTGCGCCTCGGCTACATCGTCGCCCCGGCGGAGCTGGTGGCCGAGCTCAGGGCCTTGCGCCGCTTCATGCTGCGCCACCCTCCCGCCAACAACCAGCGCGCGGTGGCGCTATTTCTGTCGCTCGGCCATCACGATGCGCTGGTGCGTCGGCTGTCGGCGGCCTTCGAGGAACGGCGGCGCGAACTGCTGGCCGCCGTGCGCCGCCACATGCCCGGCTGGCAGGCGGCCGACGTTCCCGGCGGCATATCGGTGTGGCTGAAGGGACCGGCGGGCACCGACACCACCGCGCTGGCCCGCCATGCGCGGGCGCGCGGCGTGCTGGTGGAGCCGGGTGCGCGCTTCTTCGACGGGCCGGAGCGGCCCTCGCCCTTCATGCGGCTCGGCATCTCCTCCATCGCCCTGCAGCACATCGAGCCCGGCATCCGCGAACTGGCGGCGGTGGCGGAACGGCGCTCGCAGGCGGCGTGAGCAGACGGCGCCCTCAGCCCTCCTCCTCATCGAGCCTTGGCACTGCCACGCCGGCAAGCTCCGCCGCGGTCAGGCGCGCGGCGCCGGTGCGCGCAAAACGCAGCATCAGCGCCCTGCGCGTGGCCGGCGCCAGGCGATGCTCCGGCGCCTCGCGCAGGATTTCCGCGCCATAGCCGTCGGAGAGAATGAAGCCGCATTCCTCGGGAAAGATCTCGGCAGGCACCTCCGGGTGCGAAGCGAAGAAGAAGCGGTCGGAGTGCAGCCGATAGTCCGGCCATTTGCGATCCACCCGGAAATCCTCCACCGAGGACTTGATCTCGATGATCCAGATGTCGCCCCTGGCCGTCAGAGCCACCAGGTCTGCGCGGCGGCCGGTGGCAAGCGGCAGCTCCGGCAGCACGGCCGCCCCCATGTCGAGCAACAGCCGCTGCACACCGCGGCGGATGACGAGCGCACGTTCGGACTGGCGACCGTCGGCGAGCGGGTTTACGGGAACGGGCGACACGATGGGCATGGAGCAAGAATGCCAGCAAAGGCGACGCGAGGAAAGATCAGCCCTGGCCTGCCATGTCGTCGAGGATCGGGCAGTCCGGCCGCTCGTCGCCGTGGCACGCCTCGATCAGCCTTTGCAGGGTGGCGCGCATGGACTGCAGCTCGCGGATCTTCTGCTCGATCGCCCCGACATGGGCAACCGCGATGCGCCGCACATCCTGGCTGGCGCGCCCCTTGTCGGCATAGAGCGCGAGAAGCTGGCGGCACTCCTCGATGGAGAAGCCGAGGCTGCGCGCCCGTTTCAGAAAGGCGAGCCGGTGCGCATCCTCCTGGCTGTAGGCGCGGTAGCCATTGCCGGCTCGCGCCGGCGCGATCAGGCCGATGTCCTCATAGTAGCGGATGGTCTTGGGCGGCAGGCCCGAGCGGCGGGCCACATCTCCGACATTCATGAGCTTCTCTCCGTTCGATCGGCACTTCCGTGTTGCCGAATTGCCATAGGGGGCGGGTCAAGGACCAGGTTTGCGTGTGCGCGAGCCGGCTGTTCTTGGCAAAATGTTAACCTTCATTCTAATAATTCTGGAAGGGGCGGTTGCTTTATGGCGCTCGTGACCACGGGGGATTGAGAACTTCATGAATTGGAAACCTTTCTTCGTAGCCGCCACGCTGGGACTGTCGGCGGCGCTCGCCGGCTGCAGCAGCGACGGCAGTCTCAGGCTTTTCACATCCGAGTATGGCGCGGTCACGGATGCCGGCTACCGCCTGCCGAGCGTGCCGATCTCCCAGATACCACGCAAATACCATCGCCAGATCGTCTCCTACGAGACCAAGGAGAAGCCGGGCACGATCATCGTCGACACCAAGGAGAAGTACCTCTACTTCGTCATGGACGACGGCAAGGCCATGCGCTACGGCATCGGCGTCGGGCGCGAGGGCTTCGAGTGGTCCGGCGTGGCGCGCGTGGCGATGAAGCGCGAATGGCCGACCTGGACACCGCCGGCCCCGATGATCCGGCGCCAGCCCGAGCTCGCCAAGTGGCGCGGCGGCATGCCGCCCGGCCTTTCCAACCCGCTCGGGGCGCGGGCGCTCTATCTGTTCGACCGGGGCGGAGACACCGGCTACCGCCTGCACGGCACACCGGAGTGGCAATCCATCGGCCGCGCCGTCTCCTCCGGCTGCATCCGGCTTCTCAACCAGGACATCATCGACCTCTACAATCGTGCCGAGATCGGCGCGAAGGTGATCGTCAGGTAGTTTCGGGAGGGCGGAACCAGCCACGCTTCAGCGCGGCGCGCGCTTGGCCAGAATGCGCTGCAGCGTGCGCCGGTGCATGTTCAGCCGGCGCGCGGTTTCGGAGACGTTGCGGTCGCACATCTCATAGACGCGCTGAATGTGCTCCCAGCGCACGCGGTCGGCCGACATGGGATTTTCCGGCGGCTCTGCCTTTTCTCCCGGCTGGCGGGTGAGCGCGGCATAGATGTCGTCCGCGTCAGCCGGCTTTGCGAGATAGTCCACCGCGCCGAGCTTCACCGCCGTCACCGCCGTGGCGATGTTTCCGTAGCCCGTCAGGATGATGGCGCGCGCGTCCTCGCGCTTCTCGCGGATGGCGGAGACCACGTCGAGACCGTTGCCATCGCCAAGCCGCATGTCCACGACCGCAAAGGCGGGGGCCGCCGCCTTCACCTTGGCCAGCGCCTCGGCCACCGTCTCGGCCGTTTCCACGGCGAAACCGCGCCCCTCCATCGCCCGCGCCAGCCGCGCCAGGAAGGGGCGATCATCGTCGACGATGAGCAGGGTGCGCTCCTCGCCGGGAGCGGTTTCGGCCTGTCCGTTTGCTGCTTCGGTCATGGTGCACTTGCCTCTTTTTCGGCTAGATTTAGCCTCACCGGCGAATCTTTTCCACCTTTCGCCCTCATGAGCCGCCGCTTTCGACCGCCAGGAAGCGTTCGCGCGGCCAGCGGATGTCCACCGTGGCGCCCTTCCCCTCGCCGCCCGCATTGGCAAAGGCGATGGTGGCGCCGGAGCGCTCGAGAAGCGTCTTGGCGATGAACAGCCCCAGCCCGAGCCCGCCGCCGGCGCTGCCCGCCGGGCGGCGCGACATGTAGGGCTCGCCGATGCGGTCGATGATGTCGGCAGGAAAGCCCGGCCCGTCGTCGGTGATGGTGATTCGCACGGTGTCGGCATCCCACCACCATTTCACCGTCACCACCTCGCGCGCGAAATCGACGGCGTTTTCCATCAGATTGCCGAGACCGTAGAGAACGCCGGGATTGCGACGGCCCACCGGCTCCGGCCCCTCCGTCCCGCCCGGCTCCAGCCGGATCTCGATGCCGAAATCGCGGTGCGGGGCGGCCGTCTCCTCGATCAGCGAGGTAAGCGGCAGCCGGGCCATATGGGCCTCGCCCGCCGAGGAAAGGCTGGTGAGCTGTTTCAGGATTTCCCGGCAGCGCTCGCTCTGGGTGCGCAGCAGCGTCACGTCCTCCTGGAAGCGCGGGTCGTCGCCCAGCGCCTTCTCCATCTCGCGCGCCACGAGCGCGATGGTCGCCAGCGGCGTGCCCAGCTCGTGGGCTGCCGCCGCGGCCAGCCCGTCGAGCGCGGAGATGTGCTGCTCGCGCTGCAGCACGAGCTCCGTGGCGGTCAGCGCATTGGCCAGAAGACGTGCTTCCTCCGCCACGCGATAGGCATAGATGCCGGTGAAGGCGATGGACGAGACGACGGCGATCCACATGCCGGCAACGTAGAGGAACGGCATGGCAAGCTCGGTGCCCGGATACCACGGAAGGGGCATGTGGAAGACGGCGAGCAGGCTCGTCAGCCCGACCACGAGCAGCCCGAGAAGGCTGGTCCACAGGAGCGGCAGCGAGGTGGCGGAAATGACCACCGGCACCGTCATCAGCAGCGAGAAGGGGTTGGTGAGCCCGCCGGTGAGGAACAGGAGCCCCGCAAGCTGCAGCGCATCGAAGGTCAGGATGGCAAGGGCGGCCATGGGCGGCAGAAGCTGCGAGGCGGGATAGCGGAAGGTGAGATACAGGTTGAGCCAGGCGGAAGCCGCTATCAGCACGAAGCAGGGGCCGACGGGCAGCGGAAAGCCCATCCAGAAGGCGACGGCAAGCACCGCGGCACTCTGGCCGACGATGGCAAGCCATCTCAGCCGGATCAGCGTGTTGAGCCTCAGGCTGCGGCCCTGGCGGGTGTCGGGTGTTCTCAGGTCGTCCAGCATCGGCGCCTTTATGGGCTGGAGATCGTCGATGGCCAAGCGTTATTTGAGCGCCGCGATGCCACCTGCCACCGCAGCGCCCGCCGTCAACCCGAGCGGGACTTTGCCCGCCGCGTGGGCGCGGCGCGGGCGGGGTCTTCCGGCCAGACGTGTTTGGGATAGCGCCCGCGCATCTCGGCACGCACGTCCGCCCAGGAACCGCGCCAGAAGCCCGGCAGATCCTGCGTCTTCTGCAGCGGGCGGTGGGCCGGCGACAAAAGCTCCAGCGTGAGCGGGACACCGCCCGCCGAGGGATGCTCGGTCAGGCCGAAAAGCTCCTGCACGCGCACGGCCAGCACCGCCTCGCCATTCTCGTAGCGGATGGGAAGCCGGCTGCCTGTCGGTGCGGTGAAGTGGCTGGGTGCTTCGCTGTCCACGCGGCGCTGCAACGCGAAGGGAACGAGCGTCATCAGCCCGTCGGCCAGGGCGCGCCCCGAAATTGCGGAGAGTGCCGCCTCGCCCTTCAGAAAGGGCAAAAGCCATTCCTCCAGCCGCGCGGTCAGCGCCGCGTCCCCGACGTCCGGCCACGGCGCCCCCTGCCTGACATGCAGAAAGGCAAGCCGGGCCCGCAACTGCTCCGCCTCGCGGCTCCAGGGCAGGATGGCAAGGCCGTGCGCGCGCACCGCATCGAGGACCGCCCGGTCCGCCGCCGCACCCCGGGGCGCCGGCAAAGCCTGCTCGCCAAGCAGGATGGCCCCGAGCCGCCGCACCTCGCGCTGGCGCACCGCGCCCCTTTCGCGGTCGAACAGGGTTTCCACCCGGGTCTCGATGCGGTGGCCGAGGCCAGCCAGCACCTCCTCCTCGCGCACCGCCGCTGCCGCTGCGATGCGGGCATTGCGCGCGCGGCCCTGCAAATCCGCCACCACCAGAAAGGGCTCGCGAACCAGCCGCTCGGCAGGGTCGATCTCTCCGCCGCGCCCATTGGCAAGCAGGAAGCGCCCCGGGGCGCCGCGCGCCTTTGCCACGCGATCCGGCCAGGCATGCAGCAGCAGCGGCCCGGCGGTTGCCGCGCCGTCCTGCGCGCTCTCGCCGCCGGCCTGCCGCGCCAGCCTTTCGGCCAGACTGTGCGCAGCCTTCGCGCGGGGGCCGCGCTCCGAGGCGAAGCGCGAAAGCCGCTCGTCGAGATCGACGCCCGGCCCGCCCAGCCCGCGCTCCGACAGGACAACGGCCAGCCTGGCCGCCGCCAGCGCCCGGCCATGGCGTGCCGCGACCGTGACCATGTGCGCCAGCCGCACCGGCAGGGCCAGGCGACGCATCGCCCTGCCCTCCTCGGTCAGTCGGCCGGCATCGTCCAGCGCGCCCAGCGTGCGCAGGAGCGCGCGCGCCTCGTCGAGCGCGGCCTGCGGCGGCGGGTCGAGAAACGCAAGGCTTGCCGGATCGGTGACCCCGAACGCGGCGCAATCGAGGAGAAGACCGGAAAGGTCCGCCTCCAGGATTTCCGGCGGGGTGAAGGCCGGCAGCGCCGCCGTCTGCTCCCTGCGCCACAGCCGCACCGCCACACCGGGTGCGGTGCGCCCGGCGCGGCCTGCCCTTTGCTGCGCCGAGGCGCGCGAGACGCGCACCGTCTCAAGCCGCGTGAGCCCGGTGTCCGGCTCGTATCGGGGCAGCCGCGCAAGCCCGCTGTCCACCACAGCCGTAACGCCGTCGATGGTGACGGATGTCTCGGCGATGGCGGTTGCCAGAACCACCTTGCGACGCCCTTGCTGCGCCGGGCGGATGGCGGCATCCTGCGCGCGCCCTTCGAGGCCGCCGTGAAGGACCACGAGGTCGATGTCGCCGGGCAGGCGGCCCTCGAGCGCCTGCTGCGTGCGCGCGATCTCGCGCTGGCCCGGCAGGAAGGCGAGCACGCCGCCGGCCCCCTCCGCCACCAGCCCGCGCACCGCAGCCGCCACGGCCTCTTCCACCGGCTGATCGGGCGGCCTTTCCACATGGCGGATGTCGACGGGAAAGCTGCGCCCCTGGCTTTCGAGCACCGGGGCATTGCCGACGAGCCCCGCCACGCGCGCGCCGTCGAGGGTGGCCGACATGACGAGAAGGCGCAGGTCCGGCCGCAGCGCGCCCTTCACGTCGATGGCCAGCGCCAAGGCGAAATCGCCATCGAGAGAGCGCTCGTGAAACTCGTCGAAGATCAGCGCCGAGACGCCTTCGAGCCCCGGATCGTCGACGATCATGCGGGCCAGGACGCCCTCGGTGACGACGAGGATGCGCGTGCGCGACGAGACCTTGCGCTCCATGCGCATGGCATAGCCCACCGTGCCGCCCGGCTCCTCGCCGATGAGCGCGGCCATGCGCCGCGCGGCCGCCCGCGCGGCAAGCCTTCTGGGCTCCAGAAGCACGATGCGCCCGCCCGCGCTCCATGCCTCGTCGAGCAGGGCGAGCGGCACCAGCGTCGTCTTGCCGGCGCCGGGCGGCGCCACAAGAACGGCCCGGCCTTGCGTTTCGAGCGCGGCGCGCAGCGCCGGCAGCACGGCGCAGACGGGCAGCGAAGGAAGCGGGCGCGCGCTCATGCGCCGATCTTCACGATCTCGCCGCCGGCGGCACGGGCATCCGCCATGTCGTGGGTGACGAGCAGGACCGGCAATCCGCTCTCGCGCGCCTTGGAAAAGACAAGCTGGCGCATCTGCTGGCGCAGCTGCGTGTCGAGCTTGGAGAAGGGTTCATCGAGAAGCAGCATGCGCGGCTCGGAGACCAGCACCCGGGCCAGCGCCACCCGCGCCTTCTGGCCGCCCGAAAGCGTGGCGGGGTCGCGCCCGCCCAGGCCGGCCATGCCGACGCCGCACAGTGCCGCTTCGGCGCGGCGCCGGCGCTCGGCCCGGCCCTTCACGCTTTCGGGCAGAGCGAACATCAGGTTGCCGGCGACACTCATGTGCGGAAAGAGCAGGGGATCCTGGAAGAGGATGCCCACATGCCGTTCCTCCGCCGGCAGCGCCGTGATCTCCACGCCGTCCACCAGCGCCCGTCCGCACGCCGTGAAGGCAGGGTCGAGAAAACCGCCGAGATAGGCAAGAAGGCTGGACTTGCCCGCCCCCGAAGGCCCCATCACGGTAAGCACGGCACCGGGCGGCACATGGCGGGTGAGCGAGACGAGCAGGCGCCCGCCAAGCGCGATCCGCACTCCGTCGAGGAAAAGCCCTTCCATCCTCAATGTGTCTCTCTCACACCTGCATGTCGCGGAAGCGCCGGAATATCAGCGCCGGCACGAGGGTGGCAACGGCAAAGCCCAGCATCGGCAGAAGCATCTGCCAGAAGGCATAGACGCCGACGACGCGCCTGTCGCCGCCGGAGGCCAGCGCCACCGCCTCGGAGGTGATGGTGGTAAGCCGGCCCGCGCCGACGAGCACCGTAGGCAGATAAAGCCCAACGGACACGGCAAAGCCGATGGCGCCCATGGTGAGGATGGCGCGCGTCATCATCGGCAGGCGGACCAGGAACAGCCGCTGCCACCGCTGCTTGCCGAAGCCCGCCGCCAGCCGATCGAAGCGCCGGTCGAAGGCATGCCAGGGATCCTTGAGCGCCAGATAGGCATAGGGCATGACGAAAACGAGGTGCGAGAGCACCAGCGCGGGCATGGTGGCAAGCGTTCCCGTGTAGATGAGAAAAAGCTGGAGCCCGAAGACGAAGGCCACCTGCGGCACCAGAAGCGGCAGGTAAAGCAGCATCAGGGCCGGCCCCGGCCGGCGCCCCGTTTCCTCCTCGCGCATCAGGCACAAGACGGAAAGCAGCCCGGCGATGAGGGTGGATAGAAACCCGGCGGCAAGCGTCGTCAGCAGGGGATCGGCGATGCGCGGCAGAACGCGGATCCAGCTCTTCAGCGTGAAGGTCGCAGGCAAGGCGTCGGGAAACTGCCAGAGCCCGGCAAAGGACCAAAGCGCCAGCGTGGCGAGCCCGGCGAAGACGGCACCGGCGGAAAGCACCATCGCGCCGAGCGCCATGCCGCGCACGGCGGCATCGCGCCGCATGCGCAGGCCGCCTTCCACGGCCAGGATGCACAGGGCCCGCCCTGCCCGCTCCAGCCCCACCCAAAGGGCAAGGGCGAGCGCGGTGACGGCGAGCTGCAAGAGCGCACCGGCCGAGGCGAGATGACGCATGGCGAGATTGGGATCGTTCATCCACTCGACCAGCCGCACGGCAAGCGGCGCCGGCCGCGTCGGCCCCAGGATCACGGCCACGTCGACCACCGAGGTGGCGAAGGCGATGACGGCGAAGACCGGCAGCCGAATCTGCCGGTAGACCGCCGGCCACAGGCCACCGAGGAAACCGGCCACCCGCCCGTAGCCCATGGACGCGGCGAGCATGCGCGTCTGGGCGAGCGGCACCTGCGGCAGGGCGGCAAGCACCATGAGAAGCAGGAACGGCACCTCCTTGGCCACGAGCCCCGCCATCATGGAAAGCCCCATCGGATCGTGCACGATCAACAGGTCCGGCGGGCGCTGCCAGCCCGTCAGCCATGGCGAGGCCAGACGGGCCAGCATGCCCGAAGGCGCGATGAGGAAGGCCAGTGCAAAGGCGGCCGCGGCATGCGGCAGCGAAAGCAGCGGCGAGACGAGATGCTGCAGACGCGCAAACAGCCGCGTGCCCGCCCAGCCCGCCACGAACAGCATGACGATGGCAATCGACAGGAGGGTCGAGGCAAGACCCGTTGCCAGGCTGATGGCCGCCGACGTCCAGATCGCCGGCTGCGCCAGGAGCGCGCGCAGATGATCGAGCGTCAACGTGGTGCCGCCCAGCGCAGGCAGAAAGCCGAAGGCGGGAAGGACGGTCCCGGCCAGGCCGAAGGCGACCGGCCCGGTCAGCAAGACCACGGTGAGGAGCGGGCCGAGGCGTGTCAGCATGGGCAGGCCCCGCAGATTCGCGCGCCGCTCAATTCTCCGCCGTGTAGCGCCGCTTCCACTCCTCCTCGATGCGCTCCATCCAGCTTGGATGCGGCTCGGGCAGTGCGGGGCCAAGCTCCTCCGGCGCCAGCGTGGCGGGCCCCAGCTCAAGCGCGGCAAAGCGCGCGCGGTCCTGCGGCCCGAGCTTGTCCATCGCCAGCACGGTGGGATCTCCCCACACGGCGGGGTCCTGCTTGCGCGCCTGGGCCTCGGGCGACAGAAGGAAATTCGCCGTCACCAGTGCTCCGGCCTTGGCGGAGGCATTGTAGGGGATGGCGACAAAATGCGTGTTGGCCAGCGTGCCGGCGGGGAAGGTGAAGGAGCGCACGGTGTCCGGCAGCTCGCCATTGGCGATGGCGCTCGAAGCCTCCGCGGGATTGAAGGCGAAGATGATGTCGAGCTCGCCGTCGGCCAGCAGCTGCTTCATGGCCGGATAGTTCCGGGGAAAGATGCGGCCGGACCGCCAGGCGACCGGGTGCAGCGCGTCGAGATAGGCAAACAGCGGCGCGGTTACCGCCTGGAAATCCTCCTCCACCACGGGCTTCAGGAGAACGGAGGCGTCTTCCACCTTCTCCGTGAGCACCTGCTTGAGGAAGGACGAACCGATGAAATCCGGCGGTCGGGGATAGGAGAACCGCCCCGGATGCGCCTCGGCCCATCGCAGCAGCGCCTCGGCGCTGTCGGGCAGCGCATTCTTCTCCACGCGCGCCGAATCGTAGAAGAAGACCAGCTTCGCCATGCCCCAGGGGCTCGCCAGCCCGTCCACCGGGATGGTGAAATCGGTAAGAATCGTCGGCTTGTTCTCGTGATCGACATGGCGCCAGTTGGGCAGCGCCTGCGCCCAGCCCGGCGCGAACAGAAGGCCGCGCCGCTTCATGGCGGCGAAGTTCTCGCCGTTGATCCAGACGAGGTCCACCGCGCCGCCCGTGTCGCGCCCGGCCGCCTTCTCCGCCACCACCGTGGCCACGGCCTTGGCCGTATCATCGAGCTTCACATGAACCAGCCGCACACCATGGCGACGCTCAAGCTCGCCCGCTGCCCATTCGATATAGGCGTTGATGTTCTCCGACCCGCCCCAGGCGTTGAAATAGACCGTCTGGCCCCGGGCCTTCTCCACAACCTTGTGCCAATCGGCGGGATCGACCTCCCCGGCCCGCGCCGAGACGGCGGCAACCACAAACAGGATGGCGGCGAAGATTCGTGTCGGCAAGGCGATGTCCTTTCCCGTCGATGCTTGTGTCGCAGATTGGGCACGGGCCGCCGGCAAATCAATGCCATGGCACTCGCGCCGCGCTCACTTCGCCGTGAAAGCGCGCTGGCGCGTTGCGACATTTCCGCCCCTGCGCGTCCAAGCATGACATGTGCAGTCAGGTTTATGTTGACAGCGCCCCGCAAGACAGGTTTTTATGCCGCCATCCGAAGGATGCGTTCCTTTGATCTCCGGGCCTTGAACCCGCTGCATCGGAGAACGCCATGCCGGCCGGAAGCCGACAACGGGGCGCGCTCCCCGCCCGGGTCGGTGCCCGCCGATGGCATTTTCCCGCTACAGCTTCAAGACCGGACAAAGGGCCGCGGTTTCGGTTTGCTCCTGGAGACCAGCGCGGAAGCCATGCTCGTCTGTCATTGCAACCTCATCACGCAGAAGGAGATCGAGGAAACCATCGTCTCGATGCTCGACGAGGATCCCTGGCAGCTCATCGTTCCCGCGAAGGTTTATCACGCGATGGCCAAGCGTGGTCGCTGTTGCGGCTGCTTTCCAAATGTGGTGGAAACGATCATTCGAGTCACCGAAGAGTATCACCGCGATACCCATGGCGGCGATGCGGAGATCGTGACATATTTGGACCGTGTGCGCGCGCTGCGCGAGAAATTCGGGAGCAGATTCAGTGAAAGGCGACAAAAAGGTTATCGAGCGGCTTAACGAAGCGCTGTTCCTCGAGCTCGGTGCGGTGAACCAGTACTGGCTTCACTACCGTCTGCTGGAGGATTGGGGCTACACCAAGCTCGCCCGCAAGGAGCGGGCCGAATCCATCGAGGAGATGCACCACGCCGACAAGCTGGTGGAGCGCATCATCTTCCTCGAAGGACACCCCAACCTGCAGACCGTGGCGCCGCTGCGCATCGGCCAGAACGTGAAGGAAGTGCTGGAAGCCGATCTCGCCGGCGAGTATGACGCGCGCGCGTCCTACAAGGAGTCCCGCGACGTCTGCTACAAGCAGGGCGACTATGTCTCCATGAAGCTTTTCGAGGAGCTTCTGGCCGACGAGGAGGGCCACATCGACTTTCTGGAAACCCAGCTCGAGCTTCTGAAGACCCTGGGCGAGGCAAAATACGCCCAGCTCAATGCCGGCCCCGCCGACGAGGCGGAGTAGGCGCCGTTTCGTGCACCGCCGGCAGGCACAGGGTGTGAGGAAGGCTGCGGCGCTGCGACTTGCGCCGCGGCCCATTGCGCGGAAAGGGCATGAGCCAAGCCGTCAACAGCCTGCTCGATCGCTTCGGACGCTTCCTTGCCCGGCGCCTGCAGCGCGAGTCCTCGGGTTACCAGCCCTACACGCCTTCCGACCCGGAAACGCTCCACCGCACCCTGCAGCCCGGTGACATCCTGCTTGTCGAGGGCAACCAGCATATCTCGGCGGCGATCAAGTATCTGACCCAGTCGACGTGGAGCCATGCGGCGCTCTTCGTTGGCGATGTGCTGCCCGAGCCCGCCGATGGCGGCGAACGGCCGCGCCTGATCGAGGTCAATCTGGGCGAGGGCTGCGTGGCCGTCCCGCTGTCCAAGTACCGCACCTACAACACGCGCATCTGCCGGCCGAGTGGGCTGACGCCGGAGGACCGGGACGCCGTCATCGCCTTCATGGTGGAGCGGCTGGGGCTGAAATACGACATGCGCAACATCATCGACCTGTTGCGCTATTTCCTGCCCACGCCGCCCGTGCCCGTGCGCTGGCGGCGGCGCATGATCGCGCTGGGCTCCGGCGATCCGACGCGGGCCATCTGCTCGTCGCTGATCGCCCAGGCCTTCCAGTCGATCTCCTATCCCATCCTGCCGCGCGTGGTGCGCGAGCCGGGCGAGGCATCGGCCGAATCCACCTACTCCCGGCAGGAGATCCTGCAGATCCGCCACCATTCGCTGTACACGCCGCGTGATTTCGACCTTTCGCCCTATTTCCAGATCGTCAAGCCGACGCTCGCCTTCGGCTTCGACTACAAGACCCTGAAGTGGGCGCGGGAGGAGCGGGCCGAGAGCGACAAGCAGCGCCAATAGGCAAGGCCCGCACGGCGGGGCGAAAATCACACCTTCCCTTCGCAGCCGCATTTGCTCTATACGCGCCTTCATGACCGAGACGCCCATTTCCCGCATCCGCAACTTCTCCATCGTCGCGCACATCGACCACGGCAAGTCGACGCTCGCAGACCGGCTCATCCAGATGACCGGCAGCCTGGAGGAGCGCGAGATGAAGGAGCAGGTGCTCGACGCCATGGATATCGAGCGCGAGCGCGGCATCACCATCAAGGCGAACACGGTTCGCCTGGAATACGACGCCCGGGACGGCCAGCACTATGTGCTGAACCTGATCGATACGCCGGGCCATGTGGACTTCGCCTATGAGGTCTCGCGGTCGCTGGCCGCCTGCGAAGGCTCGCTCCTGGTGGTCGATGCGAGCCAGGGGGTGGAGGCGCAGACGCTGGCCAATGTCTATCAGGCGCTCGACAACGACCACGAGATCGTGCCCGTGCTCAACAAGGTGGACCTGCCGGCGGCAGAGCCCGAGCGCATCAAGCAGCAGATCGAGGACGTCATCGGGCTGGACGCCGCCGACGCGCTGGAAATCTCCGCCAAGACCGGCCAGGGCGTCGAGGATGTGCTGGAGGCCATCGTCCATCGCCTGCCGCCCCCCAGGGAGGGCGACGCGACGGCCCCCCTGAAGGCCCTTCTGGTCGATTCCTGGTACGACGCCTATCTCGGCGTCATCGTCCTCGTGCGCATCATCGACGGCGTGATGACGAAGGGCCAGACCATCCGCATGATGGGAACGGGCGCGAAGTATCAGATCGACCGCATCGGCGTCATCACCCCGAAGATGGTGATGGTCGAGTCCCTGGGCCCGGGCGAGATCGGCTTCATCACCGCTTCGATCAAGGAAGTGGCCGATACACGCGTGGGCGACACCATCACCGAGGACAAGCGGCCCACCGCCAGGCCGCTGCCGGGCTTCAAGCCGGCGCAGCCGGTGGTCTTCTGCGGCCTCTTCCCCGTGGATGCCGCCGATTTCGAGGACCTGCGCGCGGCGGTGGGCAAGCTGCGGCTCAACGATGCCAGCTTCTCCTACGAGATGGAAACCTCCGCCGCCCTCGGTTTCGGCTTCCGCTGCGGGTTTCTGGGGCTTCTGCACCTGGAAATCATCCAGGAGCGGCTGGCCAGGGAGTTCGACCTCGATCTCATCGCCACCGCGCCGTCCGTGGTCTACCGCATGCAGCTGACCGACGGCCGCACGGTGGAGCTCCACAACCCGGCGGACATGCCGGACCCGGTGAAGATCGCTGCCGTGGAGGAACCCTGGATCCGCGCCACCATCCTGACGCCGGACGAACATCTGGGCGCCATCCTGAAACTGTGTCAGGAGCGGCGCGGCATTCAGGTGGATCTCTCCTATGCCGGCAACCGTGCCATGCTGGTCTACGACCTGCCGCTCAACGAGGTGGTGTTCGATTTCTACGACAAGCTGAAGTCGATCAGCCGCGGCTATGCCTCCTTTGACTACCAGCTCACCGACTATCGCGAGGGCGATCTGGTGAAGATGCAGATCCTCGTCAACGGCGAGCCGGTGGACGCGCTGTCGATGCTCGTGCACCGCTCCCAGGCCGAGCGGCGCGGCCGCGCCATGTGCGAGAAGCTGAAGGACCTCATCCCCCAGCACATGTTCCAGATTCCCATTCAGGCGGCCATCGGTGGGCGCATCATCGCCCGCGAGACCATCCGCGCGCTGAGGAAGGACGTGACGGCCAAGTGTTATGGCGGTGACGTGACGCGCAAGCGCAAGCTTCTGGAAAAACAGAAGGAAGGCAAGAAGCGCATGCGACAGTTCGGCAAGGTGGAGATCCCGCAGGAAGCCTTCATCCAGGCCCTGAAGATGGGGGATTGAGGCCGGCGGGCAGCCTGCCCTTCCGCCCGCCTCAGCACCCGGTCGTCCATCGCCCTGCCGCTTCAGCACGCCCCGGGCTTGACGATGCGATGGTCCGCGGCGCGGGCCTCGCATGCATTGGGGAAGGTGCGGAAGCGGCTGCCGCGACGGGCACAGACGGGGTTGTATTCCCGCGTGCAGGCCTGCGGACGCTGCGGCCTGCTCGACTGCGGCCGGCAGGCACCGGAATAGACCGGGCGGTAGCCCTCCGCCTGTGCGCGGCAGGCGTTGGAGAAGGTGCGCTGGCGCTCGCCGCGGCGGGCGCAGACCGGCGCATATTCCTGGGTGCAGACCTGCGGACGCGGCGGAGGATAGGAACCGACCCCTTCCTCCACGACGACGGTGCAGGCGGCGAGAATGGCGCCCGCAAGGGCTGCGGCGATGCCGGCGGACGATTTGAAGACCTTCACGGAACAATCCCCTCTTCTAGACCGGTTCATCGTTTCAATGAAACGCTGATCCGGTTCATCTCTTTGTTTTTGCCGCATTTGTGCGACGCCAGATGATTCCATCTGGCTGCAAAATGCTGTGGCTGATCGCGCCTGAAGCGTTTCCGGCCGCCCCACCGGGCCTCGGCCACGGCAGCTTAGCGCAAGTCTCGCACGAGGTCTTCATCGGGAAAGCACGTGGCAGGCCGGCCAGCCTGCTCCTGCCAGCGGCCGATGGAGCGGCGCGTCTTGAAGCCGGCAAGCCCGTCGGCGCCGCCGACATCGTGGCCACGGGCCTGCAGCGCGCGCTGCAAGGTGGCGATGTCGGCGCGGCTCAGCCGGTCGACCGGCTGCCAGGGCGCGGCGAAGACGATGTCGCCATACATGATGCGGTCGGCCGCGTGACCGACGAAGAGGGCGTAGAGATCGCTCTCGTTGTAATCCTTGAGGCGGTAGAAATTCGGCGTGACGAGGAAAGCGGGGCCGCGCCGGCCGGCCGGCATCATCAGATAGCCCTCGCCCCGCAGCTCATGGACAGGGAAAGCCCTGCCGCCCATGCGGACGACGCCCATCGCCGCCCAGTCAGCGATGGGCCGGCCCTGGTCCGGCCCTTCCAGCGTGCAGGAGACCCCGGGCGGCACAATCACCTCGAAGCCCCAATCGCGCCCGGCAAGCCAGCCATGGCTTGCCAGATAGTTGGCGATGGAGGCGAGCGTGTCGGGCACCGAGTTCCAGATGTCGGCGCGGTCGTCGCCGTCGAAATCCACGGCGTATCTGAGATAGGAGGTGGGCAGAAACTGCGGCTGGCCCAGCGCGCCGGCCCAGGACGAACGCATGGTCTCGGGCCGCACCCCGCGCCTTTCCACCATCTCCAGCGCCGCCAGCACCTCCTCCCGGAACATCGCCTTGCGCGTGGAAAGAAAGGCCTTGGTGGCCAGCACCTCGAAGGCATCGTGCGGGATGCTGGCGCTGCCGAAGCCCGATTCGCGGCCCCAGATCGCCAGCACGATGCCGCGCGGCACGCCATAGCGCCTCTCGACCGCGGCGAGGGTGGCGGCGTGGCGCCGGGCCAACCGCCGCCCGCCGGCAACCACGCCCTCGACGTGCCGGAAATAGGCGGCGGGCGCGCGGAACTCGGCCTGATGCTGGACGCCGCCACGCGGCGCGCTCTCGCCCGGCAGCACGAGGTCCGGCAGTTCCAGATTGGGCTTCACGCCTCCCAGCGCGGCATTGAAGGTGGCTGCGGAGATGCCCCGCGCCTGCGCCTCCTTCCACAGGTCGCCCGCGAGCCACCGGGCAAAGAGTCGGTCCACATTCTGCGCCATGGCGGCAGGGGATGCCAGGAGCGCGGCGAGCAGAAGAATGCCGGCGCCGAGGATCGCCGGCAGGGGCCGGCGCGACTGTCTTTCCGTGAGACGAAACATTCCTCCCATCTCAGAACGCCGTTCGCGACTTCAGCGCCGCGGCGAGCGTGCCCTCGTCGAGATAGTCGAGCTCGCCGCCAACCGGCACGCCATGGGCCAGGCGGGTGACCTTCACCTCCAGGCCGGCCAGCCGGTCGATGATGTAGTGCGCCGTCGTCTGGCCCTCCACGGTGGCGTTGACGGCCAGCACGATCTCGGCGACGCCGCCTTCTGCCACGCGGGCCACCAGCCCGGCAATGTTGAGGTCGTCAGGCCCGATGCCGTCGAGAGGCGACAGGGTGCCGCCCAGCACATGATAGCGCACGTTCATCGCGCCGGCCCGCTCCAGCGCCCACAGATCCGCCACGTCCTCGACCACGATCAGCGTGGCCTGCTCCCGGCGCGGGTCGGTGCAGATGGTGCAGGGGTCTGCGGTGTCCACATTGCCGCAGACGGAGCACACCCTGACCTTTTCCAGCGCCTCGGCCAGCGCCGCCGACAGCGGCGCGAGAAGCAGCTCCTTCTTCTTGATGAGATGCAGCGCGGCCCGCCTGGCCGAGCGCGGCCCCAGTCCCGGCACCTTGGCCAGGAGCTGTATCAGGCGTTCGATCTCGGGGCCGGCAATTCGCTTGGACATGGCAACAGGCGGTGAATGGTGAATGGTGAATGGTGAATGGTGAATGGTGAATGGTGAATGGGAGGTTCCGGAAAGGCTCGATCCCGTCAATCTCCCATCGGTTCACCGCCTGCCGCTCGCATCATCCCTTGACGGCCGCCTTCAGAACGGCAGCTTCATGCCCGGCGGGATGGGCAGGCCGGCCGTCATCTCCTGGGTCTTCTTCTGCATTTCCGCTTCCACCTTGGCCTTGGCATCGTTGTGGGCGGCCAGAATCAGATCCTCCAGAATCTCCACCTCGTCCTCCTTGAAGAGCGAGGGGTCGATGTGAAGCTTCTTCATCTCGAAGCGGCCGGAAAGCGTGACCTTCACGATGCCGCCGCCGGACTGGCCTTCCGCCTCCATATTGGCGATCTCCTCCTGCATGGCCTGGAATTTGGCCTGCATTTCCTTGGCCTTGCTCATCATGCCCATGAGGTCGCGCATCTTCTTCTCCAATCGCGCTTAGATGTCATCGTCGTCTTCGGCGTCCGGCTCGGGCGGCAGCGGCTCGCCGGCCGCCGGCTCCCCGGCCGCCACGTCGGGAATGCGCACATCGAGGATGCGCGCGCCGGGAAAGCTTCTTAGAATTGCCGCCACCGTGGGATCGGTGCGCGCATCGGCAAGTGCCGATTCGCGGCGGCCCTGTTCTTCCTCCGCCAGCGTCTTGCCGCCCTCCTCATGCGAGAGGGAAACCACCCAGCGCCGGCCCGTCCAGTTCTGCAGGCGGTTGTTCAGATCGCCCAGAAGGGTCTTCGGCGCATCCGGCGTCAGGTTGACGGTCAGGCGACCGGGCTCGATGCGCACCAGCCGCACGCAGCGCTTCAACTGCACCTTGAAGGCCAGGTCCCGGTGGGTCTCGGCCAGAGAGGCGATGTCGGCAAGACCGGTGAGCGCGACGGCCTCCGCCGCCGGCACCTCCCGAGCGGCAGGAGCGGGATCCGTCTCCTCAAGGGTCGCCTCGCGCAGAAGCCGCATGGTCTGTCCGCTGCCGACGGCTGCCGGAACGGAAGCGGCGGCGACGGCGCGCGCCCCGCCGCCCGGCGGAAGGGAAGCCGGCCTTGCCCCTGCTGCCGGGGGCGTGGATGTGCCTGCCGGCAGATCCTCCAGCGCTTTCAGCGCCTCGTCGAGGGTGGGCAGGTGGGCGGCATGGGCGATGCGGATCAGCACCATTTCTCCCGCTGCCACGGGGCGGGCGGCGGATTGCACCTCCTGAATGCCCTTGAGCAGCATCTGCCACGCGCGCGAGAGCACACGCACGGAAAGCGCAGCGGCGAACTCCCGTCCGCGCTCGCGCTCGGCCTGCGAAAGGGCGGCGTCCTCCGCGGCCTCGGGCACGAAACGCAGCCGCGTGACCAGATGGTTGAACTCCGCCAGGTCGGCAAGCACGGTTGCCGGGTCGGCGCCCGTGTCGTACTGGGCGCGGAACTCGGCCAGCGCCGCCGCCACGTCACCCTTCATCAGATGCTCGAACAGGTCGATGATGCGCGCCCGGTCGGCAAGGCCCAGCATGTCGCGCACCGTCGCGGCCGTTACCCTGCCCGCCGAATGGGCAATCGCCTGGTCGAAAATCGACTGGGCATCGCGCATCGAGCCTTCTGCGGCGCGCGCGATCATCGCCAGCGCTTCGTCCTCCGCCTCCACCCCTTCGAGCCCGGCAATGCGCGCCAGGTCGGCCTTGATGAGCGCCGCATCGATGCGGCGCAGGTCGAAGCGCTGGCACCGCGACAGAATGGTGATCGGAACCTTGCGGATCTCGGTGGTGGCGAAGATGAACTTCACATGCGGCGGCGGCTCCTCCAGCGTCTTCAACAGGCCGTTGAAGGCCTGGTTGGAGAGCATGTGAACCTCGTCGATGATATAGACCTTGTAACGCGCCGCGACGGGAGCATAACGCACCTGGTCGATGATCTCGCGGATGTCGTCGATGCCCGTGTGGGAGGCAGCGTCCATCTCGATCACGTCGACATGGCGCCCTTCCAGGATCGCCTCGCAATGCTCGCCCATCTCTTCCAGATGGATCGAGGGCGCGTCGACCGTGGCGGTCTTGTAGTTGAGTGCGCGCGCCAGAATGCGCGCCGTCGTGGTCTTGCCGACGCCGCGCACGCCCGTCAGCATCCACGCCTGGGCAATGCGGCCGGCGGCGAAGGCGTTGGTCAGGGTGCGCACCATCGGCTCCTGGCCGATAAGCGCGGAGAAATCGCGCGGCCGGTACTTGCGGGCCAGAACCCGGTAGGCGCCGGCACTGGTCTTGTCCATCTGCCCGGCGTCGTTCATCGGCTCGTCGCGCTCCCGTGATGGCATTTGCGGAAGGAAAGGCTCCGCAGCACCCCGAGTTTCCCCTTCGAGGCGTGGCCGCGTCAATGGGTCGAGCGGGGAAAAGGTGGGAGGCTGGCACGGTGACCCGTGCCGAAGCTCGTTAGGGCTGCTTCCTTCCGGACCTGACCCGGTTGGCGAGTGGCGCGTCCACCACCAACCTCCCGCGCCCCATATCGTCAATCGTGCCGGCAAATGCAAGGGCAATCGGCGACAAAGGAAAGGCTTGCAGCGGAAACGCGCGCACTCTAGCCTTCCGGGAAAAAGGGAGGGAAACGCCATTGCTGCCGGGTGGGAAGGGAGGATTCGAGCTCGATCCGCGGCTGGAGGAGGAAAGCCTGCCTGTCGCGTGGCTGGGCCTTTGCGAGCTGCGCATCCGGGACGACCGGCGCTGGCCCTGGCTCTTGCTGGTGCCGCAACGGCCGGGCGCGGAGGAGGTGCACGATCTCACGCCGCTCGACCAGGCGATGCTGAGCTTCGAGACCAATCTGGTGGCCAAGGCGCTGAAGGAGATGACGGGCTGCACCAAGATCAACTGCGCCACGCTCGGCAATGTGGTGCGGCAGCTTCACGTGCATGTGATTGCCCGCAGCGAGGGCGATCCCGGCTGGCCCGGCCCGGTGTGGGGCCATGGCATGCGCGAGCCCTATCGCAGGGAAGACCTCCACAAGGTGGCCGCGCAGATACGCAGCCGGCTGGAGGAAGACGCCGGCTGAGGATGAGGGCACATGGATTCGACATGGCCGGGTAGCGGGCCGCAGATGCAGGCGCAGATCGCGTTTGCCGGCAACCGCATCGACCCGCAATCGGAGAAGCGCGGCGACGATGCCGCCGAGCAGGCGCTGGCCGCCCCCGGAGCGCGGCTGATGCTGATGCGCGAGGGGCGGCTGTGCCTGAAGACGGGACAGGGCGCCTTCGACGCCTATTTCTCGCCTGCCGAGGCAGCCGGCCTGTCGGCGCGCATGGACGAGGCGGTGCTGCTTGGCCACACCGAGGGCGGCCCGGTGCTGGCCGCTCCCCACGACCACGACAGGGAGTCGCTTCCCGAGGGCATCAAGGCCATCGACTTTCGCTCCATCTACATCCAGGGGCTTCTCGACGCGCCCGACCTGGGCGCGCTGGCGCAGGGGGCGGCCCTCCTCGCCTGGCACGAGACACACCGCTATTGCGGACGTTGCGGCGGCGGGACGACGATGCGCGCCGGCGGCTACCGGCGGAGCTGCCCGCGCTGCGGGCGCGAAAACTTCCCGCGGACCGACCCGGTGGTCATCATGCTGGCGGTGCGGGGCGAGCGGTGCCTGCTCGGGCGCAGCCCGCACTTCGCGCCCGGCATGTATTCCTGCCTCGCCGGCTTCATCGAGCCGGGCGAGACGATCGAGCGGGCGGTGCGCCGCGAAACCCTGGAGGAATCGGGCGTTCGCATTGGCCGCGTGCGCTATTGCGCCAGCCAGCCATGGCCATTTCCCCACTCGCTGATGATCGGCTGCATCGCCGAAGCCGAAAGCGCGGCGGTGGACCCGGATCTGAGCGAGCTGGAGGATTGCCGCTGGTTCGCCCGCGACGAGGTGATGCGCATGCTCGCCGGCACCCACGAAGCCGGGCTGACCGTGCCGCCCGAAGGCGCCATCGCGCGCTATCTGATCGCCGGCTGGGCGCACCGGTCCGCCACCGAGACCTCGGGTGCGTGAAGCATCCTGCAGCCGGATGAAATCATCTGGCGTCGCACAAATGCGGCAAAAACAAACGGATGCACCGGATCAGCGTTTCAAGGAAGCGATGAACCGGTCTAGTCATCGTCCTCGCTCTGCGTGGCGCGGAAGGGGTGGGCGGCATAGACGCCCAGAATGCGCACCTCGCGCGAGAAGAAGCCGAGCTCTTCCAGCGCCAGCGCCACGTTGCGATCGTCGGGATGGCCCTCGATGTCGGCATAGAACAGGGTGGAGAAGAACTTGCCGCCGAGCTGATAGCTCTCCAGCTTGGTCATGTTCACGCCATTGGTGGCAAAGCCGCCCATGGCCTTGTAGAGCGCGGCCGGCACGTTGCGCACCCGGAAGATGAAGGTGGTGACCATGGGCTGGTCCGGCGTCGTGCGCTGCGCCCATCGCCGCTCCTTGGACAGGACCACGAAGCGGGTGACGTTGTTTTCCGTATCGTCCACATTCTCGGCCAGGATCTCGAGCCCGTAGAGCTCGGCCGCCAGGCGCGGCGCAAGGGCTGCGTTGCTGCGCACCTTCTCCTCGGCCACGAAGCGCGCCGCCCCCGCCGTATCGCCCGCCACGCACGGCTTCCAGCGGTGCCTGCGAATGATCTTGCGGCACTGGCCCAGCGCGTGGATATGGCTGTAGACGGCCTTGATCTCCGACTGCCGGACCCCCGGCAGCGCCATGAGCTGGAAGCGGATGGGCAGGAAATACTCGCCGACGATATAGAGCCCCGAATGCGGCAGCAGGTGATGGATGTCGGCCACCCGCCCGGCGATGGTGTTCTCGATCGGGATCATGGCGAGATCGGCCTTGCCGGTCTCCACCGCGTTGAAAGCGTCCTCGAAGGTGGCGCAGGGCAGCGGCTCCATGTCGGGATACATGTTGCGGCACGCCGTGTCGGAGTTGGCTCCGGGCTCTCCCTGGAAGGCGATCCTGTTGGTCTTCTTCGGCCCCATTCCTATTCTTCCGTCCTGCCTGTCAGTATCCGCCTGGCACGCTCCAGATCCGCCGGCGTGTCGACGCCGAGCGGCACCGAGCGCACGATCTCGGCATCGATGCGCATTCCCGCCTCCAGCGCCCGGAGCTGCTCCAGCCGCTCACGCCGTTCAAGCGTCGAGGGGCCGAGCCGCACGAAACGCTCGAGTGCGGCGCGACGATAGGCATAGATGCCGACATGGTGATAGAGCGGCCCCTCACCCCATGGTGCGGTGGCGCGGGTAAAGTAAAGCGCGCGCAGCCTGGTGGCGGGCATGTCGAGCGGCGTGCCGACGATCTTGACCACGCTCGAAGCCGTCTTCTCCGCCTCGTCCTCGATCTCCACGCCCAGCGTGGCGATGTCCACCGCGTCATCCTCGAGCGGCCGCATGACGGCGTGGATGTCGGAGGGCGGGATGGTGGGCAGGTCGCCCTGCAGATTGATGACCAGATCGGCGCGGCGGTCGGGGTCGATTCGCTCCAGCGCCTCGAAGATGCGGTCCGAGCCCGATTCGTGATCGGCGCGCGTCATCACGCTTTCCACCCCTTCGGCAGCGAGGGCAGACGCGATTTCCGCCGTATCCGTGGCCACGACGACGCGCCCGACATCGCTTTCCAGCGCCCGCCGTGCCACATGCGCGATCATCGGCTTTCCGGCGATCTCCGCCAGCGGCTTTCCGGGCAGCCTTGTCGAGGCCATGCGGGCGGGTATGAGGACGATCGTTTTCATGGAAGCTCGGGCTGGTTTGGCGGGCTTTTCGAAAAGTGGCAAAAGGTCTCACTGGAAGGAGCCTTATATGTGTTGCAAGACGCAAGCAAAAGACCTAGTTTCCGCGCGATTTTACCGGCAGCGGCCGAACGCGGGGGACACGGGGAAACGGTGTGGATGACGCCGCCTCGCCGCGGGCGTCCGGAAAAGGGAACCTCAGGTCGAATGGACTCTTTTGAACTCAACAAGATCATCGGCGCATTTCTCGGCGTGGTTTTCGTGGTTTTTACCGTCAGTCTCGTCTCTGACGCCCTGTTTCACGCACCCGCGCCGGAAACGCCAGGCTATGCAATCGCCGTGCCCGAGGAGGGCGAAGGCCAGGACCAGGGTGGCGAAGAGGCACCTCAATCCGTGCTGCCGCTTCTGGCCTCGGCGGACGCCTCGGCCGGCGCAAACGTCTTCAAGCGCTGCCAGGCCTGCCACACGGCGGAAGAGGGCGGCCCCAACAAGGTGGGCCCGAATCTGTGGGACATCGTCAACCGCCCGGTCGCCGGCCATGAGGGCTTCAGCTACTCCTCGGCCCTGCAGGAGTTTGCGCAGGGCGGCGAGGTCGTCTGGGACTACGAGCATCTCGATCATTTCCTGGAGAGCCCGAAGGGGTTGGTGCCAGGCACCGCGATGGCCTTCGCCGGCCTCAAGAAGATCGAGGATCGTGCCGATCTGATCGCCTATCTGCGCAGCCTGTCCGACAGCCCGGCCCCCCTGCCGGAGGTGGCGGAGGAAAGCACCGACGAAGGGGCCGCCCAGGAAGCAGCACCGGCCGTCGGAGGCGCGCAGGCCGCGCCCATGGAAAACGGTGCTGCCGACGGCGAACCGGCCGCCCAGGAGGGCGATGGCGCGACGGACCAGGGCGCGGAAGACGGCGGCGCCGGACAGGATGCCACCGTGCCGGCCAGCGAAGCGCAGGCACCGGATGCGGAAGAGCAGGCGCCGGCCGGCGACGGCCAGTAGAAGCCTCGGGATCTTCGCAGAAGAAACCAGGAAAGCCGGCCCCGCGCCGGCTTTTTCGTTGCCTGCTCCGGCAGGCGGCGCGCCGCGCCGCGAAGCCCGTGGCCGACACCATTTGTCTTTGTTATCCGATGCACTACTCTACGCGTAAGCGATGGGAAGTGGGAGGCTGGAGACCATGCACGTTTCGGACCATGCATCGGGCGCAAGCAGAAGGCTTTCGGGCCTTTTCAGCCTGCTTATGGCACTGCTCGTCGCCGCTGCCCTTCCGGCGGGCGCACAGGAATGGCGAACCTCCTCCTCCCTCATCCACCCGGAGGCGGAAACGGCGCCTTTCGAGCGCTACGACCATGTGAACCCCGACGCCCCGAAGGGCGGGACGCTGAACGCCTCGGTGATCGGCACCTTCGACAGCTTCAACCCCTTCATCGTGCGCGGCAATCCGGCGGCGGGGCTCACCTTCTTCGGGGGATTTCTGTGGGAAACGCTGATGCAGCAGTCGCCGGCGGAGCCCGGCACCAGCCACCCGCTGATTGCCGCGGCCTTCCGCTATCCCGACGACTATTCCTCCGCCACCTACCGCCTCAACCCTGCAGCACGCTGGCACGACGGCACCCCGATCACGGCGGAAGACGTGGTTTGGTCGCTCGCCACGCTGAAGGAGATCAGCCCGCAGCACAGGCACTACTTCGCCAATGTCGAGGAGGCCGTGGCGCTGTCCGAGCACGAGGTGGAATTCCGCTTCGACCAGGCGGGGAACCGGGAGCTGCCCCATATCATGGGCGACCTGCCGGTGCTGCCCAGGCACTGGTGGGAGGGAACCGACGCGCGGGGCAACCGGCGCGACATCACCCAGCCCACCCTGGAGCCGCCCCTCGGCAGCGGCCCCTACCGGATCGCCAGCTTCAGGGCCGGTTCGGAGATCGTGTGGGAGCGCGTGAAGGACTACTGGGGAGCGGCGTTGCCGGTGAACATCGGGCGCTACAATTTCGACCGCCGCCGCTACACCTATTTCCTCGACGACAATGCGGAGTTTCTTGCCTTCACCAAGGGCGGAACGGAGGACATTCGCCGCGAGGTGAGCACGCGGCGCTGGTCGCAGAACTACGACTTCCCCGCCGTGCAGGCGGGCGACGTCATCAAGCGGGAGTTCACGAGCACCGGCATCGAGGCGATGCAGGCCTTCGTCTTCAACCTGCGCAAGCCGCGCTTCGCCGATCGGCGGGTGCGCAGGGCCCTGACGCTCGCCTACAATTTCGAGGAGCAGAACCGCACCCATTTCTTCGGTCTCAACCGGCGCTTCAGCAGCTATTTCGAGAAGTCGGAGCTGGCGGCGACCGGCCTGCCCGAAGGCAGGGAGCTGGAAATTCTGGAGATGTACCGGGACCAGCTTCCACCGGAGCTTTTCAGCGAGGAATTCACGCTGCCGGTCTTCGATTCGCCGCGCGCCGAGCGCGAACATCTGCGCGAGGCCGTGCGCCTGTTCGGCGAGGCGGGATGGGAGATCCGTGACGGGCGCATGGTGAACAAGGAAACGGGGCGGCAGTTCACCATCGAGTTCCTCGGCATCGCGCCGACCTCCGAGATCATCGTCAGCGGCATCATCCCCAACCTGCGCAAGATCGGCATCGACGCCCGGCTGCGCATCGTCGACACCTCGCAATACATCCAGCGCGTCCAGAACTTCGATTTCGATGCCACGACGGGACGCTTCGCGCAGTCCATGTCCCCCGGCAACGAGCAGCGCGACTACTGGAGCTCGGCTGCCGCAGACATTCCCGGCTCGCGCAACCTCGCCGGCATCAAGGACCCGGTGGTCGATGCGCTGGTGGACAGGATCATCTACGCCGAGGATCGCGAGGAGCTGGTGGCGGCCACGCGGGCGCTCGACCGGGTGCTTCTTTGGAACCACTACATGGTGCCTCAATACTATCAGCCCACGCTGCGCTATGCCTACTGGAACAAGTTCGGCATTCCCGAGAAGCAGCCGGCCTATGCGGGCGTGGACATCGAATCCTGGTGGGTTGACCCGCAGCGTCAGGCCACACTTGCGGCCAAATATGACAGCATCAATTGAGCCCATGACGATTCGCTCTTCGATCCCTTCGCGCCGCGCCTTTCTGAAGCTTTCGGGGGCTGCCGTGGCCTCCTCGCTGGTGGGCGGCAGTGCCTTTGCGCAGACGCCGGCAGACCGGCCGCTGCACGGGCTTTCCGCCTTCGGAGAGCTGAAATATCCGCCGGGCTTCACCCAGTTCGACTATGCAAGCCCCGATGCGCCGAGGGGCGGCACCTTCGTCTTCCAGCCCGGCTACTGGGTGCACAACCAGAACGTCACCACCTTCAACACGCTGAACAGCTTCGTGCGCACGGGCGATGCACCGCCGCGCATGGAGCTGTGTTTCGACTCGCTGATGGTGCGGGCGTGGGACGAGCCGGACGCCGTCTACGGGCTCGTCGCCGAAACCGTCACGCTGTCGCCGGACCGCAACAGCTTCACCTTCCGGCTTCGCCCGCACGCCCGCTTCCACGACGGCTCGCCGCTCACCGCGCAGGACGTGGCCTTCAGCTATCTGCTCCTGAAGGAGAAGGGGCATCCCGATTTCGTGCTCCCGCTGGGCGAGATGGAGGCCGTCGAGGTTCTGGGGGCGCATGAGGTGCGCCTCGCCTTCAGCGGCAGACAGTCGGCGCGTTCCATCCTCGACATCGTGCTCTTCCCCATCCTTTCCAGGGCTTCTCTGGAAGGCAGTTCCTTCGACAGCTCGACGCTGGAGCCGCTTCTGGGCTCGGGTCCCTATCGGGTGGGGCGTTTTTCCGCCGGGCGCTACGTGGAATATGATCGCGTGGAGGACGACTGGGCGCACGACCTGCCGGCGCGGCGCGGCCTCTTCCACTTCGACCGCATTCGCGTCGAGTTCTACGCCGACCGCAACGCCGCCTTCGAGGCGTTCAAGAAGGGCGAAACCCTGTGGCGGGAGGAGTTCACCTCGCGCCTTTGGGCCAATGGCTATGACTTTCCCGCCATGTCCGAGGGGCGCGTGGTGCGGCGCGAGTTTCCTTCCGAGCTGAGGCCCTCCTTGTATTGCAAGGCGCTCAACCAGAGGCGGGCGCGCTTTCGCGACCCGCGCGTGCGCGAGGCAATCGCGCTGTGCTTCGACTTCGAATGGGCCAACCGCACCTTGTTCCACGGCCTCTACCAACGCTCCCAATCCCCCTTCGAGCGATCGCCCTACCGGGCGGAGGGACGGCCCTCCCCCGAGGAGCTTGCTCTTCTGGAGCCATTGCGCGGACGGATTCCCGAGGCGGCCTTCGCCGAAGCGGTCACGCAGCCGGCCTCCGATGGCTCGGGCCGGGACCGGAGACTGCTGCGCCGTGCAAGCCGGCTTCTGGAAGAAGCTGGCTGGAGGCGGCGCGACGGCGGCCTCTACAATGCCGAGGGCGAGCGCTTCACCCTGGAATATCTGGTGCGCGACGAGGTTTTCCTGCAGTTCGAGTCGAGCTTCATGGCGAATCTGCGCGCGCTCGGCATCGACGCCCGCATCCGCCGGGTCGATCCGGCGCAATACCAGGCGCGCAAGCTCCGCTTCGATTTCGATCTGATCGAGGTCGCCTACCTGCTGGGCGCCACCCCCACCCATGACACGCTCGTCCAATTCTTTCACTCGCGCTCCGCGACGGTCGAAGGCTCGAACAATTTTCCCGGCATGGCCGACCCTGCGGTCGATGCGCTCGTCGATGAAGTCGGCCGCGCGAAGACACGCCAAGCCTTCGTCACCGCCATGCGCGCCCTCGACCGGGTGCTGCGGGCACGCCGGGACTGGATCCCGAACTGGCACTCCGCCCACCGCCGCGTGGCCTATTGGGACATGTTCGGCTTCAAGGAACCGAAGCCCGATTACTTCTTCCCCGTCGAGGCGCTGTGGTGGTACGAGGAAGAAAAGGCGAAGGCGATTGGCAAAGCGTAGCGGCGGCGTGAGAACCATCCTGTTGACGAGACCCCTGCGCGGAGCGAACGGCTGATGGGCGCCTATATCCTTCGTCGGCTTCTGCTGATGATTCCCACCCTGTTCGGCATCATGGCCATTTCCTTCATCGTCGTGCAGTTTGCACCCGGAGGGCCGGTCGAACAGGTGATCGCCCAGCTTACCGGACAGGGCGGCGGTGCCGACGCGCGACTGGGCGGCGGCGGCGCGGACCTTGGCGCGCGGGAGTTCGAGGCATCCGAAGGCTCCTCGCGCTATCGCGGCGCGCAGGGGCTCGATCCCGAATTCATCGCCCAGCTCGAGAAGCAGTTCGGCTTCGACAAGCCGGCGCATGAGCGCTTCCTCCTCATGCTGTGGAACTATATGCGCTTCGACTTCGGGGAGAGCTATTTCCGCGACATCTCGGTGGTCGATCTGATCGTCGAGAAGATGCCGGTATCCATCTCGCTCGGCCTGTGGATCACACTGATTTCCTACGGGATTTCCATTCCGCTGGGCATCCGCAAGGCGGTGAAGGACGGCTCCCCCTTCGACGTGTGGACGAGCGGCGTGGTGATCGTGGCCTATGCGATTCCCAGCTTCCTGTTCGCCATCATGCTGATGGTGCTGTTTGCCGGCGGCTCGTTCTTCGACTGGTTCCCGCTGCGTGGACTGACCTCCGACAACTGGCACGAGCTTTCCTGGCCGGCGCGCATCGTCGACTATTTCTGGCACCTGACGCTGCCGCTCACCGCGCTCGTGCTTTCGGCCTTCGCAACCACGACGCTTCTGACCAAGAACTCCTTTCTCGACGAGATCCGCAAGCAATATGTTATCACCGCGCGGGCGAAGGGGCTCAACGAGCGGCAGGTGCTCTATGGCCACGTCTTCCGCAATGCCATGCTCATCATCATCGCCGGCTTTCCCGGTGCCTTCATCTCCTCCTTCTTCACCGGCGCCCTGCTCATCGAGAGCATCTTCTCGCTCGACGGGCTGGGGCTGCTCGGTTTCCGGTCGGTGGTCGACCGGGACTATCCCGTGGTCTTCGCCACCCTCTACATCTTTTCGCTCATGGGCCTTCTCATCAATCTCCTCTCCGACATCATCTACACGCTCATCGACCCGCGCATCGACTTCGAGCGGAGGGACGTCTAGATGCCGGCGGTTCGGGTGGAAAGACGGGCCGAGGCCAAGGGGCTGCCCGCCCGCCGGCCATGGCTTTCTCCCATCAATCAGCGGCGTTGGCAGAACTTCAGGGCCAACCGGCGCGGCTACTGGTCGTTGTGGATCTTCCTTGTCCTGTTCGTCCTTTCGCTGTTTGCGGAATTCCTGGCCAACGACAAGCCCATCCTGGCTTCATACAAGGGGGAGATCCTGTTTCCGGTGCTCGTCGACTATCCGGAAGAGAAGTTCGGCGGCTTCCTGGCCGTCACGAACTACCGCGACCCCTTCATTCAGGAGGAGATAGAGGCCAATGGCTGGATGATCTGGCCGCCCATCCGCTATTCCTACCGCACCGTCAACAGCGAGATCCCCGAGGCCGCGCCGGCCAAGCCCTCGTGGCTCTACACGAAGGAGGAACGCTGCCAACGCTACGAAGAGGGCGTGGACGACCCGCGCTGCACGATTGGCAACTGGAACTGGCTGGGCACCGACGACCAGGCGCGCGACGTGCTTTCGCGCGTCATCTACGGCTTCCGCATCTCCGTTCTCTTCGGGCTGGTGCTCACCGCCGCTTCGGCGATGATCGGCGTTTCCGCGGGGGCCGTGCAGGGCTACTTTGGCGGCTGGACGGACCTTCTCTTCCAGCGCTTCATCGAGATCTGGTCATCGGTTCCGGTGCTCTACCTGATTCTCATCATCGCCGCCGTCCTGCCGCCCGGCTTCTGGGTGCTGCTCGGCATCATGCTGCTTTTCTCATGGGTGGCCTTCGTCGGCGTGGTGCGCGCGGAGTTCCTGCGTGCGCGCAACTTCGAGTATGTGGCGGCGGCCCGCGCGCTCGGCGTGCCAAACCGCACCATCATGTTCCGGCACCTGCTGCCCAACGCCATGGTGGCCACGCTCACCTTCCTGCCCTTCATCCTCAACGGCTCGATCACCACGCTCACCTCGCTCGATTTTCTGGGCTTCGGCCTGCCGCCAGGTTCGCCTTCGCTCGGCGAGCTTCTGCGCCAGGGTCAGCGCAACCTGGATGCGCCGTGGCTCGGCATCACGGGCTTCTTCAGCCTCTCCATCATGCTGTCGCTTCTCATCTTCATCGGCGAGGCCGTACGCGACGCCTTCGATCCCAGGAAGACGTTCAAATGAGCGAGGCGCTGCTTTCCATTCGCGACCTTTCCGTTGCCTTCGCCCAGGGCGGGGAGCAGACGCTGGCTGTCGATCGCGTCTCCTTCGACATCGCGCCGGGCGAGACGGTGGCGCTTGTCGGCGAGTCTGGCTCCGGCAAATCCGTCACGGCGCTGTCGGTGCTGAAGCTTCTGCCCTATCCCGCGGCCAGCCATCCGTCCGGCCAGATCCTCTATGGCGGCCGCGACCTTCTGGCCGGTGACGAGCGGGAGCTGCGCCGGGTGCGCGGCAACGAGATCACCATGATCTTTCAGGAGCCGATGACCTCGCTCAACCCGCTGCACACGATCGAGAAGCAGATCGGGGAGGTGCTGAAGCTGCATCGCGGCATGGGCGACGCCCAGGCCAGGGCGCGAACGCTGGAGCTTCTCGCCCAGGTGGGCATCCAGGAGCCGGAGCGCCGCCTGCAAGCCTTTCCGCATCAGCTTTCGGGCGGGCAACGCCAGCGCGTGATGATCGCCATGGCGCTGGCCAACGAGCCCAAGCTGCTGATCGCCGACGAGCCGACGACGGCGCTCGACGTCACCGTGCAGGCGCAGATCCTGGCGCTCCTCGCGCGGCTCAGGCGCGAGAACGACATGTCGATGCTCTTCATCACCCACGACCTGGGGATCGTGCGCAAGGTGGCGGACCGGGTGTGCGTCATGACGGGCGGCAGGATCGTTGAGAGCGGACCGACGGAGACGATCTTCTCCCGCCCGCAGCACGCCTATACGCGCCATCTCCTTGCCGCCGAACCGAAGGGCGAGCCGCCGAGGCCGGACCCGAACGCCGAGAAGGTGATGGAAGGCGAGCGGATCAAAGTGTGGTTTCCCATCAAGAAGGGGCTGCTTCGGCGCACGGTCGACCATGTGAAGGGTGTCGACGGGGTGGACGTGACGGTGCGGGCCGGCCAGACGCTGGGGGTTGTGGGCGAGTCCGGCTCGGGAAAGACGACGCTGGGCCTGGCGCTTTCGCGCATGATCGCCTCGCAAGGCGAAATCCGCTTCGCAGGCGCGCGCATCGACGACAGGTCGTTCCGCCAGATGCGGCCGCTCAGGCGCCAGATGCAGATCGTCTTCCAGGATCCCTATGGCAGCCTCAGCCCGCGCATGTCCGTCGCCGAGATCATTCAGGAGGGGCTGCGCATCCATGAGCCGCGCCTTTCCGCCGAAGAGCGCGACCGCATGGTGGTGGACGTGCTCGAGGAGGTCGGCCTCGACCCGGCGGCGCGGTTCCGCTATCCGCACGAGTTCTCCGGCGGGCAGCGGCAGCGCATCGCCATCGCCCGGGCGATGATCCTCAAGCCCCGCTTCGTGATGCTGGACGAGCCCACCTCCGCGCTCGACATGAGCGTGCAGGCGCAGGTGGTGGACCTTCTGCGCGACCTGCAGAGGCGGCACGATCTTGCCTATCTCTTCATCAGCCACGATCTCAAGGTGGTGCGCGCGCTGGCCAACGAGGTGATCGTCATGCGCGCCGGCAAGGTGGTGGAGGCCGGCACGGCGGAGCAGATCTTCCATTCGCCCAAAACCGATTATACGAAGGCCCTGATCGCCGCCGCCTTCGACATCGAGGCGGTGCCCGGCGGCGTTGTGAGCGAGTAGCGACGAGGTCATGGTGAAAGACAGAAAGAGCGGCGGCCGCGTTCTCCTTTCGGTGACGGGCATGCACCCGCAGCCCTGGTATGCGCTTCTGTCGAAGGAGCGCGAGGTCGTGCTCGAACCGGAAGGACCGGAGGACCCGACCATCGACTATGCGGTGGTGTGGAAGCAGCCGCGGGGGCTTCTGAAGCGCCTGCCCAACCTGAAGGTGATCTTCTCCATCGGTGCCGGGGTGGACCATATCCTTGCCGACCCCACCCTGCCCGATGTGCCCATCGTGCGCGTTGTCGCCGACAATCTCACCCAGCACATGGTCGAATATGTGTGCTGGCGCGTGCTCGACCATCACCGCCAGGGCAGGCTCTATCGCGCGCAGCAGCAGCGCCGTCTGTGGCACGAGCCGGCGCAGCCGCCGGCAGAAGCCGTGAGCGTGGGCATCATGGGGTTTGGCGCGCTGGGGCGGGCGGCCGCGCGCGCCCTGCGCGGGCTTGGCTTTTCCGTCAATGGCTGGAGCCGGCGCCCGCACCCGATGGAAGGGGTGAGAAGCTTTGCCGGCCAGGAGGCGCTGACGCCGTTTCTCAACGCGACGGATATTCTCGTGGTGCTTCTGCCACTGACCGCCGCGACGCAGGGCATTATCGACTATTCGCTGCTCGGCCGGTTGCGGCGCGACGGGCCGCTGGGCGGCCCCTGCCTCATCAACGCTGGGCGCGGCCGGCTGCAGCGCGAGGCCGACATTCTGCGTGCGCTCGAAGAGGGGATATTGAAGGAGGCGAGCCTGGACGTCTTCGAACAGGAGCCGCTGGCGCGGACGAGCCCGCTGTGGGAGCATCCACGCGTCTTCATAACGCCGCATGCGGCGGCCACCTCCGATCCGGTGCACCTGGTGCCGCCGATGCTTGCGCAGATGGCGGCGTTCGAGCGGGGAGAAAAGCTCGAAAACCTGGTGGATCGCGCGGCCGGTTATTGAGCGCCGGCGCGCGCGCCATGGGAAAAGCGAGCCGGGCCGGGCGATTCGCTACGCAGGGCGTTCAACGCGACACGGAAGACCTTTCATGCTCATCGCCTTCGACATCGGCGGCACCACCATCAAGGCGGCGGCGGTGCGTTCCCTCGATTCCGTCGAGCCGCTGCGGCGCGTGCCCACTCCCACCGGGGATTTTGAGGCGTTCGTGGCCTGCCTGAGGGGCATCGTCGCGGCGGCGGCGGAAAGGCCGCGCGGTATCGCGGTCTCCATTGCCGGCGTGATGGACCCGGAGACGAAAGCCGCCATCTGCGCCAACATCCCCTGCATCCACGGGCGCAGGCTGGAGGCCGATCTGCGGCGGGAGCTGGGCCTTCCCGTGGTGCTGGCCAACGACGGCGACTGCTTTGCCCTGGCCGAGGCGGCCGTCGGCGCGGGCCGCGGCCACCGCATCGTCTTCGGCGCCATTCTGGGCACCGGCGTGGGCGGCGGGCTGGTCGTCGAGGGGCAACTTGTCAACACCGAGGGCGGATTTGCCGGCGAATGGGGGCATGGGCCGGTGGCCGCCGCCCATGCCGGCAATCCGCCGGTCGCCATTCCGCCCCTCGCGTGCGGCTGCGGACAGAAGGGCTGCCTGGACGCCGTGGGCGGCGCACGCGGCATGGAGCGACTGCACCACCTCCTGCACCAGGAAAGCCGCACATCCGAGGAGATCGTCGCCGCATGGCAGGGCGGCGAGCCGCAGGCCGGGCGCACGGTCGAGGTGTTTGTCGATCTGGTGAGCGGGCCGCTCGCCATGGTCGTCAATGTCACCGGCGCCGGCATTGTGCCGGTGGGCGGCGGGCTTTCCAACGCGCATCCCCTCATCGCCGCGCTGGACCTTGCGACGCGCCAGCGCACGCTGCGCCGGTTCGACCGTCCTCTGGTGGTGCCGGGCGCCTGCCGGGTGGAGCCGGGGCTGATCGGAGCCGCGCTGCTGGGCTTCAGGACACTGGACGATGCGCGACATCCTGCTTGAAGTGTGTGTCGACAGCCCGTGCGGGCTTGCCGCCGCCATCGAGGGCGGGGCGGACCGAATCGAGCTCTGCAGCGCGCTGTGCGCGGGCGGCCTCACGCCCTCGGCGGGGCTCGTGGCGGCAGCGGCCGGGGCGCCCGTGCCGGTCTATGCCATGATCCGCCCGCGGGCGGGCGATTTTGCCTATTCGCAAGCCGAGCTGGAGGTGATGGCACGCGACATCGAGGCAGCGCGGGATGCCGGGCTCGCCGGCGTCGTCTTCGGCGCCGTGGGGCGCGACGGACGCCTCGACCAGTCGGCGCTGCGGCTGCTGATGGCGCGCGCGGCGGGGCTGGGAACCACGCTGCACAGGGCCTTCGACCTCGTTTCCGAGCGCGCTCAGGCCATCGAGACGGCGGTTGCCCTCGGTTTCGAGCGCATCCTGACCTCCGGCGGCGCGCCCACGGCATTGCAGGGCCTCGACACGCTGCAAGAAACGGTTGCGCTGGCCGGCGGGCGCATTGCCATCATGCCGGGGGCGGGGATAAGGCCGGAGACGGTGGACACCCTGCTGGCGCGGTTGCCGGTGGGTGAAATCCACGCCTCCTGCTCCGTGGCGGAGGCATCTCCCGATCCGCGCCTTGCCGCGCTCGGCTTCCAGCCGAAGGCGGACCGGCGGACGGACGCCGGCCTGGTCCGCGCGCTGAAGAGGCGCCTTATGGCCGCCTGAAAGGCCGCCCGCCATGCGGCCGGGCCGTCAAAGGCGCGGCGCAAGCGGCGCAAGCGCACAGAAGCGTTGCCAGTCCTTTGCCGCGCGCGGCGTCCACGCCGCCTCGGCAACGGCGCACAGGCGCGGAAAGACCAGATGGTTGAAATAGGCCCTGGAGATGAAGTTCTCGGTCCAGATGCAGGCCTGGATGCCCTTCATCCGTTCCTTCAGCCGGGCGGGGAAATCGCCCTCAGCCTCGTATTCATAGGTGCGGCGGGGCGGCACGGTGCCGGCCCAGCTTGCCCCCGGTTCCTGCCAGGCATCCGCCTGAACCATGTCGAGATAATATGCCTGGCCCGGCGTCATGACGACGTCATAGCCCTGCTCGGCGAGCGCCATGCCGATCTCCGGGCTCTGCCAGGCCATCAGCAGCGTTCCCTCGGGTTCGACCCCACCGCCATGGGCAACCTCGTTCCAGCCCGCAAGCAGGCGCCCGCGCTCGGCCAACATCGCCTTGATCCTGCGCAGGAAAAAGGATTGCAGGCCGGAGGTGCCGGCGATGTTCTCCCTCTCCATCAACGCCCGGGCGAGCGGCGAGGCGAGCCACGCCCCCTCGGCCACCTCGTCGCCGCCGACATGGATGTAGCGGGAGGGGAACAGGGCCACGAGCTCGTCGAACACCCGGCCCAGCACCTCATAGGTGAAGGGCACGGCCGGGTTGAGCGCGTTGTTTGGATAGCCCTGGACGGAGAAATAGCTCTCCGGCGCTTCCTGGCCGTCCACCAGCTCCGGCAGGGAGACGAGCATGGCTTCCGAATGGCCGGGTATGTCGATCTCCGGCACCACCTCCACATGCAGGGCCGCGGCATGGGCCACCAGGGCCCGCACCTCGCCCTGCGTGTAGTATCCGCCGCGCGGCGCGGCGCCATCGCCGAGCTGGGGCAACAGCGGACCGTCGGGGCTGCGCCGGCTGCCGATCTCCGTGAGCCTCGGATAGGCCTTGATCTCGATCCGCCACGCCTCGTCATCCGTCAGATGCCAGTGGAAGACGTTGAGCTTGTTCCAGGCCAGGATGTCGATGAAGCGGCGCACATCCTCCACGGGGAAGAACTGGCGCGAGACATCGAGATGCGCGCCGCGCCAGGCATGGCGCGGCGCGTCCGCCACCGCGCCGGCGGCGGGGAAGCGGAAGCGTTCGGGGTTCCTGCGCGCGCCATGCAGAAGCTGGGCAAGGCTGACGAGGCCATAGAACCGGCCGGCCGGCCCGCCGAAGCCGAGGACGATCTTCTCGGGAGCGATGTCGAGCGTGTAGGCTTGCGCCGCAAGATCCTGGCGCTCCCGAAGAGCGAGCGCCCGCCCCGCAGGCACCCGTGCAAGGCTGAAGGGAACATGATCGTTGGGGAAAAGCCGATGGAAGAGCGACAGCACCTCGGACACGGCCTGCAGGCTGCCGCCCGGCGTGCCGACTTCGGGATAGAGGGCTACGGGAACATCCTGACCGGGCTCGAGCCTGCAGGCCGCCGGCCAGGGCAGCAGGGCGAAGGGCTGTGCAACCCGCCCCTCGGGCAGGAGCGGCGGCGGCGGCGCGCTCTCCCCCATTTCCAACATGAGGTCGCCGAAGGCGACGGGCAGATGGCGCCCGTCTGCCAGGGTTACATAGGCGGATTTGACGCCGTCCGTGCGGTGAACGGCCGGGCGCGTGAGCCCCTCGACCGTGAAGGTCCACGCACCGCCGGACGCCAGCTCGAAGCCCGCCGGTGGCGCGTATTGGTGAAAATTGGCGTGGCGGCGAAGCAGCGTGGCGTTGCCGCAGCGGTGTTCTTCGGCGGTGCGGGTGAGCGAGGTGTAGGCGAATCTGAAATCGCGCATCGCCTCGCCCGACAGGTTGAAGAGGGTGAATGTGAAGCGGCCGTTCGCATTCTCGACCGGCATCCAGGAACATTCCACGCGGAAAGGGGCGACGGGCATCGCAAACCTCGACTATCGGCAGGATCGAAAGGATCGCCTCGGCGGCAGGGGCGGCCGACATCCGGTTTCCGGCGCGCCGGGTGCGGGGCGAACGGTGGAGCACCGGAGACCCCGCTCGATGCGGAAGCGCCACCCGGCGACGGACGTCTTCAAGAAACGAGGCCATCCCTCAGTCGCCCAGCGGCTGGCGGTCGTCCTCGTCCCTGTGGGTGACGAGTTCCTTCTTGATGCGCCTCAACGTCACCGCCGCATGATCGCGGATGCGGTAGGCGACGATGTTGGCGACGATATCGACCAGCGCCAGATAGGCGTAGCGTGTCGATGTCGGTCTGTAGATGTTGCTTCCCTCCGGCAGGTCCACCGGCACGGTCAGGTCCGCCGCCTCGGCGAGCGGGCTTTCGCTCTGGGTGAATGCGATGGTGAAGACGCCGCCGTCCTGGGCGAGGCGGAAGGCGCGCACGAGCTCCGCATTGCGGCCGGAGAAGGAGGAGCCGACCAGCACGTCGTCGGGCTGGGCGGCGGCCGCCAGCATGAGCTGCATGCCGTGGTCGGTGCTGGCGGAGACCCGCAGGCCGAGCCGGAAGAGGCGGTTCTGGATCTCGTTGGCAATCATCGAGGAATTGCCGCCGGAGCCGAAGGCATAGATCATCGGCGCTGCGGCAATCCGCTCGGCCGCCTGTTCCAGCCGCGCGACATCGAGCGCGCGGTGGAAGGAAAAGAGCGCCGACTGCGCCTTGCTGACGATGTCCTCGGCAACCTCGGCGGGAGAGGCGGCCCTGGCCTCGGGATTGAGATAGCGCGCGCCGATGAAGGATGTCTTGGCCAGGCGCACCTTGAAGTCGGAGAAGCTCTGGCAGCCGAGCCTGCGGCAGAAGCGCGTGACCGTGGGCGGCGAGACCTCCACCCTTCTGGCAAGTTCGATGATCGAGGCATTGACCGCGAAATCGAAATCGTCGAACAGGATGTCCGCGATGCGCTGCTCGGCCTGGGAAAGCTGGTCCCTGCGCTCCTGCAGCATCATCAGAATGTCCATGCGCGCCTCCCCGGCTCTGCTTCCGCCAACCGCCCCCGCAGGGCGCGGCCCCTGCCATCCCGCCGCCAACCGCCAGGGACGGTCTGGGATCCGCCGCCATCGCCTCGGGCCAGGGAAGACAGGGTGCCATCTACGCAAATTATTTTCTGCATCAATTGACAATTCACCACACAGAAGCGATTTTGGCTATAACAAAGCGGAATTTATGAAAAGAATTTAGATGCGCGATCCCTTCGCCAACCCGTTTCCCGGCTCCGACACCGCCCGCCATGCCATCTGGACCATGCTGGTCGAACGCGACATCGACGCCTTCCTCGCCACCGACTGGAACATGGTCGCGGAGGATTTCATACAGGACGGCTTCATCGGCATCGACGCCTGCGGCAAGGAGAATCCCGACCTGTGGCGCCTCAACTTTCCCACCCTTGCCGCCTATCGCGACGAGTGGCTGCGCCAGGCGCGGGCGTTTGCGGCCCGCAGCTATGGCGAGGACCCGAGGGCCGCGCTCTTTGCCACCACCACGCTGGAGGACATCGAGATCGAGGGCGAGACGGCGCTGGCGCGCAAGAAGTTCGATGGCAGCATCCAGCTTGCAGACGGCACCCGCGACATTCTGAAGTGGCAGACGCTCTATTATTGCCGCCTGCACCAGGGCAGATGGAAGATTGCCGGTTTCACCGGCTATCTTCCCCACCCGATGGGCGCCTCGTGACGGTGCACAGCAAGAAGAAAGGCCGAAAGGGTGCGTCTGTTCACCGCTGCACTTGCCACTGAGACCAACACGTTTTCGCCCATCTGCATCGACCGCCGGGCTTTCGAGGCTTCGCTCTACGCACCGCCGGGCCGGCACCCGCCGACGCCGACGCTTTGCACGGCACCCATCACCGTCGGGCGCGGGGTGGCGGCCCGGAAGGGCTGGACGCTGATCGAGGGAACAGCCGCCTGGGCAGATCCGGCGGGGCTCATCAACCGCGAAACCTATGAAGAGCTGCGCGACGAGATCGTGGAGCAGCTCAGGGCCGCCATGCCGGTCGATGGCGTGGTGCTGGGTCTGCACGGCGCCATGGTCGCGAACGGCTATGACGACCCGGAAGGCGACCTTCTGGCCCGCATCCGCGAGATCATCGGCCCCGACGTTCTGCTGTGCGCCGAACTCGACCCGCACAGCCATCTGACGGCAAAGCGCACGGCGCTCGCCGATTTCTTCGTTGCGTTCAAGGAATTTCCGCATACCGATTTCGTGGAGCGCGCGGAGGACCTCTGGCGCATCGCGGTGGCAGCGCTGGAGGGGCGGGCAAGGCCCGTCATGTCCGTCTTCGACTGCCGCATGATCGACGTCTTCCCCACCTCGCGCGAGCCCATGCGCTCCTTCGTGGACCGGCTGACGCAGATCGAGGCGCGCGACCCCGACATCCTGTCCCTCTCGGTCATCCACGGTTTCATGGCGGGCGATGTGCCCGAAATGGGCACCAAGATCATCTGCGTCAGCAACGGCAAGGCGGAGAAGGGAGCACGGCTGGCACGCGAGCTCGGCATGGAGCTGTTTTCCAAGCGCGGCTCCTTTCTCATGCCGCAGGTGGACGAGAAGGACGCGGTGGCGGAAGCGCTGGCCGCGCCGGAAGGGCCGGTCGTCATTGCCGACATGTGGGACAATCCGGGCGGCGGCACGGCGGGAGATGCCACCATCGTGCTGGCCGAGCTGCTGCGCCGCGGCGCGAAGGATGCCGCCGTCGGCACCATATGGGACCCCATCGCGGTTCAGATCTGCATGGCGGCGGGCGAGGGAGCGGAGATTCCGCTGCGCTTCGGCGCGAAATCGGCACGGGGAACGGGCGATCCCGTCGACGGGCATGTTGAGGTGGTGCGGCTGGTGCGCAATGCCCAGATGCGCTTCGGCGAAAGCCTGGCGCCCTTCGGCGATGCCGCCCATATCCGGCTGGCCGGGATCGACATCGTTCTCAACACGACGCGCGCGCAAAGCTTCGATCCCAGCCTTTTCGAGGTGATGGGCATCGACCCGCGCACGAAGAAGATCCTCGTCATCAAATCGACCAACCATTTCTACAGCGCCTTTTCCCGCATCGCCACGAAGATCATCTATTGCGCCGCCGGCACGCCCTATCCCAACGATCCGGCAAGGACGCCCTATCGGAAGGCGCGGCGCGACATCTGGCCGATGGTGGAGAACCCGCACGATCAGGAGGCTGCTTCGGCATGATTTCGGCCCATCCCAGCAATCACATCCTGAGCCTTTCGACGCCACGGCCGGTCATCGACGAGGACGTGATGGCGGCCAACATCGCGCGCGTTCAGGCCTACATGGACGCGCATGGCCTTGCGTTCCGCCCGCACATCAAGACACACAAGATCATTGCCGTGGCCGAAGCGCAGAGGATGGCGGGCGCGGCCGGCATCAACTGCCAGAAGGTGAGCGAGGCGGAGGTCTTCGCCGCGGCCGGCTTCGAGGACATTCTCATCACCTACAACATCCTGGGCGCGGAGAAGCTCGAACGGCTTGCCGCGCTCAATCGCCGCATCCGGGCGCTGAAGGTCACGGCCGACAGCGCGATCGCGATCGAGGAGCTGGCACGCCGCTTCTCGCCCGAAAGGCCGCTTGCGGTGCTCGTCGAGTGCGACACGGGCGGCGGGCGCTGCGGGGTGCAGACGCCGCAGCAGGCCGCAGCGCTTGCCAGGCAGATCGCCGGCAGCGGCGGCCTGCGCTTCGGCGGGCTGATGACCTATCCGAAGCCGCGAAGCGCGGCGGCGGTGGAAGCCTGGCTGTCGCAGGCCGCGGCGCTCTGCGCGCGCGAGGGCCTTGCCTGCCCCATCGTCAGCAATGGCGGCACGCCGAGCCTGTTCGAGGCGCATCTGGTGCCTTCCGCCACGGAGCACCGGGCCGGCACCTATGTCTACAACGACCGGGCGATGGTGCGCGCGGGGCACTGCGCCCTCGCCGACTGCGCCATGCACATCCTGGCCACCGTGGTCTCGCGGCCGACCGCCGAGCGGGCGGTGATCGACGCCGGTTCAAAGGCGCTGACCTCCGATCTTCTGGGCTTTGCCGATTTCGGTCACGTGATCGAATATCCCGATGCCGCCATCACCGGCCTTTCGGAAGAGCACGGGGTGCTGGACCTGTCGCGCTGCATGGACGCGAGGCCCACAATCGGCGAGACGATCCGAATCGTGCCCAATCACACCTGCGTGGTCTCCAACCTGTTCGACGAGATGGTCTTCCACCGCGGCGGGGTGGTGACACGGGTCGAGAAGGTGGCGGCGCGCGGCATGGTCTGGTAGGCGCCGCGCTTTCCCGCTCACCCGGCAGCGGCCAGAAGTTCCGGGTCGATCTGCGTCATCTCGACACGCCGCTCGAAGGCGACGCCGTTCTCGTCGAACAGGTGGCAGTCGGCTGCCATGATGCCGGTCTGCAGCGGCTCGTCAGCGCGCACCGGGGCGGCGCCGTCGACAAGCGCGCAATAGTTCTCGCTCTCGCTGCCCGGCAGCGCGGCATAGACCACGGTGCTGGCGCCCAGCCTTTCGATGACGGTGGGGGTGACGGTCATGGCGAGATCGCCGCCGCCGAGCCGGATGTGCTCCGGGCGAATGCCAAGCGTGAGCGGCCTGCCCTCCATGCCGGGACGCGGTGCGACGGGCACGGTGATGGCGCGGCCTTCATACTCGACCTCCATGCCCTCCGGTCCCGCCGCCTTGCACTTGACGGGAAGGAAATTCATCTTCGGATTGCCGATGAAACCGGCCACGAACAGATTCTCCGGCTTGTGATACAGCTCCAGCGGCGCCCCGTTCTGGGCGATCTCGCCGGCGTTCAGGACCACGATGCGGTCGGCCATGGTCATGGCTTCCACCTGATCGTGGGTCACATAGATCATCGTTGCCTTGAGCCGCTTGTGCAGCTTTGTCAGCTCGATGCGCATCTCGGCGCGAAGGGCCGCGTCAAGGTTCGAAAGCGGTTCGTCGAAGAGGAATATCTTGGGCTCGCGCACGATGGCGCGGCCGATGGCCACGCGCTGGCGCTGGCCGCCGGAAAGCTGGCCGGGCCTTTGCTGCAGCCGCTCCTGAAGCTGCAGCACGCGGGCTGCAGCCTCGACCTTCTCGCGAAGCGCGTCCTCCCTCATTCGTTCCACCCGCAGCGGGAAGGCGATGTTCTCGAACACCGTCATGTGCGGATAGAGCGCATAGGACTGGAAGACCATGGCGATGCCGCGCTTGACCGGCGGCAGTTCGTTCACCGTCACGCCGTCGATGCGGATCTCGCCGCTGGTGATCGCCTCCAGGCCCGCCAACATGCGCAGCAGCGTGGACTTGCCGCAGCCGGAAGGGCCGACGAAGACGACGAACTCACCCTTCTGGACATCAAGGTCGATGCCCTTGATGATTTCGACGGCGCCGAAGCACTTGCGGAGATTGGAAAAGGTTAGCTGACCCAAGGCACCTCACTTGCCGCCGTCCCCGGCCGCCCTGGGCGGGGGATGTGGCGGACCGATGTCGTCTCGATTGCGCGATCAACCTGCATTCTGCCATCCGTGCTGCGCGGCGCGACGGCCGCGGGCGGCGAAGCCGCAGCACGGGCAGCGGCTTCGCCCATCGCCGGTGCAGGCTACCTGTAGGCTTCGATCTCCCCGGCGGTCTCCTTGAGCGCCGCCTCGGGCTCCTTCGTTCCCGTCACCACCGCCTGCACCATGTCGATCATGGCGTTCTGGAACGCCTTGTAGTCGGTGAAAAGCGGCTCGGGCCCGCCGAAGGCGATGCCGTCGAGGAAAGGCTTCCAGGTGGGATCCTCCTCCACCATCTGCTCCACACCCGGCACGGGGCGCAGCGGCGTGAGGCCATGCGTCTTCTCGTAGAAGAACTGGTGCACCGGGTTGGTCAGCCATTTGGCGAGGTCGATCGCCTTGTCCTCATAGCCGGTGCCCTTGAAGACGGCCAGGCTGTCGGTGATGAGCAGCGTGCCGGGACCCTTTGCCTGGGGGCCGAGCGGCAGGGGCGCCACGCCCCAGTTGAGCTCCTCGTTGAGGCGCACGCGCACCCAGGGGCCCTGCTGGATCATGGCGACCTTCCGGTCGTTGAACAGCGCGGTCAGATCGTCCTGCTCATAGGCCGTCGGCCCCTCCTGGGCGACGTCGACCATCTTGCCGTACCAGGCGAGCGCCTCCAGGTTCTGCGGGCTGTCGAGCACGATCTCGCCGTTCTCGTCGATCACCTGGCCATTGTTGGTGTACACCCAGTGCAGATACTGGTGCATGGTGTTGTCGAAGGTCTTGGCCGAAAGGCCGTAGCCCGCCGCGTCCGTCTTTTCCTTGATTGTCGCGGCCATGTCGTAGAGCTCCTGCCAGGTTTTCGGCGGCGTCTCCGGGTCGAGGCCGGCCTGCGCGAACAGATCCTTGTTCCAGTAGAGCGCCTTGGTGGAAAAGGCGACGGGAACGCCCCATTGGGTGCCGTCATAGGTGACGGTGGAAACGATGTTGGGATAGTAGGACGCCTTCTCCTCCTCGCTCATTGGAACGGGCACGATGAGGTCGTTCTCGGCGAACTGCTTCAGCGTGCGCGAGCCGACATAGGCCAGCCCCACCGGCGTGCCGGCGGCGGCCAGGGTGGTGATCTTCTCCTGGCACTGCGACCAGCCGATGATCTCCACATCGACCGTGTAGCCGGGGTTGTTTTCCTCCCACTCGGCAATGAAGCGGTCATAGCCCTCGGCCAGCGAGTCGCCGCACTGGATCATGGTGATGGCCGTGTCCGCCTGCGCCGTGGCTGAGGCGGCCGCCAGAAGGGCGGCCGTGGCCGCGCCGAGCAATCCTGTTCTGATCATGTCCGTTCCCTTTCTTGGTTCCCTGAAGGTGGAGGTTTCCTGCGGTGTGTTCATCTGGTTCTTGTCTTCCTTTTCTCCCCATTCGCCGCGCAGTGCCGTTCCGCGCGGTGAATTCACGTTTTCAAGGCGCCGGCGGTCATTCCCGCCACGAGATAGCGCTGCAGAAAGATGAAGACGACGAAGACCGGCAGGACGCCCAGGAAGCTTGCCGCCATGAGTTCGTTCCAGATCACGTCCTGGCGGCCGAAAAAGGCGTAGAGGCCAACCGGCAGCGGCATGTACTCGGTCTTCGAATTGAAGGTGAGCGCATAGATGAACTGCTGCGCATAGATGGTGAGAAACGAGTAGATGGCCACCACCGAAATGCCGGGCATGGCGAGCGGCAGGATGACGCGCCGGAAGGTGTAGAAGCGGCTGGCGCCGTCGGCGAGCGCCGCCTCCTCCAGCTCCTGCGGGATGCGCAGCATGTAGGTGCGCAGCAGCCAGATGCCGGTGGGAATGATGAAGGCCACGCCCGGCACGATCATGGCGAAATAGGTGTTGAGCAGGCCGAGGGTGCGCATCAGCCGGAAGAGCGGGATGAGCAGCACCGCGCCGGAAAACATGTTGACGGCCAGAAACGCGCCGAGCAGCGGGCCGCGCCCGCGAAACTCGAAACGGGCGAAGGCGTAGGCCGCCGGCGTTATGAGGATCACGCCGATCAGCGTGCCCACCGAGGCAATGAGGATGGAGTTGAAGATGTAGCGCCCGAGCAGCGGCACCCGCTCCCACATGGTGAAATAGGCATCGAAGGAGGCCTTCTCCGGCCAGAACCTGTATGGCGAGGAGAACAGGTGGGTGAGCGGCTTCAGCGAGACCAGGAACCCCTCGACGAAGGGGGCCAGCACGAAGCCCAGAAACAGCGCCACGCCGGCGTAGATGCCCGCCAGCTCATACCAGCGATAGCGGTCGATCATGGTGTTGGGCTTGCTCATCATCGTATCGTCGCTCCCGAAAAGCGGCTGACGAGGCGGAAATAGAGGAAGCAGAAGACCGACAGGAAAATGCAGATCAGCACGGCGCGCGCGGCACCCTCGCCGAACTTGTAGGAGCCGATGGCCGTGCGGTAAGTGTCGATGATCATCGTCGTCGTCTGGCCGGAAGGCCCGCCCTGGGTCAGAATCCAGATGATGTCGAAGGAGTTGAAGGTGGCGATCAGCGACAGCATCGACATGGTGATGAGCGCCGGCACGATGAGCGGCAGGGTGATGCGGCGGAAGCGGTAGAAGCGGCCGGCACCGTCCACCCACGCCGCTTCGTAGAGGTCGCGCGGGATCGACTGGATGGCGGCCAGCAGATAGATCGTCACCATGGGCACGCCGATCCACACATCGGTGACGATGGTGGCCCAGAAGGCGGTGGTGCCATAGGCGAGAAAGGGCAGCGGCCCCTCGACGATGCCGAGGCGCTGAAGCAGGCCGGAGATCATGCCGAACTCGCCGTTGTACATCCAGCCCCACATGAAGATGCCGATGGCCATCGGCACGATCCACGGCGGCATGGTGAGCACGCGAAAGAGGGTGCGGCCAGGCACGGCGGCATTAAGCATCACCGCGCCGAAGGTGCCGATCAGCATCTTCAGCGCGACCGAGCAGAACGTCCAAACGAGCGTGCGCACGATCACGTCTGAAAAGCCGCGCTGGAAGATGTTGCGGTAGTTCTCGAAGCCCACCCGGTCATAGGTGCGCCGCAGCGAGGCATTGGTGAAGGAGAGATTGATGGTGTCGACGAGCGGATAGGCGACGATCACCAGGACGTAGAGCAGGGCTGGCGCAAGCAGGACCCAGGCGAAGACAATGGCGCTTTGTCGGATCGTCATCGCCACGCCTCACGCCGCCTGCGGCATGAGCGCCTCGTCGAAGCGCTCCCAGAGGGGAGAAAGATCGACCACCTGCCTCTTGCGCCGCGCCTCGTCGATCGCCAGCGCCAGAACGCCCGCCTCCATGGCCTCGACGGCGGAGACGGGCAGCGGCGCGCCGCTGCGCATGTGGGCGATGATGTCTGCCGCCATCTGCTCGTCGGCGCCATAGTGTTGGGAGAGCGCCGTGCGGTTGGCGTATCTCTCCTCCACCAGCTTGCTGCCGGTATGCGCGTCGTGAATGTCCAGATAGCCGCGGATGAAATCGCCCTCGGCCATGCCCTTCGAGCCGATGATGCAGAAACGGCGGAACTGGTCCGGCACGTTGAGATTGGTGTGGAAGGCCATGGCGGCCCCGCTCGCATATTCGACGATCGCCGTCTGGAAATCGACGATGTCGGCATCGCTGTCGAACACCCTGTCGCTGCCGAGCCAGCCGCTCGGCTTGCGGTGATAGACGCCCATATCGTCGATGCCGTCATTGGCCGGCGCATTCTCGGGCACGAAGCTCTTGCGCCCGCCGAAGCTTGCCGCGCGCAGAGGCCGTGCCCCCACGATGCCGTTGTAGAGATCGAGGTCGTGGCAGCACTTCTCCAGCATGAAGCTGCCGGAAAATTGCTCGTAGCGACGCCAGTCGCGCATGAAGAAGGCGCCATGCGCCGGCTCGATATGCTCGCAGGCTTCGATGGAGACGACGTCTCCCAGAAGGCCCTCCTCGCGCGCCGCCATGACGCGGCGGAAATGCGGCGAGTAGCGCAGCACCAGACCGACCATCAGCCGCTCCTGCCCATGGCGGGCGAGAAGACGGGCAAGGGCGTAGGTCTGGTCCAGCGTCGTGACGATCGGCTTCTCGCAGAACACCTTCAGACCGGCATCGAGGCCGCAGCGGATGTGCTCCAGATGCATGTGGTTGGGCGAACCGATCATCAGAAGATCGAGCGTCTCGCGGGCCACCAGTTCCTGCGGCGAGGCATAGGCCCGGCCAGCGGAGATCCCGTGCTCCCTGAGGGTCGCCAGGCCGGCGGGCGCCGGGTCCACATAGCCGGCGATCTCGAATGTCGCGTCGAGGGCGCTGAACACATGCCCCAGATAGCCGAGACGAAACCCGAGCCCGATAATGCCAACTCTCATTTCCGGCTGTCCCTCGGAAGCGCTTTGACGTAATTATTTTTCTTAGGTTGTGACAGATTTCCCCTTCAGTCAACGTTTCCGCGCAAATTTTTAGGAAGACATGAAATTGATTTTCATACCTGGTCGAACAAAGCGGCGCAGGCGCCCGCTCACCAAGGGGGCGGGCCTATCGCGGCTGCGGCAGCTTGCGCGGGCGGGTCGGCTGTTTGGCCGCTTCCGTGGGCTGTTCGGTGAAGCCTTCGATGTCGGAGACATCCTCCACGTCGCGCTCGATCTCCAGCGGGCTCACGACATAGGCGGTGGTGAGCTCCGCCACCGAGCGCAGGGCGTGGACGTGGATGCGCTCATAGCCGTGCGAGGCATCGACGCCGAAGGCGATCAGCGCCGTGCGCACGTCGTGGCCGGCCTCCAGCGCGGAGGCGGAGTCGGAGCGATAGTAGCGGAAGATGTCCTTCTGGAAGCGGATGTCCTCCTCCCGGCACAGGTCCACCAGCTTCTTGGTCAGATGATAGTCGAAGGGCCCCGACTGGTCGGCCATGGCGATGGTGACGCCGAATTCGGAGGAGTTCTGCCCCGGGGCCGTGGTGCCGTTGTCGATGGTCACCATGGAGGCGATTTCCGGTGTGACGATGGCGGCCGCACCAACGCCCACCTCCTCGGAGATGGTGAACAGCCAGTGCGTGTCCACCGGCGTGCGCGCCTTGTTCCGGCCCATGGCCTCCAGCGAGGCGAGCGCGATGGCCACGCCCGCCTTGTCGTCGAGATGGCGCGAGACGATGAAGCCGTTGTCGAGAAACTCCGGCTGCGGGTCGATGGCCACATAGTCGCCGACGTCGATGCCGAGCGCCAGCGTGTCTTCGCGACTCCAGGCCAGGGCGTCGATGCGCAGTTCCACATGCTCCCAGCCGACGGGCTGTTGGTCCACCCCGTCGTTGAAGGTGTGGCCCGAAGCCCTGAGCGGCAGGATCGAGCCGCGGAAGCTGCCTTTCTCGGTGTAGATGGTGGCCCGCGCACCCTCCGCGAAGCGGGCCGACCAGTGGCCGATGGGCACGAGCTCCAGGCGGCCGGTCTCCTTGATGCGCTTGACCTGGGCGCCCAGCGTGTCGACATGGGTGATGATGGCCCGCGCCCCGCGCCGGCTTTCGCCGCGCCAGATGGCGCGGATGGCGCCGCGCCGCGTCAGCTCCGGCTCAAGGCCCAGCCGCTCCAGCTCCTCCGTGACGTGGCGGACGATGGTGTCGGTGTATCCGGTGGGGCTGTCGATGGCCAGAAGGGCCCTGAGCTGCTCGGTGAGGTAGTCGACGTCGATCTTCAGTCGCGCCACGAATCACTCCTTGGAGCCGAGCGCCTGCTTCGCAGATTTCGGGCCCGAGCGGGGAAACAGAAGATCGACGAAGCGTTCGGCGGTGGGTTGCGGTTCGTGATTGGCCAGGCCCGGCCGCTCATTCGCTTCGATAAAAACATATTCGGACCGGCTTGGCGACCGTACCATGAAGTCGATTCCCACAACCGGAATGTCGATGGCGCGCGCGGCCCTGCAGGCCGCGTCCACCAGCGCGGGGTGCACCTCCTCCGTCACGTCGTGGATGGAGCCGCCGGTGTGCAGATTGGCCGTCTTGCGCACCACCACTTCCTCGCCCTCGGCCGGTACGGAATCCAGCGCATAGCCCGCCGCAGAGAGGCAACGCCGCGTCTCCTCGTCCACCGGGATCGAACTCTCGCCGCCCGTGGCGGCCGAGCGGCGGCGGGAGAGATGGGCGATCAGCTTCTCGATGCTGCTCACGCCGTCGCCGACCACGCGCGGCGGCCGGCGCACCGCCGCCGCCACGAGCCGGTAGTCGATGACGACGAGCCGCAGGTCCTCCCCCTCGAAACAGGCTTCCACGAGAACCCGGTCGCAAACCTCGCGCGCCGCGGCCACGGCCTTTTCCAGATCCTCGATCGTCTCGATTCCCACGGCAACGCCGCGCCCCTGCTCGCCGCGCGCCGGCTTCACGACGACACGCCCGTGCCTGGCCAGAAACGCCGCCAGCTCGTCGCGCCCGCTTGCCGCGTCGATCTGCTCGGGCACGGCAAGTCCGGCCCGCTCCACCACGCGGCGCGTCACCGCCTTGTCGTCGCAGATCGACATGGCGACCGCCGATGTCAGCTCCGAAAGGCTCTCACGGCAGTGGATGGAACGACCGCCGAAGGACAGCCGGAAGAAGCCGCCTTCGGCATCGGTGATGTCGACGGCGACGCCGCGCCGCTGCGCCTCGTCCACGATGATGCGCGCATAGGGGTTGAGCTGCTCGTAGGCGGCCGGCGGATGGGTGAACAGCCGCTCGTTGATCGGGTTCTTGCGCTTCACCGCGAAGATGGGGACGCGGTGGAAGCCCAGCTTCTCGTAAAGCGCGATGGCCTGCTCGTTGTCGTGCATCACCGAGAGGTCCATGAAGCTGGCGCCGCGCGCCTGGAAATGCTCGGCAAGCCGCCGCACCAGCATCTCGCCGACACCGGGATGGGGGCTTTGAGGGTCGACCGCCAGGCACCAGAGGGAGGAGCCGTTTTCCGGGTCGCGGAAGGCACGGCGATGGTCGACCCCCGTGACCGTGCCCAGAATGTCGCCGGTGCGCTCGTCCTCGGCCACCAGATAGGTGATGGCGCGGCTGTCGCGCTTGCGCCAGAAGAAGTCGGGCCTGACCGTGACCATGCCGCGGCTTTGATAGATGGCGTTGACCGCATCGGCGTCGGCCTCGGTGGAAAGCCGACGAATGAAAAAGCCGCGTGGCCGGCGCTGGCCAGGGCGATAGGTGGCCAGATCCAGCCTGTAGGTGTGGGAAGGATCGAGGAACAGCTCCTGCGGCGCCAGCGCCAGGAGCACGTGCGGATCGCGGATGTAGAACGCGATGTCGCGGCGCGCCGGCCCCTCTTCCCGCAAGGCATCGGCAAGCGCCCGGTTGGATTCGTAGGTCTGGGCGAAAAGCAGCCTGCCCCAGCCGAGATCGAGGGCGACGGATTTCGCCTGCTTCGCGTCCTCCCTTTCGCCCTGTCCCGGCGCCGGGTTCATAATCTCGCTGCGCAACCGCTTGAGGCGATGGCCGAGCGCCTTGTCGCTGCGCCCTCGATGGGCCCCATCCCTTCCCGACATCAGATCAAATCCCGTGGGTCTGCAGCCACAACTCCAGAAGCCCCACCTGCCACAGCTCCGAGCCGCGCAGGGGGGTGATGTGATCGGCCGGAGCTGCGTAGAGTCTGTCCAGATAGTCCTGCCGGAACAGCCCGCGCTCGCGCGCCGCCTGGGCGCCCAGCGCATCGCGCACCAGATCGAGATAGGGACCGTCCACATATTTGAGCTGCGGCACGGGGAAATAACCCTTCTTTCGGTCGATCACCTCGCTGGGGATGATCTGCCGCGCCGCCTCCTTCAGGACACCCTTGCCGCCATGCTTCAGCTTCTCCTCGGGCGGGATGCGCGCGGCAAGCTCGACAAGCTCGTGATCGAGGAAGGGCACCCGCGCCTCCAGCCCCCAGGCCATGGTCATGTTGTCAACGCGCTTGACCGGATCGTCCACCAGCATCACCGAGGAATCGAGCCTCAATGCGGCGTCCACGGGCGTGTCGGCACCGGGCCGCGTCAGGTGGGCGGCCACCAGGGCGCGGCTCGCATCCTCCTCGATCATCCATTCGGGCGAAAGCTCCTTGCGCAGCCGCTCGTGCGGGCGGTCGAAGAAGACCCTGGCATAGTCGCCCACCACGTCGTTCGAGCTCATCAGCGGCGGGTACCAGTGATAGCCGCCAAACACCTCGTCCGCCCCCTGGCCCGACTGGACGACCTTGATGTGCTTCGAGACCTCCTGCGAGAGCAGGTAGAAGCCGACATTGTCGTAGGAGACCATGGGCTCCGACATGGCGCGGAAGGTGCCGGGCAGAGCCTCCATCAGCTTCTCGGAGGGTACGAAGATCTTGTGATGGTCGGTGCCGAAGCGCTCGGCGATGAGGTCGGAATAGGCGAATTCGTCGCCCTTCTCGCCATTTGCCTCCTCGAAGCCGACGGAAAAGGTCATCAACCCGCTCTGCCCGGCCTCCGCCAGAAGGCCGACGATCAGGCTGGAGTCCACACCCCCCGAAAGCAGCACGCCGACGGGAACATCCGCCACCATGCGGCGCTTGACGGCGAGGCGCAGCGCGTCGAGCACCCGGTCGCGCCATTCCTCGCCGCTTAGGGCGGCAAGAGCCGGGTCGCGCTCGTAGGGTGGGTCCCAATAGACGCGGTCGTGCGTCCTGCCATCGGCCTCGATGACGCGGATGGTGGCGGGAGGCAGTTTGCGCACGCCGTTGAGGATGGTGTGCGGCGCCGGCACAACGGCGTGGAAGGTCATGTAGTGATGCAGCGCCACCCGGTCGATGGAGGTATCGACGTCGCCCGCGGCGAGAAGCGCCGGCAGCGAGGAGGCGAAGCGCACGGCCTCCGGCGTCTGCGACAGATAAAGCGGCTTGATGCCGAAGCGGTCGCGCGCCATGACGAAGCGGCCGGTGTCGCGCTCGGCAAGCACGAAGGCGAACATGCCGTGAAAGCGCTCCACGCAACGCTCTCCCCAGGCGTGCCACGCCTTCAGGATCACCTCCGTATCGCCGTTGGAGAAGAAGCGATAGCCCCTGGCTTCAAGCTCGGCACGCAGCTCCGGGTAGTTGTAGATGCAGCCGTTGAAGCAGATGGAAAGCCCCAGTTCGGGGTCCTCCATCGGCTGGCGCGCCTTCTCCGACAGGTCGATGATCTTCAGCCGCCGATGGCCGAGGGCAGCGTTGCCATGCATCACCACGCCGGCCCCGTCCGGCCCGCGCGGGGCGAGGCTGTCCATCATCTTCGACAAGGCGACGGGCGAGGGCCGGGCGCCGTCGAATCTCAATTCTCCGCAAATTCCGCACATGTGAAGCGGCTGATCCCTTTCTGACTTGTGTTTGCGCTGGACAGCGAATTAATTATAGTTGTGATAATTCGATGTCAAATAAATAGCCCCAGCATGAACCCGCAGCCCCAGAACGCACAATCCGCCCGCCGGTTCCCCCATGAGGAGCTGCGCATCGTGGAAAAGGCCGTGCGCCGCATCCTGCGCGCCCACGATCTGCAATCCAAGGCGCTGACCAAGGCCATCGGCCTCACCGCCCCCCAGCTTGCCATCCTGAGGGCAATCGCCGCGCTCGGCGAGGTGACCACCACGGCGCTTTCGGCGCACGCGGATTTGAGCCCGGCCACCGTCATCACCATCCTCGACAAGCTGGAGGAGCGCGCCATCATAGAGCGTTACCGCTCGGCCCAGGACAGGCGCATCGTTCACACGCGACTGACCGACAAGGGCATGGCGCTGGTGGCGAACGCGCCGGAGCCGCTGGGACGCGATTTCGCCGCGCGGTTTGCGCGTCTCGACCCGGCAGAGCGCCGCAGGATCATCGATGCGCTGTGGACCGTGGCCGACATGATGAGCGTGCGCGAGGCCGCGGCTTCCTTCAACCTGGAGAACGGCCCGCCGGCGCGCTGAGGGCGGTGCCGCGACGTGGCATTTTGCCCTGCTTGCGGTGATGGACGCGGGGCGGGCGGGCGACTATGATCGCGCCCGAAACCCAGGAAAGACACAATGGACTACGTACGGTTTTTTTCCGAGGCAATCGACCAGTTGCACGCGGAGCGGCGCTACCGTGTGTTTGCGGATCTGGAGCGGATCGCCGGCGCCTTCCCGCGCGCCATCTGGCGCGCGCAGGGCAAGACACGGGAAATCACCGTCTGGTGCTCCAACGACTATCTGGGCATGGGCCAGCACCCGGATGTGATCGCCGCCATGCGCGAGACGGCGGGCCGCATGGGCTCGGGGGCCGGCGGCACGCGCAACATTTCCGGCACGAATCACCCGCTGGTGGAACTCGAGGCGGAGCTGGCCGACCTGCACGGCAAGGAGGCCGCCCTCGTCTTCACCTCGGGCTTCATCTCCAACGAAGCGTCGCTTTCGACCATCGGAAAGCTGCTGCCGGATTGTCTCATCCTGTCGGACGAGCTGAACCACGCCTCGATGATCGAGGGCATCCGCCGTTCCGGCGCGGAGAAGAAGATCTTCCGCCACAACAATCTCGACCATCTGGAAAGCCTGTTGAAGGCCGCCGGGCGCGAGCGCGCCAAGCTGATCGCCTTCGAATCGGTCTATTCGATGGATGGCGACATCGCGCCCATCGCCGAGATTGCCGATCTGGCGAAGATCTACAACGCGATGACCTACATCGACGAGGTGCACGCCGTCGGCATGTATGGCGCGCGCGGCGGCGGCATCACCGAGCGCGAGGGGCTTGCCCACCGCATGGACGTGATCGAGGGCACGCTGGCCAAGGCCTTTGGCGTGATCGGCGGCTACATCACCGGCTCGGCCGCCATCGTCGATGCCGTGCGCTCCTACGCGCCGGGCTTCATCTTCACGACGGCGCTGCCGCCGGCCATCGCGGCAGCGGCCACGGCCTCCATCCGGCACCTCAAGACATCGAGCGCCGAGCGCGAGCGGCATCAGCGACAGGCGCAGCGCACCAAGGACGTGCTGACCGAGGCCGGCCTGCCGGTGATGCCCTCGCAGACGCACATCGTGCCGCTGCTGGTGGGCGACCCGGAGCTCTGCAAGGCGGCCAGCGACCGGCTTCTGGAGGTGCACGGCATCTATATCCAGCCGATCAACTATCCCACCGTGCCGCGCGGCACGGAGCGCCTGCGCATCACGCCCACGCCCTTCCACTCCGACGCGCTCATCGAGACGCTCAAAGAGGCGCTTCTGGAGACATGGCAGGCACTCGGCATTCCCTTCCAGGACACCGAGAAGGCGCCCGCCGCCCGCTCCGACCGCGTCATTCCCCTGGTGGTTTCCAAGGCCGGCGGTTAGGCTATCGCCCGATCCACGCGGCCAGCCTGTCCGCCGCCTCCTCGATCTGATCCGCCCCGCGGTTGAAGCACAGGCGGAAGAAGCGTTCGCCGCCCGGCCCGAACGCGGCACCCGGCGCCAGACCGACGCCCGTCTCATCGACGATGCGAATCGCGGAGCGCGCGGTTCCCTCCACGCCTTCGACGGCGAGGAAGAGATAGAAGGTGCCCTCCGGCACCGCCAGCCGCACACGGCCGCTCTCCCCAAGGGCGCTGCAGAGCCGGTCGCGGTTGTGGCGCGCCCGGGCCACCTGCTCCCCGATGAAGGCGTCTCCCCCGTCCAGGGCGGCCACGGCCCCGCGCTGCATGAACTCGGCCACGCCGGAGGTGGAATACTGCACCAGGTTCTCGAACATCGGGCCCAGCGCGGGATGCGCCCGGATCCAGCCGATCCGCCAGCCCGTCATCGCCCAGTTCTTCGAGAACGAGTTCACGAAGAGGATACGGTCGTCTTCCTGCGCGATGTCGAAAAGAGAAGGCGCGCGGTCTTCGGCATAGAAAAACCGGGTGTAGATCTCATCGGCAATGATCCACAGCCCCCGCCTTCTCGCAAGGTCGAGCACCGATTGCAGCGTATCGCGGTCCGCCGTCCAGCCTGTGGGGTTGGACGGCGTATTGATGAAAAGGGCGCGCGTGCGCGGCGTGATCGCCGCCTCGATGCGGCCGGGATCGAGGCTCCAGCCATTCTCCGAGAAATCCAGGCACACCGGCACCGGCCGCCCGCCGGCAACGCCAAGGGCGGCGGGAAAGTTGGGCCAGGCCGGGCTCAGATACACCACCTCGTCGCCGGCGCCGGCCACCGCATGCAGGGCGAGCTGGATGGCCTGCATGCCGCCGCCCACGACGATGAACTCCTCCGGTGCGAAGCCGCGGGCGAAGGTGCGGCTATGATAGCGCGCCAGCGCCGCGCGCAGATCGGGAATGCCGGCCTGCCAGGTGTAGAAGGTGTCGCCCGCCGCGAGGCTGGCCGCCGCTGCCTCGCGGATAAAGCCGGGGGTCGGCATGTCACCCTCCCCCACCCACAGCGGAATGAGCCCCTGGCGGCCCCGTGCATGGTCCACCACCGACACGATGCCGCTCGCCGGCGCCGCGCGCGCTTCGGCGCGCAACATCTCCATCAGGCCCATTTCTGTGGTTCCCTGTCTTCGGGCGGGTTGCCGTCTATTTCCTGGCGAGGAGGTCGCGGATCTCGGTGAGAAGCTGGACATCCTGCGGCGGGGCGGCCGGGGCGGCCGGCTGTTCGGCCTGCTTGCGCCGCAGGGTGTTCACCGCCTTGACCATCAGGAAGACGATCCAGGCGAGAATGAGGAAATTGATCACCACGGTGATGAAGTTGCCATAGGCGAGAACCGCGCCCTGCTCGCGCGCCGCCTCGAGCGTGGTGGCGGTGACGCCGGAGGCGAGGGGGAGAAAGTAGTTCGAGAAATCGAACCCCCCGAATATGGCGCCGACGAGGGGCATGAGGATGTCGTCGGTGAGCGACTTGACGATCAGCGAGAACGCACCGCCGATGATGACACCCACGGCGAGGTCCATCACATTGCCGCGGGCAATGAATTCCTTGAATTCATTCAGCATTTCCATTTCCTCCAAGCCAACGCCCAGCGCCGTTTCCGGCCGGCACGCGATGAGAATAGCAGAAGCCGTGCGAATGGTAACCGCCGCCTGCCACGCCTGCCCATGCGAAAGAAGCATTGCGCAGCGCGCACGCTCTGTGCTTGGCTCTGCCATCTTGGGAGGATGAGGGTCCGCTCGCAGTGCAAGGGTGGGTCATCGGCATCATCGCCATCGCCTATGTCACGCTGCTGTTCGTGATTGCAAGCCATGGCGACAGGCGTGCAGCGATCCGCAAGGCGGGATCGCGACCGTTCATCTACGCGCTGAGCCTGGCCATCTACTGTACCTCGTGGACCTTTTTCGGCTCGGTGGGGCTTGCCTCGGAGCGTGCCTTCGAATTCCTCGCCATCTATATCGGCCCGGCGCTCGTCTTCCTCTTCGCCGGCCGGCTCATCGCCCGCATCATCCGGCTCGCCAAGAGCGAGAAGATCACTTCCATCGCCGACTTCCTGGCGGCACGCTACGGCAAGAGCTTCGCCGTGGCCCTCATCGCCACGCTCATCGCCACCGCCGGCACCATTCCCTACATCGCCCTGCAGCTCAAGGCGATCTCGGATTCGGTGAACCTGATGGTGGAGCACTACAACGGCGCCCCGCCGAACATCGACCTGATGATCGGTGACATCTCGCTGATCGTCGCCATGCTTCTCGCCCTCTTCGCGGTGCTGTTCGGCACCCGCCATGCCGACGCCACGGAACACCAGCACGGCCTCGTGCTCGCCGTGGCGGTGGAGTCGATCGTCAAGCTTGCCGCCTTTCTGGCCGTCGGTGTCGCCGTCACCTTCGTGATGTTCGACGGGCCGGCGGACCTCGCGGCCCGCGTGGCCGCCCGGCCGCAGGTGGCCGACGCCTTTGCGTCTGCGACCTCGCTTGCCACCTGGATCGTCATGACGACGCTTTCGGCCTGCGCCATCGTCATGCTGCCGCGCCAGTTCTACGTCACCATCGTGGAGAACAAGCATCCCGACGAGCTGAAGACGGCAAGCTGGCTCTTTCCGCTCTATCTCGTGCTCATCAACCTGTTCGTCATCCCCATCGCCTTTGCCGGGCTGCATCTGGTGGGGGAGAGGACGAATGCCGATCTCTACGTCCTTGCGCTGCCGCTTCTGTCCGGCCACGACCTTCTGGCGCTTTTTGCCTTCATCGGCGGGCTCTCGGCGGCCACGGCCATGGTCATCGTGGCGAGCGTGGCGCTGTCGATCATGATCTCCAACGATCTCGTCATCCCGCTTTTCGTGCGCCGGCTTCTGCGCTCAGACAGCGGCGAAAAGGAGGACTGGTCGGCCGTCATCCTCAACATCCGCCGTGCCGCGATCCTGATCATCCTGTTCGCCGCATTTCTCTACTATCGGGAGATCACCACCAACATCCGGCTGGCGGCCATCGGCCTCATCTCCTTTGCCGCCATCGCGCAGTTCGCGCCCGCCTTCTTCGGGGGGCTCATCTGGCGCGGCGCCAACAGCCGCGGCGCCCTGCTCGGCATGGGCGCAGGCTTTGCCGTCTGGGCCTATACGCTGCTCTTTCCCTCGCTCGCCCCGGCCGGAACGGGCATCATCGTCCACGGTCCCTTCGGCATCGAGGCGTTGAAGCCCCAGGCCCTGTTCGGTACCGTGGCCGAACCGCTGAACCACGGCGTGCTGTGGAGCCTCTCGCTCAACACCCTGTTCTTCATTCTCGGCTCCCTGTCGCGCGCCGCCAGCCCCCTGGAGCGCATACAGGCCGCCATCTTCGTGCCGCGCGACACCGCGCCCATGCCCAACCTGCGCCGCTTCCGCACGGCAGTCACCGTCAACGACCTGAAGGACACCATCTCGCGCTATCTCGGGGTAGAGCGCACCGAGCGCTCCTTCCTCACCTTCGAGGCGCAGCAGGGCGTGCCGCTCAACGGCAACGAACAGGCGGGCATGGCCGTCATCCGCTTTTCCGAACAGCTTCTGGCAAGCGCCGTCGGCTCGTCCTCCGCAAGGCTCATTCTCTCCCTCCTCTTCCAGCGCAACGACGGCTCGCCGCGCGAGGCCATGAAGCTGCTCGACGATGCCTCCATCGCGCTGCAGCACAACCGAGACCTGCTGCAGACCGCGCTCGACCAGATGGAGGAGGCCATCACCGTTTTCGATCAGGATTTCCGCCTCACCTGCTGGAACCGTCAGTTCCGTACCCTCTTCGACCTGCCCGACACGATGGGCCAGGTCGGCGTCTCCCTCGGCCAGATCGTCAACCACCTGATCGCCTGCGGCAACCTCGACCCGGATGCCGAAAAGACGGTGCCCGACCGGCTCATCTCCTTCGGTTCGCCCTGGGAGCTGCGTCTGAAGAAGAGCGGGCGCATCGTGGAAATCCGTTCCAACCTGATGCCGGGCGGCGGCATCGTCGCCACCTATACCGACATCACGGCGCGCGTCGAGGCGGACGAGGCGCTCAAGCGCGCCAACGAGACGCTGGAGCAGCGCGTGGCCAGCCGCACGGCCGAGCTCGTGCGCCTCAACCAGGAGCTGGCGCAGGCGCAGATGCTGGCCGAGGAAGCCAACCTTTCCAAGACCCGCTTCCTGGCCGGGGCCGGCCACGACATCCTGCAGCCGCTGAATGCCGCCCGGCTCTACTGCGCACCGCTCAAGGACAGGACGACGGGCGAGCTGCGCGCGCTGGTCAGCAATATCGAATCCTCGCTGGATTCGGTGGAGACGATCCTGGGCGCGGTGCTCGACATCTCGCGCCTCGACACGGGCGCGCTGAAGCCTTCGCCGAGCGTCTTCCGCCTCAACGGGTTGCTGGGCCAGATCGCCACCGATTTCCAGCCGCTTGCCGCCGAGAAGGGACTGGGGCTTACCATCGTGCCCTCCTCGCTGTCCGTGAGGACGGACCGCAACCTGTTCCGCCGGCTGGTCCAGAATCTGGTCTCCAACGCGGTCAAGTACACACGCCGGGGACGGGTGCTGGTGGGCGTGCGGCGGCGCGGCGCGCTTTTGGAGCTGCAGGTGCTCGACACGGGCATCGGCATTGCCGAGAACGCGCTCAACACGGTGTTTCGGGAGTTCACGCGGCTCGACGAAGGCATGCGCGAGGCGCGGGGGCTGGGGCTGGGGCTGTCCATCGTAGACCGCATCGCGCGGGTTCTCAGGCTCGAGATCCGCATCCGCTCCGAGCCGGGCAAGGGCACCTGCTTCTCCGTGATCCTGCCGGCCAGCGACGCGCCGGCACAGACGCCCAGCGCCGAGCGGGCGCCGGTGCGGCCACGCGCCGGGGTGGCGCTGGCGGGGCTCGATGTCCTGTGCATCGACAATGACGAGCGCATTCTGGAGGGCATGCGGCTTCTGCTGGAAGGCTGGGGCTGCCGGGTGCGCACCGCCCTCGACCTTTCGGAGCTGGAGGAACACCGCCCCCCTTCCGCGCGGCCGGACATCATCCTGGCCGACTATCACCTGGATGGGGAGAACGGGCTTTCGGCCGTGCGCCGGCTGCGCCGCGCCTGGGGGATGGAGATTCCCGCCGTGCTGGTGACCGCCGACCGCACGAGCGAGGTGCGCGCCGCGGCCGAGGCCATGGACGTGACCGTGCTGAACAAGCCGCTGAAGCCTGCCGGCCTGCGCGCCCTTCTTACCCGTTACCGGCAGATGCAGGCCGCCGAGTAGAGCCCCCGCGGGACGGCGGCCTGCGCCCCCAGGGGGCGGGCCCTACACGCCTTCCGAAAGCGGATCGGTGCCGATGCGCGAAAGCCGGATCACCGCCTGGGTGCGGCTGTCGACGCCGAGCTTCTGGAGAATGGCGGAGACATGCGCCTTGATGGTGGCCTCCGAGACGCCGAGCTCATAGGCGATCTGCTTGTTGAGCAGCCCCTCCGCCAGCATGGCGAGCACGCGCGACTGCTGTGGCGTGAGCGTCTGAAGACGGCCGATGAGATCGGAGATTTCGGGATCGCCTTCCTCGCCGAGCTCGATCTCGCCGGGCGTATAGATGCCGCCTTCGAGCACCGTGCTGACGGCCTCGCACATCTCCTCCATGCGCGCCGACTTGGAGATGAAGCCGGAGGCGCCGAGATCGAGAGCGCGGCGGATGGTCTGCGGATCGTCATAGGCCGAGACGACGACGATGGGCATGGCGGGGTTGAGCCCGCGCAGCGCCACAAGCCCCGAAAGGCCGCTGGCACCCGGCATCGCCAGGTCGAGAAGCACGAGATCGATGTCCGGGTCCTGGGCGATCAGCGCCTTGACCTCGTCGAAATCGCCCGCCTCGAGAATGGTGCAGCCATCATCCAGCCCACCCAGCGCCTGCCGCAGCGCGCCGCGGAACAGCGGATGGTCATCGGCGACCACGAAACGGTAGCCCGGCAAGCGTTCCTCCCCCATTGTCCCGCCGCGTTTCGTCTTTCTGCTTGTGTGGGCAGGAAGCCTGATTATGCGGGGATGGCCGCGCTTTTCAAGCCAGTTGCGCGATTGTTCTTGTCCGGCGGCACGCAAGGGCGCAAAATGGGCAAGCCGCATTGCCCCGGTTCGACCCGCCGGCGCGCTGACGCAATGGGGCCAGCAATGGAGAAGATTCGCAGGATCGCGCTTGTGTGCATCGGCCGGGCCGTGATGTTCGGCGCGTTTGCCATCGGGCTTATCATGATCAGCCTGTCCTTCGATCCCGCCCTCGCCTTCATGGCGGGCGCCCTGCTCACGCTGGCCATGGCGGAGATTCTCGTGGTCAAGGCGCTGATCGCGCCGCGGCAGAACCCGCGGCACACCGAGGTGTGGGGCTATCTGGACAAAAGCTCCCGCCCGGCGGGTGCGTCCGGCAGGGCCGTCTTCCTCTGCGTGCTGCGCGATGTCTACGCGCTTTTCGCCCGGCGCAGCTACACCGTCGCCTGCACCTTCTTCGCCGCCTCGCTGGTTCTGCGCTTCTTCGGGATGACCGCGGTCTAGACCGGTTCATCGTTTCAATGAAACGCTGATCCGGCCCATCTATTTGTTTTTGCTGCATTGTGCGACGCCAGATGATTCCATCCGGCTGCAGAATGCTGTAGGCTTACGTGCGTTCGGGCGTGCCCGTCTCGCCGCCTTCCGGCTGGTTGAAATCCTGCTCAAGCCCCTTCACGATGTCCATGAAACGGCGGAAGAAGCGCTCCATGAGGCCCAGCGTCTGCTCGAACTCCTCTTCGGAAGGCAGCTGCGAGGCTTGCCCGCCGGCACGCTCTTCGAGTGCCTCCACCCTCGCCTCCAGGGCGGCGAGGCGTTCGCGCAACGTCTCGATCTCGGCCTCATAAGCCGCCCGCTCGTCGGCGGCCACGCTGCACACGAGATCGCCCGACCGCTCGCGGCACAGCGAGATGGCCCCGGTGCGGGTGTCCATGCGCATGTAGCCGCTGTCCGTCTTTTCCAGATGGAAGCGCCCCGTTTCCTCGGCATGAAGGGGGGTGGGAAGCATCGCCACAAGCGCCAGGATGGCGGCGGCACGCGGAATTCGCATCGGTCTTACTCCCAGATTTCGGTTGCCTGCCCCGGCATAGGCAAGGAATGCGCCGCAAATAGGATCGTGCAAAAATCGGCATCGGCGCGCGGAGCCACTTTCGCTCCCCCGCCAATGGCATTATAGGCGCCCTGATGGCAAAGCTGATCTACAAGATCTGTCCCGCCGCGCTGTGGCACGAGGCCGAGCGGGAAGGCGTTTTCGACGGCGCGCCGGTGGACCGCGCGGACGGCTTCATCCATTTCTCCACCGGGACCCAGCTTCGCGAGACCGCCGAGAAGCACTTTTCCGGCCAGACCGACCTCGTGCTGGTGGCGGTGGACGAGACCGCCCTTGGAGAAGCGCTGCGATATGAGGTCTCGCGCGGCGGCCAGCTCTTCCCGCATCTCTATGCTCCCCTGCCGCTGGCGGCGGTGCGCTGGGTGCGGCCCCTGCCACTCGGCCCCGATGGCCGGCATCGTTTTCCACCCACAGAATGAAGCGTTTCATCGACCTTGCGAGCCGGTCGCTGCTCACCTCGCTCGACCCGGAGCGGGCGCACGCCCTGTCGATCGCCGCGCTGAAGACCGGCGTTCCGCTCTCCTGCCCGCCGCCGGCCTCGCAACGGCTGTCGCGCACCCTGGCGGGGCTGCACTTTCCCAATCCGCTGGGCATGGCCGCCGGCTTCGACAAGAATGCCGAGGTGCCGGATGCGCTGCTGCGGCTGGGCTTCGGCTTTGCCGAATGCGGCACGGTGACGCCGCGCCCGCAGGAAGGAAACCCCAGGCCGCGCGTTTTCCGGTTGATCGAGGAGCGCGCCGTGATCAACCGGCTGGGCTTCAACAACGAAGGCCACCAGAGCGCCTATTCCCGCCTGCTGGCGAGGGCGCCGCACGGCGGCATCGTGGGCGTGAATATCGGCGCCAACCGCGACAGCGCCGACCGCATCGCGGACTATGAGGAGGGGGTGCGTGTCTTCTCCACCGTGGCCTCCTACCTGGCGGTCAACATTTCCTCGCCCAATACGGCCGGCCTGCGGGCCCTGCAGGAGCGCCAGGCGCTCGGCGAGCTTCTGTCGCGCGTGATGGCCGCCCGCGACAGGCAGAACAGGGGCCTTGGGGCGCCCACCCCGGTTTTCCTGAAGATCGCGCCCGACCTTTCCGAGGCGGCGCTGGCCGACATCGCGGCGGAGGTGCTGGACAAGCGGGTGGACGGGCTCATCGTCTCCAACACCACCCTGTCGCGCCGAGGCGTGCGAGACCCCGCCGGCGGGGAACCGGGCGGCCTGTCCGGTGCGCCGCTCTTTGCCCGCTCGACCCGCGTGCTTGCCAGGATGCGCCGGCTGATCGGGCCGTGGCTGCCGATCATCGGGGTGGGCGGCGTCGATTCGGCGGAAACGGCGCTGGAGAAGATCCGGGCCGGGGCTGACCTTGTGCAGCTCTACACCGGCATGATCTACGAGGGGCCCGGCCTTGCCGCGCGCATCCTGCGGGAAATGGATGCCTATCTGGAATCCCGCGGCGTGACATCCATCGCCGAAATCCGGGACAGCCGTGTGGAGGCGTGGGCGGCCCAGCCGCTCGATTGAGTCATGTCAGGCAAATGTCTGGCGCGCCCGCTTCGGCAGGATGGCGGCGAGGCTCAGCCCGCGCGCGATCATGAAGACGTGCAGCGCCGCCCACAGGCCGTGATTGCCGAAGGCGGCGCCAAGGCCGAAGACGCACGCCACATAGACGGCAAGGGACAAGAGCATCATGTTGCGCATGTCGCGCGACCAGGTGGCGCCGATGAAGACACCATCCATCTCGAACGCTAGCACGCCGCTGAGGGCGACGAGCGCGGCCCAGGGGAGATAGGCCGACGCCGTCTCGCGCACCTGCGGCGCGGTGGTGACGAAGGCCACGAGGCCCTCCCCGAAGATCAGGAAGATGGCCGTCGCCGCCGCGGCCAGGGCAAAACCCCAAAGCGTGGTGAGCCAGACCGCCCGACGGAAGGCGACGGCCTGGCGCGCACCGACCGCCCGCCCGGCCAGCTGCTCGGCGGCGGTGGCGAAACCGTCGAGGAAGTAACCGGAAATCAGCCAGAAGTTCAAAAGCACCGCATTCGTCGCCAGCGTGACGGTGCCGAGCTGTGCGCCCTGCCGCGTGAAGAGCGCGAAGGCGGCCAGGAGGGCGAAGGAGCGCACCATGATGTCGCCGTTGAGCGCCAGCATGCGCGTCATCGCCGCCACATCGAGAACGCGTGCGGCAGCAGGCAGCGGCGCGCCGGCGAAACGCCGCGCCAGAACCGCAAAGCCGACCGCCGCACCGGCGGCCTCGCCGCACACCGTGCCCCAGGCCACGCCCTCCAGCCCCCAGCCGAGCACCAGCCCCAGGAGAACAGAAAGCGCGACGTTGGAACCGTTCAGGACGACCTGCAGCAAGAGCCCCAGGCCGCCCTCGCCGCGCCCCAGGACATAGCCCAGTATGGTGAAGTTCATGAGGGTGAGCGGCGCGGCCAGCATGCGGATGCCGATATAGAGCTCCATGGCCTCTGCCACAGGGGGCTCGGGGCTTATGAACCATGTGCCCAGCGCAATGACGGCGGCCGTCAGCACGATGAGAACCACGCCCGCCGCGGCCGCCACGGCCAGCGAGCGCATGAGGATGGCGCGCTCCTCCTCCGCATCGCCGCGGCCATGCGCCTGCGCCACCAGCCCCGTGGTGCTCGCGCGCAGGGAATTGAAGGTGTTGAAGACGACGTCGAAGACGATGGCCCCGGCCGCCAGGCCGCCCAGCAGCGCCGCCTCGCCGAGCTGGCCCACCACCGCGGTGTCGGTGATGCCGAGCAGCGGCGTGGTGAGATAGGCGAGGGTCATCGGAACCGCGATCGCAAGGACGCGCCGGTTCGTCACCTCGACGGGCGGACGTGGGCGGGCTTCGGGCAAGGCTTGATCCACGATTCGGTCCGCGCGGCTGGGCAGGGCGATGCGGCATCACTGCCTCGTGCGCCGGGTGGCGCGCAAGGCACTGTGCCCATGTTTCCGATGGGCCAGCCTACCGCCGGTAGCTCAAGAGCCGGAGGATGAGGAAGACGGGCACCACGATGACCGCCCCCAGCAGGATGTAGCGGAAGACGTTCTCGAGGGCGGAGAAACCCATGTTCCAGACACGCAGGATGGCATCGCGCAGGGCATCGAGAATGTCCCAGGGCGACCAGTGGAAGGCGCTCATGACGAAGCCGACGATGAGCGAGATCACCAGCAGCTTCACGATCACGCGCAGCGGGCTGTCGCCCAGAAATCTCGTCAATGCGGACACGGCTTCACCCCTTCGAGAACGTCAAGTGCCGGCCATGCACATACGGGCTGCGCATGGCCGGCGCAAGGGCGGGCCGGCCCTCATTCCTGCAACGCAGGCATCAGCTTGGGATCGGGCTTCTCCGCGTGCTCCGGCAGGTCCTTCGAGGCCAGATAGGTGTAGAACATGGGCACCACGAAGAGGGTGAAGACGGTTCCCACCAGAATGCCGGTGAAGATCACCAGCCCCATGGAATAGCGCGCCGCCGCACCCGCGCCGGAGGCCGTGATGAGCGGGATGACGCCGAGAGACATGGCCCCCGTCGTCATCAGAATGGGCCGCAGGCGCACGCGGGCCGAGGCGACGATGGCATCGCGCCGGCGCATGCCGTGGATCTCGCGCTGCTGGTTGGCAAATTCCACAAGCAGGATGCCGTGCTTGGTGATCAGCCCGATCAGCGTGATGAGGCCGACCTGCGTGTAGATGTTGAGCGTACCGAGCCCGAGATTGAGCGGCACGATGGCGCCGAAGATCGAAAGCGGCACCGACATCAGGATGATGAACGGATCACGGAAGCTTTCGAACTGCGCGGCAAGAACCAGATAGATCACCACCACCGCAAGCACGAAGGCGATGAGAATGGTGTTGCCCTGTTCCTGCTCCAGCCGCGACTGGCCGGAATAGTCGATAAAAAAGCCGGCAGGCAGGTTCTGCCTGGCGATACTCTCCAGCGTCTGCAGGCCGGTGCCCGTGGTCACGCCGGGCCGCGGCAGCGCCGAGATGGTTGCGGAGTTCAACTGGTTGAACTGCTCGATGGAGGCCGGAGAGGCATTGGTGGAGATGTTCACCACCGCCGACAGCGGCACCATCTCGCCGGTCGCGCTGCGCACGAACAGATCCCCCAGCCTCTCCGGGTTGTCGCGGTATTCCTGAGGCACCTGCATGATGATGTTGTAGCTGTTGGAATCGCGGTCGAAACGGGCAACGGAGCCGCCGCCCACCAGCAGGCTCAGCGTACGGGCGATCTGGCTGACCGGCAGGTTGAGCGCCGCCGCGCGGTCGCGGTCGATGGAGATCGTCACCTGCGACGCATCATAGGACATCGAGTTCTGCACCACGATGAAGCGGCCGGAGGCTTCCGCCTGCTGCTTGATGGCCTCGGCCACCTCATAGACCTGGCTCGGGGCGCCCGTCGACTGTATGACCAGCGAGATCGGCATCCCGCCGCCCGCGCCCGGCAATGTGGGCGGGGAGAAGACCAGCGCCTCGACACCCGTGGACCCGGAGATTCGCGCCTGAATGTCCTGCTGGATCTCAGCCTGGGTGCGTTGCCGCTCCGCCCAGTCCTTGAGGGCCCAGACGGCGAAGGCCTCGTTGGTGTCGCCGCCGAAGGCGACCGCGGAGAAGCTGGCTCTCAGCTCCGGCAGGTCGCGGGTGGCCTCCATCATCTCGTCGACATAGCCGGCCGTGTACTGCGATGTCGCATGGCGCGGTGCCGTGACCAGCGAGAACAGCGCCCCCTGGTCTTCCTCCGGCGCCAGCTCGCTGGAGGTCTTGAAGAACATGAAGGCCGTGACCGAAACGAGCGCGACGACGACCATCAGGGTCACCGGCCGGTATTTCAGAGACCCGGCGACCAGCCGCTCGTAGAGGTTCTCGATGCGCTCGAAGCTGCGGTCCACCAGCGCCTGGAAACGGCCGGGCTCTCCCGGCTTGAGTAGGCGCGCCGACATCATGGGGGTGATGGTGAGCGCCACAACGCCCGACAGGATGACGGAACCGGCAAGCGTCACCGCGAACTCGCGGAACAGCGCGCCGGTGAGCCCGCCGGTAAAGGCCAGCGGTGCAAAGACGGCGGCGAGCGTGATCGTCATGGCGATGATGGCCGAGGAGATCTCCCGCATGCTGTTGAAGGCCGCCTGGATGGCGGACAGCCCTTCCTCCATGTGGCGATGGATGTTTTCCACCACGACGATGGCATCGTCGACCACAAGACCGATGGCCAGCACCATGGCGAGCAGGGAGAGCAGGTTGATCGAGTAGCCGAAGGCGAAAAGCACAAAGCAAACGCCGACCAGCGACAGAGGAATGGTGATGATGGGCATCAGCACCGAGCGGAAGGAGCCCAGGAAGAGCAGGATGACGAGAATGACGATCACCACCGCCTCGCCGATGGTCTTGAACACCTCCTCGATGGAAGCGGCGATCTGCTCCGTCGCGTCATAGACCATGGTGATGGTCATGCCTTCCGGCAGGCTTTCCTGGATCAGGGGCAGTTCCTTGAGCACCGCCGCGGCCGTGTCCAGCGGATTGGCCGCAGGGGTGGGAAAGATGGCGATGAATGTGCCCGGTTCGCCGTTGAAGTTGACGATCGTGTCGGTGTTCTCGGCGGCAAGCTCGACACGGGCCACATCGCGCAGGCGCACCACACCGCCATTGCCGTCCGACTTCAGCGGCAGCGCGGCGAAGGCTTCCGGCGTCTGCAGGGTGGATTGCACGGTGATGGAAGACGCGACCCTGTCGTTCTGCGTCTTGCCGGGCGAGGAGAGGAAGTTCGAGGCGTTGATGGCATCCAGCACCTCGCTCGCCGTCATGGCGCGGGCGGCGAGCTTGATCGGGTCGATCCACACACGCATCGAATAGTCCGCCGCGCCGAGGATCTGCACCTCCGCCACACCCTGGATCGTGGAGACGCGCGGGCGGATGACGCGGTCGATGTATTCGGTGAGCTGCTCGGCGGTCATGTTCGGGTTCTGCAGCGCCAGATACATGATGGCAAACTGGCCGCCCGTTCCCTTGACGATGACCGGATCCTCCGCCTCGTCGGGCAGCTCGCCACGCACGCCCTGAACCTTCGACATCACCTCGGTGAGCGCCGTGTCGGGATCGGACCCGAGCTTCATCTGCACCGTCACCTGACTCATCGAAGGACGGCTCTGGGAGGTGACATAGTCGATGTTCTCGGTGGTGGAGACGGCACGCGCGATGGGCGCGCTGATGAAGCCCTGAATCAGGTCGGCGCTGGCGCCAGGATAGGAGGTGGTGATCGTGACGACCGTTTCCTCGACTTCCGGATACTGGCGCACCTGCAGGTTGACGAGGCTCTGGAAGCCGAGAAGCAGGATGATGGCGCCCAGCACCGTCGACAGGACCGGGCGGCGGATGAAGATGTCGGAGAAATTCATTGCATCACCGCCTGCGCCGTGCCGCCGGCGCCTTGCGTGCCTTCTTCGGCGAGGGTGACCGGCGCGCCGTTGCTCAGGCGGTTCTGGCCGGCGGTCACCACCCGGTCGCCGGCCGACAGGCCGTCGAGGATCTCAACCATGTCGCCGCTGCGGCGGCCCGTCTTCACGAAGACCTGGCGCACCACAAGTGCCGCAGCTTCCCCGGTGTCCGCATCGGCCTCGCCCACGCCTTCTCCACCCTCGTCGCTCGGGCGCACGACATAGACGTGGTCGCCGTAGAGGCTGGTGACCACAGCAGTCTGGGGAAGGGTCAGCACGTCGCCCTCCTCCGGCATCACCACATGCACCTGCGTGAACTGGCCGGGCGTCAGCCTGCCATCGGGATTGGCCACTTCCGCGCGCACATTGGCGAGGCGCGAGCTCGGGTCGATCTTGGGGTCGATGCCGCGAACGATGCCGGTGTGCGGGGTGCCGTCTGCGCCGTCCGCGCCAAGGCGCACCGGCTGGCCGATCTCCAGAAGGTAGAACGACTGTTCGGGAACGGTGAAGTCGACCCGCATCGTGGTCAGGTCCTGCAGGGTGGCGACGATGGTTCCCGGCGTGATGTACTGGCCGAGCACCACCTTCGGAATGCCGATCACGCCGGAAAAGGGCGCGCGGATCTGCTTCTGGTCGAGTGCCGCCCTGGCCTTTTCCACCGCCGCGGCGGAGACCTGCGCAGCGGCACGGGCGGAATCGACATTCACATCCGTGCCGACCTCGCGGCGCTGCAGCTCGATCGCCCGCCGCAGGCTGGTCTGGTCCAGATTGGCCCGCGCCTCGGCAGCGGCCAGCTCGGCGCGCTCGATGGCGTCGTCGAGCTGCACCAGGACGGCACCCTTCTCGACATGATCGTTGGCCTCGAAGCCGATGTGGCTGACGATGCCGGAGACCTCGACGGTCAGATCGACGCCGTTGATGGCGCTCACCGTGCCGATGGCCTCGATGGTGGGCGTCCAACTGGTGGGTTCGAGAACCACGGTGGAGACCGGAACCGGCTGCACCGGCATATTCGCGAAGAATTGCCGGATCATCCTGTCGCGGAACAGGTTGTAGCCCACCAACCCCCCGACAATCAGCACAAGGAGGACGAATGCAATGACGAATCGCTTGATCATACCCGGAGAAATCCTCGTTCCTGGACGCCGCCCGCCAAGATCAGACTTCCCCCCTGTGCGGCGATGGCGATAGCGAAGTATATGTTTCCGCCGGCTTGTTCAAGAACGCCGGTCGCCCGTGCGCTCAATTTACTTTCGGGAACTGGAAGAAGCTCTTGCAGAGGCTGGAGCGGGCGATGGGGATCGAACCCACGACATCAAGCTTGGGAAGCTTGCGTTCTACCACTGAACTACGCCCGCGCGCGGCCAATTAAATCGCTGCGCGGAGGCGGCCTGTCAAGCGGCTTTTCCGTGGCGGCAGCGCTTGACGCGGCGGCGTTTGCGCACCACTTCTGCGCCGGGGTCTCCATCAACCGACGTTGCCAACCGTGAACGCGCTCAAGCAAATCATCGAATCGCCCCGTTTCGAGGCGGCGATCATCGCTCTCATCGTCGTCAACGCCTTCACCCTGGGCCTGGAGACGTCGCAACGGGCGATGGCTGCTGCGGGCCCGCTGCTCATCGTGCTCGACCGGATCATCCTTGCCGTTTTCGTGATCGAGCTCCTGCTGCGTTTCCTCGTCTACCGGCTGCGCTTCTTCCGCGATCCCTGGCGCATCTTCGACCTGGCGGTGGTGGCCATCGCGCTCGTGCCGGCGACGGGCAACCTTTCGGTCCTGCGCGCGCTGCGCATCCTGCGGGTGCTGCGGCTGGTGAGCGTGGTTCCCTCGCTCAAGCGGGTGGTCGGCGGGCTGGTGGCCGCACTGCCGGGAATGGGCTCGATCATCCTGCTGCTCGGCCTGCTCTTCTACGTCTTCTCGGTCATGGCCACGAAGCTCTTCGGGCAGGAATTTCCCGACTGGTTCGGCACCATCGGCCACTCCGCCTATTCCCTGTTCCAGATCATGACGCTGGAAAGCTGGTCCATGGGCATCGTGCGGCCGGTCATGGAGGTCTATCCCTGGGCCTGGCTGTTCTTCATTCCCTTCATTCTGTGCACCACCTTCACGGTGCTCAACCTGTTCATCGGCATCATCGTCTCGGCCATGCAGGCCGAGCACGAGGCGGAAGCCACGGCCGAGCGCAGCGCATTGCAGCAGGAACAGGCCGCGATCCTGACGGAGCTTAAGGCACTGCGGGAGGAGGTGAGGGCCCTGCGCGGAGCCGGGCAGCCCTGAGGGCATGCCGGCGCCTGCCGGTGGGCGGGCTCAGCCGGCGCGGAAATGCTTCGACAGCTTGAGCGCCTGGCCCTGATAGTGCGACTTGAGGCCAGCGCCATAGAGCCGGTCCGGCAGGGCGCTCATGCGCTCATAGACGAGGCGGCCGACGATCTGGCCATGCTCCAGAATGAAGGGCACCTCGTGGCTGCGCACCTCCAGCACGGCGCGGCTGCCGGTGCCACCGGCCGCAGAGTGGCCGAAACCGGGGTCGAAGAAGCCCGCATAGTGAACGCGGAACTCGCCCACAAGCGGGTCGAAGGGCGTCATCTCCGCCGCATAGGCGGGAGGCACATGCACCGCCTCGCGCGAGACCAGGATGTAGAACTCGTCCGGGTCGAGCACCAGATCGGCCGCCCCGTGATTGTAGAGCGGCTCCCAGAAGTCCGGCACCGCATAGGCGGCCTTGCGGTCGACGTCGATGAGCCCCGTGTGGTGCTTGGCGCGATAGCCGATGAGCCCGCCCGGCCCGCCGCCGAGGTCGATGGAAAGGGCGATGCCGCCGCCGGAGATGTTCGGCCTTTCCGCGGCCACCAGCGTCTCGCGCGCATGCAGGGCGGCCAGGGCCTCCCCGTCGAGCTGGGCGTTGCCGCGGCGCAGGCGTATCTGCGAAAGCCTGGAGCCGGGGCGCACCACGATGGGAAAGGTGCGCGGGCTTACCTCCAGATAAAGCGGCCCGGCATAGCCGGCCGCGATCTTGTCGAATTCCTGGCCGCGGTCGCTCATCACCCGGGTGAAAATGTCGAGCCGGCCCGTCGAGCTTTTCGGATTGGCCGAAGCCGAGACATCCGCCGGCAGAGCGAGGCTTTCCATGAGCGGGATGATATAGACGCAGCCGACCTCGAGAACGGCGCCCTCGTCAAGCCGGAACTGATGCAGCTTCAGCCGCTCCAGCTTTTCGGCCACGCGGCAGCCGGGACCAGGAAGGAAGCTGGCACGCACGCGATAGGCCACCTCGCCCAGCCGCAGGTCGAGGCTTGCCGGCTGGATCTGATCGGCATCGAGCGGGCGCGCCGCCGACAGCGCGCCGGCCTCGAACAGCGCCGCGATCTCCTTATCCGGCAGGATGCCCGCAGATGCCATGGCTTCTTCCCCAAAAGGCTGACCTGCGACGTTTAGCGCCGCGTACGATTGACGCAAGCCATTCCCGCGTCTAAAGGGATTTTATCCCGTGGTGATTTGGCCGGTCGGCTTGCAGCCACGTTAAAGAAGTCGCTAAAAGGCCGCGCTCGATGCTCGACCGGCTTTCGCGGCCGGTTTTTGTTGGGCAGAGACGATGACGAAGAATCCCGACGACTGGAAACCCCAAACCGCTCTCGTGCATGGCGGATCGCTGCGCTCGCAGTTCGGCGAGACGTCGGAGGCGATCTACCTCACCCAGGGCTTCCTCTACCAAAGCGCCGAGGCCGCCGAAGCTCGCTTCAAGGGCGAGGAGCCGGGCTTCATCTATTCGCGCTATGCCAATCCCACCGTCGACATGTTCGAGAAGCGCATGTGCGCGCTGGAGGGGGCAGAGGATGCGCGCGCCACGGCCTCCGGCATGGCCGCCGTCTCGGCCGCGCTTCTGTGCTCGCTGAGGGCGGGCGACCACGTGGTGGCAGCGCGGGCGCTCTTCGGCTCCTGCCGCTGGGTGGTGGAGACCCTGATGCCGCGATGGGGCATCGAGACCACGCTGGTCGACGGGGCGCGGATTGCGGCCTGGGAGGAGGCGGTGCGCCCCAACACCCGGCTCTTCTTCCTGGAAAGTCCCACCAACCCGACGCTGGAGGTCTGCGACATCGCCGCCATCGCCAGCCTGGCCGACAGCATCGGCGCGCGGCTGGTCGTCGACAATGTCTTTGCCACGCCCATCCTGCAAAAACCCCTGGAGCTCGGCGCTCACGTCGTCGTCTATTCCGCCACCAAGCACATCGACGGCCAGGGGCGCTGCCTGGGCGGCGTCATCCTCTCCGACAAGGCGTGGATCGACGAGCACCTGCACGATTACTTCCGCCATACCGGCCCCAGCCTCTCTCCCTTCAACGCCTGGACGCTGCTGAAGGGCTTGGAGACGCTGCCGCTGCGCGTGCGCCAGCAGACGGAGAATGCCGGCCGCGTGGCCGATTTCCTGGCCGGTCATCCCAAGGTCTCCCGCGTCATCTATCCCGGCCGCGCCGATCACCCGCAGGCCGACATCGTGGCGCGCCAGATGAAGGGCGGCTCGACGCTCGTCTGCTTCGACCTTGCCGGCGGCAAGGAAGCGGCCTTCGCTTTCGAGAACGCGCTCGGAATCATCGGGATCTCCAACAATCTGGGCGACGCCAAGAGCCTCGTTACCCATCCCGCCACGACGACGCACAAGAACCTCGACGAGGCGGCGCGCGCCGAGGCGGGCATCGGCCCCGGCACGCTGCGCCTGTCGCTGGGGCTCGAGGACCCGGAAGACCTGTTGCGGGACATCGAGCAGGCGCTGGCACGGGCCTGAGCCGGCAGCACGCCATTTGGAACCGGGCGCGGCTGCTGGTAAGTCTGTCTTTCCGATTCGCCACGACGGATGTTGCGATGGAGCGTCTTGCCGGTCGAGTGATCCTGGCATGGGGGTGGCAGCGCCGGCTTCTCTCCTTTCTCGGCGGAGCCGTCGCCTCGCTGGCGCTCGCCCCGGTGGACTTCACCGCCGCCTGCTTCCTGGCCTTTCCGCTGCTTGTCTGGCTGCTCGACGGCGCCGTGGAGGGCAGCGGCCGCCTTGCGCGGCTCCTGCCGGCATTTTCGGTGGGATGGTGGTTCGGCTTCGGCTACTTTCTGGCCGGCCTGTGGTGGGTGGGGCCCGGCCTTTCCGCAACACCCGGTCTTGCGGCCTGGGCTGCGCCGCTCGCCATGCTGGGCCTGCCGGCACTTCTGGCCGTTTTCCACGGCCTGGCCACGCTTCTGGCCTGCGGGCTGTGGAGCGATGGGGCGGGCCGAATCGCTGCACTGGCCTTCGGCTTCGGCGTTGCGGAGTGGCTGCGCGCCGGCCTCATCCCCGATCTGGCATGGAATGCCATCGGCTACACCGCGATGCCGGTGCCGGTTCTCATGCAGGCGGCCGGCCTCGTGGGCGTGGCGGGCGTCGGCGCGCTTGCCGTGTTCGTTTTCGCGGCACCGGCGCTTCTGGCCACCGGCCGGCAGGCGCAGGCCGGCCTGGCCATGGCCTTTCTGCTGGCAGCGGCCATGACCGGCTACGGCGCGGTGCGGCTCGCCACATCGCCGCAGGCCGCAGAGTGGCTGGCGGTGCGCATCGTCCAGCCCGGAATACAAACGCCCGGACAGCCATTCGAGAAGGCCCTGGAACGCTATGTGAGCCTTTCGCGCAGCCCCGGAACGCAGGGAGCTTCCGCTCCCCGGCTCATCCTGTGGCCGGAGAGGGCCGTGCCCTTCGTGCTGGCCGAGCGGCCGGACCTGCTCGGCGCCCTGGCCGGCGCCGTGGAGGAGGGACAGGTGCTGCTTGCCGGGGCCCTTCGCGCCGAGGCCGGCACACGGCATCTCTACAGCGCGCTTGTCGTCGTGGACGAGGAAGGACGGATCGTCGATGCCTCGGACAAGGTGCATCCGACGCTTTTTCCCGACGGTTGGCCGGTGGGTGCCCTTCTCGAAGGTGCGGGGGCAGCGCGCCTTGCGCAGGACGGCCGGCGCCGCCTGCTGCCGGTCAGCGGGAAGACAAGGGCACTGCCGCTGATCGGCACCGAGGCTGCCATCCCCGGTCCCGGAGCGGAGATGGCGGGCGAAGCGCACCTCGTCATCAATCCGGTTTCCTTTGCCGGGTCTTCTGGAACGCCAGCCGTCTATCAGCATCTGCGTCAGGCGCAGCTTCGCGCCGTGGAAACGGGGCTGCCGCTGATCGTCGCGGCCGCCGGCGGCGCCTCGGCGGCCATCGACGCCAACGGCCGGATCATCGACGCCCTGAGGCCCCGCGCGGCTGGCGTTCTGGACGTGAAATTGCCGCTTTCAGGGGCAAAAATTGTAGATAGCCGGCATATGTGGATGCGTGAGCTGACATTTGTCGCGCTTTTTGGCATTCTTTCATTGCTATTAAGCATACGTAGCCGAGCGATTTGACATTGGTCGCCAGCGCTCCACATATGCGTACGCGAACAATTTGGCACGCTAACAATTTACGCGTTTGCAGCCGGGGGGCGGACCCGCAGGTGAGGCGCGAGCTCGTTGGGTGTCTCCAGCCGATACCGAGGGATCGATGCAAAACAACAAGAAGAAACCGAATCCGATAGATGTCCATGTGGGAAGCAGGATAAGACTGCGCCGCAACATGCTGGGCATCAGCCAGGAGAAGCTGGGAGAGAGCCTGGGCATCACCTTCCAGCAGATCCAGAAATACGAGAAGGGCACGAACCGCGTCGGCGCCAGCCGCCTGCAGGCCATTGCCTCGATCCTGAACGCGCCGGTGTCCTTCTTCTTCGAGGGCGCACCCGGCGAGGACGGCGCGCCGGCCCCGGGCATGGCGGAGGAAGGAGCGGCCTTCGTCACCGACTTCCTCAACACCTCCGAGGGCATCCAGCTCAACCGTGCCTTCGTGAAGATCTCCGACCCCAAGGTGCGGCGGCGCGTTCTCGAACTGGTCAAGGCGCTGGCCGCCGAAACCCCCGCCAGCGAATAGCCCTCCCTTAACGAGGAAACGTCCTTCGCCGCGGCGCGGAAGACGCCGGCGAAAGCCATTTTTCTTGACCGGATCGCTGGCGATTGGCTAACAAGATGCCCGCCAGATGCCGGCGCCGTGCCGGCTTTTTTCTCAGAGGGGTTACCCGTGGCGCGCAAGAACTATCTCTTCACCAGCGAATCCGTTTCCGAAGGTCATCCAGACAAGGTCTGCGACCGGATCTCCGACGAGATCGTCGATCTGGTCTATCGCGAGGCAAGAAAGGTCGGCATGGACCCCTGGAAGGTCCGTGTGGCCTGTGAAACGCTGGCGACCACCAATCGCGTGGTCATCGCCGGCGAAGTGCGTGTGCCGGACAGCCTGCTGAAACGCGACAAGGCCGGCAACATCATGAAGGACAAGAGCGGCCATCCGGTCATCAATCCGACGAAGTTCAGGTCCGCTGCGCGCCGCGCCATCCGCTCCATCGGCTACGAGCAGGACGGCTTCCACTGGAAGACGGCCAGGATCGACGTGCTGCTGCACGGCCAGTCTCCAGACATCGGCCAGGGCGTCGACAACGCCGCCGACCGGCAAGGCGAGGAAGGTGCCGGCGACCAGGGCATCATGTTCGGCTATGCCTGCCGCGAGACGCCGGATCTCATGCCCGCGCCGATCTACTATGCCCACCGCATCCTTCAGCGCCTTTCCGAGGCCCGCAAGGCGGGCGAGGGCGAGGCCGCGAAACTGGGCCCCGATGCCAAGAGCCAGGTGACCGTTCGCTATGTCGACGGAAAGCCGGTCGCCGTCACCGAGATCGTGCTGTCGACCCAGCATCTCGACCCCACCTGGGACAACAGGAAGGTGCGTGCGGTCGTCGAGCCCTATATCCGCGAAGCGCTGTCGGAAGGCGGAATCGCCATCGCCGAGGACTGCAACTGGTACATCAACCCCACCGGCAAGTTCGTGATCGGCGGACCGGACGGCGATGCTGGCCTGACGGGCCGCAAGATCATCGTCGATACCTATGGCGGCGCCGCGCCGCATGGCGGCGGTGCCTTCTCCGGCAAGGATACAACCAAGGTCGACCGTTCCGCCGCCTATGCGGCGCGCTACCTGGCCAAGAACGTGGTGGCCGCCGGTCTGGCCGAGCGCTGCACCATCCAGCTCTCCTATGCCATCGGCGTGGCGCAGCCGCTCTCGGTCTATGTGGACCTGCACGGCACCGGGCGCGTGACGGAGGAGGAGGTGGAAATCGCCATCCGGCAGGTGATGGATCTCTCGCCCTCCGGTATCCGCCGGCATCTGGATCTCAACCGTCCCGTCTATGCCAAGACCGCCGCCTACGGCCATTTCGGCCGCAAGCCGGGGCGCGACGGCTCCTTCTCGTGGGAACGCATGGATCTGGTCAAGGCGCTGAAACAGGCCCTCGCCGCCGCCGCGTGAGGATCGCAGGCGGCAATGACGGCCAGTCACCCCGAAAGGGCGAGCGAAGCCTTCTTCGGCCGCCGCCGCGGCAAGCGCCTGCGCGCCGGCCAGCAGGAGGCGCTGGAGAGGCTGTTGCCGCGCCTCGGTCTCGACCTTCACCAGCCGCCGCCGGCCGACGTCCGTTCGCTTTTCGCGCGGCCGGTGGAGGCGGCGCGGCTGGAGATCGGGTTCGGAGGGGGCGAGCACCTGCTCTGCGAATTGGAGCACCATCCGCAGACGGGCTTCATCGGCGTCGAGCCCTTCGTCAACGGCATGGCCAAGCTGCTGTCGGCGCTGGGGGAAAAGGTTCCAGCCAATCTGCGCGTCTATGACGACGATGCCGCCGCGCTGCTCGATTGGCTGCCGGATGCCTGTCTTTCCGGCATCGACCTGCTGTACCCGGATCCCTGGCCGAAGAAGAAGCACTGGAAGCGGCGCTTCGTCGGCCAGGCCAATCTCGACCGCTTCGCGCGCGTCATGCAGCCCGGAGCCATCTTCCGCTTCGCCTCCGACATCGACACCTATGTGAACTGGACGCTGCTTCACTGCCGCGCCCACCCCGCCTTCGACTGGCGGGCGGAAAGCGCGGAAGACTGGCGCAGGCCCTATGAGGGCTGGCCGGGCACGCGCTATGAGGCCAAGGCGCTGCGCGAGGGGCGCAGGCCCGCCTATCTGACCTTTGTGCGCCGCTAGACCGGTTCATCGTTTCAATGAAACGCTGATCCGGTCCATCTCTTTGTTTTTGCTGCATTTGTGTGACGCCAGATGATCTCATCTGGCTGCAAAATGCTGTAAAGGTTCAGCGGCGGGTCATCTCGCGAAACCGCTCGGGGTCGATGCCAAGACGCATCAGGTCGTCCGGGCGGGCGGGCCTGCGGTCGCGCAACGCAGCCGATACCGCGATGGCGCTGCCCACCGTATCGAAGAACTCGCCGAAGCCGGCCATGAAGCGACGCATGCGCATCCTGCTCTCCTGTCACTGTGCACTGCAGCATGGATATAAAGGCCGGGAGGGTGTGGAGGTAGCGGGTTTCAGGCATGCCGGCCATGCATTTATGCAGTGCAGCATCGGCGTGACGCGCCATGCCATGGGCCTGGGCGGAAGCGGTCTTCAGGGATGGTGAAAAGCCCCCCTTCCCTTCCCGATCACCCGCCGTCTATACTTGATCATCCGAAGCAATCCCTGGTGCTTGATGCTGGACGACAAAAAGGCAAGCCGCAGCGGCAAGCGAAGCGGGCAGCTTCGCACGCCGGCATTTCTGAGAAACCTGCGCGGTGTCAGGAACTGGAAGGAGGCCACTGCCTGGCTGGAATGGCGCGGCATCGAGGACATCGAGTGCATCACGCCGGATCAGGCGGGCGTTGCACGCGGCAAGATGATGCCGTCGAAAAAATTCACCTCCAACACCTCCCTGGCGCTGCCCTCGGCCGTCTTCATGACGACCATCTCCGGCGAGTACCCGGAAAGCGGAAACGGTTTCGTCTATCCGGAGGACGATGGCGATCTGAAGCTCGTGCCGGACCTGTCCACGCTGTCTGTTGTGCCATGGGAGAGCGACCCCACCGCGCAGGTGATCTGCGACCTGGTGCACCAGGACGGGCGCGTGGTCGAGTTCAGCCCGCGCAACGTCTTGAGGCGCGTGGTGGAACGCTATGCCGAGCACGGGCTCAAGCCCATCGTGGCGCCGGAGATCGAGTTCTATCTGGTGGACAAGAATCCCGATCCCGACTACCCGCTCACCCCGCCCGTCGGCCGCACCGGCCGGCCGATCGGCGGCGGCCAGGGCTATTCCATCGCCGGGGTCAACGAGTTCGACGAGCTGATCGACGACATCTACCACTTTTCTGAGACGCAGGGTCTGGAGATCGACACGCTGATACACGAGGAGGGGGCCGGACAGCTCGAAATCAACCTTCGACACGGCGACCCGGTGGAGCTTGCCGATCAGGTGTTCCTGTTCAAGCGCACCATCCGCGAGGCGGCACTGAAGCACGACACCTATGCCACCTTCATGGCCAAGCCCATACAGGACCAGCCGGGCTCGGCCATGCACATCCACCAGTCGGTGGTGTGGGCGAAGGACGGCCGCAATGCCTTTTCCGATAAAGCCGGCGGCGAGACGGAAATCTTCCACCACTTCATCGGCGGGCTGCAGCGCCACATCCCCAATGCTCTCATCATGCTCGCCCCTTACGTGAACTCCTACCGGCGGTTGACACAGGGCAGCGCCGTCCCGGTCAACACGCGCTGGGGCTATGACAACCGCACCACCGCCTTCCGCGTGCCGCGCTCGGACCCGGAGTCGCGGCGCGTGGAAAACCGCATCCCCTCCTCCGACGCCAATCCCTATCTGGCGCTTGCCGCCTCGCTGGCCTGCGGGCTTATCGGCATTCTGGAGAAGATCGAGCCCGATGCGCCGGCCGGCACCGCCGTGAACCAGGATGCAATCGAGCTGCCGCGCGGGCTTTTGGAAGCCGTGGCGCTGTTCGAGGGCGACGAGGCGCTGCGCGAGGTGCTGGGCGAATCCTTCACCACCACCTATGCGGCGATCAAGCGAGCCGAGTTCGAGACCTTCATGAAGGTGATCAGCCCCTGGGAGCGGGAATATCTGTTGTTGAACGTGTGATCTTCAGCGCGCGGCAGGTTCGGCCTGCCCGTTTCCTCATCCTTGCTGCCGGCCCCTCACTCTTCGCTCGGAACATGCCCTACCAATCCCCCATTTCCCCTGGCTACTCCTGGTACGAAGCGACGGTGGGCGAGCGGCCGGACTATCCGCCGCTCGACGGCGATCTTGCCGTGGACGTCGCCATTGTCGGAGGCGGCTTCACGGGTCTGTCGGCCGCCGCGCATCTCGCCAGGGCGGGCGTCGATGTCGCGCTGGTGGAGGCGCATCGCTTCGGCGACGGTGCCTCGGGGCGCAATGGCGGCCAGTTGGGCACCGGCCAGCGCGCATGGGCGGAGGAGCTGGAGGCCGAGCTGGGCTTTGACCGCGCCAAGGCGCTCTTCGACCTGGCGGAGGAGGCCAAGGCGCATCTTCTCGACTTCGCCGCGGCCAATCGCATCGAGATCGACTACATGCCCGGCCAGCTTTCCGTCGCGCACAAGCGGCGCTATGTGGACGAGTACCGGGCGCATGCCGAGATCATGGCGGAGCGTTTCGGCTATCCCCACATCGCCTTCATGGACCGGCAGGAGACGGCGGAACGCCTGGGCTCCACACGCTATTTCGGCGGCACGCGCGACACGGGCACCGGCCATATCCATCCGCTCAAGCTGGTTGTGGGCACGGCACGTGTGGCAGCGGCGGCGGGCGCCAGGCTTTTCGAGCAGACGAAGGCGCAAAGAATTTCCACGGCGGCCGGCAAGGTGCGAATCGCCACGCCGCATGGGACGATCACCGCCGAAAGATGCCTGCTGGCAACCAACGCCTATGGCGAAACGCTGGAGCCCGTCACTGCGGCCCATCTCATGCCCATCGGCTCCTTCATCGGGGCGACCGTGCCGCTGGGCAAGGACAGCCCCGTGCTGCCGGGGGGCGAGAGCGTTGACGACTCGCGCTTCGTGGTGCGCTACTTCCGCAGGTCGCGGGACGGGCGTCTGCTGTTCGGTGGCCGCGAGGCCTATTCGAGAAACGACCCGAAGGACATCCGCTCGCAGATCCGACGCCAGATCAGCGAAATCTATCCCGCGCTCGGGGATGTGGAGATCACTCACGCCTGGGGCGGCTATGTGGGCATCACCGTTCCGCGACGGCCCTTCGTACGCGAGGTGATGCCCGGCGTCATTTCGGCGGGCGGCTATTCCGGCCATGGCGTCTTGCTGGCGAACTTCATGGGCCGGCTCTATGCGGAGGCCGTGACGGGAAACCGCGACCGGCTCTACCTCTTCAAGGAGCTGAAGATCCCGCCCTTCCCCGGCGGACAGCGCCTGCGCCCCCTCCTCCTGTTCCTGGCGCTCAACTGGTATGCGCTGAGGGACAGGATCTGACTGCCCTCAGGCCAAAACCTCAGCAAGCAGGCCGGTAGCGCTGCACGATGCCGTTAATGTTGTCCCCGCCCAGGCCCGCGTCTCTCGCCTCAGCATAGATCTGCATGGCAAGCGCCGTCAGCGGCGTCGCAGCACTGCCCTCCCGCCCGGCATCGGCAACGAGCCTCAAGTCCTTCGCCACCAGGTCGATCGGGAAGAGCGGCTTCCAGTCGCCAGCCAGCATGGCAGCTCCCGCCCCGCGCATCGCCGGGCTGAAGACCGCCGTATCGGACAGGATAGGCAACACCCTGTCGGCATCGACCCCAATGCCGTCCGCCAGGCCGATCATCTCCGCCATCGCCGCCAGCTGGACGGCAAACAAGCCGTTGACGATCAGCTTCGCCGCTGCCCCGGCACCGCTTTCCCCGCAGTGACGCAGCGCCTTGCCCATTTCCGCCGCGCGCGGACGGAACTTTTCCACCGCTGCCGCATCGCCGCCGGCGAGGAATATCAGCTCTCCTGCTTCCGCCTGGGGCCGCGACCCGACAACGGGCGCATCGAGAAAGCCGATGCTGCGACTGGCGGCACGAGCGGAAAGCGTACGCGCCCAGGCGGGGCCAACGGTCGAGCACTCGACCGCGAGTGCCTCCTCGGGCAGCGCGGCCAGCGCCCCGCCCTCTCCCAGCCAGACCGCGCAGGAGGCTTCCTCGTCGCGCACCATCGCAATGCAGCATTCGGATATGGCGGCGGCCTCAGCGGGCGATGCAGCCAAACGGGCGCCGCCTTCCACAAGGTGCTCTGCCCGGTCCGGCGTGCGGTTCCAGACGATCACCTGATGACCTGCGGCGAGAAGCCGCCCAGCCATGCGTACGCCCATCGCACCCAGACCGAGAATGGCGACAGCAGTCATTTCCGGGCGCTCCAGGCAAGGGCCGGGTCGGCCATGAAGGTCTCCTTCGGCGTGGCCACCAAATGGTTGGCATAGTTGGAGACGGTCTTGGCAGCGATGATCACAAGCAGGTCGAGGACGTGCCGGGTCTCGTAGCCAGCGTGCATGAACGCTTCCACCTCCCGTGCCTCCAGTTTGCCCCGCTCGTGCACGAGCGCCAGCACGAAGCGGCGCAGCGCCTCCAGCCGTGCATCCTCCAGCGGCCGGCCGCCGCGCAACGCCGCAAGCTCCGCTTCCGGCAATTCCGCCTGCCGCGCCAGGAATGTATGGGCGGCCACGCAATATTCGCAGCCATGAAAAGTCGAGACGGTGAGGAATGCAACTTGCCGCTCCACCGGGGTGAAGTCCGTCTCTTCGGCCAGTGCGAACAGGGCCTCGTAGGCCTTCAGCGCCGCAGGGCTGGCGGCCAGCGCGCCGTGCAAATTGGGAATGAATCCCCAGTTCTCGCCCACCTCGCGAAGCAAGGCGCGTGACGGCTCGGGCGCGGTATCGGGCGTGTGAATCTGGAAGGAATGCATGTCGACCTCTCTTGCCTGGTAGAACCGGCGCGAGGATGCACATGATGGTTTGTGCATTAAATCCGTTGTCCTGCACAAGTTTCATGCGATATTTACATGAATGGATACGGAGCAGCTTTCTCTCTTCGCTGATGTCGTCGCCAGCGGCAGCTTCGCCGCGGCGGCAAAGAAGCGCGACCTCGACCCCTCTTCCGTCTCCCGTGGCATCAAGGCGCTGGAGGCGGAGCTCGGCGCCAGGCTCTTTCAGCGCACCACGCGCCGCATCGGCCTGACGGAGGCGGGGGAGCGCTTCCTGGCACGCATCGAGCCGGTGCTGGCCGAGCTGGAACTGGCCAGGGGCGAGGTCCGGGCGGCGGCAGATTTGCCGGCGGGGACGCTGCGCCTGACGGCCTCGATCGCCTTCGGCCAACACCGCATCGTGCCGCTCCTGGGCGCGCTTAGAATGCGATACCCGCAGCTTGGCCTGCACTGCATCTTCAGCGATGCCAATCTCGATCTCGTGGCGGAGCGCATAGATCTCGCCGTCAGGCTCGGCCCGCGCGTCGAGGGCGACCTTGTCGCCGCCAAGCTTGCGGACACGCGATACCGCGTCGTCGCCAGCCCCGACTATCGCGACAGGCATCCGGTGGCGGTGCCCACGGAACTGGCAAAACACCGCTGCATCCTCTTCGACCTTCCCGCATATCGCTCGCGCTGGATTTTCCGCGAACCGTCCGGCAGGTTGGAGGACGTGCCGGTTGACGGTGACCTCACCCTTTCCCCGGTGGGCAGCATCCGCGATGCCGCGTTGGCCGGACTCGGCCCGGCGCTGCTACCGGACTGGCTGATCGGTAGTGACTTGGAACGCGGCGCACTGGTCGATCTCTTTCCTGGCCACGACGTCACGGCCACAACCTTCGAGACAGCCGCTTACGCCGTCTATCCCAGCCGCGCCTTCCTCCCCCGCAAGGTGCGGGTGGTGATCGACTTCCTGCGAGAATCCCTTCGCCGGCCGCCCTCACAGTGGCCAGAAGAACAGGATCGCCGGCACACCGACGGCGAGAATGAGGAGCTCCAGCGGTAGGCCCATGCGCCAGTAGTCCCCGAAGCGGTAGCCGCCCGGTCCCATGATGATGGTGTTGTTCTTGTGGCCGATGGGCGTGAGGAAGGCGCAGGAGGCGGCCACCGCGACCCCCATCAGGAAGGGATCGGGCGAGACGTCGAGCGCGCGGGCGACCGACAGCCCCACGGGGGCGGCAATCAGCGCCGTTGCCACGTTGTTGAGGAAGTCCGACAGCGTCATGGTCACGACCATCAGAATGGCCAGGATTGCCCAGGCCGGCAGCGCCCCGGTCTGCGCCACGATGGCCTCTGCGATGAGGCGTGTGCCGCCCGATTCCTCCAGGGCCAGGCCGAGCGGAATGAGCGAGCCCAGAAGCACGATCACCGGCCACTCCACCGCCTCATAGACCTCCCGCGGGCCGACCACGCTGAACAGCGCATAGACGGCGACCGCCCCGGCCAGCGCTACGGCGAGGGGCAGAAGCCCCGCCACCGCTAGAGCGACGGCGATGGCGAAGACGGCGATGGTGAACAGCGCCTTGCTGCGCTGGATCACGGTGTGGCTCTTCTCCGCGAGCGGCAGCACGCCGAGCCACTCGGCCGCATCGGCCACACGGCTCTCCGGCCCGAGCAGCAGCACGACGTCGCCGGGCTGGATGGGCAGGTTGCGCACGCGCTCGCGGAAGCGCCGGCCCTGGCGCGACACGCCCAGCAGCGTGACGCCGCGCCGGTAGAGCAGCCGCAGGTCGAGGGCAGTGCGGCCCACCATGCGCGCATTGTCGGGCACGATGGCTTCCACCAGCGTCAGCGACTTGCCGGTCAGCCCTCCGTGCTCGTCGGCGCCCGCCGGGCTCAGGCCCGCCGCGCCGATGAAGGCTTCGATGGACTTCGGGTCGCCCTCCAGGACAAGATGATCGCTCTTGCGGATCTCCTCGCTGGCCGCAAAGCCCGGCAGGCGCTTGCCGCGGCGCACCAGGCCGAGAATCGAGACGTCGTGCTCGTCGGCAAGGGGATAGAGGTCGGAGGGCGAGCGGCCGATCACCTTGGACCCCTCCTTGACCCCCGCCTCGACGACGAACAGGCCGGTCTCGCCGCCCCCGCCGGCCGTGGCGCGCTTGCCCGTGTCGGGTATCAGGCGCCAGCCGATGGTGGTCACGAAGGCGATGCCGACCAGCGCGCAGACGAGGCCGACCGGGGAATAATCGAACATGGAGAACGGCGCACCCAGCGCCCTGTCGCGAAACTGGGCCACCACGATGTTGGGAGGCGTGCCGATCATGGTGATCATGCCGCCCAGAATCGTGGCGAAGGACAGCGGCATGAGCGACTGCGCGACAGGCCGCCTGGCCTTCTCCGCTGCCTCCATGTCGAGGGTCATAAGCATGACGAGCGCGGCGACATTGTTGATGACGGCGGAAAGGGCGGCCCCCACCACCGACATGATGCCGATATGCGTGGACAGGGAACGCCCGGCCGAGAGCACGAAACGGGCCACAAGCTCCACCGCGCCGGCGTTCACCATGGCCCGCGAGACGATGAGCACCAGCGCAATGATGACAACGGCCTCGTGGCCGAAGCCCATGAAGGCATGATCGGCCGGCACCACGCCGCCCGCGACGGCGACGATGAGGGCGGCAAACGCCACCAGATCGTAGCGGATCCGGCCCCACACCAGAAGGGCGAAGACGAGGCCGAGCAGCGTGAAAAGAAAGATCTGGTCGTAGGTCATGAAAAACGGGTTTCGAAGTGGCGGGACGCCCCGCCTCTATCAGATGCAGCGCCCGCCATCCACCTCCAGCGCCACGCCGGTGATGAAGGCTGCCTCGTCGGAAGCCAGCCACAGCGCGGCATTGGCAATGTCGAGCGGCGTGGAGAGCCGTCCGAGCGGGATCGAGGCGCGGAACCGGGCGCGATTCTCGGGCGTGTCCTCGCCCATGAACAGGGAGAGCATGCCGGTCTCCCCGGCCACCGGGCACAGGCAGTTGACGCGAATGTTGCTGGGCGCCAGCTCCACCGCCATCGACCTGGTGGCGGCGATCGCCCAGCCCTTGGAGGCGTTGTACCAGGTCAGGCCGGGGCGCGGGCGCAGCCCGGCCGTGGAAGCGGTGGTGAGGATCACCCCGCCGCCCTGACCCGCCATGACGGGCACGACGGCAAGCGCGGCATGGTAGATCGCCTTCATGTTGACCGCGGTGATGCGGTCGAAGGTTTCCTCGTCCACCTCGACAAGGCCGCAGTTGCGGTGCGTGAAGCCTGCATTGTTGACCATGATGTCGATGCGGCCATGGGCGTCGAGCGCGGCCTTCACCATGGCCTCCACGTCGGCCTTGCGCGAGACGTCGGCGGCAACGGGCAGAGCCGCCGCGCCGATCTCGCCTGCCACGCGGCGCGCACCGGCGGCATCCAGGTCGGCGATCACCACCTTTGCGCCCTCTTCGGCGAAGCGCCTGGCCATGCCCTCTCCGAAACCAGATGCCGCCCCCGTGATGATCGCCACCTTGTCCTTCAGTCGCATCGCAATTTCCCTGCCGATCCCATCCTTCCGGGCCGCCAATCCCGCCTGCACGGCTTGTATTGCGGCTCCGCTGGCCTATCCTGCCCGAGTCCGGCGCGGCGGGAAAGCCTGCCGCTGCCGATCGTGACGAGGCAGGGAGGATCGCCCCGCCATCGGGAAGGCATCGGGGCCGGCATTCTTAACTGGCATTCTTAAATCGATTAGACTAAGAGCATCCTCGAATAATGGGCCCTTACGGCGACCAAGCGCAGGCGGAGCGACAATGACAAGCCAGACGATACCGGTCGATCCCTTCGATCTCGTGGTGTTCGGCGCGACAGGCGACCTTTCGGAGCGCAAGCTCCTGCCGGCGCTCTATCAGCGCCAGCGCGCCGGCCAGTTCTCGGAGCCGACGCGCATCATCGGCTCCTCCCGCTCCGAGCTCAGCGACGAGCAGTTCCGCGCCTTTGCCCGGGAGGCGATCGGCACCCATGTGGCCAACCAAGACATCGAGGACGACGAGCTGGCCCGCTTTCTGGAACGGCTGTCTTACGTTCCGGCGGACGCGAGGTCCGGCAAGGGCTTCGACAAGCTGAAGGAAAAGCTGGGCGACAGCCGGCATGTCCGCGCCTTCTACCTCGCCGTGGCGCCCGGCATCTTCGGCGACATCGTGGACAAGATCGAGCGGTTCGATCTGGCGACGCCCACGTCGCGTATCATCGTCGAGAAGCCGATCGGCCGCAGCCTGGAGACGGCCAGGGAGGTGAACGCCGTGGTGGGCCGCGTCTTCGACGAGACGCGCATCTTCCGCATCGACCACTATCTGGGCAAGGAGACGGTGCAGAACCTGATGGCGCTGCGCTTTGCCAATGCCCTCTACGAGCCCTTGTGGAACTCCGCCCACATCGACCACGTGCAGATCACCGTGGCCGAGTCCGTGGGGCTCGAAGGCAGGGCCGGATATTACGACAAGGCCGGGGCACTGCGCGACATGGTGCAGAACCACATTCTGCAGCTCCTGTGCCTGGTGGCGATGGAGGCGCCGGCCTCGCTCGACGCCGATGCCGTGCGCGACGAGAAGCTCAAGGTGCTGCGTGCGCTGCGGCCCATCGACCGGCACAACGCGGAGCGGGTGACGGTGCGCGGCCAGTATCGCGCCGGCGCTTCCGGCGGCGGCGCCGTGAAGGGCTATCTGGAAGAGCTGGAGGGCGGCGCCAGCGATACGGAAACCTTTGTCGCCATCAAGGCCGAGATCGAGAACTGGCGCTGGGCCGGCGTGCCCTTCTACATGCGCACCGGCAAGCGGTTGGCGGCGCGCGTCTCCGAGATCGTCATCCAGTTCAAGCCCATCCCGCATTCGATCTTCGGCGAGCAGGCCGGCCGCGTGTTTCCCAACCAGCTCGTCATCCGCCTGCAGCCCGACGAGGGCGTGAAGCAGTGGATCATGATCAAGGATCCCGGTCCCGGCGGCATGCGCCTGCGCCATGTGCCGCTCGATATGAGCTTTGCCGAGTCCTTCTCCGTGCGCAACCCGGATGCCTATGAACGGCTGATCATGGACGTGATCCGCGGCAACCAGACCCTGTTCATGCGCCGCGACGAGGTGGAGGCGGCATGGCGGTGGATCGATCCCATCGTGGCCGCCTGGGAAGACCTCGCCCAGGGGGTGCGGGGCTATACCGCCGGCACCTGGGGACCGTCGGCGGCCATCGCCCTCATCGAGCGTGACGGCCGCACCTGGCACGAGAGCGTCTAGCCATGAAGGCCGTCTGGCACGAATTCGCCGAACGCCGGATGCTGGCGGAGACGCTGGCCGACGCCGTGGCGGAACGCCTTGAGAAGGCCGTGGCCGCGCGCGGCGCGGCGACGATTGCGGTGTCCGGCGGCAGCACGCCGCCCCCCTTCTTCAAGGCGTTGTCGCAGCGGAAGATCGACTGGGCGCGCGTGACGGTGACGCTGGTGGACGAGCGCTTCGTCCCGCCCGCCTCCGACCGCTCCAACGCGCGGCTCGCCGCCCAGCACCTGCTGCAGAACGAGGCCGCGCGCGCCGCCTTCGTGGGCCTCTATCACGACACTGCCGACGTCGAGGCGGCGGCGGCGGTGGCCGAGCAGGAGATCGCCACGCTGCGGCAGCCGCTGGATGCCGTGGTGCTCGGCATGGGAACCGATGGGCACACGGCGTCGTTCTTTCCTGACGCGGGGAACCTCGACGCGCTGCTCGACCCGCAGAGCCCGCGGCACGTCCTGCCCGTCCATGCGCCGAGCGCCGTGGAGCCGCGCCTGACGCTTTCCATGCCGGTTCTGTGCCCGGCGCGCCACATCGTGCTGCACATCGAGGGGGAGGAAAAGAAAAGGGTGCTCGAAGCCGCACTCGCGGCGAAGGACGGACCGATGCCGCCGGTGCGCGCCGTTATCGAGAATGCCGCCCAGCCCGTCCACATCTACTGGGCCGCGAAAAAGGACAGCAAGCCATGACCGCACGACGAGAGATCGAAGCCGTCACAGCCCGTATCCGCGAGCGCTCGCGCGCCAGCCGCGAAGCCTATCTGGCGCGCGTGGAGCACGCCGCCTCCAAGGGGCCGCACCGCACCGTGCTGTCCTGCGGCAACCTGGCCCATGGCTTTGCCGCCTGCGCGCCGGGCGACAAGGCCGCCCTTGCCGGCGACTCGGTGCCCAATCTGGGCATCATCACCGCCTATAACGACATGCTCTCCGCGCACCAGCCCTACGAGCCCTATCCGGGGATCATCAAGAAGGCAGCGCACGAGGCAGGCGGCGTGGCGCAGGTGGCCGGCGGCGTGCCGGCCATGTGCGACGGTGTGACCCAGGGCCAGCCGGGAATGGAGCTTTCGCTGTTCTCGCGCGATGTGATCGCGCTTGCCGCGGCGGTCGGCCTGTCGCACAACATGTTCGATGCTGCCGTCTTTCTCGGCATCTGCGACAAGATCGTGCCGGGGCTGATGATTGCAGCGCTGAGCTTCGGCCATCTGCCGGCGGTCTTCATTCCCGCCGGGCCGATGACCAGCGGCCTGCCCAACGACGAGAAGGCCAAGGTGCGCCAGCTCTATGCGGAGGGCAAGGTCGGCCGTGAAGCGCTGCTGGAAGCGGAGGCCAAGTCCTATCACGGACCGGGCACCTGCACCTTCTACGGCACGGCCAATTCCAACCAGATGTTGATGGAGATCATGGGCCTGCACACGCCGGGCTCCTCCTTCGTCAACCCCAACACGCCGCTGCGCGAGGCGCTCACCAAGGAGGCCGCGAAGCGGGCGCTGGCCATCACCGCGCTCGGCAACGAGTTCACGCCCGTCGGCCGCATGATCGACGAACGCGCCATCGTCAACGGCGTGGTGGGGCTCAACGCCACCGGCGGCTCGACCAACCACACCATGCACCTCGTCGCCATCGCGGCGGCGGCCGGGATCAAGCTGACCTGGGCCGATATCGCCGATATCTCCGAACATGTTCCGCTGCTTGCGCGCGTCTATCCGAACGGGCTTGCCGACGTGAACCACTTCCACGCCGCAGGCGGCATGGGCTTCCTGGTGCGCGAGCTGCTGGACGGCGGATTCCTGCACGAGGATGTGCAGACCATCTGGGGCCCCGGCCTCAGGTCCTATGCCGTGGAGGCGAAGCTGGCCGAAGACGGCACCGTGGCGCGGGAACCGGCCCCCAGGCAGAGCGGCAACGAAAAGGTGCTGGTGCCGGTTGCCAAGGCGTTCCAGCGGACGGGCGGCATCCGCGTGCTGAAGGGCAATCTCGGCCAGGCCATCATCAAGACCTCGGCGGTCAAGCCCGAGCACCGCGTGGTGGAGGCGCCGGCCATCGTCTTTTCCGCGCAGGAGGAGCTGCTGGCGGCCTTCAAGGCGGGCACGCTGGAGCGCGATTTCATCGCCGTCATCCGATACCAGGGACCGAAGGCCAACGGCATGCCGGAGCTGCACAAGCTGACGCCGACCCTGGGCGTGCTGCAGGACCGCGGCTACCGCGTGGCGCTCATCACCGACGGGCGCATGTCCGGCGCGTCCGGCAAGGTGCCGGCCGCCATTCACGTGACGCCCGAGGCGGCGGATGGCGGTGCCATCGCCAAGGTGGAGGACGGCGACATCATCCGCCTCGACGCCGAGGCCGGCACGCTGGAGCTCAAGGTGGACGCGGAGGAGCTGGCCGCGCGCACCCCGCGCCCGGTGGACCTCGCCCCCTCGCACACCGGCATGGGACGCGAGCTTTTTGCCGGGTTCCGGGCGCTGGTCTCGCGCGCCGAGGAAGGCGCCGCAATCTTCTGAGGCAAGCCAAGGAAAGCCGCCCGAAAGCGGCCTTCCTTCATCGCGGCATCACTTGCCGTGCTTCCAGGCCGTGGGGTCGATGTCCAGGTCGGGGAACTTCTCGGGCGACAGAACCGGCCGCGCGACACCATGCTTCAACTGTTCCCGGAAGTCGGCAAGGATGCGCAGGACGATCGGGAACAGCATGATGATCGCCATGAGATTCACCAGCGCCAGCAGGCCCATCAGCGGATCGGAGAAGAAGAACACCGCCGTGGCGCCCGGCGCCGTGGCACCCAGGAACACGATGGCCATCACCGCAATCCGCAGCACGTGCACGGAGACGGGATTGGTGGTCATGACCGCAAGCGCGTTCTCGCCCAGATAGTAGTTGTACATGATCGAGCTGAAGGTGAAGAGCAGGATCGCGAAGGTCAGGAAATACTGCGCCCATTCGCCCACATGCGAGACCAGCGATTGCTGGGTGAGCACGACGCCGTCTATGTCCGTCGCACCCGGCACATAGACATCGCTCAGAAGAATGATGAAGGCGGTGCAGGAGCAGATCACGATCGTGTCGATGAAGACAGAGAACGACTGGGTGATGCCCTGGCTGATGGGATGGCGGACATCGGCCGTGGCCGCCACATTGGGCGCCGAGCCCAGGCCCGCCTCGTTGGAGAACAGGCCGCGGCGCATGCCCTGGGCGATTGCCGCACCCATGCCGCCGCCCACCACCTCCTCCAGTCCGAAGGCATTGGCGAGAATGGTCCACAGAACGCCCGGTATCTCGGTGATGTTGATGAGGATGATGACGATCGTCATTCCGAGGTAGCCGAGCGCCATGATCGGAACGATCACGTCGGCCGCCTTGGCGATGCGGCGAATGCCGCCGTAGACGATGAAGCCCGCGATGACTGTCAGCGGAAGCGCCGTCCAGATCCTGTCGATGCCCAGGCTGTCCTTTGCGGCCCCGGCAAAGGTGTTGCCCTGAAACGCGTTGAAACCGAACGCGAAGGCGGCGATCAGACAGACTGCATAGAGAACCGCAAGCCAGCGATACTGCCGGCCCAGCCCGTGGAGGATATAGCTTGCCGGTCCGCCGCGATAGGTGCCGTCGCCCTGCGAGCGCTTGAAGAGCTGGGCAAGGGAACATTCGACAAGGCTGGTGGCCATGCCGATGAGGGCGGTGGCCCACATCCAGAACACGGCGCCGGGACCGCCGAGCGTGATCGCCACCGCCACGCCGGCAATGTTTCCGCCGCCGACGCGGCCGCCCACGGAGACGAGGAGTGCGGCGCGCGCGCTCACCGCGTTGGGGTCGGCGGTCTGGTTCTTCGATGAAAGAACCCGGAACATCCGTCCGAAATACTCGAACTGGACGAAGCCGCTCATCACCGTGATGAACACGCCGAACACCACGAGAAGGGGGACCAGAGCCCAGCCCCACGTCAAATCTTCTATCAGGCCGAAGAAGCCGACAACGACGTCCAAGGTCCCCTCCTCCATCTCTTTCCGCCAAGAAGCCAACAGTCGTAAATTGCGCTCTTCTGCCGTTTATTATCGGTTGCGCGCAACAACCATAGTCGCCTTATACACAATCTAGTGGTGCGGTCCCAACAGATGGGTACCCATCTATCTCGACAAGTCAGCCCACTAGTAGGTTGTTCGCCGCTCGTCGCTCGGCGGCCTGCCGAACTGTTGGCGGTAGCTCTGGGCGAAATAGGAGTGCGAGGTAAAACCTGTTGCCACGGCCACGTCCAGGATGGGCATGTTCGTCTGGCGCAGAAGCTGGCGCGCCCGCTCGAGCCTGAGCCGCATGTAGTAGCGGCCAGGCGTCTGCCCCAGATGGCGCAGGAAAAGCCGCTCAACCTGCCGCACCGAAAGGCCCGCCGCCCTGGCCAGATCGGCCGCCGACAGAGGCTCGTCCAGCTTTTCCGCCATCAAAGCGACGATCTTCTGCAGCTTCTCCGACTTGCCGGCGAGGTCGCGCTCGGGGCCGACGCGCTGCCGGTCAACGGGAGAGCGAATCCGCTCGTGCTGGAACTGGTTGGCAACCTCATTGACGAGGCTGCTGCCGAAATCGGCGCGGATGATCTCCAGCATCAGGTCGATCGAGGTGGAGACCCCGGCGCAGGTATAGCGTTTACGGTCGATCTCGTAGACATTGCCGGTGCACTCGATCTCGGGAAAACGCTCCCTGAAACCGGCGCGATTCTCCCAGTGGATCGTGCAGCGATGACCGTCGAGCTGCCCTGCCTCCGCCAGAAGCAGGGAACCGGCCGCCAGAGCGCCGAGCGCACGGCCCTGGCGCCCCCAGGCGCGCAGCGCCGCCAGCACCCTGTTCTTTCCGGGGAACTCCGTCGTCAGCCCGACGCACACAAACAGGATGTCGACGGGCGGCACATCGCCGATCGCATGGTCCACCTTGATGGGCAGGCCGTTGGAGGCCATCACCGCCTCGCCATCCGCGGAGACGGTCGTCCAGCGGTAGAAATCGCGGCCCATCAGGCGATTGGCCGAGCGGAAGGTGTCGATCGCCGCGGCGAGCGAAAACATCGAGAACCTGTCGACCAGCAGAAAGGCGAATTGCTGCCCCTGCACCGCGGCATCGTTCATGACGGCACCCTCCCCGGGATGCGGCGGAACCCGATAAGCCATGTCGTCCGACCCTGCCGGAGACCGGGAAACGAGGCCGAGGCCCGTCTCGATCCGATCTCCTTCCTCCCCAACAACTGCACGAGGTGGCGGTGAATGCCAAGAGCCTAACGGTCAACAACAGGTGTGGAGCGGCTGTCGGACTGCGCGCACGGGCCGGCCGCGGCGGCGCCTTTTTTATCCTTCCGTCGCGGGTTTGCAGGGCCGGAACGCAGAATCGAAACAGGCCGGGGCCACAGGGCCTCCGGCCTTCTCCCGCGCGGCAGGTGTGTCGCGTGCGGAGGGCGTTCAGCCCCTCCGCGCCGAAACCAGCATGGCCGCCACCCTGTTGAGCGCGTCCACCTTCGCCTCGGCAGAGCCGCTCCCGTAGGCGTCCTCGAGCGTGGTCACGATCTTGCTGAACTGCTCGAACTCCTCGCCCGCCGCAGCCACGCTCAGCGGCTGGTCGTCATAGGCATCGACGAAAAGCTGGGCGGCGTAGGAAATGAGCAGAAGCGCGGCGGCATTTTCCGGCTCGCCTGCCATGCGGGCACGCGCCGCGCGGGCGCACGCATCATAGGCGCGCACGCCGGCCCCCCTTTCGTTGAGACCCTTTGCGAGCTCGATGAACATTTGCTTCTCCTTTACACCCTGTCGCGATAGCCCGAAATACACCGCTCCCCATGCGCCGGCCGCGGGCGGCTCACGGCATGCTGACGCTCCAGAAGATCGGCGTCATGGGATCGAAAACCGTCACCGTCCCCTCGCCCGTCTCCACCTTTGCGGGGAACGCGACGGGCGCGTCGCGGCGCTCCAGCGTAACATGCTGCTCGTTGGGCGGCAGGCGATAAAAGCCGGGCCCGTTGAGCGATGTGAACGCCTCCAGGCGGTCGAGCGCCCCTTCCTCCTCGAAGACATGCGCCAGGCAGGACAACGTGTTGGGCGCGGAAAAGATGCCTGCGCAGCCACAGGCGCACTCCTTGAGCGGATCGACATGGGGCGCTGAATCCGTGCCGAGAAAGAAACGGGCATCGCCCGATGTGGCGGCCCTGCGCAGGGCAAGGCGGTGCTCTTCGCGCTTGGCGACCGGCAGACAGTAGTAATGCGGGCGGATACCGCCGGCCAGAATGGCATTGCGGTTGATCATCAGGTGGTGGGTGGTGATCGTCGCCCCCATGGTCCCGTCCTGGGCGCGGACATAGTCCACCCCCTCCCGCGTGGTGACATGCTCCATGACCACGCGCAGGCCGGGGATGCGGCGGCGCAGCGGGTCCAGCACCGTCTCGATGAAGACGGCCTCGCGGTCGAAGATGTCGATCCGCGGGTCGGTCACCTCGCCATGCACGCACAGCGGCATGCCGATTTCCGCCATGCGCTCCAGCACGGGGTAGACGCGGGCGATGTCGCGCACGCCGCTCTGCGAGTTGGTGGTGGCGCCGGCCGGATAGAGCTTGACGGCCGTGACCAGACCATCGCGGAACCCGGCCTCGACATCCGCCGCGTCCGTCTCCTCGGTGAGGTAGAGCGTCATCAGCGGCGTAAAGTCCAGGCCTTCGGGCAGGGCGGCCATGATGCGGCGGCGGTAAGCCTCGGCATCGGCGCATGTGACCACCGGCGGCACCAGATTGGGCATTACGATGGCGCGGCCGAAATGCGCTGCGGTGTAGGGCAGGACGGCCTTGAGCACCGCGCCGTCGCGCAGGTGGAGATGCCAGTCGTCCGGCCTTCTGATCGTCAGTTTCTTCATGGCGCTTCCGTCAGGAACTCGTGAACAATGTCGGTGGCGGCGAGGAAGTCGGCAAGCTCCATCGCTTCCTGCGGGTTGTGCGAGCCGTTCTGATTGCGCACGAACACCATGGCGGAGGGAACGCCTGCGCCCGCGAAGACGGCGGCATCGTGCCCACCGCCGCTCGACATCACGAAGGGCTCCTGCCCCGACCGGCCCATCGCCCGCAACAGCCGCTCGACAAGGACGGAATCGCACAAGGCCGGCTCGACGCGCATTTCCTCGTCCAGCTCGAAGCGTACCTTGCGGTCGCGCTCGATCTGGCGCATCTCGGCACGCAGAAGGTCGCGCATCTCGTCCAGCGTCCTCGCGCTCTGGCTGCGGATATCGAGGCTGAAGGAGACCGAATCGGGTATGCGCGACATGGCATGCTTCTCCGGATCCGTGGCCACGATGCCGCTGGTCAACACCAGATCGTCGCCCTTTGCAAGGATGGTTGCCCAGCTTTCGTCGAGGCGCACCAGCAGATCGGCCATGGCAAGGACGGGATCGCGGCGGAACGCGCGCGGCACGGCGCCGGAATGGCCGGCCTCGCCCAGGCAGCGCACGGCACGGTGGCGAATGTTGCCGCGAATGCCGGAAACGACGGCGGCCGGGATGTCCTTGCCGATGAGAAGGGGCCCCTGTTCGATGTGCAGCTCCACATAGGCAGCGACCGCCGACAGGTCGATGAGGGGCACGCCGGCGCGTACCCGGTCCATGTCGACGCCGACATCGGCCATATGGGCGTCGAGCGACCGTCCGTCGCCCTTGTGCTTCGCCTTGAGCTCCTGCGCGCCCAGCGTTCCGGTTAGCGCCTTGGAACCGATGTAGCAGGGGCCGAACCAGGCGCTTTCCTCGCCGCGCATGGCCAGCACGTGAACAGGAACGGGAAAGCGGATGCCCCGCCTTTTTGCCCGCAGCAGGCAGAGAAGGCCGGTCACGACGCCGGCAAGCCCGTCGAAATTGCCGCCGAAGGGCACGCTGTCCACATGCGAGCCGACGAGGATGTAGCGCGCCGCCCGGCGTGCGCCCGGCAGGCAGAAATTGGCGTTGCGGCCGGCATCGTACCAGACCTCGAGGCCCTGGCTGCGCGCGAAATCCCCGAGGAAGGAGAGCGTTCTGGTCTCCACGTCGGAGAAGGCGGGGCGGCTCACGCCCTCGACATCTGGCGAAAGCCTTGCCACTTCCTCGAACAGGAAGGCGGCGAGGCGCCGTTCCTCCTCGCGTTCGTCCATGGCAATGTGCCGGGCCGCCGTCATGGCGCGGCCTCCATGAAGACCACACCCGCCTTCTGCTCCCCGTCGATCACGGTGCCGATGAGGTCGCGCACGGAGGCGATCCCCTCGCGCTCCAGATAGCGCTCCAAATCGGCGATGATGGTGAGCATCGCCGTGGGATTGATGAAGGTGGCCGTGCCAACCTGCACGGCAGTGGCGCCGGCGATCAGGAACTCCACCACATCCTCCGCAGTGGCGATGCCGCCACAGCCGATCACCGGAATGCCGGTTGCCTTGGCGCACTGGTAGGCCATGCGCAGGGCAATGGGCTTCAGCGACGGGCCGGAAAGCCCGCCCATCAGGTTGCCGAGCTTGGGCCGGCGGGTGCGGATGTCGATGGCCATCGCGAGCAGTGTGTTGGCGACCACCAGCGCATCCGCGCCTCCTTCCTCGGCCGCCCGTGCCACCTCCGGCGTCTCGCCCGTATTGGGCGTGAGCTTCGCCCACAGGGGCAGGCGGGTGGCCCGGCGCAGCTTGCGCATCACCTCATAGGTGGAGGAGGGGCGGATGGCGAAGGCCTTGCCGTCCTCCTCGATGTTGGGGCAGGAGATGTTGACCTCGATGGCGGCCACGCCTTCGACCGAGACCTCCGCGCACAGCGCGGCGAACTCGTCTGCCGTGTTGCCGGAAATCGAGACCACCAAGGGCGTCTCATAGTCCCGGTAGAAGGGCACGACCTTCTCGAGGAAGGCGGCCACACCCTTGCTCGGGATGCCGATGGAATTGAGCATCGAGCCGCCGACCTCGCACACGCGGGGCGTCGGATTGCCATCGCGGAAGCCGCGGGTGATGGTTTTCGTCACATGCGCGCCGAGGCACTCGATGTCGAAGACCTCCGCCAGCTCCTCCGAAAAGGTGCCGGAGGCCGGCATGACGGGGTTCTTGAGCGTGAGGCCCGCGATGTCGACCGAGAGATCTACCACGGCATCGCCTCCTGCATGTCGAAGACGGGCCCCTCGCGGCACACGCGCAGCTGCACGGTGGCCCCGTCCTTGCGGAATGGGCGCACGCAGCAATGGCACATGCCGAGGCCGCAGGCCATCTGCTGCTCGAGCGCGATCTGGCCGGGGATGCCGTGACGCTTGCCCATGCGCTGCAGGAGGGCGAGCAGCCGGTTGGAGCCGCATGTGTAGAAGGCGTCCACACCCGCACCGGCAATCAGGCCCTCCAGAAGGCTTTCGAGATGCGCCACGTCCGAGGTGCCCTCGGCATCGGTAACCGTGATGACATCGGCGCCGAGATGGCGGAAATAGTCGACCGACATCAGAAGGTCGGGCCGGCGCGCGCTGCAGATCGCCGTCAGATGCCGGCCGAGCCGATGCGCCTCCAGCGCCAGAGGCGCCAGGGTGGCAAGACCGACACCGCGGGCAAGGAGTACGAGCCTCTGCCAGTCTTCGGCGATATGGAAGCCACGGCCGAGCGGCCCCAACACGTTGAGCCGGTCTCCCGGCGCCAGATGGAACAGCGCCCGCGTGCCTGCGCCCGCGACCTTGTAGAGAAAGTGCAACGTGCCTTCCTGCGGATAGAAGCCGTAGATGCTCATCGGTCGGCGCAGATAGGGCTGGTCGGTGCCGGCGGATGGGCACAGCAGGTGGAAGAACTGCCCGGCCCGGCAGCGCGCCAGCATCTCCGGCGGCGCCTCCACCACGAGACGCATGTATTCGCCATTCACCGGCTGGTTGGCGCGCACCGCCAGATCGCGCTCGAAGACGGTCGGCTGGGGCCGGCCGGAGGCCATGGGCGGGTTCTGCGTCAGCATGTCGGTCATCCGAACACCAGATCGGGCAGGAAGGTGGAAATCGGGGGCACATAGGTGATGATCGCCAGCGCCACCAGATTGGCGAGCACGAAGGGCCAGATGCCGGAGATGATGGTCATCACCGGCCTGCCCAGCGTGGAGGAGGCGACGAACAGGTCGAGCCCGAAGGGCGGCGTGATCATCCCCACCGAGATGTTGAGCGTGACGATCATGCCGAAATGAACCGGATCGACGCCGAGCGCGGTGGCGACGGGATAGAGCGGCGGCACGAGGATGAGCAGCGCCGAGTTCGGGTCGATGAACATGCCGGCAATCAGGAAGGCCACGTTCACCACCAGCAGGAAGACCACCGGCCCGGCATCGACGGCCGACAGGAAGCCCAGAATGTGGTTCGGCACCTGGGCCAGCGTGATGAAGTAGGACAGAAGGCCGCCAAGCGCCAGCAGGATGAAGATGATGGCGGTGGAGACGGCGGCGCGCTCGGTTACCCTGAACAGCTTGCCGAGGCTGAGCTCGCGAAAGACCACGGCCTCCACGAAAATGGCGTAGACGACGCTGACGGCGGCGGCCTCCGTGGGCGTGAAGAACCCCGAATAGATGCCGCCCAGGATGATCACCGGCATGCCAAGCGCCCAGCCGGCATGGCGGATGGCGGCGAGCCGCCCTGCCCAGCCGATGCGCTCGCCCGCCGAGACGCCGCTGCGGCGCGCTTCGATGGCCACCAGAACGGCAAAGACGAGGCCGAGCACGAGCCCGGCCGCCAGGCCGGCCACGAAAAGCCGCGCGACGGAGGTGCCCGTCATCCAGCCATAGATGATGAAGGTGATGGACGGCGGAATGAGAAGCGCGGTCTCGGCGCTGGAGGCGATGAGGCCGAGCGAGAACTTCTCGCTGAAGCCCACCTTGCGCATTTCGGGAAACACGAGCCGGCCCATGGCCGCCACGGTGGCGGGCGCGGAACCGGAAACGGAGCCGAAGGCCATGGAGCCGCCGATGATGGTGTAACCCACGCCGCCCTTGCGATGGCCGAGCAGCGACTGGACGAGGCCGGTCAGCCGCCGGGCGATCTGCCCCTCGCCCATGAGCTCAGCCGCCAGGATGAAGAAGGGAATGGCAAGCAGGGTCGAGTGGTTGATGCCGCCCACCACCTTCTGCACCACCACGGGGTCGGGCAGCGTGCCGTAGAAGATCTGCTTGATCAAGAGGGCCGGCACGCCGAGCACGAGAAACATCTCGAACCCCGTGACGAGCAGCAGAGCGGCGACGGCGACGATGAGGAGAAGCAGGATCATGCGTCTTGCGCCTCCCCTGGCGGCTGGCGGTCGAGGAGGCCCAGGAGACCGAGCAGATAGCGCAGCGCAAGCAGCGCGAAGCCGATGGTGGGCGCGACATAGATCCAGCCCATGCGGATGCCGAGCGTCGGGCTCTCCTGGCCGGTGCCGAAGACGAATCCCGTCATCTTCCAGCCGAGCCATGCGAGATAGAGCGAGAAGAGCAGGCCCACCGCGTCGATGATGCGGCGGAGCGGCAGCCCCGTGGCCGCGGCGATGCGCGCACGCCAGGTGTCGACCGCCACATGACGGCCGATCTCGAGCGCGTAGCCGATGGCGAGGAAGACCAGATAGAGGTTCATGATCCTGACGGCCTCCTCGATCCATGCGAGATCGGAGGCCAGCGGGCTTTCAGTGGCGCGCACCACCACATTGACGAAGTAGAGGCCCACCATCGCCAGGAATATCACCACCAGCGCCGACCGCTCCGCGGTGCGCAGGATCGAAAGCACATTGCGCATTCAGCTGCTCCACGGGCCCTTCAACGGGCCGTTTCGCCGTTGCGAACGGGCAAGAGCGGGCGCGGCCAAGGCCGCGCCCGCAGGCCCCCCAGCCTTTACTCGGAAAGCTTGGCGTATTCCTGCTCGTAGAGCGCGATCAGCTCCTCGCCCTCTGCGCCCGCCCGCTCGACATAGGCGGCGCGGGTGGCCGGATACATGGCCTCCCGGAAGGCGGCCTTCTCCTCCGGGGAAAGCTCGTGCACCGTGACGCCGGCTGCCTTGATCTCCTCAAGCGACGCGGCGACGGCGGCCTGCTTGTGGGCGATCAGATCGGGGATCACCTCCCTGAAGGCGTCGACGATGATCGTCTGATAGTTCTCCGGCAGGCCGTTCCAGAAAGCGGTGTTGAAGAGGATCACGTCCTCCATCGCGCCGTGGTTGGAGAGCACCAGATGATCCTGGACCTCGTAGAACTTCATCGCGCGGATGGTGTCGAGCGGGTTTTCCTGACCATCGACCACGCCGGTCTGCAGCGAGGTGTAAAGCTCGCCGAAGGGCAGCGCGATGGCGGAGGCGCCCAGGGCGTTGAACTGTTCGATCAGGATGTTGGAATCCATGACGCGGAACTTCTGGCCCGAAAAATCCTCCATTCCGGCGATGGGCTTGCTGGAGGTGAAGTTCTTGCGGCCGTTCGGCCACAACATCAGGCACTCCACGCCACGCGTGTCGAAGGAATCGCACAGCGCCTGGCCGAAGGCACCGGCGCGCAGCGCCTGCGCCTTCTCCTCATCCTCGGGCAGCAGGAAGGGAATGTCGAGGATGGAGATGGCGGGATTGAAGCCGCCGAGGAAAGCCGCCGGCGCGACGGTCGCCTCCAGCGTGCCGAGCTGCACGCCTTCCGTCATCTCGCGCTGCTGGCCGAGCTGGCCCTGCGGAAAGATCTGGAACTCCACGGCGCCATCCGTGCGCTCGGCCACGAGCTCGGCCACCTTTTCCAGATGGACATGCCGGGACTGCTGGGTCGATTCCAGATGGCCGATCTTGGCCACGAACTCCGCCGCCCAGGCGCCGGATGCGAATGCGGCACCGGCCGCGGCAAGAACGGCCGTTGCGGCCAGCTTGCGAATTGAATGGTTCATCGTTCCACCTCTTTCCTTATTGGCACGGATCGGCACGGAAAGGCCCAGCCTAGCAGCACACAATAGCGTGTCAACGATTTTTCTCAAAAATGAGACTTTCTCGATTTTCGTATAATAATTGATCTTGATGGCGAGAATTGAGCCGTCCGTTGACAAATGGGCACGCGCCGCCCGATAAGGCGACAGCCTCGCAAGTCACGGGAATCTGCCTTGACGCAAGAAGACTCGATCCGTTTCAGCGATATTGGCGCCCGGCTGCGCGCCTACCGTCTGGGCAAGGGCCTCACGCCCGACGCGCTGGCGCAGAAGCTCGGAATCTCCCGCGCCGCGCTCTATCGTGCAGAAAAGGGCGAGATCCGCAAGATCGAGATGCTGACCTCGATTGCCAACGAGCTGGGCGTCTCCCTGCCCAGCCTTCTGGGTGTCGGCGTCGAATATGTGAGCACCGCGACGGCCTTCTTCGAGCGCATGCGCCAGCTCGAAGAATCCTGCGAGCAGATCATCGGCCTCTTCAGCCCGGTCTCCTACCTTCTCACCTCCGACGCCTATGACACGGTGCTGGGGGAGGTGATGAAGGAATCGATCCCCGAAGGGGCCGATCCCGACGGCGCCTCGGAGGAGGCCGTCGAGGCGCTGATGGAGATTCTCAAGGCGCGGAAGGAAGCCTTCCGCGCCCGCCGCCCGCTGATCGTCAGCCTCATTTCCTCTGCCGATCTCGAACGGTTTCTCCTGCACGGTCTGGTGGGCCGCCATGACCTGCCGGCGGAGACGATCGAGCGCCGCAGGCGGATGGCGCGCGGCGAGGCCGAATACATCCTGACGATGCTGCGCGAGCAGCCCATCGGCGTGCAGATCGGCATCGTGCGCGAGCCCGTGCCGGCGACGAGCTTCCAGATCTTCCGCCAGGCGGACCGCTCCATTCTCGCCATCAGCCCGTTCCGGCTCGGCGAGCGGCCCAATGTCCGACTGGGTGTCGCCTTGATCACCTCCGCATCCGAGGCCATGGCGCTGCACGAGGACATTGCGGCGCGGCTTTGGCACAACGCGCTCAAAGGGGCGGACGCCGTGGCCTGCCTGGAGGCCATGATCGAGAAATACGCGATCGCCGGAAAGGCGGGCGGCTGAGCGCCATCCGGCCCGGCGACGGGGTCTTCCGCTTCAATAGGTCGTGCGGCCGCCGGAGAGATCGAAGACCGAGGCGGTGGTGAAGCTGTTCTCCTTCGAGACCAGCCAGGCCACCATGGCGGCGGCCTCCTCCACCTCCAGAAAGCGACCGCGCGGAATGCGCGACAGCATGTACTGGATGAACTCCTCGGTGAGGGTGTCCAGGATCCGCGTCCTGGCGGTGGCCGGCGTGATGGCGTTGACCGCGATGTCGTAGCCGGCAAGCTCCTTGCCCAGCGACTTGGTGAGCCCGATGACCCCCGCCTTGGCCGCCGAATAGGCGGAGAGATTGGGATTGCCTTCCTTTCCGGCGACCGAGGATATGTTGACGATGCGCCCGTAATTGCGCGCCTTCATGGCGGGAACCACCACCCTGTTCACATAGAAGGTGCCGTTCAGATTGATCTCCACCACGCGGCGCCATTCGTCGGGATCGTATTCCTCCAGCGGCGCGTTGGAGCCGGCAATGCCGGCCGAGTTCACCAGGATGGAGATCGGCCCCACCTCCTTCTCCACCTCCGCGTGAACGCGCTCCAGCGCCGGCAGATCGGTGATGTCGACCGTCTTGGCCGATGCCGCAGGCCCCAGCATGCCGGCCGCTTCCGCAAGGAGCGCGGCATTCACATCCCACAGGCTCACCCGCGCGCCCGAGTCGATCAATCTCCTGGCGATGGCAAGGCCGATTCCCTGCGCGCCGCCTGTTACCACGGCCACCTGGCCTTCAAGGTCGATCCTGTTCACGTCGCCCTCCCTCCGGTTGATGAGGCGCGGTCAGAGCGGCCGCCTGCGCCGCCCGCCTATTGCAGGTGAAACATCTTTGCGAGAGGCACCTGCACCGGCGCGTTGTCGGGCAGGGTCTCCATGATGTCGGCCATCGCGTCCCACCAGCGGCGCACCACGGCGTTGGCGGGCAGCGCCTCCATGCCGTGGTCGTCGGCGCGCGTCAGGATGGCGAAAAGATGATGGGTTTCCTCGTCGAGCCAGATGGAATAGTCTGAAATGCCTGCGCCGCGCAGAAGGGCGGCCAGTTCCGGCCAGATCTCGTCGTGCCGGCGCTTGTATTCGGCAGCCTGGCCCGGATTGAGATTCATGCGAAAGGCAAATTTTTCCGGCATCCGCTTCCTCCCTCCCTTCTCCGGTGTATTGCGGATCGTCGCGCCAAACAAGCCGGCTCGTCCCGCCGGCGGGCACATCCTGCCCGCCACTGTGACCCCGGGGACATAGTGCATTTCTCCAGAACCCGTTAAGGTGCCGCGGTGGCGGGAGATTCTGGTGCCAAGGCGGGGTGCCGTGCCGCCCCTGGAAGGACTGACGATGAACGAGAACTACGACGCTTACGCCGTCGCCATCATCATCGCCTTCGGCGCGCTCATCATTGCCGGGCTGATGGGGGCGGCGCTGGTCTATGGCCAGCGCGATGCCTTCTTCTTCGCGCTGGGCGCCTCTGCGGCTGCCTGGCTTTCCGGCTATGCCGTGTTTCTGGACCGGCCGCGCAGCTTCATGGTGCTCGTCGGCCTGTCCGTGGCCATGGCGGTGGCGGCAACGCTGGTGCTGGCCTTCTGAAATGGCGGCGGGGCGGCCTGCCTGTCCCCATGCTCAATTCAGCGAAACCTTCTCGCCCGGCAGGTCGAGAGAGAAAGCAGGAATGTCCACCTCCAGGGTGGCGCCCTGCGCCGTGCGCATGGTGTAGCGGCCCACCATGATGCCGGAGGATGTCGTCAGCGGGCAGCCCGAGGTGTACTGGTAGCTGTCACCGGGGTTGAGCTCCGGCTGCTCTCCCACCACGCCCTCGCCCCGCACCTCCTGGGTGCGTCCCAGCCCGTCGGTGATGCGCCAGTAGCGCGACAGAAGCTTCACCGCCTGGCCGGACCGGTTGGCGATGGTGACCTGATAGGCCCACACATAGCGGTTTTCCTCCGGGGCCGACTGCTCGGGCAGGAAGAAGGGCTCGACACACACCTCTATGCCGTGGGTCAAAGCGCGATACATGGGTCCATTCCCCTTCAGGCGCCGCCTCGCAAGGGTCTGACGACATTGTGACAGCTGATATGTATCCAGCAAGGCTATAGGTCAATGCGGATGTCTGACGGCAGGGAGAAAGCGGGTGATCGACGGCTGGGGCAAACGCAGGCTTGAGCCATCCCTCGACCGGCTTGCGGCGGGACTGCAGGCCGCCGGCATTTCGGCAAACGCCATGACGGTTTTCGGTCTTGCGACGGGGCTTGCCGCGGCGCTGGCGATTGCCGCCGGCCATTTCTGGAGCGCCCTCGCCCTTATCCTGGCAAGCCGGTTGAGCGACGGGCTGGACGGCGCGCTGGCCCGCCGCGCCGGCAGCACGGATTTCGGAGGCTATATCGACATCGTTTTCGACTTTGCCTTCTACGGCGCCGTGCCGCTCGGCTTCGTTCTCCACGATCCCGCCGCCAACGGCGCTGCCGGGGCGGTTCTGCTCTTCGCCTTCTATGTCAACGGGGCGAGCTTCCTGGCCTATGCGGCACTGGCAGAGAAACGCGGCATGCGGACGACGGAAAGGGGCGAGAAGTCCTTCTTCTTCACCACCGGGCTGGCGGAAGCGGGCGAGACGCTGATCGCCTTCGCGCTCGCCTGCCTCTTTCCCCTCTGGTTCGCGCTCATCGCCTATGTCTTCGCCGCTGTCACCCTCTATACGGCGGTGGCGCGGATGATGCTGGCGCGGCGCGCCTTCCGCTAGTATCGCGGAGGGCGCGCGGGCATCCCTCGGCGGTTCTCCTTTCGCCCGGCAGCCTAATTCTCCGCCTGCGGCACCGAGACCGGATGGCGGCGGCGGCGCTCCGCGGAGCGTCCGCGCACGATGCGCACGCGTTTCACGCGGCGCGGATCGGCGTCGAGCACGTGGAACTCGAAGCCGGGAATCGCCTGCACCACCTCGCCACGCGCCGGCACGCGGCCGAGGGTATTGAAGATCATGCCGCCGATGGTGTCCACATCCTCGGCGTGCTCGCCGGCGCCGAAACCATCGCCGATCACCTCGGCCACATCCTCGATCTCGGCGCGCGCATCGACGACGAAGATGCCATCGCCGCGCTTTTCGATCATCGGCTCGTCCTCGTCATGCTCGTCCTCGATGTCGCCGATGACCATCTCGACGATGTCCTCCAGCGAGACGAGGCCGTCCGTACCGCCATACTCGTCGATCACCAGCGCCATCTGTGTGCGGCCGGCCTGCATGCGCGCCATCAGGTCGGAAGCGAGCATGGAAGGCGGAACGAACAGAAGCGGCCGCATGATGTTGAGCTCCTCGATCGTGCGGCCAAGGTCGACACTGCCGAGCTGGAGGGGCTGGTCGGGAGCGTTCTTGCGCGTCCCGCGCGGCTTCTTCTGGCGCGACGAGCGGATGAGGTGTGCCACCACGTCGCGGATATGCACCATGCCGCGCGGATCGTCGAGCGATTCGGCGTAGACCGGCATGCGCGAATGCGCGCCCCGCTCGAAAATGTTGAGAAGCTCGCCCAGCGTCGTGGAAAGCTCGACGGCGTCGATCTCGGCGCGCGGCACCATCACATCCTCGACGCGCAGCTTGCGCAGACGCAGGATGTTCTGCAGCATCGCCCGCTCGCCGGGCGAGAAGGGCGTTGCATCGGGCGTGTGCTCGTGCAGCACCTCGGCGATGTCGTCGTGAAGCGCCGAGCCGTTGCGCAACCCGAAGAAGGCCGCCAGCCTGCGAAGAAGGGAAGGTCTTTTCTGGGCCTCTGGAGGCGGTCGACTCGACCCCTCCTCTCCCTCCGCGGGAGCACTGCCCTCGCCGTCCGGCACGCGGTCGGCGGCGGTCATGGATATATCGCTCATCGTCTTTCAGTCGTTGATGCCCAACAGTTAGGCGTAGGGATCGCCAATGGCAAGACCTTTCAGGATACGCCGCTCCAGACTCTCCATCTCCTCGGCCTCTTCATCCGTTTCGTGATCGTAGCCTGCCAGATGCAGGAAACCGTGAACGATCAGGTGAACGAGATGGTGCTCGAATGCCTTGCCTTCGGCGGCGGCCTCGCGTTCGACCGTCTGGCGCGCAAGGGCGATGTCGCCCAGATGCGGCGGCTCGCCGGGCGGCTGCGCACCAGGCGGTGCCGGGAAGGAAAGCACATTGGTCGGCTTGTCCTTGCCGCGAAAGCGGGCATTGAGGGAACGGATCGCCTCGTCGTCGGCAAACAGGATGCCGATCGCCTGCCCGCCTTCGACGCCCGCCTCGGCGGCGGCGGCCCCAACCGCGCGCTGCGCCAGCGCCTGCAGGGTGGCGTGCGATGGCCAGCCTTCCGCCTCGATGCTGACTTCGAGAAGGAAGGGGAATGGGGGCGGCCGGTCAGCCATCTTTTCGAGGGGTCGGGGCGGTTCCGCCCGTGCCCTTGCGATCGTAGGCATCGACGATGGCGGCGACCAGCGGATGGCGCACCACATCCTTCTCCGTGAAGCGGACGGTGACGATGCCTTCCACATCCCGAAGCACCTGCAGCGCCTCCACCAGGCCCGAACGCGTGTTCGGCGGCAGGTCGATCTGGCTGGGATCGCCTGTCACGATCATGCGGCCGTTCTCGCCGAGGCGCGTCAGGAACATCTTCATCTGCATGGGCGTGGTGTTCTGCGCCTCGTCGAGGATCACCACCGCGTTGTTGAGCGTGCGCCCGCGCATGAAGGCGAGTGGCGCGATCTCGATGACATCGGCGGCCAGCGCACGCTCCACCTTGTCGGCCGGCATCATGTCGTAGAGCGCGTCGTAGAGGGGCCTCAGATAGGGATCCACCTTCTCGCGCATGTCACCCGGCAGGAAGCCCAGCCGCTCGCCCGCCTCCACCGCCGGACGCGAGAGCACGATGCGGTCCACCATCCCGCGCTCCAGCAGCATGGCGGCATAGGCGACGGCAAGGAACGTCTTACCCGTGCCCGCCGGACCGATGCCGAACACAAGCTCGGCCCGTTCCAGCGCGCGCATATAGGCATCCTGGTTGGGCGAGCGGGCATAGACGGTGCGCTTGCGCGTGGAAATCTGGGCGGCAGCGAGCTTTCCCTTGCCTTCCATGGTGGGCAGGCTCAACTGATCGTCTGCTGCCTGGGCGAGCCGCAGCGCGCCGTCCACCTCCGAGGCGGAGAGTTCCGTTCCGCCCTGCACGAGCTCGTAAAGATAGTCGAGGGCCCGGCGTGCCTGCTCGGCGGCCAGCGGCTCCCCCTTGATGGCGAGCTGGTTGCCCTTGGAGTGGATGTCCACACCGAGCTTCTGCTCGATGCGCGCCAGATTCTCGTCGAACGGGCCGTACAGTACGCCGGCAAGCTTGTTGTTGTCGAAGGTCAGCACAATGTGCGCCATGTCGGACGCCCCGGCGGGCGTGCTCTTCAACCGCGGGCCAGCCGTCAAGCGTGTTCCTCCCCCAAGGCGGACGCGCCGTCGCGCCCAAGGCCGCTGCCCGGCACGGGAACGGCGAACAGGCTGTTGGGACCCGCCCTTTCGACGCGCACCCGCACGATGTCTCCAATCGCACCCGCCTTCTCGTCCACCACCACGGGCTGCAGCCACGGCGAACGGCCAACAAGCTGGCCGGCCTGGCGGCCGGGCTTTTCCAGAAGCAGGTCGATGGTGGCGCCGACCAGGCCCTGCGCGAAGGCTTGCTGCTGCTCGGAAAGCAGCGCCTGAAGCCGCTGCAGGCGCGCATCCTTCACCGCTTCCGGCACCTGTTCCTCCATCTCCGCGCCGGGCGTGCCGGGGCGCGCCGAGTACTTGAAGGAGAACGCCTGGGCATAGCCCACCGCGCGCACGATGCGCATCGTCTGCTCGAAATCTTCCTCCGTCTCGCCGGGGAAGCCGACGATGAAATCGCCGGACATGGCGATGTCGGGCCGGGCGGCGCGGATCCTGTCAATGAGACGCAGATACTCCTCGGCCGTGTGACGGCGGTTCATGGCCTTGAGAATACGGTCGGAGCCCGCCTGCACCGGCAGGTGGAGATAGGGCATGAGCTTCGGCAGGTCGCGGTGGGCGGCAATCAGCGCGTCATCCATGTCGCGCGGGTGGCTGGTGGTGTAGCGCAGCCGCTCGATGCCCGGCACCTCCGCCAGGCGGAACAGGAGTTCCCCCAGGCCCCATTCCCGCCCGTCTGCGCCCTCGCCGTGCCAGGCATTGACGTTCTGGCCAAGCAGGGTGAGCTCACGCACGCCCGCAGCCGCCAGGCGCTCGGCCTCGGCGACGATCTGCGCCACGGGCCGGGAAACCTCCGCACCGCGCGTGTAGGGCACCACGCAGAAGGTGCAGAACTTGTCGCAACCCTCCTGCACCGTGAGAAAGGCGGTGACGCCACGGCTTCGCACCGCCCTCTTTCCGGGCGCCGGCAGGTGCTCGAACTTGTCTTCGACGGCGTAGTCCGTCTCGACGACCTTCTGGCCGCGCCGGGCGCGCGCGACGACCGAAGGCAGCCGGTGGTAGGTCTGCGGGCCGATGACCAGGTCAACCGCCGGGGCGCGGCGCAGAATCTCGTGCCCTTCCGCCTGCGCCACGCAGCCGGCCACGCCGATGACCGTCTCTCGGCCCTGCCGGGCGCGCGCCTCCTTGAGCTGGCGGATGCGACCGAGCTCGGAATAGACCTTTTCCGCCGCCTTCTCGCGGATGTGGCAGGTGTTGAGGAGCACCAGATCGGCCTCCTCCATGGCCTCGGTCGGCACATAGCCCTCGGCCGCCAGCGCGTCGGCCATGCGCTGGGAATCATAGACGTTCATCTGGCAGCCATAGGTCTTGACGAAGACCTTTCTGGACACGGTGCGTGGCGGGCCCGCCTCATGGGCGGCCTCGCGGCTGATCGTCTCCGGCGTCGCGTTCTGTTCCATGCCGGTTTCCTAACGTTTTTGCGTGTCAAAAAACAGACGGTTTTTCGCTGTCGCGCGCCTTTTGCGTCTCACGACCGCGCAGGGCGGCCACGAGCATTCGCCGCACCTCGCCTTCGGCAGCGCGCGCCACCGCCTTACGGTCCGAATTGGCACAAAATGGGATCGGCTCTCCAAAATGCACGTCGACCTCCATCCTGCCCGCGTCGAGCAGCATCCTGAGATGCGGAAGAAGCGCGGTCTGGCCGATCCAGGCGATCTGCGAGCGCTCGCGCCGGTCGAGCGGCAGGCCGTTGCGGCGCATATAGGCTATGGCCACCGGCTGCACCAGCACCCGCTCGCCGCCGCTTCCCACAAGCGCCTGCTGGGCCGCCCCGAACAGCGTCGACTTGAAGGGCTGGACGCGGCTTCCCTCCCCGGTGGTGCCTTCTGCAAACAGCACCATGGGGTCGCCGTCGGCAAGGCGCCCGGCGATCTCGCGCGCCTGCAGGGGAGAAGCGCGGCGGCGCTCCCGCTCGACGAACACGGAGCGCTGCAGCCGCGCGAAACTGCCCGCCACGGGCCAGTCGCGCACCTCGGCCTTGGCGATGAAGTGCATGCCGTCCAGCGATCCCAGCACCATGATGTCGGTCCAGGAAACATGGTTCGCGGCAATCAGCAGGGGGCGTTGCGTGGCCATCCGGCCGTGCACGCGCACGCGAATGCCGAGAACCCGGAGGGCGAGCCTGTGCCACAGTCGCGGTATCACCCGGTCGCTCCACCAGCCGGTGCGTATCGCCAGCGCCTGGGCGAGCATCATGGGCGGCGTCCACAGCGCCACCGGCAGGAGGGCGGCAAGGAGGCGGAGCGTCGAAAGGACGGTGCGCGGGCGCATGACGGTCTCTAGCCCAGATCGCGGCGCATGACGAGGGCGTTGGTACGGCCTCTCGCCTTGTTCTCGTAGTAGTCCGGGCGCCGGCCCACCTCGCGGAAGCCCAGCCGGCGATAAAGCGCGAGCGCCGGCTCGTTGTTTTCATCCACCTCCAGAAACAGCGACCCGACGCGCTCGGCATACAGCCGGCGCAGCACCGCATCCATGAGCAGACGGCCAAGCCCGCGGCGGCGATGCTGCCGGGAAACGGCGATGGTGAGGATCTCAGCTTCGCCCGCCGCCTGCCTGGCAAGCACGAAACCGGCGGGCGCCTCGTCGCGCGCTCCCACCTCCACCGCCGCAAAGCCAAAGACGGCGTCCTGGGCCAGAAGCGCGGCGAACTCGTCGGCCGTCCAGGGACGGGCAAAGGCCTGCCGGTGCAGCGCGGCCAGCGCCTCGCCGTCCGCCTCGTCGAGCGGACGCACGGTGAAATCCCTGCGTCTCAAGCGGGCAAAGGGAAGCGCCATCATCCGTCCTTCAGCGGCAGGGCGAAGGCATCCTGCGGCCTGGCATCCGCAGCGCGCAGATAGAGCGGCCTTGGCCTGTCGCCGGGCCGGCGCGCAGCGGCCAGGCGCGCATAGCGGGCGATGTCGGCCGTCGCCGCCAGGGCTGCCATGTCGAAGCCCTGGCCGGCGGCTTCGACGACCAGCGGCGCGGCATTGCCGGCCAGAACCGGACGATCGGCACGGGCGCCTTCCGCAATCGTGGCAATCGGGGCCAGCGCCGGCCCCTCGACCAGACCGCCGGCGGCATCGAAACGGGCCATATGGAGACTGTCGGGCCGATTGCCCGTCACGACGAGCACCGGACGGCCAGGGAAGGCATCGCGGGCCTCGGCGGCGAGCGCCTCCAGCGTGGTGATGCCGATGGCGGGAACCCGCAGGGCCAGCGCCAGGCCGCGCGCCGCCGCCACGCCGACGCGCACCCCGGTGAAGGAGCCGGGACCGACGCAGACGGCGACGGCATCGAGATCCCGATAGGCAAGACCAGCGCCTTCCAGGGCCTCGGCGACGACGGCCATCACATGCTCGGCATGGCCCTTGCCGAGATCGCGCACGGCGCGGCCCTTCTCCACGCCTTGGGTGGAATCGAGGACGCAAGCCGCGCACAGGGCTGCAGCCGTGTCGATGGCAAGGATGTTCATGGCTGTCGCGCGCTCACCCTCGGCGCAGGGCCGTCATCGCGCCGCAGCACTTTCCGCTTCGGCACGGGCCCTGTCCCTCGCCTTCTTCTCCAGCCGCCGGGCATGCAGGACCGGCTCTGTATAGCCATTGGGCTGCTCCCGCCCCTTGAAGACGAGGTCGCAGGCCGCCTGGAAGGCGATGGAACCCTCGAAATCGGGGGCCATCGGCTCATAGGCGGGATCGCCGGCATTCTGCCGGTCCACCACCTCGGCCATGCGCTTCATCGTCTCCATCACCTGTTCGCGCGTTACCACGCCGTGATGCAGCCAGTTGGCGATGTGCTGGGAGGAGATGCGCAGCGTCGCGCGGTCTTCCATCAGGCCGACATCGTTGATGTCCGGCACCTTGGAGCAGCCCACGCCCTGATCCACCCAGCGCACCACATAGCCGAGGATGCCTTGCGCGTTGTTGTCGAGCTCGCGCTGGATCTCTTCCGGCGTCCAGTTGGGCCGCTCCGCGACGGGCACCGAGAGAATGTCGGAAAGCTTCGCGCGCGGCCGCTTCTTCAGGCTTTCCTGCACGGCCTTCACATCCACCTTGTGATAGTGCGTGGCGTGCAGGGTGGCGGCGGTGGGCGAGGGCACCCAGGCGGTGTTGGCACCGGCCCTCGGGTGGCCGATCTTGCTGTCCAGCATGGCGGCCATCATATCGGGCATCGCCCACATGCCCTTGCCGATCTGCGCCCGGCCCGACAGGCCGCAGGCAAGGCCGATATCGACATTCCAGTCCTCATAGGCCCGGATCCAGGCGGCTTCCTTCATGTCGCCCTTGCGGATCATGGGCCCCGCCTCCATGGAGGTGTGGATCTCGTCGCCCGTGCGGTCAAGAAAGCCGGTGTTGATGAAGACGACACGGGAAGCGGCGGCGCGGATGCACTCCTTGAGATTGACCGTGGTGCGCCGCTCCTCGTCCATGATGCCCATCTTGATGGTGTCGGCGGGCAGGCCCAGGGCCTTTTCCACGCGGGCGAACAGCTCCACGGCAAAGGCCACCTCCTCCGGTCCGTGCATCTTCGGCTTCACGACATACAGGGAGCCGGCGCGGCTGTTCATGCGCCGGCCCTGCGGGCCGATGTCGTGCAGCGCGATCATGGCGGTAAACATGGCATCCATGATGCCTTCGGGCACCTCGTTGCCGTCGCGGTCGAGGATGGCCGGGCTGCTCATCAGATGGCCGACATTGCGAACCAGCATCAGCGCGCGGCCGGGCAGGCGATAGGTGCCGCCGCCGGCGGCGGCAAGTGCCACGTCCTCGTTGAGCCTGCGCTCAATCGTCTTGCCGCCCTTCTCGAAGGTGGCGGTCAGATCGCCCTTCATCAGGCCGAGCCAGTTGCGATAGACGACGACCTTGTCCTCCGCGTCCACCGCGGCGACCGAATCCTCGCAATCCATGATGGTGGTCATGGCCGATTCCAGAATGACGTCGGCAATGCCGGCCCTGTCCGTCCTGCCGATGGGGTGCTCTCGGTCGATGACGAGGCGGATGTGCAGGCCGTGGCGGGCAAGCATCACCTCGCGCGGCCGCGCCGCCTCCCCGTCATAGGCGACGAACTGGGCGGGCTCCTTCAGCCCCACCGTGCCTGCGCCGGTGGCCACCAGGAGCCTCTCTCCGTCCACCGCAAGGCCGGTCGCCTCGCGCCAGCGGGCGCCGGCGAGCGGGGCACTCTCGTCGAGGAAGTCGCGCGCCCAGGCGATCACCTTCTTGCCGCGTTTCGGATTGTAGCCGCCGCCACGCTCCGCGCCGTCCGCCTCGGAAATGGCATCGGTGCCGTAGAGTGCATCGTAGAGCGAGCCCCAGCGGGCATTGGCGGCATTCAGCGCATAGCGGGCGTTCATCACCGGCACGACGAGCTGCGGCCCGGCCACCTGGGCGATCTCGGGATCGACATTGGCCGTGGTGATCTCGAAATCCGGGCCTTCGGGAAGCAGATAGCCGATCTCGCGCAGGAAGGCTTCATAGGCAGCCGGGTCGCGTGGCGCGCCGTTTTCGCGGTGCCAGGCATCGATCTTCGCCTGCAGGGTGTTGCGCGTCGCAAGCAGGGCGCGATTGCGCGGCGAAAGGGAATGCACGATATCGGAGAGGGCCCGCCAGAAGGCCCCTGCCTCGGTGCCGGTTCCCGGCAGCGCCTCCTCCACCGCGAAATCATGCAGCTTGCGGGCGACCTTCAACCCCTCGATTTCGATGCGATCGCTCATTGCGACATTCTCCCAGAACTTGCCTGCCCGCGTTTTGACCACGGTGGGGCCTGGGGGTCAATCGCCATCCGGCATGCGGCGATGCCGCATTCGGCGTTGATGCCGCCGCCCGCTTCGGCTATGTAGGCGCGGCGTGCCTGCCGCCCTCAGCGGCGCAGGCCCTGCACCCGTAGCTCAGCTGGATAGAGCGCTGCCCTCCGAAGGCAGAGGTCACAGGTTCGAATCCTGTCGGGTGCGCCATTTCTTCTGATTTTGATTCAACATGCTGGAGTGCGTGCACGGGCAAGGCATCCGGGGCGGTGCGGCCGGTCTGCGCTCGGCGCGCTATGGCAATGGCCCGAGATAAGTGGATTGCGGCCGGATGAGCCTTCCCGAGAGGCGCTGTTCGCGCGCGTGGGCAATCCATCCCCCCACGCGCCCGGCAGCGAAGATGCAGGTGAAGGCGCTGCGCGGGATGCCGAGCGCTTCCAGAAGAAGTGCTGTGTAGAACTCCACATTCGTCTCTAGCCGCCGTTGCGGCTTGCGCCTTCTCAGGGCGGCGAGCGCCGCCGCCTCGACCGCTTCGGCAAGACGCAACCTCTTCTCGTCCACCGCCCCGACCTGCGCCAGACGATCGAGGGCGGTGCGCAACGCATCGGCCCTGGGATCGCGCACCCGGTAGATGCGGTGGCCGAAGCCCATCAGCCTTTGTCCCCCGGCCAGGGCCTGCTCGACCCAAGAGGCCGCGTCCTGCGGCCTGCCCACGGCATCCAGCATGTCGAGCACGGGACCGGGCGCGCCGCCGTGCAGCGGCCCCTTGAGCGCGCCCAGGCCGGCAACCACCGCCGAGGTGAGCCCCGAGCCGGTGGACGCGACCACGCGCGCAGCGAAGGTGGAAGCGTTGAGACCGTGATCGCAGACCGTCACCAGATAAGCGTCGAGCGCCGCGGCCTGCGCGGCATTCGGAGGCGTGGCGTTCATCATGCGCAGCATGTCCGCCGCGTGTCCCAGGCTTTCGTCCGGTTCGATGGGGCGCTTGCCTTCGCGCAAACGCATCAGCGCCGGCGTGAAGACCGCCGGGGCGGCCAGAAGCCGAAGCGCGGTCTGCACATCCTCGCCGTCGGGAAGCCGGGCGATCAGGGCGCGCAGCGCGTCCGCGGGGGCAAGGGCGGCCAGCGCCTCGTCGATGGCCGGCAGATGCGCGGCAAGCGCCCGGCGCGCCCTGCCCAGGGCTTCCCGCAGCGCCGCGGTCTCCTGCGGCACGTCGACCAGTCCCTGAAGGAGAAGCGCCAGCACCTCCTCATAGCTCTTTCGCCCGGCGATCTGGTCGAGGGTCATGCCACGGATAATGAGGCGGCCCCGCTCTCCGTCGACATCCGACAGCACGGTTTCAGCGGCAACGAATCCTTCGAGTCCGTCCATCTTCATCGTGGTGTTCTCCTGTTTGCCGCGGCAAAGGATTGATCCTATGATGCCTATCGTCAATCTTGATCAATATGATCAATGTGAGGAGCCATGCGCTGGATGACCGCCGAGGAGGCGCTCGCGATTCTGGGAACCAAACCGCAGAGCCTTTATGCAAGCGTCAGCCGGGGCCGGATCCGGGCCCGCCCCGATCCGCAGAATCCGAGACGCAACCTCTATCATGGCGAAGATGTCCACCGCATCGCGCGGGCGCGGGCAGGCGCCCGCCGGGCAGCGGACATCGCCGCCAGGACAATCGACTGGGGCGTGCCCATTCTGGAAACCGCGCTCTCCACCGTTGTCGACGGCAGGCTCTACTACCGGGGGGTCGATGCCGGCGCCTTCAGCGCCCATGCGACGGTGGAGGATGCGGCGGCCCTCCTCTGGGATGCGCCGTGGCCGGAGGCGCCCGTGGCCGCAAGGCGAACCGCCGCTCGGGACGCGGGCGGCATCGCCCCGGCCTTTCGTGTCCTTGCGGGACAGGTGGCCGGCGGCCTGCCGAGCGTCGGGCGTTCCGTCTCTTCCCTGCGGCGGGAAGCCGGGCACACCCTGCTGCTTCTCTACGAAGCGGTGCTGTCGGGGGAGCTTTCGGTCCGTCCGCTCCACCGGGCGGTTGCCGAAGCCTGGCGCTGCCCACAGGCGGCGGATGCCATCCGCCGCTGCCTGGTTCTGCTTGCCGACCACGAGCTCAACGCCTCGACCTTCGCGGTGCGCGTCGCCGCATCCACCGGCGCCCCGCTCGCCGCGGCGGTGCTTGCCGGACTGTCGGCGCTGAGCGGACCGCGGCATGGCGGCGCGCCGGCCCAGGTGGCCGCGCTTCTGGAGACGGCCCGCGCGGCGGGGCCCGAGGATGCCCTTCGCCGCTACCTGCAGGAGGGTCGGCCTGTGCCGGGCTTCGGGCACAAGCTCTATGTGGAGGGGGACATCCGGGCAAAAATCCTTCTGGAGCGCATCGAAATTCCCCCGTCGTGCCGGCGCCTGATGCTGGCCGCCGAGGAAATTCTCGGAGAACGGCCGAACATCGACTTCGCCCTGGCGGCGGTCAGCCAGGCCCAAGGACTGCCCGAGGATGCACCGCTCATGCTGTTCGCCCTCGGGCGCGCGGTGGGTTGGCTCGCCCATGCCCTCGAACAGGCGCAGACCGGCACGCTCATCAGGCCGCGCGCCCGCTATGTGGGACCGCCGCCGGCGAAGGACGGGGCCGGGGCACGCTGAGCCGCCGCCGCGGAACGGCATGGGAAGCCCGGACCCCGGCGTTTGCCGCGGCCGCATTCCGCAACGCAACCTCCGGCCACCCGCCCCCGCTCACCGTCTGCGGGCCAGCGGCGACGGCGATACGCGTACACGCCGCGCAGGGCGCAGAGGCGTGTACAAGGTGCGGAATACTCGAATTGTGAATAATTTCATTTCCTTGCAAGCATGTTTCCAGCAATATTGCTGCCCAATGGGCGGTCCAGCCGGCGGCTTGTTGCTGCTTTTCCCGGCAACAGCAATTCCGTTTGACGTGCGCGTCATTTCGTTGCGTAATCCGGCTTCCGTTCAGGCCCGCGGCACACTGTCTGGGCCGTCTTTCGCCGTTCGATGGGCCATCGCAACAGGGAGGAGCAATCTTCGATCTGCCTTCGGCTCGATACATGTTGGGCAAAGCGGGCGATCTTCTTCTCCTCCCGGCGGAGGCGGCTTGCATCCCGGGCCAGACCACAACAATCGCACAAAGCGAAATGATGGGAGTGTATGAACATGAAGAAGCGTGCAGGCATCCGGTCGCTGCTGGCCGGCGCGCTGGCGGCGGCGGCGCTCGTCGCCGGCGCGAATATGGCGCTGGCCGCGACGACCTACATCCGTGGCAACGATTCCGACCCGGAGACGCTCGACCAGCACAAGACCTCCACGATCTCCGAGGCGCACCTGATGCGCGACCTCTATGAGGGACTGGTGATCTATGATGCCAAGGCGAACGTCATCCCCGGCGTTGCCGAGAGCTGGACGGTCTCCGAGGACGGGACGGTGTACACCTTCACGCTGCGCGAGGACGCGCGCTGGTCGAACGGAGACCCGGTGACGGCGGAGGATTTCGTCTTCTCCTTCCGGCGCATCCAGGATCCGGCCACCGGCGCGAAATATGCCACCATCCAGTATCCCATCAAGAACGCGGAGAAGATCAACAAGGGGGAGATGGACCCGAGCGCGCTCGGCGTCAGGGCTGTCGACGACAGAACGCTGGAGATCACCCTCGAACGGCCCACGCCCTACTTCCTTGAGCTCTTGACGCATCAGACCGGCCTTCCGCTCCACAAGGCGAGCGTGGAAGAATACGGCTCCGACTTCGTGAAGCCGGAGAACATGGTCACCAACGGTGCCTACAGGCTCGTCTCCGTCACGCCGAACGACAAGATCGTGATGGAGAAGAACGAGCATTTCCGCGAAGCCGACACGGTTGCCATCGAGCGCATCGAATACATCCCCTTCGAGGACCGTTCGGCCTGCGTGCGCCGCTTCGAGGCCGGCGAGGTGCACAGCTGCTCCGACCTGCCGGCCGAGCAGCTCAAGTCGATCCGCGCCCGGCTCGGGGACCAGGTGCGCACCCCGCCCTATCTCGGCACCTACTACTATGCGCTCAACACGCAGAACGAGGCCCTGAGCGATCCGCGGGTGCGCATGGCCCTTTCCATGGTCATCGACCGCGAATTCATTGCCGAGGAGATCTGGTCCGGCTCGATGCTGCCGGCCTATTCGATCGTTCCGCCCGGCATCGGCAACTATGTCGACAACCCGCCGCAATACGATTGGGCGGACGAGCCGCTTCTGGACCGGGAGGACAAGGCCATCGAGCTGATGAGGGAGGCCGGATACGGCCCGGACAAGCCACTCGAACTCGAGCTCTCCTACAACACGTCCGAGAACCACAAGAACACGGCCACTGCGATCGCCGACATGTGGGCGCCGCTGGGCGTCAATGTCACCTACAACGTGCGCGACGGTTCCGCGCACTATGCGCATCTGCGCGACAGCGACGACTATCAGGTGGCCAGGGCCGGCTGGATCGGCGACTATTCCGACCCGCAGAACTTCCTGTTCCTGGTGCGGGAAGACAATACGGGGTTCAACTACGCCAAGTACAGGAACCCGGAATATGACGCGCTTCTCGACAAGGCGGCCGCCGAGACCGACCTTGAGAAGCGCGCCGAGGTCCTGGCCGAGGCGGAAAGGGTTTTCCTGCGGGACACGCCGTTCATTCCCATCCTTTACTACTCGTCGCACTCGCTCGTCTCCGACAGGCTGAAAGGCTGGGAAGACAACATCCAGAACGTGCATGCGACGCGCTTCATGAGCCTTTCCGAATAGCCGACGGCTTCCGCGGCGACCGCCTTCCGCCCGTTTCCCTGCGGAAGGCGGACCTCTGTGCAGACAGGGCCGGTCGCCCGCCGCGGCGGCCCGGCCAGCGAACCGAAGAGCACGCCCATGCTTGGCTATGTCGTGCGCCGGCTGCTCGGCGCGATCCCGACACTGTTTCTGGTCGTCACCGCCTCCTTCTTTCTGATGCGCGTGGCACCCGGCGGCCCGTTCGACCGGGAACGGGCGCTTGAGGCAAAGGTCCTCGAAAATCTCAACCGGGTCTTCCACCTCGACAAGCCGTTGTGGGAGCAATATCTGCGCTATCTCGGCAATCTGGCGCGGGGCGACCTGGGCCCCAGCTTCATTTACCGTGACTTTTCCGTGCAGGAGCTGTTGGCCAGCGGCCTGCCCATCTCCATGCAGCTCGGCGGGCTGGCACTGCTTGTGGCGCTCGTCTTCGGCTGCGTGTTGGGGTGCATCGCGGCGCTTCGCCAGAATTCGTGGGTCGACTACGGCGTCGTCGCCGTTGCCACCTTCGGCATCACGGTGCCCAACTTCGTCGTGGCTCCGCTTCTTTCGCTGGTCTTCGGCGTCTGGCTTGCCATGTTGCCGGCCGGCGGCTGGGGCGGCGGCAGCCCGGCCAATCTGGTGCTGCCCGTCATCACGCTCGCCTTGCCGCAGATCGCCATCGTTGCGCGTCTCATCCGCGGCTCGATGATCGAGGCGCTGCGCTCCGACCATGTGCGCACGGCGCGCGCCTACGGGCTGCCGGCGCGGATGATCGTGATCGTGCACGCGCTGAGAGCCGCCTGCCTGCCCGTCGTCTCCTATCTGGGACCGGCGGCGGCGGCGCTGCTCACCGGCTCGGTGGTGGTGGAAACCATCTTCGGCCTGCCCGGCATCGGCCGCTACTTCGTGCAGGGGGCGCTCAACCGCGACTATACGCTGGTGATGGGCACCGTCATCATCATCGCGGTGTTCGTCGTCGTCTTCAATCTCATCGTCGACCTGCTCTACGCCCTGCTCGACCCGAGGGTGCGCTATGACTGATCTCGCAACCAACGTATCGCAGCCGCCGGCCGCCGGGGCGGCAGGCCGCTCGCTGTGGGCCACGGCGCTGATGCGCCTGCGCCGAAACAAGGCGGCGATGGCAAGCCTGGTCATTCTCCTCGTCTATATCTTCGCGGGCATTTTCGGGCCGATGCTCGCGCCCCACGACTATGCCAGGGTCTATCCCGACTTCGTGAAGGTGCCCGCGAGCCTGGAGCCCTATCCGCGCATGGATGCGGTGCTGCCGGCCGCCGAGAGCACGGCCAGAAGGGCGCGGCTGGAGGCCCGCAACATCGAGCTCGACGGCAACACCCTGCGCCTCGAAGCCACTTCCCGGCGGGAGATCGACCCCCGCGTGACCCGCTATTTCGACCGTTCGGACCTGTTTTCGAACACGCACATCGTCGAGCGCAGCGCCGACGGGCGCTCCGTTCTCCTGGAGAGCCAGGTCGAGCGCTATCGCTTCATCTTCGGGACGGACGCCAACGGGCGGGATCTCTTCGCCCGCATCCTCATCTCGATCCGCATCTCGCTGATGATCGGCGCGCTGGCGACCGGCGTGGCGCTCGTCATCGGCGTGGCCTACGGCGCGACGGCGGGATTTCTGGGCGGGCGCATCGACAACATGATGATGCGCGTGGTCGATATCCTCTATGCCCTGCCCTTCACCTTCTTCGCCATCCTCCTCGTCGTCTTCTTCGGACGCAACGTGGTGCTCATGTTCATCGCCGTGGGCGCGGTGGAATGGCTCGACATGGCGCGCATCGTGCGCGGACAGACCATCTCGCTGCGCCGCCGCGAGTTCGTGCAGGCGGCGGAGGCGCTGGGGGTGAGCGCCGGCGGCATCCTGCGGCGCCATATCATTCCCAACACGCTGGGCCCCGTCATCATCTACATGACGCTGCTCATCCCCAAGGTGATCCTGCTCGAAAGCTTCCTCTCCTTCCTGGGACTTGGCGTGCAGGAGCCGCTGACGAGCCTCGGGGTGCTGATCTCCGAGGGCGCGCGCAACATGCGTGCCGCGCCCTACATGCTTCTCTATCCCTCGCTGGCGCTCACCCTGCTGCTGTTCGCCCTCAACTTCCTGGGCGACGGGCTGCGCGATGCGCTCGATCCGAAGGACCGCTGACATGAAGAAGACCGAGACGATCTTCGACATCCGCGACATCCGCGTCACCTTCGACACGCCGGACGGCGAAGTGGAGGCGGTGCGCGGGGTGAACATGCATGTCAATGCCGGCGAGACGGTGGCGGTGGTGGGGGAGTCCGGCTCCGGCAAGAGCCAGATCATGATGGCGGCGATGGGGCTTCTGGCGGCCAACGGCCGCGCGGAAGGCTCCGCCACCTATCGCGGGCAGGAGCTGATCGGGCTGCCGCGCGACAGGCTGAACCGTATCCGCGGCGCCAGGATCACCATGATCTTTCAGGAGCCGATGACCTCGCTCGACCCGCTCTACACCATCGGGCGGCAGATTTCGGAGCCGCTGATGGTGCATGGGGGGCTGTCGGCGTCGGCCGCCCGCGCGCGGGCGTTGCAGCTTCTGGAACTCGTGCACATTCCCGAGCCAGAGCGGCGCCTCAAGTCCTATCCGCATGAGCTTTCCGGCGGCCAGCGGCAGCGCGTGATGATCGCCATGGCGCTGGCCAACAACCCCGACCTTCTGATCGCCGACGAGCCGACCACGGCGCTGGACGTGACGATCCAGGCGGAAATCCTGGGCCTTCTCGCCGAGCTCCAGCGCAAGCTGGGCATGGCCATTCTGTTCATCACGCACGATCTGGCCATTGTCGAGGCGTTTGCAGACCGTGTCTATGTGATGCAGCACGGCAGGGTCGTGGAGGAAGGCACGACGCGGGAAATCTTCACCCGTCCCACCAAGGACTATACCCGGATGCTGCTCGCCGCCGAGCCGGAGGGGCGCAAGCCCCCGGTGCCGGAGAGCGCGCCCATCCTTCTCGACGCCAACCGGGTGTCCGTCACCTTTCAGGCCAAGGGAGGGCTGTTCTCCCCCGGCTTCGAGCTCAAGGCGGTGCGGGAGGTGACGCTTTCCCTGAGGGCGGGGCAGACGGTCGGCATCGTCGGCGAATCGGGCTCGGGCAAGTCGACCTTCGGGCGCGCGCTCCTGCAGCTCCTGCCCTGCGAGGGCCGCGTTGTCTATCAGGGCACGCCCATCCACGGGCTCGGGCGCGCCGCAATGCGTCCCTACCGGCGCAACCTCCAGATGGTGTTCCAGGATCCCTATGGCTCCCTGAGCCCGCGCATGACGGTGGGCGAGATCATCACCGAGGGGTTGCTGGTGCACGAGCCGCAGCTTTCGGCACGAGAGCGGGCGCAGGCGGCCACGGAAGCGCTGAAGGAGGTCGGCCTCGATCCGGCCATGCGCAACCGCTTCCCGCACGAGTTTTCCGGCGGTCAGCGCCAGCGCATCGCCATCGCCCGCGCTGTGGTGCTGAAACCGACGGTGATCGTGCTGGACGAACCCACTTCGGCGCTGGACCGCTCGGTGCAGAAGCAGATCATCGCGCTGTTGCGGCGCATCCAGGATGCCTACGACCTGTCCTTCATCTTCATCAGCCACGATCTCGCGGTGGTGCGGGCGCTGGCCGACTACACGATCGTCATGAAGGCCGGGCAGGTGGTGGAGGAAGGGGCGACCGACGAGGTGTTCGAGCGGCCGAAGAGCGCATACACACGCAACCTCATGGAGGCGGCCTTCAATCTGAAACAGGTGCTCAGCCGCCAGGCGGAAGCGCGCGCCTGAGACGCGGCCACGCTCGATAAGCCGGCAAACTTTCCTGGCGACCGGAGGAGGCGTCAATATACGTTTGACTTCGCGCGCGCTCTGTTTCACGCTTGCGGCACACATCGTGTCGATCATGAGGAGGAGGAGGGGCGCTTGGCCGCACCCGAGATACGCCGCGACAATCGGCTCCAGGCACCGGCAGGGCGGAAATGCTGCTCTGTACGAAGCCTTAGGAATGCGGCGGCCTCTCGGCTTCTCCTCAATCTTTCCCGCCCCATCAACGGTTCCCGCCGCTGCAATGCCGGCCGGGAGAGAACGCGCCTGACGGTCCGCACCCCGGGCTTTGCGACCGTTCCGGGCTGGCTGCCGGCCCGGTAAGCCGCGCAAGGCCGGGCGGCATGCGCCGCCCGCCCCGCCACGATTGGCGACAAAGCCCATGACCACCAGAGGAGAACTGTCATGACCGCACTACGCATCCGTCTTTTCGCCGGCATCGCCGGGGCTGCCGCCCTTGTGGCGGGCGTCGGCCAGGCTGCCGCGGACACATGGAAATACGCCTTCGAGGAGGCGATGACCGACGTGCAGGGCGTCTTCGCCCAGAAGTTCAAGGAGGAGATCGAGGCCAATTCGGACCATCAGATCCAGCTCTTCCCCTTCGGCACGCTGGGCGAATCGGCGGACATCATGGAGCAGGCACAGGCCGGCATCCTGCAGTTCGTGGACCAGTCGCCGGGCTTCACCGGAGCGCTGATCCCGGAAGCGCAGGTGTTCTTCGTCCCCTATCTGCTGCCCGCGGAATCGGAGAAGCTGGGCGACTTCTTCCGCAATTCCAAGGCCATCAACGAGATGTTCCCCGCGCTCTATGCCGAGCAGGGGCTTGAGCTGCTCACCATGTTCCCGGAAGGCGAGGTGGTGATGACCACCAAGGAGAAGGTTACCACGCCTGCCGACCTCGACGAGGTGAAGTTCCGCGTCATGACCAATCCGCTGCTGGTGGAAAGCTACCAGGCTTTCGGCGCGACGCCGACGCCGCTTCCCTGGGGCGAGGTCTTCGGCGCCCTGCAGACCAACATCATCCAGGGCCAGGAGAACCCGCTGTTCTGGGTGGAGTCGACCAAGATGTACGAGGTCACCGATTACATCACCTTCACCGGGCACAACAACTTCACCACCGCGGTGATGGCCAACAAGGCGTTCTTCGACGGGCTGGCCGAGGAGGAGCAGCAGCTCATCCGCGATGCGATCGACGTCTCCTTCGAGCATATTCTCGAATACCAGGAGGGCCTGAGCGAGAGGTCGCTTGAGAAGATCAAGGAGGCCCGCCCCGACATCAATGTCGTGGTGCTGACCGAGGAGCAGCGCCAGCCCTTCAAGGAGGCCGCGGCGGAGGTCGAGGCGAAGTTCATCGAAATGACCGGGGAGAGCGGCAAGGCGATTCTCGAACAGATGAAGAAGGACCTTCAGGCCGCCACCCAGTAGCTGCCCGATCGCCGGCAGGACTCGGCAGCCCGCGGCCTCCCCGGCCGCGGGCGCACCAGGCACAAGGAGGGGAACGGGAATGGGCAGCGCAGAAGAGAACAAGGACAAGCGGAAGGACGCCTACGCCTCCACCCTGCCCGGTATATTGGGCACGATCGACACCGGGATAAGCCACGCCGAATCCTTCATCCTGGCGGCCGGCGTGATCCTCATGGCCATCAACACCATGGCCAATGTGGTCGGCCGCTTCGTCTTCCAGTCGAGCATCTTCTTCTCCGAGGAGCTGAACCGCACCCTGATCGTGCTCATCACCTTCGCCGGCATCGGCTATGCCGCACGTCACGGGCGCCACATCCGAATGTCGGCCATCTATGACGCGCTGCCGGCGAAGACGCGCAAGCTGCTGATGATCGTCATCGCCTCCGTGACGGCGGCGCTCATGTTCGCTCTGTGCTACTTTTCCGTCGGCTACATCCTCTCGGTTGCAACATCCGGCCGCATCCTGCCGGCCATGCAGATTCCGGTCTACTGGATCTATCTTTGGGTGCCGCTCGGCTTCCTCGTCACCGGCATCCAGTACGCGCTGACGGCGGTGAAGAACGCGGTTCAGAAGGACATCTATCTCTCCACCCACGTGCTGGAGGGATACGAGGACGACGAGATCGAAGTCTGAGGGGGCGACCATGGCACTGAAGATCTCCGCAATCATGATCGCCCTGCTGCTGCTGGGCTTTCCCATGATGGTGCCCCTGCTTCTGGGCTCCATGTATGGATTCTACGAGCTGTTCGGCGGCTTCGAGCGCATGACCTTCATGGTGCAGCAGATGCTGGCCGGCATTCGCCCGGCCTCGCTGATCGCCGTGCCGATGTTCATCCTGGCTGCCGACATCATGACGCGCGGCCAGTCGGCCGGCCGTCTCATCGACATGGTCATGGCCTTCGTGGGCCATATCAAGGGTGGGCTTGCCGTTTCCACCGCCGCCGCCTGCACGCTCTTCGGCGCCGTCTCCGGCTCCACCCAGGCCACGGTGGTGGCGGTGGGCTCGCCGCTGCGGCCACGCATGCTCAAGGCGGGCTACAACGACTCCTTCGTGCTGGCGCTCATCATCAACGCCAGCGACATCGCCTTCCTGATCCCGCCGTCGATCGGCATGATCATCTATGGCGTCGTCTCCTCCACCTCGATCTCCGAGCTTTTCATCGCCGGCATCGGGCCGGGGCTCCTGCTGCTGGTGCTCTTTTCGGCCTATTGCATGATCTATGCGACCATCAAGGGCGTGCCGACGGAGCCGAAAGCGCCCTGGTCGGAGCGGCTTGCGGCGGTGCGCCAGGCGATCTGGCCGCTCGGCTTTCCGGTCATCATCGTCGGCGGCATCTATGGCGGCGTCTTCAGCCCCACAGAGGCGGCGGCGGCCTGCGTGCTCTATGCGCTGATTCTGGAGTTCATCGTGTTCCGCTCGCTGAACGCGGTGGACATCTACAGGATCGCCAAGTCGACCGGGCTCATCACGGCGGTGGTGTTCGTCCTGGTGGGGGCTGGCGCCGCCTTTTCCTGGGTGATCTCCTTTGCGCAGATACCGCAGCAGCTGCTGGGCTCCATCGGCATCGACCAGATGGGGCCGAAGGCGGTGCTGGCCGTCATATCGGTTTCCTTCTTCGTCGGCTGCATGTTCGTGGACCCGATCGTGGTCATCCTGGTGCTGGTGCCCATCTTCGCCCCGGTGGTGGATGCGGTGGGCCTCGACAAGGTTCTGGTCGGCACCATCATCACGCTGCAGGTGGCCATCGGCTCGGCGACGCCTCCCTTCGGATGCGACATCTTCACCGCCATCGCCATCTTCAAGCGGCCCTATGCCGCGGTGATCAGGGGTATTGCGCCCTTCACGCTCATCCTCATCGGCGTCTCGGTCGCGCTCATCTTCTTCCCGCAGATCGCGCTTTTCCTGCGCGACCTGGCATTCCGATAAAGGTGCTGCCATGTTCAAGCGCATATTGGTGCCCGTCGACGGCTCGGAAGGCGCATTGAGGGCGCTGCGGGTGGCGGTCGAGATGCAGAAGCTTACAAAGGCGGAGCTTGTGCTCCTCACCGTGTTCCGCCATCACAGCCTGCTCGAAGCCTCCATGTCGATGGTGCGCCCCACCGAGCCGGAGAATCTGGACGACGTGCTCAGGGGCTATGCCAGGGAGGTAGCGGAGGAAGCCAAGAAGTTCGCCCTGGAAAACGGCGCCGACAAGCTGCGCGCCTTCGTGAAACCGGGCCAGCCGGCGCGCACCATCGTGCGGTTCGCCAAGGAGCACGAGGTGGATCTCATCGTGCTGGGCAGTCGCGGCCTCGGCGACCTGGAGGGCTATCTGCTCGGCAGCGTCTCGCACAAGGTCACGAGCCTTGCGACCTGCCCGGTGATGGTGGTCTGACGGGTGCCCGTCAGGCCGGGCCGTGCTTCACCCGCCCCGGTCTTGCCCGCAGCGCGGCGCACTCCGCCTACAGCATTTTGCAGCCAGATGGAATCATCTGGCGTCGCGCAAATGCGGCAAAAACAAAGAGATGGACCGGATCAGCGTTTCATCGAAACGATGGACCGGTCTAGCGGCCCGACCCCTTGGCCCGGCCGGGCGGCGCTGCGCGACTGGCTTTTCGAGCAGGCGGCGGAGCAGGCGCGATGGGCCCGCGCGATGGGCTTCACCGCTTCGCCGCGGTGACGGACGGCGGCGCTTTTCAGGCCGCCTTCCTCGCGAGCCTGCGGCGGATGCTCTCCACATCGGCGCGCGGCGTGGCGGCGAACAGGGTCCTGGTGTATTCGTGCTGCGGATTGGAGAAGACCTCCTCGCGCGTGCCGTATTCCACCGCCTCGCCGAAATACATCACCATCACCTCATCGGCGATGTAGCGCACCACGGACAGATCGTGGCTGATGAAGACATAGGTGAGCCCGAACTCGTCCTGCAGGTCGGCCAGGAGGTTGAGCACCTGCGCCTGAACGGAGAGATCGAGCGCGGAGACGGGCTCGTCCAGCACCAGAAGGCGGGGGTTGAGCATCAGCGCGCGGGCAATGGCGATGCGCTGGCGCTGACCGCCGGAGAACATGTGCGGATAGCGATTGAAGTGCTCGGGCCGCAGGCCCACCTTCAGAAGCATCGAAAAGGCCCGGTCGCGGCGTTCGGCCGCCGGCAGGTCCGAATTGATGATCAGCGGCTCCATCAGCACATCGCCGATCTTCTGGCGCGGATTGAGCGATCCGTAGGGGTTCTGGAAAACGATCTGCACCTTGCGGCGCTGCTCGGGCGTGAGCGTCTTCCTGGCGATGTCGATCTGCTCGCCGTCGATGAGGAGCTCGCCGGCCGTGGGCGCGTCGATCATGGTGATCATGCGCGCCAGCGTGGATTTGCCGCAGCCCGACTCGCCGACGATCGCCAGCGTCTTGCCCTTTTCGAGCTTGAGGCTGACACCCTTGACCGCGTGTATGACGCGCGACGGGCGGAACAGACCGCCGCCGATCACATAGTCGCGCACCAGATTGCGGGTTTCCAGAACGATCTCGCTCATGGGCGTGCTCCGGTGTAGGGCGTGTCATCGAGGGAGAAATCGGCCACCGTGGGCAGCCGGTCGCCCACGGCGTTCTCCGGCAGGGCGGCAAGCAGCGCCTTTGTATAGGGGTGCTGCGGGCGCTCGAAGAGGGACAGCACATCGGCCTCCTCCATCTTGCGCCCCTTGTACTGCACCACCACGCGGTCGGCCGTCTCGGCCACCACGCCCATGTCATGGGTGATCAGGATCATGCCCATGCCGGTTCTGGCCTGCAGGTCCATGAGCAGATCGAGGATCTGCTTCTGGATGGTCACGTCGAGCGCCGTGGTGGGCTCGTCGGCGATCAGAAGCTTCGGGTCGCAGGCGAGCGCGATGGCGATCATCACCCGCTGGCACTGGCCGCCCGACATCTGGTGGGGGAAGGAGCCCAGCCGCTCCTGCGGGTCCGGTATGCCGACCGCTTCCAGAAGCTCGATGGCGCGGCGGCGGCGCGCGGCGCGGTCCAGATCCGTGTGCTGGCGCAGCGTCTCCTGGATCTGGAAACCGACGGTGAAGCAGGGATTGAGACTGGCGATCGGCTCCTGGAAGATCATGGAGATGTCCTTGCCGATGATCTTGCGCCGCTCGGCCGGCTCCAGGTTCAGCATGTCGCGGCCCTGAAAGGCCATGCGGTCGGCCTTCACCGTCGCGGTCCAGGGCAGGAGCCCCATCACGGCGAGCATGGAGACGGACTTGCCCGACCCCGACTCGCCGACGATGGCCAGCACCTCGCCTTCCTCCACGCAGAGCGAGATGCCGTCGACGGCGCGCAGCGTGCCGGCCGCGGTCTCGAACTCGACGGTGAGGTTTTCAATCTCGAGCAGGGCCATGTCAGGACCTCTTCAGCTTCGGATCGAGCGCGTCACGCAGGCCGTCGCCCATCAGGTTGATGGCCAGCACCGTGATCAGGATGGCAAGGCCGGGGAAGGTGACGACCCACCAGGCGCGCAGGATGAACTCGCGGGCCTCGGCCAGCATGGTGCCCCATTCCGGCGTCGGCGGCTGGGCGCCCATGCCGAGGAAGCCCAGCGCGGCAGCGTCCAGAATAGCGGCGGAGAAGGAAAGCGCCGCCTGCACGATGAGCGGGGCGGTGCAATTGGGCAGGATGGTCTTGAACATCAGGCGGATGTTGCCGGCACCGGCCACTCGGGCCGCGGTCACGTAGTCCCTGCCCTTCTCCGCCATCACGGCTGCGCGGGTGAGGCGCACATAGTGCGGCTGCTGAACCAGCGCGATGGCGATCATGGCGTTGACCAGCCCCGGCCCGAGAATGGCCACCAGCACCAGCGCCAGAAGCAGGGACGGGAAGGCAAGGATGATGTCCATCATGCGCATCACCACCGTGTCGATGGCGCCGCGGAAATAGCCGGCCACGAGGCCGATGACGATGCCCACCGAAACGGCCAGCGAGACGACGACGAGACCGATGAACAGCGAGAAACGCGCGCCGTAGATGAGCCGCGAGAGAATGTCGCGGCCCACGGCGTCCGTACCCAGGACGAACGACCAGCGCCCGCCTTCCTGCCAGACGGGCGGCAGCAGGAGGGCGTCCCGGTTCTGCAGGCTCGGGCTGTGGGGCGCAATGAGCGGCGCCAGGACGGCGATTGCGACGATGACGACGAAGACGGCAAGGCCGATGACGGCGCCCCGGTTCTGACTGAAATAGTACCAGAACTCGGCGAGCCTTTCGCGGCGGGTGACGGCGATCGCCGCGCCATCCTCCAGGCTCACCGCGCTGGTTTCCTTGGTGTTTGTGGTGGCCATGGCTTCAGTGCCTGATCCTTGGGTTCACCAGACCGTAGAGCAGGTCCACGATCAGGTTGACGATCATGATGATGCCGGCAATCAGCAGAAGACCGCCCTGCACCACCGCGTAGTCGCGCTTGAAGACGCTGTCGACCATCCACTTGCCGATGCCCGGCCAGGAAAAGATGGTCTCGGTCAGGATGGCGCCGGCGAGCAGCACGCCGACCTGCAGGCCGATGGTGGTGATGACCGGGATGAGCGCGTTGCGCAGCGCATGCAGGCCGATCACGCGTGCCGGCGGCAGCCCCTTTGCGCGGGCCGTGCGGACATAGTCCTCGCCGAGAACCTCAAGCATCGCCGAGCGTGTCTGCCGCGCGATCACGGCAAGCGGTATGGTGGCGAGCACGATCGTCGGCAGGACGAGATGCGAGACGGCGGAGCGGAAAGCGCCTTCCTGGCCCGACAGCAGGCTGTCGATCAGCATGAAACCGGTGACCTGCGGAAAATAGTAGAGAAGCGAGATGCGGCCGGAAACCGGCGTCCAGCCGAGCACGCCGGAAAACAGGATAATGAGCAGAAGCCCCCACCAGAAGATGGGCATGGAATAGCCGACGAGCGCGGTTCCCATCACCGTCTGGTCGAGCCAGGAGCCGCGCCGCACCGCTGCCAGGACACCCACCGGAACGCCGATGGCGACGGCCAGAAGGATGGCGCAGAGCGACAATTCGAGCGTTGCCGGGAAGAGCGTGAGAAACTCCTGCAGGACCGGCCGCTTGGTGACGATGGATGTGCCGAAGTCACCCTGCAGCAGGTCGAGCAGATAGTCGAAATACTGCACCACCAGCGGCCTGTCGAAGCCCAGCGCGCTCTGCAGCTCCTGATAGCGCTCCTCGCTCATGCCGCGCTCGCCGGCAAGCAGCATGATGGGATCGCCCGGCAACAGGCGTATGAAGGAGAAGGCGACGATGGAGACCCCGATGAAGGTCGGGATCAGCAGCGCCAGCCGCGAAAGCAGAAAACGGATCATGAAACAGCAAAGGCCGGCGGCAGCTCACGCTGCCGCCGGTTCCCTTTCCTTGCGGGGGTTGACTATTCGGCCAGGTCGACGCCCTCGAAGGCGTGGCCGCCCAGCGGGTCCATCTTGTAGCCGGTCACTTCCTTGCGCATCGGCATGTACACGATGGAATGGGCGATCGTGGCCCACGGCGCCTCGCGCTTGAAGACAACCTGCGCCTGCCGGTAGAGCTCGGCCCGCTCCTCCTGCGAGGACAGTGTCTTGGCCTTCTGGACCAGCGCGTCGAACTCCTCGTTGCACCACTGGGCGCGGTTGGCGCCGCCTACGGCGTCACAGCCCAGAAGCACGGCGAGGAAATTGTCCGGGTCGCCGTTGTCGCCCGTCCAGCCGAGCAGCACGGCGCCATCCCGGTCGACAGCCTTGGAACGCTCCAGATACTCGCCCCATTCATAGGAGACGATCTCGACATTCACGCCGACCTTGGAGAAATCCTCCTGGATGAGCTCGGCCATGCGGCGGGCGTTCGGGTTGTAGGGCCGCTGCACGGGCATCGCCCAGACCTTCATCGAAAGATCGGTGACGCCGGCCTCCTCCAGCATCTTCCGGGCGGCCTCGGGATCGTAGGGATCGTCCTCGATCTCCTCATTGTAGGACCACATCGTCGGCGGGATCGGGTTCTTGGCGATCTGGCCGGCGCCCTGGAACACCGCATCGAGAATGGCCTGCTTGTTGATGGCCATGTTGAGCGCCTTGCGCACCTCGGCCCTGTCGAAGGGCTCCTGTTGGGTGTTGTAGGCGAGATAGCCGACGTTCAGACCCTCCTGCTCCATCACCGTGAGCTGGTCATTGGCCTTGAGGCTCGCGATGTCGGCGGGGTTCGGATAGGGCATGATGTGGCATTCGCCGGCCAGAAGCTTCTGCTGGCGCACCGAGGCATCGGTGGTGATGGCGAAGACCAGATCGTCGATCGGCTGCTTGCCGTTCCAGTAGTCGGGGTGGGCGCGATAGCGAATCACCGCGTCGGGCTGGTAGGCCACGAACTGGAACGGGCCCGTGCCGACCGGGCGCTGGTTGAGGTCCGACATGCGGCCGCCCTCGGCCAGCTGATCGGCATATTCCTTGGACAGGATCGAGGCGAAGTCCATGGCCAGATTGGCGATGAAGGGCGCCTCAGGCCGCGTCAGCACGAACTTCACCGTCATGTCGTCCACCTTCTCGATGGACTCGACGAGATCCGGCATGGACATGGCGTTGAAGTATTCCCAGCTCGCACCCTCCACATAGGCGTGATAGGGGTGCGCCTCGTCGAGCTGACGCTGGAAGGAGAACAGCACGTCGTCGGCGTTGAAGTCGCGGCTCGGGGTGAAGAAATCCGTGCTGTGGAACTTGACGCCCTCGCGCAGGCGGAAGGTGATCTCCAGCCCGTCCTCGGAGACCTCCCAGCTCTCGGCAAGACCGGGAACGACATTGGTGGTGCCGGGCTCGAACTGCACCAGACGATTGTAGACCGCCTTGGAGGATGCGTCGAAGGTGGTGCCCGCCGTATAGAGCGCCGGGTCGAAACCTTCCGGGCTGCCCTCGGAGCAGTAGACGAGCGTCTTGGCGCTCGCCGCGCCGCTCAGCATGGTCGCGCCCAGCAGCGCTGCGGCGAATAGGACTTTCGCTTTCATGGGATTCTCCCTGGTTCTTATATGTGAGCCCTTCCCACAGGCTCTTGGAAGCCGCATATAAGCAGAGTTCGCGGAGGGAGGAAACTCCCCTCGGAGCAATATAGTTTCGCTTTTTGCGAATTTTGTTTCACAGACTTTTCGGCGGTGAATCGAACGCAATGGCCGCCGGCGCCTGCGGGTTCGGAGCCTCTTGTTCCGGGGAACCGGCGTTCGGAAAGCCGAGGCGAGGAGACATCCATGGCGAATGATTGGATCGACGGCATTCTTTCCTTCTGGTTCGAGGAGATCGGGCCGAAGGGCTGGTTTTCAGGCGGGGAAGCGCTCGACAGGACGATCCGCCAACGCTTCCTTGCGCTCTATGAGCGGCTGAGCGCCGAGCTGCCGAAGGAAGCGGCCGAGGACGCACACGCGGCCCTTGCCACTGTCATCCTGTTCGACCAGTTCCCCCGCAACATGTTCCGCGGCACGGCGAGGGCGTTTGCAACGGACGACCTTGCGATGCGCATCGCGCGCGAGGCAATCGACAGGCGGCTGGACGAGAAGCTGTCGAAGGAGGAAAGACAATTTCTCTACATGCCCTTCCAGCACTCGGAGGTTCTTGCCGATCAGGAACATGCCGTGATGCTGTTCAAGAGCCTGGGCGACGAGGAGTCGCTGCGCTATGCGGTGGAGCACAGGGACATCGTGCAGCGCTTCGGCCGCTTTCCGCATCGCAACCGCGCCCTTGGCCGCGCCAGCACGCGCGAGGAGGAGGCGTTTCTGGAAGACCACAAGGGTTTCGGCCAGTAGTCGCCGCACAAGCCCGCTTGTGCCGCCCCGCCGCCGCGCAATAAGGTGAGGACGGCCGACAGCACGAGCCAGCGAGAGAAGCCTGTGGCAAGATGCAGCGTGACCGGATATTAACGTGAACGTGAACGTAATATTCAGTCTTTCCAGGGAGGAGAACTTGGCCAAGACGACCACCAGCGGAAAAACCAGGGCGCGCACCGCCAGTAAGGGGACTGGCAAGAAAACCGCGCGCGCGGCGACCACGGACGACGGCAAGACGCCCTCGAAGGCGGCCGCCAAGCCCGACGCCGCCGCCGGCGGGGGCGGGGCGAAGAAGGCCGCCTCCAAGACTTCGGCCAGCGGGGCGAAGGCAAAATCCGCCTCCCCCCGCAGCGCGGCGAAGAGCGCCTCCACGGCCGGGACCGGAGGCGCCGGGAAAGCCCGCGCGGGCGCCCGCGAACGCGCGCCGGAAGCCGGGCAGAAGCCGTGGCTGAAGAGCTATCCCAAGGAAATTCCCGCCGAGATCGGCGATTTCGAATACGGCTCGCTGGCCGAGATGATGCTGGCCTCCTGCCGCACCTTTGCCGAAAAGCCCGCCTTTACCTGCATGGGCAAGACGCTCACCTTCGCCGCGCTGGAGAAGGCCTCGCGCGACTTTGCCGCCTATCTGCAATCGACCGGGCTGAAGAAGGGCGCGCGCGTGGCCATCATGATGCCCAATGTGCTGCAGTATCCGGTGACGATGCTGGCCGTGCTGCGGGCGGGCTATACCGTGGTCAACGTCAACCCGCTCTACACCCCGCGCGAGCTGGAACATCAGCTCGCCGATTCGGGGGCGGAGGCCATCGTCATTCTGGAGAACTTCGCCGCCACCCTGCAGGCGGCCATCGCCCGCACGCCGGTCCGGCACGTGGTGGTGGCCACCATGGGCGACATGATGGGGCTCAAGGGCCACATCGTGAACTTCGTGGTGCGGCGGGTGAAGAAGCTGGTTCCGGCCTGGGAGCTGCCGGGCCACGTGCCGTTCAGGCAGGCCCTGAAGAGGGGAGCCGGAGCCCGGCTCACGCCCGTCGAGGTCGGCCTCGACGACATCGCCTTCCTGCAATATACGGGCGGGACGACGGGTGTTTCCAAGGGCGCGATGCTGCTGCACCGCAACGTGCTCGCCAATGTGATGCAGAACGAGATCTGGCAGGAGACGGCCTATCTGAAGCGCCCGCGGCCCGAGCATTCGATCTATATCTGCGCGCTGCCGCTCTACCACATCTATGCGCTGACGGTGAATGCGCTGATGGGCATGAAGCTTGGCGCGCACAACATCCTCATCCCCAACCCGCGCGACATCCCAGCACTGGTCAAGGAGCTCGGCAAATACGACTTCACGGTGTTTCCGGGGCTCAATACGCTGTTCAACGCGCTGTTGAACAACGAGGACTTCCGCAAGCTCGACTTCAGGAACCTCGTGCTGACCTTCGGCGGCGGCATGGCCGTGCAGCGCGCGGTGGCCGAACGCTGGAAGGAGGTGACGGGCTGCACCATCTCCCAGGGCTACGGCCTGTCCGAGACATCGCCGGTGGCAACCGTGAACCGCTTCGACAATGACGCGTTCAACGGCACGATCGGACTGCCGCTGCCGTCCACCGAGGTGTCGATCCGCGACGACGACGGCCACCCGGTAAAGCTCGGCGAGGTGGGCGAGATCTGCATACGCGGCCCGCAGGTCATGGCCGGCTACTGGAACCGCCCCGAGGAGACCAGGAACAGCATGACGGAGGACGGCTTCTTCCGCTCCGGCGACATGGGCGTCATGGACGAGGAAGGCCGCGTCAAGATCGTCGACCGCAAGAAGGACATGATCCTGGTTTCCGGCTTCAACGTCTATCCCAACGAGATCGAGGATGTGGTGGCGCAGCATCCCGGTGTGCGCGAGGTGGCGGCCATCGGCGTGCCGGACGAGCACTCCGGCGAGGTGCCGAAGCTGTTCGTGGTCAGGAGCGATCCCGCGCTCACCGAGGAGGACATCCTGGCCTTTTGCCGCAAGGAGCTGACCGGCTACAAGCGGCCCAAGCACGTGGAGTTCCGCGACGAGCTGCCGAAATCGAATGTCGGCAAGATCCTGCGCCGGGAGCTGCGCTGAAGGCCGGGAGCGTGCCGCCTACACGCCGAAGACGCGCTTCGGCTTGAACATGCCGGCCTCGACGGCGCCGATGGCGACCAGGCGCCCGCGGGCGCTGGCCCAGGCTTCCGGCGCCTCGACGGGCGCGTCGCGGCCGCGCACGATCACCGGATTGCCGAGGCGGAGGCGCGAAGCGGCCTCGTCGCTGAGCGCCACTTCCGGCAATCCCTCCAGCGCGGCGGCGATGTCCATCAGAAAGGCGTCGAGGGCGGCGAAACGCTCCTCTTCGCTCGCTGCATTCTGCGCCGCCTCCTCCAGTGCCTGCATGGTCACCAGGTGGCGCGCCTCGAAGGGGTAGACCTCGGTGCGGCGCAGATCGGCCACATGGCCGTAGCAGCCAAGGTCGCGGCCCATATCGCGGGCCAGCGACCGCACATAGGTGCCCTTGCCGCACTCCACCTCCAGAACGGCCCTGCCGGGCTCCGGAACGGCCACAAGCTCGAGCCTGCCGATCTCCACCTCGCGCGCGGCGATCTCCACCGTCTCGCCCTCGCGCGCCAGGTCATAGGCGCGCTCGCCATCCACCTTGACGGCGGAGAACTGCGGCGGCGTCTGCATGATGATGCCGGTGTAGCGGGGCAGGAGCGCCCGGATCTCCTCCTCGCTCGGCCGTCTGTCGGAGCTCCTGACAACCGGGCCTTCCAGATCGTCCGTGGTGCGTTCCTCGCCCCAGGCGATGGTGAAACGATAGACCTTGGCGCCCTCCATCACATAGGGCACCGTCTTCGTCGCCTCGCCCAGCGCGATGGGCAGCATGCCGGAAGCCAGGGGATCGAGCGTGCCGGCGTGGCCCGCCTTCTGCGCCTTGTAAAGCCACTTTACCTTCGACACCGCCTCCGTGGAGCCCATGCCGGCCGGCTTGTCCAGCACCAGCCAGCCGGAGAGCGGCCGGCCCTTCTTCTTGCCGCGGCGCGCCATCAGGCGACCCTCTCCATGAAGCGGCGATCAGCGTTCGTCTTCATCGTCTTTCCTGTCCAGGTCGCGTGCCACCTCGGGCGATTTCAGAAGCCGGTCGATCTTCTCGAAATTCTCGAAGCTGGTGTCCAGCCGGAAGCGGAACTCCGGCATGTACTTCATCTGCCTCATCGCCGGCGAGACACGCCCGCGAATGAAACGGGCGTTGCGGTTGAGCGCGGCCACCACCGCTTCCTTGTCGCCCGGGCCGAGCGGCGACACGAAGGCGGTGGCGATCTTGAGGTCGGGCGACATCCGCACCTCCGAGACGGAGATGACGACACCCTCGACGACGGGGTCGCGCACCTCGCCGCGCTGCAGGACTTCGGCAAGCGCATGGCGCGCCTGCTCGCCGACACGAAGCTGGCGTTGAGAGGGGGAAGAGGAGCGGGGCACTTGTTCGCCCTTCGGCGGCTGCTTGTTCAGTTCCGGTGCTGCAAGGCGCGGGACGGCGTCCGGCGGCCCGGCCCTCCCGGCAGGGGCTCGGCCGATGCGGCAATCCGCCCCGATGCCGGGAACTCTCTGCCGATCGCTTCAGCGGATCGATCTCGCAGACGCTGCCCATCGACCATGAAACTCGCCGGCATCGCGTCTCTCCCTACAGCGTACGCTTCACGTGCTCGACGCGGAAGGCCTCGATCACATCGCCGACGCGGATGTCCTCGTAGTTCTCGAAGGCCATGCCGCACTCCTGGCCGACCGGCACCTCCGCCACCTCGTCCTTGAAGCGCTTCAGCGTCTTCAGCTTGCCTTCGTGGATGACCACGTTGTCGCGGATGAGGCGCACGCCGGCGCCGCGTTCCACCTTGCCCTCCGTGACACGGCAGCCGGCCACCTTGCCCACCTTGGTGATGTTGAAGACTTCGAGGATCTCGGCGTTGCCGAGGAAGGTCTCGCGCCGCTCCGGCGAAAGCAGGCCAGACATCGCCGCCTTGATGTCGTCCACCAGGTCGTAGATGATGTTGTAGTAGCGGATCTCGATGCCTGCCTGCTCGGCCGCATCGCGCGCCTGCTTGTTGGCGCGCACGTTGAAGCCGATGATCGCCGCACCCGATGTCTCGGCCAGCGTCACGTCGCTCTCGGTGATCGCACCGGCGCCGGAATGGACGATGCGCGCGCGCACCTCCTCCGTCGACAGCTTCTCGATGGCGTTGACGATCGCCTCGATGGAGCCCTGCACATCGCCCTTGATGATGAGCGGAAACTCCTTCAGGCCGGAGGACTGGAGCTGCGACATCATCTGCTCCAGCGAGCCGCGGCTTCCCGCCTGGCGGGCCACCGCCTTCTCGCGCGCCTTGCGCTGGCGATATTCGGAGATTTCCCTGGCGCGGGCCTCGTTTTCCACCACGGCGAAGCGGTCGCCAGCCTGCGGCGTGCCCTGCAGGCCCAGCACCTCCACCGGCGTGGAGGGCGGAGCGGCCTTCAGCTGCTCGCCGCGCTCGTTGACGAGCGCGCGCACGCGGCCCCACTCGTTGCCGGCAACGATGATATCGCCGGGGCGCAGCGTGCCCGCCTGGACGAGCACGGTGGCGACCGAGCCGCGGCCGCGGTCGAGCTTGGCCTCGATGACCACGCCCTCGGCCGTGCGGTTCGGATTGGCCTTCAGCTCCAGGATCTCGGCCTGCAGGAGAATGGCCTCCAGCAGCTTGTCGAGATTGGTGCCCTTCACGGCCGAGACCTCGACATCGAGAACGTCGCCGCCCATGGATTCCACGAACACCTCGTGCTGGAGCAGCTCCGTGCGCACCTTCTGCGGGTTGGCCTCCGGCTTGTCGATCTTGTTGATCGCCACGATGATGGGCACCTTGGCGGCCTTGGCGTGATTGATGGACTCCACCGTCTGCGGCATGACGCTGTCGTCGGCCGCCACCACGAGCACGGCAATGTCGGTGGCCTGCGCGCCGCGGGCGCGCATGGCCGTGAAAGCCGCATGGCCCGGCGTGTCGATGAAGGTGATCGTCTGGCCGTCCTGCTCCACCTGATAGGCGCCGATGTGCTGGGTGATGCCGCCGGCCTCGCCGGCAACCACATTGGCATGGCGAATGGCGTCGAGCAGCGAGGTCTTGCCGTGGTCGACATGGCCCATGATGGTGACGACCGGCGGCCGCGGCACCATGTCCTCGGGCCTGTCCTCGATGTTGAAGAGGCCCTCCTCGACATCCGACTCGGCGACGCGCTTGACCGTGTGGCCGAACTCGACCGCCACCAGCTCCGCCGTGTCGGCGTCGATCACGTCGCCGGGCTTCATGATCTGGCCCTGCTTCATGAAGTATTTCACCACGTCGACGGCGCGCTCGGCCATGCGCTGGGCCAGCTCCTGGACGGTGATGGTCTCGGGAATCACCACCTCGCGGGAGACCTTCTCGCGCGGTTCCTGGATCTGGGTGCGCTTGAACTTCTCCTGCCGGCGCCGCATGGAGGACAGCGAGCGCGAACGGCCGCCCTCCTCGTCCGACAGGGCGGAGGTGAGCGTCAGCTTGCCGCGCCGGCGCTGCTCCTCGGCGCGCGGCTTTGCCGGACGGGCCGGCACTTCCGCCTTGACGGGGCCGCGCTTGGGGCCGCCGCGGCCGCGCTCTTCCTCCTCCTCCGGCTCTTCCTCGCGCACGGGCTCGGCCGGAGCGCGGCGGCGGGCTTCCTCCTCGGCGCGCTTGCGCGCCTCGGCTTCGGCCTTCAGCCGGGCCTCCTCCTCCGCCTGCCGGCGGGCGGATTCCTCGCGCTCCAGACGGCGGCGTTCCTCTTCCTCGGCGCGGCGCCTGGCCTCCTCGGCGGCGCGGGCACGTTCCTCCTGCTCGCGCGCCTTGGACTCCTGCAGCGCCCTGCGGCGCGCCTCGATCTCCTGGGTGGAAAGCTCGTTGAGCACCATGCCCGAGCGCGCGGGCTGCGGACGCGCCGCCGGAGCCTCGCGCGGCGGCGCGGCGGGCGCCTGCACGGGCTTCGCCTTGGCCGCGGGCGGGGCGGGCGGGGCGGGCTGCTCGCTGCGCTCATCGGGGCGGCTGAACTTGCGCTTCTTGGTTTCGACCACGACCGCCTTCGTGCGCCCGTGCGAGAAGCTCTGGCGCACCGTGCCCTGCTCCAGGCCGGGCCGTTTCAGCGTCAACGTCTTCTTCGTGTTGACGCTCAGCGTCTTGTCGTCACCGGTCTTCGTATCAGTCATTCCACATCCTCTGCGGCAGGTGCCGCACTCGACGCCGGCATTTCGGGGGCGATGCCCCGGAAAGCGGCAAGCGCCTTCACGCGTTTCACGGCTGCCATGCCCGGCCCCCGGTCAAGCACGGCAGCATGTATCACATTTGTCGCCCCCAATGCCAAACTCATTTCGGCTTCCGAAAAGAGCTCGAATGCCGGCACATCCGGGCCGCCGGCATGGGACACCGCCTTTCGCGCGGCTGCGATCTTGCGAATGCCGTCCTGCGCGGCCTCCGCAGCATGCAAAACCACCGCGGCGCGGCCGCTGCGCACCGCTGTTTCCACCTTGGTCGCACCCAATGCCACGGCTCCACCCTTTCGCGCAAGGCCGAGGGCGCCCAAAGCGGTGGCCGCCAGCAACGAATCGACCCGTTCGGCCAGATCCGGCGGCGCCTTGACCGGCGCCTTGAGGGCGCGGGCAAACAGGTTCTTCGCCGCAGCCCTGGCGACAAGCGCCTTTTCAGCCCCCACCCAGCAGCCACGCCCCGGCAGATTGCGCTTGAGATCGGGCACAACCGTGCCGTCGGGGCCGGCGACGAAGCGGATCAGGGCTTCCGGCGGCCGGTTCTGGCGCGTCACGATACATGTGCGCTCGTTCATCGCCTTGTGCAAGACCTCTCGACCCGCCGCCGCTCATCTCAGCCTTCCGCCGGCTCGCCGGCCTCTTCGACCGCCTCCTCATCCTCTCCAGCGAGGTCTTCCTCGGTCACCCAGCCGGCCTTGAGGCGGGCCGCCATCACCATCTGCTCGGCCTCGGCGCGCGAGACGTCATAGTCGGACAGGACGCCCGGCATGAACTTGGTCTCGCCGTCCTTGCGCTCCTTCCAGCCGACCAGCTCGTCCACCGCATAGCCGGCGAAGTCCTCCACCGTCTTCACGCCGTCCTCGCCGAGCGCCACCATCATCGCCGTGGTGATGCCAGGGATCTCGCGCAGCTCGTCGGAAACGCCCAGCTCCTTGCGGCGGGCGTCGTGCTCGGCTTCCAGCCGCTCCAGATGCTCGCGCGCGCGGGCCTGGATTTCCGCCGCCGTCTCCTCGTCGAAACCGTCGATGGACGCGATCTCGTCGGCATCGACATAGGCCAGCTCCTCGACGCTGGTGAAGCCTTCCGAGGCCAGCACCTGGCCCACCATCTCGTCAACGTTGAGCGCCTCCATGAAAAGGGTGGAGCGCTCGGTGAACTCCTTCTGGCGGCGGTTCGACTCCTCCTCCTCGGTGAGGATGTCGATATCCCAGCCGGTGAGCTGCGAGGCAAGCCGCACATTCTGGCCGCGCCGGCCGATGGCGAGCGAGAGCTGATCGTCCGGCACCACCACCTCGATGCGCTCGGCATCCTCATCGAGCACCACCTTCGAGACCTCGGCCGGCTGCAGGGCGTTGACGATGAAGGAAGCGGCGTTCTCGTTCCAGGGGATGATGTCGATCTTCTCGCCCTGCAGCTCGCCAACCACGGCCTGCACGCGCGAACCGCGCATGCCCACGCAGGCGCCCACCGGGTCGATGGAGGAGTCGTGGCTGATGACCGCGATCTTGGCGCGCGAGCCCGGATCGCGGGCCACCGACTTGATCTCGATGATGCCGTCATAGATCTCCGGCACCTCCATGGCGAACAGCTTTGCCATGAACTGGGGATGGGTGCGCGACAGGAAGATCTGCGGCCCGCGCTGCTCGCGGCGCACGTCATAGACATAGGCGCGCACGCGGTCGCCATATTTGAAGGTCTCGCGCGGAATCAGCTCGTCGCGGCGGATGATGGCCTCGCCGCGCCCCAGATCCACGATCACATTGCCGTACTCGACGCGCTTGACCGTGCCGTTGACGATCTCGCCGATGCGGTCCTTGTATTCCTCGTACTGCCGGTCGCGCTCGGCCTCGCGCACCTTCTGCACGATCACCTGCTTGGCCGACTGGGCGGCAATGCGGCCGAAATCCATGGGCGGAAGCTGCTCGGCAATGAAATCGCCGACCTGTGCATCCGGGTTCCGGTTGCGGGCGAGCGCCACGGAAATCTGCCTGGCCGGCTCCTCGACCTCCTCGACCACCTCCATCAGCCGCTGCAGCTTCATCTCGCCCGTCTTGGGGTTGATGTCGGCGCGGATGTTCGTCTCCTGGCCATAGCGCGAGCGCGCGGCCTTCTGGATGGCGTCGGCCATCGCGGCAAGCACGATTTCCTTGTCGATCGCCTTTTCCCGCGCCACCGCGTCGGCGATCTGCAGAAGCTCCAGCCTGTTCGCACTGACTGTCATTTCGATCTCCCTTCGGGATGGGCCACGCGCCCGAGCGCCGGCCATGCATAAAGATTGGTCATTCTTCTCCGGTTCCGGCGGCGTCCGCGCGGCGCTCCTTCTTGCGCCGGCGCCGCTGTTCCTTGTCCTTCTTCAGCGCCTCGCGCACCAGCGCATCGGTCAGCACCAGCCGGGCCGCGCCGATGGCGTGAAGCGGAATCGTCACCACCGGCTCCTCGTCCTCACCCACCTTCTCGCGCTCCATGGTCAACGCCTCGCCGGCCAGAGCGGTGATCGTGCCGCGGAAACGCTTGCGCCCGCCCACCAGCACCGCGGTCTCGATCTTCGCCAGATGGCCCACCGCGGCCTCGAAATCGGCGCGGCGCACCAGCGGACGGTCGATACCGGGCGAGGATATTTCCAGCTGGTAGGCGCCGTCGATCGGATCCTCGACATCGAGCACCGGCGAGACGGCGCGGCTGACCGTCTCGCAATCGTCGACGGTCATCGAGCCATCCGGCCGTTCCGCCATGATCTGCAGGGTCAGGCCATCCTGGGCGGAAAGCCTGACCCGCACGAGCCGATAGCCGAGGGCATCGAGCACGGGCATGACGATGCCTGCCACGTGCGCTTCCGTTCCGCTTTCCCTTATGATGCGGTCATCCTGCACCGGTGTTTCCTGCCTCCAATGCCGGCCGCCAAGGCTAACAAAAAAGAGCGGGACCCGCCGGACCCACTCTTCGCCTTAAAGACCAAGAATTTAAACCTGCATATAGCCCACGCCGACGCCGGTTTCAAGCATTTCCGCTTCCGTTGTCGCAAGCCGGCGTGTCCCCCCGCCCCGCTCGCGCACCGCCGGACGGCGATGATGAAAGGCCGCATGCGCCGCCCTTTGCCTTTGGATGAAAAGGCGATTATGAAGCGCCGGAGAAGAGATGGGCAAAGCGGAGAGACAAGGCGCCATGGCCACTATCAGCCAGAGACCCAAGCTCGTCACCGTGTTCGGCGGCTCAGGCTTCGTCGGCCGTCACGTGGTGCAGGCGCTCACGCGGCGCGGCTACCGCGTGCGCGTGGCCTGCCGCAATCCGCACACGGCGGTGCATGTGCTGCCCCTGGGCGGCACCGGCCAGGTGCACACCATGCAGGCCAATCTGCGCTATCGCTGGTCGGTCGACCGGGCGGTGGATGGCGCCGACCATGTCATCAATCTCGTAGGCATCCTCTATGAAAGCGGGCGCCAGCGCTTCGATGCGGTGCAGGGCTTCGGCGCCCTTGCGGTGGCGGAGGCGGCGCGCGCCGCCGGGGTGCCGCTCACCCAGATGTCGGCCATCGGCGCCGACCCGCATTCCCCCTCGGCCTATGCGCGCACGAAGGCGGAGGGCGAAAAGGCGGCGCTGGAGACGGTAAAGGACGCGGTCGTCATCCGTCCGTCGATCATCTTCGGACCGGAGGATTCCTTCTTCAACCGTTTCGCCAGCATGGCGCGTTTCTCGCCCTTTCTGCCGCTCATCGGCGGCGGCCATACCCGCTTCCAGCCGGTCTATGTGGGCGACGTGGCGGAAGTCTTTGCCCGCGCCGTGGACGGCAGGCTCGAAGGCGGCGCCATCTATGAGCTGGGCGGCCCGCATGTGCTTACCTTCCGCGAATGCATGGAGGAGATGCTGGAGATCATCGGCCGCAAGCGGCTGCTCGTCTCGGTTCCCTGGCCGCTGGCGCGGCTGAAGGCACGCTTCCTGGGGCTTCTGCCCAAGCCGCTTCTCACCCTCGACCAGGTGAAGCTGCTGGAAGTCGACAACGTGGTCTCGGAGGAGGCCAAGGCGGGTGGATACACGCTGGAAGGGCTGGGCATCGCCCGCCATTCGATCCATGCCATCCTGCCCACCTATCTGTGGGCCTACCGCCCCAGCGGCCAGTTCACCATGCCGCAGATGTAGGCTGCGGCGGCGGTGGAGCTTGTCGCAGCCCTGCTGCCGGACGGTCTCGGCGCCGCGGCGGCGCTGCTGCTCGTCGTCGCCAGCTTCTTCACCTCGGCGCTGACGGCCGTCTTCGGCGTCGGCGGCGGGGTGGCCATGCTTGCCCTGCTCGGCCTGTTCGTGCCCGTGGCCGCGCTCATCCCGGTGCACGGCATGGTGCAGCTCGGCTCCAATACGGGCCGCGCCTGGCACCAGCGGGCGCATATCCGCCATGGCATCGCCGCCCCCTTCTTCCTCGGCAGCCTGGCCGGTGCGGCCGCCGGCGCCTGGTTTGTCGTGCAGCTTCCCGATGCGGTGCTCAAGGTGGTGCTGGGCCTGTTCGTCCTGACCGTCACCTGGACGAAGATTCCGGGCGCCGCCCGGCTCGGGCGCGCCGGGCTTGCCGCGGGCAGCGCCGTGTTGGCGCTGGCCGGCATGTTTGTCGGCGCCACCGGGCCCCTGCTGTCCGCCTTCCTGGCACAGCTCATTCCCGACGACCGCAAGGCGCTGATCGCCACCCATGCCGCCGGCATGACCGTGCAGCACGGCCTCAAGGTGGCCGCCTTCGCGCTGGCCGGCTTCGCCTTCGCGCGCTGGCTGCCCCTCGTCCTGGTGATGATCGCCTGCGGCTATCTGGGCACCGTCTACGGCTCGCGCCTGCTCGACCGCCTGCCGGAAGAGGGGTTCCGCCGCTGGTTCCGCATCGCGCTCACCCTGCTTGCGCTCGACCTGATGCGTCGCGGGCTCGCGGGCCTTCTTTAGGGTATTTTGCCGCCAGACGGAATTATCTGGCATCTCAGAAACGAAGCAAAAACAGATAGATGGACCGGATCGGCGTTTCAATGAAGCGATGAATCGGCCTAGCCGACGACCAAAAGGGCGACGAGCCCCACGCCGCCCACCAGAATGCGCCACCAGCCGAACAGCGCATAGCCGCGCCGCGACACATAGCCCAGCAACGCCCGCACCATCACCACCGCCGCGAGGAAGGCGGCGACGAAGCCGACGGCGATGATCTGCACATCGGCGGCGGTCAGCAAGGCATGGTTCTTGTAAAGGTCGTAGGCAAAGGCGCCGGCCATGGTGGGCATGGCCAGGAAGAAGGAAAACTCCGCCGCCGCCCGCTTGTCGGCGCCGAGCAGAAGCCCGCCGACGATGGTGGCGCCCGAGCGCGAGGTGCCCGGAATCATCGACAGGCACTGGAACAGGCCGATCTTGAAATACATGGAAAGCGGGAAGTGGGTGATGTCGTGATAGCGCGGCGCCCTGACCCAGCGGTCGACCCACAGCAGCACCATGCCGCCCAGGATGAGCATGACGCAGATAAGCATCGGCGTTTCGAAGAACACCGTCTTGATGATCCGGTAGGCCGCAACGCCGATGACCGCCGCCGGCAGGAAGGCGATCAGGATACCGAACACGAAGCGCCGGGTCGCCGGGTCGCGCGGCAGGCCGAGCGCCATGTGCCACAGCCTTGCCGCATAGACGCTGAGAATGGCCAGGATGGCGCCGAGCTGGATGAGGATCTCGAACGCCTTGCCCGTCGACTGGAAGCCCAGGAAATGGCCGGCCAGCAGGATGTGCCCCGTGGAGGAGACGGGGATGAACTCGGTGAGCCCCTCCAGAATGCCGAGCAGCAGCGCCTCCGCTATGGTCTGGTCCGCCACGCTTTCTCCTCGGCTGGTTTGCTTGTCAGGCCCCTTGTCTGTCCCTATAGCTCGAACCAGCATCCGGGAATCAGACTGCCCGAGGATTACCGTCAAGGCCGGGAATTGGCTAGAGGCCGTCAACACCATGTGTCACGTCGAGTCATGCTGACCCTGTTCCACCATCCGCTCTATGCATCCTGCCGTTTCGTCCGCCTGGCCTTCGGCGAGTACGGAGAGGAGCTGGCCCTGATCGAGGAGCACCCCTGGGCGAAGCGCCGGGAATTCCTGGCGCTCAATCCGGCAGGCACGATTCCGGTGCTGCTGGCGGAGGGCGACCACGCCATTGTCGGGGCCACGGTGATTGCCGAATATGTGGACGAGACGCGCGGCGCCTTCCAGCGCAACAGGCGGCTGATGGCGGAAGATTCGCTGGCCCGGGCGGAGATCCGCCGCCTTGTCGACTGGTATCTGGTCAAGACCGAGGGCGACGTGACGCGGCATCTGGTGCGCGAGCGGGCACTGAAGTCCCAGATGGGCGGCGAGGGCGGCGGCGCGCCCAATTCGGCGGCCATCCGTGCAGCCCGCGCCAATGTGCGGCAGCACCTGAAATACACCAACTGGCTGGCCGCCACGCGCGACTGGCTGGCCGGGCCCCGCCTTTCCTATGCCGATGCGGCCGCCGCCGCCGCCCTTTCGGTGCTCGATTATCTGGGCGAGATCGACTGGGCGCAGTATCCGGCGGCGCGCGACTGGTACAGCCGCATGAAGTCGCGCCCTTCCTTCCGCACGCTGCTTGCCGACCGGGTGCGCGGGCTGCCGCCCGCCTCCCACTACGCGGATCTGGATTTCTGATGCCGGCGGCGCGAGCCAGGCCCGAGCGGCTGCGCGCCTTCATCGAACGGGAAGCGCGCGCGGCGGGTTTTGACGTCGTGGCGGTGGCCGCCCCCGATGCCGCACCGCAGGCGCCGGCGCGTCTGGCGCACTTCCTGCGGGAGGGCCGGCACGGAGAAATGCGCTGGATGCAGGAGACGGCCGAACGGCGTGCCCACCCGCGCGCCCTGTGGCCGCAGGTGCGCTCCGTCATCATGCTCGGCATGAACTACGGGCCGGAGGAGGATCCGCTGCCGCTTCTCAATCGCCGCGACAGGGCGGCCATCTCCGTCTATGCGCGCAACCGCGACTACCACGACGTCATCAAGGGCCGGCTGAAACAGATCGCCGGCAAGCTCGCCGCCCGCTGCCAGGCGGATGTGAAGGTGTTCGTGGATACCGCGCCGGTGATGGAGAAGCCGTTGGCCGAGGCTGCAGGGCTCGGCTGGCAGGGCAAGCACACCAATCTGGTCAGCCGCCGCTTCGGATCCTGGCTGTTCCTGGGTTCCATCTTCACCACCGCCGACATTCCGCCCGACCAGCCGGAGAAGGACCATTGCGGCGCGTGCCGGGCCTGCCTCGATGTCTGCCCGACCGATGCCTTCCCCGCGCCCTACCAGCTCGATGCGCGGCGCTGCATCTCGTATCTTACCATCGAACACAAGGGGCCGATCCCGCGCCGGCTGCGCGAGAAGATGGGCAACCGCATCTATGGCTGCGACGATTGCCTGGCGGTCTGCCCCTGGAACAAGTTCGCGCGCGCCGCCTCGGAGGCCAAGCTGCAGGCGCGGGACGACCTCAAGGCGCCGGCGCTGGGCGACCTTCTGGCGCTCGACGATGCGGCCTTCCGCGCCTTCTTCTCGGGTTCGCCGATCAAGCGTATCGGCCGCGACCGCTTCATCCGCAACGTTCTCATTGCAGCCGGCAATTCCGGCGAGGCGCGCCTCGTGCCGGCCTGCGAACGGCTTCTTGGCGACCCGTGCGCGCTGGTGCGCGGCGCCGCCGTGTGGGCGCTGTCGCGGCTTCTCGACCCTTTGGCCTTCGCCGCATTGGCCGGGCGCGCGCAGAAAGGAGAGACGGACGCGGAGGTGAGCGCGGAATGGACCGCCGCGCTGACGCGGCCGGGGAGCGCAGTACATTGAGCCGGACGCAGCCGCAAAAGGCGATGGTTCTTGCCGCCGGCCTCGGCGTGCGGATGCGCCCCATCACGCTCGCCATGCCCAAGCCGCTGGTGCCGGTGGCCGGGCGGGCGCTGATCGACAGGGCGCTCGACGCGTTGCAAGCCGCCGGCGTGGCCGAGGCGGTGGTCAACATCCACCACCTGCCGCACAGGATGACCGCCCATCTGGCCGGGCGCCAAACGCCGCGCATTGCCATCTCCGACGAAAGCGCCGCACTGCTCGACTCGGGCGGCGGCGTCGTCCGGGCACTTTCCCTGCTGGGGGCCGAACCCTTCTTCGTGATCAATGCCGATACCTTCTGGATCGACCGGAAAGAGCCGGCGCTTGCGCGTCTCGCCCTTGCCTGGGACGATGCGCGCATGGATATACTGATGCTTCTCGCGGAGCCGGCCTCCGCGACCGGGCATACGGGCAGGACGGATTTCGTCATGGACGCCGAGGGGCGGCTTGCACGCGCGAAGGGCGGGGAGGGCTTCATCTATGCCGGCGCCTTCCTTGTTCACCCGCGTCTTTTTGCCGACGCTCCCTCCGGCCCGCACTCGCTCAACCTCCAGTTCGACAAGGCCGCCGCCGCGGGCCGGCTCTTCGGCCAGATTCTGGACGGGCACTGGTTCACCGTGGGCACGCCCGAGGCGATAGCGCAGGCGGAGGCCGTGCTGACGCGGCTCGGGGCGGCGTCGTGACAGGGCGCGCGAGCCCGCGTGTCTTCTCCATTCCGCCGGGCGTGCCGTTTCTGCCGGCGCTCGCCGAGGCGCTGCTGGCAGGAGACCTGGTGCCGGGCTTTCGCTATGCGGGAGAGCCGCTGGCGCTGGCCGATGTCACCATCTATCTGCCCACCCGCCGCGCCGCGCGGGAATTGCGCGGCGTGTTCCTGGAGAAGCTCGGCGGGCGCTCGGCCATCCTGCCGGTGATCCGTCCGCTGGGCGAGTTCGAGGCGGAGCTTGCCGATCTTCAGGACGGGGGCGGGGCGGCGGCGCTCGACCACGCGCCGCCCATGCGGCCCATCGAGCGCATCCTGCTGCTCGCGCCGCTCGTGCAGGCATGGAAGGCGCGGGTTCCGGCGCATGTGGCCGCCCGCTTCGAGGAAGGCATTCTGGTGCCCGCCTCGCTGAGCGACAGCCTGTGGCTTGCGCGCGATCTCGCCGACCTTATGGACGAGGTGGAAACGGAGGAGGCCGACTGGGCGAAGCTGGCCGATCTCGTGCCCGACGAGCTTGCCGGCTGGTGGCAGGTCACGCTCGACTTTCTGAGCATCGTCACCAGCGCCTGGCCGCAGGTTCTGGCCGAGCGCGGCTTCTCCAACCCCGCCGCCCACCGCAATGCCATGCTGGCGGCGGAGACCGAGCGGCTGCGGCGCAATCCGGGGCGCGGCCCCGTCATCGCCGCCGGCTCCACCGGCTCCATTCCGGCGACCGCCCGGCTTCTGGCCACCATCGCCCGGCTGGACAACGGGGCTGTGGTGCTGCCCGGCCTCGACCGCGATCTCGACGAGGCGTCGTGGGAGGCGGTGGGCGCGGATACCGAGCCGGCCTCATTCGGCCATCCGCAACTCGGCCTGAAGAAGCTTCTTGCCGCCCTCGGCATCGCCCGCGGCGAGGTGGCGGAGCTCGCGGCGCCACCGCCGGCGCTCGCTGCCCGGCGGCGGCTCGTGAGCCAGGCGTTGCTGCCCGCCCAGACCACCGAGCTGTGGGCGGCGAACCGGGCGCTCATGGAACAGGCCGTCGCGCAGGGCGCGCTGGCCGATGTCAGCCTTATCGAGGCGGCCAATGAGCGCGAGGAGGCCCTGGCCGTGGCCGTGGCGCTGCGCCATGCCCTGGCCCGCGAGGGGGCGACGGCGGCGCTGGTCACGCCCGACCGGGCGCTGGCGCGCCGCGTGGCGGCGGAGCTTGGCCGATTTGGCATTCGAGCCGACGATTCCGGCGGCAGCCGGCTCGCCGACAGCGTTCCGGCAACGCTGATGCGGCTGATGCTGGAAGCCGTCTGCCGGCCGGGCGAGCCGGTGGCCATCGTCGGGCTTCTCAAGCATCCGCTGGTGAGGCTCGGCCTGCCGCGCGAGACGGTGCGCAGTGCCGCGGCGATGATCGAGCTGGTGGCGCTGCGCGGCGGCACGGGCCGGCCCGACATTCTGGCGCTCTGTGCCCTCTTCGAGGCCCGCCATGCCGCGCTTGCGCGGCAAAGGCCGCCGTTCTGGCTCGCCCGGCTCGATGCGCGCCGCCTTGCCGAGGCGCGGCAGGTGCTGGCCGCCCTCGAAAGCGCGTTGGGGCCCCTCGCCAGGTTGCGGAGCGCACCGGCAGCGGAATTCGCCACCGTGGCGCGCGCCTCCGTGGAGGCGCTGGAGGGGCTGGCGCGCGAAGAGGACGGCAGCCTCGCCGCGCTCTATCAGGGCGAGGCGGGCGAGGCGCTGGCGCGTTTCCTGCGCGCGCTGGTGGAGGCGGCGGAGGCGCCGGCGGTGGCACTGGCCGAATGGCCGGATGTCTTCGCCGCGCTGATCGCCGGAGAGGTGGTGAAACCGGCGCAGGGCGCCGACCAGCGTGTCGCCATCTGGGGGGCGCTGGAGGCGCGCCTGCAGGGCGTCGATACCCTGGTGCTTGCCGGCCTCAACGAAGGCACCTGGCCAGCCGCACCCGCCTCCGACCGCTTCATGTCGCGGCTCATGAAGGCGGAGCTTTCGCTGCCCCCGCCGGAACGGCGCATCGGGCTTGCCGCGCACGACTTCATGATGGCGCTGGGCGCGCCCACCGTGGTGCTTTCCCGCTCGGCGCGCGCCGGTGATGCACCGGCCGTCGCCTCGCGCTGGCTGCAACGGCTCGCGGCCTGTGCCGGCCCCCGCGAGAGCGAGGCCATGCGCGCGCGGGGGCGGCGCTTCATCGACTGGGCGCATGCGCTGGAGACCGCGGATGATGAGGATTTCGCCCCGCGGCCCTGCCCGCGGCCGCCGCTTGAGGCGCGGCCTCGGCGCTTCTCCGTCACCGAGATCGAGACGCTGCGCCGCGATCCCTACGCCGTCTATGCGCGCCGCGTGCTGGGCCTTGTCCCGCTCGATCCGCTGATCCGCGATCCGGGCGCAGCGGAGCGCGGCACGCTGTTTCACGACATCCTGCAAGCCTTTGTCCAGTCGGGCGCAGACCCTTGCGCGCCCGACGCGCTGCAAAGGCTGCTGGCCACCGGCCGCAGACTGTTTGCCGAGGCGGGCCTGCCTGCCGACGTCGAAGCGGTGTGGTGGCCGCGCTTTGCGCGCACGGCGGAAAACATCCTCGCCTGGGAGCGCGGACGTGCCGAGGGCATCCTCGCCCGCCATGCCGAAATCCGCGCCGAACCGCTGGCCGTCGGCGCCACGGGCAAGCTTCTGTCCGGCCGTGCCGACCGCATCGACCTGCGCAGAGGCGAGCGGGCCGACATCATCGACTACAAGACCGGGGCTACGCCCTCCAGGGTGCAGGCGCACCGTCTCATCGCCCCGCAGCTTGCACTGGAAGCAGCCCTTCTGAGGCGCGGCGCCTTTGCCGGCCTCGGCAACCCCGTGCCCGCCGAGCTCGCCTATCTGCGGCTCAAGGCGGACGGCACGGTGGAGCCTGAATCCATCCTGTCCATCAAGGACAGCGAGAAGACCGGCGAGGCGCTGGCACAGGAGGCGTGGGAGCGGCTGGAGCGGCTTCTGGCCCACTACGATTCATCCGAAGCCGGCTATCTGTCCCGCGCACTGCCCTTCAGGGAGGGGGACGTGGAAGGCGACTACGACCATCTGGCGCGCGTGCTCGAATGGTCGGCCGGCGGCGATGCCGGCGAGGGGGAAGGCGAATGAGGAAGCCTGTCCGCATTCCCTCCGACACGCTGGCAACGCAGGCACTGGCCTCCGACCCCGGCGTGTCGGCCTGGGTCGCCGCCCATGCCGGCTCGGGCAAGACGCATGTCCTGGCAAGCCGCGTGATCCGCCTTCTGCTCAAGGGCACGGACCCTGCGAAGATCCTCTGCCTCACCTACACGCGCGCGGCGGCGGCCAACATGGCCAACCGCGTCTTCCAGAACCTCGCCGGCTGGAGCCTGCTGCCGGACGACGCGCTGGCAGAGGCGATCGCGGGACTGGAGGGCCGCCGGCCCGGGCCGGAAAAGCTGCGCCGGGCGCGCCGGCTTTTCGCGCGCGCGCTGGAAACACCGGGCGGGCTGAAGATCCAGACCATTCACGCCTTCTGCGAGGCCATCCTGCACCGGTTTCCGCTGGAGGCGAACATTGCCGGGCATTTCGAGCTTCTCGATGCGCAGATGGAGGAGGCGCTGTTCGCCGAGGCGCGGCGCGACCTTCTGGCGGGTGTCGCCGCCGAGGGCGGCGGGCGGCTTGCCGAAGCCTTCGCCCGGGTGCTGGAACGGGGCGGCGAAAGCGGCCTGCAGAGGCTGCTTGCCGAGATCGTGGCGAAACGCGAGGAACTGCGCCTGTTCATCGACCGGGCGAGCGACGGCGCCGCGTGCCTGCCGGCCCTTCTGGCCGAGTTCGGCCTTGCGCCGGGCGAGACTGCCGAAAGCCTGGCTGCCGCATCATGGCCCGTCCCGGGCTTCGACAGGGCGGCCTTCGGCCGCTTTGCCGAGGCGGCCGCCGAGACGGAGGCGCGCGCGGTCCTCAGAAGCATCCTGCCCGATGCGGAGCGCGGCTTCGCAGAGGCCGATCCCGTGCGCCGGCTCGAGCTCGTGGCGCGCGGCTTTCTCAAGGCCGATGGCACACCCTATGGCGAAAGCACCTTCAAGGCGGCGCTCAGGCAGCGGCTGCCCGGCCTCTACGAGCGCTATCTCGAGGCCGCCGCCTTCCTTCAACAGGCTGCCGACAGGCTGGCGCTGTGCCGGATGCTGGAAGCGACGGACGCCGCGCTTGCCGTCGCCGACGCGCTGATCGCGCGCTATGAGCGGCTGAAGCGTGCGCGCGGCTTTCTCGACTTCAACGACCTCATCATGCGCACCCTGCGTCTGCTCGCCCGCCAGGATGTCGGCCCCTGGGTGCAATACAAGCTCGACCGCGGGATCGATCACATCCTCATCGACGAGGCGCAGGATACCAGCCCGCCGCAATGGCAGATCGTGCGGCAGCTTGCGGAAGAGTTTTTTGCCGGCGAAGGATCGCGCGAGGACGTGGAACGCACCATCTTCGCGGTGGGCGACGAGAAACAGTCCATCTACTCCTTCCAGGGGGCCGAGCCCGCCGCCTTTGCCGAAAACGGCTTTGCCTTTGCAAAGCGCGTGCGGGAAGCGGGCGGGCGCTTCGAGCGCGAGCGGGTGCGGCTGAAGCGCTCCTTCCGCTCCACCCATGACGTGCTCGCCGCCGTCGATCGGGTTTTCGCGCGCGACAAGGCGCGCCGCGGGCTGACCCGCGACGAGGAGCCCATCGAACATGCGGCGATCCGCGAGAACGCGCCGGGCTATGTCGAGGTCTGGGCACCGCTCAGCCCGCAGGTGGTGGAGGAACCGGACGACTGGACGCAGGCGGTCGATCACGCCTCGGCCCCGGCCGCAAGGCTGGCGGAGGTGATCGCCGCGCGCATCGAGCGCTGGCTCAAGGAGGGCGAGGTGCTGGAAGGCCAGGGCCGGCGCCTGAGGCCCGGAGACATCATGGTGCTGGTCAGGAAACGCGACCGCTTCGTACACGCCTTGTCGCGCAGCCTGAAGAACCGGCACATCGCCGTGGCCGGCGCCGACCGCCTGCGGCTTACCCAACACATCGCGGTGAAGGACCTGATGGCGCTCGGCCGCTTCCTCGTGCAGCCGCATGACGACCTGTCGCTGGCGGCGGTTCTGAAAAGTCCGGTCTTCGGTCTCGACGAGGAGGCGCTGTTCCGCCTCGCCTGGCCGCGCGGGGAGGGCGTTTCGCTGTTTTCCGCGCTTCGCGAGAAGGCGCGGGGGGACGAGGCGCTGAAGGGTATTCTCGACACGCTGGTGGACTGGCAGACGGACGCTGCCTTCCGCCCGGTCTTCGAGTTCTACGCACGCCTGCTTTCCGGCGCGCCGGGGCGCGAGGGCGCGCGGCGGCGCTTCGTCGCCCGGCTGGGGCACGAGGCGCATGACGTGCTCGACGAGTTCCTTTCCTTCTGCCTGACGGCGGAAAGGACGGGGCTTGTGGGGCTGGAGGCGCTTCTGGCGACGCTCGAAGGGGCCGCCCCCGAGATCAAGCGCGAAATGGACGCCTCGCGCGACGAGATCCGCATCATGACCGTGCACGCCGCCAAGGGGCTGGAAGCGCCGGTGGTCTTCCTTGTCGACCCCGGCAGTGCCCCGGTCAGCAACAGCCATCTGCCCGTTCTCATGCCCTTCCCGGTGCGGGAAAGCCGCCCGCTCACGGGCTTTCTGTGGCGGCAGGGAAAGGACATTTCCAACACCACCGCCCGCGACCTCGAGGCAGCGGCGCGCAGCAAGGCGGAGGAGGAGTATCGCCGCTTGCTCTATGTGGGCATGACACGGGCGGAGGACCGCCTGATCGTCTGCGGCTATCACGGCGCACGCCCGGCGCCCGACACCTGGCTGACCCTGGTGCGCGAGGCGCTGGCCGGGCAGCCGGAGACGCGCGAGCTGGCGGAACCGGCCGACTGCGCGCCCGTGCTGCGCTTCCGCCTCACCCCCCTTTCCGAGGCACCGGCACGCGAGGAGAGGGCGGACACACGGGCACCGGCGCCGCTGCCGGCCGCGATCGCCGCGCCGCTTCCGCCGCCGCCGGCGCTGCCGCGCCCGCTCTCCCCGTCGAGGGCCGCGGCACTGATCGAGGACGACCACGAGGCGGCATCATCCCCCCGCTCGCCGGTGCTCGACGGCGCTGGCGCGCCTGGCCTTGCGCTCGAACGGGGCAACGCCGTGCACCGCCTGCTGCAGGTCCTTCCCTCCCTGGCGCCCGGTGAGCGCGCGGCGGCGGGCCGGCGCTACCTGGCGCGCGTGGGCGCCGGCTGGCCGGCAGGGGAGACGGAAAGCGCGCTGGGCTCGGTGATGGCGATTCTGGAGGATGGGCGTTTCGCGCCGCTTTTCGCGCCCGGATCGCGGGCCGAGATTTCGTTGATGGGCGAGGTCGAGGTGGGGGGCACGGTCCGCGCGGTGGCCGGCAAGGTGGACCGGCTGGCGGTGACGGATGATGCCGTGCTTCTGGTGGACTACAAGACCAACCGTCCGGCGCCCGGGCAACTGAGGGAGGCGCCGCAATCCCATATCGCCCAGCTTGCCCTCTATGCCGCGCTCCTGAAGCCGCTCTATCCCGGCCGGCGGATCGACGCCGCGCTTCTGTTCACCGAGGTGCCACGCCTTCTGCCGGTGGGCGAGGCGGACATGGCCGCCGCCCTTGCCCGACTCACGAGAGCGTGAGAAAAGGATGCTTGAACTCGCGCTCCCCGGCTCCCACATGGCGGAGCGACATTTGCCGAGACAAGGAGAGGCTTGATGGCCACCGTCACTGTCAACAACAGCAATTTCGAGACCGACGTGCTGCAGGCGAGCGAGCCTGTGGTTGTGGATTTCTGGGCGGAATGGTGCGGCCCCTGCAAGATGATCGCGCCCGCGCTCGAGGAGATCTCGGCGGAGCTTAACGGCAAGATCAAGGTTGCCAAGCTCAACATCGACGAGAACCCGGAGCTTGCCGCCCAGTACGGCGTGCGCTCCATTCCCACCCTGATGCTGTTCAAGAACGGCGAGGTGGCCGACATGAAGGTGGGCGCGGCGCCGAAGACCGTTCTGTCGGCATGGATCGGCGAGGCCGTTGCCTGACCGCCTTCCGTACCGCATGAAACCGGCCCGGCCCTCGCGCCGGGCCTTTTTCGTATGCGCGGCCTTCCTCGCCGCCATTGATCGCGTCCGGGTTTTGCGCAACTATCGCCGCTTCCGCCACGGCTTCGTTATTCTGTCATGCAAATCGCCTATTGCGTCGCGGTCTGCGAGGATTGATAGCCATGCGATACGCCATTTACTTCACACCGGACAAGGACGACCCTCTGGGCCGCGTTGCCGAGCGCTGGCTGGGACGCAGCGCCTTCGGCCGGCAGGTGCCGGCCCCGACCCCGGTCGAGGGGTTTTCGGCCGCCGAGATCGCCTTTCATACCGCCGCGCCGCGCCGCTATGGCTTTCACGCCACGCTGAAGGCACCCTTCCGCCTCGCCGAGGGCCGCAGCGAGAGCGAGCTGATCGCCGCCCTCGATGCGTTTGCCACGGCGCGCACGCCCGTCCTTGTCGAACGCATCAGGGTGGCGCGGCTCGACGGTTTCTTCGCCATCGTGCCGGATGCGCCGACCCCGGCGCTCGACCGGCTGGCCGGCGAGGTGGTGGAGAAGTTCGAGCCCTTCCGCGCGCCGCTCACGCCCGAGGAGATCGAACGGCGAGGCCCGGAAAACCTGACGCCGGCGCAGCTGAAAAATCTCCACAAATGGGGCTATCCTTACGTCTTCGACGCGTTCCGCTTCCACATGACGCTGACGGGACGGGTGCCGGCGGCGGAAGCTCCCCGCATGGAACGGGCCATCGACGCCTTCTTCGGCCCGCTGCTTCTGGAGCCTCTGGAGCTTTCCTCGCTCGCCCTTTTCGCGGAGCCGGAGCCGGGCGCGCCCTTCCACATCCGCTCCTTTCACGCCATAGGAGGCGAGAGGAAAAGGAAACTGGCCTGAATGACGCATGAGACGATCCTGAGAAACGCGCGCATCGTGCTTGCCGATGCCGTGGTCGAAGGCAGCGTGAAGATCGTGGGCGGACGCATCGCCGGTCTCGACACCGGCGCCGCCGGAATCGGCGAGGATCTGGAAGGGGATTTCCTCATTCCCGGCCTCGTGGAGCTGCACACCGATCACCTGGAACGGCACTTTGCGCCACGGCCGAAGGTGCGTTGGAACCCGGTCGCCGCGGTGCTTGCCCACGATGCGCAGGTCGCCACCTCCGGGATCACCACGGTCTTCGACGCGCTGCGCATCGGTCTCGACGAGGAGGGCGACGTGGACGCCGACGGCATGCGCAGCCTGGCCGACGCCATCGAGGACAGCATCGCCGCCGGGCGCCTGCGCGCCGACCACCACCTGCATCTGCGCTGCGAGGTTTCGGCGCCGGACTGTCTGTCCGCCTTCGCGCGCTTCGAGGACGATCCGCATGTCAGGCTCGCCTCGCTGATGGACCATTCGCCCGGGCAGCGCCAGTTCACCGATCTGGAGACCTATGCCGCCTATTACAAGGCGAATATGAAGATGGACGACGCGGCGTTCCGCCGCTTCTGCGAAAAGCGCACCGCCGAATCCCAGTGCAACGCGGCGCCCAACCGGCGGGCCATCTCCGCCGCCTGCCGCGAGCGCGGCATCATCCTGGCAAGCCACGACGACGCCACGCCCGAGCACGTCGCGGAGGCGGCGGCGGTCGGCGTGCGCGTGGCCGAATTTCCCACCACCACCGCGGCGGCCAGGGCCTCCAAGGAGGCGGGCATGGCGGTGCTCATGGGCGCGCCCAACCTGGTGCGCGGCGGCTCGCATTCCGGCAATGTTTCGGCGCGCGCGCTGGCCCGCGAGGGCGCTCTCGACATCCTGTCCTCCGACTACATCCCTTTCAGCCTCATCCAGGCCGCCTTCTCGCTGAGCACGCTGGTGGAGGGCATTGCCCTTCCGCAGGCGGTGGCCAAGGTGTCGAAGATCCCGGCGGAAGCCGTGGGGCTCGACGATCGCGGCGTCATCGAGCCGGGCCGGCGCGCCGATCTGGTTCGCGTGCGCCTGGACGGCGGCATTCCTGTGGTGCGCGCGGTGTGGCGCGAGGGGCAGCGCGTGGCATGACACACGCAGTGGCCGAAGACCGTGCGCAGGACGGGCAGGCCCTTCCCATCCGCCAGGGCGTGTTCGTCGCCGTGGCCGGGCCCTCGGGCAGCGGCAAGGATTCGCTGATGGACTATGCCCGCCGGAGGTTGGGGCCGCTGGCAGGCGGCGTGGTCTTCGCCCGCCGCATCATCACGCGCCCGGCGGAGGCCGGCGGCGAGATGCACGACACGCTGGACGAGGCGGCCTTCGAGCGCGCCCGCGCGCAGGGCCGCTTCGCGCTTTCCTGGCAGGCCAACGGCTTGAGCTATGCCCTGCCGGCAAGCATCGACGAGGCCATGCGCGAGGGCAGCGTCGTCGTGGCCAATGTGTCGCGCGCCGTCATCCCGCGCCTCGGCGCGCGTTATGCGAACGTTCTTCCGGTCGTCGTCACCGCGCCGCCGGAAATCCTTGCCGAGCGCCTCTCCCGCCGGGGGCGGGAAACCCGCCAAGAGGTGATGGCGAGGCTTGCCCGCGCCGGCGCCTTCGCGGTGGAAGGGGCGCATGTCATCGACAATTCCGGACCGCTGGAGAATGCGGGCGAGCGCTTCCTCGCGCTTTTGCGCAGGGCGGCGGCGTGGAGCGATGTGTGTGATATGGTCTGATTCTCCGCAAGCGGGAATCGGACTGCAATGCTGCCCAAGGCCGAACTTCACTGCCACATAGAAGGCGCCGCTCCGCCCGCCCTCGTTGCGCGCCAAGCGGCAAAATACGGCGCCGACATCTCCGGCTTCATCCGCGACGGGGCCTATTTCTGGCACGACTTCACGAGCTTTCTGGCCGCCTATGACGCCGCGGCAAGCCTCTTCCGCAGCGAGGAGGACTATGCCGCCCTCGCCGAGGCGCATCTCGCGGCGCTGGCCGCCCATGGCGCCATCTATGCTGAGTTCTTCACCTCGCCCGACCATGCCCGTCGCGCCGGGCTGTCGGCGCAGGCCTACACCCGTGCGCTCGGCGAGGGCATCCTGCGGGCGCGGGCGAAAACCGGCATCGAGGCACGCATGATCGTTACCGGCGTGCGCCATTTCGGCCCTCCTTCGGTGGAGGATGCCGCGCGCTTTGCCGCCACCTGCGGCCATCCCCTGGTCACCGGCTTCGGCATGGCGGGAGACGAGCGCGCCGGCCACCCGCGCGACTTTGCCCGCGCCTTCGCCATCGCCCGCGAGGCGGGGCTCGGCATCACCGTGCATGCCGGCGAGTTCGGCGGCCCCGACAGCGTGGAAGCGGCGCTCGACCATCTGCGCCCGGCGCGCATCGGCCATGGCGTGCGTGCCGCGGAAAGACCGGAGCTGCTGGCCCGCATCGCGCAGGAGGGCGTGGTGCTGGAGGTCTGCCCCGTCTCCAACGTGGCGCTCGGCGTCTTCCCCGACCTTGCCAGCCACCCCTTCCCCCGGCTTCTGGCCGCCGGCTGCCGGCTGACGCTCAATTCCGACGACCCGCCGCATTTCCACACCGACCTCGGCCGCGAGTATGCCGTTGCCGCAGAACATTTCGGCCTCGACGAGGCGGCGCTGGCCGGGCTCACCCGCACCGCGCTCGAAGCCGCCTTCCTGGATGAAGAGACGCGCCGGGCGCTGCTGGCGCGGCTCGCCGGAGCGGCCGGCCAGCCGCTCGGCGCGGCGGCGAATCCAGGTGGCAAAACCGCGGCAAAGCTTGGAAAAATCCATTGAAACGCCTATATCTTAGGCGTTAGTGGCCGTTGATTCGCGGCATTTCCGAGCGCCCATTTGCGGCGCCTTCCTTGACGAAAGCGTTTGATGAGCGACACGCCCGAAACACTTCCCGGCGAACCGGCCGAATACGGCGCCGAATCCATCAAGGTTCTCAAAGGTCTCGATGCCGTCCGCAAGCGCCCCGGCATGTATATCGGCGACACGGACGACGGCTCGGGCCTGCATCACATGGTCTACGAGGTGGTGGACAACGCCATCGACGAGGCGCTGGCCGGCCATGCCACGCTGGTGACGGTGACGCTCAATCCCGACGGCTCCTGCACGGTGACCGACAATGGCCGAGGCATTCCCACCGAGCTGCACGCCGGGGAAGGCGTGTCGGCGGCCGAGGTCATCATGACCCAGCTTCATGCCGGCGGAAAGTTCGACCAGAATTCCTACAAGGTCTCCGGCGGGCTGCACGGCGTCGGCGTTTCCGTGGTCAACGCGCTCTCCTCCTGGCTGAAGCTTAAAATCCGCCGCAAGGGCAAGATCCACGAGATGAGCTTCACCAATGGCGTGGCCGATGCGCCGCTGGCGGTGACCGGCGAGGCCGGCGCGGAGACGGGCACGGAGGTGACCTTCCTGCCCTCCCCCGAAACCTTCACCATGACGGAGTTCGACTATTCGACGCTGGAGCACCGCCTGCGCGAGCTTGCCTTCCTGAATTCCGGCGTGCGCATCATCCTCACCGACCGGCGCCATGCCGACGTGCGGCAGCAGGAATTTCTGTATGAAGGCGGCATCGAGGCGTTCGTACGCTATCTCGACCGGGCCAAGAAGCCGCTGATCGCCGATCCCATCGCCATTGTCGGCGAACGCGACGGCATCACCGTCGAGGTGGCCATGTGGTGGAACGATTCCTACCACGAGAATGTGCTCACCTTCACCAACAACATCCCGCAGCGCGACGGCGGCACGCATCTGGCGGGCTTTCGCGGCGCGTTGACACGGCAGGTGACCGCCTATGCGGAATCCTCCGGCCTGACGAAGAAGGAGAAGGTGTCGCTGACGGGCGACGACTGCCGCGAGGGGCTGACGGCGGTGCTTTCGGTGAAGGTGCCGGACCCGAAGTTCTCTTCCCAGACGAAGGACAAGCTGGTCTCATCCGAGGTGCGGCCGGTGGTCGAGGGCCTCGTCAACGAGGCGCTGGGCACCTGGCTCGAAGAACACCCGGCCGAGGCCAGGACGCTGGTGAGCAAGGTGGTGGAAGCCGCGGCAGCCCGTGAGGCCGCGCGCAAGGCGCGGGAGCTCACCCGCCGCAAGGGGGCGCTCGACATCACCTCGCTGCCCGGCAAGCTGGCCGACTGCCAGGAGCGCGATCCGGCAAAATCCGAGCTCTTCATCGTCGAGGGCGATTCGGCCGGCGGCTCGGCCAAGTCCGGCCGTTCGCGCAAGAACCAAGCCATCCTGCCGCTGCGCGGCAAGATCCTGAATGTCGAGCGCGCCCGCTTCGACCGCATGCTCTCTTCCGACATGATCGGCACGCTGATTACGGCACTGGGCACCGGCATCGGCAAGGACGAGTTCAACATCGAGAAGCTGCGCTATCACAAGATCATCATCATGACGGACGCCGACGTGGACGGCGCCCATATCCGCACGCTGCTTCTCACCTTCTTCTTCCGGCAGATGCCGGAGATCATCGAACGCGGGCACCTCTATATCGCGCAGCCGCCGCTCTACAAGGTAACGCGCGGCAAGTCCGTCCAATACATCAAGGACGAGGCTGCCTTCGAGGAGTTTCTGATCGACAGCGGCCTGCAGGAGGCGGTGCTGGAGCTTTCCGGCGGCGAGGTGCGCTCGGGCGAGGACCTGCGCCAGGTGGTGGAGGACGCACGTGCCGTGCGCGCGCTCATCAACGGGCTGCACACGCGCTACGACCGCTCCGTGGTCGAACAGGCGGCCATTGCCGGGGCGCTGAACGCAGCCGTGCTGGCCGATACGGCGCGCGCCAGCGAGGCGGCGGAATATGTGGCGCGGCGGCTCGACATCATCTCCGAGGAGACCGAGCGCGGCTGGCAGGGGCGCCTCAACCCCTCCAACGAAGGGGCCGGCGGCTATCTCTTCGAGCGCACGGTGCGCGGGGTGCGCGACGTCATCGTTCTCGACCCCGCGCTCATCGGCTCGGCCGATGCGCGCGCCATCGATCGCTACACGGCGCGGCTGCAGGAAATCTACGGCAAGCCGCCGGTCCTGCGGCGCAATGACAAGGCGGAGTCCATCTCGGGGCCGATGGCCCTGCTCGACGCCATCTTCGCCACCGGCCGCAAGGGGCTGACCATGCAGCGCTACAAGGGGCTTGGCGAGATGAACTCGGAGCAGCTCTGGGAGACGACGCTCGACCCCAACGCCCGCTCTCTCCTGCAGGTGAAGGTGCCGGATGCGACGGACGCCGACTCCCTTTTCTCGCGCCTGATGGGCGACGAGGTGGAGCCTCGCCGCGAGTTCATCCAGGAAAACGCGCTCTCGGTGGCCAATCTGGACGTGTGAGGGGACGGGCGCCCGCCACCGCCGTTCAGGCGTTGCCGATTAACATTCCCGCGGCAAACACCAGCGCGCCGCCCAGCACCACCTGGAAGATGGCGCGGCTCCACGGCGTTTCCATGTAGCGGTTCTGGATGAAGGCGATGGCCCACAGCTCCAGGAAAACGATGGCGATGGCGATCGTGGTGGCCGTCCAGAAATCGGGGATGAGATAGGGCAGGGCGTGGCCGAGGCCGCCGAGCGCCGTCATGATGCCAGTGGTCAGGCCGCGCTTGAGCGGCGAGCCGCGCCCCGAGATCACGCCGTCGTCGGAGGCGACCTCGGTGAACCCCATGGAGATGCCGGCACCCAGGGAGGCGGCGAGGCCGACGAGAAAGGTCTGCCAGGTGTCGCCCGTGGCGAAGGCCGCGGCGAAAATGGGCGCAAGCGTGGAGACCGAGCCGTCCATCAGCCCGGCCAGCCCCGGCTGCACATAGGTGAGGATGAACTGGCGCCGCTCCGTGCGCTCCTCCTGCCGGCCCGCATCGCCCTCCAGATGCTTCTCGGCAAGATGGCCGGCCAGCGCCTCGTGGCGCTGCTCGGCCGCCGCCAGATCCCCCAGGAGCTTGCGGGTCGCGGCGTCCTCGGTGCGCTGCGCGGCATGGGCGTAGAAGCGCTGCGCCTCCTCCTCCATCAGCGCCGCCTGGGCGCGCACATTCTCAAGCCCGAGGGGGCGCACCAGCCAGTCCGGCCGGCGCTGGTAGTAGCCGCGCACATGCTCGCGGCGGATGAGCGGAATACGCTCGCCGAAACGCTTGCGGTAGAGCTCGATCAGCCAGGCGCGGTGCCTGTCCTCTTCCGCCGCCATCTCCTCGAACATCGCCGCGGTGTGCGGGTAGTCGTCCGCAAGCCCATCCGCATAGGCGCGGTAGATGCGCGCATCGTCCTCCTCCGAGGAGATGGCAAGCGCCAGGATCTCCTGCTCCGAGAGAGAAGAAAAGGCACGCCGGTTGAAACCGAACAGACGATTGAACATGAGACGGGGAATCCAGTTAGTTTAGAATAATTCTAAACTATGACCGGGCTGACGAACCGTCAAGGCGGATGGGACCGGAGGGATGGTTCAATCCGGCGGCGTTCCGTTCTCCGCCAGCACCTCGCCCACCAGATAGAGCGATCCGGCAATCAGGATGCGCGGCGGGCTGTCACCGTTCCACGTCTCGGCCAGAAGCCTCAGCGCATTGGCAACGGAGTTTACGGGTTCCGCCGAAAGGCCGGCCTCGCCGGCCCGGGCGGCAAGCGTGCTGTTGGGCACGCCGGCGTCGCTGTTCCTCACCGGCACCGTATAGACATGGCGCACGAGGCCGGAAAAGGCGCGGAAATAGCCGATCTGGTCCTTGGTCTCCAGCATGCCGGCGATGAGAAGCAGGGGGCGGGGGCGCTTCTCCTCCGCCTCCGCGAGTGCCTCGGCAATGGCCGCGCCCGCACCCGGATTGTGGCCGCCGTCGATCCAGATCTCCGCCCCTTCGGGCGCCAGCGCGGAGAGCCGGCCCTCGGGAAGACGCTGCAGGCGGCCCGGCCAGGAAACCCGCGTCATGGCCCGTTCTGCCGCCCCCTCTTCAAGGGCAAAGCCCGCCGCCTTGACGGCGGCGATGGCGGCGGCGGCGTTGGCGATCTGGTGGCGCCCGGCAAGGTGCGGCAGCGGCAGGTCGAGCAGGCCGTCCTCGTCCTGATAGACCATGCGGCCATGCTCCTCCACGGCGATGAAGTCCTGGCCGTAGACCTTGAGGGGGCAGCCCAGTCGCTCTGCCGTTTCGATCAGCACCTCGCGGGCGGCGTCCCATTCCTGCTGGCCGACGACGACAGGCGCGCCGGGCTTGATGATGCCGGCCTTTTCGGCCGCGATCAGCTCCACCCGATCTCCCAGATACGCCTCATGGTCGAGCGAGACCGGCATGATGAGGCTCACGGCGGGGCGGGGAATCACGTTGGTGGCATCGAAACGGCCGCCAAGCCCCACCTCGACGATGGCGGCATCCGCCGGGTGCTCGGAAAACAGCTCGAACATGACGGCCGTGAGAAGCTCGAACACGGTGATGGCCTCGCCGCCATTGGCCTGTGCCACGCGCTCCACCGCCTCGGCCAGCACGGCATCCGCCACCAGGCGCCCGCCGCCGGGCGCGGCCAGGCGGTAGCGCTCGTGCCAGTTCACCAGATGCGGGGAGGTGTGGACATGGACCGCCCTGCCCGCCGCTTCGAGAAGCGCGCGCGAAAAGGCAGCAGCCGAGCCCTTGCCGTTCGTGCCGGCGATGTGGATGACCGGGGGCAGCCGCTGCTCGGGATTGCCGAGCCGGGAGAGCAGCCGGGCGATGCGCTCCAGCGACAGGTCGAATCCCTTGGGGTGGAGCGACATCAGCCGCTCGATGGCCTGCCCTGCGGTATCCACACTCATCTTCGCAGCCTTCAGCGGCAGGATTTCAAGACGGCGCTCACGTCCGGGTGGCGGCTTCGGCGCGCTCCGCAGCGGGCGGCGCCGACAGCACGGCCGGAGCCTGCGCGCCCTCCTCGGTCCCTTCCTCGCGCGTCTTGAGCAGGATCTTGAGCAGGCGCGCGATGGTGGGCTTCAGCTCCTGGCGCGGCACGACCATGTCGACCATGCCGTGCTCCAGAAGATATTCGGCGCGCTGGAAGCCCTCGGGCAGCTTCTCGCGGATGGTTTGCTCGATGACGCGCGGTCCGGCAAAGCCGATGAGCGCGCCGGGCTCGGCGATGTGGACGTCGCCCAGCATGGCATAGGAGGCGGTGACGCCGCCGGTGGTGGGGTTGGTCAGCACCACGATGTAGGGAAGGCCCGCCTCCTTCAGCCGGTCCACGGCGACGGTGGTGCGCGGAAGCTGCATGAGCGAGAAAATGCCTTCCTGCATGCGCGCGCCGCCGGAGGCGGCGAACAGCACCAGGGGCAGGCGGCGCTTCAGCGCCGTTTCGAAACCGCAGATGATGGCCTCGCCCGCCGCCATGCCCAGCGAGCCGCCGATGAAGGCGAAGTCCTGCACCGTGGCCACCACCTCCAGGCCCTCAACGCGGCCCACCGCGTTCAGCACCGCATCTTCCAGGCCCGTCTTGGAGCGGGCGTCGCGCAGACGGTCGGTATAGCGCCGCTCGTCGCGAAACTTCAGCGGATCGGTGACGACCTTGGGGTTCTCCAGCGTCTCGAACGCACCCTCGTCGAAGAAGAACCGCAGGCGATCGCGCGCCTTGATCTTCATGTGATGGCCAGAGGAAGGGATGACCCACTGGTTTTCCTCCAGATCCTTGTGGAAAACCATCTCGCCGGTCTCCGGGTCCTTGATCCAGAGATTTTCCGGCATCTCGCGGCGGCCGAACATGGAGTTGATCTTCGGCCGCACATAGTTGGTGATCCAGTTCATGGGCTCGCCCTTCTCGTTGCGGTTCGGCTGTCGTGCTTTTGCGGCGGAAATGCGGTCTTTATTCGGCAGTGGCGAGGCGCGCCTCGCGCACGCCCCCGGCCAGACCGCGCACCAGGGTGGAGACGGCCTCCGCCGGATCGGCGGTCGCCCGTCCGTCGGGGCCCAGCACATTGGCAATGGCATTGACGATCGCCGTTCCCACCACCACGCCGTCGGCCACGGCGCCGATGGCGCGCGCCTGGGCGGCGGTCTTGACGCCAAAACCGACACAGACCGGCAGCGACGTGTGGCCCTTGATGCGGGACACGGCCGCACCGACCTTCGACGTGTCGGGCAACGCCGAGCCGGTGATGCCCGTCATCGACACGTAGTAGACGAAGCCGGAGGTGTTCTCCAGAACCTTGGGCAGGCGCTTGTCATCCGTGGTGGGCGTGGCAAGGCGGATGAAATTGATCCCCGCGCCAATGGCCGGCAGGCACAGCTCCTCGTCCATCTCGGGCGGCAGGTCGACGACGATGAGACCGTCGATGCCGGCAGCACGGGCATCGGCCAGGAAGCGCTCCACGCCGTAGATGTAGATGGGATTGTAGTAGCCCATCATCACGATGGGCGTCGTGTCGTCCCCCTGACGGAAGGCGCGGGCCATCTCCAGCGTTCGGGCCAGCGTCTGCCCACCCTTCAGTGCGCGCTGGCCGGCGGCCTGGATGGCCGGGCCATCGGCCATGGGATCGGAGAAGGGCATGCCAAGCTCGATGATGTCGCTGCCCGCCCCGGGCAGCGCCTTCATGATCCGGAGCGCCGTCTCGTAATCGGGATCGCCGGCCATGAAGTAGGTCACGAGCGCAGGCCGGTTTTCCGCCCTCAACCGGGCAAAAGCCTTGTCGATGCGCGTGTGGGTCACATCTACACCTCAGTATGTTCGCGGTCTGGAGGCTGATACTCCTGCGGGCGAGTTGCTACAACATTGCCGCCGGAGTCCAGCACATGTTCTGGGAAAAGGCATTGCTCGATCTGCCTTTTCGAGATTTTGCGCTTTCTGCTTGCCGCGCTCAGCAGGTCGGCCGAATGACCGAAGTGAGGTGGCGCGACGACGATCACTTCCTTGTCGGGAAACTCGTTGCGCACCATTGCAATCGCGGGTTTGAGGTCGCTGTCCCGCGACACCACATATGCGCGATCATAAGTATCCTTGTAAGCCTCGTCGAGCATGCACAAGGCGATGTTGACGTCGGTTTCCTTTTCTTCATGCCCAATCGTAGCACCCTTGCAGCGCGGGCAATAGCGGTCCTTTTTCTTGAACTTACCGAGTACGATTTCCACATCGACCGCGGCAGGTGCTGCGACATATTGCTCATGCCTGCGACGGGGCCCGGGGAGCCAATCAGCATAGGCTGAAAAACAATAGATGTTTGATGTTGTTTCCGATCTTGAAATCCGCCGTGCCATCAGGGCACGCAGGTTCACCCATTTCAGATGCGGACCGTCCAGCCTGCGGAGTGCGTGATAGAGATTGAATCCGTCGATGAAAAACGAGCAACGTGTCATACGGCCGTTCGATCAATGCCGCAGAAAAGACAAACCCCACGAGCCGGAGCCCGTGGGGGCCGCTGGGCGAACCATGCGGGATTACTGCTTGAATAGCTAGGTGAATTGCGCGCGCGAAGCAACACATTTTGCGCCGGCAGCGTCGAAATCGACAGCGATTCAAGAGACATACGATATCTGGCAATATCTGGCTTCAACAAATGCCGGCACCCACGACGCGGTCATGCCGGCTCCTTCGTCTCCTTGCGCAGCCAGTCGGCGTAGCGCTGGTCGATGTCGTCGAGCGCCGTGGCCACGATGGACGGCGTGTCGTAGGGGTGCAGCGGGCGCACCGTTTCGCACACGGCGTCGAAATGCGCGGCACGCGTCTTGAGCAGAAGCGGCACCTCCTCGGCGCTTTCCACCTTGCCCTGCCAGCGATAGAGGCTGGAAACGGGGGCGAGGATGTTGGCACAGGCCGCCAGCCGCGCCTCAATGCAGGCGGCGGCGATCTTCTTTGCCGTCTGCCGGTCGGGGCAGTTTATCCAGATGTCGATGAAATGCGCCATCAGATCTCCATGCCCAGATGCTTGGCGGCGGAGAAGACATCCTTGTCGCCGCGCCCGCACAGATTCATCACGATGATCTGGTCCTTGCCCATCTTCGGCGCGCGCTTGATGACCTCGGCCAGCGCGTGGGCGGGCTCCAGCGCCGGGATGATGCCCTCGAGGCGGGTGAGAAGCTGGAACGCCTCCAGCGCCTCGTGATCCATGATCGGCACATATTCGACACGGCCCGATTCCTTCAGCCAGGAATGCTCCGGCCCGATGCCCGGATAGTCGAGGCCGGCGGAGATGGAGTGGCCTTCCTTGATCTGCCCGTCCTCGTTCTGCAGCAGATAGGTGCGGTTTCCATGCAGCACGCCCGGCCGGCCGGCCGTCAGGGAGGCGCAATGCTCGTCGCCCTCGAGCCCCCTGCCGCCCGCCTCGACACCGACGATGGCAACCTTGCGCTCGTCGAGGAAGGGATGGAACAGGCCGATGGCGTTCGATCCGCCGCCGACGGCGGCAACCAGAAGGTCGGGCAGGCGGCCCTCGGCGGCCAGGATCTGCTCGCGCACCTCCGTGCCGATCACCGACTGAAAGTCGCGCACCATCTCCGGGTAGGGGTGCGGTCCGGCGGCGGTGCCGATGAGATAGTAGGTGTTCTCGACGTTGGTCACCCAGTCGCGCAGCGCCTCGTTCATCGCGTCCTTGAGCGTGCCGTGGCCGGCGCTGACGGGCTTCACCTCCGCGCCCAGCAGCTTCATGCGGAAGACATTGGGCGCCTGCCGCTCGACATCCGTGGCGCCCATATAGACCACGCAGGGCAAGCCGAAGCGGGCGGCCACCGTCGCCGTGGCCACGCCGTGCTGGCCGGCGCCCGTCTCGGCGATGATGCGCGTCTTGCCCATGCGGCGGGCGAGAAGAATCTGGCCCAGGCAGTTGTTGATCTTGTGGCTGCCCGTGTGATTCAGCTCGTCGCGCTTGAAGTAGATCTTGGCGCCGCCCAGATGCTCCGTCAGCCGCTCGGCGAAGTAAAGCGGCGAGGGGCGGCCCGTGTAATGCGTGCCCAGATGCTCCAGCTCGGCCTTGAAGGCCGGGTCCTTCTTGGCCGCCTCCCAGTGCGCCTCCAGATCGAGGATCAGGGGCATCAGCGTTTCGGCCACGAAACGACCGCCGAAAATGCCGAACATGCCCTGTTCGTCGGGGCCGATGCGGAAGGAGTTGGGTTCAGCCGGCGTGTTCATGCCGTCTCCTCTGGTCGGGCTCCTGCCACGCCGCGCACGGCGTGGAAGAAGGCGCGTATCATCTGCGGGTCCTTGTCGCCCGGCGCCCGTTCCACGCCCGACGAGACGTCGATGCCGCGCGGGCGGCAGGCGCGCAGGGCCGCGGCGATGTTGGCGGCGTTCAGACCACCGGAAAGCATGTAATCCACATCATCGTCAAGAAAGGCGAGCAGCCGCCAGTCGAAGGGGATGCCGTTGCCGCCGGGGAGGACGGCGCCCGGCGGCGGCTTGGCATCGAGCAGCAGGCGGTCGCAGACGCCGCGATAGGCCGCGACGGCCTCGAGATCCTTCTTTTCGCGCACCGCCAGCGCCTTCATCACGGGCAGGGCGAAACGCGCCCTGAGCGCGGCCGCACGCTCGGGGCTTTCCTGACCGTGAAGCTGTAGCATGTCGGGCTGCATCTCGCCGACGATTCGCGACAGCGTCTCGTCGTCGGCGTCCACCGTCACCGCCACGGCAAGCGCCCTGCCCACCGCCGCCCGGCGCAGGCGGCGCGCGGTCTCCACCGTGACGTGGCGGGGGCTCCTGTCGAAGAAGATAAAGCCGACATGGCTCGCCCCGCCTTCCAGCGCGGCGGCCACCGCTTCCTCGCTCTTCAGGCCGCAGATCTTGATGTCGAGTTCCATGAGGCTGGAAGTGGCATGAAATGGCGCCGGTGTCGAGGGAAGAGCGGATGACGGGCCGGGGTGAGCCCATGGCCGGCGCTCCCGGCTCTGCCCGCGACCCGCTGCGCGCTATTCGCCAAATCGGATCGCCTGCAGCGCCGTTCCGTTGCGCTTCAGCCACTGTCTGGCCTCCTGCGTGCGGGGGCACAGCGCCTCGCACAGCGCCCAGAAGCGGGGACCGTGATTCATCTCCTTCAGATGCGCCACCTCGTGCGCCACCAGATAGTTGATCACCGCCGGCGGGGCCATCATGATGCGCCAGGAAAAGGAAAGCACGCCGTCCGAGGTGCAGGACCCCCAGCGGCTGGTCGTATCGCGGTAGCGGATGGCGCGCGCCGGCCGCCCCACGGCCCTGGTGTGGCGGGCGACCAGCGCCTCGATGTCACGCTTGGCCTCCCGTTTCAGGAAGTCGGCAAGCCGCCGCGGCAGATGGCGGCGATCGCCCATCACCACCAGCGCCGGCTGGCCGTCGATCGCCGAAACCTCCACCGCGCCGCGCCGGTGCGGCGCGTGAACCACAAGATGCGGCACGCCGCGCAGCGGGATCTTGATTCCCGGGCGGACGAGCGGCTCTTCCGGCAGCTTCCTGAGCCGCTGTTCGAGCCAGCCCTCATGACGGGCCAGAAATCGCTCCACCTCGGAAAGCGAAAGGCCCGGCGGCACGGTGACGCGCAGCGCCGCGCCACCCGGCGCGATGCGCAGGGTGAGCCGCCTGGCGCGGGGGTTTTCGACGATCCTGAGCGGCAGCTCCCGGCCGGCCACCCGGTGGGAGCGCTCCACCGAGGAGGCCGCCGTCTTTCGCGGTGCCTTGGCTGAAAAACGGGAGAGCATGGCGACCACGATAGACGATTCGGACCGCCATGGGGCGGGAAAAACGCGGACCCGCCCAAACGAAAACGGCGCCCCGCAGAGGGCGCCGTTCGGATCGGCTGGGCAAGGCCGGCGGTCTCAGCCTTCCGCCTTGCCCTCGATGCCGTCGTCGCTGCGGGCACTCCTGCGCTCCTTCATGAAGCGGTCGAACTCTTCCTGGTCCTTGGCGCGGCGCAGCTCGCGCACATACTCGTCGAACTCCTCGCGCATGGCGTCGAGCTTGCGGCGCTCCTCGGCCAGGCGCTCCAGCTCCTTCTCGCGCCATTCGTCGAAGGCGACGTTGCCCGTGCGGGCGTGGACGCGGGAGGCGCGGCGACAGTTGGCGAACATGCCGTCGGTGGCGCGGTTCACGTCGCGCTTGAACTCGCCGAGCCTGTCGCCCCAAAGAATGTAGGCGAGCATGGCGAGCCCGAGCGGCCAGAACACCATGAAGCCGATCACCATCAGGGCGATGGTCGCCGGCGTCCAGGCGGGGCGTATCAGTGCAGAATTGGTCATCGTCACCGGTTCCTCATCGGTTGAAACAGGGGCTGCGGCCGCACAGAAGCACATGGGAAGAGGCATGACGCGTTTCAAGACATGAAACGACGGCACGCCCTGCCTATATGGAGGGGCTGGCAGCAAGCCTATCTCGCCCGCGCGGCAAGCGCCGCGAGCACGCGCCGCATCAGGTCGATGTCCTGCGGGCGCGACAGGCGGTGATCGCCGTCGCGGACCAGCGTGAGCGCCACGTCGTCGGCCGGCAGATGTTCGACGAGGCGCATGGCATGTTCATAGGGCACCTCGGGATCGGCCATGCCCTGGAGAATGTGCACCGGGCAATGGGTGTCTATGATGCCATCGAGCACGCGGTTGCTGCGCCCGTCCTCGATGAGCGCCCGCGTATAAAGGTCGGGCTCCGGCGCATATCGCGACGGCTCCTCGATATAGCCCTGCGTCTGCAGGGCCCGGCGCTGCGCGTCGCTCAGGCGCGGCTCCACCAGCTCGCTGGTGAAGTCGGGCGCCGGAGCGATGAGCAGAAGCCCGCCGAGGCGCGCGCTCTCGCGGGCCCTGTGCAGCTCCTGCACCATTCTGAGCGCGATCCAGGCGCCCATGGAGGAGCCGACGAGGATCTGCGGCCCCTGCGTGAACCGGCGGAAGACGGCGAGGCTCTCGGCCAGCCAGCGCGAGATGGTGCCCTCGGCGAAGGCGCCGCCCGATTCGCCATGGCCGGAATAGTCGTGCCGGGTTGCGGCAAGCCCGTTCTCGGCCGCCCAGGCGTCCAGCGCCTCGGCCTTGGTGCCCAGCATGTCGGAGCGGTATCCGCCGAGCCAGACCAGGCCCGGCGTGCCGCCCGGACGGTGGCGCACGGCAATTTCGACCCCGTCGACCTTGATGCGGGAAGGTTCGCTCTGGCTCATCCGTGTCCTCCTGTGGCATAATGTTCGGGCATGTGCGCTGCGGCGCGGAAGGGAAGGGCGGGGCGTCACCCGCTCCTGCTTTTCCGTGATTCTTTTGCCTGGATATGCTATTGACACAAGGCTCGCCAGGCGCACATAGCCATCCGCCCGCTGCCGCGGGCAAAGCGTTCCGTCAACGATTTGAGGAGACGAAGACCATTCGCAGACCGTTCAAAGCGCCGCCTCCGGTGAAGGAGGGGCCCCGCGCCAACCGCGACATCCGGGTTCCCCGGGTGCAGCTCATCGACGAGGAAGGCAACAATCGGGGTATCGTCGCGACAGAAGACGCCCTGCGGGCGGCCGAGGATGTGGGGCTGGACCTCGTCGAGGTCTCGCCCAACGCCAATCCGCCCGTGTGCAAGATCATCGATCTCGGCAAGCTGAAGTACCAGAACCAGAAAAAGGCCGCCGAAGCCCGGAAGAAGCAGAAGACCATCGAGATCAAAGAGATCAAGATGCGGCCCAACATCGACAAGCACGACTACGAGACGAAGATGAAGGCCGTGCGACGCTTCTTCGAGGACGGCGACAAGGTGAAGCTGACCTTGCGCTTCCGCGGCCGCGAGATGGCTCATCTGGAGCTCGGCATGCAGCTTCTCAACCGCGTGCGCGAAGAGGTGGAGCCGATCGCCAAGGTGGAGGCGGAGCCGAAGCTGGAGGGGCGCCAGATGATGATGGTGCTTGCCCCGAAATAGCCAAGATGCGGTTCAACCCTCGCCGGCAGACTTTTCGCTGGACAGGGGTTGAAGATGCGTGGCGAGACCACCAGGGCGATGGCTGCGTTCCAGTCGTCGCGCCGTTATGTGCTTGCGTTCCTTGTCGGCATCATTTGCGTGCTGCTCATCTTCGGCGGTTCGCTGCATGACGAGCTGGCGCACGAGCGGATCGAGTCCTTCGGCCTTGCCTTCATCCTTGTCGGCATAGGTGGCCGGCTCTGGTCGATCCTTTATATCGGCGGGCGGAAGTCCGCCGAACTCGTTTCCACCGGTCCCTATTCGGTCACGCGCAACCCGCTTTATTTCTTCTCCACCATCGCGGCGGGTGGCGTCGGCGCGCAGACGGGAAGCCTGGTCATCACGGCTCTTTCCGCCGCCTTCTGCGCCACCGCCTTCTACATCGTCGCGCTGCGCGAAGAGCGGTACCTGAAGGCCGTGCTCGGCGCGCCCTATCTTGCCTATCTCGACCGCGTGCCGCGCTTCCTCCCCAATCCACGGCTTTTCAGGGATCAGGAGGAGGTCACATTCAGGCCGGAGATCTTCAACCGGACGCTGCTCGACGGCCTGGTCTTTCTCGTCTCCATTCCTTTCTTCGAACTGGTGGAGGAAGGCCAGGAACTGGGGATCATCCCCATCCTCTTCCGGCTCTTCTGACGTCCGGCTGGCTATTGCGCCGGCGGGCACTTGCTGATATGAGCACCCGTCGTTCGAGCCGGCCGGCAGGGCATGCCGTGGCGGCTCCAAATGCTTTCGGGCCGATATGGCCCGGCCAGATCAAGCGCCGCTCGGCGCACATACCGGAGATAAAGCAAAATGCCCAAGATGAAGACCAAGTCTTCCGCCAAGAAGCGGTTCAAGGTGACCGCCACCGGCAAGGTGAAGGTGCAGGCCGCGGGCAAGCGGCACGGCATGATCAAGCGTTCCAACAAGTTCATCCGCAAGGCGCGGGGCACGATGGTTCTTTCCGATCCCGATACGCAGATCGTGAAGAAGTTCATGCCCTACGGCTTCTGATGACACGCCGGAATTGAAGGAGATCATGCCATGGCCCGCGTGAAGAGGGGCGTTACCGCCCACGCCAAGCACAAGAAGGTTCTGAAGTCCGCCAAGGGCTTCTACGGCCGCCGCAAGAACACCATCCGTATCGCCAAGCAGGCAGTCGAGAAGTCGCTGCAATATGCCTATCGCGACCGCAAGAACCGCAAGCGCAATTTCCGCGCCCTGTGGATCCAGCGCATCAATGCCGCCGCGCGCCAGCACGGGCTGACCTATGGCCGCTTCATCGACGGGCTGAACAAGGCGGGCATCGAGATCGACCGCAAGGTGCTGGCCGACATGGCCGTGCACGAGCCGCAGGCCTTCGCCGCGCTGGTGGAGAAGTCCAAGGAGGCGCTCGTGTATCTGAAGGATACCACCCCGAACGCTTTTGAAAGCGCTGTCGCCTGAGGTCAGCGCTTCCCGAAGCTACAGAGAGATTTTTTCGGGAAACCCGCGCTGGCAGGGCTGGCGCGGGTTTTTTCATGATGGCGACGAGCGAAGATGAGACACATGGACAACGACAATGTGCTTTCCCGGACAGGTGAGGCCGGGACGGAGACAAGGGCGATGAGCGAGTTGGAAGAGCTTGAACGGACCATCCTCCGCGAGATCGCGGCCGCCGGGGACGAGCAGGCGGTGGAAGCCGTGCGCGTGGCGGCGCTCGGCAAGAAGGGCTCCATCTCCGCGAAGCTGAAGACCCTGGGCGCCATGTCGCCCGAGGAGCGCCAGGTGATGGGACCGGCCATCAACGGCTTGAAGACCCGAGTTGCCGAGGCCATCGCCGAACGGCGGGCGGCGCTGCGGGAGGCGGCCATCGCCGAGCGGCTCAAGCGCGAAAGGGTGGACGTCACACTGCCGGTCGCCCGGCCGCCGGCCGAGCGCGGGCGCATCCACCCCATCAGCCAGGTGATCGACGAGATCGCCGCCATCTTCGGCGATCTGGGATTCGAGATCGCCGAAGGACCGGACATCGAGACCGACTACTACAATTTCACCGCGCTCAACTTCCCCGAAGGACACCCGGCGCGCGAGATGCACGACACCTTCTTCCTGGAGCCGGACGAGACGGGCGAGCGCAAGCTTCTGCGCACCCACACATCGCCGGTGCAGATCCGCACCATGGAGGCGCAGAAGCCGCCGATCCGCATCGTCATTCCGGGCAAGACCTATCGCTGCGACTCCGATGCGACGCACTCGCCCATGTTTCACCAGCTCGAAGGGCTGGTGATCGACAAGACGGCCAACATCGCCAACATGAAGTGGGTGCTGACCGAGTTCTGCAAGGCCTTCTTCGAGGTGCCGCAGCTCACCATGCGCTTCCGGCCCTCCTTCTTCCCCTTCACCGAGCCGAGCCTGGAAGTGGACATCCAGTGCGACCGCTCGAAGCCGGGAGAGGTGCGCTTCGGCGAGGGCGAGGACTGGATGGAGATCCTGGGCTGCGGCATGGTGCACCCCAACGTGCTGCGCCATGGCGGGCTCGACCCGGACGAGTATCAGGGCTTTGCCTGGGGCATGGGCATCGACCGCATCGCCATGCTGAAATACGGCATGCCGGATCTGCGCGCCTTCTTCGACGCCGACATACGCTGGCTCCAGCACTACGGCTTCCGCCCGCTCGACATGCCGACGCTGTTCGGCGGGCTGAGCGCTTGACTTCCAACCAGGCAGGCTGAACGAAGATGAAATTCACACTCTCCTGGCTCAAGGATCATCTCGAAACCGAGGCCACGCTCGACGAGATCGCCGAGACGCTCACCATGATCGGCCTCGAGGTCGAGGCGGTGGACGACAAGAAGACCCTGAAGCCGTTTGTCATCGCCCGGGTGCTGACGGCGCAGAAGCACCCCGATGCCGACAGGCTGAAGGTGCTGACCGTGGACACGGGCAGCGGTGACCCCGTGCAGGTGGTCTGCGGCGCGCCCAATGCGCGCGCCGGTCTCGTCGGCGCCTTCGCCGCGCCCGGCACCTACATTCCCGGCCTCGGCACCACGCTTTCGGTGGGCAGGATCCGCGGCGTGGAAAGCCACGGCATGATGTGTTCCGAGCGCGAGCTGGAACTTTCCGACGAGCATACGGGCATCATCGAGCTGGCGGAGGACGCGCCGGTGGGCGCATCCTTCGCAGAATGGGCGAAGCTCGACGACCCGGTGATCGAGATCGGACTGACGCCCAACCGGCCGGACTGCACCGGCGTGCACGGCATCGCGCGCGAGCTGGCCGCCGCCGGCCTGGGGCGGCTGAAGGAACCGCCCATACCGGCCATTGCAGGCGAGGGCGAATGCCCCGTCAGCATCAGGATTGAGGCGCCGGACCTGTGCCGCACCTTCGCGCTCAGGCTGGTGCGCGGGGTGAAGAACGGCCCCTCGCCCCGCTGGATGCAGCAACGCCTCATCGCCATCGGCCTGCGGCCCATCAATGCGCTGGTGGACATCACCAACTACCTCACCTTCGACCGTGGCCGGCCGCTGCATGTCTTTGATGCGGCCAAGGTGAAGGGCGACCTCGTGGTGCGCCGCGCAAAGGAGGGCGAAACGCTGCTGGCGCTCGACGGCCGCGAGTACACGCTCGAACCGGAGATGTGCGTGATCGCCGATGACAACGGCGTGGAGTCGATCGCCGGCATCATGGGCGGCGAGCACTCGGGTTGCGACGAGACCACGACGGACGTGCTGATCGAGGCGGCGGTGTGGGAGCCCACGAGCATCGCCCGCACCGGCCGGCGGCTGGGCATCGTCACCGATGCCCGCTATCGCAACGAGCGCGGCATCGACCCGGCGTTCAACGAGCCGGGCATGGCGCTTGCCACCCGCATGGTGATGGAGCTTTGCGGCGGCGAGCCGAGCCGGATCGACATCGCCGGGCGGCGTTACGATCCCGCCGAGCGCAAGGTCGTCTGCTTCCCCGTGGCGGAGGTGAAGCGGCTCACCGGCCTCGACGTGCCGGGCACCGAGAGCCTTGCCATCCTGTCCCGCCTCGGCTTCGAGCCCCGGGGCGAGGGCGCGGTTGTGAATGTCGTCGTTCCTTCCTGGCGGCCGGACATCGACGGCAAGGCCGATCTCGTGGAGGAAGTGATGCGCATTCACGGCGTCAACGCCATCGCGCCAGAGCCCATGGCGGCGCGGCAGGCCGTCGGCGGGCGCATTCTCACCACCCTGCAGCAGCGCACGCGCCAGGCCAAGCGGGCGCTCGCCGTGCGCGGCATGATGGAGGCGGTGACCTGGTCGTTCATTCCCGCGGCGCAGGCACGGCTCTTCGGCGGCGGGCAGCGGGCGCTCACCCTCGCAAACCCGATCGCCGCCGACATGTCGACCATGCGCCCCTCTCTGCTGCCCGGCCTGATGACCGCCGCACAGCGCAACGCCGACCGCGGCTTTGCCGATGTGGCGCTGTTCGAGGTCTCCGGCACCTATGAGGGCGACCGCCCGCAAGACCAGCGCCGCGTGGCCGCCGGCGTGCGCCGCGGCACGGCACGGCTGGAGGGTCAGGGCCGGCAGTGGACCGGCAATGCCGCGCCGGTCGGCGTGTTCGACGCCAAGGCGGACGCGCTGGCCGTGCTGGAAGCCTGCGGCGCGCCGGTGGACAAGCTGCAGATCGCGGCAGACGCGCCGGAGTGGTATCACCCCGGCCGTTCGGGCACGATCAAGCTGGGGCCGAAGGTCGTGCTCGCCACCTTCGGCGAGTTCCACCCCAGGACGCTGGAGGCGCTCGACATTTCCGGGCCCCTGTGCGGTTTCGAGGTCTTTGTCGACGCCATTCCCGAGCCCAAGGCACGCGCCACGCGCACGCGGCCGCGCCTCGACCTGTCGCCCTTCCAGGCCGTGAAGCGCGACTTCGCCTTCGTGGTCGACAGGGACGTGGAGGCCGGCCTCCTGACCCGCGCGGCAGCCGCCGCCGACAAGAAGCTGATCGCCGATGTCAACGTCTTCGACGTGTTCGAGGGCGAGGCGCTCGGTGCCGACAAGAAGTCCATCGCCATCGAGGTCACCATCCAGCCGGTGGAAAGAACGCTGACGGACGAGGATTTCGAAGCGCTCGCGGGACGAATCGTGGAAAATGTCGGCAGGCAGACGGGCGGCGTGCTGCGAAGCTGAGCAGGAAAGGAGAAGGCGCCGATGGACCACCTGCGATACGCCGGCGCCGCCCTCCGGCTTCCCGTGCCGCCTTCGTGCTCGGCTTCCCGACGCTCGTCCAAGGTGCTGCGTTCCCGCTACGGCATGGATGTGGGAACGCCGCTTTGTTCCGATGTCGCCGACTTCGATATGGACCTTGCCTGCACGCGGCGATAGTGTCGCGGCCATTCTGAAAGGGAGGCACCATGTTCCGCTGGGGAGTTCTGTCCACGGCCAAGATCGGCCGCGAGTTCGTCATTCCGCAACTGATCGACACGGAGAACGGCGTCGTGACCGCCATTGCCAGCCGCGACGCGCAGCGGGCGGAGGCGGTGGCGCAGCGCTTCGGCATCCCCCATGTCTTCTCCTCCTACGAGGCGCTGCTCGCCTCGCCGGAGGTGGATGGCGTCTACATTCCGCTGCCCACCTCGCAGCATGTGGAATGGGCGGTGAAGGCGGCGGACGCCGGCAAGCATGTGCTGGTGGAAAAGCCGCTGGCGCTCGATGCGCAGGACATCCGCCAGGTGATCGAGGCGCGGGACCGCAATGGCGTGCTCATCTGCGAGGCCTTCATGGTCACCTACCATCCGCAATGGCTGAAGGTGCGCGCGCTCGTGGCCGAAGGCGCGATCGGCCGCCTGCGCCACGTGCAGGGCGCCTTCTCCTACCACAATGTGGACCCTGCCAACATGCGCAACCGGCCTGAGCTCGGCGGCGGCGGCCTGCCCGACATCGGCGTCTACCCGACGGTGACGGCGCGCTTCGTCACCGGCCGGGAGCCGCAACGCGTGCAGGCAACGGTGGAACGCGACGCGACCTTCGGCACCGACATCTATGCCAGCGTGAAGGCGGATTGCGGCGACTTCGAGCTGAGCTTCTACGTTGCCACGCAGATGGCGGCCCGCCAGGTGATGGTCTTCCACGGCGACAGGGGCTATATCGAGGTGGAGACGCCGTTCAACTCGCGCGTCTATGGCGACGACCGCGTCGTCCTGCACGACGCCGGCCATGGCAGCGCCACGGTCTATCGCTTCGGCGACGTGCGGCAATACAGGCTGCAGGCGGAAGCCTTCGCCCGCGCTGCCCGGGGCGAGGACGCGCCCGTCTTCCCGCTGGAGGAGTCGGTGAAGAACCAGAAGGTGATCGACGCGATCTACCGCGCCGCCCGGCACGATGGCTGGGAGCCCGTCTGAGCCCCTCGCGGCCTGCAATCTTGTGCCGGATCAGGCACATGCCGCCTTGCGCGAGAAACGGGCGGTTCTTATATACGCGGCAACGCTGCGGCGTGGGCCTCCTCGCCCGCACCACTCGCGGCATTTCGTGTGAACAGGGGCTGTTGCCTGGAACGCCTGAATGGGGTCCTGACAGTCTGCTTAGCGGAGAGAATACATGGCTAAAGTAATCGGTATCGACCTCGGAACAACCAACTCCTGCGTTGCCGTGATGGACGGCAAGGACGCCAGGGTGATCGAGAACGCGGAAGGCGCACGCACCACGCCCTCGATCGTGGCCTTCACCGATTCCGACGAGCGGCTGGTCGGCCAGCCGGCAAAGCGCCAGGCGGTGACCAACCCCGAAAACACCTTCTTTGCCATCAAGCGCCTGATCGGCCGGCGCTTCGACGATCCGACCGTCGAGAAGGACAAGAAGCTTGTCCCCTACAAGATCGTCAAGGCCGACAATGGCGATGCCTGGGTGGAGGCCCGGGGCACGAAGTATTCGCCCTCGCAGATCTCGGCCATGGTGCTCCAGAAGATGAAGGAGACGGCGGAGGCCTATCTCGGCGAGAAGGTCGAGAAGGCGGTCATCACCGTGCCGGCCTACTTCAACGACTCCCAGCGCCAGGCCACCAAGGATGCCGGCAAGATCGCCGGGCTCGAGGTGCTGCGCATCATCAACGAGCCCACGGCGGCAGCGCTTGCCTACGGCCTCGACAAGAAGGACGGCAAGACCATCGCCGTCTACGACCTGGGCGGCGGCACGTTCGACATTTCGATCCTCGAGATCGGTGACGGCGTGTTCGAGGTGAAATCGACCAATGGCGACACCTTCCTCGGCGGCGAGGACTTCGACATGCGGCTCGTCAACTATCTCGCCGACGAGTTCAAGAAGGAGCAGGGCATCGACCTGAAGAACGACAAGCTCGCCCTCCAGCGCCTGAAGGAGGCTGCGGAGAAGGCCAAGATCGAGCTGTCCTCCGCTTCGCAGACCGAGATCAACCTGCCCTTCATCACCGCAGACCAGACCGGGCCGAAGCACCTGGCGATGAAGCTGACGCGCGCCAAGTTCGAGAGCCTGGTGGAGGATCTGATCCAGCGCACCATCGAGCCCTGCAAGGCGGCGCTGAAGGATGCCGGCATGAATGCGGGCGAGATCGATGAGGTGGTGCTCGTCGGCGGCATGACGCGCATGCCCAAGGTGCAGGAGACGGTGAAGAATTTCTTCGGCAAGGAGCCGCACAAGGGCGTGAACCCGGACGAGGTCGTCGCCATGGGTGCCGCCATTCAGGCCGGCGTGCTGCAGGGCGATGTCAAGGACGTGCTGCTTCTCGACGTCACGCCGCTGTCGCTCGGCATCGAGACGCTTGGCGGCGTGTTCACGCGGCTCATCGACCGCAACACGACGATCCCGACCAAGAAGAGCCAGGTCTTCTCCACGGCGGAGGACAACCAGTCGGCGGTCACCATCCGCGTCTTCCAGGGCGAGCGCGAAATGGCGGCCGACAACAAGCTGCTCGGCCAGTTCGATCTGGTGGGCATCCCGCCGGCACCGCGCGGCGTGCCGCAGATCGAGGTGACCTTCGACATCGACGCCAACGGCATCGTCAACGTCTCGGCAAAGGACAAGGGCACCGGCAAGGAGCAGCAGATCCGCATCCAGGCCTCGGGCGGCCTCTCCGACGAGGAGATCGAGAAGATGGTGAAGGATGCCGAGGCCAATGCCGAGGCGGACAGGAAGCGGCGTGAGTCCGTCGAGGCGAAGAACCAGGCCGAGGCGCTGATCCACTCCTCGGAGAAGTCGCTCAAGGAGTACGGCGACAAGGTTTCGGAGGACGACCGCAAGGCCATCGAGAACGCCATCGCGGAGCTGAAGACGACCATCGAGGGCGACGACCTGGAGGCGATCAAGGCCAAGACCACGGCGCTCGCCGAAGCCTCGATGAAGCTCGGCCAGGCCATGTACGAGGCCAGTCAGGGCGACGGCGCGGATGCAAGCGCGGCGCAGGGTGCCTCGGAGGAAAGCGACGCCAAGTCGAACGACGATGTGGTCGACGCCGATTTCGAGGAAATCGACGAGGACAACAAGAAGTCCGCCTGACGGTCATTCGCAGGCATTGCCATGGGCCCGGGCCGCAGCGCCCGGGCCTTTCCACATCGAGAGCCGGCGTGCAACAGCTTTCAAATTCCCGCAAACTATGGCATTCGCAGCACACAACACCTAAATTGCGGGCACCGAATGGGGATGCGATGTCCGGCTCCGAAGGAACATGCGGGATCTTTAATCCATGAAGGCAGATTTTTACGAGACGCTCTGCGTGTCGAGAAACGCCGACGAGAGGGAGCTAAAGAGCGCCTACCGCAAGCTGGCCATGAAGTATCACCCGGACCGCAATCCGGGGGACAAGGAGGCGGAACAGAAGTTCAAGGAGATCAACGAAGCCTACGAGACGCTGCGCGATCCCCAGAAGCGCGCCGCCTATGACCGCTTCGGCCACGCCGCCTTCGAGAATGGCGGCATGGGCGGGCGCGGCAACGGCGCAGGCTTCGGCGCCGGCGGCTTCGCCGACATCTTCGAGGACATCTTCGGCGACATCATGGGCGGCGGGCGGCGCCGTTCCGGCGGGCGCGACCGGGGCGCCGACCTGCGCTACAACATGGAGATCACGCTGGAGGAAGCCTATACGGGCAAGACGGCGCAGATCCATGTGCCCACCTCCGTAAGCTGCGAGGAATGCGCCGGCAGCGGCGCCAGGCCCGGCTCCTCCCCCGTCACCTGCTCCATGTGCTACGGCTCCGGCCGGGTGCGCGCGGCGCAGGGCTTCTTTTCCATCGAGCGCACCTGCCCGCAGTGCCATGGCCGCGGCGAGGTGGTGAAGGAGCCCTGCGCCAAGTGCTCCGGCCAGGGCCGCGTGACGCAGGAGCGCTCGCTCTCCGTCAACATTCCCGCCGGCATCGAGGACGGCACCCGCATCCGCCTGGCCGGCGAGGGCGAGGCGGGCCTGCGCGGCGGGCCGGCGGGCGACCTCTACATCTTCCTGTCGGTGAAGCCGCACGAGTTTTTCCAGCGCGACGGCGCCGACCTCTATTGCAAGGTTCCGATCTCCATGACGACCGCCGCCCTTGGCGGCTCCTTCGAGGTGGCCACGCTGGACGGCACCAAGACCCGCGTGAAGGTGCCCGAGGGCACCCAGAACGGCCGCCAGTTCCGCCTGCGCGGCAAGGGCATGCCGGTGCTGAGGCAGCCGCAGGTGGGCGACCTCTATATCCAGGTGGTTGTGGAGACCCCGCAGAACCTGACGCGCAAGCAGCGAGAGCTTCTGGAGGAGTTCGAGAAGATCTCCTCCGGCGAAAACAGCCCGCAATCCACCGGCTTCTTTGCCCGCATGAAGGATTTTCTGGAATCCCTCGGCGAGTAGGCGCCGGGGAACGGTTGCGGCCCGCCGGGCGTTTGGAGCGTGGATGAGGAGGCGTGGAAGCTGCCGCGAAGACGCGGCGCACGCGCGGGCGGGGCTGTGTCAGAGGGAGTGACGGGCATGGGAAAAGGGTTGCATCTGGGCAAGGCGCTCGCCGAACGCTTCGACGAGGAGCTGCGCTTCTTTCGCGGCTGGATGGAAAAGCCGAAGGCCGTCGGCTCCATCGTTCCCACGAGCAGCGTGACGGCGCGGCGCATGGCCTCCATCGTGCGGCCCGAGCGCCAGGACGACCTGGTGCTGGAGCTTGGACCGGGAACGGGCGTGATCACCCGCGCCATACTGGAGCGGGGCATCAGGCCCGGGAACCTGGTGTCCATCGAATATTCCAGCGACTTCGTGAAGCGGCTGCGCGAGGATTTTCCCGGCGTCAACGTCGTCCACGGCAGCGCCTTCGAGCTCGACACCGTTCTTGCTCCCTGGAGGGGGCGCACTTTCGACAGCGTTGTTTCCGCCATTCCGCTGCTCAATTTTCCGATGGAGCAGCGAATCGCGCTGGTCGAGCGTCTTCTCGACATCCTGCCGACGGGCCGGCCCATCGTGCAGATCACCTACGGGGCGCTGTCGCCGCTGCCCGCCGGGCGCGGCACCTACACCGTCGAGCGCTTCGACTTCGTGATGCGCAACATCCCGCCCGCCCATCTTTGGCTCTACCGCCGCCCTGGCGATGCCTGAGGCGGTGTGCGGTTGCATCGCCGCCGCGATGGCTTATAGAGAAGCGACAATCTGGAGACCTTCATGACGGCGCGAATCCTGGTCTTCGCCGGCTCGATCCGCGCCGGCGCCTTCAGTGGCAAGACCGCCGACGCGGCAGCCAGGGAGCTGGCGCTGCAGGGGGCGGAGGTGACGCGCATCTCGCTTGCCGACTATCCCCTTCCCATGCTCGACCAGGATCTGGAGAGGGAGCGCGGCGTGCCGGAAAACGCCGTGAGACTCGCGCAGATGGTGGACGCCCATGACGGGCTGCTGATCGCCACGCCGGAATACAACGCCTCGCTGCCGCCGCTCCTGAAGAACACGATCGACTGGATCAGCCGCGTGAAGACCGATGCGCGCGGCCGCCCCTTCCGCGCGTTCAGCGGCAAGCCCGTGGCGCTGTGCTCTTCGTCCAGCGGCGCCTATGCCGGCGTGCGGGCCATCACCCATCTGCGCAGCGTGCTGGTGCACTGCCAGGCAGAGGTGGTGACGCCGCAATGTTCCGTGCCGCGGGGCGCGGAAGCCTTCCGCGAGAACGGTGACTTCGTGGAAGAGCGGCTGCAGAAGGCCATGGCGCAGGTCTGTGCGGCGCTGATCGAGCGGGCGCGCATGTTTTCCAGAAGGGCCGAGACATGAACACCGCCGCAGACGACATGCGCGACCGGCTGATCGTCGGTCTGGACCTGGCCACGCTGGACGAGGCGGAAAACGCCGTGGCCGCGCTGGGCGACACCGTCCGCTTCTACAAGATCGGCTATCAGCTCGCCTTTGCGGGCGGCCTGGGCTTTGCCCAGGAGCTGGCGCAGGACGGCAAAAAGGTGTTTCTCGACATGAAGCTTCTCGACATCGACAACACGGTGGCGAGGGGCGTGGAGAACATCGCCCGCATGGGCGTGGCCATGCTGACGCTTCACGCCTATCCCAAGGCCATGCGCGCCGCGGTGGCCGCTGCGGAGGGCTCCGGGCTTTGCCTTCTGGGGGTGACGGTGCTCACCTCCATGGACAGCCAGGACCTTATCGAGGCCGGTTATCGGGAGGAGCCGGAGGCGCTGGTGCTGCGCCGCGCAAGCCAGGCGCGCGATGCGGGCATGGGCGGGGTGGTGTGCTCCGCCGCCGAGGCGGCGGCCGTGCGTGCCACGCTCGGCCCGAAGCTGGCGGTGGTGACGCCGGGAATCCGGCCCGCCGGCGCGGCGGCGGGCGACCAGAAGCGGGTGATGACGCCGGGCGAGGCGGTGCGCGCCGGCGCCAGCCACCTGGTGGTGGCGAGGCCGGTGATTGCCGCGCCAGACCGCAAGGCCGCCGCCCAGGCCATACTGGAAGAGATGCGCGCCGCCGCGGGCGCGCCGTGAAACGAGGGAGGAACCCATGCCCAAGGCCTACTGGATTGCCCATGTGGATGTGCGCGACCCCGAGCGCTACAAGGACTATGTGGCAACGGCCAAGCCGGCCTTCGAGCGCTTCGGCGCCCGGTTTCTGGCGCGCGGCGGGGCCTTTGAGGCCGTGGAGGGGCGCGGGCGCGGGCGCAATGTGGTGATCGAGTTTCCCTCCATGCAGGCCGCCAAGGACTGCTACAACTCCCCCGAATACCAGGCTGCCAAGGCCATTCGCCAGGAAGTGGCGGAGGCCGAGATGATCATCGTCGAAGGCTACGAGGGCTGACCCCACGCACGTGCCGGGAGAACATGACGCACCGGCCGGCTATGCGATCCGCGCCTACCGGCGGCAGGACGCGGCGGCGCTGGCAGCGGTCGATGCGCGCGCTTCGGCCCTTTTTGCCGCCTTCGGCTATCCATCGCTTGCGACCGGTGCGGCGCTGACTCCACAGGCGTTCCATGCATTGGCGGGCACGAAAGGCACGCTGGTGGCCGTGGACCGCGACGGGGCGCCCGTCGGCCATGCCGTTCTCCATCCCCTTGCAGGCTTCCTGCATCTGCGCGAGCTTGCGGTGGACCCCGTCCATGGGCGGCGCGGCGTCGGGACAGCGCTTCTTTGCGCAGCCGTCACGAGAAGCGTGCAGGCGGGCCATCGGGGCGTGTCGCTGACGACCTTTCGCGACCTGCCCTTCAACGAGCGCTTCTATGCCCGCCAAGGCTTTGTGGAATGCGCGCTGGAGACGGCGCCGCCCGCGCTGGCCCGGCAGTTTCACGCCGAGCTGCCGACGGGAATTTCGGTGGAGAAGCGGCTGCTTATGTTGCGCCGCAACAAGAAGGGACTTGAAAGCGCTGCCGCGGGGCCATAAGTTAGCTATCTTGGGGTGAGTTCTGCCCTTTTGCGATGCACAAGGGTTGCATGCTTCTGGAACCTGCCATTCTGCCGGCGGGCGAGCCGCGATAGGAATCTCTGCGTCGGGAAGGTCTGCCTTGTATTATCAACTCTATGAGCTCAACCACGCGGCGCTGCAGCCGGCCAGGGCCTATGCGCATGCCCTGCGGCTTCTTTATGCGAACCCGTTCAACCCTGCCTCCGCGACGCCATGGGGACGCACCATCGCCGCGGCGGCGGAGGTTTTCGAGCGCACCACGCGACGCTATGGCAAGCCGGAGTTCGGCATCGAATCCACCGTGGTGGACGGCAAGACGGTGGCCGTGAAGGAGGAGACGGTGTGGGCGCGCCCCTTCTGCCGTCTGCTGCATTTCGCGCGCGACCTGCCCGCCGGCCGCAAGCCCGATCGGCGCATCCTGATGGTGGCGCCGATGTCCGGCCATTATGCCACGCTGCTGCGCGGCACGGTGGAGGCCATGCTGCCCCATGCGGAAGTCTACATCACCGACTGGGCCGATGCGCGCATGGTGCCGCTTTCGGACGGGCGCTTCGACCTCGACGACTATATCGACTACCTCATCGACATGTTCCGCGTGCTGGGACCGGGAACCCACGTGATGGCGGTGTGCCAGCCTTCCGTGCCCGTGCTGGCGGCGGTGGCGCTGATGGAGGCGCGCGGCGACAGGAACCTGCCTGCCACCATGACGCTGATGGGCGGGCCGATCGACACCCGCCGGAACCCCACCGCCGTCAACCGGCTGGCCGAGGAGCGCGGCACCGAATGGTTCCGCGACAATGTCATCATGCAGGTGCCGTGGCCCAATCCAGGCTTCCTGCGCCAGGTCTATCCCGGATTCCTGCAGCTTTCCGGCTTCATGAGCATGAATCTCGACCGGCACATCACCGCGCATCGGGAGTTCTTCATGCATCTGGTGGAGGGCGACGGCGATTCGGCGGAAAAACACCGCGAGTTCTATGACGAGTATCTGGCGGTGATGGATCTGACGGCCGAGTTCTACCTGCAGACCGTCGATACGGTGTTCGTGCGTCATGCCCTGCCCAAGGGAGAGATGACCCATCGCGGCGAGCCGGTGGACCCGGCGGCCATACGCTCCGTGGCGCTTCTGACCGTCGAGGGCGAGAACGACGACATCTCCGGGGTCGGGCAGACCCAGGCCGCCCACGACCTGTGCATCAACATTCCCGAGGCCAGGCGCAGCCATCACCTGCAACCGGTGGTGGGGCACTACGGCGTGTTCAACGGCTCGCGCTTCAGGGCTGAAATCGCACCGCGAATCCTCGATTTCATGGCCACGCATGCCGCCGCACCCGCGCGCAGGAACGGCGGGCGCTAGGTAGGGCATTTTGCAGCCAGATGGAATCATCTGGCGTCGCACAAATGCGGCAAAAACAAAGAGATGAACCGGATCGGCGCTTCAATGAAACGATGAGCCGGCCTAAAGGCCGGGCTTGCGCCGGCAATTTTTTCGTTGACAGTCCCCACCTGCAGCCCGTTAACTTCCCGTTAAGAAGAATGGGGAGCCTCGGGGAATGGTTGTCAGGAGGGTGTTTCTCAGCACCGCACTGGGTTTTTGCATCGGTTTTGCCGGGCTCGGTGCGGGGACGGCGCAGGCTTCCAGTTCCATGGTCGTCGGCGGACGTACCTCGCAACCCGTCGGTCACTACGAGTTCTGCAAGAAGCGGCCGCGCGAATGTTCCCAGCGCCTGCGCGACAACGGGCCGGTGCGCATGACCGGTGCCATGCACCGCAAGATCGCCAGCGTCAACCTCTCCGTCAACAGGTCGGTGAAGGCGGTGAACGATCGCGATATCTATGGCAGGGAGGAAGTCTGGTCCTATCCCAGGCAGGGAATGGGCGACTGCGAGGACTACGTGCTGGAAAAGCGGCGGCGGCTCAACCGGGCGGGCATCCCGCTTTCCAACCTGCTCATCACCGTGGTGCGCAAGCGCGACGGGGAAGGCCATGCGGTGCTCACGGTGCGCACGGACAAGGGCGACTACATTCTCGACAATCTTACCGACGAGGTGCGGCTGTGGAATCACACCGGCTATCGCTACCTCAAGCGGCAGGCGAGCGACCACACCGGCCGGTGGGTGAGCCTGCGCAGCGGGGACAATCTGCTTGTCGGCGCGGTGCGGCAGTAGGGCATTTGCCAGCCGGTGAGGTGAAGACCGGATTTCCGCACATCGGGCAATCTTGAACGGTGCAGCGATGCCCACGCCGCGAGCTTTGTGCCCGCCTGCGGGTGGCGGCGCGCCCGATGCGCACCTTTTACACCCTCTGCCCGAACGGCCTTCACAACGGCGCGAGAGAAGGCGGGCCATCTTTCGTGCGGCTGGAGACGAACGCCAAGCCCTGCGGCTTGAAAACGCACCGCCGCCGGGGCGTACCGGCCACGATGCAGGGAGAAGGCCAGGACGGACCCCAAAATCGCGTGGCGACGGAGGCAACGGCCGATCGCGCAATGGCGGAAACGCCTGCTGCGCCATCGCAGGCTCACGCTGCCTGCGCCAGGCGCTCGCCGGCTACGCGGTAGGAAATGGCCTCGGCCAGATGCAGGCGGCCCACCCGCTCCTGCCCTTCCAGATCGGCCAGGGTGCGCGCCACCTTGAGCACCCGGTGAAAGGCGCGCGCCGACAGGCCCATCTTCTCGCTGGCTTCCTGCAGCAGGGAGAGGCCAGCCGCATCGGGCGCGGCCACCTCCTCCACGAGAGCGGGTGAGCACTGGGCATTCGTCGTCCAGCCGGGCAGGCCGAGGTCGGTGTAGCGCCGACGTTGGATGTCGCGCGCGCGGGCAACGCGGGCGGCAACCGTCTCGCTGGTTTCCGATCTGCCGGGGCGCATCAGGTCACTCGCCGAGACCGCGGGGACCTCGAGGCGCAGGTCGATGCGGTCGAGCAGCGGGCCGGAAATGCGCGCCTGATACTCCGCCTTGCAGCGGGCGCCCCGCGCGCAGCGATGGCCGGGCTCTCCCGCCATGCCGCAGCGGCACGGGTTCATGGCCGCCACGAGCTGAATGCGCGCCGGGTAGCTGACCCGATGGTTGGCGCGCGCGATGACGCATTCGCCGCTTTCCAGCGGCTGGCGCAGCGCGTTGAGCACCTGCGGCGAGAACTCCGGCAGCTCGTCGAGGAACAGAACGCCATGATGGGCGAGCGACACCTCGCCCGGTCGCGCGCGCAGCCCCCCGCCCACCAGCGCGGCCATGGAGGCCGAGTGATGCGGCGCGCGGAAGGGACGCCTTTCCGAAAGCCGGCCATCGGCGAGTTCCCCCGCAATGGAGGCAATCATCGACACCTCCAGCAGCTCCCGCGGCGACAGGGGCGGCAGGATGGAGGGCAGGCGCTGGGCCAGCATGGACTTGCCGGCGCCCGGCGGACCGACCATCAGCAGGTTGTGGCCACCGGCAGCCGCCACCTCCAGCGCCCGGCGGGCGCTTTCCTGGCCCTTGATGTCGGCAAGGTCGGGAAGCGTGCCCTGCGGCGGCCCCATGGCCGGCTGTGGCCGGCCCATCACCTGGGTGCCGCGGAAATGATTGGCAAGCGCGATCAGGCTGCGCGGCGCCAGAATGTCGATGTCTGCGCCGGCCCAGGCCGCTTCGGGGCCGCAATCGTGAGGACAGATGAGGCCCCGGCCCATGGCGTTGGCGCCGATGGCCGCTGGCAGCACGCCGGCCACGCGCGCCACCGTGCCGTCGAGCGCCAGCTCGCCCAGAACCACATAGCCGGAGAGCGCATCGGCCGGTATGGCGCCCAGCGCCGCCATCAGGCCCAGCGCAATCGGCAGATCGTAATGGCTGCCCTCCTTGGGCAGGTCGGCCGGGGCCAGATTGACCGTCACCCGCTTGGGCGGCATGGAAAGCCCCGAAGCATGCAGCGCCGCCTGAACGCGCTCGCGGCTTTCCGCCACCGCCTTGTCGGCCAGGCCGACGATCTGCATGCCCATCTTTCCGGGAGAGACCATCACCTGCACGTCGACGGGGACGGCCTCGATCCCCTCGAACGCGATCGTGCGCACCCGCGAAACCATGCAACCCCCGCCCCGTGGCGCCCCCTGTGCCCGCTTGAATGATCCGCCGATACTCAAGCACAGATTGCAGGCTGTTTCAAGAACGTTCCGCGAACAAATATCTCTGCCGGCCGCCGGTCAGCCGCCGCGGCGTGCCTCCACCGCGTCCCAGAACAGCGCCGCAATGTCGGCGCCGCCGAAGCGGCTTACTTCGCGCACGCCGGTGGGCGAGGTGACGTTGATCTCCGTGAGATAGCCGCCGATCACATCGATGCCCACGAGAACGAAGCCACGCTCGCGCAGGGCCGGGCCGATACGGGCGCAGATCTCGCGCTCGCGCTGCGTTATCTCGGCGGGCTCGGCGCGCCCGCCCACATGCATGTTCGAGCGCGAATCGTGCTCGGCGGGCACGCGGTTGATGGCGCCCACCGGTTCTCCCTCGATCAGGATGATGCGCTTGTCGCCGCCGCGCACCTCCTTGAGATAGCGCTGCACGATGAAGGGCTCGCGGAACATCTGCGTGAAGATTTCCAGCAGCGAGGCGAGATTGCGATCGGCCTCGTGAAGATGGAAGATGCCGGCGCCGCCATTGCCGTAGAGCGGCTTGACGATGATGTCGCCATGCTCGGCGCGAAAGGCGTCGACCTGCCGGGGATCGCGGGTGATCAGCGTCTCCGGCATCAGGTCGGCGAATTCCGTGACGAAGATCTTTTCCGGGCTGTTGCGCACCCAGACGGGATCGTTGACGACGAGCGTCGCGGGGTGGATGCACTCCAGCATGTGCGTGGTGGTGATATAATGCATGTCGAAGGGCGGGTCCTGGCGCAGCAGCACCACGTCCATCTCCGCAAGATCCGTGTAGGCCGGCGCGCCGAGGGTGAAATGGTTGCCCGGCTCGTCGCGCACCGTCAGCGCCTCCAACGGGGCGAACACCCGCCTGCCAAGCTGCGAAAGCCGATCCGGCGTGTAGTGATACAGCCGGTGCCCCCGCCGCTGCGCCTCCAGTGCCAGCGCAAATGTGGTGTCGCCGGCGATCGAGACGGTGGATATGTGATCCATCTGGAAGGCAACGCTGAGCGGCATGGGCGGGGTCTCCGTTGATGGGCGCTGACCGCAGATGACGGCGGCGCTGCCATCCTGTCAAGCGCCCGGAATCCGCGAGCGCCGCCACATCGTAATATGGACTTATTGTTACAAGCCGATACTCTTCTTAAAGAATTTGGGTTGCATGCTGCGTCAAAAGACTACGGGAAATAGGGAAGCAGCATGCCATTCGCGCTGCCCAACGGGCATCCAAGCAAGGGAACCGGCGAGGATCTGGTGCTCACCGATCCGCTGACCGGGCTTGGCAACGCACACCGCTTCTTCGACAAGGTCAACCGGCTGATCGCAGACCGGGCGGACGACCCCGCGCCTTTCGCCATCGGCGTGCTCGATCTCGACGGCTTCAAGCCCATCAACGACCTGTTCGGTCGCGCCGCCGGCGACGACATCCTGCACCAGGTGGCGCTGCGCCTGCGCGCGGCGATGGACGAGCACTCGACGGTCACCCGCATCGGGGCCGACGAATTCGCCTTTCTCTGCCCCATGGTGTTCAGCGAGGAGGCTGCGGCGGAAAAGGCCCGGATGCTGATCGAGGTGCTATCGGCCCCTTACGATGTGGGCCTGCGCACGGCGCGCCTTTCCGCCTCCGCCGGCTGTGCCCTGTTCTATTCCGAGGAAGACACGACGGAGCAGTTGCTGAGCAAGGCCGAAACCGCGCTCTATCAGGCCAAGCGTTCGGGCCGCGGCGTGGTTGTGGTCTACACGCGGGAGATGGAGGAGGCGGCCAAGCGCATCACCCGCATCGAGCAGGCGCTGAGGCGCGCCGTGGCGGCTGGCGAGGTGGAACCCCATTTCCAGCCCATCGTCGACCTTGCCACCCGTCGCACCGTCGGTTTCGAGACCCTGGCGCGCTGGACCGACAGCGATCTCGGCTTCGTCTCGCCGGCCACCTTCATTCCGATTGCCGAGGAACGCGGCATCATCGGGCAGCTCTCGCAGCTCGTCCTGCAGAAGGCCGCGGAGGCGGCGCGCCACTGGCCGCGGGAGCTGTTCCTGTCCTTCAACCTGTCACCCTCGCAACTGGTGGACCACAACACGGGAAAACAGATCCTGGCGATCCTGCAGCGCACCGGCTTCGATCCGAGGCGACTGGAGATCGAGATCACGGAAACCGGCCTGATGGGCGATCCGGCCTCGGCGGAGAAGATCATCGAGGATCTGCGGCGCGTGGGCATCCGGGTCTCGCTCGACGATTTCGGCACCGGCCAGTCGAGCCTTGGGCGGCTGCGCGACTTCCGCTTCGACAAGCTGAAGATCGACCGCGCCTTCGTCTCCTCGATTCTGACCGACCGGCCCTCCGAGCACATCATCCGTGCCATCCTCGCCATGTGCGAAGGGCTGGGCATGGAGGTGGTGGCAGAAGGCATCGAGGAGGAGGAGGCGGAAAAGCTGGTCACGTTCGGCTGCCTCGGCGGGCAGGGCTACCTCTTCGGCAAGCCACGCAATGCCGAGGAGACGCAGATCTTCCTGCGCCGCGGGGGCTGACGGCCGCACTGGACGCGCGCCCCGGGCCCGGTCTTGGCGAGACAAATCCGGCTTGACGCGATTCTTTGCGGGAAGGCGGCTTTTCATGGGCGCCGTGCTCGCTTATAGAGCTTCAACCGATTTAGATTTCCGGCTTGGTGACGATCTTGACCCGGCGACGCGTCGCGCTCATCGCGCATGACCAGAAGAAGGACGACATGGTGGCCTTTGCCCGGGACCACCGGAGCTATCTGGCGTCTTGCGAGCTGGTGGCCACCGGCACGACCGGCAGCCGCATCGCCAAGGCCTGTCCCGATCTCAAGATCCGGCGGCTGAAGAGCGGGCCGCTGGGCGGCGACCAGCAGATCGGGGCGCTGATTGCCGAGCGCAATGTGGATCTGGTCATCTTCTTCGTCGATCCGCTCACCCCCATGCCGCACGATGTCGATGTAAAGGCGCTCATGCGCCTGGCGATCGTGTATGATATTCCCCTGGCGCTCAACCGCGCCACGGCCGAAGCCATTCTGGAGCAGGAAGAGGCCGCCACGCCCGCAACAGGAAGATAGTCAGAGAAATGCCTTATCCGAACGATCCCGACAGGGTGCTCGACTTTCCGATTCTGATCGGCGACATCGGCGGCACAAATGCGCGGTTCGCCATCGTTGTCGATTCCTATGCCGAGCCGAAGGAGTTTCCCGTCGTCCAGACCGCGGACTACGAGACGCTGGACGAGGCGATCCAGACCGCCATCCTCGACCAGACGCATCTGTTGCCGCGTTCGGCCGTGCTGGCCGTGGCCGGCCCGGTGGATGGCGACGAGATCGACCTGACCAATTGCGACTGGGTGGTGCGCCCGCGCCGCCTGATGGAGACGATGGGCTTCACCGACGTCGTGGTGCTCAACGATTTCGAGGCCCAGGCCCTGGCCGTGGTGGCGCTCGGCGAGGAGCACCTGGAAAAGATCGGCGGCGGCGAGGCGGAAACGGCGGGAAGCCGCGTCGTGCTGGGGCCCGGCACCGGGCTCGGCGTGGCGGGCCTGGTGCACGGCAGCCGCACCTGGATCCCCGTTCCCGGCGAGGGCGGGCATGTCGATCTCGGTCCGCGTACGCCGCGCGACCTGGAAGTCTTCCCGCATCTGGAGAGGATCGAGGGACGCGTCTCGGCCGAGCAGATCCTGTGCGGGCGCGGGCTCGTCAATCTCTACCGCGCCATCGCCGCGGCCGACGGCGCCGCGCCGCGCTTTTCCACGCCGGCGGAGATTACCGCTGCCGCGCTGGAGGGCAGCGACAAGATGGCGGCGGAAACACTCGATCTTTTCGTCACCTATCTGGGACGGCTGGCCGGCGATCTCGGCCTCATCTTCATGAGCCGCGGCGGCGTTTTCCTGACGGGCGGCATCGCCCAGAAGATCGTACCGGCGCTGAAGAACGGCCGTTTCCGCGCCGCTTTCGAGGACAAGGCGCCGCACAACGCGCTGCTTTCCGCCATGCCGGTCTTCGTCATCACCCATCCCATGGCGGCGCTCATGGGCCTTGCCGCCTATGCGCGCACGCCGGCGCGCTTCGGCGTGGAAACCTCGGGGCGGCGCTGGCGGGCCTGAGACGGTTTGCGATTGCATGTGCCCTGCCGATGAGGCATAGGCTCGTTGCCGGAAGGGGCCGGCCGGTCCCTTCGAAACTCCACACGGCCTGAGGCGACGGAGGCCCATTGTTCGGCAAGAAGGATGAAGCGACGCGCAAGACGGACGAGGTGATCTCCGTCATCCGCCGCGTATACAGGGAAAACGGCCGCGAATTCATCCGCGAATACGCTGTGGCCATCGCGTGCATGCTGGTCATGTCCGCCACCACCGCCTATAGCGCCTATCTGCTCAAGCCCATCGTCGACAACGGCTTCGTGGCCGCGGAATGGGCGGCGCTTTATGGCTACTGCGCCATCCTCGTGGCCGTCTACATCGCGCGCGGCTTCGCCATTTACTGGCAGACCGTGATGCTCGCCCGCGTCGGCAACAACATCGTTGCCCGCTATCAGCGCCGGCTCTTCCAGCACCTGATGCGGCTCGACATCAACTATTTCACCGCCAACCGCTCCGGCCAGCTTGCCGCCCAGATCTCCCAGAACGTGAGCGGCATCCGAGAACTGCTCAACATGACGGTTACCACGGCCGCGCGCGAGATTCCCACGCTCTTGAGCCTGCTTGCGGTGATGATCTATATGGATCCGGTCCTTTCGCTGGCCGCCTTCATCGTCGGCCCGCCGATGATCTATGCGATCAACTATCTGACACGCCGCTTGCGCAAGCTCGCCCGCGAGGCGGTGGACCTCAATTCCCGCTTTCTCGGCGCCATGCAGGAATCCGTTCAGGGGATTGCCATCGTCAAGGCCTTCACCATGGAAGACGTGCTCTCCGACAAGATGTCGAGCCTTATCGAGCGCGCCGAGAACCGCTCCAACAAGATCGCCAGCGTTTCCGAGCGCATGGCCCCGGTCACGGAGATATTCGTCGGCGTCTCGGTGGCCGCCGTCCTCGTCTATGCCGGCTGGCGGGCCTCGCGCGAGGGGGTGCCGCCCGGCTCCGTCATCGCCTTCATCGGCGCCATGATCTTCGCCTACGATCCGGTGCGCAAGCTGGCGCGCCTTCCGGTGCAGCTCGAAAGGGCGCTGGTCAATGCCCGCATGATCTACGAGGTTCTCGACACCGAGCCGCAGCAGGGCGATGCACCGGGGGCAGGCCCGCTTGCAGTGGAGAAGGGGAACATCCTGTTCGAGAAGGTGCGCTTTTCCTATGCCGAGCACATGCCGGTGCTGCATGGCGTCACCTTCGAGGCCAGCGCGGGCTGCACGACCGCCATTGTCGGCCCTTCGGGGGCCGGCAAGTCCACGCTGTTTGCCCTCCTGCAGCGCTTCTACGATCTCGACGGCGGGCGAATCCTGATCGACGGGCAGGACATTTCTCGGGTGACGAAACACTCCCTGCGCTCCGCCATCGCCTATGTCTCGCAGCATCCCTATCTCTTCGAAGGCACCATCCGCGACAACATCCGCTATGGCCGCCCCGATGCCAGCGATGCCGAGGTCGAGGAAGCCGCGCGGCTCGCCAATGCGGAAGAGTTCATCCTCCAGCAGCCCTTGGGCTACGACACGCCGGTGGGCGAAAACGGCGTCACGCTGTCGGGCGGGCAGCGCCAGCGCCTGTCGATCGCCCGCGCCATCGTGCGCAATGCGCCGATCCTGCTGCTCGACGAAGCAACATCGGCGCTGGACAACGAATCGGAAGCAAAGGTGCAGCAGGCGCTGGAGCGGGTGATGAAGGCGCGCACCACGCTGGTGATCGCGCACCGGCTGTCCACCGTCGTCAACGCCGACCGGATCGTCGTCCTGGAGGAGGGGCGCCTCGTGGAGCAGGGCACGCACCGCAGCCTGGTGCGCAAGCCGCACGGCGTCTATGCCCGCTTCTACCGGATGCAGACCGAGCGCGGGGAAAACCTGCTGGACGAGGCGCCGGTTGACAGCGACGCCTGAAGAGGCCAGCCCGACACGGAAGACGAGAGGAGAGAGGCAGATGAGCGAGATGGGTCTGGTGGTGGTGGGGGCCGCAGGCCGCATGGGCCAGACGCTCATTCGCGCCATCCACACCATGGAAGGCGTACGCTTGGCCGGCGCTGTGGAGCGGCCCCAATCGCCGCATCTCGGCAAGGATGCGGGTGAGCTCGCCGGCATCGGAATCCTCAATGTCGAGATCGGCGACGATCCGCTGACGGCCTTCGCGCGCGCCGATGGGGTGCTGGACTTCACCACGCCCGCCGCCACGGTGGAATTTGCCGGCTATGCCGCGCAGGCGCGCATCGTCCACGTCATCGGCACCACCGGCCTTTCGGAACAGGACGAGCGGGCGGTGGAGGCCGCCGCCCGCCATGCCACCATCGTCAAGTCCGGCAATATGAGCCTCGGCGTCAACCTGCTCTCCGTGCTGGTGCGTCAGGCGGCACGCGCGCTGGATGCGGGCGACTTCGACATCGAGATCCTCGAGATGCATCACCGCCACAAGGTGGACGCGCCGTCGGGTACCGCATTGCTCCTGGGCGCGGCGGCGGCAGAGGGACGCGGCGTGCGCCTCGCGGAAAGCAGCGTGCGCGTGCGCGACGGCCACACCGGCCCGCGCGAGGCCGGCAGCATCGGATTCGCCACGCTGCGCGGCGGCTCGGTGGTGGGCGAGCATTCCGTGATCCTGGCCGGCGAGGGCGAACGGATCGTGCTCTCCCACCAGGCGGAGGACCGCACCATCTTCGCCCGCGGCGCCGTCAAGGCGGCGCTCTGGGCACATGGCAAGAAGCCCGGGCTCTACTCGATGCTCGACGTGCTCGGCCTTTCCTGATCCATCCATCAAGCGCACGAGGGAAACACCATGTCCGGAACCCTGATCCTGGTACGCCACGGCCAGAGCGAATGGAACCTCAAGAACCTGTTCACCGGCTGGCGCGATCCGGGCCTTTCGCAGAAGGGCCACGAGGAGGCGAAGGAGGCCGGCCGCCGCATCAAGGCGCACGGCCTGAAGCCCGACATCGCCTTTACTTCCGCGCTTTCGCGCGCCCAGGTCACCAACGACCACATCCTGAAGGAACTCGGGCTCGAGACACTCGAGACCATACGCGACCAGGCGCTGAACGAGCGCGACTATGGCGACCTTTCCGGGCTCAACAAGGACGACGCGCGCAAGAAATGGGGCGAGGAGCAGGTGCATGTCTGGCGCCGCTCCTACGACGTGCCGCCGCCCGGCGGGGAGAGCCTGAAGGACACGGGCGCCCGCGTGTGGCCCTACTACATGCGCACCATCCAACCGCATGTGCTGCGCGGGGAGACGGTGCTCGTCAGCGCCCATGGCAACTCCCTGCGCGCGCTCGTCATGGTGCTCGACGGACTGACGGGCGAGGAGATCGTCAAGACAGAGATCGCCACCGGCGTGCCGCTCGTCTATCGTCTCAACGCCGACTCCACCGTTGCCTCCAAGGAGATTCTGGAGGGCTGAGGCGGCGGCCCCGCGCAGCGCTGAAAAATCACACAAACCGCGTTGACACGCGCGCGCCTGCCGCTTACATCGGCAGCGCACCTTGCCCAGGTGGCGGAATTGGTAGACGCGCACGGTTCAGGTCCGTGTGCCGCGAGGCGTGGAGGTTCGAGTCCTCTCCTGGGCACCACCCCTCCGATCGGTCGAGGGGTGCAAGGCTTCCCGGGTATCGCCGATGGTTGAGCCGCGCAATCGCGGCGTCTTGCCTGTGAGCGTGATGGTGCGGGGGATGCCGCGCCCGTTCCAGGCCTTTCCTGTCTTTTCCCTGCCGCATTTTGCGCATAGGCGGGCGCTTTACGGCCATCCGCCCGGGGGATTCGAGCCCATGACCGCCCGCCGCGTCCTGCCCGCCCTTGCGGGCGCCCTCATGCTTGCCAGCCTGCCGATCACCGCCCATGCGCAGTGCGGCGGCGCTTCCTGGTATGCCCTTCACTCGAAGACGGCCTCCGGCGAGCGCATGAACCCCGCCGCCATGACGGCGGCCCACCGCAACCTGCCCTTCGGCACCAGGGTCAAGGTGGTGAACCGCAACAACGGCCGCAGCGTCACGGTGCGCATCAACGATCGCGGCCCCTTCGTGCGCGGGCGCATCCTCGATCTGTCGAAGGCGGCTGCCGAGCGGCTCGGTTTCCTGCGCGCCGGCCACACCCCGGTCTGCCTCGAGGTGGTGGGGTAGCGGGGCCTACAACGCCACCGGCGTGTCGTGCCGTCCGTTGACCTCCAGATCGAGCAGAAAGGTCTTGCCGGCTTCCGGGTCGGCTTGGCGCGCCGCCGCGTCCATCCCCTCGAAGGCCGATGTGACGGCCAGGCGGTCGGCCGCGGCGCCGATGAAGACCGGGCATGTGACCTGCCGTGCCGGCAGCGGGATGGAACGGATCAGCTCGCCGCGCGCCGTCCAGGCGTCGAGCCGCCCGCCGCCCCAGCGCGCGTTCCATAGCGTGCCCTCCGCATCCACCACCGAGCCGTCGATGCCGCCAGGCATGGCGTTGCCTTCCACGGTCAGCACAGGATCGTCCACCGGCAGGCCCGTCTCCGTGTCGCAGGCGACGCGGTAGAGACGGTTCTCATGGGTGTCGGCGAAATAGGCGATGGCGCCGTCGGGCGAGAAACAGATCGAGTTGGGAATGGTGATGTGCGAGAAAAGCCGCCGCACCTCGCCCTTGTAGAACCAGTAGATGGCGCCCGCCCGTTCCTGCGCCTGCTTGCCCATGGTGCCGAACCACAGCGCGCCGCTTGGATGCGTGCGCGCGTCGTTGGAGCGCGTGTCGGGCCGGTCGGCCTCCACCTCCACCAGCATTTCCAGGCTGCCGGAGGCGCGGTCGCGCAGCTGCAGGCCCGTCTCCGTGACCAGAAGCTGGCGCGCCTCGTCCACATGCGCGAGAGCGCTCGCCATCACCGGCAGGCCGTGCTCACGGGTCTTGCCCGCGCCCAGCGGCAGCTCCAGAAGCCGGCGTCCGAGGATGTCGAACCAGAAGAGCGTATCGGTCCGCGCGTCGTAGGCCGGCCCTTCGCCAAGATGGCAGGCCACATCCGAGAGAACCGAAACCCCCACATCGCTCATAGAACACCTCCATCCACGATCAGCGTCTGCGCCGTCACCATGCGCGAAAGGTCCGAGGCGAGGAACAGGCAGGGACCCACCATGTCCTCGGGTTCGAGCGTCCGCTTCAGGCACTGGCGCTCGATGTGGCGCTGAAGCTTCTCCTCCGTCACCCAGAGCTTGCGCTGGCGCTCCGTCATCACCCAGCCGGGGGCAACGGCGTTCACTCGGATGCCATGCGGGCCGAGCGCCCCGGCCAGCCCCTTGGTGAGGCCGACGATGCCCGCCTTCGCCGCCGTATAGGCGGGCAGGTCGCCCTGATTGATCATATAGGAGATGGAGGTGAAGTTGACGATGGCGCCGCCGCCCGCCGCCTTCATGCCCGGCACCACCGCTTGGGCGGCAAAGAATTGCGGGCGCAGATTGATTGCCTGATTGCTGTCCCAGTAGTCGGGCGTGACCGTCTCGATGGCGTGGCGGTCGTCCCAGGCGGCGTTGTTGACGAGCACGGTGACGGTGCCATGCGCCCGTTCCGCCTCGCGCACCGCCCGGCCGAGCGCATCGAGATCACGCAGATCCGCCTGCAGGAAGAGCGGCGCGCGCCCCGCCGCGCGCTTCAGCCGCGCGCACAGGGCGCGGCTTTCCTCCTCGGCAATGTCGATGAAGGCCACCTGCGCCCCCTGGCGCAGAAAGCCTTCGGTCAGTGCCGCACCGATGCCCGAGCCGCCGCCGGTGATCAGCACCGAGCGCCCCTCGAGATCGGGAAACGTGCTTGCCGGCATCATGACTGCGAAACCTCCGTGGCAGTCGACCCGTTGCGACAACTAGCGGCTGGGCCGCGGAGAGGGAAGGGGAATCGCAGCAGCAGGCTGACGGAGGGCGGGAAGGCCCTCCGGTCCGGCAAGCGTCACCGCCGCCTCGGAGGGCGGGGAGGGCGCCTCAAGCACCGCGCGGCAGGCGGCGGGCAGCGCGGCCATGGTCATCACGTCGCGCGCCTTCGGCTTCGGCGGACCCTCGGCGGGACGCCACGGCTCGTCCGTGAACCACCAGGCGAGCGTGTCGTCGCAGCCGTCGCCGGGCGGCGGCGCGGCCTGCGGCTTGCAGCCGGGCGAGTTCTGCGGGCAGCCGATGCGCAGATGGAAATGGTAGTGATGGCCCCAGAAGGGGCGGATCTTGCGCAGCCAGGCGCGCTCGCCGCGCACGGTGTCGCACAGCTTCTTCTTGATGCCGGGATGCACGAGGATGCGCTCGACCTCGGGATAGCTTGCCGCGCGCTTCAGGAGTGCGGTGTGGGCCGGCGTCCACCGGGCGTCGTCGACCTGAAGCGTGCCTTCCCTGAGCATGGAAACGGCGCTCACCTGCTCGCGCTCGGCCACGCTCAGACGTCTGTCCGGCATGGGGGTGAACCAGATGTCGGCATCGAGACCGATCTGGTGGGAGGCATGGCCGGAGAGCATGGGGCCGCCGCGCGGCTGCGAGATATCGCCCACCAGCAGGCCCGGCCAGCCGTCGCCCGCCGCCTCGCGCGACAGCCGCTCGATGAGGCGGATGAGGTCGGGATGGCCCCAGCGACGATTGCGCGAAAGGCGCATGGCCTGCCAATGCGGGCCATCCGGCGCGATGGCGATGCCGCCGGCAAAGCAGCCCTTCGAGTAGAACCCGTGAACCGCCGGTTGCGTGGCGGCGGGCAGCGCCTTCGCGCCGAAAAGCTCCTTGGCCAGGGGTTCGGCGTGCGAAGGCACGGCCGCCGCCGCGACAAGCGCCAGACAGGCGCCGGCCAGCCGGATGATATGGAATCGCCGCATCAATCCCCTCCTGATGTGCTCAGGCTTTTGGTGAATCATGGCATTTTCGAGACGGGCTCGTCCCTCCAGGCATCGGCACGCCACATCGCCTGCAGCGCGGCGCGATAGTCGGGATAGCGCAGGCGATAGCCCGTTTCCTTCAGCCTTCGGTTGGAGACGCGCTTGCACTCGCCATAGAAGGACCGGGCCATGGGGCTCATGTCCGCCTTCTCGAAGGGAATTTCGGGAGGCGGGGCAACACCCATCAGCTGCGCCGCATGGGCCACCACGTCCTGGGGCGGAGCGGGCATGTCGTCGGTAACGTTGTAGATGCCGTCGGCGCGCGCCCGCATGAGATGGCGAAGGGCGCCGGCGATGTCGTCCACATGGATGCGGTTGAACACCTGCCCCGGCTTGACGATGCGCCGGGCGGTGCCGGCCTCGAGGCTGAGAATGGCATTGCGCCCCGGCCCGTAGATGCCGGAAAGCCGCAGGGTGGCCACGGGTACCCCCGCCTGGCGCGAGAACGCCGCCCAGTCCCGCTCCGCCTCGAGGCGCCATTTCGAGCGCGCCGAGACGGGCCGGCACTCGCTAGCCTCGTCCACCCAGGCACCGTCATGGTCGCCATAGACGCCGACGGTGGAGAGATACCCCACCCATTCCAGCGCCCGCATGGCGCCGGCGCCGGCCGCGCGCAGATCGGCCAGCACCGCATCGCCGGCCGCATCCGGTGCGATGGAGACGACAAGATGAGTGGCCCGCGCAAGAGCTTCGAGGATGTCCGCGCCGAACCCCGCCCCGCCATAAAGGAGGGGGCGAATGCCGTTCTGCCTCAGCCGGACGGCCTTTTCCGCGCTGCGCGTGGTGCCGGCCACCTCCTCCGCCTCGGGCCCGATCTGCCGCGCGAAGGCTCGGGCCGAATAGCCGGCGCCGAAGATGAGGATCCGGGCGCTCATTGCTCTTCCTCCAGCAGTCCGTGCGCCTCATAGAAGGCCCGCAGGCCGTGAAGGACGGGGTGCGCGAGCACCCTTCGCAGATAGGTGCGGATGCGCGGCAGATGGTGCAGGTAGCCGGGCTTGCCGTCGCGCCGGGCCAGCCGCACGAAGGTGCCCAGAAGCTTCGTGTTGCGCTGGGCGGCGCTGATGGCATAGGCCTCCTCGAAGCGCGCTGGATCGAAGCCGGCACCGGTGCGCGCGGCGCGATAGGCATCGAGGATGGCGCGCTCCAGAGACGGGGAAATGGTGGCACGTGCGTCGAGCGCCAGCGAGGCGACATCATAGGCCACGGGGCCGAACACGGCATCCTGCACATCGACCAGACCGAGGCGCGCAAGCCCCTGCTCCTGCTCGCGCCAGATGATGTTGGGGGAGTGGAAATCCCGCAGAACGAGGCCCTGCTCGGCGGTCTCCAGCCGCGCAAACAAAGCCTGCCAGAGGTTCTGGAAGGTGTGCCGCTCCGCCCCGCTGGCCGCGCGGCCCTTCACAAACGGCAGATACCAGTCGAGCAGAAGCTCCGTTTCCACGCCGAGTGCCGTGCGGTCGTAGAGCGGGGGGACATGCTCGACGCCCGGCGCGACGGGAAAGCGGGATGGCGATCCGCGCTCGTGCAGCGCGGCAAGCAGGCGTGCGGCAGCCAGATAGCGCGCCTCCAAGGGTGCGCCGCCGGTGGCCACGAAATGCTCCTCGCCCAGATGTTCCACCAGAAGCAGCCCCTGCTCCAGATCCTGGGCATGGATGCGGGGGGTGGAGAAACCGGCCTCGCGCAGGGCGTTTGCCACGCCCACGAAGGCGGCCACCGACTGGGCAAGGCGGGCAAGGCGGCTGTAGGGCAGGCCGTCGCGCAGCACCGGCTCGTCGCGCCGTTCCGGCGCATCCATCAGGATGAGAGGGGGAACGCCCGGCCGTGTGATCGTCTCGTAGGCGCGGATGGAGGCATCGCCCAGCAGATAGGAGCGCCTGGCCTCCTGGTGGCCGGCGCGGTCCAGGAAGGATCGGATGGCGAAGCTGCGGGCAAGGCGGGGTTCTGCCCCGGATGGGGCCGCGATCTCGACAGTGCGGCCTGTGCCGCGCTCGCGCAGGGTGACACGGATGGCATCGGCGAAGGCGTCGGGCGCGCGCTCGGGCCATTCGACAAGCGCGATGCCGCCGGACGCGGCTTCCTCCAGACCCAGCTCCTCCAGCTCTTCCGCGCCGGAGAGACGATAGAGATCGAAGTGATGAACGGGGATGCGCAGCGCATAGCTCTGCGCCAGGGTGAAGGTGGGACTCGGCACCTCCAGGGCCGGGTCGTCGGCCAGGGCGCGGATCACGGCACGGGCGAGCGCCGTCTTGCCCATGCCGAGATCGCCGTGAAGGGCGACGACATCTCCGGGTCTGAGCGCGATCGCCAGGTCCTGGCCCAGCCGGTCCGTCGCCCCTTCGTCGGGCAGGACGCGCGTGAAGGACCGTTGCGCCGACATCGAGCCGCTTATTCCGCCGCGGCGCGCACGCCCGTGGGCGCCAGGGGAAAGCGGCAGATGACCGTCGTGCCACGGCCCTCCCCGGTCTCGATCTCCACCGCGCCGCCATGCAGCTCGACAAAGCTCTTGACGATGGAAAGGCCGAGGCCGGCGCCGCGCCGGCGGCCGCCCCTGCCGCTCGACTCGAAACGCCGGAAGATGGTGGCCAGCACCTCCGGCGGCATGCCCGGTCCATCGTCATGGACGCAGAACTCGACCCCCTCGCCGCAGGCGCGGGCGGCCAGCACGATGCGGCTCTTCTCCGGCGCATAATTGGCGGCGTTGCTCAACAGGTTGTAGAGGATCTGGCGCACCCGGTTCTCATCCGCGTGGAAGGAAACGGGAGCATCGTCGAGATCGAGGGCGAGCGTGATGTCATGCTCGCGCAGGCGCTCGGCCACCAGCTCCGCCGCCGACTGGACGGTGGGCCGGATCTGCACCTCTCCGATCTCCAACTCCATGATGCCTGCATCGACCGTGGCAAGATCGAGAATGTCGTTGACCACGGTGAGAAGCAGCGAGGAGGAGGAGCCGATGTGATCGACGTATTCGCGCTGCCGCTCGTTGAGCGGACCCGTGGTCTCCAGCGCCAGAAGCTCGGTGAAGCCGATGATGTTGGTGAGCGGCGACCTGAGCTCGTAGGAGACGTGCTGGACGAAATCGTTCTTCAGCTTGTCGGCCTTCTCCAGCGCCTCGTTCTTCTCCTTCAGTGCGCGCTCGACATTCACGCTGTCGGTCACATCCACGAAGGTCATCATCACCTGGCCATTGGGCAGGTGGATGATCGCGTAGTGAAGGATGGTGCCGGCCGCAAGCTCGGTGCGGCCGCTGCTGTCGCGCCGCTCGTCGTCGAAGCCCGTTGCGGCGGCGACGAAGTCGTCCCATGGGCTTGGCATGGCCAGGGGCTCGCAGACGGCCTTGAGGGCCGATATGTGGGTGCCCGCCTCAACCAGCCGCTCCGGGATGTTCCACAATGTGCGGAAGGCGGGGTTCGACAGGCGCAGCCGGCCGTCGGGGCCGAAGACGGCAACCCCTTCCGCCAGGTTGTCGAGCGTCTCGCTCTGCACCCTTATGGCGGCGTTGTAGCGGCTTTCCAGGTCGATCTTTTCCGTCAGATTCTCGAACACCCAGGTCACCCCGCCCTTGGGCTGCGGGTTGGCGATGACGCGGACCGTGCGGCCGTCGGGCAGGTGCCACCAATGCTCCTGCGGCTCCACCGCGCGATAGGCGGACAGGAGCTGCTCCTTCCAGCGGCGCCATTCGGGCTGCTCGGCCAGCTTGCTTTCGCTGCGCAGCCGGTCGAGCAGGAGCGCATTCTCCGGGCCGGCATCGAGGAAGGCAACATCGAGGTCCCACAGCTTCTGGAATGCCTGATTGTAGAATTTCAGCTTCTGATCGGCATCGAAGATGGCCACGGCGGTGTTGAGCTGGTCGAGCGTGGCGGCATGGCTCTGCACCGTGCTTTCGAACTCGCGCTTCAGCGCCTCGATCTCGCTGGCGTCGAAGGCGAAGCCGGCGCTGCCGCTTTCGCCGGCAAAGTCGGTGACGCGATAGACGCGCCGCTCGCCGCTCACCACCGTGGAAAGGGGCTCGCTGAAGACCGGGTGGCGATCGTGGTGCTGCGCGATGGCCATGCGCGCCGGCGTGGGCAGCAGCTCCTCGCCGCGGTGCAGCGCGGCCTGCGCGCTCGCCGCTTCCACCGCGCGCGCATAGGCCGCGTTGACCCACTTCAGCCGCCCCGCCTCGTCGCGCAGCCAACAGGGCATGTCGAGCGCGTCGATGAGACCAAGAAGATTTTCATGGTCGGCCGCCAGCCGCTCATGCGCCAGCCTCAGCCGGGCATGCTCGGTCTGGGCGGCGGAGAGCGAGGAAAAGCGGACGACCGCGTGCAGCGCCGAGCGGCGCCCCTGCACATCCAGGAGAACGCCGTCGCGCGTCTCGGCCACCAGGTCGAAGCCGGTTCCCTTCTCGCGCAGGGTGCGGCAGGCACGCTCCAGCGCGGCGGCGGATCTGGGCATCAGCCAGCGGCCGAAGGCGAGAAAGGTGCTGCGCTCGCGGGGAGCGCCGCTGTCGGCCGGCAATTCGCCGGCGACGGAGGGCCGGTCGCCATCGCCGGGCCACACCACGATGCGCTGGTCCTTCAGATTGAGCAGCGACTCGGCGCGCGAGAGCGCAGCGGAAAGCTCGGCAACCCGCGTTCTCAACTGCGCGTTTTCGGCGGCGATGCGGGTGCGCTGGCGGATGAGCCAGATGGCCGACAGGAGCGCGGCCCCCATGACGCCGGCGAGAATGGAAAGCTGGATGACCTGGGAGGCGCCGATGGAGATGCCGCCGAAGGGCAGCGCGATGGCATGGTCGGCCGCCACGGCCTGGCGCGTGGCGGCAGCCCAGGCAAGCAGCGAAAAGGGCACACTGGAGCGCCAGCGGCGCCTGCCCTTGCCGCCTCGTTCCCTGCTGCGGGCCTGAGGCCCAGAATCCCCGCGCGCCAGCGGGTCCAGCCCCGGCATGTCTTGCATCCTCTCCGCCGCGTGATCTCCAAGACCGCCCGATATGCGCCAAAGGCACGCGCCTTCGGCGCTCCGAATCACCGCAATGTACCCGGTGAGCGAATCCGGGTGAAGGCGGCGGCGGGACAAAAATGATGCCGGACCCTGGGGTTCAGGTCCGGCATTCAACATGTTGTGCTGCTGCTGGCGGGTGTCAGTATCTGTAGTGGTCGGGCTTGAACGGACCTTCCGGGCTGACGCCGATATAGGCGGCCTGCTCGGGCGAAAGCTGCGTCAGCTTGGCCCCCAGCTTGTCCAGATGCAGGCGCGCCACCTTCTCGTCCAGATGCTTGGGCAGCACGTAGACGCGGTTCTCGTACTGGCCGGGGCGCGTCCACAGCTCGATCTGTGCCAGCACCTGATTGGTGAAGGAGGCCGACATGACGAAGCTGGGGTGGCCGGTGGCGTTGCCCAGATTGAGCAGCCGCCCCTCCGACAGCAGGATGATGCGCTTGCCGTCGGGGAACGTCACCATGTCCACCTGCGGCTTGATGTTGGTCCACTTGAAGTTGCGCAGGGCGGAGACCTGGATCTCGTTGTCGAAGTGGCCGATATTGCCGAGGATCGTCATGTCCTTCATCTTGCGCATCAGATCGAGGGAGACGACGTCCTTGTTGCCGGTGGCGGTGATGATGATGTCGGCGGTGGGGGCGGCCTCCTCCAGCGTGACCACCTCGAAGCCATCCATCGCCGCCTGCAGGGCGCAGATGGGATCGGCCTCCGTCACCTTGACGCGGGCGCCCGCACCGGCCAGCGACTGAGCCGACCCCTTGCCCACATCGCCATAGCCGCAGACGATGGCCACCTTGCCGGCCATCATCACATCGGTGGCGCGGCGGATGCCGTCCACCAGCGATTCCTTGCAGCCATACTTGTTGTCGAACTTCGACTTGGTGACGGAGTCGTTCACATTGATGGCCGGAAACGGCAGCATGCCCTTTTTCTGAAGCTGATAGAGGCGGTTGACGCCGGTCGTCGTCTCCTCCGTCACGCCGCGGATGGCATCGCGCTGGCGCGTGAAGAAGCCGGGGCTGGCCGCCATGCGCTTCCTGATCTGGGCGAAGAGGATTTCCTCCTCCTCGCTGCCGGGATCGGAGAGCACGTCCTCGCCCGCCTCGGCACGCGCGCCGAGCAGAATGTACATGGTGGCATCGCCGCCGTCGTCGAGGATCATGTTCGCCGGCTCGCCGTCCGGCCACTGGAAGATGCGATCGGTGTAGGACCAGTAGTCCTCCAGCGTCTCGCCCTTGATGGCGAAGACCGGGGTGCCGGTCTCGGCGATGGCTGCCGCCGCGTGATCCTGGGTGGAGAAGATGTTGCAGGACGCCCAGCGCACCTGCGCCCCCAGCGCCTTGAGCGTCTCGATCAGAACGGCGGTCTGGATGGTCATGTGCAGCGAGCCGGCGATGCGCGCGCCCTTGAGCGGCTGCCTGCCGGCGAACTCCTCGCGGCAGGCCATGAGGCCGGGCATCTCGGTCTCGGCAATCTCGATCTCCCGGCGGCCCCAGCCGGCAAGGGAGATATCGGCAACCACATAATCGGTGTCGGCCATCGGCTTGATACTCCAAATCGACATAATTCCCGCGCCCGCAGCGCAGGCAGGCGCAACCTTGCCTTCTGCCCTAGCAGATCGGAAGACGGGCGACAACGATATATAAAGAAATCTTTATGCGTGCATATCTGCCGGCAGCCGCCTCAGCACTCCTCGCCGAAGCGGCTGACGACCAGCTCCTCCAGCGCCTGCATGACGGCCGCCGCCTCGGGACCGCGCGCGGTGACCCGGATGCGGCATCCGGGGCTGGCGGCCAGCATCATCAGGCCCATGATGGAGGTGCCGCCGACGGAGATGCCGTCCTTCTCCACGGTCACCTGCGCATCGTGGCTGGCCACGAGCTGGACGAACTTGGCCGAGGCGCGGGCATGCAGCCCGCGCTGATTGACGATCGTGAATTCGCGCGCGACAACGCTATCCTCTCTCGCGGCTGTGGACGGCGTGGTGCTCATTTGCCGTTCAGCACCTGGCTTGCCACATTGATGTACTTGCGGCCGGCGGTCTGCGCCTCTTCCAGCGCCAGCGCCATGTCGTTGCCGGCGCGCACGCTGGAAAGCTTGATGAGCATGGGCAGGTTCATCCCGGCGACCACCTCCACACGCCCGGCATCCATCACCGAGATGGCGAGATTGGACGGCGTGCCGCCGAACATGTCGGTGAGGATGATGACGCCGGCGCCCGTGTCGGCGCGGGCCACCGCGTCGACGATGTCGCGGCGGCGCTGCTCCATGTCGTCCTCGGCACCGATGGAGACCGTTTCGAGATTTTCCTGCGGGCCGACCACATGCTCGACGGCATGACGGAACTCCTCCGCCAGTCGCCCGTGGGTGACGAGAACGATACCGATCATCGCATACCCGTTTTGCGCCGGTGCCGCCCGACCCCGGCCTTGCGCTTCCAGGCTGTCACACTGTCACTCCGCTCAAATGGCTCAAACCCGATGTGAAACGTCCGCGACCACCCAACAGCCAATCAGCGACCGGCCTTCGACCCTTGTCCTCTGCCTCCGACAAGAGCGCTATCTTGTCAACGCACAAAGCGTTGACAAGCCCAAATCTGCCACGATTTGACGGAATTTTGACGCTTCCGGAACAGCTTCAGGAAAATGGAGGCAGGCCGAGGCGCGCCGCAACGGCGAAAACCGCGCCCTGCGTGCGGCGCGCGGCGAGCTCCAGACAGGGCACGACAACGCCTTGCAGGTGCATCTCCTCGCCCTCGTGCAGGCGGGGGGCGGCTTCCGCGGCCACCAGCCGCACCACGAGATCGACAACCGCGCGGGACTGGTGGGCTATCGCCGCCGGGCCAAAGCCGCGCGCCTCGGCAAGGCCGGCGATGGTGGGCGGTGCGCGGCCGATGAGCCGGCCGGCGGCAGCGGAGAGGAAGACCTGGTCGTCCGACACCAGCCGCGCGAAGCGTCCATGCGCCGTGCAATGGGCCATGAGCGCCAGCGCCAGCTCCGTCTTGCCGCTGCCGGAGGGCCCGGTGATGAGCACGCCGCTTTCGCCGGCGATCACCAGGCTTGCGTGTCGGTTGGCCGGCGCCATGGCTTCAGCTCTCCGCCGGCAGGGCAATGACGAAGCGCGCGCCGCGCACCTCGCCGGGCTTGGCGCCGGGAATGTTCTCCGCCGTCAGCGTGCCACCATGCGCCTCGATGATCTGGCGGCTGATCGACAGGCCGAGCCCGGAGTTCTGGCCGAAGGCTTCGCCTGCCGGCCTGTCCGTATAGAAACGCTCGAAGATGCGCTCGATGTTCTCGGCGCGGATGCCGGGGCCGTTGTCGTCCACCGTCAGGAGGATGTGGCGGCCGGCGCGCGACAGGGTAAGGGCGATGCGCCCGCCCTCCTCCGGCACGAAGGAACGGGCATTCTCGATCAGGTTGGTGATGACCTGGCCAAGCCGCAGGTCATGGCCGGGCACCACAAAGCGCTGGTCGGCCCGGCCTTCCACCTTGAAGGCGATCTCGACCGGCTTGCGCCTGGCGCTGCCGGCATCGCGGATGCCGGCCACCAGATCGCCCACGAACTTCTTCAGGTCGATGGGTTCGGCGTCTTCGCGCACCATCTCAGCGTCCAGCCGCGAGGCATCGGAAATGTCGGTGATCAGCCGGTCGAGCCGGCGCACGTCATGCTGGATGATCTCCAGAAGCCGGTCGCGCGCGCGCTGGTCGCGGGCCAGCGGCAGGGTTTCCACGGCGCTGCGCAGCGAGGTGAGCGGATTCTTCAGCTCGTGCGCCACGTCGGCGGCGAAGCTCTCGATGGCGTCAAGGCGGGCATAGAGCGCGCGCGTCATGTCGCGCAGGGCAACGGAAAGATTGCCGATCTCATCCTGACGATGCGAGAAGTCCGGGATTTCTTCGCGGTTCTTCACCCCCCGGCGCACGCGCACGGCAGCGGCCGACAGGCGGCGCAGCGGGTTGGCGATGGTGGAGGCCAGAAGCAGCGACAACAGCGCGGTCACCAGCGCGGCGACGGCGAAGACGCGCAGGATGGACAAGCGCTCCTCGGCGATGATGCGGTCGATGTCGCCCTGGGTGGAAAGCTGCAGGACGCCCAGCACGGCGCGGAAGCGCTGGATGGGCACGGCGACGGAGATGATATATTCGCCCTGCTCGCTGCGGCGCACGAACGCCTTGGGCGTGCCGCCCGTCAGCGCCGCCATCACCTCCTCATAGGCGACGCCGCTGCCACCCGGCTGCTCGCGGTCGATCGGCAGCTCCCCACCCTGGAAGAAGGCGTTGAAGCGCTGGCCGAGCCAGCCGAGGAAGCGCTCGAAGAGGTCTTCCTCCTCTTCCTCGTCGAGCGTCGGCAGGTCGTAGCGCAGGATCTGCCCCCGGGAATAGAGGTGACGGGAATCGAGCAGCAGGTTGGCATCGCGGTCGTAGATGCGGGCGCGGGTCTTGTCCGGCGAGATCAGCCTTCTCAACAGAGGCGCGACGATCTCGGGATTGATGGGAAAGTCCAGGCTCTCGAACTGGTCGGGCTGGGGCGCCATGCTCTCGCCCGCCTGCAACTCGAGAAGCTTCTCCGGGTCGATGAGGATGGAGTCCGTCTCCACCGTGGCCGAGGCGGCGATGGCGCCGGCGATGATGTTGCCCTGGGTTCTCAGGCTCTCGATCTGCGCGTCGATGAGCGCGTCGCGGAACTGGTTGATGTAGAGGACGCCCACCACCAGCACCGTCATGGCGCCGAAATTGAGGATGAGGATGCGCCGCGTGAGGCTGGAGAACATGTAGTGGCCGAGCATGCGGCGCAGCGACACCGCAAGCCGGCCCGGCAGGCGGGGCGCGGTCCTGCCCGGCCTTTCCTGCGTTGCGGTGGTGCCCTTGTCGCGTGCCTCGATGGCCATTCAGCGATTGTCGCCCGTCATGTCTCGCGAAAGCGATAGCCGACGCCGTAGAGCGTCTCGATCATGTCGAAATCCGGATCGACCGCCTTGAACTTCTTGCGCAGCCGCTTGATGTGGCTGTCGATGGTGCGGTCGTCCACATAGACCTGCTCGTCATAGGCGGCGTCCATCAGCGCGTCGCGGCTCTTGACGACGCCCGGGCGCTGGGCCAGCGAATGCAGGATCAGGAACTCCGTGACCGTCAGCGTGACCGGCTGGCCCTTCCAGGTGCAGGTGTGGCGCTCCTGGTCCATGACCAGATGGCCGCGCTCCAGCGACCGCGTCTGCTTGTCCGCGCCCTTGGCAGCCGCCTCGCGGGCGCTTGCCCGGCGCAGCACCGCCCGCACGCGCTCCACCAGAAGACGCTGGGAGAAGGGTTTGCGCACGAAATCGTCGGCTCCCATCTTGAGGCCGAAGAGCTCGTCGATCTCGTCGTCCTTCGAGGTGAGGAAGATGACCGGCACATCGCTCTTCTGGCGCAGGCGGCGCAGAAGCTCCATGCCGTCCATGCGTGGCATCTTGATGTCGAGGATGGCCAGTGAAGGCGGCCGGGCGGTCAGCCCCTCCAGCGCCGAGGCGCCATCCGTGTAGGTCTCGACCCGATAGCCCTCCGATTCCAGCGCGATCGAGACAGACGTCAGGATGTTGCGGTCGTCATCAACGAGCGCGATCGTTGCCATGTCCAGAGGCTCCCTCATGGTGCGATGTCCCTTCCTGCCGCGTTTGGACGGGCAGTTGCAGGACAAATTGGGTACAAAATGTGGCACATTCTCCCCGCGGAGTCACTTGCACGGCCACGGTGCCACGTTTTCTCGTCTCCTGCCATCGCGCCGGGGGCGGCAACGTCGAGGACCAGGCGGCGGGATCGCAAACGGAATACAAACGATTTAATTCCGATTTAAAATTCTTAAATCGATTAATGATTTGAAATCGCAGTCTTTTTCTGTTTCTCACGAGCCCTGGCTGCCGAATATGGGCTTCTCGCCCCGTTTGCCGGCCGGCCCCTTCGATCAAGATAGATTTGGTAGCGAAACATGCAAGAGACCGGCCTTCGCAATCCCGGCAACGGGATCGAGACCAGCGGCCTGAACACCACAGGCACCGTCTTCTACAATCTTGGGTCCAACCGCCTCTACGAGGAGGCGCTCGCCCGGCGCGAGGCGCGGCTTTCCACGCACGGGGCGCTGGTGGCCGAAACGGGTCAGCACACCGGCCGCTCGCCGAAGGACAAGTTCATCGTGCGCGACGCGGACACGGAAGAGAGCGTGTGGTGGGAGAACAACGGCGCCATGGAGCGCGCCCGCTTCGAGGCTCTCTATGAGGATTTCAGGCGGCACGCGGCGGACCGCGACCTGTTCGTGCAGGATCTGGTGGCCGGCGCCGACCCGGAAAACGCGCTGCCGACGCGCGTCGTCACCGAATATGCCTGGCATTCGCTGTTCATCCGCAACCTGCTCATCCGTCCCTCGCGGGCGGCCCTTTCCGGCTTCGTGCCGAAGATGACGGTGATCGACCTGCCCTCCTTCCGCGCCGACCCGGCGCGTCACGGCACGCGCAGCGAGACGGTGATCGCCATGGACCTCTCCCGCATGATCGTGCTGATCGGCGGCACGGCCTATGCGGGCGAGATGAAGAAGTCGGTCTTCACCGCGCTCAACCACATCCTGCCCGCCCGCGGCGTCATGCCCATGCACTGCTCGGCCAATGCCGGCCGGGAAGGGGATGTGGCCGTCTTCTTCGGCCTGTCGGGAACGGGCAAGACGACGCTGTCGGCGGATGCCGCACGCACGCTCATCGGCGATGACGAGCACGGCTGGGGGCCCGAGGGCGTGTTCAATTTCGAGGGCGGATGCTATGCCAAGACAATCCGCCTTTCGCAGGAGGCGGAGCCGGAAATCTTCTCCACCACGCGGCGGTTCGGCACGGTTCTGGAGAATGTCGCGCTCGATGAGGAGGGCGTGCCCGACTTCGACGACGCCAGCCTGACGGAGAACACGCGCTGCGCCTATCCGCTCGACTTCATCCCCAATGCCAGCGCGACGGGGCGCGCCGGGCAGCCCAGGAACATCATCATGCTGACGGCGGATGCCTTCGGCGTGATGCCGCCCATCGCCAAGCTCACGCCGGCGCAGGCCATGTATCACTTCCTCTCCGGCTACACGGCAAAGGTGGCCGGCACGGAAAGGGACGTGAAGGAGCCCGAGGCCACCTTCTCCACCTGCTTCGGCGCTCCCTTCATGCCGCGCCATCCTTCCGTCTATGGCAACCTGCTGCGCGACCTGATCGCCCGGCATGGCGTCGATTGCTGGCTGGTCAACACCGGCTGGACGGGCGGCGCCTATGGCACCGGCACGCGCATGCCCATCAAGGTGACGCGCCGGCTGCTTGCGGCCGCCCTCGACGGCTCGCTGGGAGCGGCGGAGATGCGCACCGATCCGCATTTCGGCTTTGCCGTGCCGGTCGCCGTGCCCGGCGTCGACAGCACCATTCTCGACCCGCGCGCCACCTGGGCGGACAAGGCCGCCTATGACACCCAGGCGTCGCGGCTCGTGGGCATGTTCGTCGAGAATTTCGGCAAGTTCGAAGCGCATGTCGACGCCGAGGTGCTGAGGGCTTCGCCGCTGATTCGGGAGGCCGCCGAATAGGCTTGCCCGGACGCCCCTTCCCGGACCATCCTTGCGGCGCGAATCCGCAACCAGGACAGGGAGCCATGGGCGAGGGCGGACTCAACATCGGACCGGGCCTTTTCATCGGGGAGGAGGAGCTGGAGGAGCAGTTCATCCGCGCCTCCGGCCCCGGCGGGCAGAACGTCAACAAGGTGGCGACGGCGGTGAAGCTGCGCTTCGACGCCGCCCATGCCCGCCACCTGCCCGAGCGCGTGCGCGCGCAGGCGCTGAAGCTTGCGGGAAGCCGGGCGACGAAGGACGGCCATATCGTCATCGAGGCGGCGCGCTTCCGAACCCAGGAGCAGAACCGCACCGACGCGCGCGAACGCCTCGCCGCGCTGATCAGCAAGGCCGCCGAGCCGCCGCCCAAGCCGCGCAAGAAGACCCGGCCCTCCAAAGGTGCGGTGGAACGGCGGCTTAAGGCGAAGGCGGGGCGCTCACAGGTGAAGAAGATGCGCGGCAAGGTTTCGCCCGACTAGGGTCGGATCGCGACGAGCCTTTTGCCGTCGGCGCGCTCGTCGGCTACACAGGCTGTGCGGGGGTGCGACTCAAACCGGAGACAACCCCATGGGCGTTTTTGATTTCGTCAAGTCGGTCGGCACCAAGCTTGGTCTCGTGGAGGAAGAGCCGCCAGCAGCCGCAGAGGTGAAAAAGGAGCTCGATTCCCACAAGCTCGGCACCGAGAAGGTGGACGTGGAGGTACAGGGCGACAAGGTGCTGCTGAAGGGCGAGGTTGCCGACCAGTCGGTCTTCGAGAAGGCGGTCGTGGCCGTCGGCAACACGCTGGGCGTGGCCAAGGTGGAAGCGACCGAACTCAAGGTGGCCGGCACGGCGGCCAGACAGCCCGTCTTCTACACGGTCAAGAAGGGCGACAACCTCTGGAAGATCGCCGAGGCGCATTACGGCAAGGGCAATGGCGCCAAGCACACGGTCATCTTCGAGGCCAACACGCCGATGCTCAAGCACCCCGACAAGATCTATCCCGGCCAGGTGCTTCGCATTCCCGAGCTTTGAGATAAGGTCCGGGCACCGATCAACCATCCGGCGCGGCCGCGCAGGCCGTGCCGGGCACTGCCCGGAGGAACACATGCCCGAACTCGCCCCTGGCGTGCGCCATCTTCCCGGCTTTCTCGATGGGCAGGAGCAGGAGGCCCTGCTCGCCGACATCCGCGCCGTGGCAGCGGCCGCGCCGCTCTACGTGCCCACCATGCCGAAGACGGGAAAGCCGATGAGCGTGCGCATGACCAATTGCGGGGGTCTCGGCTGGGTGACAGACCGGGAAGGCGGCTACCGCTACCAGCCCACGCATCCGGTAACCGGCAGGCCCTGGCCGCCGATACCGGCCCGGCTTCTCGCCCTGTGGAGCGCGGTTTCTGACTATCCGCACCCGCCCGAGGCCTGCCTCGTCAACTTCTACGCCGAAGGCGCCAGGATGGGCCTGCACCAGGATCGCGACGAGAAGGACCTTTCAGCCCCCGTCGTCTCCGTCTCGCTGGGGGATGCCTGCCTTTTCCGCGTCGGCGGCACCAGCCGCGCGGGCAAGACCGTCTCCTTGCGCCTGGAAAGCGGCGATGTGGTGGTTCTGGGCGGCGAGGGGCGGCTTTGCTATCACGGGGTCGACCGCATCTATCCCGGCACCTCGCCGCTGCTGAAAGATGGCGGGCGCATCAACCTGACGCTGCGGCGCGTCAACCCGCCTACAGCTTCCTGAGCGCCACTTCCTCGACCAGATGGTCGGTGCCCTTCCGCAGGATGAGGTCGGCGCGCGGGCGGGTGGGCAGGATGTTTTCGCGCAGATTCTTCAGGTTGATGTTGTGCCAGAGCTGCTCGGCGATCGCCTGGGCGGAAGCCGGCGCCAGCTTGGAATAGCGGTGAAAGAAGGACTTCGGGTTCTGGAAGGCCGTTTCGCGCAGGCGCATGAAACGCTCCACATACCATTGATGAATGAGCTCTTCCGGCGCGTCGATATAGATGGAGAAATCGAAGAAATCCGAAACGAAGGGCACGGCCTTGCCATCGGCCGGCAGTTCGCGCGTCTGCAGAACGTTGATACCCTCGAAGATGAGGATGTCCGGCCGGTCGATGGTCACGAACTCGCCGGGCAACACGTCGTAGGTGAGGTGCGAATAGAGCGGCGCGCGCACATTCGGCAGGCCAGCCTTGATGGCGGAAAGGAAGCGCAGGATGGCGCGGATGTCGTAGCTTTCGGGAAAGCCCTTGCGGTCCATCAGGTTCTCGCGCCTCAGCACCTCGTTGGGATAGAGAAAACCGTCCGTGGTCACCAGATCGACCTTGGGTGTCGACGGCCAGCGGGCGAGAAGCTCCTTCAGCACGCGCGCGGTCGTTGACTTGCCGACGGCCACGGAACCCGCGATGCCGATGACGAAAGGCGCCTTCACGGCATCGTCGGCGTTGAAGAAGATCTGACGCTGACGGAAAAGAAGCTGCGTGGCCTCCACATGCGCCGAGAGAAGGCGCGACATGGACAGGTAGATGCGCCGCACTTCCTCCAGATCGACGGGATCGTTCAGGGAGCGCAGGCGGCGCACCTCGTCCTCGGTCAGGGTCAGCGGCGTGTCGTCACGGAACTTCGCCCACTCCCGCGCCGTGAAGATGCGGTAGGGGGAGTAGCGTTCGCCCGATACAAGCTGGTCCATCAGAGTCTTTTCGTTCCGCGAGCGCTCAGTCGCCCGGCCCGGGTGCACGCGCCGCCTTCTCGGCCAGTCCCGAGCGCCCGGTGCGGCCTTCGAGCTCGGCCATCACATCTTCCAACGAGACGCCGGCAAGCGCCAGCACCACCAGCCAATGATACAGAAGATCGGCGCTTTCCGAAACGAGGGCCTTGCGGTCGCCGGAGACGGCGGCGATCACCGTTTCCACCGCCTCTTCGCCCAGCTTCTGCGCCGCCTTTTCCATGCCGGCGGAGAAGAGGCGGGCCGTCCAGGAGCCTGCGTCGCCGGAGCGGGCACGCTCGGCGACGATGGCCTCGAGGGCGGAAAGATCGAAACCGCTCATGGCTGTTCTGACTGCTCCACAGTGTCGAGGCGCATGGGGATTCCCGCCCGCGCCATATGCTTCTTGGCCTGGCCGATCGTATAGGTTCCGAAATGGAAGATCGAGGCGGCGAGCACGGCGGTGGCGTGGCCGTCGCGAATGCCCTCCACCAGGTGGTCCAGCGTGCCGACGCCGCCCGAGGCGATCACCGGCGCGCGCACCGCATCGGCCACCGCGCGGGTAAGCGCGATGTCGTAGCCCGCCTTCGTGCCGTCACGGTCCATGGAGGTGAGCAGGATCTCGCCGGCCCCCAGAGAAACCACGCGCTCGGCGAACGCCACGGCATCGATGCCGGTGGCGTTGCGCCCGCCATGGGTGAAGATCTCCCAGCGGTCCGCCTCTCCCGTCGCGGAGACCTTCTTGGCGTCGATCGCCACGACGATGCACTGATTGCCGAACTTGTCGGCGGCGCGGGCGACGAAGTCCGGGTCCCTCACGGCCGCCGTGTTGATCGACACCTTGTCGGCGCCGGCCAGAAGCAGCCTGCGGATGTCCTCCACGCGGCGCACTCCCCCGCCCACGGTGAGCGGCATGAAGCACTGCTCGGCCGTGCGCGCCACGACATCGAAGATCGTCTCGCGGTTCTCGTGGCTTGCCGTGATGTCGAGGAAGCACAGCTCGTCCGCGCCCGCGGCATCATAGGCCTTCGCCGCCTGTACCGGATCGCCGGCATCGACGAGGTCCACGAAGTTGACGCCCTTGACGACACGGCCGTCCTTCACATCGAGACAGGGGATGACGCGGGCTTTGAGGGTCATGTGAGCGGCTTTACAGATTCAGGCTTGAGAGGAGCGGGGGCTGGCACGGGGTTTCCCTCGAGAGACTGCTCGCATGTCTTCTGCGCTGGTGGAAGCGACGATCATTCGCTGACCTCGGTCGATCCGTCATATCCCGTCTTTGCCCCTGTCCCCTTGTGCGTTCAACAGATCAACGTATCGCGCGCGCATCGTGCCACGCTTCCAAAGGCTCAACGTCCGATATTCTGGCGATGACGCCGCAATTCTCCATGAGCACGACTTTCGACAGAAACAGGCCGCGTTCCGGGTCTTGCGCAGTAATATCGAAGCCCGATCTCAAATTCGATCTTTTTCCCGAGAGTCCATATTCAATTTCTCTTCGCGCGGCTTCAATGCGCTTTCCTGTTCCTGCATCGGCAAGGCCGGGTGGACAGGCGCACCGGCCCCATTTTCGAGAGGCGCGGTCGAAGGGAAGATGCCGAACTCGACCGGGAAACCCCGATCAAGTTGCACACCAGCTGGCGCGAGCAATCTTCAGGATCATGAAAACATATGAAGTTTCAATGTTTTATATATCCCCCACGACTGTTTCGTTCCCCTGTTGAATTTGGCTGCGAGCCGCGTTCACGCTGCCTTGCTCAGCAGTTTGAGGGCCGCCTTCGCGTCGATCCGCCCGTCATAGAGCGCCCGCCCCGAAATGGCGCCCTCCAGTTTCGCCGCGTCCGGCATGGTCATGCGTTCGATATCGGCCATGGAGGCGAGGCCGCCGGAGGCGATGACGGGGATGGAGACGGCCTGCGCCAGCGCGATGGTGGCCGGCCAGTTGATGCCTTTGAGAACCCCGTCCCGGTCGATGTCGGTGTAGATGATGGCGGCCACGCCGGCGCCCTCGAAGCGGCGCGCCAGCTCGACCGCCTCGAGATCGGAGGTCTCCGCCCAGCCTTCCACGGCCACCTTGCCGCCGCGCGCGTCGATGCCCACGGCAATCCTTCCCGGGAACAGCCTGCATGCCTCGCGCACGAGCTCCGGGTCGCGCACCGCCACGGTGCCCAGGATGACGCGGGCCAGGCCCTTGTCCAGCCAGGCCTCGATCTGCGCGAGGCTGCGGATGCCGCCGCCGAGCTGCACTGGATTCCTCGTGGCGCGCAGTATGGCCTCCACGGCCGCGCCGTTGCGGCTTTCGCCGGCGAAGGCGCCGTCGAGGTCCACAACGTGCAGCCACGCGAAACCCTGCTCCTCGAAGGCCTTCGCCTGGGCGGCGGGGTCGCGGTTATAGACCGTCGCCTCGTTCATGTCGCCCAGCTTCAGGCGCACGCATTCGCCGCCCTTCAGGTCGATGGCAGGAAAGAGAATCATGGCTGCCACCTCAGAAAATTGGCGATGAGGGCCAGCCCCAGTGCCTGGCTCTTCTCCGGGTGGAACTGGGTGCCGGCGAGATTGTCGCGGGCCACGGCGGCTGTCACTTCGCCGCCGTAATCGGTCACTGCCACCACATCCTCCTCGCGTTCGGCGGCCAGATGGTAGGAATGCACGAAATAGGCATGCAGGCCATCCGTCCCGGTGCGGATGCCCTCGAAGAGCGGATGGGGCTGTTTCACGTGAATCGTGTTCCAGCCGATCTGCGGAATTTTCAGGGCGGAATCGGCGGGCGCCATCTCCCTGACGTCGCCGGCGATCCAGCCGAAGCCCCTGCTCACCGTCTTCTCCAGCCCCCGCTCGGACATGAGCTGCATGCCGACGCAGATGCCAAGGAAGGGACGTGCCTGCCGGATCGCGACCTCCTCTATGGCCTCCACCATGCCGGGAACGGCATCGAGGCCGGCGCGGCAATCGGCGTAGGCGCCGACGCCGGGCAGCACGATGCGGTCGGCCCCGCGCACGCGCTCGGCATCCGCCGTCAGCTCAATGCGCGCACCGATGCCGGCCTCGCGCGCCGCGCGCTCGAACGCCTTGGTGGCGGAGCGCAGATTGCCGGAGCCGTAGTCGATGATGGCGACACGCATCGTCAGCTCCCGCGTGACACGTCGAGAAGATCGAAGGAGGACGCACCGGGGCGGGGCGGGGCCGCCGGGGCCGACCGTGCGGGGGCAGGCCCGTCCTCGCGGGCGGTCTCGGCCAGATAGCGCATCTCCGCTTCTGCGCGGTTCGCCCCCTCCACGACACCCCAGTCGTGAAAGCCGCGTCGGCGCAGCGCGGCGGCGCGCAGGGCCTGCGCCTCCAGGCCGATCAACGCCGACAGAAGCAGCGAAAGGACAAGCCCAAGGCCGGAATAGGCCGGCTGGGCAGAGAGCGTGGCAAGCGCCAGCCCGAGCGCCAGAACGGCCAGCGCTTCCAGCCACATGCGATGCCACAGAAACCACAGGAAGGGTGCCAGAAAGGCCAGGAATGCAAAGCCGTCGCGCAGGATGATGGCCTTTTCCACCCTCTCCCTGTCCGTGCCGGCAGGTTCCAGAACCAGATAGCTTGCCATGGCGTCTCAGCCCCTGAGCGTGCCCTTGGTGGAAGGAACGGCCCCCGGCTGGCGCGCATCGGGCTCGCAGGCGGCCCGCAGAACCCGCGCTACCGCCTTGAAGCAGGTCTCGGCAATGTGGTGGCTGTTGGCGCCATAGTGATTGGTGACGTGCAGGGTGATGCCTGCGTTCTGGGCAAGCGCGTGGAAGAACTCGCGCACGAGCTCGGTGTCGAAGGTGCCGATCTTGGACGACGGGAAGGCCACCTGCCAGACGAGAAAGGGCCGGCCCGAGACGTCCACCGCGGCACGCGTCAGCGCCTCGTCCATGGCAAGCTCCAGAGACGCGTAACGGACGATGCCACGCCGGTCGCCAAGGGCTTCGGCGATGGCGCGGCCGAGCGCAATGCCGCAATCCTCCACCGTGTGGTGGTCGTCGATGTGGAGGTCGCCGCTGGCCTTCACCGTCATGTCGATGAGCGAATGGCGGGAAAGCTGCTCCAGCATATGGTCGAAGAAGCCCACGCCGGTGGCGATGTCGAAACGGCCCTCGCCGTCGAGATCCACGGTCACCGCGATTTCGGTTTCGTTGGTCTTGCGGCCGATCTGTGCCCTGCGCGGGGTGCTGGCAGCCATGGGTGTTTCCTTCGCGAGCTCACGGGCCAGCCTTCTAGCAGCCTATCCCGGCGAAGGCCAGACGGCCGACGCCGTTTGCAATCCTCGCCTTCCCTCTTACATATGCGCTCTGGACCACACCGCCTGCGGCAGGGCGGGCAGTCAGGGAGCGCGCGATGAGCGAATCTCAATCCATGCATGCCACCACCATCGTCACCGTGCGCAAGGGCGGCAAGGTGGTGATCGCCGGCGACGGGCAGGTGAGCTTCGGGCAGACCATCCTGAAGGGCAACGCCCGCAAGGTGCGGCGGCTGGGCAAGGGCAATGTGATCGCCGGCTTCGCGGGGGCGACGGCCGATGCCTTTACGCTGCTCGAACGGCTGGAGGGAAAGCTGGAGCAATATCCCGAGCAGCTCATGCGGGCCTGCGTGGAGCTGGCCAAGGACTGGCGCATGGACCGCTATCTGCGCCGGCTGGAGGCGATGATGCTGGTGGCCGACCGCAACATCACCCTGGCGCTGACCGGCACCGGCGACGTGGTGGAGCCGGAGGGCGGCGTGATGGCCATCGGGTCCGGCGGCAACTATGCTTTGGCGGCCGCGCGCGCCCTGATCGACACCGACAAGAGCGCCGAGGAAATCGCCCGCCGCGCCATGGAAATCGCCGCCGGCATCTGCATATACACCAACGACAACATCATCATGGAAACCCTGGATGAAGGCTGAGGGCGCATCGCTCGGCTTCGAGCCCGTGGCGCAACGCCACCTGCCGTTGCTGCGCAGCTGGCTCGAGGCGCCGCACATGCGCGAATGGTGGGGCGAACCGGAGAAGGAGCTGGGTTTCATCCGCGACATGATCGCCGGGCGGGATACCACGCGGCCCTTCCTCATCCTTCTCGATGGAGAGCCGGTGGGCTACATCCAGTGCTGGTTCGTCGGCCACCACCAGAACCGGACGTGGATGGACAAGAACCCGTGGCTTGCCGAGCTTCCCGCGGAAGCCGTGGGGGTGGATCTTTCGATCGGCCGGCCGGAGATGCTGTCCAGAGGGGTGGGAAGTGCGGCGCTCGCCGCCTTCACCCGCAAGCTTCTGGAAGAAGGCCACACCACCATCATCATCGACCCCGACTCCCGGAACTTGCGCGCCGTGCGGGCCTATATGAAGGCGGGGTTCCGCCCCGTTCCGCATCTCGAAGGGCGCACGGGCGACACGCTCATCATGCAATACGACCCACAGGCAGACGAGACGACGACATGACCAATTTCTCGCCGCGCGAAATCGTTTCCGAGCTCGACCGCTACATCATCGGCCAGAAGGACGCCAAGCGCGCCGTCGCCATCGCGCTCAGAAACCGCTGGCGCCGCCAGCAGCTCGAACCGGGCCTTCGCGAGGAGGTGATGCCCAAGAACATCCTGATGATCGGCCCCACCGGCGTCGGCAAGACGGAGATCTCGCGCAGGCTGGCCAAGCTGGCGGGAGCGCCCTTCATCAAGGTGGAGGCCACGAAGTTTACCGAAGTGGGCTATGTGGGCCGCGACGTGGAGCAGATCGTGCGCGACCTCGTCGAGGTGTCGATCGCGCTGACGCGCGAGAAGATGCGCGAGGACGTGAAGGCGCGCGCCCACATGAACGCCGAGGAACGCGTTCTCGAGGCGCTGGTGGGCAAGACGGCGAGCCCCGCCACGCGCGACAGCTTCCGCCGCAAGCTGAGGGCCGGCGAGCTGGACGACAAGGAAATCGAGATCGAGGTGTCCGACACCGGCGGCGGGCTGCCGGGCTTCGAGATTCCCGGCCTGCCGGGGGCGAATATCGGCGTGCTCAACATCAACGACATGCTGCAGAAGGCCATGGGCGGCGGCCGCACCAAGACACGCAGAACCACCGTCAAGGACTCCTACCAGCACCTCATCAACGACGAATCGGACAAGCTGCTCGACCAGGACGAAGTGATCCAGCGGGCGCTGGCGGCGGCGGAGAACGACGGCATCGTCTTCCTCGACGAGGTGGACAAGATCGCCGCGCGCGAGGGCGGCATTGGCGCCGGCGTGTCGCGCGAGGGAGTGCAGCGCGACCTGCTGCCGCTGGTGGAAGGCACGACGGTGGCCACCAAATACGGCCCGGTGAAGACCGACCACATCCTGTTCATCGCCTCCGGCGCCTTCCACGTTTCGAAGCCTTCCGACCTCTTGCCCGAGCTGCAGGGCCGCCTGCCCATCCGGGTGGAGCTGCGGGCATTGGAGAAGGAGGACTTCCGCCGCATTCTCACCGAGACCGAGGCAAGCCTCATCAAGCAATATGTGGCGCTGATGGCCACGGAGGGTGTGGAGCTGGAGTTCACCGACGATGCCATCGACCGGCTGGCGGCCATAGCGGTGGACCTGAACGCCAGCGTCGAGAACATCGGCGCACGGCGGCTGCAGACGGTGATGGAGCGCGTGCTCGACGACATCTCCTTCAACGCGCCCGACCGTTCCGGCGCCAAGGTGGTGGTGGATGCCGCCTATGTGGACGAGAATGTGGGCGATCTGGCCAGAAACACGGACCTTTCCCGCTACATCCTGTGAGAAATGGGCCACACTGGCGAACAATCGGCTTGCCAGGAAATGAACCCCCTCGACGCCGGAGGAGGCTTTTCATAGGTTGCGGGCCATCAGGGTCCATATGATTTGGGTTGGTGGATGGCGCTCAGATTCGGCATCATCCTGGGAATATTTCTGGGGGTGACGGCGGTCTCCGTGGAGGCCGCCCAAATCGTGCCGGCCGGAAACCGAAGCGCCGAGCAGCCGCCCGTGCCCGGCGCCTCGGCGCGGCGCACCAGCGCCGGCAACACCACCTTTCAGGCGAAATATGCCAAGATCTATCAGCTTCTGAAGAACGATCCCGCCCTGATCGCCAAGATCCGTGCGGCGGCGGCGGCTTTCGAGATCGCACCGATCCACATGCTGGGCGCCATCGTGGGCGAGCACACCTACAATGTGGACGCCTACGATCGCCTCCAGACATACTACGTGAAGGCGGTGTCCTATCTGCGCGGCTCCTTCTCCTTTTCCTATGGCGGGGAAAGCCTCGACGCTTTCCTTGAGCGGCCCGAATTTGCCGATTGCGCGCGGGAGGAGGACAGCTACGACCTCTGGAGCTGCCACGAAGAGGTGTGGGACCAGTCCTTCCGCGGGCGCACGGTGGCGGGAAAGCGCTTTCCCAACGACCGCTTCTCGGCCGTGTTCTTCCAGCCCTTCTATGCGGGCCAGACCTTCGGCATCGGCCAGCTCAACCCCTTGACGGCCCTGCAGATGACGGACTTCGTGCATGAGGTCACGGGGCTTGGAAAGCTCGATCACCGCGACCCGCAGAAGGTCTATCACACCATCATGGACCCCGACGTCTCGCTGTACTACATCGCGGCGACGCTGAAGAAGTCCATCGACGCCTATGCCCGCATCGCCGGCTTCGACATCAGCCGCAATCCGGGCATCACCGCCACGCTCTACAATCTGGGCAATCCGGAGACCCGGGCGGCCAAGCTGGCCGCCGAGAACCGCCTGCGCCGCAAGCAGGGGCGGGCGCCGCGGCTGCCGCAGGAGAACTATTACGGCTGGCTGGTAAACGAAAAGCAGAAAGAGCTCGAGGCGCTGCTGGCCGAGTCGTAAGACCGGCAAGCAGGCAGGCGCCCGTCACGGAGCCTTGGCCTCCTTCCGCCCGAGAATGGCCTTCAGGGCGCCTTCCAGCTCGTCCAGGTCCTGCCTTTCGAGTTGCGCGATGTTGCGGGCGAGCAGATTGGCGATGGCGGTGGCCTTTTCCGGCAGGCCGGCGGTGTCCACCACGACGCGCGGATGCGAAAGCGCAGCCAGGCGCTGCAGCTCGTCCGCCTCATCCCAGATGACATTGAAATAGCCGATGATCTTCTGGACCATGGCCCAGTTCGGCGGGCTGCGGCGACCATGTTCGAGGGCCGAAAGATAGGCGGGACTGACCCCGAGGGCGGCCGCCATCTCCTTCTGGGTGATTCCACGGGCGCGGCGCATCTGGCGCACCCTGGCGGCAAAGGGCGTCATCGCCGGCCTGCCTTGCGCCGCAGGCGCACATAGATCGCGCCGGCGCCGCCGTGGTGCCGGGCTGCCTCCTCGAACCCACCGACAATGGTGCGAAAGGGCTCGGTCGACAGCCATTGCGGCACGGCGCGGCGCAGAACGCCGGCGCCGCGCCCGGACGACCCCTTGCCGGTGATGACCAGAACGTAACGGCGCTCCTCCTCGAAAGCGCGGCGCAGGAAGGTGAGCAGGAGGATGTGCGCTTCCTCCTGGGTCATGCCGTGCAGGTCCACCCGGCCGCCGATGTCGAGCCGGCCCGTCGCGAGCTTCCTTCGCGTGGGTGCGTCAAGCCGGCGAGGATTGCGTGACGACGACGCAGGTTGAGGCGCCCTGCCGTCCTGCGGGCCGACGGGAGACGAAACAGGCGGCTCCTGGCGCGGAACGGAAAGGGGGAGGGTTTCCTCCTCATCGTCGGGGAAGGCTTTTCCCTTCAGCGGGACTGCGCTGCGCGCCACGCGGCTCCACAACACACGGTCCTCGGCGGAGAGACGCTTGCGCTTCATGGCGCATCCACCAGGCGACGTGGCAACAGCGCATGGAAGCTGGCGGCGTGGCGGATGCGGCCGGCAAAGCGGCCGGCAGCTTCGCCCGTGCCGATGAAAAGGTCGCCGCGGGCCGGCCCCAGGATGGCCGAGCCCGTGTCCTGCGCGATCATCAGCCGGCGGAATGGCCTGCCCGCGTCATCCCGCAGGTTCGGGGCGTCGATGAAAAAGGGCGTGGCGAAGGTATGAAGATGCCGGTCCACGGCGATGGAGTGGAGAGGAGAGAGCTGCACCTTGGCGGCGGCGACGGGGCCGAGCGCCGGATTGCCCATCGGCGTTTCGCGGAAGAAGATGTAGGAGCGGTTGCGCCACAGGATCTCGTCCTGCCGATGCGGATTGCGCGCCAGCCAGTCGCGGATCGACTGCATGGTTACATCGCCCGGCGCGATCTCGCCGAGAGCGACCAGCTCGCGGCCGATTCCCGTGAAGGGATGGCCGCTCTTGGCCGCATAGGTGATGCGCCGGCGGCTGCCGTCGGTCATCCTGAGGCGGGCTGCGCCCTGAACATGGATGAAGAAGGCGTCCACTCGGTCGGCCAACCAGCACAGCTCCAGCCCGCGGCCCGAAAGCGCCCCGCCGTCTATGGCCTGCCGGTCATGATAGGCGACGAGTCGCCCCTCGACCCGACGGGCAAAGGCGAAGGAGGGGTCAAGGCCGTCGGGCGGATCCTGCGGATCGACCTTCACCAGATCGTCCGGGCGGCGATGGATGGGCACGCGGAAGCGCGCGGTGGGCTCCGGCGACGCCTCCACCTCGGGCTCATAGTAGCCGGTGACGAAGCCGCCCTGCCCCTCCGGCGGGCGGATATGACAGGGCAGGAAATGCCGCTCGAAAAAGGCGCGGGCTGCCGGCTCGTCGAGGGTGCCGTCCACGGCGCGGGCCTCAGCGAAGGCCGGCTCGAAAGCGGAAGCCTCGACGCCCAGCGCGCCGGTGCGGTAGGGCCGGTGTGCGGCATGGCGGGCACAGCGGGCGAAGGCCGCAAAGGCGGCCGCCGCCGCCTCCCCTTCCCATCCGGGCAGCGCGCTGTAGCCGATGGGAGAAAAGACCGCGGAAAGGCTCACGGCGACACCCCCTCGCATCCGCCCGCGCCGGGGCCGGCTCATTCCTCGGCTTCGGTGGCCACCAGCTTCCAGTTGGGGTCGCGCGAGCGGGTGTCGCGGGCAAAGGTCCACACATCCTTCACTTCGACCACGGTTTCTGGGTCGCCGTCGATGATGGTGCCGGCGCTGTCTCGCGTGGCGGAAATCAGCTCCGAGACGATGCGCAGGGTGACATGGGCCTCATGTCCCTTCATCTCCGCTGCGACGATGGTCGCCTTGTCGATGCCGACGAAGGAGGACTCGATCTTCTCGGAACGCTTTTCCCGCTCCTCGATGGCGGAGATGAAGCCGTCGTAAACCTCGCGCGAGAGCAGGTTCTTCAGCGTGCGCCGGTCGCCATCGGCATAGGCCATGACGATCATCTCGTAGGCCATCTTGGCGCCTTCCAGAAAGGCATCGGGATCGAAGGCCGGGTCGGCATCCCTGATGGCGCGCAGGCCCTTGTTGAGCGGGGTGCCGGGCTCGGCGACCGCGTCGATGGCGGCGTAGCCATCTTCGCCGTCCCCGCCGCCCTTGCGCCGCGGCAGGGAGACCACATTGTCCTTCTTGTCCTTCTCGGCCCGGCCGGTTCGCCCGGCCGTGTAGGGGTCGAAGGGCGGACGTTCATTGCCCGTGCGACGGCCAAGCACGTTGCGCAGCTGGTAGAAGATCACGACCGCCGCGACGAGAAAGAAGATCGTACCGAAATCGAAGAATTCCATTGTGTCCCAGCCAAGCCGCCTTGTCGTGTTCCGCGCCGCCCGCGTTCAAAGAAGCATATAGAACGCGCATACCGATCATTCAAATCCGCGGCAAGCGTTCCTATCTCCAGGGTCCGGCGCATTCGCCGGGACCGCCAAGAAGCCAGAGAGGTTAGACCAAAAACGTGCCCTTCTCCATCGTTCCTTTCCTGCTGCTCGCCATTCCGCTCCTGGAAATTGCCGTTTTTGTGGTGGTGGGCGGGCAGATCGGCGTGCTGGCCACGCTGGCACTGGTCCTGGCCACGGCGGTGGCGGGCTCCATCCTGCTGCGCATCCAGGGCTTCGGCGTGCTTGCCCGCGTCCAGCAAACGCTCAACGAAGGGCGGGTGCCCGGCCGCGAGCTCGTGCATGGCGTGATGATCATGATTGCCGGCATCCTGCTGCTGACGCCGGGATTCGTCACGGATGCGCTCGGTTTCCTGCTCTTCATCCCTGCGGTGCGCGACATCGGCTGGACCTTCCTGCGCGAGCGCATCGTCATCGTCGGCGGCGGCAACGGCCGGGGCGGAGCAACCGGCGGGAGCCGCGACAAGGTGATCGACCTCGACATGGAAGACTACTCGCGCTCCGAGCCTGGAGAATCGCCGTGGCGCGGGCCGGAGACGCCACGCGAGTGACCGCCGGCGATACAACTTTTGGACGCAGGCCCCCTGCAACCTTGTCTTGCCTTCATCCGCATGGTAGCGAGCGCCATCATCAACGGCATTGGACGAGGATTTGAGGCTGATGGCCGACAAACCGCAGGAAACAGAGAAAGCCAAGGGAACCGAGGCCACGGGCAACAACGGCGCGCAGCCCAGCCTGAACGTTCTGACCCAGTACATCAAGGATCTCTCCTTCGAGAGCCCCGGCGCCCCGCGCACGCTGATGCAGCGGGAGAAGGCGCCCTCCATCAACATCAACGTCAATGTGAACGCCAACCCGCTGGGCGGTGCCGACTACGACGTGCTGTTGACGCTGACGGCGCGTGCGGAGATCGACAAGAACGTGGTCTTCAATGTCGAGCTCGTCTATGGCGGCGTGTTCCGCATCCAGAACTTCCCGCAGGAGCACATGCTGCCGCTGCTCTTCGTGGAGTGCCCGCGCCTGCTGTTCCCCTTCGCACGGCAGATCATCGCCGATGCGACGCGCAATGGCGGCTTCCCGCCGCTGCTCATCGACCCGATCGACTTTGCGCGCATGTTCCAGCAGCGCATCGCCGAGGAACGCGCCAAGAGCCAGGTGCAGGCTTCCTGAGCCTACGCAACGACCGGAGCCGCGGAGACCGTTTCGAAATCGCGGCCGTGGCTCCAGTTTTCGCGCGGCGCGGCGTCTTCGCGGCAGGCAGGCCCGAACGCCGGGCTGCGGCAGTCTGCTTCAAGACTGCCGTTCCTCCTTCGCCGCTGCCGGAGGCGGGGCGAAATTTCGCCACAGCGCCTTTTCGCCAAGCTGCGCCACCATCGCCTCGTGCGCCTGTCGCTCGGCGGCGGTGAGCCGGGGGGGAAGCGGCCGCTCCCGACGGGCAAGGGTCACAGCGGCGCGGCTGGCACCGGACCTGCTCTCGCCGCGGCCGGCGGATACCTCCAGGCCGAAGGTTGCCTGCCTGCCGCCGACGAGCTCGATATACACCTCCGCCAGAAGTTCCGCGTCGAGCAGCGCGCCGTGCTTGGTGCGGTGCGAGTTGTCGATGCCGTAGCGGCGGCACAGCGCATCGAGCGAATTGGGGCCCATCGGATGCTTGCGCCGGGCGATGGCCAGCGTATCGACCACGCGCGCCGGGTCAACCGGCGGATGGCCCAGCCGGTCGAACTCGGCATTGATGAAGCCGATGTCGAAATTGGCGTTGTGGGCGACCAGCTTGGCGCCCTCGATGAAGTCCAGAAACTTGTCGGCAATGGCTGCGAAAACCGGCTTGTCCGCCAGGTCTGCGTCTGAAATGCCGTGCACGGCATGTGCATCGGGGTGGACGGAACGCCCCTCGGGATTGATGAAGAGATGCAGCGCGCGCCCGGTCGGGAACCGGTTGACGAGCTCCACGCAGCCAAGCTCGATGATGCGGTCCTCGCGCGGGTCGAGGCCGGTGGTCTCCGTATCGAAAATGATCTCGCGCATCGAATCACTCCCCGCAGCGAGCATGGCGGTGGAGGACAGGCCGCGCAAGCCGTGCCGTGCAGAAAGCTGTCAGCCGAGCGTCAGTTGCGCGATGATGTCGCGCACGGCCTTTCTCGCCGCCTCCATGCCGAGACTCGTGTCGATGAGGAAATCCGCCCGCCGGCGCTTTTCCTCGTCCGGCACCTGGCGGGCGAGGATGGCGGCCAGCTTCTCCTCCGTCATGCCGGGGCGGGACAGGACGCGCTGGCGCTGCACCTCAGGAGGTGCGGTCACCACCAGTATCCTGTCCACGCGGTCCGTGCCGCCGGTCTCGAAGAGCAGCGGTATGTCGAGAACCACGAGCGGCGTGCCCTTGCGCCGCTCCTCCTCGACGAAGCGGTCGGCCTCGCGGCGCACCATCGGGTGAATGAGCGCCTCAAGCTTCTTGAGCGCCTGCGGTCGGCCCATGACGGCCTCGGCAAGGCGGCTCCGGGGGGGGGGGGCGGCGCCCCCCCCCCCCCCCAAAAAAAAAAAAAAAAACCCCCCCCCCGC
>NZ_JAODNW010000069.1 GCF_025398255.1 Chelativorans intermedius | reverse complement strand
GTAAGCGGCGGGCGGATCCCATTGAGTTTTGGGCTTGAGGCAGATTCCCGTTTGGTGATGCTTCTTTTCTTTCGAGGAAGGAGGCGATCGGGATGGATCTGTCACAAGGATCATCGGGTTTTGTCGGCTTTGCTGGCCGGGTGGAGGTCCTGGAGGGCCCGACCGGACGCCGACGATGGCCGGACGATGTCAAGGCACGGATCGTTCTGGAGAGTTTCGACAGCGGCGCCAGCGTCAACGAGGTGGCGCGCCGGCACCGGATATCGCCACAGCAGCTGACGGGATGGCGGCGGGCAGCGCGTCAAGGTCGCCTGGCTCTGCCGTTGGAGGATGACAGTCCGGGCTTTGTCCCCGTGGTGGTGGAAGACGCTGACGCGCCGGCTGCCGAGCCCGCATCCGGGGCAACGGCCGAACAGGCCAGCGTGATCGAGATCGAGATGGCGGATTTGGTGCTGCGGCTGCCGGCGCAGAGCCCGCCGGAGCGGATCGCGGCGGTGGTTGCGGCGCTGCGGCTGTCGGCATGATCGTCCCGGGTCAGCGCATGCCGATCGTGATCGCCGTCAAGCCGGTCGACTTCCGGCGCGGCCATGACGGGCTTGCCGCGACGGTGCAGAATGAGCTGGGGCTCGATCCCTATTCCGGGCTGACGGTGGTGTTTCGCTCGCGGCGCGGCGACCGGATCAAGATTCTTGTCTGGGACGGCAGCGGCCTGGTGATGATCTACAAGCGGCTCGACGAAGGTCAATTCTCCTGGCCGAGCATTCGGGACGGCACGATGCGTCTGTCGCGCGGTCAGTTCGAGGCGCTGTTCGAAGGTCTGGATTGGAAGCGGGTGATGGCGCGGCGCATACGCGCGCCGGCTGCGGCGGATTGAATCACTCGGGCGATGCGGCGTGGCGGGCGATGCATCGCGCATGCTACCTCTGCCGCCATGTCGCAGGCGCTTCCCACGCTCGACCTCAAGACCCTGTCGCCCGATCTGCGGGCGGCCGTCGAGGCGCATGTCGCAGCGTTTGCAATCCAGGCCAGAGAACTGGATGCGGAGCGGGTTGCACGGGCACATCTCGAAGCCGAGATGCAGGAACTGGCAGCGCATAACGAGCGCCTGGAACACCTGGTTCGCGAACTGCAGCGCGCCCGGTTCGGCCGCAGATCGGAGAAGCTCAATCCCGACCAGCTGGCGCTGACCTTCGAGGACCTCGAGATCGTGATCGGCGAGGCCCAGGAGGCGCACGACCGGGCATCGAACGCTGAGCCCCGCGCGGCAAAGCAGAAGCGGAGTAAGGCGGCGGGTCCGCGCTCGCTGCCGAAGGATTTGCCGCGCGTCGAGACGGTGATCGAGCCCGACAGCCTTGCCTGCCCATGCGGCTGCGGCGACATGGTGAAGATCGGCGAGGACGTCTCGGAGCGTCTCGATATCGTGCCGGCGCAGCTTCGCGTCCTGGTGACGGTTCGCCCCAAATATGCCTGCCCCAAGGGACGCGCCGGTGTTGCTCAGGCGAAAGCAAAGCCGCGCCTCATCGAAGGTGGTCTGCCCACCGAGGCGCTGATCGCCCATATCATGGTCGCCAAATACTCCGAGCACATGCCGCTTTATCGGCAATGGCAGGTGTTCAAGCGCAGCGGCGTGATCCTCGACCGCTCGATCCTGGCCGACTGGGTCGGTCGGGCATCGTTCCATCTGGCGCCGATCGTGGAGCGCATGGCCGAACTCATCAAGCAATCGGGCAAGCTGTTCATGGACGAGACGACGGCGCCTGTGCTTGATCCCGGGCGCGGGCGCACCAAGACCGGCTATCTGTGGGCGCTCGCCCGCGACGACCGGCCCTGGGGCGGCGCCGATCCGCCCGGCGTCGTCTTCCATTACGCCCCTGGGCGCGGCGGCATTCATGCCGAACGAATCCTCGACGGCTTCGATGGCGTGCTGCAGGTGGACGGCTACAGCGGCTACCGTCGGCTCGCCCAGGCCGAGCGGTGCGGCGGCGATCCCTTGGTGCTCGCCCATTGCTGGAGCCACGCCAGGCGCGAGATCATCAAGGCGACGCCGAAGAAGGGCTCGCCGATCGCCGATGAGATCCTGAAGCGTATCGCCAGCCTCTACGCCATCGAGAAGGACATCCGCGGTCAGGACCCGCAGCATCGCCATGCCGTGCGCCAGGCACGCTCCCGCCCGCTCGTCGAGACGCTTCAGGCCTGGATCGGCGCGCAGCGGGCGCGGCTGTCACGCAAGTCGCCGATGGGCACGGCGCTCGCCTACATGGCCAACCACTGGGCGGGTCTGTGCGTCTTCCTCGATGACGGCCGCGTCGAGATGGATACGAACCCGGTCGAGAATTTGATCCGGCCCCTGACCCTCAATCGCAAGAACGCGCTGTTCTGCGGCCACGACGAGGGTGGCGTCAGTTGGGGACGCATTGCTTCGCTCATCGAGACTTGCAAGCTCAACAACATCGACCCCTACGCCTATCTGCGGGCCACCCTCGAGGCCCTGGCCGCCGGTCATCCGCAGTCGCGCCTCGACGAGTTGCTGCCCTGGTCCTTCACGCCACAGGCCTGATCGGAACCTTTGAAGTCCGACCCACCAAACTACGACCCGCCGCCAGCAACGGCTTTGC
>NZ_JAODNW010000068.1 GCF_025398255.1 Chelativorans intermedius | reverse complement strand
CCCTTCTGCGGCTCCGGCTCGCAGATCATGGCGGGCGAAGCCAATGGCCGTCGCGTCTTCGCGATGGAGATCAGCCCGGCTTACGTCGATGTCGCGGTCGAGCGCTGGCAGGCCGAGACCGGGAAGGACGCCATCCTCGACGGCGACGGCCGGACCTTCACGCAAGTGAAGGCCGAGCGGCTGGGCGAAGCTGAGAACTCCGGGGCCGATGCCGCTGCCTGATGGTCGTCTACTACAACGACGCCGATCCCGCGGTTTGCGCATGGCTGCGGGAACTAATCGCAGCCGGGCATCTGCCTGCCGGAGAGGTGGACGAACGGTCCATCCTCGAGGTCGAGCCCGCCGACCTGCGCGGCTTCGCGCAATGCCATTTCTTCGCCGGGATCGGCGGCTGGCCCTACGCGCTGCGCCTCGCGGGCGTGCCCGAGGACCTGTCCATCTGGACCGGATCGCCACCCTGCCAGCCCTTCAGCCAGGCCGGCCAGCGCAAGGGACAGGACGATGACCGCCACCTCGCGCCAGCATTCCTGCGGCTCGTCGCAGAATGCCGCCCGGAGTTCGTCTTCGGCGAGCAGGTCGCCAGCGCGGCAGTGCTCGGACGCGTTGGCGGCGCGGCTCGAACAGCAGCTGAGGGCGCGGCTGGCTGGGCGTGGTTCGACGCTCTGGCGGCTGACCTGGAAGCGGCATGTTACGCCGTCGCGGCGGCCGATCTGCCGGCTGCGGGCATCGGCGCGCCGCACATCCGCCAGCGCCTGTTCTTCGGCGCCGTCACCCTGGAGCCGGGCGGGCTGGGCGACAGCCTCGGCGCGGGATCACAAGGATGGATCCGAATGCCGGACTGTTCCGATCAACGCGCTTCTCGGCCGGCAGGTGTGGCTGGCGGGCTGGCCGACGCCTCGGATGACGGACGGAGACAAGAACGTGCGCTCGATCGTTGGAGCCGCGAAGGAGATGGCGCGCAAGGGCGGACCTCAGGATACGATACAGGCCGCGACTCTCGCGGGATGGCCGACGGCGATGGCGGGCTCGCCCGCGACGGCGAACTACAACGCGGCCGGCAACACCGACGCCAGCCGCAGGACGGTGAAGCTTGTGGACTGGTCGAGGGCGCCGACCCCGCCGGGACCCGCGCGACGGACGGCGTCTGGGGAGATGCTGACTGGCTCCTCTGCCGCGATGGGAAATGGCGGCCCGTTGAACCCGGAACATTCCCGCTGGCTGATGGGATACCCGGCCGCATGGGACTTCTGCGGGGCTACGGCAATGCGATCGTGCCGCCGCTCGCGGCGGAATTCGTGATGGCCTTCATGGAGAGCCTGCGATGAAACAGAGCCGCTTCATGTCGATGGTGGAGGCCGCGACGAATGTCGTCGTCGGCTACGTTCTGGCCATCGCCACGCGAGACACGTCGTGTTCCCGTGGTTCGGGATCGAGACGGGGCTCACGCAGCATCTGACCATCGGTCTCGCGTTTGTTGGCGTCTCGCTGGTGCGTGGCTACCTCTTGCGGCGGCTGTTCGAGGCGATCGGGCTGCGCGAGGACTCATGACCCGTTTGCAGTTGCGCGGGATTGACGTGCGTCGGAGAGTATTTCCAGGGCTTCACGGATAACGTAGATGCCGATCCCCGCGCCGACGATGAGGTCGAGCGCACGGATCCCGGTCACGAGAACCGCAATCCCGGAGACGATCACGGCCATGTTCGCGATCAGGTCCGCCCGGGTGAAGATCCATGTCGCCCGGAGGTGAACCTCGTCGTTGCGATATTGGTGCAGGAGTTTCATGACCGTGGCATTGACCGCAAGTGCGATGGCCGCGACCACGACCATCAGCAGGCCTTCGGGCGGCTCACCCGAAACCGCGCGTCGCACGACGTCCAGAAGAACGGCACAGCCCAGGATCAGCAGAAGGGTGCCGCTCGCGCGGGCCGCGTTCGACTTGAATAACGCACCCCTCCCGATGGCCAACAGCGCCACCGCATAGGCGGCGGAATCCGCCAGCATGTCGAGACCGTCGGCGATCAGCCCCGTCGAATTTCCGATGATCCCGGACGTCGTCTCGACAACGAACATCGCCGCGTTGAGTGCGAGGGCCAGTTGCAGCGTTCTGCGCTGCTGGGCAGTTTCAGGCGTGACAGGCGAACAACCGCAATCGGCCATTTTCCGCTCCTACTCGGGTCATCAGGAATTCGGGCGTGGTCGGTTTCGTGGCGCACGCGGCAGAATGAAAAAAGCGAACGCGGTGTCCGGAGTCAAGCGAAGGCGCGGAGAAAAGACACCGCCGCCCGGGCGAGGGACGGCGGCAACAGGAGCGCGGCAAGTCAGGGCACTATGCGATAGACCCTGCCGCGCCCTTCGACCTTCTCGGAGGTGATGGTCAGCCCGAGACGCTTCTTCAGGGCTCCGGCAAGGGCACCCCTCACGGTGTGGGACCTCCAGTCGAGGGCCGTGGCGATCTCGTCGATGGTGGCGCCGCCCTCGGCGCGGAGCATCTCGATCAGCTGCGCCTGCTTTGTGCCCGCGCGCGGTGTGCGCGCCTTGGGCGCGGCGTCGGCGGGAGCGTCCTGCGAGGCCTCCGCGCTCGATGCTGCGTCAGCGCTCGTGGGCGCGCTGTCGCCGCCCTCCGGCTCAACGCCGATGGCGGCAAGGCCCGCATCGGTGATGTGCACGAGGATGGCGCGTCCGTCCTCGTCGTTGCGCCAGATGCGGTTGAGCGCGGTATCGGCCTTCGCGAACTGGTCGGTCGCGGTCTCGGCGATCAGGCCGCGGGAGAGCAGCGCGCCGACCACCTTGGCGGCGGCGCCGCCGCGGAGCGAGCCGGGGA
>NZ_JAODNW010000067.1 GCF_025398255.1 Chelativorans intermedius | reverse complement strand
GGTCTCGGCGATCAGGCCGCGGGAGAGCAGCGCGCCGACCACCTTGGCGGCGGCGCCGCCGCGGAGCGAGCCGGGGAGCGGCAGGACGTTGCGGTCTTCGCGCTGCGCGGCGGCGCAGAGGATCACGAGTTGCGTGTCGGAAAGCTTGGTCATCTGGGGTCTCCGTGTTCGAGGCCCGCGACATGCGGCGCCTTCTACGACCCCGAGCCGCGCGTTGGCGCGGCGGGAGTTCCGGCTGGGCCGGAGATCAGCGGGCGTACTCGCCCTCGCCAAAGGCACTGTCGGTGATGCGCTTCAGCAGGCTGGCGTAGTGTTCAAGGGTGCCGACCATGGCCCAGCCGACCTCGTCGGGCGCGCAGTTGAATTGGTCGTCGCTGAGGCGTGCCAAGCGCGCGAGCATCTCGTCGATCTCGGCTTTCTTGGCCGTAAAGGCCGAGAGCGCGGCTTCGCGATTGCGTCGGGCCTTCTCGGCGCGGAGTTCGTGGCGCGGGGTGGTGATCGGGTTCAGTCGGGCGGTTGTCATCGGGGTGTCTCCTTTCGGTGCGTCGTTTCGTTGGATTGAGCTTCGCTCCGCCGGGCTCGCTTATCCAGTGCAATCGCCGCAATTTCATGGCTTTGATCGAAGCGCCGGGATCACTTCATGTCATCGCCCGCCCAGCCAATCGCGGTGATCGCGAAGCTCCTCGATCTCTCGGAACGACGGGTGCAGCAGCTGAGCCGGGAGGGCGTGATCCCGAAGGCCACGCGCGGGCAGTACGACCTCGTGGGGTCGGTGCGCGGCTATGTGCGCTATCTCCGCGACCAGGCGGCGAAGGCGCAGGCGGGCGCGCCGGACTACGCCTCGGAACGCGCGCGGTTCATCCGGGCGCGGGCCGATCTCGCGGAGATGGAGGCGGAGGAGAAGCGCGGCGCGGTGATCGCGGCCGAGGACGTCGAGGCCGCCTGGATCGTGGTGCTCGCGGCGCTGCGCACGCGGCTCCTCGCGCTGCCCGACCGGCTCGCGCCGGCCGTCCATGCGGAGGCGAGCCCGGCCGGTGTGCGCGACGTGATCAGGGCTGCCATCCGCGAGGCGCTGGAAGAGCTGGCGGAGAGCGATGTGCGCCCCGAACGAGAAGACAACGAAGACATCGGTGCTGACCCTGCCGGGGACGGCGGTGCTGCACCGGACGGTGCGCGCGGCGCTGAAGGTGCTGACCCCGCCGCCGGAGATGACGATCAGTGACTGGGCGGACGCCAACCGCAGGCTGAGTTCCGAGGCAAGCGCGGAACCGGGGCGCTGGCGCACCTCGCGTGCGGAGTACCAGCGCGGGATCATGGACGCGATCTCGGATGCCCGGGTCGAGACGGTGGTGGTGATGTCGTCGGCACAGACCGGAAAGACCGAGACGCAACTCTGTGCCGTGGGCTACCACATCGACCAGGATCCGGCGCCGATCATGGTGGTGATGCCGACCGAGCGGGATGCCGAGACCTGGTCGAAGGACCGCTTCTCGCCGATGGCGCGGGACACGCCCTGCCTCGCGGGAAAGATCGCGGACCCGAAGTCGCGGGACGGCACCAACAAGATCCTGCACAAGCGGTTTCCGGGCGGGCATCTGACCATCGTGGGCGCCAACGCCCCCTCGGGGCTGGCGAGCCGGCCGATCCGGATCCTGCTGTGCGACGAGGTGGACCGCTACCCGTTCAGCGCGGGCGCCGAGGGCGATCCGGTGAACCTCGCGAAGAAGCGGACGGTGACCTTCTGGAACCGCAAGATCGTGCTGGTCTCGACGCCCACGATCCGGGGAGCGAGCCGGATCGAGACGGCCTTCGAGGAAAGCGACCAGCGGCAGTTCCGGGTGCCGTGCCCGGATTGCGGCACCGAGCAGGTGCTGACCTGGGGCCAGGTGAGGTGGGACAAGGCGCCGGATGGCAGCCATCGGCCCGAGACCGCGCGGTACCATTGCGCCGATTGCGACGCCGCCTGGACCGACGAGGTCCGGTGGGCAGCTGTAAGCAAAGGCCGCTGGATCGCCAAGAGGCCGTTCTCCGGCATCGCCGGGTTCCACCTGAACGAGATCTACTCGCCCTGGGTCCGGCTCGAGGCGATGGTGAAAAGCTTCCTCTCGGCGAAGGCGGGCGGCGACGAGGCGATGAAGACCTTCGTGAACACGTCGCTCGGCGAGACCTGGATCGAGACGGGCGAGGCGCCGGACTGGCAGCGCATCGCCGAACGGCGGGAGGACTGGCCGGCTGGCACGGTCCCTGCGGGTGGGCTGTTCCTGACCGCCGGCGCGGACGTGCAGAAGGACCGGATCGAGGTCGATGTCTGGGCCTGGGGCCGCGGGCTGGAAAGCTGGCTCGTCGATCATGTGGTGATCGAGGGCGGCCCTGCGCGCCCGGAGAGCTGGGAGGCGCTGACTGATCTGCTCGGCCGCAGCTGGCGTCATGCCGGCGGCGCCGAACTCGGCCTCGCGCGGCTCGCCATCGACACGGGCTACGAGACGGCCGCGGTCTATGGCTGGGCGCGCTCGGTCGGCTTCGCGCAGGTGGCGCCGGTCAAGGGGCTCGAAGGCTTCAACCGGGCGAGCCCGGTCTCGGGGCCGACCTTCGTAGACGCGACCGAGGGTGGCAAGCGCCTGCGCCGCGGGGCGCGGCTGTGGACCGTCGCGGTGTCGACCTTCAAGGCCGAGACTTACCGTTTCCTGCGGCTGGCCCGGCCGACGGCGGAAGAGCTGGAGGAAGGTGCCGCGTTCCCACCCGGCACGGTGCATCTGCCCGGTTGGGCCGACAGCGAGTGGATCCGGCAGTTGACGGCCGAGCAGCTGGTGACGGTGCGCAACCGCCGCGGCTTCGCGAGGCTCGAATGGCAGAAGATGCGCGAGCGCAACGAGGCGCTGGACTGCCGGGTCTATGC
>NZ_JAODNW010000066.1 GCF_025398255.1 Chelativorans intermedius | reverse complement strand
GAGTTCGTCGCGCGCATCGACATCGGCACCGACGCGATGGGCGAGGAGAAGAACGAGATCCGCGCGGCGGTCACGCCCGACCATCGCGACTATGCGCAGGTCATGGGCACGGCGGGCCACGGCTACCAGCCGCCATCGCCGCCCGCGCCGCAGCCGGCGGCGGCACCGCAGCAGCAGACTGCTCCGGCAGTGCCGGGCCGTCCGGCCTGGGCTGAGTAGAGGGGCGTCCGATGCGGCTTCGTCCCCGCCAGAAAGTCTTCGTGGAGCGCAGCCTCGCTGCGCTCTCGAAGCACGGCAACACGCTCGGCGTCGCGCCCACGGGATGCCATGCCCCGGGCACGTTGATCCTCATGCATGACGGTTCCGTCAGGCCAGTGGAAGACATCGCGGTCGGCGATGTCCTCATGGGACCGGGCAGCACGCCTCGGCATGTTCTCGAACTGCATCGTGGCCGGGACCAGATGTTCGAGGTTCGGCCGCTGAAGGGCGATCCCTTCGTGGTCAATCTCGGTCACATCCTGACGCTCGTGCGCACGAATGAAGGGCACAACAAAAGCGGGACCAACCGCGAAGGTCAGCTTGTCGATATCAGCATCGCCGATTGGCTCGCAGCGTCTGACCATTTCCGGCATCTGCACAAGCTCTTGCGCATGCCCGTGGATTTCCCCGAGAGGGAAACACCCGACCTGGACCCGTACATGCTTGGCGTGATCCTCGGCGACGGCAGCATCATCCGCAATGTGTCGATCACCACGCCGGACGTGGAAATCGTCGATGCACTCTACAAGTTCGCCGCCGGACAGAGCCTGAGGCTCAGATGCGAGCAACTGCCCGACAACGCGGCCAATACCTATTTTTTCGTCGATGACCGCGATCATCACAACGCGCTGATCGACCAACTGCGCAAGCTCGGACTTTACGGAAGGACCACCGGCGAGAAGTTTCTGCCCGACGCCTATCGCCTGGGATCGCGGGACGTTCGCCATGCGATCCTTGCGGGCCTGCTCGACACGGATGGGCACCTGGTGAACGGACGCTGTTTCGAGTTCGTCAGCAAATCTTCCCGACTGGCCCGGGACGTGGTCTTTGTCGCACGCAGCCTCGGGTTTCTCGCAACCTCTGCCGAGAAGGAGGTTCGTGGCAACATTTACACCCGTGTTCACATTTCGGGCGACCTCGACCTGATCCCGACGCGGGTGCTGCGCAAGCAGGCGCCGCCACGCAAGCAGAAGAAGAACGTCCTGCGCTGCGGGTTCACCGTGCATCCGGTCGGCGAAGGCGAATACCACGGATTCACGGTCGATGGCGATCATCGCTACCTGATGGGGGATTTCACCCTCACGCACAATTCCGGCAAGACCATCATGTTGTCCGCCGTTGCGGGTGAAATGGTCGCGGGCGGCGCAAAGGCCTGCGTTCTGGCCCATCGCGACGAGCTGACAGCCCAGAACCGGGAGAAGTTCGGCCGGGTCAATCCCAGCATCACCACCTCGGTGGTCGATGCCGCCACGAAGGACTGGTCGGGCCAGGTCACCTTCGCCATGGCGCCGACGCTGTCGCGGGCTTCCAATCTCGCCACGATGCCGAAGCTCGACCTGCTGGTGATCGACGAGGCGCATCACGCGGTGGCCGACAGCTATCGCCGTATCGTCGACCGCGTCCGCGACACCAACCCGGAGGCCCGCATCTTCGGCGTCACGGCGACGCCCAATCGCGGCGACCGGAAAGGGCTGCGCGAGGTCTTCGACAACGTGGCCGACCAGGTCCGGCTGGGTGAGCTGATCGCCTCGGGCCACCTGGTGCCGCCGCGCAGCTTCGTGATCGACGTGGGCGTGCAGGAGCAGCTGCAAAAGGTCCGCAAGACCGCCCTCGATTTTGACATGAACGAGGTCGCCGACATCATGGACCGCGCGCCGGTCACCGACGAGGTGATCCGCCACTGGCGAGAGAAAGCCGCCGGTCGCCCCACCATCGTCTTCTGCTCGACCGTTGCCCATGCGGCCCATGTTGCCGAGGCCTTTAACGCGGCGGGCATCCCGGCGGGGTTGATCCATGGCGAGCTTTCCGCCGACGAGCGCCGCAACATCCTCGCTGCCTATGCCTCGGGCGAGATCGCCGTGCTGGTCAACGTCTCGGTGCTCACTGAGGGCTTCGACCACCCGCCGACCTCCTGCGTGGTGCTGCTGCGCCCCTCATCCTGCAAATCCACCATGATCCAGATGGTCGGGCGAGGCCTGCGCACGGTCGACCCCGAGGAACATCCCGGCATCGTCAAGACCGACTGCGTGGTGCTGGATTTCGGAACGTCGAGCCTGACCCACGGCACGCTGGAGCAGGACGTCGATCTCGACGGCCGCGATCCGACACCGTGCGTCGCGCCGACGAAGACCTGCCCGGAATGCGAGGCGACGGTCCCGCTCGCAGCCCGCCAATGCCCGATCTGTGGATACGAGTTCCTGAGCGACGGGGCGCCGCCGCTCGAAAGCGTGGTCATGACCGAAATCGACCTGTTGAAGCGGTCGAGCTTCCAATGGGTCGATCTCTTCGGAGACGAGGCGGCGCTGATGGCCACGGGCTTCACGGCCTGGGGCGGCATCTTCTGGCTGGACGGGCTCTGGTATGCGGTCGGCGGCCGGCGGGGCGCGCAGCCCCGGCTTCTCGGGATAGGCGAGCGGGCGGTCTGCCTTGCGCAGGCCGATGACTGGCTGAACGCGCACGAGAGCGACGAGAGCGCCTTCAAGACCCGCGCCTGGCTGCGGCAGGCGCCCACCGAGAAGCAGCTGCAATACCTCTCGCCCGAGCAGCGGCAGGATTACGGGCTCACCCGCTACCACGCCTCGGCGCTGATCTCCTTCCGGTTCAACAAGCGCGCGATCCGACAGCTTGTCAAGGCCGCCGCCACGCCGGAACGGAGGGCGGCGTGAGCCATGTCGCGCAAGTCTCATCCCCGCCCGCAGAGGCTGCGGATCGACCGGGCTTTGATCGC
>NZ_JAODNW010000065.1 GCF_025398255.1 Chelativorans intermedius | reverse complement strand
CACGCCGCCGAATGATGGCACACAAAAGGAGAACAGGCTCGACTTACGAGTGGCCCTGAAAAAAGGGGCAGGTCAGGCCCTTCGGAATCGGAAGGCCGCTTCAATACGGATGCGGAATATGCCGAGATCTGGGAGCGCTTCCGCTTCTCCAAGGACGTGGAGGCGCGCAAGGCGGCCTATGCCGAGCTGATGGACCGCATCAAGGCCGATCCGCCCGTCCTGCCGCTCTACCGGCCTTATGAATCCTGGGCCATGCGCAAGGGCGTGAACTGGGCGCCGAAGCCGGGGCACATCCCCTATGTGCTCGACTTCCGTGCCGGCTCCATCTCCTTTGCCACCAATTGAACCCGGCACTTGCCGCGCCGCCCGACAGCGGCGGCGCGGCGCTTCCCGCATCGCGCAAGAGAGGGTTAAACCCATGGCCGTTCGCATCTGCCTCGTCGCCGATATCCACCACGGCGCGCCATCCATGACCAAGCGCGGCGACGCCGCGCTCGATCTCATGGGAGACTTCGCGCGCTTCGCCAACGACGCGCGCGCCGATCTGGTGCTCGACCTCGGTGACCGCATTTCCGATATCGACCGCGACACAGACCTTGGCCTTGAGCGCGACGTTGCCGAGGCCTTCAGGGCGGTCGAGGCGCCGATCTGCCACATCAACGGCAATCACGACCGCGATCATCTCTCCGTCGAAGACAATGAAGAGATTCTGGGTCAAGCGCTCGGCCACCAGACGCTGGACATCGGCGAATGGCGCATCGCGCTGTGGCGTGCCGACACGCGCATCCGGCGGGGGCCGGATCATCGTGGCTTCCAGCTTGCGGAGGCCGATATCCTGTGGCTGTCGCGTACCGTACAGAATGCCGACCGTCCGCTGCTGGTGGCAAGCCACGTGCCCGTTTCCGGCCACTCGCAGGTCGGCAACTATTATTTCGAGGCCAATCCGGCCGCCTCCACCTATCCGCAGGCCGCCCGCGCCCGCGCCGTGCTCGCCCAGGCCCGCGTTCCGGTGGTCTGCATCGCCGGCCATGTTCATTGGAACACGATCACCACGGTCGACGGCATCACCCATCTCACGCAGCAGTCGCTCACCGAGAGCTTCACCACCGCGGGCGAGCCGGCGGCCGCGCTCGGTCTTCTTGAGTTGGGGGAGACCGTGCGCTGGCGTGTCGAGGGGCGCGACCCCATCGATTTCGCCTTCGCGCCGCAGGCGCGGCGCTGGACGCCGCCGGTGCCGCCCTTCCACCAGATTCCGGAAGCGGCGAGACGCATGAAGGGAGAGCGGCATGATCCGGTCCCTGCAATCGCACCCTCGCTCGGGCGGAACGCCCGACCAGTCGGAGGTTCGTTTCGGCATCAGCGCCCAAGGGTTTCCCGTGGCGCGCGTCGATGACACTGTCTTTGCCATGCTGCCGGGGCGCGTCGGCCAGTATTTTCTCGCCTCATCCTGGTGCGCGCGCCGGCCGCTGTCGGAACTCGCCCGCAATGACTTCTACGGGCATGGTGGCCAACTCGCGGACGAGTCGGATTTCAGGGCGAGTGTGCTCGAGCAGGCCGAGCACAGCCAAGAGAAGCGCGCGCTCGGCCGCCGGGAAATCCGCTCTCGGGCCCACACGCCGTGGGGACCTTCGCAGGGCGCGACGGTCTTTGCCGAGGGCATCGTCTGCCATTCGACTGCCGGACATGGCGGTTTCCAGCTCTCCGGCGGTCGCAATGCCAGTGTCCACTCCCGGCTCCGGAAAAGGGACGGCTGGTACGAGGAAGACGCCGAATGGGCGATCGTTGCGATCACCTTTCCGCACCTGTTCACCGGGTTCGAACGGCGATGTGCCGAGCAGACCCTGAAGGACTCCTGGCCGGACGCCTGGGAGGCGATCTTCGGAACCGTTCTGCAGCCCGGCGAATCCCGAGAGAAGGATCGCCGGGCATTCGAGGCGCGGCATGCCGGTGACTGGGTTGTCGTGTCGGCAATCAGGTCAGAGCACCACGACGGTTTCGTTGAGGTGATCGCCACGCTGGGTGGAGGCAGTGGTGATGGCCTCGAGCGCCGGCGCTTTCTGGTCCCGGCCGGCGAGTACGAGGTTGGCCGTTTCGGTTTCGTCGTCGATCCGGCGCGCCACGCTTCTTACGGCGGGCCCTCGAGCTTTGTCACCTGGGGGCGGTGATGTCCATCCCATGGAAAGCGATCGCGGTCCGCTTCGGCTGGCGGGCTGCGTTCGGGATGGACGGCGCGCATCCCCGTCTTGTCGTCCAACACACGCGGCATCGTCATCGTTTCACAGGCGCCGATGCCTGGAAGCGCGCGGTGCTCGTCTCGATCCGCGCGCCACGTTTCAATCATCCAGCACGGAGACCCAACCGATGACCACCTTTCTCGTCGCGGTACACATCCTCGTCGACACGCAAGCCGCCAGTCCCCGTTCGGCTGTCGCAGCGGCTTTGGAGAACCAGTTCGACCGTTGTGCAGCAGCTGTTCCGGCGGCCGGCACGATAGTCGATTGGGCCGTCACCGGCGAAGACCTCGCCGCATCGATGGCACCTGTGGTGATTCCGGCCGACTACACGCCGGGAGCAACACCGTTTCCCGAATGGAGAACCGCGCGAGAGCCAAGCGCGGAAAAACGACCCGGATTTGCCCGTCCAGGCCCCGATCCCGCATGCAAGGCGCCGGTCAGCTGATACCTTCCATACGTCGAAGGAACTGACTCGATCGATACCGTTTCACGGGAGCTCGCTCGTCGGGCGTGTGCGACCGCCATCCTCAGGAGGAATTGTGAGGACAGCAGTGTTCGGCCGCAGGATGCCGGGGTGTCCAGCCACTCGGGATGACGGGCATGCGGACCCGGGTCATCGTCATTTCCTTCATGGGGCAGCTTCGGTGGAACGCCACCCCCTGCCGGCCTCCCTTCGGTTTTGGCTTCGGTCCTAAACCGGCGGCCGGAGCCTTCAAGGCCGCTGGCGCGCCGCGGAGCGGCCATGCGCACCAGCCTC
>NZ_JAODNW010000064.1 GCF_025398255.1 Chelativorans intermedius | reverse complement strand
TAGAGCGCCAGGAACTCGCGCGCCGCCTGGGCGAGGCAGTGACCGGGAACTACCAGCATCGCCTTGGCAATCAGCCCGAGCCGCTTTTGCTCCATGATTGCGGCGGCCATGGTCATGGTCTTGCCGGCGCCGACGGCGTGGGCGAGATAGGTCGAGCCCGCCGAGATAATGCGCCAGATGCCGCGTTTCTGGTGGCCGTAAAGAGAAAAGGCGCCCGAGGCGCCCGGAAGCTGAAGGTGATCGCCGTTGAACGCTCGCGGGGCGATGTTGTTGAACCGGTCGTTATAGTCCCGGGCAAGCCGGTCGGTGCGGTCGGGATCGGACCAGATCCATGTCTGGAAGCCCGTCTTGATCTTTGTGAGCTTCTCCTTGGCCGCCTCGGTGTCGACCACATTGAGGACACGCTTCTCGCTGTCGCCCTCCTTGATGGTATCGAAAATCTGCGGCACCCGGCTGTTGAGCGCATCGGCAAGAAGCTCGCCGGCGTGCCGCCGATCCGTGCCCCATTCCGAGGTCCCCGCGGCGGTATACCCGAGCTGTCGTGCCTCGACCGTCCAGGAGGCGAGTTCGGGCATGTGGCGGATCTTGATTTCGACGCCCATCATCTCCTTGACGAAGGAGACAATGTCGGCGGCGGGAAGCCAAGGGGCGCCCAGTCGCGCCGTGATATCGGACGGGTTCAGGTCGGCCGGCTGGACATTTCGCAGCGCCCGGACATTGCGTTCGAACACCGGATCGAGGGCGGCAGCGGCTTCAGCCGCCTTGAGCTTGTCGCGCACCTTCCCCGAGAGATAGGCGTCGGCGGTCTGCCACGGGCCGGTCTCGGGGTAGCGGAAAACGGCATCACCCAGCTCGGCGATGACGGTGTCCACATCGGCGTGCATGAGTTCGGCAATGTGATCGACATCGACATGACCGCGCTCGTTTAGCACCACGGCCAGCGCATCGGCGGCACCGGTGATGACCGGCGCCGAGGGCGGGGCGATCACCCGCTGGGTGAAGATCGGGCCGGGGCGCGCCGTGTTCGACTCGAGGTCGTAATCCTCGATCGCGGCAACGAGCCAGCAATCGGGGTCGTCGAGGAAGGGCTGGAGATTGGGACGACGGTGCGTTTCGCGGACTTCGCCGGTCTCAAGATCCTCCTTCACCGATACGGTGGTGGAATTGACCGGACCGAAGGCGCGCACGAAACTCGACCACGCGATGCGCAGCCTGACCTGGTGCTGCTTGAAGGGCTGATCAAGTTCCTGAGCCTTGAGGACCTCGCGCACGGCGTCGCGGATCGGGATTAGCTTTCGGATGATCCTGGCCTGTTTGTCGGAGACGCCTTCAGCGGCACGGCCCTTGCGCACCGTGATGGTGTCGGGTTCACCGTCGCGCATCTGCATCAGCGCCTGGTTCTTGCCGATAAAGAAGCTGCCCTCGCGGATGCCCTGCCCTTCAGGCTGATCGAATTCGTGGGCATCGCCGGCATCGGTTTCTGGAGCGACGGCTTTCGGCTCGCCGTCATAGATCACTTCCGGAAGAAGACGGATGGCGGCGCCAAGCGCCCGCTCCAGATCGACATGGGGCCGGGGCAGGCAAGTATAGGTTTCGCCGAATGGTCCGGACGTCGTGGCATGAATCCCCAACACGTGATCCGGATGCTGCGCGAACCAGCGATTGACCCGGATGGGGCCCTCATCCTCGGTTGCAGGCTGGACCTCTTCTGTTTCCAGCCAGGAGATGTCGCCCTCGGCGTCGTCTGGCCTGCGCTTCCGGAAAAAGAGGATGTCGGCCACCACATTCGTGCCGGCCTCGGCCCGGAAACTGCCCTCTGGCAGGCGGATGGCGGCGACAAGATCGGCCTGTCTGGCGATCGTATCCCGGGCCGCTGCATCGGCCTGGTCCATGGTGCCGCTGGAGGTGACGAAGGCCGCAAGCCCGCCCGGCTTCAGCCGGTCGATGGTCTTGACGATGAAATAGTCATGCAGCCGCAGGCCGAGGCCGCGATACGCCCGGTCCGAACGGACCGTGCGATCGGAAAAGGGCGGATTGCCGATCGCCAGATCGAAATGCGCCGGCACATCGGTACGGGTGAAGTCGCCATTGACGATACGGGCGCGGGGCTGGAGCAGGCGGGCGATCCGCGCCGTGACCGGGTCGACCTCGACACCGGTGACATGGCTGACCGGGCGCAGGTCCTCGGGCATCAGGGCGGGAAACAGGCCCGTGCCGATGCCGGGTTCGAGCACCCGGCCGCCGCGCCAGCCGAGCCGCAGCAAGCCCGACCAGATGGCCCGGACGATGAACCCCGGCGTGAAATGCGCATATTGCGTGCATCGGGCGAGCGAAGCGTATTCCTGCTCCGAGGTGACATCCTGCAGATCGGCGCCGATTTCCTGCCAGTCCTTTCGAAATTCCTCCTCGCCCGGACGCCGGAACACCGTATTGGCCAGTTCCGAAGCGCCGAACCCTGTGAACTTGATGAGAGCCGCCTGTTCCTCAACCGTCGCCGGACGGGCTTCGGATTCGATCGTCTGGGCGAGCGCGATGGCAGCGATATTGTCCCGGGCGCGCTGCCTCCAGCCACGGGCCAGACCGCGATCGCCGACGAGATGAAAGTTCTCGCCACGTTCGTTGTCGGCGGTCTTGCCGGGGCGTTGTGAGGCCACGGGCAGCGGCACTTCCGACGCGTCGTCCTCGTGATCCTCCGACGGTTCGATCGTCGTGCCGAACGTGGTGACGCCAAGACCGAGGCCGGATGAAAGGGAGGTGTTGCCAAAAAGGTCGAGCGTGAAGGGGTCGTCATTGGGCATGGGTAGTTCTCCGTGTGGTTGGGGTGCGCGGCCGCCCGCCGCCGGGATGACCGGTGACGCGACGCTCGCGACAGATTCGGGATGGGGTCAGCGGGTGATCAGCGCGAACGTGATGTCGCGCTCGGTGAGCTGCACCCTCAGATGGGTGGCGCCAAAATTCCGGTTGAAGCTCGGGATCAGCAGGCCGGCGTCGATGAACTCGATGCCGACATCGCCCCCGAAATGGCGGCGCTTGTAGTCCCACCAATCCGGATTGCCCTTCGGGTGGCATTCGGCGGAATAGACGACGAGCGGTGTCTCGCCATTGGCGAGCTTGCCGTTTGAGATGATGTAGACGCCCTCGTCGCCAACGAGCCACAGGCCGGGCTTTTCGCCCTGGCCGGGTTTCAAGCCGTAATAGGGATCGCGGAAGCCGCCATTGGCGGCCGCGTCGGCTTCCCCGCGCGCGATGACCTTACGCACGGCCATGATCGGGAATGTGAACATGGCGGCCTCACGCGGCCTCGGCGAGCGGCAGGTGGCGTAGATGGACGGGAAGCTTTTCCGAGATCTGCACGTCGGTCAGATGATC
>NZ_JAODNW010000063.1 GCF_025398255.1 Chelativorans intermedius | reverse complement strand
CCCACTCGGCCGCCGGGCCGGCCGCAGGACCGCACCGACGAACCGGCCCGCGCCATCGAACACCACGATCGGCTGGAAGCCGTATTCGTCGTGATGGGCATTGAACAGGCGCAGCTGCTGGCCGCCGTGCACGGCATCAAACGTGTCGTCAATATCGAGCACGATCCGCTTCGGCACCTGCTGGAACGAGGCGCAGTAAAGGTCGACCATCGCCCGGCTCATCGCGACCAGCTCGCGCACGCCGGGCAGGTTCTCCAGCCGGCACAGCGTCGACTGCGACGCCAGGTCCCGACCCGAAGGCAGTGCATCCTGGGCCATCTTGAAGACCGGATCGCAGCGCAGCCGGTTGGCGTCATTGCCATCCTCGTAGCCGGCGGCAATCATCTTCATGCGGAAGCCGATCATGTCCGCCAGGCTGTGGACGACCCGGTCCGGGCAGCGCGGATCGTCGATGCACCGCGCCAGACGGTCAGCCACACGCAGCCGCTTTTCGACCTCGGCCAGAGCCAGGACGCCGCTGTCGGACGACAGCATGCCGCCGTCGAAACGGGCCACGACGGACTTGCCGCCGACAGATGACAAACCGCTCAGCGGCAGAGTAGGATCGGTCATGGCGGGTGTGGTCTCCGGGAAATGATTCGGATCGGCTTCGACAACCAAATCCTACGTCATTTCAACGGCTTGCGCCACATCCGCCAACCCGCCATGAATTATTCGGGCTAGGTCGGAGGAGTTAATTTCGCGATCTTTGCATTCAACCTCGCACTTTCGGCGATGCTGATGTTTCCTTGTTCCTGAAGAGCATCAAGATATGCCTGCAGGGCGATATCAGGATTTCGTGCGATGGGACCCAAGGTTGGCCAGTGGTAAAAGTATCCCTCACGTTCAGCCGCCTTCAGGTAGGAAGTGAAACTGTGCCAACCGTTCCATGAAGCAAGAAAGGCGACAGTATCGAACACATCGTCGTCCAATTGTCGTATGCACTCACGGAGAAGGCCAATTTCGTGCGGTTTGACGTTCAAGGAGATTCGCTTTCCTGCCTTTATCTTTTCCAGAACGGGTTCCCATTCCTTCGCCTTCTCGATTCGCTTCAGCAAACGATCATACGGTAAGCCAAAATATTTCGCCTTCTTTACCTCCATCGGCCATTCTTGGATGGCTGCTTCGTTAAAGTAAGCGAGGCCTCGCACCCAGACAGCGCGCAGCCTGAACACATAATCTGTCTCGCAGGGGGCAACACCGAGTTTTATGAGAATATGCTTGCCGTCCTCGGGTGTGTACCGGGTGATGTAGTGAAAGGGTGGTTTACTGGCGATCCTTCTGATGGTCTTTTCACTTACCCCAAGATGCTGAGCGATGTTGCCAAAGGTACTGCACAGCCACTTGAAGCCCTCATATTCATAATCCGCATGAATTAGAACCGTCTCTGCAAGCTTCCTCGCTGTTCCCTTCAAGCAATCTAAGTTTATACTTAGCGTTTCGGAATCGAAATCCTGCTTCTTTCCATTCATCTTGGTCATGAGTTTAAGCGTTGAACTCCGAATTTAGCCAAGCCGAATGATGGTCTGGAGAAAAGTTCGCGCACTAGATGCTACAAGACTTTGGTACGTGGAGAAACGAAAGGTCGAGTCCATCATAGGCTATCTTCGCCACCCACGAGATGTGATGGTCAGGGTTTCCGGGATCGCCATACTGGTAACTGACAGCCTTCCCACTGGGCGACCAACCTGTCACAGCGAGCAACGTTTCTTCGGGCGCATGCACACGCCTAAGGGCATCGCGAACATTGTGGCGTAAGCTGTACAAGGATTGGCGAGGCCCAAGCTCAATCTCTTCGCCGATGAACCGCTCGTTGAACCGGCGGGTGGCGTAAGTAGCAAGGTTACCGTACTTATCCGGCGTCAGCTCATGGAAGAGTCGCTGGCTGACCCCTTCTTTCTTACGCTTAACTACGAACTGCAGAAATCCGATACGGATCAGCTCTGAATGCACTGGTATTCTGCGGCGGCTGGAAGCCGTCTTCAGACGCTTGCCGCCATCCTCATCCTCACCATTTGTGAGGTCGAGATACCAAGTGCCGGCAACCGTCTGCTTAACGTCCCCAATTTCAAGTTGCGCAATCTCATTGGGGCGTGCGCCGGTGAACAGCATGATCAGCGGTAGCCAAAAGCGCCAAGCCCAGTCCGGCTTTGAGTATCCCTTTCCGCCCGGAGCACAGCTGCGATAGAATTTTCCCTCAAAGAAGCCTTTCAGCTGCTCCTTCGTCCAGGGAAGCCGTTTCTCTTCGAGTGGAACGGGGTCTTTCTTCAGAGGTCGTACATCTGCTGCGGGATTGTTCGGAAGTAGCTTCTTGCGAACAGCAACCTTCAAAAGGTCCCGGAACACGTCCAGATAGACACGTTGCGTAATGGGCGCGAGGACCGGCTTGTTCTGCCTCGCCGCCCGCTCGATGGCAACGGGGATCGAAAGTCTCGGATAGAGCTTGACCCGATTGGCCGGGAGCCTCGCGAGTGTGCTGCGCACCTTCTGCACGATATCATCATCAATGGCGTGGACTGGCAAGGAATCGCCAACGATCTCTCGGATCGTCGCGACGGCAGCGCGCACTTTGTCAACACGTTTCAAGGAAACGCCATTGAGCTCGTATTCCTCTTCCTTCTCCTTCAAGTAGGTCTTGGCCAACTCAGCGAACGTGACGGCGGGTGGACGAGATGGATCGAACAAGCTGTCGTGGAAGGGAACGTCGAAGCGATCATTGTACCGGTCAAGCTTTCGCCGGTTGAGCTCAACGAGACCTCGCCGCACAATTTCGCTGAAGCGAACATAGTCGGCACTGCCAACTTCGACCTCGACCCCAGCCTCTGCCAAGATGCGCTTGCTCAACCCATCGACCCATTCGTCACGGCGAGGATCGGACGGGTTCGAGAGTATCTGGAGTCCAATCTCCGTATTCATGCAAATCTCTTCCCGTTGATCGCGGCTCTCTGGCGGATCGAGGGAAAGTTGCTCTGCATTTCGCTTATCGAGACGCTCAATGGTTTCCCGAACATACTCGGTGAGCATGTCAACGGAGAAATCTTTCGGTGCCAGAACATCGGCCGGACGCCCGTTGCCACTCAGTGCCTTTTCGGCCGAGGCAAACAACGCATCGGTCTTGATGTCGGCAAGCGTCCTCAGCCGCTTCGCCTCTGACAGACTCGCCACCTTGAGAGAATACTTGATGAACCTTTTCCCAAGAACCGGGACAAGGTCTTTGGGAACGCGGCGATAGTAGTGCCAAACGTTGCCGCGCTTTTGCAGATGAAGCTTATCAGACACCCGTTCCATGCCTCCGTGTATACCACATGTGTGGCCAATCGGCAGGATGTAAGTGCCTGAAATCCCTC
>NZ_JAODNW010000062.1 GCF_025398255.1 Chelativorans intermedius | reverse complement strand
GATTTCGAAGGCTGCGGTGTCGAGGTGATCGACCCTTGGGCAGACACGGCAAGCGCCTGATAATGTGGAAGGCCCTCCGCTATGTTGCATACCTCGGACTGCTTCTGACCGGGGCCTTCGTGTTCTTTGCGAATTTCTCGACAACCCCAGGGCGGTATGAGTGCGTTGGCAGCATCACCAGTGGCGAGAGCGCAACTCCCGTGACCGTGTTTATCAGGGTCGAGCGATACCGTTGGTGGGTCGGCTTGTGGGGAAGACTCCGATGGCAGTTTGCACGTCGAGGTGCCGAATGAGTTTGTTCGCTATTTCGGCGACCTCCGCGAAGTTGGCGAGCTGTCCGTCGTCAGATGATTTGGGACACGAGGAGCTGAGCGGGAACGGAGGCTCTGGCTCGTTGATGGTTCAGTTTATGCCGCGGGCTGACGGTGCAGCAAGCGGCGCATCTCGATCGTCTTTGCCTTGATCTCCTTCCGTTGGCTGAGGATGGTTTCCGCCCTGCCGAAGTAGACGTCGGCGGGGGTGAGGTTGCCGAGGCTCTCGTGATAGCGCTGGTGGTTGTAGTGCTCGACGAAGGCGGCAATCGCCTCCTCGAGGGCTCCCGGCAGGTAGTAGTTCTCGAGCAGGATCCGGTTCTTGAGCGTCTGGTGCCAGCGCTCGATCTTGCCCTGGGTCTGCGGGTGGTTGGGTGCGCCGCGAACGTGGTCGATGCCTTCCTGGTCGAGCCAGGTAGCGAGATCGCCCGAGATATAGGATGAGCCGTTGTCGGTGAGCAGCCGCGGACGGTGAGTGACGGTGGCGCTGGCGCAGCCGGACGCGGCCAAGGCGTCCTCCAGGGTCGCCGTCACATCTCCAGCGCGCATCGTCGTGCAGAGCCGCCAGGCGATGATGTAGCGGCTGTAGTCGTCGAGGATTGTCGAGAGATAGAACCACCCCCAGCCTATGACCTTCAGTGGAGTAAGAAGCGCTGGTGCGCTTCTCCTCCCCGAACCGTACGTGCACCTTTCAGCGCATACGGCTCTCTATTCAAGCTTGGCCCATGGCCATAGCAACATCATGATAGCGTGAGGTTACGGTGCTGCGGGTTTCGCTCCGGAGGACGTATGGGTTCGTCTCCGGATTCCGCCACCGGAACTGCGCCTTTGGACTCGATACCATTCGGCGCAGCGCCTTGCCGACGCGGTCTCCACGCTCACTTCGTCCGTAGACGAGCCAGGTCTTCGCCTTGCCCGCCTCTGGCGCTCGATACCAGCTCCGCATCAAGGGCTTGATGCGTGACCGATATTTTCGCGCCAGCCAGTGCGCCAGTTTCCAGAACACGACATGGTCGATGCGCCGGAAGGTGCGTGCTGTGAAGTCGGTGAACTTGTAGAAAGCCGCCCATCCCGCCAGTTGGCGGTTCAGACGGTCCACCATGTCGACCTTGCCAACATCATGATTGCCGGAAAGGGTCTCGGTCAGCTTGCGAACAAACGCCTTGGCCTTTTCCCTGGGTATCGTCGTGACGACGGACATGTGCCCGTTCGACCCTCGCTTGCGAATGATCCGATGCCCCAGAAAGACGAACCCGTCATCGACGTGGGTGATATGGGTCTTTTCCATATTCAACATCAGCTTCAGGCGGTCTTCCAGAAAGGCCCGGCATTCCTCACGGATTTCCTCGGCATGAACCTTCGTCCCCTTGACGATGACGACGAAGTCATCGGCATAGCGACAATAGGCAATCGCAGGTTTCCATTGCCGGTTCTCTCGAACCGTGATGGGGCGGCCCTGCTGAATGCCGAAGTTCCATGCCCAGCGATCCTTACGGGCTTTCCGGTTCAGGTATTTCGCCTCCAGCCACGCATCAAACTCGTGGAGCATGATGTTGGACAGGAGCGGCGACAGCACGCCGCCTTGCGGAACACCCTCACTGGACGCTGCAAACAGGCCACGGTCGATGTGACCCGCTTTTAGGATGCGCCAGAGAAGATCGACAAACCGTCCGTCCCGCACCCGTCGCCGCACGCATTGCAGAAGCAGCCGGTGATGAACGGTGTCGAAGTAGCTCGCCAGATCACCTTCGATGATCCAGCGGCCCCTCGTCGTGTCCGTGCCATCCTGAAGCTGCAACTTCACGGTGCGGACGGCATGGTGCACGCTGCGTTCCGGCCGGAAGCCATAGGAGCAGCGATGGAAGTCGCTTTCCCAGATCGGCTCCATGGCCATCAGCATGGCGCGTTGGACAATGCGGTCTGTCAGGGTCGGTATACCCAGCGGTCGTAGCTTGCCATTGGCTTTTGGGATATGGATCCGCTTGACCGGCTTCGGGCGATAGGTGCCCTTCAGCAGGTTTGTCCGCAGGTCGGCCAGATGGTGATCCAGCCCGGCCTGCATCCGTCGCTTGTCCATTCCGTCAATGCCCGGGGTCCGGGCGCCACTTGACGCCAGAACGATCCGGGCGGCCTCGGCAAGCCATTCCCGATCGGCAATGAGCCGGAGAAGACGATCGAACCGTCGGTTCGGATCGGCCTCGGCCCATGTTGCGAGCTTGTGCTGCATTTCGCTGATTATCAAAGGTCTTCACCTCATTTGGTCAGGTAATTTGCACTCCAAGCAGATTGAACTGTTCCCCTTCGCCATGTGGCAGGCTTTCCCTGCCGCGGACTACTACGGGAACTCCGCCAGCATGATGGACATCAGGGTCAACTCCCTTGCGACGCAGAACATCGTGGGCATTCCATCATGCCTTCCCTCGTTCATATGCTGGACATTCCACGCACTGGGGAGGTTGCCGGTCGCAGTCCTTGTCCTTGCGTCCCGCAAGTCGATGCCGATGTCATGGTCTGGCTGCGTTCTCCCCATGACCTCCTGCGAACGGCCTACATATACGCTCGCATTCAAAGCCGCTGACTTACCTGTCCAGCGCTCCATCGGCATTCCGCCTGTTAAGCCGTGTAGGCGAAGGCGACATTTCAGCCCTCGGATGCGGATTAACCGGTTCGTATTCCTCAACCTTCCAGTGCTACAGCCTCGGGAACCATCTCGGCGTAACGGCTTCGCCTCAATCCCCTTTACCTGCGGGCTACGTCACCCTGCCAGTTGACGACAGGTCACCGCCGCTTGGGCTCACGCCCCCCTCACAGCAGGGAGCAGGCATTCTCCGGTTCCTCCTTTCTCAATGCATTCCAGACATATGCACCCCGGACCATCCGGGACGAGGCGCACGGTACGTGAAGTCGGTCTGCCAGAGCTGGTTCGGGCCGGTCGTCTTCTCATGAAACTCGTCGGCGGCCCTGATGATCGCGAAGGCGGGGCTGGTGACGAGGTCGTGGGCGACCAGGAGCCTGTAGACGCTGGCCTCGGAGACGAAGTAGCGCTGCGTGTCGGTGAACCGGACAGCCAGCTCCCGCGGCGACAGCTCGGGCTCCTCAAGGGCCAGATCCACGATCTGCTGGCGGACGGTGTCAGGGATGCGGTTCCAGACGCGACCGGGGCGCGAGGGCTGATCCTCGAGACCCGCCTCACCCAGGGCGATGTACCGGTCGTACCAGCGGTAAAACGTGGTCCGCGGGATGCCGAGCATGGCCAGCGTGCGCTTCGTTGGCAGGTGGGACCGCTCGACGATGCGAATGATCTCAAGCGGGACTGTCGGATATTTTGTGCCTGAGGCCCGTTTCCGTCACTGGCTGACGAACCTTTCGCCGAATGCGACGGCGAA
>NZ_JAODNW010000006.1 GCF_025398255.1 Chelativorans intermedius | reverse complement strand
CGGCCCATGACGGCCTCGGCAAGGCGGCTCCGGTCGACGGCGCCGTCGACCACCGTGCCGGGGAAAAGGGCTTCCACGGCCGGGGCTGCCGCTCCGGCATAGAGGCGGTGCACGGCGGCGTCGGAATCGTGCACCGGCACCCCTTCCTCCATGAACATGCGCGCCGTGGTGGACTTGCCCATGCCGATGGAGCCGGTGAGACCGAGGACGATCACGCGTCTTTCTCCAGATCTGCCACCACGATCTCCCGCAGCCGGTCGGTAACCTCGGGCCGCACCCCGAACCAGCGCTCGAAGCCTGGAACGGCTTGGTGCAGAAGCATGCCAAGCCCATCGACGGTGGCAAGCCCGCGCCGCGCGGCCGCCGCCAGAAGCGGTGTGCGAAGCGGCGCATAGACGATGTCCGTGACGATGGCCTTTTGCGGCAAGGCATCGAGATCCAACGCCGCTTCAGGCGCGCCGTGCATGCCGAGCGACGTCGTGTTGACCAGAAGCGCCGTATCGGCGAGCAGCTCGGGCACCGCCTCCCAGCCATGGGCGCTCGTGCCGCCGCGGAAGCGGTGCACCAGGGCCTCGGCCCGCGAGAGCGTGCGGTTGACAATGCGAATGTCGGTAAAGCCCCGCTCCTGAAGCGCATGGACGACGGCGAGCGCGGCGCCGCCGGCACCGAGCACCGTGGCGATGCCACCCGCACCCCAGCCGGGAGCGCCGGCATCGAGATTGGCGGCAAAGCCATATGCATCCGTGTTGCCGCCGCACAGGCGGCCATCCTCGAACCACAGCGTGTTCACCGCACCGATAATTTCGGCCGCTTCGTCACGCCACGCGACCAGCCGGTGGGCCGCCTCCTTGTGGGGAATGGTGACATTGCCGCCGACATAGCCGCCCGCGGCAAGCTGGCGAAGAAAGGCCGGCAAGGCATCCGGCGCCACGTCCCGCCGCTCGTAGGAGCCGGCGATGCCGTGTTCGGCCAGCCAGTGGCCGTGGATGAGCGGAGAGCGCGAATGGGCGACCGGGTGGCCGCAGACAAAGGCGCGAAGCGGGACTTCAGCCATCGATCGCCCCCAGGTCGCGCAGCTTGCCGAGCAACGGCAGAAGCGGAACGCCGACAATGGTGAAGTAATCGCCCTCGATGCGCTCGAAAAGCTGGATGCCCTCGCCCTCCACCTGATAGGCGCCGACGCTTGCGAGCGCCTTCTCGCCCACGCGCGCCAGATGGCGGCCGATGAAACCGGGATCGAGCCGGCGCATGGTCATCGAGGCCGTCTCCACATGGTGCCAGACGGTCTCGCCGCCGCGCGCCAGAACCACGGCGCTGTTGAGATGGTGTGTCCTGCCCGACAGCGCCAGAAGATGGCGGCGCGCGCCTTCCATGTCCGTCGGCTTGTGGAAAATCCGATCATCAAGCGACAGCGTCTGGTCGCCACCGACCACCCAGGCGCCGGGGTGGCGCCGCGAGACCTCCACCGCCTTGGCTTCCGCAAGGATGCGGGCCACATCCACAGGCGAGACACCCGTGCCTTTCAGCGGTGCCTCCAGCGCGCGCTCGTCGATCCCGGGTGCCACCGGCCGCACCAACAGGCCGGCATTTTCCAGAAGCTTTCGGCGAAAGGGGCTCGTGGAGGCGAGGATGATGGTCTCGATCTTCTCCGGCATGATCTTCTTTCCAGTCACTTTTCCAGTCACCACGGCTTGCCGCGCAGGGCCAGGATGGCGGCGGCGGTTTCCTCGATGGAACGGCGCGTCACGTCGATCAACGGCCAGTTGTGGCGGCTGCAGAGCTGGCGGGCATAGGCAAGCTCTCGGGCAATGGTAGCCCGGTCGACATAGGCATCGAAATTGTCGGCCGTGGCGGCATTCGACAACAGCCGGTTCTGCCGTACCTGGGCGATGCGCTCGACCGAGGCGACAAGGCCGACGATCAGGGGATGTTTCGCCCGCATCAGGCCTTCCGGCAGCGGCACGTCGAGAACGATGGGCACATTGGCCGTCTTGATGCCGCGATTGGCCAGATAGATGCTGGTGGGCGTCTTCGACGTGCGCGATACGCCGACCAGGACGATGTCGGCCTCGTCCACATCGTGCGGAAGCTGGCCGTCATCATGCTCCATGGTGAAGTTCAGGGCGTCGATGCGGCGGAAATACTCGGCATCCAGCACATGCTGTGCACCCATGCGGCGGCCTGCCGGTGTGCCGAGATAGGACTGGAAGACGGTGAGCACCGGTTCCAGAACCGAGACACTGGGCAGCCCCATGGCCTGGCAGCGCTCGTCGATGCGGCGGGCCAGTGCCTGATCGACGATGGTATAGAGCACGATGCCCGGCTCCTCGTCGATCTCGGCAAAAACCTTCTCGAGCTGCTTTTCGGTGCGGATCAGGGGATAGATGTGCTCGATGGCGCGGGCGTTCTTGTACTGCGCGGCAGCCGCGCGACCGGCCGCGAGCAGGGTTTCGCCCGTGGCGTCGGAAATAAGATGCAGGTGAAAGAAGCTCTGCTTTTTGTGCACACCGGCCGTTCCCGAAACTGTGAAGACCTGTTGATAACGCGCCCGCCGGCGGATGGCGAGACGGAGGCAGGGGAAAAGCGGCCTTTCCATCCACAGCCAAGGCCGCTGAGGACAGGGTTTTGCACCTGTAGAAAACTGTGTGGAGAAAGAATCCTGTCCACAGGAGAGCGCGGCAACCGGGGCCGCGCGCGAACATTCATCCGCTTGATTCTGCTTGGCGATATGGACCGGATACCGGAACTTTCCCCATTGTATGGAAAGGCGGCGCGGCAAAATGCTCAATCGCAGATATGCGACAAGCGTGGACAGGCTTTAATCCACACTTCAAACAGACTCTCAGAATCAAAAGAATCCTATTCTTGGATTCATTAATTTTTGGTTTCCAGGAGGCCGGCTGGTGACGGAGCGGACATTTCTCGAAGTGCTGAAAGGGAAGGCGGTCTTCCCGCCCCCTGTCTGGATGATGCGCCAGGCGGGGCGCTATCTGCCGGAATACAGGCAGACGCGGCAACGGGCAGGAAGCTTTCTCGATCTTTGCTACACACCCGATCTGGCTGTCGAGGTGACGCTGCAGCCGATTCGCCGTTTCGGGTTCGATGCGGCCATCCTGTTCTCCGACATCCTGGTGGTGCCGCAGGCGCTGGGCCGCGACCTGCGCTTCGAGGAAGGTGTGGGGCCGGTGATGACGCCGCTGGACGCCGGGGAGGTCGATCGCCTGCAGGGCGAGCGCTTTCATGAAAGGCTGGCGCCCGTCTACGAGACGGTGCGGCGGCTGCGCGAGGAACTGCCGGAGGAGACCGCGCTTCTAGGCTTCTGTGGCGCGCCGTGGACCGTGGCGACCTACATGATTGCCGGGCACGGCACGCCGGATCAGGCGCCGGCTCGGCTGTTCGGGCATCGCGAACCGCAGGCGATGGAACGCCTTCTCGACCGTCTCGCTGTGTGCTCGGCGGAATATCTGTCGCGCCAGATCGAGGCTGGCGCGGATGCGGTGCAGATCTTCGACAGCTGGGCCGGGGTTCTGGACGATGCGAGCTTCCAGGCATGGTGCGTGCGCCCGGTGGCGGAGATGGTGCGCCGGGTGCGCGCGCGCCACCCGGATGTGCCGATCATCGGGTTTCCGCGCGGTGCCGGCGCTCACTACGCTGCCTACCGCCGGCAAACCGGGGTCAGCGCGCTGGGCCTTGACTGGACGGTGCCGCTCGCCCAGGCGCGCGGCCTGCAGAGGGAAGGCCCGGTGCAGGGCAATCTGGATCCGATGCGGCTGGTGGCCGGAGGGCGGGCGCTCGAAGAGGGTGTTGACGCCATTCTGACGGCGCTGGGCGAAGGGCCGCTGATCTTCAACCTCGGCCACGGCATCGCGCAGGAGACGCCGGTCGAGCACGTGGAAGCCATGGTCAGGCGTGTACGAAAGGCTGAACGATGACGCGGGAGACGGATACAGCAGGCGCTTGGCGACGGGCCGTCCTTTCGCTCGGCATCGCCGCTGTCCTGACGGCGGTTCTGTTCGCCGCGGTGCCGCCGGCGCTCTATCTCTGGATCAAGGCGCTTCACGTGATCGCCGTCATCTCATGGATGGCGGGCATGCTTTATCTGCCGCGGCTCTTCGTCTATCATGCCGGGGTGCGCGCCGGCTCCAGCGAGAGCGAGACCTTCAAGGTGATGGAGCGGCGCCTTCTGCGCTTCATCATCAATCCGGCCATGATTGCCGCCTGGGTGCTGGGACTGTGGCTGGCATGGAAGGGGTTCGGCTTTTCCGGCGGCTGGCTGCACGCCAAGCTGGCAGCGGTTGTCCTGCTGTCGGCGGTTCACGGTTATCTCGCCAAGGCCGTGCGGCTGTTCGCGGCCGACCGCAACACCAGGCCGGCGCGGCATTGGCGCATGGTGAACGAGATACCGACGGTGCTGATGATCGCCATCGTCATTCTGGTGGTGGTCAAGCCGTTCTAGCCTCGGGGAAACGCCGCTCCCGGCGGCGGCAGACGGTGATGGAACGAAAAAGGCGCCTTGCTCTTTGTCCAGCGTGGCGATAAAAGGGCCTTTCCTTCCTTTCAAGTCCGGCGCCGTTTCTTCCGTTGTCCCGGACGCTGCCGGTGCCCACCAGCACCCCAGCCATTCCTCAGGCTTTCCATGATCTATCCAGAGTCCGCAACCATGCAGGAAATGAAACTACAGGAGCTCAAGAGCAAGACGCCGACCGATCTGATTGCGTTTGCCGAATCGCTCGAGGTCGAGAACGCCAGCATCATGCGCAAGCAGGAGCTGATGTTCGCCATTCTCAAGAAGCTGTCGACCCAGGATATCGAGATCATCGGCGACGGCGTTGTCGAGGTGCTCCAGGACGGCTTCGGCTTTCTGCGTTCCGCCTCGGCCAACTATCTGCCCGGCCCGGACGACATCTATATCTCGCCGTCGCAGATCCGCCGTTTCTCGCTGAAGACGGGCGACACGGTGGAAGGCCCGATCCGCAGCCCCAAGGAGGGTGAGCGCTATTTCGCGCTCCTCAAGGTCAACTCGATCAATTTCGAGGATCCCGAGAAGATTCGTCACAAGATCCACTTTGACAATCTCACGCCGCTCTATCCCCAGGAACGGCTGAGAATGGAGATCGAGAACCCGACGACGAAGGACCTTTCCGCGCGCGTGATCGACCTTGTGGCGCCGCTGGGAAAGGGACAGCGCGGGCTGATCGTGGCGCCGCCGCGCACCGGCAAGACCGTGCTGCTGCAGAACATCGCCCATTCGATCACCACCAACCATCCAGAGTGCTATCTGATCGTGCTCCTGATCGACGAGCGACCGGAAGAGGTGACGGACATGCAGCGCTCGGTGAAGGGGGAGGTGATCTCCTCCACCTTCGACGAGCCGGCGACCCGCCACGTGCAGGTGGCGGAAATGGTGATCGAGAAGGCCAAGAGGCTGGTGGAGCATGGCCGCGATGTGGTCATTCTGCTTGATTCGATCACGCGCCTCGGCAGGGCCTACAACACCGTCGTGCCGTCCTCCGGCAAGGTGCTGACCGGCGGTGTGGACGCCAATGCGCTGCAGCGCCCGAAGCGCTTCTTCGGCGCGGCGCGCAACATCGAGGAAGGCGGCTCTCTGACGATCATCGCCACCGCACTGATCGACACCGGCAGCCGCATGGATGAGGTGATCTTCGAGGAGTTCAAGGGCACCGGCAACTCCGAGATCGTGCTCGACCGGAAGGTCGCCGACAAGCGCATCTACCCCGCCATGGACATCCTCAAGTCCGGCACGCGCAAGGAGGATCTCCTGGTTCCGCGGCAGGATCTGCAGAAGATTTTCGTTCTGCGCCGCATCCTGGCGCCCATGGGCACGACGGATGCCATCGAGTTCCTGATCGACAAGCTCAAGCAGACCAAGAGCAACGCCGAGTTCTTCGATTCCATGAACACCTGACGCCTGCCGGCAGGCCTCGCCTATTGCGGTTGCCTGGCAGAGCGCAGGGTGGCTTCCAGAACCGCAGGATCCCGGATCGGCGGCAGGCAAGTGGGGCCGACGCACAGCCAGGCGCCCGGCATCGACCGGTCTATGGCGATATCCGCCGCGCGCTCGGCAGGTGTTTCCCGCGGTCCCAGGAGGATGTCGACGCGCCTGGGATCGCTTATTCGATTCGCAACCGGAACGAATTTGTCGCGCGTCGCGTCGTTGATGAGCAACTTCATGGGCCGGCTGGCGAGGGCCGCGGCGTGTACGATGCCAGCCTGGCCGTGACTCTGGCGCAGGGCGCGCGCCAAGGCGGCCTCGGCACTCTGTACCGCCTTCTCGTAGAGAACGTGATCACCCGTGGCCATGGAAAGCTGTGTCAGCGCGACGATGATCTGCGCCGTGGCGGAGGGAACGGCATCGTCCACGTCGCCGCGAATGCGCATCGGAACATCGGCGTTGTCCGATGCTGTCAGGAAGTGGCCGCCCTCTTCGCCGGCGCCGTGCCAGGTTTCCAGCATTTCGGCCCAATGCCGCGCCTGCGCGATATAGCGATCGTCCTGCAACGCGCCATGCAGGGCGATGGCCGCCGAAATCATGGCCGCGTAGTCGGAGGCGAGGGCCGGGAAATGACGCCGCCCGGCGCGGATGCTGTGCGGAAGACGGTCATCGACCATCGATTCGCAAACGAAACGATAGGCCGCGCAGGCCGCCCCGATCCACTCCTGCCGGTCGAACTGCCGGCCGGCCATGGTCAGCGCGGCGATGGCGAGGCCGTTCCAATCCACCAAAACCTTGTCGTCCCGCTGCGGGCGGACGCGCCTGTCGCGAGCGGCCAACAGGCGGTCGAGCAGGGCGCGCAGGCGCCGTTCCTGATCGGGCGGCAGTGCCTGTGGCCGTTGCGAGCGGTGCAGGATGGGATCACCTTCCCAACCCTCCGGCACAGACAGACTGTAGACATCCATCAGGAACCCTGCATCTTCGCTGAGAACCTGCTCGATCTCCTCGTGCCGCCACAGATAGAACTTTCCCTCTTCACCCTCCGAATCGGCATCGAGACTGGAGGCGAAGGCGCCGCCATCGACCCGCATCTCGCGCAGAAGCCAGCCGACGGTCTCTTCGATTCGCATGCGAAACAATGGATCGCCCGTCTCCGCGTAGGCAAAGCCCGCAAGGCGCACGAGCTGGGCATTGTCGTACAGCATCTTCTCGAAATGCGGGACCAGCCATTGCGCATCCGTCGAGTAACGCGCGAGACCGCCGCCGACGTGATCATAGATACCGCCGGAAAGCATATGCCGCAGCGTGGTAAGCACCGCGTCTCGGTGCGCAGCGGTGCGGTTTTCCAGCCAGTCGAGCCAGAGAACTTCAAGAAACGGGGCATTCGGAAACTTCGGCGCCCCACGCAGGCCACCCGTCTCGCTGTCCATGAGGGCGGCAATCTTGCCAGCAAGTTCGTGGAGGGGCGGTGGGATGTCCGCCATCTCCGAGGTCGCGCCCTCGGGCTCCCTGGGGGCCAGTCGGCTCGCGACATGGGCGGCCAGCGCCTCGGCGCTGCGCCGGATCTCGGCCTGTTTCTCCTGCCAGGCGGTGTGCACGGCATTCAGGACATCGATGAAGCCGGGCCGACCGAAGCGCCGCTTCTTCGGAAAGTAGGTGCCGCCCCAGAAGGGCCGGCCTTCCGGCGTGAGGAACATGGTAAGCGGCCAGCCGCCCTGCTCTCCGGTTGCCTGCAGGGCCGCCATATAGATCTGATCGATGTCCGGCCGTTCCTCCCGATCCACCTTGATGTTGACGAAGAGACGGTTCATGACCTCCGCCACCTCCGCATCCTCGAAGCATTCATGCGCCATGACATGACACCAATGGCAGGCGGCATAGCCCACGGAGAGCAGAATGGGCTTGGCCTCGGCGGCCGCTTCGTCCAGCGCTGCGCGCGACCAGGGTCGCCAGTGGACGGGATTGTCCTTGTGCTGCAAAAGATAGGGGCTGGTCTCGTCGCCGAGCAGGTTTCTCGCGGGCAGGATCAAGACTGACTCTCCATATGTGATCAGAGGAAAGGTAGGGCGCAAAGCATGGCGAATCAAATGCAGGCCCGGGAGACGATCTTCGCCTTGTCGAGCGGCACGTTGCCCTCCGGCGTGGCTGTGGTGCGTCTTTCCGGTCCCGACACACGGCAGGTGCTGGAGGCGATGACGGGCGCGCTGCCGCCGCCGCGTCGTGCCCGGCTCGGCGCAATCCGCGATCAGGCAGGCGCGCTTCTCGACCGCGGACTCTGCCTGTTCTTTCCGGGACCGGCAAGCTTTACCGGCGAAGACTGCGCCGAGCTGCATCTGCATGGCGGGCGTGCGGTGGTGCAGGCGGTTCTGGGCGCGTTGTCGGCGTTTCCGGGCCTGCGTGCAGCGGAGGCGGGCGAGTTTACCAGGCGGGCCTTTCTCAATGGCAAGCTTGATCTGACGGGTGCCGAGGCGCTCTCCGATCTGATTGCCGCCGAGACCGAGGCACAGCGCCGGTTTGCGCTCGCCAATTCGGACGCACGTCACCGCCGCCTTTACGCGGGTTGGCGGCAGACGCTGATCCATGCCCGCGCGATGATCGAGGCGGAGCTGGATTTCGCGGACGAATCCGATGTCCCGGGTTCGGTGGCCGCGACGGTGTGGCCGCAGGTGGAAAAGCTGCGCGACGACATTCTCTCCCATGCGGGCGCATATCGGGACGCGGAGATCATTCGGGAGGGCTTTCGCGTGGTGATCCTGGGCGCGCCCAATGCTGGCAAGTCCAGCCTGCTCAACGCGCTGGCGCGGCGCGACGTCGCCATCGTAACCGACGAGCCGGGCACCACCCGCGATGTGCTGGAGGTCCACATGGACATTGGAGGCATGAAGGTGATCCTCACCGATACGGCCGGCATCCGCGAGGCGCAGGGCCGTGTGGAGGCGATCGGGATCGAACGCTCGCTGCAGCGGGCGGAGGATGCCGACCTCGTGCTTCTTCTCGAGGATGCAGCGAGCCCGGTCACTTTCGGCGGGCTTCCGCGAAGGCCGGTGATTCGGGTCGGCAGCAAGAGCGACCTGCTGGCCGGGCGACCGCCTGCGCGCCGCTACGACTGCCTCCTGTCCACGCTTACGGGAGATGGTCTTGAGGCGTTGACGGACCTTCTGCGGGAGGCAACCAGCGCCCACATGGCGCGCGCCGGCGACACGCTGCCGTTCCGAGCCCGCCATGTGGCGCTGCTGCAAGAGGCTGCCATGACCCTCGAAGAGGCGCTGCGCGAGAGCGAAGCACTGGAACTGCGGGCCGAGCATCTGCGCCTGGCCTCGGACGCGTTGGCCCGCATCAGCGGCGAGATCGACGTGGACGATCTTCTCGACACCATCTTCTCGACATTCTGCATCGGCAAATGATTCACGTGAAACACGGGCCAAGAGACCTGCACCGATGATTCACGTGAAACACGCCATCCCACACTTCGTTTGGGTGAACGACCGTTTCACGTGAAACATCCGGGTGCGAAGAGGCTTGACGAGTGGATGCGAAGCGCGCATCTGACAGCGCGAAAGGAGCCTCCATGACAGAATCGTTCGATGTCATCGTGATCGGCGGCGGGCATGCCGGATGCGAAGCCGCCGCTGCTGCGGCGCGCCTCGGCGCGCGGACGGCGCTGGTCACTCTGCGGCGCGATACGATCGGGGCAATGTCCTGCAATCCCGCCATTGGTGGAATCGGCAAGGGCCAGCTCGTGCGCGAGGTCGATGCGCTGGACGGGCTGATGGGCCGCGTGGCGGACGCCGCCGGCATCCAGTTCCGCCTTCTCAACCGGCGCAAGGGGCCGGCCGTGCGCGGCCCGCGCACACAGGCCGACCGCAAGCTTTATCGGCAGGCCATGCAGGCGGCGATTGCGGAGCAGGAGAATCTGACGGTTATCGAGGCGGAGGCGCATGCGCTGGGCATCGAGAACGGCCGCATCAGCCATGTCGTCCTTTCCGGCGAGCGCCGCATCTTGTGCGGCGCCGTGGTGCTGACCACGGGAACCTTCCTTCGCGGACTCATTCATATCGGCGAAAGAACGTTCCCTGCCGGGCGAATGAACGAGCCTGCGGCAAGGCGGCTTTCGGCGTCCATGGAGCGGGCGGGGTTTGCCCTCGGCCGGCTCAAGACCGGTACGCCGCCCAGGCTGGACGGGCGCAGCATCGACTGGGCATCCATGGGGCGGCAGGAGGCGGATGACGAGCCCACGCCGTTCTCCTTGCTGACGGAACGCATCGTCAATCCGCAGATTGCCTGCGGCATCACGCGCACCACGGCGCAGACGCACGCCGTCATCCGCGAGAACCTCACGCGCTCGGCCATGTATTCGGGTGCGATCCAGGGGGTGGGGCCGCGCTATTGCCCCTCCATCGAGGACAAGATCGTCAAGTTTGGCGAACGCGACGGCCACCAGATCTTTCTGGAACCGGAGGGGCTGGACGACGATACGGTCTATCCCAACGGGATCTCCACCTCGCTTCCCGAGCCGGTGCAGCATGATTTTCTGCGCACCATACCGGGGCTGGAGCACGCGCGGGTGCTGCAACCCGGCTATGCCATCGAATACGATCATGTGGACCCGCGGGAGCTGGAGCCGTCCCTGGAGACACGGCGCGTCAAGGGGCTTTTTCTGGCAGGGCAGATCAATGGCACCACCGGCTACGAGGAGGCGGCGGCGCAGGGCATTCTCGCCGGTCTCAACGCGGCGCGCATGGCCTCGGGCGCCGATCCCGTGGTGCTGGGCCGGGCCGATGCCTATATCGGCGTGATGGTGGACGATCTGGTCACGCGCGGGGTGAGCGAGCCCTATCGCATGTTCACGTCGCGCGCCGAGTTCCGTCTATCGCTGCGGGCGGACAATGCCGATGAGCGATTGACGCCGCTGGCCGTCCGCCTGGGGCTTGCCAGCGCGGCGCGGCGCGCCCGGTTCGAGACGGCGCAGCAGGAACTGGCGGAGGCTCGGGCGCTCACCCAAGGGCGCAGCCTGACACCGAACGAGGCGGCACGGCATGGGATCGCGCTCAATCGGGATGGAATCCGTCGCAGTGCCTATGACTTACTTTCCTATCCTGATGTCACGCTTGAACGTCTCAAGGAAATCTGGCCAGAGCTTGGCGCCATTGCGCCCAAGACAGCGGAACGGCTTGAGACCGAGGCGCGCTATGCCGTTTATCTGGAGCGGCAGGCCGCAGATGCGGAGAAGCTGAGACAGGATGAGAGCCGGGTCATTCCACCGCATGCGGATTTTGGCTCGATCCCCGGTCTTTCCAATGAACTGAAGGACAAGCTGCGCCGACGCAGGCCGCGGACGCTGGCGGAGGCACAGCGCATTGACGGCATGACACCGGCCGCCCTGGCGCTGATCCTGATGGCCGTGCGCCAAAGCGAAACCAGAGGTGCGGCGTGAGCGCCGCGCGGCTTGCGGCCCTGCGAGATGCGGCCGGGCCGGTTTCACGTGAAACATTTCTGCGCCTGGAGGCCTTCGAGGCCGCATTCCGACGCTGGGCAGCGCGCATCAACCTTGCCGCACCGTCCACGCTGCCGCATCTGTGGGAACGGCATGTTCTCGACAGCGCACAGCTCGTACGCCTGGCGCCGGACGCGCGCCGCTGGCTGGATCTGGGCTCCGGGGGCGGCTTTCCGGGCGCCGTGGTGGCGCTGATCATGGCGGAGCATGACGGGGCGCATGTCGACCTTGTGGAAAGCAACCGCAAGAAGGCGGCCTTCCTGCAGACCGTTCTGGCCGAGCTCAAGGCGCCGGCGAAGGTGCATGCGCGACGCATCGAGGACTGTTCCGTGCTTCTTCCCGTCCCGCAGATCGTCACGGCGCGGGCGCTGGCGCCCCTCGAGCGTCTGCTTCCGCTCGCCGAACCCTGGCTCGCGCAGGGAGCCAGAGGGCTGTTTCACAAAGGCCGGGATTACCTGAGGGAAGTGGAAGAAAGCGGTAACGTGTGGCAATTCGATCTGGTAAAACATGACGCAATGACCGGCGACGGCGTGATTCTGGAGATCAGCAGTCTGCTGCGCCGCACCCCGCGCCGGTGAGAGCAACGAGGGAATTTCGGCTACGGGCATGAGCAAGCCATCGCGCATTATCACTGTGGCAAATCAGAAGGGCGGTGTCGGCAAGACGACCACCGCCATCAACCTGGCCACTGCGCTCGCGGCGATCGGCGAGCGGGCGCTGATCATCGACATCGACCCGCAAGGCAATGCCAGCACCGGGCTTGGCATCGACCGGCAGGCACGCATGACCTCCTCCTATGACGTGCTGACCGGGGCAGTCGGCATCCGCGACGCGGCAATGGAAACGGCCGTTCCCGGCTTGTCGATCGTTCCCTCCACGCTCGATCTTCTGGGCATCGAGATGGAAATCTCCAGCGCGCCCGACCGCGTCCTGAAGTTGCGCCGCGCCCTGCGTCAAGCGCCGGAGGGCGTGCCCTATTCCTATGTGCTCATCGACTGCCCGCCGTCGCTCAATCTGCTGACGCTCAATGCCATGGCGGCGGCGGATTCGGTCCTGGTCCCCCTGCAGTGCGAGTTCTTCGCGCTTGAAGGATTGAGCCAGCTTCTGGAGACCGTGGAGCAGATCCGCAGTTCCATCAACCCGAATCTGTCCATCCAGGGCATCGTTCTGACCATGTTCGACCGGCGCAACAATCTTGCCAATCAGGTGGTGGAGGATGTGCGCGCCTATATGGGCGAGACGGTGTATGAAACCGTGATTCCGCGCAATGTGCGCGTCTCCGAAGCGCCGTCCTACGGCAAGCCGGCCATCCTGTACGATCTGAAATGCGCCGGCAGCCAGGCCTATCTGCAGCTCGCCTCCGAGGTCATCCGCCGGGAGCGGCGCCTGCGGGCGGCATGAATTTTCGCATAGTCTCGAAAGTGTGGACCTGACATGAACGAAGATCCCTCGCGTAAACGACTCGGCCGCGGCCTTGCCGCCCTGATCGGCGAAATGGACAAGCCCTCGGGGAGCGTTGAGGAAACCGTGCGCGCCGACCGGCGCGTGCCGATCGAGTTCATCTCGCCCAATCCGCGCAATCCGCGACGCAACTTTGCCGAGGCCGAACTCGGCGACCTGGCGCAGTCTATTCGCGAGCACGGCATCGTGCAGCCCGTGGTGGTGCGCCCGGCGGCGGCCGAAGGACGCTATGAGATCATCGCCGGCGAGCGGCGCTGGCGTGCAGCCCAGCGCGCCGGGCTGACGGAGGTGCCGGTCATCATCCGCGACGTGGATGACAAGGCGGCGTTGGAGCTCGCGATCATCGAGAACGTGCAGCGCTCCGACCTCAATCCCATCGAGGAGGCGCGCGGCTATCAGCAGCTCATGGAAGAGCACAACTATACGCAGGCCGATCTCGGCCAGGTGATCGGCAAGAGCCGCAGCCACGTGGCCAACACGTTGCGGCTTTTGAAGCTGCCCGCCTCGGTCACGGACCTCATCGTCGACGGCTCGCTGACCGCCGGGCACGCGCGCACGCTCGTCAATGCCGCTGATCCCGTGGGATTGGCCAAGCGGATTGTCGAGGAGGGCCTGTCTGTCCGCCAGGCAGAGGCGCTGGCCGCCGCACCGGAAGGCACAGCGGCAAAGGAGGGCGGCTCACCGCGCAAGGAAAAGGACGCCGACACGCTGTCTCTGGAGAAGCTGCTCAGCGACCATGTCGGCATGAAAGTGACGATCAATCACAAGGAGAAGGGCGGCGAGATGCGGATTGCCTATCGCACGCTGGAACAGCTCGACGAGCTCTGCCGCCTCCTGCAACGATAGATTGGCCGCACCTGAAGTTTCTTATATTTCGCCGGCTAATCCCAGTTAGCCGGCAAAACGCAGGAAGAGTTACCCGCCCCCGATCTTGCGCCTCGAACCACCGCCCGCCCGCGCTGCCTCGATGGCCAGCGCCAGAAGTGCCTGGCGGGTGAGCGCCTCGGCGACCGACGGGTTCACGCGCGTTTTCAGAATGGCGCCTTGCAGCCGCTCCGCCGCAGCGAAGAGCATCGCCTGGTTCCAGCGCTGAAGGGCGTCTTCCACGGCGCGCCGGCGGGCAAAGAAGACGGGCGGGCGGGCGCTGGCCACCGCGGCCGCGGGGGTCTTGCCCTGTCCGTCAACGGCCTCGCGCAGAAGCTGCAGGTTCTGCACCTGGCGCAGGGCGGCAGAAAGGATCAGGAAAGGCGGGCCGCCGCTCGCCACATGGCGGGTGAAAAGCGTGTCGAACAGGGCGATGCGGCCGCTCAGGACGGCATCGACGGCATCCTCGGCAGACAGGCGCGACACGTCGCCCACCGAGGCGCGCACGTCCTCCACCGTGACCTCGCCCCGGCCGGCGCAGTACAGCGCCAGCTTCTCCAGCTCGCCCCGCGAGGCCAGCCTGTCGCCCCCCAGCAGGGCCTTGAGCAACTGCCGCGCCTCGAGCGCGATGGAAAGGCCGGCGGCCGCCAGCGTCTCGTCAATCAGCGCGTCCACGCCGCGCCCGTCATCGGCGTAGCAGGGCAGGGCCATGGCGGTGGTGGCCCGCTCCACGGCGCTGCGCAGCGCCGCCCCCTTCTTGAGGTCTCCCGCCTCGATCAGAACCACGCAATCGCCGGGCGGTTCGGCAACGAGCGCCGCCACATCGGCGGCCAGCGCAGCCTGCGCGCCTGCGCCGCGCACCCACACGAGACGGCGGTCGGCGAACATGGGCACGGTGCGCGCCTCCTCGAGCAGCCGGCCCTGCTGGTCGAGGTCGGCAGCGTCGATGCGGACCACGCTGAAGGGATCGTCGATGGGCAGCCCCGTCTTCTCCGCAAAGCGGCGCGCCCGCTCCGAGACCAGCCCGCGGTCCGGTCCGTAGATCAGGACAAGAACGATGTCTCGGTCGGGCCTGGCGAGCCAGCCTTCGACCTCATATGCCTTCTTCTGTGCCATGGCTGCAGACTTAAGCAGGCCGGGGGCGCTTCGTCCACGCCCCGTTTGGCGGATATCACCGCCTTCCCGCCTGCCGGGCAGATGGACGGCATCCTCGTCCCCTCCTGCGGCATGCAGCCCCTTGCCGTGCCGCCTGCTTTCGTGGAAAAGGCTGCCGGACGTCTGGGGCGCGGCGTTCTACGGATATCACGGGCAGCGAGGAAGGTACCGATGAGAAGCGTCTTCAGAACGTCTCCCGCCACGGGTGTGATTCTCCTCCTGTTGCTTTTCGTGGCCGTGTGGACCGCCTATCCCGCCTTCACCCGGCTCAATCTCGACAAGTATGGCGACATGCTGGAGAACTACTCCTGGGGCATCGCCTGGCAGGCCGGCTATTTCAAGCATCCGCCGCTTTTCGCCTGGATCACCGCCGGCTGGTTCTCTCTCTTTCCCAACACCGACTGGGCCTATTATCTTCTCTCCGCCGCCAACGCGGCGCTGGCGATCCTCGCAAGCTGGCGGATTGCGATTCGCTTTCTCGATCCGTGGCGGGCCTTCCTCTCCGTCGCCCTCTTCTTCTTCCTGCCGCCCTTCACCTTCCTCGCCACCAAGTACAACGCCAATGCGGCGATGCTGCCGCTGTGGCCCCTGACGGTGCTGCTCTATCTGCGTCTTCTGGAGCGCCGGAAGATGCTGGACGCCGTGCTGCTCGGCGTGGTGGCGGCCGCCGGCATGCTGGCAAAATACTACTCCGCGGTGCAGCTGGCCGCCATCGCCCTGCATCTGGTGGCAGACCGGGAGGCGCGGCCGATGCTGAGGCAGGCCGTCGCATGGGTGGCCTGCGCTGTCTTCCTTCTCCTCCTGGTGCCACACGCCGTCTGGCTCTTTCAGAACGACTTCCTTCCCGTCACCTACGCAGCGCATCAGGGCCACGGCTCGTGGCTGGATGCGCTCCTGACGGTGCCCAGATTCCTCGTCGCGGTGCTGCTCTACGCCTTGCCCGCCACCGGCGTCGTCGGGCTGGCGCTGTGGCGCAACGGCGCCACGCGTCTGGTGGAGCCCGGCTGGGTGAGACGGCTCCGGCAGGGTGTGAAGGGGCGCGCGCTTCTGTGGGCCACCTTCGGCCCGCTGGCGCTGGCCGTTTTCCTGGGAACGGTCTTTTCGGCGGATCTGAGCTCGGTGTGGGCGCTGCCCATGTTCTATTCGGTGCCGATCCTGCTTCTGCTTTCTGCGCCGCAGGGGCAGCTTGAGCGCCGACGCGGGGTGATTCCGGCGATCGCGGTGGGTTTCTGCCTTGTGCTGATGGCCGCCGTGCCGGCGGTGCGCTGGTTCGACCGCGCCGACGAGGTCTACCACCGCGTGCCCGTCCGCCGCATCGCCCAGGAGGTCGAGAGGGCCTGGGCAGCGCATACCGATGCGCCGCTCGCCATCGTGGCGGGAGACAAGATCCTCGCCAGCGGCGCCTCCTTTTATGGGCCTTCGCGGCCGCTTTCCATGCAGGGCAGCTCCTTCGCGCTCACACCGTGGGTCAAGCCCGAGGACGTGGCGCGCAAGGGAATCCTCGTTGCCTGCTTCAAGGAGAGGGGCCTGAAGGCCTGCGAGGCTGCCGCCCAACGTCTGCGCCCCGCCTATGACGCCCAGGTGGACGTCACCGTCCACGGCTTCGCACCGGGCGAGGAATGGCCGGTGCGCTTCTTCATCGCGCTGCCGCGGGCGCAGACCGCCGGCTAGAGAAATCTTCGCTCGATGGACCAGCGCGCAGCGAAGAAGTTGAGCACCGCGCCGACCAGGATTCCGATAATCTTCGCCGGCAAAAGACCTGTCAGCGGTGGCAAGAGGGCGACGGCCAGGCTGGACGTGCCCAGCGAGATGGCCGCCCCGCTGACCGCGAAGCGCGCGAAGGAGGCCCTCACGCCGAGCGTGCGCGCACGCTCGAAGGTCCAGCGGGAGTTGACGGCAAAGGAGAAGGTCACCGCGATGGCCCAGGCCAGAGCGTTGGCCAGCAGGGGCCACAGGCCGAGCCCTGCAAGGGCGGCGAAGGCTGCAAAGTCTATCGCCGAGTTGAGGACACCGACGACGGCAAAGCGCCAGGCCTTTCCGTGGAGAGGGCGTCCGGTTCCGCTCATCGTGCGGGCAAGGCGAGCTTCAGGCCCGCTCCCTTGAGCAGCGCCGGGAGCTCGGGGCCGGACAGAAAACGCAGCTCCTCCTCCCGGGCGTCGGTGAGCGCATCCCTCCGGCGCAGCAGCGTGTCCGCTTGTCCGGGGTGGCACATGACCACCCCTTCTTCCGGCACCAGCGGCAGAAGCCTCCGCATGGCCGGGGCGAACATTTCCGGCAGGCGCCAGTCGTAGAACCCGGAAAGCGGCCCGCGCATCGCGAAGCCCTCCTTCCGCATCCGCCGGTCGAAGCCGGCGGCAAGCGAGCGGACGAGGACCACCTTGGGAAGAACGGCGGCGGGGGCGCCGGCCGGCGAGGGAGCCGCCCGCAGCCAGGGGCGCCTTTCGGGCGGTGTCTCGCGGAAACGGCGGGCAAGCCAGCGGCGGACCGGCGCCAGATAGTGAACGTGCTGGTGCCCGTCGATGAAGGCGGGGGACATGCCGAGCTCGTGCGTGAAGCGGTCGAGCTGCGCGTCGAGCTCGCGCATGACCACCTCCTCGTCCATTGCGCCGCGCGCAAGGGCCGCGATCAGCCGCCGCAAGGAGGGCATCTGCCAAGCGCCGGATGCCGCCGGAAAATCCGTCAGCGTCAGGTGCAGGCCCAGCGCACAGGCGGGCTCCGCCGCGCGCAGCCGCCGCGCGTTCTCCGGCCAGTCGGCGAACAGCGTCATGCAGCCGGTGCCGCTCAGACGTCCCTCTGCCGCGAGCTGCAATATGCCGCGGCAGACCCCCGGCGACAGGCCGTAATCGTCGGCAATCAGCCAGAAGGGGCGGGAGGCACTGCTCATTGCCGTTCGCCGGCGCTCGTCGGCTGCCTCGGGTCCGCTGCCGCTGCGCCCGGGCCGGCGACCGACTTGACGATGTAGATCGGCCGCGACTTGGCCTCGCTCACCGCCGCCCAGACATATTCGCCCACCAGTCCGAGCAGGGCGAGGTTGAGCCCGCCCAGCACCAGAACCGCCACCATGAGGCTCGGATAGCCGGGCACGTCGATGCCGCTCGTCAGCACTTCCACAACGATCTTGATACCGTAGAAAAAGCCCAGAACGGCCACGGTGATGCCGAGCAGGGAGACCACCCTGAGCGGCACGACGGTGAAGGATGTGATCCCTTCCAGCGAAAAGGCGACGAGCCGCCAGCGCGGCCATTTGCTGTCGCCGGCGTGCCGGCCGGCCGGCACATAGTCGAGGCGCTCCTGCCGGAACCCGATCCACGCATACAGGCCCTTGTTGAAGCGCTTGCGGTCGCGCACCTGGCGCAGCGCCTCCGCCGCGCGGCGCGTCATGACCCGGAAATCGCCGGCATTCTCCGGCAGGCGGTAGCGCTGGCCCATGTTGACGACCCGATAGAAGGCACGCGCCAGCCACCGCGCGGGGCCGCGGCGGCCCTTGCCGTCGGCCAGCGCGGCATAGACCATGTCGAGCTCGCCGTCGGCCAGAAGGCGCCCGATCATGTCCAGCGCGATGTCGGCCGTATGCTGCAGGTCCGCGTCCATCAGCAGCACATAGTCGCCGCGGCTGGCGTCGAGGCCGGCGAGCGTGGCGGCCTCCTTGCCGAAATTGCGCGACAGGGTGACCAGCGTCCAGTTTCCGCTCATGTGCCGGGCAAAGCAGGCAGCGCCACCATCGGTGCTGCCGTCGTCGACCAGGATGAAGGTGGCTTCGAGCCCGAAACGCGCACGCGCCTGCGCCGCAAGCCGCGCTGCCATCGCTGCGAACTCTGCGGCCGTCTCGGCCTCGTTGAAGAAGGGAACCACGATGTCGAGCTGCATTGTCCTGCCGCCGGCCGAAAAGCACCCCGAAGGGCTGCAACTGCATATTTCCTAAGCCGCCGCGCCGCAAGGGCCCGGTCCCGGCCGCCCCCGGGCAACCGGCACGCGCGCCAGCCCAAATCCGTGTCCAAACTGTTGAAAAATGAGGTGAGCATCGCCGGCTGTCTTGGCGGAGGGGATGGGCCTGATATCCAACCTTCTCTGGAAGAAATGCCTTCTGACAGGTCGCCGTTCTCCTGGGCGATCCAGCTTCCCTGCAGGCCTACCAGTAGAGCCCAAGGCGATGGAACCGAGGCGGTGTCCCTCCCAGCGGTATCCTTGCGGTCGGGTAGCCGACAAGGGCGGGGATCGGGGTCGTGCGACCCGTGACCAGGTCCCGGAGGCGGCGGATTCGGCTTTCGGTCGGGGGATGCGTCCTGAGCAACGAGGGCTCCGGAATGCGGCGGCCGGGCAGAAGGATCTCCTCCCAGAACCGACCGACCCGGCGTTCGAGCTTGACGAGCGCGCGCACGAGCCCCTCCGGATCGCCGGTCAGCTCTGCGGCGGCGCGGTCGGCGTCGTACTCGCGCGTCCGCGAAAGGCCGAGTTGGACCAGCGCCATGAGGGTGGGCGCGAAGACAAGGAGAATCACGACATGCCAAGGCACATGGACCATGCCTGCCAGGACCAGAGGCAGGTTGAGGAGTAGAAGCAACTGTCCGAGCCAGCTTGCCAGCGAGACGAGGCGCGACATCATGTCGGCGAGGCTCATGATCCACAGGTCGCGGTTGGCGATATGCCCGATCTCATGCGCCAGAACCCCGGCGAGTTCTCGGCCGTCGAGCAGGTTGAGCAGCCCGTCGGTGACGCAGATGGCGCTGTCCTCGGGGCTGCCCAGGGCGAAGGCGTTCGGCAGCCGGCTCGGCACGCGATAAAGCGCCGGCGCGCGCTGCAGCCCGGCCCTGCGGGCGAGTTCGGCCAGGGCCGCGACGAGACCGGGGGCATCACGACCGGTGAGCCGCTGCGCCTGATAGGCCGAGAGGAGCAGCCGGCGTGGCAGCGCGGGCGCAAACAGGAGACCCCCGACCATCGCGAGCGCCATGAGGAGACCGGTCTCGGGTCCGACGATCGCTGTCACCGCGATCCAGGCGATCGCGGCCATGAGCCCGAGCAGCAGCGCCGATTGCACGAAATTGAGCAGGCGGTGGCTGGCGGAGGCCGCGGTCATCGCGTCTCGTGGCCTCCGAGTTCGCGTCGGTCCTGATCGCGCACGAGCCAATGGACAACCCCGAGCGCAAGCGCCGCGCCCGCGAGTGCGGCAATCTTGGATGATTCCGTCTCGCCGAGGTCCAGGATGATGAATTTGCGCGCGACGGCGAGGAGCGCGATCAGCACGATCGTGAGTAATGAGCGAAAGTTGGTGATGCCCTGAGGGGCGGCATATCATGGCGGTGTTCACGCGCCGTCAATTCTCAGCC
>NZ_JAODNW010000059.1 GCF_025398255.1 Chelativorans intermedius | reverse complement strand
GGCCGGAGAGTGTAGGCGAATTTCTCCAGTATCGTCAGAAGCTTCGTCATGTTCGCGCAGCCTCAGCCGGACCAGCCCGAGCGCCAGCAGGCCGCACAGCTCGGCGCGGCGTTCGGCGGGGGTCATCTGGTCGGGCGGCAGGGGATTCGGGCGTTTCATGAAGGGCTGGTCCGTGAGGTCTCGCCCTTCTCCTACTCACCGCATTCGCAAACCGTCCCGCGGGGCCCGGACAGGCACGGGTGGAGCTGCCATGGACTCGACTCCCGGTTGTCTGGTCGGGTAGAACATAATCGGAACACACGTCGCGTTCGCGCGATGAATCGGTAGCATTGCTTCGGCCGATTTCGGCAGCGCATCATTTCGCGCAAAATGAAGCGGGTAGCCGGAACGCGGTCGGGTTTTCGCCTGTCCGCGAGAGTTTCAGGGCCGAAAGGAGATCATATGCCGAAGAGGATCAGAAATTTCGTCGATCGCGCTTTTTCGAGAACCGTGGATATCGAATTGCTCCACCGACTGCTGAACCCCTATCTCGGGCAGATCGATTTCGATTGGGACGGGCTTCCCGACGATGACAAGAAACGGCGCGAGGCGATCTTCAATCTCTTCGCGAGAGCGGACATGCGGTTTCCGGCCAAGTTGCAGTTCGCCCTCTACAACATCTCCACACTGTCAACGGACGCCGGCGCCAGGATCATCCAGGAGATCGCCACGGAGGCCGGCGTCGATGTCCTTGCGCCCTATCGAACCGAAGGCGGAGACGACGACCTGCGCTTCACCCCTCGCTTCATTGCCCTGGTTGCATGGCTCGATCACGGGGCCATCTTCGACCGGGCGCTCAGCGCCGCGGCATTCCTCGCGTATTCCTCCAAGCTGGAGCGCGATGCCGACCGCGAAGACGTCGAGCCGCGGCATCACGAGGCCGGTGTGCAGAAAGAATTCACGGAGGCGGTGCGGCGGCATTTCGCGAGCCGCTACAACGGTCACTATTGCGACGTGCGGTGGTTCGAAGAGGAGGATCTGCTGCGCGTCCTGATCCTTCACGGCTCCAAGCCGGAGACGAAGAACGTCGACCAGGAGGGGACCGAGGATACGCTGAAGTTCCGAGAGATCGTCCAGTCGACAATCGAGTATGATCCCCGGCAGGGGTCCATCGCCGTCGGCTCCAAATCAGCCACTGATGCCAAGAAGCTGGTCAAACTGTTCGGAGAGCACGTCCTGGGAGACAAGGACATCTTCGAGGTATCGGCGAAGGAGCAACTCTATACGCTCGAGCCGCTGCAGAAGCTGGGCGCAGCATTCAAGTTCCACTTCGACCCGGATGGCGACATCACCCATGTCGCCTTGCGCGAGGTGCGCGTCGACGAAGCTCAGCTCACGACGACGGGGCGTCTGCGCCGCTCGCCGTGGTTCCTGACGCTTGGCGATTCCCAGAATGCCCTCAAGCGTTTGAAGGACGTCGCGTCGGACCTCGACATTGCCGACCTGCGGATTGTGCATGCCAAGGTCGATGTGACCATCGAGATGGACGACGCGGAGGTGGTGGTTCCTGTCACCATCCGGCCGCCGCGCACCGTCAGCATGCGCGACCATTCCCACGAACGGCTCATCCTCGAGATGCTGGAAGACAATGACATTCGCAAACGCCGCAGAACTGGTCAGGCTGCTGCTGCGGCAGAGTGATCGTCATCCGATCCGCGCCGTTGGCGCTGCCGATCTGAAGCTATTCGAGCCCGGGGTTGTCCGGTCGCTTCGCAATCGCGGGATCCTCGTGGAGCGGGAGGATCTGCGCGACGACGGCGCTGCGGTCTTCCATGTCGTCGACGATGGGCTGGTCGTCGTCGATCCGGAGACAGGCGAATGCGATCGCTACGGGGACGCGCTGGACGTCCAGACGTTCGACATCGACCTTGCCGCGCTCTGCCGCGCGATCCGCGAGCAGTCGGGGTTGGGCGGGCCCGGTCCGGCAGCGCTCTCGGCCCGGGTCTGGCGGCTCGGCAGGCATGAGGGCCACGGTCGCGCTGCAGAGATCTGTCTCGTGCGACGGCTGCGCGAGGACGCCGCACAAGAGATCGTTGATCACGTGCGCGGCGCCATCGACAGCGAAGCCCCTGTCGCCCTGATCAGCCTCGGCGGTTGCGATCTGCCCACGGCGGTCGCCCGTCAGCTCGAGGCTCTGCGCATGACGGTGGCCCGTGCTGAGGACCTGCTCCGCGACGATCCAGATCTTCCCTTCGCGCTCGATCTCGGCCGGATCCGTGTGCCTACGGGACCGCAAGCGTCGGATACACGCCTCCAGATCGACCGTATCGGTCGCCGTGTGATCTTCGAAGGCATCGAACTCGGCGTCGAGCCGCGGGACTTCGACGCGTTCGTAATGCTCGCGGAGGAGGCCGTGGCTGCCGGTGGCTGGGTGCCGAAGGACAGCCTCGCGGCCTCGCTGCAGGCCAGCACGGGACGGGAGAGCAATCCCGAACAGGTTGACCGCTGCATGAACAGGCTACGCGATGCCTTCCGGAGGAACACGCGTCTGACCTCGGTTCCGGACAACGGGTTCATCGAGCGGAAGTCCAAGGTTGGCGCTCGTCTCACCCTCACGCCTTCCGAGATCGCGTTCATGGCCTAGACCTGTTCTCTGGCGCCGGGAGGTTTTCGGGAGGTTTTCAGGAGAAGTCCGAGAGATAAACGATTTCAGCATGTTGCACGGTCGGGTTGTGAACGGAAACGACCAGGACCCTTCGACATGCACCCACCGATTTCCCCCTCCGACCTTGCCACGCTGCTCGACGAGACAGACGTCGCGGCGCGGCGTCTGCACCGTAAACTGGCGCTCCCTGCCGCCGATCTCGACGATCTCCGCCAGGACCTCCTGATCGATCTGATCTGTCGGCTGCCGGGCTTCGACAAGCGCCGCGGCACCATCGGCGCCTTCGCCAACATCGTGCTGCGCAACCAGTGCTCGCGCATCGCGATCCGGCACCATCGCCGGCGCCGGGCGCAGGGCGGCACGATGCTCTCCCTCGACGCCCCGGCAGCTGGCTCGGTCGAACCGTTGGGCTGCCTGTTGGCGGAATCGGACGGGCTGGCCGCCTGGCACGGCCAGGACCGCGACACGCAGGCGGAAATCCAGACCCGCGAGGCTGTGCAGTCCGCACTGGCGCGGTTGCCCGAGGCCGACCGCCGGTTCTGCTGCGCGCTGGCCCATCGGTCAGTGACGGCGCTGGCCGACGAGGGCTTCGGCAGCCGCTCGGCGCTCTACCGGCGCCTCGCCGATCTCCGTCACGTCCTCACCGCCTACGGGCTCGGTCCCTCCTGGGACGATCTCGCTGCGGCGTGAGTAGAGGCGAAAGGAGGAGATCATGTTCATGGGCAACACCCCCTTCATCACCGTCCGCGCCAGCCGCCCGCTGACCGAAATCGAGTTCTGCGCCTGGGTGGCGCAGGCCGCGCCCGGCGACCGGCTCGAATACCATCGCGGTTTCCTCGTGCTCGACATCTTCCCGATGCTCGGCCGCCTCGCGGACCGCGAACGGGAGGAGTTGTCGCGGCTCGGATCGCGCGCCTTCTGGGCCGCCGAGCAGGGCCTCGTCCATCTTGTGCAGGAGCGCGTGGGCCCCGACCGCTTCGCCTACATCGCCGTCGCGCGCCCCAAGCCCAAGCACGCCGCCGCCTCGCTGTCGGCGCTGCTGCTCGAGGAGCAGGCGGCGTGACTTCCCGCATCCAGACCCCATTCGCCGATCACGGAGACCCGTTCATGCCCTGGCCGAACAACAGCCCCACGCCCGACGACCTGCCGGGCATCCCCGACACCGAACTGGCGCAGCTGCCGGTCGAACTGCTCGCCATTCTGCAGCGCGAGACCGATGAGGCGCTGAAGCGCGCCAAGGCGGCGAAGGCCAGGCTCGATGCCGCGCTGACCATCCGCTACGCCACGCGCGCAGCCGAGGAGCGTCAGGCGCAAGCCAAGGACACGGGCACCGTCCGCTTCGACGACGGCGATTTCACGGTGGTCGCCGACCTGCCGAAACGCGTCGAATGGGACCAGTCCCGGCTCGCGACCATGGTCGACCGGATCCGCGCCGCCGGGGACGATCCGGCCGAATACGTCGACATCGCCTTCAAGGTGCCCGAGCGCAAATACGCGGCCTGGCCCGAGGCGATCCGCCAGGGCTTCGAGCCGGCGCGGACCGTGAAGACCGGCGCGCTGAAGGTCGAGATCCGGCCGCAGGGGGATGGGCAATGACCTCCCTCGCGCCGATTTCC
>NZ_JAODNW010000058.1 GCF_025398255.1 Chelativorans intermedius | reverse complement strand
ATCCGGAAGTGAACGGTCTGCACCTTGCCGTCGCGATCGAGATACATGGCGGAGTGATCGGACTTCTTCGGCTTGCCGTAGACCCGTTCGGCCTTCTTGGGCAGCTCCGGCTGACCCCATGTATTGGCCTCGGTGATGACGCCCTTCTTGGGCAGGTTCCGCGTCATCCACTCCTGCTGGGCACCGAGATAAGCCTCAACGTCGGTGGTGTAGCGGCTGTCCTCGTCGGCGGGCGCGAACAGGTCTTCCACCCAGGAAATGCCGTAGGCCTCGCGCAGTTCGTCGTCGAAACTCGCATCGCGCGCATACATGCGGGTCTTGGAAAGGCCGTTGGCGACGCTCCACCAGGAGACCTGTGGATCGCCCTTGCTGGGCTTGTGCGCCTTCCAGACCTCCTTCTGCTCCTCGAGCGAGGCAGCCGCGATCGTGCGGAGCTGGCTTTCGTTCGGCATATCGCCCTTGGCCATATGATCGAGCATGGCCGGCAGCACATTGGCGAGCAGCCGCAGCTTTCGGATCTGGCGGACCGAAAGTGCGAGCGCCACGGCGATTGCCTCTTCCGTCCAGCCAATAGCGACGAGGCGCTCGATCGCCCGCCACTGGTCGACCGGATTGAGCCCTTCATGGGCGAGCGTTTCGACGAGCGAACGCATGGCGCCACCATCCTCGGCGGCCTCTCCGACAATGACCGTGATCTCTTCGAGACCGGCGGCGATCGCCTGTTTGACGCGGCGATGCCCGGCCTGGATGACAAAGCCGTTGCCGCCATCGGGCTGAGGCGCCACGACGGGCGGCTGCACGATGCCGACGGCCTTGATCGTTGCAAGCAGCAGCGCATCGGCCTGGGGATTGGATTTCGAGCGGCGGGCCTTGTCGGGGTTTTCGACGAGCGCGCGCGGATCGACGAGCTTGAGTTCCATCGGGATGCTCCTTTCGGGGTTTGGGCCCGGCACCACGCCGGTCCCTTTTTCGTCTTCTTCCCGAAGACATCCCCCGGCCCGCGGAGCGGCCGGGCCGGTGCAACTGCGGCGGAGCATCCCTGCCCGGCAGGGAGAGCGGGGCTTTCAGCCCTGCGCGGACCGACGGGCCGGGATCGCGAGCGGCGCGGTTGAGGTGAAACCGGCAGCGGCCTGGCCGCTCTGCGAGGGACTCGTTTCCCCCTGCCTCATCCCTGCTATCCTGTTTCACCCGCCACCATTTGGCGCACCGCACCTCTGCAACTCGCCAACATGCGGTGCGCGGCACTTGAAAGCCGTTGCAATTGACGCTATATTGCGTCAGAAACACTGGCTTGAATGAGGTGGCAGAATGAATCTCGCACAATATTCAGATCACGGGATGTTCGCGCCGAGCAAGATCGCAAACGTCTTCCGCACGACGAGCGAAGAGATCGCGCGGACGGTCGGCCTTGGCAAGGACGCGATCCAGCGCAAGGATCGGGTGCGCTCGGACAAGACACAGCGCCGCCTGCGCGAAATGGTGGAGATCGTGAACAAGGTCGAACCGCGTTTCGGTTCCGCGCTGATGGCCTATGCCTGGTATCGGTCCGAGCCGTTGCCGGGATTTTCCGGGCAGACGGCCATGCAGCTGGTTCGCGACGGTCGGGCCGAAGAGGTTCTCGATTTCATCGATGCCGTCGACGCCGGCGTGCATGCCTGATCGTGGCGCTCACCTATTCTGGAAAGCTCTACCGGGCAATCAATCCGGTCTTCGCCCGCGAACCGATGTCGGGGCGCGGTGCGGAACGCTATGGGGGCCGGTTCAATCCGAAGGGTGTTCCGGCCCTTTACACCTCGACATCCGTGCTGACCGCTCTGAGGGAGTCCAATCAAGTAGGCGATCTGCAGCCGACGACGTTGGTCTGTTACCGTGCCGAGATCGAGATGGTCTTCGACGCCTCAGATACGGCAGCCCTTACGGCGGCGGGTCTTGACGAAGCCTCACTGGCAGATCCGACCTGGCGCGATCAGATGATCAAGACAGGTGAGGCACGCACACAGCGTTTCGCGCGCAACCTGATTGGGGAAGGCTATAACGGCCTGCTCGTTCGCAGTTTCGCGAAGGGAGCCGGTCTTGGTGACATGAATCTGGTGCTCTGGAAGTGGAGCGCGAGCGGCCCGTCCCGCCTGGAGCTGGTCGATGATGAGGATCGGTTGGGTTGAGCGCAACGCGCGTCATGCAGCCTTATCGACACCTGGCGCGTTGGCGATAACATCGTCGGCCAGATCCTTTTCGATCTCGGCCAATTGCCTGCGCTTGTCGTCAAGCTCTCCCGCAAAGGCGAAGGCTCCGCCCTGGCGAGCGCGGTAGGAGGCGAACCTTCGCTCCGCGTCCGCCAGTCGCTGGCGAGACCGGAGCCTCTCGTCCTCGAACGCCGTAAGCGCGTGTTCGAGGCGTGAGATTGCGCCGAGCGGTGTCGTCGTGACGGGAAGTTCGATTTCATATTCGGCGCCGGTTCGCATGAGCATGGTGGTGTAGCGATATCCATCCCCACCGAACCGCTCGCCGGAGAATTCGACGCCGAAACCGCCGATCGAGGCGAGTACAGTGCCACCCTCCTGCTGGAGCTGCACCAGTGTCAGGATCTCCTTCATCAGCGCCCTGCCGGCGGGTTTGCGCTCGGAATAGGATTTGCCGGCGATCGTCATTGCGAAAGCCTCACCCGCGGTCGGGAGACGCCGGTCGATGTCCATGCCGATGTCAGCAATGCGGCGGGTTGCGACCTCGATGTCGCGTTCGGCCTCGCGGATCTGACGGCGGACCGCATGCTGATCGTCCATGTGGGCGGCGCGCAGGCGCTCCAGCCGGGCGATGTCGGCTTCGAGCCCGGCCTTCTGCATCAGGCGCGGGTCGCCCGACGCGATCGCCTTGGCCATGGCAAACTGGTTGGCCTGGCCCTCGCCCATGTCCTCAAGCCTGCGGATCGAGGTGTCGCCGGAAAGTGCGGCGGCGATGAACCGGGCCTTGCGCTCGTTGTTCTGCCACATGGTGGCGTCGAGCGAGCCTTCCGTCGCATAGGCGAAGATATCGATCTCGTCATGCTGGTTGCCCTGCCGGCCGATGCGACCCTCCCGCTGCTCGATCTGCGAGGGCAGCCATGGCACGTCGAGGTGATGCAGGGCCTTGAGGCGCAGCTGGGCGTTGACACCGGTGCCCATGGTTTCCGACGAGCCGATCAGGAACCGGACCTTGCCGGCATTGACGTCGCCGAATAACCGCTGCTTGGCCTGCGCGCGTCTGTAGTCCTGTATGAAGGCGATCTCCGATGCCGGAACGCCCCTGCGAACGAGCTCGTCACAGATCCAGCGATAGGCAGAGAACCCCCTGCTCCTTTCCACGCTGATCGTGCCGAGATCGGAGAAGATCATCTGCGCGGCACCGGGCAGCTCAAAGCGATCGCCGTCGGGCTTGCGGTAGGTGTTCTGCGAGGTTTCTGCCCAGATGCGGAAGGCGTTGCCGATCAGGTCGTTGAGCTTGTTGTCGGGCTCATTGGCATTGGAGGGATCAACAAGGCGCAGATCGATCGCGGCGTGGCGACCGTCAGTGATCACGGACAGCAGGATGTCGTCTCCGGGCTTCGCCGGTCCCTCCCGTTCCTCGATCGCCTTGATGCGGGCGTCGAGCACGGTCTGGTAGCGTTTGAAAGCGGCGGACGGCCGGGAGGTCCTGATCTGGCGCTTGCCGGTCGAGATCGCCGGCACCTTCACATACTGGCGCAAGTCCTCGGGCAGCACGACGTCCGCAAAGGTGCGGAACATGGCGATGAGCTCGGGGACGTTGACGAATGTGGCAAAGCGCGTGACAGGCTTGTATTTACCCGAGGGCTGAAGCTCGAGTTCGGTCGTCACATCGCCGAAGGTCGAGGCCCAGGCGTCGAACTCGTGCAGACCACGCTCCTTCAGCGCTTCGATGCCGAGAAAGCGCTGCACGGAGAACATTTCGCCGAGCGTATTGGTGATCGGGGTGCCCGACGCCAGCACAAGCGCGCGGCCGGGGTTCTTGGTTTCAACGAAGCGGGACTTGACGTAAAGGTCCCACGCCCGCTGCGAGCCCGTAGGATCGACGCCCTTCAAGCTCGACATGTTGGTGGCAAAGGAGAGCTTGCGGAACTCCTGGGCCTCGTCGACGATGATCTGGTCAATGCCGAGCTCGGAGATGGTCAGTAGATCGTCCTTCCGCGTGGCGAGCGCTTCGAGCCGTTCCTTGAGCCCCTCCTTCAGCCGCTCGAGCCGTTTGCGCGACACGCGGTCGTCGCTTTCGACCTTCGTCAGCAGGTCTTCGTAGAGCTCCAACTCATCGTGGATCATCTGCTGCTCGAAGGCGGACGGAATGGAGATGAACCTGAACGCCGAATGGGTGATGATGATTGCGTCCCAGTTGGCCGTGGCGGCGCGGGCGAGGAAGCGATGCCGCTTGTTCTTGGTGAAGTTGGTTTCGTCGGCAACGAGGATGCGGGCGGTCGGATAGAGCGCCAGGAACTCGCGCGCCGCCTGGGCGAGGCAGTGACCGGGAACTACCAGCATCGCCTTGGCAATCAGCCC
>NZ_JAODNW010000057.1 GCF_025398255.1 Chelativorans intermedius | reverse complement strand
CAAGTGGGTCTTCGAGGACTTCACAACATACACCTTCGCGGAAAGACCACTTTCCGCTGGACAAGCATCATAGGAGACCACCCATCCCGATACGGGCGAGATCTACGCGCGTCCTCTCACCTACGACGAAGCGGTGCAGAGCCTCGGCCTGCACCATTCAAAGCTCGACGTCGGGGCCTGCGGGCGCCTTCCCTATTATGGCGAGGCGATGGTGCGCCATGTCATTTCCAACCCGACAGCGCCGGAGGGAAGCCAGGAGCGCATCGGCCGCGTACCCAACCCCACTGTTCACATCGCGCTCAACCAGGTTCGCATGCTGGTGAATACGCTGATCGACGTCTATGGTCCGCCTGCCGAGATCGTGCTGGAGCTGGCGCGGGAGCTCAAGCAGAGCGAGAAGCAGAAGGCGGAAGCGACGCGCAGAAACCGCGAGAACGAGGCGGCGAACGAGCGGCGGCGCAACGAGCTTCGAGCCATGGGCCTTCCAGACACCCATGGCAACCGCCTGCTGCTGAGGCTGTATGACGAGCTGCCAGCCGACGAGCGCGTCTGCGTCTATACCGGCACGCCGATCTCGAGAGAGATGCTCTTTTCGGGCGTGGTCGACATCGATCACATACTGCCGCGCTCTCGCACCCTTGACGACAGTTTTCTCAACAAGGTGCTGTGTACGCGGAAGGCCAATCGACTCAAGGGCAACCGCCCGCCTGCCGAAGTCTGGACTGGCGAGGAATTGCGGGTGATCGCCGAACGTGCCGAGCGGCTGTTCAGAAAGAAGGCTTGGCGCTTTGCGCCCGACGCGATGGAGAAGTTCGCCGAGCGCAACGATTTCATCGCGCGATACCTGACCGACAGCCAACACATGGCCCGGCTGGCCAAGGAATATCTTGGCCATCTTTATGGCGAGGACCGCAATCGCCGCGTCTGGGTGACCGCGGGGCGGCTTACCGGAATGCTGCGCAGCATGTGGGGTCTAAACGGACTTCTGAAGGACCACAATCGCCTGGGCGATGAGGAGGAGCGCGAGGTGAAGAACCGCGACGACCATCGCCACCATATGCTGGATGCCTTTGTTATCGCCTGCACGGACCGCCGTATCCTGCAGCGCATCGCCACCGCGGCAGGCCGCGCCGAGGAGCTCGACCTTGACCGCTGGGCGGCGAAAGGGGAGTTTCCCGAGCCGTTCGAGGGCTTTCGCGAGCAGCTGGCAGAAAAGCTCGAAGCGGTGGTCATCTCGCACAAGCCGGACCACGGACCCGAAGGCCAGCTTCATGAGGAAACGGCCTATGGCCTTGTCGATGAGGAAATCGATGGCAAGACATTCAACCTTGTCACGCGCAAGCCGATCCATGCGCTCACCGAGCGCGAAATCGGCCAGGTGCGCGACATCCGGCTGAGAGAGGTGCTGGAGGAGGTTGCCTTTGAAGCCAGGCGCAGCGGAGAAAAGCTGAACGAGGCCCTGGCGCGCTATGGTGCGCAGAACAATATCCGCCGCGTGCGCGTGCTGAAAACGGATCAGAGCGCAGTGGCGATTGCCCACGGCAACGGTCGCTTCCGCAAGGCCTATGTGCCGGGCGACAACCACCGTCTGGAGATTTTTGAAACCGACAATGGGGACTGGAATGGCGAGGCCGTCACCGTCTTCGATGCAAATCGGAAGGGTTTCCAGCCGCGATGGATGCAGACCGAGCCGAGGCCGCGCCTTGTCATGCGCGTGCACAAGGGAGACCTGGTGGAGGCGGATTTTGGCGAGGGGCGCAGCATCTACCGAGTGGTGCGCCTTGAGCCTTCTGCGAAGCGCATCCGTCTCGTCTCGCACCGCGATGCCGGCAACTACGAAGCGCGCCACAAAGATCCCCGCGACCCCTTCCGGTGGAACTTTGCCACCTATGCACGGCTCAAGGAGGCGGGTGCGCAGCGTGTGCGTGTCGACCCGATCGGCCGGGTGACGCCGGTGGAGGAGAGACCGTGATCGGCCGTATTGTCGAGATCGCCGAAGACGGACGCCACCTTTCCAGGTCGCGCGGTTTCCTGACGGTCAGCGCTCAGGGGGCCGAGGTCGGTCGCGTGCCGCTTGACGACGTGGCAGCCGTCGTGGCGAGCGCGCACGGCATCACCTATTCCAACAATCTTCTGGTAGCGCTCGCCGAGCGCTGCGCCCCGCTGGTCATCTGCGGCGCGAACCACCGACCGGCCGCCTTTCTGTGGACCGCCGAAGGGCATCATGAACAGGCCGGGCGAATGTCCGACCAGGCTGCCGCCTCGCGCCCGTTGAAGAAGCGCCTGTGGGCACAGATCGTCTCGGCAAAGATCGAAAGCCAGCGTGCAACACTGGAGGCCGTGGGGGCGCCCCATGAGGGCTTTTTTCTGCTGTCTCGAAAGGTTCGCTCCGGCGATCCCGATAATGTCGAGGCCCAGGCCGCGCGCCGCTACTGGCCCTTGCTGTTCGGCGAGGAGTTCCGCCGGGATCGCCGAGCCGGCGGCACCAACGCTATGCTGAACTACATCTATACCATTCTGCGAGCTGGAACCGCCCGTGCCATCATGGCAGCCGGACTGCACCCGAGTTTCGGCCTTTCCCATCGTCAGCGCGGCAACGCCTTCGCGCTTGCGGACGATCTGATGGAGCCGTTTCGTCCGCTTGCGGACCTCATCGTGCACGATCTGGTCCGCAAGGGCGTGTGTCAGGTTGACCGCACGTCGAAACCCGCGCTCGCGCGCATCCTTGTCACCGACATGAGCACCAAGGAGGGTGCAAGCCCCGTGGGCCTGTGCCTGGAGCGGCTCGCGCTATCGCTTGCCAGGTGTTTTGCAGGTCAAGCACAGAGGCTGGATTTGCCGCGGCGAGCTTTGCCGCTGGAGGCATAAACCGATGGCGCCGCGCTACCCGGCCTTAAGCGGATACCGGATGATGTGGCTCTACGTGATGTTCGATCTGCCTGTGGGCACGAAAGCCGAGCGAAAGGCCGCCACGAAGTTCAGGAATTTCCTGCTCGACGAAGGATTCGAGATGGCACAGTTCTCGGTGTATCTTCGCTTTGCCGAGAGCAAGGAGGCGGCCGAGGTGTTCATCGGCCACATACGCGAAGCCCTACCGAAGAAGGGGAAGGTGCACATTGTCACCATCACCGACAAGCAATATGGAAACGCCCGTGTTTTCACCGGAAGAAAACATGAACAGCGCCCCAAAAACCCGGATCAACTCGCACTGTTCTGAACTCAGCGCGATGCTTCTTAGGCCCTGTAGAAAAGAAAAAAGCCTGGAAATTCCAGGCTTTAGAAGGACATGGAGTATAGCCGCTTAGAGATCGAGCGCCAACCGCAACAGAAGATCAAGAATACAATCATCGCCTACGAGTATAGCCGCTTAGAGATCGAGCGCCAACCGCAACGACGTCCGCGACGGGATCCTGACATGGGGCAGTATAGCCGCTTAGAGATCGAGCGCCAACCGCAACTATTGACGACGAGGAGAAATGGAACAAGGTAGTATAGCCGCTTAGAGATCGAGCGCCAACCGCAACCGAGATGCAGGCATGCCGAATGCGATGGCTAGTATAGCCGCTTAGAGATCGAGCGCCAACCGCAACCACGGCGGTTCGACGCCCTTTCCGAAGACGAGTATAGCCGCTTAGAGATCGAGCGCCAACCGCAACCTCATCCCCCGCCACGTGGGCGATGATGTTAGTATAGCCGCTTAGAGATCGAGCGCCAACCGCAACTTCTTCTTACCGGAAGTGTCCGGCGCGGCGAGTATAGCCGCTTAGAGATCGAGCGCCAACCGCAACCCACCCCCGCGCCTGCCGCACGCTGCCCGAAGTATAGCCGCTTAGAGATCGAGCGCCAACCGCAACGAAATAACTGCGCACGCCGCGTCTGATGGCAGTATAGCCGCTTAGAGATCGAGCGCCAACCGCAACTGAGTATCGGAAACTGAACAAGATCGACGAAGTATAGCCGCTTAGAGATCGAGCGCCAACCGCAACCAATAAGGATATCAAGAACTGGTGGCTTAAAGTATAGCCGCTTAGAGATCGAGCGCCAACCGCAACGACAAGTATCTGCGCGAGCACCTCGCGGAGAGTATAGCCGCTTAGAGATCGAGCGCCAACCGCAACCGCGGCGAGCATGGCCCGGTGCCCGAGGCGAGTATAGCCGCTTAGAGATCGAGCGCCAACCGCAACCCTCGTGGCCGCGCCTCAGAGCGAGCCGACCGATCTGACCGATCTGATCGGGTACTGTCCTGCAAGAAGTGTCTGCCCCGACGTCGCGGAGCCTGCTGGTCGCGGAGCTGCCTCATGCCGCGGCGAACATTTCGTTGTCCGATACGGGGTTCTTTTGGGTGCTCTCGTTCGCGAAGTAGCGCCCGAAGCGGTTTTCCAGGAAGCTGGCGAGGGGGATGTTCTCCTGGCGGATGAAGCCGCGGGAGGGCAGGGAGCCGTCGCGGATCATGTCGAGCGTCGCGCAGATGCCGGCGGCTGTCGTGATCTGGATGGCGCTCCACAACTCGCCGGCCACCTGCTTTGCCGTGACCCGATAGACGGCGGAAACCTGCTGAGAACGGCGGTGAGAAACTAGTCCACGGAAGCGGCGGCATGGAGCTGCTGCGGGCGGCGTAAAAGTCGTCCACCC
>NZ_JAODNW010000056.1 GCF_025398255.1 Chelativorans intermedius | reverse complement strand
GGGCTGATTGCCAAGGCGATGCTGGTAGTTCCCGGTCACTGCCTCGCCCAGGCGGCGCGCGAGTTCCTGGCGCTCTACCCGACCGCCCGCATCCTCGTTGCCGACGAGACCAACTTTACAAAGGAGAAGCGGCATCGCTTCCTTGCCCGTGCCGCCTCGGCCAAGTGGGACGCGATCATCATCACGCATTCCGCGTTTCGCTTCATCTCCATTCCGTCCGCCTTCGAACAGCAGATGATCCACGATGAGTTGGAGCTCTACGAAGACCTGCTGACGAAGGTCGAGAGGGACGACCGCGTGTCGCGCAAACGGCTCGAGCGGCTGAAAGACGGGCTCAAGGAACGGCTCGAGGCGCTCGCGACGCGCAAGGACGATCTTCTGACCATATCCGAGCTCGGCATCGACCAGATCATCGTCGACGAGGCCCAGGAGTTCCGCAAGCTCTCCTTTGCCACCAACATGTCGAGCTTGAAGGGGGTCGATCCGAACGGCTCGCAGCGGGCGTGGGACCTTTACGTCAAGTCCCGCTTTATTGAAACGAAGAACGCCGGCCGTGCGCTTGTGTTAGCGTCGGGCACCCCGATCACCAACACGCTCGGCGAAATGTTCTCCGTACAGCGCTTCCTCGGCATCGAGGCGCTGAAAGAGCGTGGTCTGCATGAGTTCGACGCCTGGGCATCGACCTTCGGCGATGTGACGACAGAACTCGAGCTTCAGCCATCGGGCAAATACAAGCCGGTGACGCGCTTTGCCACCTTCGTCAACGTGCCCGAGCTCATCGCCATGTTCCGCTCCTTTGCGGACGTCGTGCTGCCCGAGGACTTGCGGCAGTATGTGAAGGTGCCGGCGGTTTCGACCGGCAAGCGGCAGATCAGGACCTCCAGGCCGTCCGCCGCTTTCAAGCGCTACCAGGCCGTGCTCGATGCCCGCATCAAGGCGATCGAGGAACGGGAGGGGCCGGCGCAGCCCGGAGACGACATCCTGCTGTCGGTGATCACCGACGGCCGCCACGCCGCGATCGATCTGCGCCTGGTCGACCCTGACAATGGAGACGAGCCCGACAACAAGCTCAACGACCTGATCGGCAACGCCTTCCGCATCTGGGTGGAAACCTCACAGAACACCTATCGCAAGCCGGACGGCGATTGCTTTGACTTGCCCGGCGCCGCGCAGATGATCTTTTCCGATCTCGGCACGATAAGCGTGGAAAAGAGTAGGGGGTTCTCTGCCTATCGCTGGATCCGGGATGAGCTTGTGCGCAGGGGCGTGCCGGCGTCGGAGATCGCCTTCATGCAGGACTACAGACGCGCGCAGGCCAAGCAGCGGTTGTTCGGTGACGTCAATGCCGGCAAGGTCCGGTTCCTGATCGGCTCGTCGGAAACCATGGGCACCGGCGTCAACGCCCAGCTCCGCCTCAAGGCCCTGCATCACCTCGACGTGCCGTGGCTGCCCTCGCAGATCGAGCAGCGCGAGGGTCGCATCGGCCGGCAGGGCAATCAGCATGACGAGATCGACATCTTCGCCTATGCGACGGAAGGCTCGCTCGACGCCACCATGTGGCAGAACAATGAGCGCAAGGCCCGCTTCATCGCCGCGGCCCTTTCCGGCGACACCTCGATCCGCAGGCTCGAGGACATGGGCGAAGGCCAGGCCAACCAGTTCGCCATGGCCAAGGCGATTGCGTCGGGCGACCCGCGTTTGATGCAGAAGGCCGGGCTCGAAGCCGATATCGCCCGGCTGGAGCGTCTGCGCGCCGCCCATATGGACGATCAGCATGCGGTCCGCCGTCAGATTCGCGAGGCCGAACGCGACATCGAGATCGCGACCCGCCGCATCGCTGACATCGGCATGGACATCGACCGGCGTCTCCCGACCGCGGGCGAGGCCTTCGCGATGACGGTCGCCGGCAAATCCTTTTCCGAGCGCAAACCCGCCGGCAGGGCGCTGATGAAGGAGATCCTCACCCTGATCCAGTTTCAGCAGGAGGGTGATACCGCAATCGCCTCGATCGGCGGCTTCGATGTCGAATTCTCCGGTGAGCGGTTCGGTGGCGATGGCTACCGCCACACCACAATGCTCATGCGCACCGGCGCCGAACACGAAATCGAACTTCCCGTCACGACGACACCGCTTGGCGCGGTCTCACGCCTCGAACACGCGCTTACGGCGTTCGAGGACGAGCGGCTCCGGTATCGCCAGCGATTGGCGGACGCGGAGCGCAGGCTCTCCTCCTACCGCGCTCACCAGGGCGGTGCCTTCGCCTTTGCGGGAGAGCTTGAAGACAAGCGCCGGCAATTGGCCGACATCGAAAAGGATCTGGCCGACGATGTTATCGCCAACGCGCCGGGCGTCGATAAGGCTGCATGACGCGCGTTTGCGCTCAACCCAACCGATCCTCATCATCGATCAACTCCAGGCGGGACGGGCCGCTCGCGCTCCACTTCCAGAGCACCAGATTCATGTCACCAAGACCGGCTCCCTTCGCGAAACTGCGAACGAGCAGGCCGTTATAGCCTTCCGCAATCAGGTTGCGCGCGAAACGCTGTGTGCGTGCCTCACCCGTTTCCCTCATCTGGTCACGCCAGGTCGGATCTGCCAGTGAGGCTTCGTCAAGACCCGCCGCCGTAAGCGCTGCCGTATCTGAGGCGTCGAAGACCATCTCGATCTCGGCACGGTAACAGACCAACGTCGTCGGCTGCAGATCGCCCACTTGATTGGACTCCCTCAGAGCGGACATCACGGATGTCGAGGTGTAAAGGGCCGGCACACCTTTCGGATTGAAGCGGCCGCCATAACGTTCCGCGCCGCGTCCCGACATCGGTTCGCGCGCGAAGACCGGATTGATTGCCCGGTAGAGCTTTCCGGAATAGGTGAGCGCCACGATCAGGCGTGAACGCCGGCGTCGATGGCATCGATAAAATCGAGAACCTCTTCGGCGCGACCGTCGCGAACCAGCTGCATGGCCGTCTGCCCGGAGAATCCAGGCAACGGCTCGGACCGATACCAGGCGTAGGCCATCAGCGCGGAACCGAACCGCGGTTCGACCTTATTGACGATCTCCACCATTTCGCGCAGGCGGCGCTGTGTCTTGTCCGAGCGCACCCGATCCTTGCGCTGGATCGCGTCCTTGCCAAGGCCGACCGTGCGCGCAATCTCTTCGCTCGTCGTGCGAAAGACGGTTGCGATCTTGTTAGGCGCGAACATCCCATGATCTGAATATTGTGCGAGGTTCATCCTGCCGCCTCATTCATTGCCAGTGTTTCTGACGCAGTATAGCGTCATAGAAAGCGGCATTCAAGGACCGCGCCAGTCGTTTTGCGGGAGAGGGTGAAGACAAGCGCCGGCAACTGGCGGAGACCGAAGCCGAGCTCGCGGACGCAGCGGCAGTGTCCGAACGGGCCGCCGCGTGACGAACTCTCTCTGAGGATAGTCGATCATCCGGAGTTGACCGGAGCCGGTCGGCGGCTAATCTTGCAACATGCCTGAGTAGAAGACGGAGCCTGGCATCTTCGACATTCCGTCATCATAACCGGCGACCGGCATTGCCCCGTCACGCCGAAGATAATCAAGACAGCACCAGCTCCGACTGGCCATGCTGCGGTTTGCTTCCATCCAAAACAAACAATCGGCGCCCGCCTCTCTGGCGGATGCGCGTCAATATATATGGAGCCGGACATGCGCTATGCATTGGTCAACAACGAACGGGTTGAAGCCAGCCACGGTCTTTCTGCCCTGTGCCCGGGCTGCGGACAGCCCATGGTCGCCAAATGCGGCGACCGGCGGGTCCATCACTGGGCGCACCGCGGCAGGCGAACCTGCGATCACTGGTGGGAACCCGAAACCCGATGGCATCGCCAATGGAAGAGCCGATTTCCGGCCGGTTGGCGGGAGTTCGTCCATGTTGCCGCCGACGGCGAGCGACACATCGCCGACGTCAGGACCGGGCACGGACTGGTGCTCGAATTCCAGCACTCCCATTTGCGGCCCGACGAACGCGCCGCGCGCGAGGCCTTCTATCCGAACCTGATCTGGGTGGTTGACGGCACCCGCCTCAAGCGCGATGCGCCGCGCTTTGCTGCAGGTGGGCAAATGCTGCGGCCCACGCCTTGGAGGGGAATTTACACGGTCGCCTTCCCGGAAGAGTGTTTTCCGCCGAAATGGCTCGATTGCCGGGCTCCCGCCTTTTTCGATTTCGCCGGTGCGGAACCCGTTGCGCCGGATGCCACGCCCATCGAGCGTTATCTTTGGGGGCTTCTGCCCGGGCGGGCGGAGGGCCACGGCGTCGTTGTGGCGCTCGGCCGCGGAGGTCTCGTCCGGGCCGCACACGAGCGTCCGCAGATTCTGGACGCGGCGCAGATCGTCGGCGTCCTTCAGGCACGATTCCGGGCGGCACGCGTGGCGGCGATGCAGGAGGCCCGCCGGCTCCCGTCCGGGAAACGATGGAAGCGCGGGCGCGTATGGAGAAGGCCGCGGCCACGGCGGCGGTTCTGACGACCTGCGGTCAAGAGCCGTAAACATGACAGGGGAGGGGGAGGAAGAAGTACCCCTCGCAGAGCGGCCAGGCCGCTGACGGTTCCACCTCAACAGCGCCGCTCGCGATCCCGGCCCGTCGGTCGTCGCGATGGCTCACGAGCCATGCTCGCCCTGCCGGGCAGGGATGCTCGGCCGCAGTTGCACCGGCCCGTCCGCTCCGCGGGCCGGGGGATGTCTTCGGGAAGAAGACGAAAAAGGGGACTGGCGTGGTGCCGGGCCCAAACCCCGAAAGGAGCATCCCGATGGAAATCAAGCTCGTTGATCCGCGCGCGCTCGTCGAAAACCCCGACAGGGCCCGCCGCTCGAAATCCAATCCCCAGGCCGATGCGCTGCTGCTCGCAACGATCAAGGCGGTCGGCATCGTGCAGCCGCCCGTCGTGGCGCCTCAGGCCGATGGCGGCAACGGTTTTGTCATCCAGGCCGGGCATCGCCGCGTCAAACAGGCGATCGCCGCCGGTCTCGACGAGATCGCGGTCATTGTCGGAGAGGCCGCCGAGGATGGCGGCGCCATGCGTTCGCTCGTCGAAACGCTCGCCCATGAGGGGCTCAATCCGGTCGACCAGTGGCGGGCGATCGAGCGCCTCGTCGCCATCGGCTGGACCGAGGAGGCGATCGCCGTGGCGCTCGCGCTTTCGGTCCGCCAGATCCGAAAGCTGCGGCTGCTCGCCAATGTGCTGCCTGCCATGCTCGATCATATGGCCAAGGGCGACATGCCCAACGAAAGCCAGCTACGCACGATCGCGGCTGCTTCGCTCGAGGAGCAGAAGGAGGTCTGGAAGGCGCACAAGCCCAGCAAGGGCGATCCGCAGGTTCCCTGGTGGAGCGTGGCCAACGGCCTTTCCAAGACCCGCATGTATGCGCGCGATGCGAGTTTCGACGACGAGCTCGCTCAGGCCTACGGCATTTCCTGGGTCGAGGACCTGTTCGCGCCCGCCGACGAGGACAGCCGCTACACCACCGACGTCGAGGCCTATCTCGGTGCTCAGCAGGAGTGGATGACGCGGAACCTGCCCAAGAAGGGGGTCATCACCGAGGCCAACACATGGGGCCAGCCGGAGCTGCCCAAGAAGGCCGAACGGGTCTATGGCAAGCCGAAGAAGTCCGATCACTCCGCCATGTATCTCGATCGCGACGGCAAGGTGCAGACCGTTCACTTCCGGAT
>NZ_JAODNW010000055.1 GCF_025398255.1 Chelativorans intermedius | reverse complement strand
TCCAGCCAGCATGTTGAATCAGAATTCACCGCCAAAGGGAATCCCTGCCGATTCAGCCTCGTTTCATCCCGCTCTAGTCGCCACACGTGCCTCTTCCTCGCTGCTGAGACGGACAGCGTGAGAGTAACTGGAACCTGCGCCAGTGTAGCCCGCGCCCGTGTGGATGACCCGCCAAGTGCTTCAGTGCTGCGCTCCATGTGTTTCATACATTCCGCTTGGCTGCTTCCTTCGGGAGGAACGCAGCGTCAGACTTGAGCTCCCCTGCCAGCAGTTGGGTTGCCGGTTACAACGGGTTCGAAGCGAACGCGATGTCGATTGCGAATGAACGGGCTTCGCCGGCATTGATTGGCGGCGACGGCTCGTTGGCGCCGTCGGGAAGGCGGCCGATGCTGCAGGGCTCGATGGACAACACGCCGCGATGTGGTCGTAGATCCCGCCAAAGCTGGAGCCATGGCAGTGTGTCAGTGCGCCAGCGAAAGGCGATCGCAGCTCCGCGGTGGGCCAAGACGACGTGACAAACGGCCCATCCAGCAGACGCGCGATGAAGCGTTGGGGTCTGGGGCTTTGACTCCGGCGGCGAGAGCGGACCGACGACACGGTTCCCGTCCAGAAGCACCTGGGTGCCGTTGCGTACCGCGGGATAGCCGAGATTGAAATGATAAAGCGCGAGCACCGCGGCAGGGTCGGGACCGATGATCTCGACACGATCGCGGATGCGGATTGTCGCTCCCCCGATCGGAGCCTCAATCCGCCGGCGCAGCCGATATCCGTAACCACCATGGCGCCAACATGTCGCCTCGCCCTCGCAACGGAGGATAGGCTCCTCCGCATCCCAGTTCTCGCCGAAACTCAACAGCCGGGCCGGGGTGAATGGCGCCGAACCGTGGAGCGGCAACCCGTCAACCGGCTGGCGGATATGATCGAAGCCGCAGGTGTTGAGAAAGCCTCCGAAGCCATGCTCGAACACGCGCTGATCGCCCCCCGACACATCCACGGGCCGCATCCCCGCCGGGCTCTGCCAAGCGATCTGGCTGCCGTGCCACGAAAGCGCGGCAATATCGAGCATGCGGCCCGGCACCACCCAGAAGTCCAGTCCGCCTCCGGTGGAAAAGACGAGCGCCTCGACCCCGGCTTCGGGCCCGTCCATGAGCGTAACGCGGCGCAAACTGGCGACCTGTTTGAGATCGCCGACGAGGCTGCGAAGGACTGAAGGTGCCGGAAGCATGCTCAGGCAATATCCGGACGCGTGGAATACGGAGCGAACCTTGCTCCCTCCTGAGGACATTCAACCGCCGGTGACGCGCTCGCCCGAAGAATCGAACAGGTGCCAGCCGTCGGCCAGAGCTTTGACATGAAGTGTCTCTCCCGTGTGAAGCGTCTCGGCTACAGCCTGAAAGTCGGCCGCAATCTTGACCGTTAGATCGCCCATTGGGCTTTTCCCGAATGCATAGGTATCGGAACCGGTGTATTCGACCGCTCCCACCACCATCGGCACGCTGCCCTCCAGTGGTTCGCGCGCTATATCGAAACCCTCGGGACGGATGCCAAGCGTATAGCCACCGGCGGCCACGCCCGCAAGCGAGGCGGACTCCGACCCGCGCGACCTAAGAACGAGCTGTTCGAACCAGGCCGTGCCGTTGTCGAACCACAGCTTTCCTTCCATCATGTTGATCTCGGGAGAGCCGATGAAGCTGGCGACGAAGGTGTTGCGCGGCCTCTCGTATATTTCACGCGGAGAACCAACCTGCTGGATACGCCCCTTCTCAAGCAGCACGATGCGGTCGGCCATCGTCATGGCCTCGATCTGATCATGCGTGACGAAGATGGAGGTCGCGCCCAACTTTTCGTGCAGCTCACGCAGTTCGATACGGGTTCTGGCGCGCAGTTTCGCATCCAGGTTGGAGAGCGGCTCGTCGAAGAGGAATACCCGCGGCTGACGCACGATTGCCCGGCCCATCGCCACGCGCTGCCTCTGTCCGCCGGACAGTTGTCCGGGCTTGCGGTGCTCAAGCCCCTCTAGGGACAGCATTCGCACCGACTCGGTCAGCCGCTCGCCGATCGTGGTCTTGTCCATGCCGCGCATGCGCAGCGCAAATGTCATGTTCTCCGCGACCGTCATATGCGGGTAAAGCGCGTAGGATTGGAACACCATCGCCATGTCGCGGTCGCCCGGATCGCGTTGCGTGACGTCCTCCCCCTCTACGCTGACGGTGCCGGCATCGATGCTTTCCAGTCCCGCGATCATCCTCAGCAGCGTGGATTTGCCGCTGCCCGAGGGACCGACCAGCACGACAAACTCGCCCGAGCGAATATCGAGGTCGAGCGACGGGATGACCTCGACGCTCCCGTAGGACTTTTTCAGGCCTCTCAGCGAAACGTTAGACATCGACATCCCCGTCGCGGCGCAAGGGCGCCAGTTTCATATTGCTCATTTCACCGCTCCCGCAAGCAGGCCGCGCACGATGAAGTTCTGCCCGACCAATATGAGAAGCAGCGCGGGCATGATCGACAAAAGCGTTCCGGCCGCCATCTCGCCGTAGCGTATGTCGTATTCCTGGGCGAAGGTGGCAATCGCCACCGGAACAGTCATCGTGTCGCGCGACGTCAAAGTGAGCGAGATGGCGAAGTCGCTCCATGAGAAGATGAAGGTGAGCGCGGTAGCCGCGATCATGCCGCCGCGCACGAGCGGAAAGACGATGCGCCAGAACACCTGGGCATAGGTACAGCCGTCCATCCGCGCTGCCTGGATGAGCTCGCGCGGCAACGCGCCGACAAAGCTGACCATGAGGAACAGCGCCATCGGTAGGTTGTGCACGGCATGCGTCATGATGACAGCGAAATAGGTGCCGTGCAGCCCTATCGAAGAGTACATCAGGTACCACGATCCGACAAAGGTCAGCGTCGGCAGCATGTGGAACAGAAGCGCCCACCCAAGTATCGCCCAACGGACCCACGGTTTCACCTCCAGGTAGGCAAGGGTAAACGCCGCCATCGTGGCGGCGATGATCACAATGGCTGTCGACACGACGCCGATCAGCGCGCTGTTGAACAGATTCGCCAGGAAATCCGACTGGCGGGAGAAAAGCAGTTCCTGGAAGTTCATCCAGGTAAAAGGCGACAGGGTGGCGCCCGTAATGATGTCGATCTTGAACTTGAAAGCGTTGGAAAGCACCCACAATGTCGGCCCCAGTATCATCAGGGCATAGCCCCAGACGACCGAATTGGCGAGCAGACCTCCGACACGGCTCCGGTTCATGTCGCGGCCTCCCGTCTCGACGCCCGCCGCTGCACGAAGGCGCGGGCGAGAATAATGATGAGGCTGATGGAAAACAGCGTCACGACCGACATCGCGGCACCGTAGCCGACCTGGTCCTGCCGGAAGAATGTTCTGTATATCGAGAAGTTCACGACTTCCGTCGCGGTTCCGGGGCCCCCGGACGTCAGGAGGTAGACCTCGTCGAAGACTTTGAACGAGAGGATGACGCGAAAGAGCAGCGTGATGGCGATGGTCGGCAGCATCATCGGCATAATGACATGGCGGATCTGCTGCCAGCGGCTCACGGTGTCGATGCGCGCCGCTTCCAGCACCTCCCCGTCGAGGGATTCGAGACCGGCCAGCATCAGCAGGAAGACGAAAGGCGTCCAGTGCCAGATATCGACGAAAATGACCGATGCCAGCGCAAGGTCCGGATCGCCCAGCCAGTCCACCGGGCCGAGGCCAAAGAAACCCAGCAGCGTGTTCGCCAGTCCGAACTCGCGACCCATGATCAGCCGCCACATCGTTCCGATCACGATCGGCGGCACCACGATCGGCAGGAGGAAGATGCCCGTCAGCAATGCGCGGCCATAGGAACCGGCGGTTTTCACCGCCAGAGCCATCGAAAAGCCGAGGATCATCTGGCCGCTGACTGCTACGACCGCGAAAACGATATTGTTTCGCACGCCGGCCCAGAAGACAGTCTCCTGCGAAAATAGCCGTCGGAAGTTCTCCATGCCTACGAAATCGAATCGCGCCGCGCCGTCTTGCCATTCGACGTGAAAAAAGCTCAGGCCGAGCAGATTGACGACAGGGAACGCCGTGAGCACGATGAAGAACGCGGCGACAGGCAAGAGGGAAACGACCACCCATCGCCGGTTACGCCGGGCCTTCTCGTCGAGTCCTGCAGGGGCCATCGTTTGTCCAGTCCGATCCGAGAGTGGCGCCGGCAGAGGCCGGCGCCTTGTGCGATCACAGGTCCGGCAGCTTCGAGACCGTGAAGCCGGCCCGCTCCAGAACGCCTGCCAGATCGGCGGCTGCCTGGTTTAGCGCCTGCACTTGCGTGAGTTCCCCAATGACCGCACGGTTGAAGCTCAGCGCCATGGCGTCGGACGCTTCGGCGGCGCTGGCGAAGGGCAGCCCCATCACCGCATGTCGCGCATTCTGGGAATAGGCCTCGATGAAGCGGAAGGCGGCTTCGTCGCCGAGATCGGCACCCGTGATGTCGCCGCGGACCGGGACGCCGCCGGCGCGGACATAGTCGACCTGCCGTTCCTTCTGGGCAAACCAGTCGAGGAAGGCGAGCGCCGCCTTCTGCTTTTCCGGGGCGACATTCTTCGGAATGCCGGCGACCCAGTGGCCCGCGCTCGACGCAATCATGCCGTCCGGTCCGGCAGGAAGCAGCGCCGCATTGATTTTGCCGACGACGCGCGAGGCGTTGGGGTCTTCGAGTTGTCCCCAGGCGGCAATAACCGCGATCGCCTGCGCGCCCTTGCCGGTCGCCATCAACTGGATCAGTTCACCTTGCGCGATGTTGCCGGGTCCGGGAGGGCCGGCCTCGGTCGCGATTTTGACGTATGTCTCGAGCGCCTTCAGCCCTTCCGGGCTGTTGAGCGTGACCTCCGCCTGGTCGGGGCCGGTGATGCGGAAGAACGCGGCATCATGGCTGAACAGATAGGGCGTGAAATTGTACACGATTGAATCGCGCGCCGCCCGCGGCACGAATCCGTAATACTCCCCGCCCTCCTGGATGGCCTTAGCGTTTGCGAAAAGGTCGTCCCAGGTCTTCGGTGGCTTGAGACCAAACTGCTCATAGATCTCGGTATTGTAATAGAGCACCTGGACATTGCCGTTAACCGGAACGCCCATGAGCGCACCATCAGATGAGAAGGTGGCGGCCGAAGCGTCCCAGTTGGTGGTGTTGCCATATGAAAGCACGCCTTCCGGCAGCTGATAGTTCGCCTCGATCTCGCCAAGTGGCGCCAGGAAGCCTCCGGAATAAATTTCGGAAAGCCAAAGCGAATTTACGTTCACGATGTCGTATGAACCCTGCGAGGCCCGCACCGAGTTGCGTATCTTCTCGAGTAGCCCGCCGAACGGCGTAACGTCGAGTTCCACCCGGTTGCCGGTTTCCTCCTCGTATTGATCGACCATTGCAACGAATGAGTCTAGCCAGGGCGACTGGTTGATTGCCATTGAAATCGTCGGCTGGTCCTGGGCCGAGGCAGCACCTGCCCCGGCCGACATCAAAAGCGCGGCCACCAGAGTACGGCATACGCGCTGCCGGTTCTTGATTCTCGTTGCGGCATACATGGTCATTTCCTCCCTTGCATTGGTGAGGTTGAGGTGAACTGATCGAGCGACATCCAGGCGAAATATTCCGGCGGCGCGTCATGCTCTCCAAGGATGCGGACGATCGCGTCCCTGAGCCGGGCCTCGACCGCCGGGTTCTGTATGGGCCTCAACTGGTTGGGGTCGCTCGCATTGTGATAGGTTGCGGACTCGAAGGCTCCGAACTTCGTTCCGTCCAATCCCGGGGGGCGTCGGGCCTCG
>NZ_JAODNW010000054.1 GCF_025398255.1 Chelativorans intermedius | reverse complement strand
AACGCGGGAATCGACGCCCAGCGTTTACTCTCGGCGGCTCCCATGAGCTGATCACGGATGCTGCCCGCCGAAACGACGTGGATGGGGAACGGCAAAACGTTGGGCGACCGCAGCCAGTCGAGATGCTCATAGACCGCCTTCGGCTCCCAGCCAGTATCGGCGAATATGGCGCAATCGGGCATCGGGCCGATCTCGCCATGGGCGGCCATCAGCGCCAGGGTGGTCGATTGGAAGCCGGCGCCGAGCGATAGCACGCGCAGCCGGATGGCGGAGGGCTCGATGCCCTCTGCAGCAGCATTCGAAAAGGAAAGCATCAGGCCGCCTCCAACTTTCCCGTGCCGGTGGCGGAGGGCTGCAGACCGTGCAGGTAGGTCACGGCCCGTTGCGCATGGGCGGCGGCCTGAAAGATTGCCCTTCGGTCGTCGGAAAGGACGCGCAACCAGCTCGCAACATAGGACGCATGGTCCGGCCGCGGTTCGAGTTCGGGAACGATGCCGAGGTCCGCGCAAAGCAGCGCCGAGCCGATCTCGGCCACGAGCTCTTCGCGCGCGCGCTCGGTCTTGTCCTTGGCGTAGCGGCTCAGATCGCGGCCAACCCGATCGGGCCTCGAGGTCCAATGGACCGTTTCGTGACTGAGCACGGCGACGTAGGATTCGGCGTCCCGGAACGTCTCGAAGGGCGGCATCTGGATGTGATCGCTTGCCGGCGCGTAGAATGCTCGCGCGCCGCCATGCCGGACCACGGCCCCGGTGTTGGCGAAGAACCGGTCGGCATGTTCGATCCGCTCGACAGGATCGATGACCTTCGCGGGCCGGTGGTAATAGTGATCGGGAAGCCCGTCGATCTGATCGCAATTGAAGACGGTGTACGTCTTGAGGAACGGAATATCGCGCTCCAACTCCTCGCCCTGCGCGTCCGTCTCGGTTTTCGTGAACCGGCTCGCATAGACGACCGTCGCGCCGGTTTCGCCCTTGCGGACTTGTGCGCCGATCTGTGCCGCCTGCCGATAGGTCATCCAGAGCGGCGCGGTGAATCCGCGCGCCAGGCTCTCCGACCACAGCAACAGGACGTTGATGCCAGTGTATGGTTCACCGGTATGGCGCAGCGGGCGGGTTATCCGTCCGTCTGCATGGCCGGCGCTCCAGGGTTTCACCCATGGCCGCACGCCGTTTTCCAGGTCGGCAACGATCTTTTGCGTGATGCGCGCGTAGATATCGGTCTTCGCGCCCTTTTCTTTCCTGCTCATTTCAACCTCCATTTCTGGAGGCCGCGCCGATCGCGGCCCCGTCACGGGGCCGGTTCAGGCGGAGCTTCAGGGCGCGCCTGCACCCGCAGGGCCGGACCGAAGGGGAGGACGGCGCAAGCCGTTGCCGGCGCGGCCGGCTCTGCCCAGGCCACCGACCGGGACGGGCCGCGGGCGGTCGAAACAAGGGCGGCGGCGCCAGGCGCCGCCGCTGCGGAAAGTGAACCGAGAGCCGGTTCAGTGAACCGCGTGACCGCCGGTGTAGGGATCGTATTCGAAGAGGATGTCGACCTCCGCGTCTTCGACTTCATCGGCGGGGAGCACCCCGTATGCGTCGTCGGACTGGAAGAGGACCACCGGGGTCATCAGGGTCCGGGCGAGTCTCCAGGCGTGTTTCTGGGCGAGGGAAAGATCGTGCGACATCCGAGGGCTCCATCGTTGGAGCGGGCCATTCCCGCTCTGATGGCTCCGTCGGTGTGCGGCAAGCGGACGCGATCACCGTGCAGGCGTCAGCCAAACGGCCGCAGCGTAGCTAGCGGACCCTTTATGGGTTGATCGTGGAAGTCCCGCGGCCGCGCCAGGAATGCCATCCCTGAAGAGCGGGGTTGGACCGCCCTGATGAGTGAACCCAGTGTTGTGCATTCCGTGCTGGCCGAACATTGGTGCCTCAGACCGCACCCTGTTCTGGCGGTCGCGAAAGCATTGTCCAGGAGCGACGTGCAAATTGCAGCGCTGAGAAGGCCTCAGTCGGCAAGGAGGATTTCAGAGTCTGGCTCGTCGACCCGAACCATCGCAACCGTTGCACCTAGCTGTCGCACCGCGCATGCTGAACCCTGGCAAAGAGTGACAAAGGCAGGCAATCGCCACCAAGTCGTGCATGCTCAGATCAGATCGAGGGTGAGATGATGTTCGAGTTCGATTCAGACGGGTTTCTCACACATCGGAGCAGCGAGCTCGAAGGGGAGATTAATACGGCCCACCACCGACTGTTTGCGTGCGCCCGCCACATCAATCACGACTGCCATGAACTTCTATTTTCAGCCGATATCCGCAATCGTGACATCCGAGCGATTATTGTCGCTACGCTTTTCATGCGGCTGCTGGAGCATTACCAGGCTGTGATCGTCTTACTCAATAGAGGGATGATCGCCCCCGCAAGAGCAGCCCTCAGAGCGCTCGTTGAGACGACCTTCAAGATGCGTGCTGTTGCCACCGAGCGGTCCGCTCCGAAGGCCTTCATCGCTGAGGACCTGGTGGCGCGCAAAAAGCTGATCAACAAGGCACGAAACAATGAATACCCCAATCTGGAAGAAACCCGGAAAGCCATCTCTGACGAGCTTGTTAGGGAGCTGGAGCAAGAGATCCTGGCGACCGGTGCGAAAACACTCAGCACCGAAGAGTGGAGTAGGCGAGCTGACATGCACGATTGGTACATCACCAATTATGCATTGCTAAGCAAAGCTGTTCACACCCAGGTGCGGGACCTGGAGGCGTACCTGAGAATCGGGGAGTCCTGCGAGATTGAAGAGTTTCACTATGCTCCCGGTATGGATGATATCCCTCTTTTGATTCTCACGGCGGCCCATTGCCTCTTAATTGGAGCGTCTGCGTTCGATGGAGAATTCGAATTGGGCTTCGGGCCGAAGGGCGAACTGCACAGCAAAATGGTTGAAGCTGGTTTTCGGGCGCTCGACGAGGAAAATGCCTAACTGGCAACCCGACCAGAATTGGGTGTCGAAATCACTGAACGGTCGTTCCCGATAGCGCGCACGTTTGGACCGGAAACTAAACCGGCAATCCACCGAAACAGCAGTCTCAACGCCCGAGACTTGAGAGCGTCGCCCGCTGCTTCTTATCCCGTTCCTTGTCGGGATCATCGATCACGTCAACCGATTCAACCCATTGGGTAATATACTCCGGCGGCAGGCCGTGTTCCCTAGCACCTGCAAGGACGAAGTCCTTGTACCAGCCATAGGGCTTGAGGCTGTCGTCGACATAGTCCGAGCTGGCGAGATAGGTAAGGACCTTCCGCCTGCGCCCTCTTTCGTTGATGACCGTGACCATTGCGTGCTCGTAGCCGCTGCCGACACCCTCTGCCTTATCCAACTTCGCTCGCTCGGCAGGATCGAAGCTGAACAGGACTCCGATCACGCTACAGTCATCGCCACTGGGATATGCGTTGCACTTCCCGGATTTGTCCACGCTACGCTTATGAAAACGGAGCGAATGACCCGGCAAGGTGGCGATGCCGAGCGGCTTGCAGCTCGGCATGCGTTCGCGTAGCCGGGCGGTCGACATGTTGGACCCATAGGCGAAATAGACGACTGGCTCCGGTGGCCCGGTCTCTGTGTTCTTCAGCGCCGCGATCGCCGGATCGCCCGGCTTGAGGATCGCGCGCAGCGGCACGGTCATAATGCTGCACTCGTCGGACTGTTCACCTTCGCGTGTGATGATCGACTGGCCATCCTCGAGATCGAGGATTGGAACGGGCCTGCCGGCCCATCCGCAGTCGGGGCAGCGCGGTCGTTCCCATAAGACTCCGGGTGCTGCGGTGTTTTCGCCCTGTTCCGGCTCGAGATGTGGCGAGCCGCATTTCGGACACTCGACAGGGACACCGCGAAGCTCGCGAACGAGCAAAGAAGTCGCCATACCGATGGCGTGTTGGGTCAACGAGTGTGCCATGTCGGTATCGATCCATGTGGCCGACTTCGAGTGCGTCAGCCAGTTGGAGAAGGTCCATGCGGACTCAAGCGCACCCTTGAGGGCCCTGCGACGCTCCTTGTTGGTGTCTCCCGGCAGAAGATCATTGCAGATGATCTCCGCCCACGCCCGGAAGTTCGCGCGCTGCGGCGGTGTGTCGGTCCACGTTGCCGCGTCCTGCGCGACGCCGATCAGTTCGAGTAGCGTCTCCCGGCAGCGGACGCCGACAGCTTGATAGCCCGCGAGGTTGTGCGCCTGTGTCACGGCGGCGCCAGCTTCTTCGATCTTCTCGAAGACGGGGCCGAACGGGAGGATACGTTGATCACCATCCTGTTGTTCTGCCGTACGCGGGATTCGGAGGCTCAGGCCAATATGGAAGGTCAGAGCAAGGTCCATATTGGGGAACTGCTCTTGAGAATAGAGGTTTGTGCCGCCCGTGATGACCCACCAGCGATCCTTGTTGGTGTGGATGTCCCACACGTCGTGGCGCGTGTTCAGAACGGCCTCCGAGTAGACCTTCTGCATGAAGGTCACTTCGAGGTCGGGCGCCTGCCATTCGAAGTATTCCCGGGCTTCCTCGATCTCTTCTTCGGTAGCTTTCAGCATAATCGCCTTCCGCGATGGCTCGTCCGATCTTTCCGATCCTGAGTTGGTAAGGCGGACGGATAAATGGTCAGGTCCGATTTACGGCTCTAATGGCGATCCTTCGGGCCGACTGCTTGATGGTCGAGGCAATCTCGCGGAGAAAGGCAGCGCTAACCGATCCGATGGGTTCGATCGAAACGAAGTCGTAGTCCTTGTCCATTTCGACACGATTATACTCGTCGAGAATGATCCAGCACGGCGCGGCAAGACCTATGCGGCGGCATTCGGTTTCCGGCACGCTCATGGCGAGCTGGCCGGCAAGAGGTGGCTTGGATGTGAAGGGGAAGAGAAAAACGACATCCGGATTGCCCGGCGTCTTGATCACGATGCAGACGGGGCGAGGCTTCCGTCCGGATTCCTCGCCCTTTTGTGCTTCGCGGTGCCAGAGATAGTGGAACTCCGCGACGTCGCCCTGCTCAAACATCGGTCTTGGCAGGTTCAAGTATGGCGTCTATCCCTGACATGAGCTCCTCGTGGACATCGTCCGGCGCATCATGCAGCGAATAGGCCTTTGTCGGGCTCGGCTCGCCCCGCATTCGGTGATAATCCCGGGCCGAGAGGACATAGAGCTTTTCCTTGCCGTGCTTAGTGAGCACGACCGGCTCGATCATCGCCGTCTCGAGGATTTCGCCCGAGGATCGGTTCATATCGGAGAAGGTGTACTGTTTCATCTCTCGGCTCCAGTGTTTCACGTAAAATAGGTATTTTACGTCATTCTGTCAATCCGAGCTGTCGAACCGAAATAACGGGCGGAGCCGAAGCTCCGCCCGATGGGCTCAGCCAAAAGCCGCCATCTGCAATTCGGCCGCCTTGCGATCGACCGTCTGGCCGGGATTTTCGACATGGCGTTCGAAGGGCTTCCAGGCCTCACCGACGACCTCTTCGTAGGCAGCCACCACGCCTTCGGCAGCGCAACGGAGCGCGTGGGCCTGAATGCCCATGTCGGCCGCGAATTCGCGCTTGCGCTGGGCGGCGCTGTCGAAACCAACAGGACCGTCGAGGTCTGCGTCGCGGTCGTCGTTTGCGTTTCTGGCCGTGGCGTCGCGGGCTTCCGAGACCGACCGGGAGTAGAACTGACCCGCGCCGTGAGCTGAGCCGACATAGGACCCGACGATCCGCTGGAGATGGATCTGCATGGCTCGTTCGCCGAGGCCTTCGTTCAAGGAGTCGGCCGTGTCGATGATGATCTTGCGATGGAGCTCGCGGATACCGCCGCTGTCGATGACGGGGAGGCCGAAGCTTTCGGAAATGAGCGATGCCTGGGCGCTGTCGGGACAGGCGAGGCGGACCATTTC
>NZ_JAODNW010000053.1 GCF_025398255.1 Chelativorans intermedius | reverse complement strand
GAAATGGTCCGCCTCGCCTGTCCCGACAGCGCCCAGGCATCGCTCATTTCCGAAAGCTTCGGCCTCCCCGTCATCGATAGCGACGGTATCCGCGATCTCCATCGCAAGATCATCATCGACACGGCCGAATCCCTGAGCGAAGGCCTCGGCGAACGGGCCATGCAGATCCATCTCCAGCGGATCGTCGGCTCCTATGTCGGCTCAGCCCACGGCGCCGGTCAGTTCTATTCCCGGTCGGTCTCGGAAGCCCGCGATGCCACGGCCAGAAACGCCAACGACGACCGCGACGCGGACCTCGATGGTCCAGTCGGATTCGACAGTGCCGCCCAGCGCAAGCGCGAATTCGCCGCCGACATGGGCATTCAGGCCCACGCGCTCCGTTGCGCCGCCGAAGGCGTGGTGGCTGCCTACGAAGAGGTCGTCGGTGAGGCCTGGAAGCCCTTCGAACGCCACGTCGAAAATCCCGGCCAGACCGTAGATCGCAAGGCTGCCGAAATGCAGATGGCCGCTCTTGGCTGAGCGGCTCGGGCGGAGCTCCGGCTCCGCCCGTTCGGTTCGACAGCTGCCATCCCGCGAGAGATTGCTACGACAATAAGCATTCGGCCAGAACAGCGGTCTTCAGGGTCGAGCTCGATCGGCGTGCACATCGCTGGTGACGCCCCCGAGAAATGTCAGGTGAGTCAGAATGCCACCTTGGCACAAAGCAGAACTTCCGGCAGAAAGTGGGCTGGGGGGATAACGATGGCGGCCATGACTAAGTTGGGAACGACAGACGCAGACATTCGCGCTGCGCTACATGCCAAACGATTGCGGCGCGCCAAATCTCATCCCGATACGCTCGTGATCGACGAACTGGGCCTCGCGCACGCCCGAAGTCGTATCGACGTGGCCGTCATCAACGGCTGTATCCACGGCTATGAAATCAAGAGCGCCAAGGACAACCTGGACCGGTTCGCGATGCAGATCGACATCTACCGCCAGACGCTACAAAAGCTCTCACTCGTCGCTGCGCCGAAGCATGTCGCAAGCATCATGAGTCACGCTCCCGAATGGTGCGGCGTGATCGTGGCGGAGCAGGGACCACGAGGCGGTATCAGCTTTCATGTATTGCGAAACGCCATCGCCAATCCCGAGATCGATCCGGTCATGATGGCGCATCTTCTCTGGCGCGATGAAGTCATCGAACTCCTGGGCCAGGCCGGATATGCGCCGAAGGACCTCCGGCGGCCGAGAAGGCAGCTTTACGAGATGCTATGTGAAGCCATGAGCTTGCGCGAGATCACCGCCTCCATTCGCACTTTCATGGCGCAGCGCCAAGCGTGGCGAGATCGTCCAGCACACGCGTGATGTGGTGGTTGATCGCCACCTCCTTCCACCGCGTCTGATTGCTCGGTCCTTCCTTATGAACCGCGCATCTCGCTATATATTCATCGCCGCTTGAATAGCCGGCACCGTCGAACTTTCCCGACGCTACGATTGACGCGCAGTGACCATGCATCTGTGCACGATTGTCGTTGAATGCCCCGCCCTTGCGCACCTCCCAAGCCGCCGACGTCGTATAGACGAGCTTTCCGGCCGCCTTGATCATGCGCATATCCAACGCCTTGAATTCTGGATGGACGATCGTGTAGTCGCCGTAGTTCGGCTGGCGAACGCCGACTGGCATCTTGCCGAGCAGCGCCTGATAGAAGAGCCAGTCGTGACGCGGGAGTTGGTCGGCGCCCTTGGCAATATCCTTGAACGTTTCCGGTATCGCCGTGCCGATCACGACGAAATTGCGGAAGGCATGCAGGTCCCCAAGCTTTTGCATGGCCGCAATGAGCGCGCCAGCAAAAGCATTGTAGGGCTCAAAATTCGGTGCACCGAGATCGACAATGAGGTCAATTTCGTGGAGCGATACACCGAGCGCTGCGGCCAAAGCCTCGATACGCGTGCGCGCATCCGGCTTCATTAGGTCCTCCAGCCTGACCGCGATGGCCGCTCCAAGCCCATCGGTCGCAACGATCCCTGCAACCGATGCGATCATGGGTGAGGAAGCATCGAGAGGAACGGCGGGCATTGCGTTTGCCTGGAACGTCCGCATGGCTTCGAATACGTATGTGAAGATGTCGCGGCCGTCCCCCATCGGTTCGCCGGAAATACTGGGATGCACGCCGACCCACGCTGGCCGTTGCCCCCACTTGGCTTTGAAGCGGGCGGCGAACGGATGCACATGCTCCTGGACCGTCTTCTTCGGCTGCCACAACTCGAAATCGAATTCGACTTCTGGAATCGTGACATAGGGCACGATACGGTCCTTGGCGACGGCGGCAAGGCGGGCAAGCGCCTGGTATTCGCCCTGACGCCACCGCAACGCCGGAACATACATATCCTCAGTCAAGATCATCGCTCGCCTCCTCTAGCTGCGAGCGCACCTGATCCCTACCGACCAGATCGTTCAGGATGGTGTAGTTGCCGCGCTCCTTCCTGATGCGCCCCGCGATGATGCTCGGATCGATCCCGATCGTCTCCGCGTCGATCCTCACCGCCTCTTCCGAGAGGGCGAAGCGGGACAGACACTGATCCCACAATGCTTCCGGTATCAGCGCGTCGAGTGCGAATTTGTCAGCCTGCGCCTCGATCGCATCACCGTCATTGCCGTCCTCTTCGTCGAAGAAGTCGAACCGCAAACCGTCGAAGAGATGCAGGAAGACATGACCGAGCTCATGCAACAGCACAAACCAGAAATTATCTAGTCGATCATAGCGTAGCGTAAGGCCCACAACTGGTGTCTCACCATCAGCGAGCATGGCGGCGCCGTCCAAATACGACCCTGGCAGGTGACGCTCGACGACGAGAACGATGCCTTTCTCTGCCAACAGATCGCGGGCACGCTTCGGCCCGTCCTTCCTTTTCGTGAGATGCACCAATTCCGGCAGCCACCGGTCATCGAGTTCGAACGTCCCGATCTCTTCTGCTTCGATCTTGCTACGCGCGCGCTCAAGAATGCGCGCCTGCCACGCGAGTAGGGCGTATTCGTTCGGCACGTTTCCGCTGCGCATCTTCTTGCGATGGAAGACTGTCGCAAATTGCGGTCCGGCCGCGTGCAGGAAGTACTCCTTCACGCGCTCGATCGGGTTTGCGCCGCGGGGCAGATCAAACCACCTGCGTTTGATCATCTCCTTGTAGGGAAACTGCCCCCAGACGATATCATCGGCATCACCCCACGCGAACACGGATCCGCCAGCCTGCTTCGGTCCCTCAAAACTTCCCGACGCCTTCACACCGAGCGTCTTCGAAATCTCGATCAGCCGACCAAGGCTTGCGCCCATGTAGTCGGTCGCCTCGTAGCGCTGCACCTGTTGCGGCTTCATGCCAAGTTTCTGGGCGAGGTCCGTTTGACTCATTCCGGAGGCAATTCGTGCCTGCACCAGCACATGCGGCAATTCTTCAAGCGCATAGGTTTTCGAGAACGAGACCTGGCCGGATTTCAGCAGATCGTATTCAGCAAGCTCCGCCTCTATATCGGCGATTTGGCTTTCGAGCCCATCAATTTCCGCCTGCTTGAGCCAATGCTGATCCGATGCGCGCGCTTTCGCAGCAGCAAGGGCGTCTTGCAACTTGGCTAGTTGCGCACTCGATACGCCATACTGTTTGTCGCTGTAAATCATGGCTGCACCTTCCCGGAGAGAAGCGGATCGGCCGAAAGCGAAATGGCGATGATCCCTTTCTGTTTTCCTGTGAAACGATCCAGTTGGAAAAAATCGACGAATGCCCGCCCGACATCCGCGCACATCATCGAGGACGGAAAGAACTCGCCCTTGAATGCCGCTTTCTGCCCTGCCCGACCGTTCGAAAATTCCAGGAACACGGGATCAAGCTTGGCCGGATTGACCCCGGTAGGGTCCCAGCATGCATCGAAGTCGCCGGGCCTCGGCTTGCCTGTCACATAGCTCCCGTCGAGATAGATCATCGCACATCCCGCCAATCGCAGCTTGCCGGAGGCGAGAACGAGCCCCTCGAAAAGCTCCCGCCGCCAAGCGTTCGTTGCGAAAGCAGCCGCCACGTCCTCTAAACTCGCCGCGTGCATCCCGGCGGGCAGTGTGGGCCACGGAGAGCCGGGCAATTGGACGAGGGCAGGAATCATCGTTACAACAATAATGTTGTATCGAACAAAAAGCAAGCCCGGCTGCCCCGCGAGAACGCACAACACGGGCTTCAAGTCCCGGAGAGGGTCAATCCCGCTCTTCAGGGATGGCATTCCTGGTGCGGCCGCGGAACTTCCACGATCAACCCGTAAAGGGTCCGCTAGCAAGGCTGCGGCCGTTTGGCTGACGCCTGCACGGTGATCGCGTCCGCGTGCCGCACACTGACGGAGCCATCAGAGCGGGAATTGGCCCGCTCCAACGATGGAGCCCTCGGATGTCGCACGATCTTTCACTCGCTCAGAAACACGCTTGGAGACTCGCCCGCACCCTGATGACCCCGGTGGTCCTTTTCCAGTCCGACGACGCATATGGGGTGCTGCCCGCCGACGAGGTCGACGACGCCGAGGTCGACATCCTCTTCGAATACGATCCCTACACCGGTGGACACGCGGTTCACTGAATCGGCTCCCGGTTCACTTTCCGCAGCGGCGGCGCCTGGCGCCGCCGCGCTTGTTTCGTCCTCCCGCAGCCCGTCCCGGTCGGTGGCCTGGGCAGAGCCGGCCGCGCCGGCAACGGCTTGCGCCGTCCTCCCCTTCGGTCCGGCCCTGCGGGTGCAGGCGCGCCCTGAAGCTCCGCCTGAACCGGCCGCGTGACGGGGCCGCGATCGGCGCGGCCTCCAGATACGGAGGCTGAAATGAGCAGGAAAGAAAAGGGCGCGAAGTCCGATATCTACGCGCGCATCACGGAAAAGATCGTTGCCGATCTGGAGAAGGGCGTGCGGCCATGGGTGAAACCCTGGAGCGCAGGCCATGCCGACGGCCGGATCACCCGGCCGCTGCGCCATACCGGTGAACCATACACCGGCATCAACGTCCTGTTGCTGTGGTCGGAGAGCCTGGCGCGCGGGTTCACCGCGCCGCTCTGGATGACCTATCGGCAGGCGGCTCAGATCGGCGCACAAGTCCGCAAGGGCGAAACCGGCGCGACGGTGGTCTATGCGAGCCGGTTCACGAAAACCGAGACGGACGCCCAGGGCGAGGAACTGGAGCGCGATATTCCGTTCCTCAAGACGTACACCGTCTTCAATTGCGATCAGATCGACGGGCTTCCCGATCACTATTACCACCGGCCCGCGAAGGTCATCGATCCTGTCGAGCGGATCGAACATGCCGACCGGTTCTTCGCCAACACCGGGGCCGTGGTCCGGCATGGCGGCGCGCGAGCCTTCTACGCGCCTGCAAGCGACCACATCCAGATGCCGCCCTTCGAGACGTTCCGAGACGCCGAATCCTATGTCGCCGTGCTCAGTCACGAAACAGTCCACTGGACCTCGAGGCCCGATCGGGTTGGCCGCGATCTGAGCCGCTACGCCAGGGACAAGACCGAGCGCGCGCGCGAAGAGCTCGTCGCGGAAATCGGCTCGGCACTGCTTTGCGCCGACCTCGGTATCGTTCCCGAACTCGAACCACGGCCGGACCATGCGTCCTATGTGGCGTGCTGGTTGCGCGTCCTTTCCGACGACCGAAGGGCAATCTTTCAGGCCGCTGCCCATGCGCAACGGGCCGTGACTTATCTGCACGGCCTGCAGCCTGCCGCCGCAGGTACCGGAGAGTTGGAGGCGGCCTGATGCTTTCCTTTTCGAATGCTGCTGCGGAGGGCATCGAGCCCTCCGCCATCCGGCTACGCGTGCTATCGCTCGGCGCCGGCGTCCAATCGACGACGCTGGCGCTGATGGCCGCCCATGGCGAGATTGGCCCGATGCCCGATTGCGCCGTATTCGCCGATACCGGCTGGGAGCCAAAGGCGGTCTATGAGCATCTCGAATGGCTGCGGTCGCCCAACGTCCTGCCATTTCCCGTCCATGTCGTTTCGGCGGGCAGCATCCGTGATCAGCTCATGGGAGCCGCCGAGAGTAAACGCTGGGCGTCGATTCCCGCGTT
>NZ_JAODNW010000052.1 GCF_025398255.1 Chelativorans intermedius | reverse complement strand
CGGAGGGCGGCGTGAGCCATGTCGCGCAAGTCTCATCCCCGCCCGCAGAGGCTGCGGATCGACCGGGCTTTGATCGCCTCTGGCATCCGCGCCCGGTCCTCTGCGCCGTCTGCACATCCCGCACGCGTGGCTTCGGCTGGTTCGATCCCCACCGGCTGCGCCCAACCCGCACCCAAACCCGCCGCTGGTTCTGCTCCATGGGCTGCCAGGCGGCCTTCACCCGCAAAGCGAAGAAAGGACTGAGCATGGTCGATTTCACCGAGGAAGAAACCCAGGCGCTGCCCGCCGTGATGCGCGCACTCGCGCCCGAGATGGAGCGGATCGGCTGGGATCGGCCGCTGGGCCAGCTGACCCAGAACGACATGCATCGGCTGATCGTCACCACCGTCGAGGCGTTCCGCGCCGAGATGGCCGAGATCGCGAGCCAGTCGGAGATCCCGTTCTGATGCTGGACTTCAACAAGCGGCCCTCGATGGGCGAGCGAATCAACGCCGCCGTGGATGCCGCGCTCAAGGCCGAGAGCGCAGCGACGCCGCCGCGCGACTATCTCGGCGCGTCACGGCTCGGCCATGCCTGCGAGCGCGCGCTGCAGTTCGAGTTCGCGGGCGCGCCGAAGGATGAGGGCCAGGACTTCTCCGGCCGGTCGCTCCGGATCTTCGCGATCGGGCATGAGCTCGAGGATCTCGCCATCCGCTGGCTGCGGGCGGCGGGGCTCGATCTCGTCACCCAGAAGCGGGACGGCGGCCAGTTCGGCTTCTCCGTCGCGGGCGGGCGCATCCGCGGCCATGTCGACGGGATCATCTCCGAGGCGCCGGCGGCGCTGGGGCTGCGCACACCCTCGCTCTGGGAATGCAAGACCATGAACGCGAAGAACTGGCGCGAGACGGTGGCCAAGGGCGTGACCGTCGCCAAGCCCGTCTATGCCGCCCAGATCGCGCTCTACCAGGCCTACATGGAAGCGAGCGTGCCGGGCATCTCGGCCAATCCGGCGCTCTTCACCGCGATCAACAAGGACACCGCCGAGCTGCACCACGAGCTGGTGCCCTTCGACGCCGAGCTCGCGCAGCGCATGTCGGATCGCGCGGTGCGGATCCTGCGGGCCACCGACACGGGCGAGTTGCTGCCGCGCGTGGCCCGGAACCGCGACTTCTTCGAATGCCGCTTCTGCCCCTGGGCCGAACGTTGCTGGGGACTGCCCGGATGAGCAAGGACACCACCGACCCGCCCGAACCACCCGAGGACACCGACATGCGTGACGACAGCACGACCGACCACCCCGAGGCCAACCTCGTTCATTTCAACCCCTGGCGCGACTTCAACGACGCGGCACCGCAAATCGACCCGTTCGGAGACGAGCCGGATCCTGCGCAGATCGCTTCCTTCATGGAGGTGGTGTTTGGCTACTGCGACGGGCTGATCCCGGTGCGCAGCTTCATCGACAAGGGCCAGGGGATCGACGGGCGGCCGCACAACATCTGGATCGCGGCCGACGAGACGGCGCCCCAGAAGATGGCGACCTTCGCGAACTGGGCCGCGCGCGAAGGCGCGGCCGTCTACGTCATTCCCGGCACGGTGACCGAGACCGGCCGGGCCAAGGCTACGGACGTGGCGCAGATGCAGGCCGTGGTCGTGGATATCGACAGCGGCGACATCGCCGCCAAGCGCGCGCATCTCGAGCGCCATCTCGGCCCGCCCACCATGGTGGTGGAAAGCGGCGGCGTCACCCCGGAGGGCCGGCACAAGGCCCACGTCTGGTGGAAGCTCACCGAACCCATCGAGGGCGAAGACATTGCCCGCCTCTGCCGGTTGCGCGGCGACATCGCTGCCAAGGTCGGCGGCGACATGCATTTCCGCTCGGCGCACCAGCCGATCCGGGTAGCGGGCTCGGTCTATTACAAGAACGGCCTGAAGACGCTGGTGCGGATCGTGGAGTTGAACGCGGGTCTCGAGCGCGATCTCGACGAGTTCGCCGAGGCCGTGGCCGACATGCCACCCGCGCCGGGCGTCAACCTGACGCCGGACTTCGCGACGCCTGACAAGCCTGCCGTGGATGACGTTCTGGTCACCCCGGTGCGCGAGGGCGGCATCGACGACTGGTCGCGCTTCGAGGGCGCCTCCGCCGCCATCGGCTATTTCATCCGGCTGGTCCACGAGGGCCGCCTCTCGAAGAGCGAGGGCTGGGAGGCGATCTGCGGCTACAACGCCGCCATGCTGCGGCCCCAGTGGCCCGTGGAACGGCTCAAGCGCGAATCCGAACGCCTCTGGGCGCGCCATGTCGAACGCCACGGGCCGCCGCTCATCCGGCTCGACAGCGCCGCCCCCGTGCCCGACGAGCTGCCCAGCTTCACGCTGGGGCAGCTGCTCGACGACAAGAGCCCCATGCCCGCCGACCTGATCGGCCCGCGCGTGCTGACGCCGGGCGGGCTCCTGGTGCTCGGCGGCGCGCCCAAGGTGGGCAAGAGCGATCTCCTGATCGCCTGGCTCGTGCACATGGCCGCCGGGGTGCCGTTTCTCGGCTTCACCCCGCCGCGACCGCTGCGGATCTTCTATCTGCAGGCCGAAATCCAGTACCACTACCTGCGCGAGCGCATGCAGCAGGTCGGCCTGCCGCCCGAGCTGATCGCCGCGGCGCGCGACAACCTGATCGTCACGCCAAAGCTGAAGATGCTGCTCGACGCCGAGGGCAGCGCCCGCGTGGCCGCGGCGATCCGGGCGGCGTTCCCCGACGAACCGCTCGACATCCTCTGCATCGACCCGATCCGCAACCTCTTCGACGGCGGCCCCGATGGGGGCGGCGAGAACGACAACGCCGCGATGATGTTCTTCCTCAAGGACCGGGTCGAGGTGCTGCGCGACCACGTCAATCCCGACTGCGGCGTCATCCTCGTCCACCACACCAAGAAGCTCTCGAAGCACCAGGTGAAGGAGGATCCCTTCCTCGCCCTTTCCGGCGCCAGCGCGCTCCGCGGCTTCTACACGACGGGGCTCATCCTGCACCGGCCCGACGAGGACGCATCGGAACGGAAGCTGGAGATCGAGCTCAGGAACGGACCCGCGCTGAAGCCCAAGCTCGTCGACAAGGTCAATGGCGAGTGGGTCGAGATCAACCCGATGAACGAACGCCTGGTGCGCGCCGAGCAGGGCGCGAAGTTCGATGCCGAACGGGATCGCAAGGGCGAGGTCATCGTCGACATTCTCCACCGAGAGGCGCGCTCGGGGCGCATGTACACCATGACCCTCTTTGCCGAGGCCTTCGAGAACAAGAGCGGCCTCAGCGGCCAGACCAGCATTCGCGAGAGGCTGAACGTCCTGACCACCAAGGGGATCGTCAAGTTCGTCAAGGGGGACGCCGCAAGCGATCTCGGCCTCGCCTCGGATCGCAGCAAGTATGGCTATCTCTGCGTCGAGCACATGGAGCTGGCGACCGGCGAGGAGGCTGTGGATCCGGAGACCGGCGAGGTCACGCGGGTGCATGCCCGCGTGTTTCCGAGCCACTACAAATGCCCCCAGACCGGGGCGGTTCTGCCGGTCGAAAACCCCGCTGTCTGGGTCTATCCGGATGGGGGTGAGGCATGAATTTCCGCTCTCTGACCCCATCCGAAATCTGGACCCCGAAATCCGAAATCTGGCCAGATTTCGCGAAATCTGAAATCTGCGCGCAATCTGGAATCTGGATTTTCCGCCAGTTTTTCAATGGCTTGGCGCGCCCGTTCCAGATTTCGGGCGGGTTCATCCGAAATCTGCCCCGCAATCTGGATTTCCTCAATGAAATCAAAAGGCTTTGCCAGATTCCAGATTTCGGAAAAGGCACCCCTAAAGGGGTGGGTGGACTCCCCCCGTCAGGTGGGGAGGTCCACCACCCACCCCTGGGCGATTTTGTCCACCGCGATCCTGTCCATCCCTTCATCGTGCAGCCGGAAAAAAGGAGCCTCAAAATGGCCGCACCATCAACCTTTCCATCATCCACCATCCTCGCGCTCGATCTCGGCACCACGACCGGCTGGGCCTTGCGCGGCCATGACGGGCTCATCACCACCGGCACGGTCTGCTTTCGGCCCGGGCGCTTCGACGGTGGCGGCATGCGTTACCTGCGTTTCACGAACTGGCTGACCGAGATCGACCGGCTGTCCGGGCCGGTGGAGGCGATCTGGTTCGAAGAAGTCCGCCGCCACGCGGGCACCGACGCCGCGCATGTCTACGGCGGGCTCATGGCCACGTTGACCGCCTGGGCCGAACTGCGCGGCGTGCCCTACGAGGGCGTCCCTGTCGGCACGATCAAGCGTTTCGCGACCGGCAAGGGAAACGCCAACAAGGACGCCATGATCGCGGCCGCCCGGGCGCGCGGCTTTAGCCCCGCGGACGACAACGAGGCCGACGCCATCGCGATCCTCATGTGGGCGATCGAGACAAAGGGAGGGCTGGCATGAAGGCGATGAAGTTCACCCCGCCGGGCTATGGCGGTCGGCGACGCGATCCCGATGAGGTCAAGCGTGACGGCTGGCGGGAGCAAGGCCTGCTGGCGGTGTCGGTTGACGATGACCGCCTGACCTGGCCCGAGCGGGAACTGGTGCGGCAACTGGGTGAGAAGCTTTATGGCAAAAGGCAGAAGCGACATGGCTGACTGGACGATGTCACGGGTGCAGGACCGGCTGGAACTGGCGGCCGACGTCTTCGCGCAGATGCCAACCGTGAAGCCGCAGGGCTATTTCAACGCCTGGCCGGAGTATTTCCACAGCTTCGCCGATCAGGTCGGCCAGGAGCCGCGCATGCGCCGGCCGCGCCCGAGCCCGCGCCAGATCACCCAAGCCGAGGAAGCAATGCTCTGGCTGCGCTGGCTTGAGAAGGACGACGCGCGCATCGTCTGGCTGCGCGCCAACCGCAGACCATGGAAGCCCATCTGCTGGGAGGTTGGCCTCAGCCGTCCCGCCGCCAACCGCCACTGGCAATACGGGATCGCGCTCATCACCTGGCGGCTCAACGGGCGCGTGCCGCCCGCGAAGCGATCGAAGCGCTTCGTGATCGAGAACGCCGACCGGCTGTCAAGAAAAATCGTCCTGTGAGGGAATTTTCGGAGAGACATCGGGAAGGGTTCATTTTTCGGCTCTGAGGGATACAAACAGGGCATGATCGCACGAGGCGTGAACGAAGGGACGATGGTTCAGACCACTTGCTTCCGGGGTCCAACCGGAAGCCAGTTCGGGGTCCAGACGGGAACATGACGGCACGCAAGCGGCGACAGTTCGAAACCGGGCAAACGCCCGCCGCTTGACCGGAAAAACTGTCTCCGCCTTCCCGTAAGCCATTGATTTTACGGTTCCTTTTCGTTCACCTTCGTATGCTGGCGGGCTTGGCGCGAGGCTTTCCCAGTGACGTGCCCGAAAATACCCGTTTCGTTTCGCTTCGAGCGGAACCCCAGTGAAACAAGGGCCTGACGGCCCGACAGACCCGCCTGAAACGAAACGACCCTCCGGGGCCATTTCGCTTTCGCGGAGCTCCGTTTCGTTTCGGCCAACACCCCGTTTCGTTTCGGGGCCCAATCCGGGAACCACCAATGGACGTGATCGACCTGCCGCTTGCGCAGATCATTCCCTATGCGCGCAACCCGCGGCGCAACGAGAAGGCAGTGGCCAGTGTCGCGGCCTCCATCGCCGAGTTCGGCTGGCGGCAGCCCATCGTCGTGGACGAGCAGATGGTTGTGCTGGCCGGCCACACGCGCCTCGAGGCGGCGCGCCAGCTCGGGCTCGAGACCGCCCCGGTGCATGTCGCCACGGGGCTGACCGAGGCGCAGGCGCGCGCCTACCGGCTGATGGACAACCGCTCGGGCGAGAACGCCGAGTGGGACGACGCGCTGCTCGGGCTGGAACTGGGCGATCTCGTCGAGGCCGAGTTCGACCTCGACCTGACCGGGTTCACGGACGGGGAACTGGATCGCCTGCTGGCAGAGGCGGTGGCGGACCTCGACGACGCGGCCGGGGGCTCGGTGCCGCCGGTGACCATTCCCGAGCCGCCGCGCAATCCGGCTTCGCGCACGGGCGATCTGTGGATCCTCGGCGATCACCGGCTGCTCTGCGGGGACTCGACCTCGCACGATGACGTGCGCCGGCTGATGAACGGCGAGCGCGCGATCCTGTTCGCGACCGACCCGCCATACCTCGTCGATTACGACGGCTCGAACCACCCGACAAGGAACAAGGACTGGTCGCAGTCCTATGGCGTCACCTGGGACGACTCGAGCCAGGGGGCCGAGCTCTACGATGGCTTCATCGCGGCGGCCGTGGCGGAAGCCATCACCGAGGACGCCGCCTGGTACTGCTGGCACGCCTCCCGCCGCCAGGCGATGCTCGAGGCCTGCTGGGAGAAGGCCGGGGCCTTCGTCCACCAGCAGATCATCTGGGTGAAGGACCGCGGGGTTCTGACCCGGTCGCACTACCTGTGGAAGCACGAGCCCTGCTTCATGGGCTGGCGCCGACCGAACCGGCCGCCGAAGGTGGCGGAGGAAACGCTGCCCTCGACGTGGGAGATGCCGTCATTCGCCAGGGACGAGCGGCCCGACCATCCGACGCCGAAGCCGCTCGACGCCTTCGGGATCCCGATGCGCCAGCATGTGGCGCGCGGCGGCCTCTGCTACGAGCCCTTCTGCGGCTCCGGCTCGCAGATCATGGCGGGCGAAGCCAATGGCCGTCGCGTCTTCGCGATGGAGATCAGCCC
>NZ_JAODNW010000051.1 GCF_025398255.1 Chelativorans intermedius | reverse complement strand
CTCACGCCGCCGAATGATGGCACACAAAAGGAGAACAGGCTCGACTTACGAGTGGCCCTGAAAAAAGGGGCAGGTCAATATGAATGTTCTTCGCCTTCTGCTCGGCGACATTCGATTCCCATCTGGGCTCGCGCCCGTCGGGCTGGTAGTCATGGCCGGTGAAGATGCGCGTTTCTTCCGGGAGGGCCAGAATCTCCTGGATTGACTCCCACAGACGTACGGCGCTGCCGCCGGGGAAATCAGAGCGCGCTGTGCCGCTGTCAGGCATAAAGAGTGTGTCGTGCACGAATGCCGCATCGCCGATGACGTAGGTAATCGAGGCAAGCGTATGGCCGGGCGAGAAGAGGATCCTGGCGGGGATGGAGCCGACGGAGAATGTCTCGCCCTCGGCGAACAGCTTGTCCCATTGTGAAGCGTCCGCAGGGAAGTCGGGCCAATGATAGATGCGCTTCCACATTTCCTGTACCTGCACGACCTTTTCCCCAATCGCCGTGGGCGCGCCGGTCTTTTCCTTCAGATAGGATGCGGCCGAAAAATGGTCGGCATGCGGATGGGTGTCGAGGATCCATTCGACGTCGACGCCTTGTTCGCGAACATATTCGAGTATGGCGTCCGCATTCTTCGTTGTGGTCGCGCCCGACTTTTCGTCAAAATCAAGTACTGGATCGATAATCGCGCACTTCTTTGTGGTGGGGTCAGCTACGACATACTGGACTGAGAAGGTTCGCTTGTCGAAAAAAGCTTTAACGACCGGGCACTCAACGCTCATGTTGAAACCTCGATTTGGAAAAAAGGCAATATCTGGTCAACCACTCCGACGACCACCTCGGGTGGGCTTCGTTCACACGTATCCGAATAAAGAGAATTGTCCGACGCAACAAGTTTCAGCGGCACTAACCTGATCCCGCCGTTACCGTGGCTCACTCTGCGCAGCTTCCTGATCTGCGCTCCCATCGTTTGCGATCTGGCGTCCAACCAAGAGGGACTTTCTCAGTCCAGGCTCAATTTCGTTGTATGCGCTATCTGGCTGCGCGCCCATGGCATCCAGCAGTTTGCTAAAGAAGCACCTCGCAGCGGCAGCGGACGCGACATCGAAAATCTCCTGGTCAGATAAGCCATGGCTTCGCAGGCCTTCTATATCATCCGCGCTGATCGATGTAGCGTCGCGCACGACCTTGGTCGCAAACTGCATCACGGCCCGATCGGTCGCGTCAAGGGAAGGCTCCTCAGCGTCTTCAACTACGGCTTGGAGTTCTTGTGCGGTGAAATGGTCGCGCAGCAGAAAAGAACCGTGCGCCAGCATGCAATACGAACTCCGCAGCTGTTTCGCGGCGGCAATTGTGACGAGTTCATAGCGCCGCACATCCATGTTGCTCTTTATGCTGTCAAGCAAACCGTCCCACGCGTCCATGACTTCCGGACGGTGGCTGAAGACCTTCACCATATTTGGGAGATAGCCGAATTCACGTATGGCTCGCGTGAACATCTCCACTGCCTTTTCACCAGCGTTCTTTCCGGTCAGGGTTTGGATAAAAGGCATAGCGCTGCCCAATTGAAGGCCAGTGTTACTCACGGGACGATACCGAAATTTCCGACCAACGCAATGCAGAGACATGCGGATCTTGCGCCAGGAGGGCCGTGGGTCTCCAGATCTACTGCGCACCAACATCATAGCCAAAGCTCGGGCCCCTGCGAGTTACCAGGAGCTCCCTTGGGTACTGCAATCTTAGGTGGCGGCTTAGCGAGACCACGGGCATGCGTATGGGGCGCAACTGTCGAACAGGGAAGAGCTGATCGTGTCAGTCAGCGATGTGTTGACCGCGAAGGCGGATCGACAGTCCGACCGTCGGCCTTGTCCATCGTGCAATTTCATCCTATTTCAGTATATAGGCATGCTGGACGTTGCGCCAGTGGCCCGCAGGCGCGTGAAACTCTCTTGCGCCCTACACCGGACGGGACAGCAGCAGTAGGGGAAACTATGGCTGACCTTCGCAATATCCAAGCGACCCCCGCACCGGCGAGGGCTCGCGCCGAAGCGGCAATCGACGAGGGCCTGCGCGCGTATATGATCAGGGTGTACAACCTGATGGCGCTGGGCCTCGCAATCACCGGCGTGGCCGCATTCGCGACCGCTCAGATGGCCGTTTCCGGCGGGCAGCTCACCGGGTTCGGACAGCTCATCTTCGCCAGTCCATTGCGGTGGGTGGTCATGCTTGCGCCGCTCGGGTTCGTATTCTTCTTGAGCGCCCGCATTCAAAAGATGACGGTCTCGGCAGCGCAGACGACCTTTTGGGCTTTCGCTGCGGTCATGGGCCTGTCTCTCGCTTCGATCTTTCTCGTCTACACTGGCGAGAGTATCGTGCGCGTGTTCTTCATCACGGCCGCCTCGTTCGGCGCGCTATCGCTCTGGGGCTATTCGACGAAACGCGACCTGAGCGGCATGGGCTCGTTTCTGTTCATGGGCCTGATCGGCCTCATTCTGGCGATGATCGTCAACGTTTTCCTGGCGTCTTCGGCGCTGCAGTTCGCCATCTCCGCAATCGGCGTTCTGATCTTTGCAGGCCTGACAGCCTACGATACGCAGCAAATCAAGGAGATGTACTGGGAAGGCGACGATACGCTGGTGGCGGGCCGCAAAGCGATCATGGGCGCCCTCAGGCTCTATCTGGACTTCATAAATCTGTTCATGTTCCTGTTGCAGTTCCTGGGTAATCGCGAATAGGGGCGCTCGGCCGGATGAACACGCGAAGGGCGGTTCAGGGCCGCCTCTCCTTCATGATCGATCGGTTTGTCGGCGTCTGAGCAGCGAGCGCAACACTGGCTTCGCCATGGCTCCCGCTGATCATTGTCACTGTGAGAGGGTGAATAGTCACGCTCGTCCGCATCCGTCAGTCGGCGGCCGAATCTACTTTCAGGAATACGCGATCATCCCATGACGAGATGTTTCAACGGTATGTGCCGCCGGAGAAGCCCGGTCTTTGATCGGCATTGGTCCCGATGACTTTGCCAGATATCATCTTGACCGCTACGGTGCCCAACGGCGTAATCGAAACCTTCCCAAGGTCGGCACGTACACGGTCTGGAATCTCCTTGCTGACTGCATCCGTGCATCCTCACGGCGCTGGATTGTCACGAATCTGTTGCGCTTCGACCGGCTGCGCATGCTGAGCAAACCTACCAGAGAACCGGCCACCTCTAGCATTCTGCTGAGTATCACGTCGGGGTCGAACCGTCACTGCCCACACAAGCGAATTTCTCGGATCCCGGCATCTGTGCGGCCTCTCGTTCCTCCGGTTTGAACCGGCTTTCCTCCTGGTCGTTGAAGACGTGATCTTGCGTGATCGCTTGCAACGCGCGGAGTCGTAGTCGTAGCCAATCAGCTCGACGTTCGCATCGACAGTTTCAGGAAACATGTGCCCGTTCTTCCTAAATCATCGAACTGATGTCGGATGCAAAGCTCGGATAGGCGAAGATGAGGCCCTTTATCTGGTTCGCGGTCAGGCCTGCGGCCATCGCCATCGCGAAGAGGTTGATCTGCTCCTCGGCGCCGGGGCCGATCAGGTGGGCACCCAGGATCTTTCCGGTCCCCTTTTCGACCAGAACCTTGTGGGCGGTGTGCTTGGCGCCGACGCGCAGCGATGAATACCAGCCTGCGGTTTTGTCGAAATGGGTGTCGAAATCCAATCCCTCCTCGCGTGCTGCAGCTTCTGAAAGTCCGACTGAGGCCAGTTGCGGCAGTGTGAAGACGACGCTCGGGATCGGTGGATAATTCACCTCCCGCTCGTCCTTGCCGGCGAGCAGGTTCTTAGCCGCGATCCGGCCTTCGTTGGCTGAGACGGGGGTCAGCATCGGGCCACTGTCCGCACAATCGCCGGCGGCGAAGATTGCGGGGTTGGTGGTGCGCATGAAGGGGCTGACCTTGATGCCCATGCGGCTATACTCAACGCCTGCGGCTTCGAGGTTGAGATGGTCGATATTGGGGACGCGACCGGTTGCGTGAACCACTAGATCGCAGTCGACGGTCTCAACGCCTGTCGGCGTCTCGTAAGCGACTGTAAAACCTGTGCCATTCTTCTCGATCTTGAGAACCTTGGCCTCAGTCCGCAGATCGACGCCGAGATCGGCCGTGGCTTCGGACAAGATCGCGACAAGGTCCGGATCAAAATTCCCCAGCGGCCGCTCCATCATTTCCAGAACCGTCACTTCGCGCGCCCCCGCACGCTTGGCGATATGGGCGAATTCCATCGCGATGAATCCGCCGCCAACGAACACCACCCTGTCGGGCCGTTCCGGCAACGCGAGGAAATCGGTACTGGTCGCCAGCAATTCCTCGCCGGGGATGTTCAGCGTCATTGGCCGGGCGCCGGTGGCGATATGAAAGTGTCGTGCCGATAGGACTTCGCCACTGACCTCGATCTTGTCACGCCCGGTGAAGCGTGCCTCGCCGTGCAACACTGTAATACCGGCTTTCTCCAGTCCGCCTTCGATGCGGTGGGGCATCGCATCGGTAAACGTGCGCTTGAAGGCGATCATGTCCGGCCAGTTGACGGAGGTCTGTGCCACCAGCCCCTTGCCGTCGAGGTTGCGGGCCCATTCGACCCCCTCGGTCACGGCGATCAGCATCTTTTTGGGATCGCAGCCCCGCAACGCACAAGTGCCGCCGAAGGGCAGGCTGTCGATGCTGGCAACCGTCCAGCCAGCGTTGGCGGCCATCCGAGCGACACCGTTTCCACCCGTACCACCTCCGATCACAATCAGATTGAACCTTCCGGTATTGCCCATGTTTTCCTCTTTCGATCGGTTGCGGCTGTTAGACCGCATTCACACTCTTCCAGACGATACAGTTTCAGGTTTGTTTTGGGCTCCTCGACTGCCTGGCCTTATGTGGAGTGGCAGCGGTTGCATTCACAGCCCTTTTCACGAAGAGTGCCGCCGGTTCTGACGAAGGCCTTTTCAAGCTAGTCGTGGAGGGGATGCGTGACGGCGTTCCATTATTCCTTCCTATCCGGCGCAGCAGGAGAGCTTCGCCACGTCCTTGCCGAAGCCCTGCGCGGCAAGCTTCAGCCCTTCGACCGTGGTGAGATAGGGAAAGATCGTCTCGCCCAGTTCCCGGGTCGTCATGCCGTGCTTGATGGCCAGCACCACCGTCTGGATGCTGTCTGCGCCCTCGGGCGCAAGGATCTGGCCGCCAAGCAACCTGTCGGTCCCGGCATTGGCAACCAGTTTGATGAGCCCACGCGTGTCGCGGGCAGCCAGCGCCCGCGGTACCTGGTCGAGCGGGACGATCGAGGTCTTGGTCGTAAAGCCTGTGGCCTGAGCCGCCCGCTCGGTCAAGCCGACACCGGTCACCTGCGGATCAGTGAACGTCACCCACGGCATGGCCGCGTTATCATAGACGAGGCTGTCGCCGTTCAGCGCGTTTTTCGCCGCGAGCTTGGCGCCGTAGGCCGCCATGTAGACGAACTGGTCACGGCCGGTCACGTCGCCCGCCGCGTAGACGCCAGGCCTTGAGGTGCGCATCCGCTCGTCGACGACGATGCCGCCATTGCCGGACAGCCGCACGCCCGCGTCGGCTAGCCCGAGAGCATCGGTGTTTGGAGATCGCCCCGTGGTCAGAAGAACCTCCTCGGCGGGGATCACTTCCTCCGCCCCGCCGATGGCAATCGTCAGCTCGACACCTCGATCGGTCCGCGCGATCCTGCGATAGGCAAGATCGGTGCGGACGGTGATGCCCTCGTCACGAAGATAGCCGGTCAGGGCCTTAGAAACCTCCGGCTCTGCCTCCGGCAGCAGGCGGCGACGGGTAACGAGTGTCACTTCCACCCCCGCGCGGGCAAACATCTGCGCGAGCTCGCAGCCGATATAGCCGCCGCCGATCACTAGCAGCGAACGCGGCAAGTCGGTTAATTCGAGCGCGGTCGTGCTGGTGAGGTAGGGAACCTCCGCAACGCCGGGAATATCGGGCAAGGCCGGCGAAGAACCGGTCGCGATGATGATCCTGCCGGCCGGGATCGCGGCGCCATTCACGAATACGCCCTGTCCGTTCAGGCGCGCAGGACCCTCAAGATAGACAATCCCGTTATATTCGGGCAGCAGGTCGATATATTTCTTCTGCCGCAGGGTTGTGACCAGATCATCCTTGGCCGCGATGAGACCTGCCCAGTCAATCACATTGGCCTCGCCGGCAAGGCCGGGAAAACGATGCGCGGCGCGCGCACCGTGCAGCGCCTCGGCGGCGCGGATCATCGTCTTCGACGGCACGCAGCCAACATTGACGCAAGTGCCGCCGATCGTGCCGTGGCCAATGAGCGCGACCTGCGCGCCCAGCTCAGCGGCCGTGATTGCGGCCGAGAACCCCGCGGAACCGGCACCGATCACCGCCAGATCATAGCGGCAATTATTTTTTGACTTGCAGCAGTCGGACATGAAAATCTCCTACTGATTTCTGTTATCGACGCGTGGCCGATGTCGCCACAGCAGGTAACCCGCTGCAGCAACAATCATGATGAGAACAGGCAATAGACCGTGGACCGCTGTTGTGAGTGCGCCCACGCCGATCACGCCTACAGCGCCGGCAGGAGCAGCGCCAACCAGCACAATGCTACATCAGAGCGCCAACCAGTCCGAAGCCAGGTATGGACCGGTCATGCATGGGTCTAACTCCCGATCGCCTTGGCAGGATAGCCAGCATCGGTGGAAGCAGCGGCAATAGCCGCGACCGTAGCGGTCGACGGGTCGTAGACAACCGTCGCCGTCTTGGCCTCGAAATCTACCTTGACCGATTTCACTCCCGCAACACCTTCCATGGCCAAGCGTACCGTGATCGGACACG
>NZ_JAODNW010000050.1 GCF_025398255.1 Chelativorans intermedius | reverse complement strand
CGCGCCATGGCGCAGGCCACTGCCACCTGGCCTGGTTTTGCGCCGCCGCGTGGCCGGATTTTGCACCGCCGTTGACAGGCCAGTGTGCCGGTTGCGCCGAGGCCGAGCGATGTGAGTGCTGGACCGGGACAAAAACCGCCCAGCCCCCAGCCGATGCCGAAGATGGCTGGGCCGACGACGATGCGACGGTCGATGTCGCTCTTCGTTGGTAATTGGAAGCGGCCGCCAGCGACCGGCTGGCTGCGTGTCAGTACCAAACGAAAGCCGATAAAGGACACGAGCACGGCACCGCCCATGACAAAGGCAAGCGACGGGTCCCAGGTGCCGAACAGGTCGAGGAAGTTGAGCACCTTGGCCGGGTTCGACATGCCGGAGACAACGAGGCCGACGCCGAAGAGAAGACCGAGCGCGAGATTGACGAGGAATGACATGCGATCAGCTCCCGATTGCGTGACGGACGAAAAGGACGGTGACGAAGGCGGTCGCCATGAAGACGCCAGTCGCCACGAAGGAACGTGCAGAAAGGCGCGATAATCCGCACACGCCATGGCCCGAGGTGCAGCCATTGCCCCAGACCGCGCCGAACCCGACCAGCAGGCCGGCGGCGACCATCAGAGGAATGTTTGGGGAGACGGTTTGCTCAATCGCGCCGCCTGTCAGCGCCATCATGGCAAACGGCGCAGCCACCAGGCCGACGACGAAACCGAAACGGGAGACGAAGGCGCTGTCGCGATAAGGCGGCAGGAGCCGTCCGGCGATGCCGGAAATACCAGCGATGCGCCCCTCCCACAGCATCAGAAGCACGGCCGACAGGCCGATCATGATGCCCCCGAACAGGGATGCGAAGGGAGTGAACTCGGTCATGGCCTGTTTCCTTGGCGATCTTTCTGCGGATCTTCGCAGAACATCTGATGCAACAGAGTGATAAATTCGGAGATGCGGCCGTCAGCGAGCCGATAGAACATGTTCTTCGATTCCTTGCGGCCGGTGATGAAGCCGGCCTCGCGCAGTTCGGCGATTTGCTGCGACAAGCCCGGCTGGCGGATGCCAAGCGTGTCCTCCAAGTCGCGGACCGACCGTTCGCCATCGACGAGCGCGCAGACAATCATCAACCGCGAGGGGTGGGCGAGCTTCTTCAGGAAGTCCGCCGCATCTCCGGCATTCTCGACCATTTCGGCCGTATCGGGTGCAAGATCACGTTTCATTGGTCGTCCCATGCGGCCCCTTCGAGCGCGTCGAGGGGGAGTTTCAGGTAGCGTCTCCCGTTCGCCTCGGGCTCAGGCAGCCGTCCGCCATTCATGTTCACCTGCAGCGCGTGGAGGATGAGCTTGGGCATGGCCAGGGTCTTGTCGCGTGCCTCGCGCACCCTCACGAAGTCGACCTCTGTCTTATGGTTCGTGATGTGGGTATTCTTCGCCTTTTGCTCGGCGACCGTTGATTCCCACAGGGGCTCACGGCCGTCAGGCTGGTAGTCGTGGCCGGTGAAGATGCGGGTCTCATCCGGCAGCGATAGGATCTCCACGATCGACTTGTAGAGCTGAGAGGCGCTGCCACCGGGGAAGTCGGCCCGTGCGGTGCCCGAGTCCGGCATGAAGAGCGTGTCGTGGACGAAGGCCGCATCGCCGATCACATAGGTGACCGAGGCCAGCGTATGCCCCGGCGAAAGAAGCACTTTCGCAGGAAAGTTGCCGACCGTGAAGGTCTCGCCCTCCGCAAACAGCTTGTCCCATTGGGAGCCGTCGGCCGGGAAATCGGGCCAGTTGTAGATGCCCTTCCAGAGTTTCTGCACCTCGACGACCTTCTCGCCGATCGCAGTTGGCGCGCCAGTCTTATCCTTGAGATACTGTGCCGCCGAGAAGTGATCGGCATGCGGATGGGTATCGAGGATCCATTCCACCTTGAGACCCTGCTCCTCTATATAGCCAAGGATGGCGTCCGCGTTCCTGGTTGCGGTCGCGCCTGACTTCTCGTCGAAATCCAGAACCGGATCGACGATCGCGCAGGTCTTTGTCTGCGGATCAGTGACGACATATTGGATGGAGAAGGTGCGTTCGTCGAAGAAGCCCTTCACGAGTGGCTTGGCAGTGTTCATAGGACGCTCCGAAGGTTAACAGTGATGTTCAGGATTCAGCGGCCGTGCGCGTCCAGCCATTTGACGGCGCCGGAGAGATCGAGGCCGACCCGCTGACCAAGGGGCGTCACCTCGTCCTTCTTCATGCGTCCGTCCAGAACCTCGCCGATGGCATAGAGGGTGGCCGAGCGCGTTCCGGTCTTGCAGTGGGCCAGCACCGGACCGCGTGCCTCGGTAAGTGCCTTCTGGAACGCGCGGACCTGATCCTCACTGACCCCTCCCGGCACGACCGGGATGTGGCTGTAACCGAGCCCTTGGTTTTCGGCGACTGCGCGGTTGTCGGCCGCACTCGGCTGGCCGGGTTCCTCGCCGTCAGGACGGTTGTTCATGATTGCGGCGAAGCCCTTCGCCTTGGCCTGACGAATATCGTCGGCCGTCAGTTGCGGCCCAACGTAAAGTGTGTCGGAAATCCGTTTCATGCGTCACCTCTTTGCTCATGACGGGCAAAATGCCAGCGGTGACGACCACATAATATCGATTGCAAAAAAATGCAATAGCAATGATGAAAGTGATTCCGTCCAGGATGGCCTGCATCGAGCCGGGTTAGCGTTCATCCGCCAACGCCGCAGAAGCTTTCTGGTCTCGTCTGTGGCCACTGCACTACCCGGCATCCATGCCTGCCTGTGCGCGGCCGCGCCGCCTATCTCCGGCCGCCGCCGATGTACTTCACCAAGGCAACAGCGGCCAGTATCAGCACCAGCAGGACAAGAACTGCTATGACACCCATTCCCCACATGCCGCCAGCCATGCCGTCCATCATCACACTGATCCTTTGAGTTCACCAAAAGCCGCCAAATCGGCAAACCAGTGGCTACAGAATTTGTTCCGGGGCACGCTCGCGCAGCATTGGTGCTGAGGGACAATGAACGGAACTTTCGAACGCGAGTGGCGCGGTCATCCGGCTATTGCGCGGCCGATACTGTTGGCTGAGGTAAAGCTAGTCGTCCACGGAAGAGTCGAGGGAGCAAATCCTCGGATTCACTCCTGCTTCCTCGTCAACACAAATTTGTCATGGCGCGACGGATGAGCAGGCGAAGCGTGACGCAATCGCTGCGGCACGGGAATCCAAATCGCCAACGGGACGAGCACCGCACATCGGCTACGGAACAACGAAACGTAGAATGCGTTCCGCAACTTAACATCTCGAGGAGGTTCGGCCATGCGAGTTCGAGAAATGATCAGCACTCACCCCGACGTTCAAGGCAGCACGGCCGACAAGCTCCTGAAAAGCATCGAGAAGTGCGACAGCTGCGCACAAACCTGCACCGCGTGCGCAGAAGCATGCCTCGCCGAGTCGACGGTAGATCAGCTTAGGCAGTGCATCCGGCTGAACCTCGATTGTGCCGATATATGTATGGCGACTGGCGCAATGGCCTCGCGGCGCACTGGTTCCAACGTGGAAGTCCTGCGGGCAGCAATACAGGCCTGCTCCGAGGCATTCGCCGATGCGGTGAAGAGTGCGAAAGCCATGCCGAGAAGCACGAGCACTGCCGGATTTGCGCGGAGAGTCATGCATGCGCTGCGCTGATGCGTGTCATGCTGCTCTCGAGGAAGTTCACTGAGCCGAGCGCAGCACTTCGGGAGCAGCGAAGAGCTGCTCCGATGATCGACCACGAACCGGAGGGTACGGAATGAGTTACACAGTCAACCGCAAGATCGATGGCGTCACGTTTGAAGAAGCGGTCGAGAGGACGCGCGCGGCGCTGGCCGAACAGGGCTTCGGAGTTCTAACTGAAATCGACGCGAAAGCTACGATGAAGAAGAAGCTCAATGTGGAGATGGAACCTTATCTGATCCTAGGTGCCTGCAACCCGACCATGGCGCATAAGGCAATAGGAATGGAGCCACGCGTCGGAGCCATGCTGCCCTGCAATGTGATTCTTCGACAGGTGGAACGCGGAGTGGAGGTTAGCGCAGTTGATCCCGTAGCGTCGATGATGGCGATTGATAACCAGGAGTTGAAGCGCGTCGCGGGACAAGTTCGAGACCTCCTCGCCAATGCAATTGAACGCATCTGAATGTACAGAACTGATGCGTGATCACCAACCTCCGCAGAGCGCTCTCTTTCGCCGCAGGCGGACCTTTCCGCCCCGAAATTTCCTGCATGCGCAAAGGACGTGGCCGTCAAGTCGCTGGCCGGGCAAAGTTCAGCAACGGGTCCGCATGCCGAATCCGTGCCATTGCCGGGAGCCGCGCACGTCGACTTTGTCGCGATGCTCGAAGCATGATCAACCCGTGGCGTCGGTGACTGCATCCGTGCATCCTCACGGCGCTGGATTGTCACGAACCTGTTGCGCTTCGACCGGCTGCGCATGCTGAGCAAACCTACCAGAGAACCGGCCACCTCTAGCATTCTGCTGAGTATCACGTCGGGGTCGAACCGTCACTGCCCACACAAGCGAATTTCTCGGATCCCGGCATCTGTGCGGCCTCTCGTTCCTCCGGTTTGAACCGGCTTTCCTCCTGGTCGTTGAAGACGTGATCTTGCGTGATCGCTTGCAACGCGCGGATTCGTAGTCGTACCCAATCAGCTCGACGTTCGCATCGATAGTTTCGGGAAACATGTGACCGTTCTTCCTAAATCATCGAACTAATGTCAGATGCAAAGCTCGGATAGGCGAAGATGAGTCCCTTGATCTTGTTCGCGGTCAGGCCTGCGGTCATCGCCATTGCGAAAAGGTTGATCTGTTCCTCGGCACCGGGGCCGATGAGATGCGCACCCAGGATCTTTCCGGTCCCCTTTTCGACCAGAACCTTGTAGCCGGTGTGCCTGGCGCCGACGCGCAGTGACGAGTACCAGCCCGCCGTCTTGTTGAAATGGGTGTCGAAATCCAATTCCTTGTCGCGTGCGGCGGCTTCGGAAAGCCCGACAGAAGCTATCTGCGGCAGCGTGAAGACGACGCTTGGGATCGGCGGATAATTCACCTCCCGCTCATCCTTGCCGGCAAGCAGGTTCTTGCCGACAATCCGGCCTTCATTGGCTGAGACGGGGGTGAGGTTCGGACCGCTGTCCGCACAATCGCCCGCGGCGAAGATGGCGGGGTTGGTGCTGCGCATGAAGGGGCTGACCTTGATACCCTTGCGGCTGTACTCAACGCCTGCGGATTCGAGGTTGAGATGGTCGATATTGGGCACGCGACCGGTTGCGTGAACCACCAGATCGCAGCCGACAGTCTCAACGCCTGTCGGCGTCTCGTAGGTAACCGTGAAACCTGTGCCATTCTTCTCGATCTTGAGAACTTTGGCCTCCGTTCGCAGATCGATGCCGAGATCGGTGGTGGCTTCGGACAAGATCGCGACCAGGTCCGGATCGAAATTCCCCAGCGGCCGCTCCATCATTTCCAGAACCGTTACTTCGCGCGCGCCCGCACGCTTGGCGATGTGGGCGAATTCCATCGCGATGAATCCGCCGCCAACGAACACGGCCCTGTCGGGCCGTTCGGGCAGTTCGAGGAAATCGGTGCTGGTCGCCAGCAATTCCTCGCCGGGGATGTTCAGCGTCATTGGCCGGGCGCCGGTGGCGATATGAAAGTGCCGTCCCGACAGGGTCTCACCGTTCACCTCGATTGTGTCACGCCCGGTAAAGCGCGCCTCGCCGTGCAACACTGCAATACCGGCCTTCTCCAGTCCGCCCTCGATGCGGCCGGGCATCGCGTCGGTGAATGTGCGCTTGAAAGCGATCATGTCCGGCCAGCTGACGGAGGCCTGTGCCTCCAGCCCCTTGCCGTCGAGGCTGTGGGCCCATTCGACGCCCTCGGTCACGGCGATCAGCATCTTTTTGGGGTCGCAGCCCCGCAACGCACAGGTGCCGCCGAAGGGCAGGCTGTCGATGCTGGCGACCGACCAGCCGGCATTGGCGGCCATCCGAGCGACACCGTTTCCACCCGTCCCGCCCCCGATCACGATCAGATCGAAACTTTTGGTATCGCTCATGGTTTTGCCCTTTCGGCCCGCTGCTGCTGTTAGACTGACTACGTTCTTTTCATGAAAGCTGCCGCCGGTTCTGGCGAAAGCTCATTTATGCTGGCCAGGGAGGGGATGCGTGACGGCATCTGTTCGAACATCGCTGCCGCTCGGCCGCGCACTCCGGTGCCACAGAACGATTCCGGTGACGGCCAGGACAGCGGCGACAAGCCAGAAGAGGCCACCTCCAACAAGCCAGTTGGCGAAGCCGGCAAAGCTGACCGCGCCGGTGGCGGCGAGTACCAACCCGCCACAACACACGATGTGGGCCACCGGCACCCCGGCAATGCCATATCGGTGCGAAGGTTCCATTTTTGCCTCCTATCCGGCGCAGCAGGACAGCTTCGCCACATCCTTGCCGAAGCCCTGCGCGGCGAGTTTCAGCCCCTCGACCGTGGTGAGATAGGGAAAGATCGTCTCGCCCAGTTCCCGTGTCGTCATGCCGTGCTTGATGGCGAGAACCAGGGTTTGAATGCTGTCTGCGCCCTTGGGCGCCAGGATCTGGCCGCCAAGCAGACGATCGGTCCCGGCATCGGCGACCAGCTTGATGAGCCCGCGCGTGTCGCGCGCGGCCAGCGCCCGCGGCACCTGGTTGAGCGGGACGATCGAGGTCTTGGTCGTAAAGCCGGCGGCTTGCGCGGCCTGCTCGGTCAGCCCGACGCCCGCGACCTGCGGATCGGTGAATGTCACCCACGGCATGGCCGCGTTATCATAGACGAGGCCGTCGCCGTTCAGCGCGTTCTGCGCCGCGAGCTTGGCGCCGTAGGCCGCCATGTAGACGAACTGGTCACGGCCGGTCACGTCGCCTGCCGCGTAGACGCCAGGCCTTGAGGTGCGCATCCGCTCGTCGACGACGATGCCGCCATTGCCGGACAGTCGCACGCCCGCCTCTAGCCCGAGAGCATCGGTGTTCGGCGATCGTCCCGTGGTCAGAAGAACTTGCTCCGCGGGGATCACCTCCTCCGCCCCGTTGATGGCGATCGTCAGCTCGACACCTCGATCCGTCCGCACGATCCTGCGATAGGCAAGATCGGTGCGGACGATGATGCCCTCGTCACGAAGATAGCCGGTCAGGGCCTCAGAAACCTCCGGCTCTGCCTCCGGCAGCAGGCGGCGACGAGTGACAAGTGTCACCTCTGTTCCAGCTCGGGCGAACATCTGCGCCAGTTCGCAGCCGATATAGCCACCGCCGATCACCAACAGTGAACGCGGCAGCTCAGCGAGTTCGAGCGCGGTCGTGCTTGTGAGGTAGGGAACCTCCGCAACGCCGGGAATATCGGGCAAGGCCGGCGAAGAACCGGTCGCGATGATGATCCTGCCGGCCGGGATCGCGGCGCCATTCACGAATACGCCCTGTCCGTTCAGGCGCGCAGGACCCTCAAGATAGACAATCCCGTTATATTCGGGCAGCAGGTCGATATATTTCTTCTGCCGCAGGGTTGTGACCAGATCATCCTTGGCCGCGATGAGACCTGCCCAGTCAATCACATTGGCCTCGCCGGCAAGGCCGGGAAAACGATGCGCGGCGCGCGCACCGTGCAGCGCCTCGGCGGCGCGGATCATCGTCTTTGACGGAACGCAACCGACATTGACGCAGGTGCCGCCGATTGTGCCGTGGCCAATGAGCGCGACCTGCGCGCCCATCTCAGCGGCTGTGATCGCGGCCGAGAAACCCGCGGAACCGGCGCCGATCACCGCCAGGTCATAGCGGCAATTACTTTTCGGCTTGCAGCAGTCGGACATGAAAAATCTCCTAATGATTTCTGGTATCGACACGTGGCGAAGTCGCCACAGCAGGTAGCCGACTGCAGCAACGATCATGATGAGAACAGGCACTGGGCCGTAGACCGCTGTTGTGAGCGCGCCCACGCCGATCACGCCTACAGTGACCAGCAGGAGCAGTGCCAAACAACACGGTGCTACTTCAGGGCGCCAACCAGTCCGAAGCCAAGCATGGACCGGTGATGCACGGGTTCAATTCCCGATCGCCTTGGCTGGGTAGCCAGCATTGGTGGAAGCAGCGGCTATGGCCGCAACCGTGGTGGCCGAGGGGTCGTAGAGAACCGTTGCCGACTTGGCCTCGAAATCTACCTTGACCGATTTCACTCCCGCAACACCTTCCATGGCCAAGCGTACCGTGATCGGACACG
>NZ_JAODNW010000005.1:167500-181086 GCF_025398255.1 Chelativorans intermedius | reverse complement strand
CGGAACCAGGCCGAATTGCCCGTTGCCTCCACCGCGATCTCGTCGTCGGCGTCCAGGGTCGCGCAAAACCGGTCCAGCTCCGCGCGGGCGAGCTGGTAGGTCTCGAAACCCTCCGCGCCGCCCGCTTCCAAGCGGCAGACGGTGAACGAATTCTGATGAAGATCGACTCCGATGAAGGCCATGGCTACACTTCTCCCGTTGGTGGGAGGCGGAGCCCCCAGAGGGGGCGTGAACGGCCAAGCCACACTCCTATCCGAGGTCACCGGCCACAACCGGGCCTCACGCTGGTCGTTCGGATACAGGCGACGGGTAATCTCCTTGACAGGGTCAAACGCCCTAGAAACCGCATGCAACCTGCAGCCTATCCGCCTCTCCCAACACCTTAACCGCATCAGGATCATTGGCCGCTCACAGCCCATTCATGCCATCTCCTTGCGTTCAATGCCCGCCGCCCTCGTCACCCGCCGAGGCGACCTCGGAAGCTTCAGCGTCCGGGGACGATCCGCCCCCGCCATGCACGGCCGTCCCCAGGTTCACATCCGCGAGCCAGAACTGGCGCTTGGCGTTGAGGGAAAGCATGATCGAATTGATCTTGGCGCGCGTGTCGGCGAGCAGTTCAAAGGTATTGGTAATCATGCCGCTGTAGGTGAGGACGGATTCCTCTTCGATCGTGGTCCTGAGCGGCACGACGCTGCTCCGGTAATGCCGTGCAATGTCGTAGGTCGAGCGATAAGCGTCATAAGCGCCGCGCGCCTCCGAGCGAATGTTGACAGCCTTTTCCGCCAGAAGGTTTGCCGCGCGCATATAGGCGAGTTCTGCCTTGCGCATGCGCGCCTTGCCCGTATCGAAGATCGGAATGACGAAATCGGCCTCAAGGTTGCCGGCCACACTGGTCTCGGTTTCGCCGTCCTCCTTCTCCCGCTCGATCTCAACCCCGGTCAGCAGTTCGAGATCGGTCAGGTAGCGCGTGGCATCCGTCAGTCCGTAAGAAAGCGCCAACGCCTCGAGCTCGAGGCGCGCGATTTCCAAGTCGACACGGTTGCGCAGCGCCTCGGCCTCGATCGCACGTTTGGCCTTGACGCTCGTCGGTAAGGGGGGCAGCGCGTTCGGCACCTGGTAGTCGATGTCGTCGCCCCACAGGCCCATCAGCCGCGTCAGTTCCTCCTTCGCCGTCCTTGCCTGCATGCGCGCCTCGGCCGTCTGTCCCGCCAGCTCGGCATAGAAGACATGCTCGCGCGCCTGCCCGCTCTTGGTGAAGGCGCCGGTCTCACCGAGCTTTTTGGCGAGTTCCGATGCCGCATCGGCAGCGGCTTGCGCCTGGTTGAGATAGGCGACCCTCTCCCACGCCGAAACGGCATTGATCCAAGCACGGCGCGTGTCTGCGGCAAGACGCAATGTCTCCTCCGCCGCGCGCAGTTGCGCCTGGCGGAACCGGGCATCCGCGACAGCGACGCGCTTCGGTCGCGTGATGAGCGCAAGGATGTTGCTGACGACAGCCGTCTCAACCGTACGGCTGACCCCGCCAATGCCCGTCGCACCGATTGATACACGCGGATTGACAAGCAACGTCTCCTGCCAGAGATCGGCGGCTGAGAGGCCGGTATCGGTATAGGCCGCCTGCAGGCCCTTGTTGTTCAGAAGCGCCACCTGCACGGCGACGTCCGGTCCGATTGTCTTATTCTGGACGAGCCCCCTGACTCGCTCTGCTAGGGCTTGGGATTCCGCGCTCGACTGGACCCAGACCGCCTGCTTGCCCGTCACCGACGCGGTCCGTGCGGCGACATTGGTGAAGCCGATGCTTGGATCGGAGAGGTTGTCGTACGATGCCGTCGTCGTGCAAGCGCCGACCACCAGCGGCAGCACGGCGGCCGCGATTGCCTTTATGGGCAGATTGCTCACGAGCCACCTCCAGGATTCGCCGGCGAGAGGCGTTCGTTCTGCTGCCTCCAATTCTGCGGTTCGACCGGAACCCGGTGTTCGTAGTCGGCCACGACAGAGTGGTAGTGCACGTCCCTGGTCCCGAGGGCCGGGTCAAACGGATTGAAGGCCGGAAGAATGTCCGGCGGCGTTGCCACGCAGCCGGCCAGAGAGAGCGATGCAAGCACCGCAACAGCTGGAATTTTCATTGCTGGTCCTGAACTTGACATGGGATGCCGACCACGACGGGCACATGCCCATCGTGGCGCTCAGCCCGCGTTGCGGGCGCGTGTCAGTTCAGGCTCGTGGAGGCCTCATGAAATCCGCGTATTCACCGGGCTGAAGCACCGAACCGGGTTCCGCCGCATGAAAGCGAGCGGTCGGCTGCAGCAGCGCCGGGCATGCAACGGGGATGGTGCTCATCGGCGCGCAGTGGACCTCGCAGACCTTGTCGGCAGTCTGCTTGCCGTGATGGTGCTGGTCTCCCGCTTCCTGACCGCCGGTGCCACCCCTGTCGGACTGGGCATGACGATGCTCGTCAGCCTGATACATGGGCAACTCTGCGTCGACAGTCATCGCCATCTTGCCATGGAGCCCGGCGGCACTCGCCGTCGTCATTAACCCCGGCTGGAGAGACATCAGGATGAGAAATACGATCGCAAGTACCGCCCGCAGCGGTACAATGCGTCCAATCGTAGCTCGGCTCATGATTCTCATCGCGAGACTTTTGACGATTGTTCGCGGCATATGTCAAGCTAGGAAATGCGGTGTTGCTGCACCGCAACAAAATGTGATGATCGCAGGAATGACGGGGAACGAACCGCTAGCACCCACGGCCATTTAGCCCCTATTCCAAAACTGCTGTCTGGGCACATCCCAACGGGTCCATTTTTGGTGTTGCGGATTTGCGGATGCTCGAGGGGATGAGCTTGGCTTGCTCGTACGCCCGCAGGCAACTGGAGCCCATAGTGACCGTATCCGTTGTCGGTCACCTTCAAATTTCCTCGGACCCAACTGATTTTTGAACGTCGACCACGAATCCCATTCCCAACCACTTGAAGACAAGCTCTTGGAGCGGACGCTCTAGAAACGGTCGTTTCCTTCGATCCGCAAGTTATTGATCTTGGTCTTGCCCAGGGCTTTCAGGAGAAGGTTCCGGCATGCCCGGAGAGGCGGATAGAGCAAATGCGCCGCCGCTCTGGAACGAAACATGTGGTAGCTCATTCTATTGAAGATGCCAGTCCGGCTACTGAGGCGGGCGAGAACGTGAATGGCCTCGCTGCCGTAATAGAGCCGTCCGTCCTTCTTGACGACCATTCCCTGGTCGATATCAAGCCCAGCCTCGGTTATCTCCTCCATGACCGGGTTCGGGTCACGCGCATTGACAATCCGCAGCGTGCCTGCGGATGGCTGAATGCGCACCATGCGGCAGTAAACATCGCAGGCCGGACATTCCCGATCGTAGACCAGCAGCACTTCTTCGGCCTCTGCAGCCGATCGCCGGTCATCAACATCGCGATTGGGCAAGCCTTGCGTCATATTTGCCTGATCCGTCTTCGCCGTCCACGGTCCACCGTCTTCTTCGATCGCCGATTCTGGAAAGGCGGCTTCGTCCCTTTCGGCTCTTTCGGCGTGCCGCTCGATGCGCTGATCGTTCTCTATATATGGCGCAGACTTGATCCGCGAACCCCATTTGAATCGCATACATCCTGATCCTGATCCTGGTTGGGGCTGGAATCGACATCGGATCGAGGAGACCTAATGCCGTGCAACACGCGCGGGCTATCGTTGTTCGGCGGCCTCACCGGTTTAGCCGCCGCCGGCTGGATATTGGTGGCGCTGGATTCCGGCGAACTGCGCGTTGCCCGTTGTGGCGGACCCGGCCTATCTCATCTGCTTGCCGCGGCGGCCTTCCTACTCCTCAGCGAGGCCAGGGCACCATGCACTTGACGACCCCGTCGCACCGAACCGCATGGTAGGCGGCCGCTGCTATATGAAGGCCGGCAAGCACAAGTGTGGCGTTCCACAACACGACGTGGATTCGCCCGGCGGGCGCCCACAGATAGGCTGCCGCGAACCCGGCCGCAACCTGTCCGAGCAGTGAGATGTAAAGCCCCCAATGGGTGGCCTGAGAAAGTCGTTCCAGCCAGCCCGGAATCTGCCGTGACGCAGGACGAGGCTGAAACAATCGAAGCCCGATCCGCGCGAGCATCAACACGCCGATCAGCAGGCCAGCATAGTTGTGGACTGCGTGTAAAAGCAGGTCGGTACTGGATGGTGGCAGAAGTGGGTTATGCGTTCGGGGTATAGCCCGGGAGGTATACCACTGCTCGACGACCAATAGCACCACCACCCAATGCATGGCGATCTGCAGCCGAGTATATTGGGTGCCTTTTTGGTTATCTGGTGCAACCGAGGACATGGGAGGTTTGTCGTCTTTCGTCTGTGTAGGACCAACGCTGCTGGAAAGCCGACGAATATGGGATAAATCAGGCGGTGACCAGATAATTCCGAGCGCCTGCAATCGCGTTCCAAGCACATTCAGGCACGCGTCCCCACAGCCAATCCTCGGCCCTGTCGCGGGAGGGCTGAATCTCTTCGATGCGTCTGAAACAATCCTCCTCGGTTGGAATTTGGGCTGGACCTGGATACCAAAGATGCACCCTCAAAGGCGGGCTCTCCGCCGTGCCCACCTGAAGGCCGCTCGGACAAGACTTTGTCAGTAGGGCGATCGGTGCGCCGACATATGGCAGGACAACCTGAGGGAGAGATGCTTTCATTTTGGTTGACGCGTCCTCCTTTCCGGATCTTCAAGCCCTTCCGGATACATCCCGTCGCAACAAGGCCCGGCTTCGCATCCGATCTTCGCGCCCGGCACACGCCACATTTTCACACGTCTTTGAGCTAGTGACGTGTCGGATTGAGACTCTGAACGAACTCGGCGCCCCATCCGGCCAGCAGAGCAAATAGGGCCAGCCATATCAGCAACAGGAAATGCCAATACATGGCGCAAAGCTCGACGCTGAGCTGCAGCCGACCGCCCCTATCTGCGCCCCAAGCCCTGATAGTCGTCCTGCAGAGCGCAACGAGGCCGCCAAGTATGTGCAGCCCATGCATGCCTGTCAGGAGATAAAAGAAGCTGTTGGCCGGATTGGCCTGCAGGAAATAGCCGCTTGCCGCCATCTGTCGCCATGCAACGAGCTGCCCTGCCAGAAAGGCGAGCGTGGTCAGGCCGCTTGCAATGAGGGCGATCCTCGTTGTGCCTGTCCAGCTTCTGCGTGCGGCAAGCAGCGCACTTTGCAAGAGGACACTACTCAGGAACAGGATCGCCGTGTTGAACCACAAGAGACGTGGCAGCGGCGGAGTTTGCCAATCTGACAACTCCATGCGCATGAAATATGCGCTGGCAAAAAGGCCGAACAGGGAACCAACGACCGTGAGAAACACGGCTAGGCCGAGCTTTGCGGTGGGCATGCTCGTTGCCTTCGTGTCTGCCCAGGAGCCAGCCACTCCAGGTTCCAGCCACGGCTTCGACAGGATTCTTTGGCGGGCGAGCCACCACACCGAAAAACCAACGATCACGAGGAGAATGACCAGTATGACGCTCATCGTATCATCTCCTTACAAGGCCGATGATTTCGAGGTGTGGCGTCGCGCAGGACTTCCTCGCCGATGAGGAAGCCCGGCGTGTCGTTGATCCGCCGCGCTTGGGCGAGCTTGAGATTGCGCTCGATCGCGGCGTCGATCGCGGGATCCTGCATGTCGGCCCGGAGTTGTTCGACATTGAGCCCGATCTCTTCGGCGACGGCCATGAACAGGGCCTCGTCGACAGAGCCCATGACCTATGTCAGAGCCGTGTGAAACCGCGGATAGACATCCTGCATGGGACTTTTCGAGCCGACTTTACGCCCGCTCCAACGTACCAGTAAAGACGGACGCTGGTTCCTATTCGGAAAACCCGAGGCCCGATGTTTCGATCCGGCCGATACACGGGAAGCACTGCGAACGCGCGTCAGCATTTCTTCCCGACAATGGGACTTGAGGTCGTCGAGGCTCGAGAAGATCACCGAGAAGCGATTCCCCGATGTGACCCTTTTTCGCGGAGGGTTGCACGCCCCGTGCATCAAAGTTTGGATTGGCGCGGAGATGCACAAAAGACACGTCTCGGTTCTAAGGGCGTATCCGGCCTGGCTAAAGCGGTGTGCCGAATAGTGGAACCCGGTTTTCGGCATAAACGCCGCGACAAAACAAATGCTTGGAGCCCCGGATGTGATTCCGAAATCACGTCCGGGGCTCTAGCAATCCCAGTTATGTTCGGCTGATGGTGCCGGAACCGCCAGTGAGCCGTTTGTGAGATCTCCGCGGGGTTCCCAAAAGCACCCTTTAAAACTGGTTGGAAGCTGGCCGCTCGCACGGCCCAGGCTTCACCTGCTCCAACTCGCCAGCGGAATGATGACCGCTAACAGAATGGGTTGGTGGATCAGGTAGATGGCAAGACTGTGGCGACCGAACCAGGCAAGGGAACGAGCTACGTTGCCGGGCGGCTCATGCCTTTTGAGCCAGGCGTCCGCCGATTGTGCCAGGGCGAACCGCGCAAGGAATATCCCGAGCAAAGTCAGCCCGACCCATGGAAAAAGTGGGACGAAGTCGTTGCTTGGCGGTACCTGCTCGGCAAATCCGATCCAGGCCACCCATCGCGAGTTGAAAAGCGCATGGTTGAACGCAAAGGGGATGGTGAAAATCAAGGCTGCACCGATGAGGCTAAAGATCATCGGAAGTCGGAGGAAGAAAACCCCGATCACGCTTGCTGCGACTATCGCATGCAAAATGCCAAAGTAGATGAAAGTATCGGGGAATACGAACTTGGTGACGATCGAAATCGCCAAGGCGGCCAGAATGATAGGGCCGAGCCTTCGGGCGAATGCGTCCCACCGCATTCCTCCACGGTGGGCAAGTACGAGGTTGACCCCCACCAAAAACATGAACGTTCCGGCCAGAGTGCGTGCGAAAACGATCCAAGCTGGATGCCCTACGATTCCAGTGGCGACTAGGCCGGTGAACTCAAGGTCCCAGGCAAGATGATAAACAACGACGCCCGCAATTGCGAGGCCCCGAACCACATCGATGATAATCAGTCGGGCACGACGAGTCCCCGCTGAAGTCTCCGCCCTGGGCGCGTGCAGGGTGTAGGTCATGGGCTGTGATTATCGCGTCTTTTGGGTCAATTCTTGGGCACATCCCTGCAGCGATGACCACTGCATGGCCTTCATGAGTTAGAAGCCTGCCCTAAACTATCAATCGTCGCCGCATTTTGCGGCATCGGGGCGCCCCTTTGTCGGGTCTTGGTCGACCGCAGGGTGCACCCCTTCGACGAGCCAATTAGGGAGGACTTGCCATGAAACAGCTGTCTTCGGTCATTCGAGGATTAATGCTGGCACCACTCATATTCGCTGGCACATTGTCCCTCGCCTACGCGCACGGCGATGCCGGATTGGAGGATGGCACGCTTGAGGTCGTGCTCGGCGAATGGTCGCTCGGTTTCAAGACTGCGAAAGTCGATGCGGGAAATCTGCCGATCCGTGTCGCCAACGGGGGAACGATTGCGCACAACTTAACCGTGACCATGGCTGGCGCGACCTCCGAAATCTACAAGACCCGCCTGTTAGACCCCGGTGAAACCGCCGAGCTGGCGCTCCAGTTCTCGCAGGACCAGTACGACCTCTACTGCTCCGTGCCGGGCCATCGCGAGAGGGGAATGCTCGCCGCGTTGGTCGTGGGCGAGGCCGCGCCACGGAAGGAGCCCGAAACCCTTGGCGATGGCGGCTACTATTAAGGCCCTGGTCGGTCGGCGAGCCCGTATTGCCGGCGCCTCCTTGCGGCCGGGACCGCAGCATCTCTCGCGCGCCTCGCGCGGGCGGAAAGGCCGGTCGTCGTCGCAGGCAGCGCACCGCGAACGGGAAGGTTTGCCGCGTTCGGGGAAATGACTCGCCGCGGCCTTATCCTCTGGCGGGAGTGGATCAACGCTGCCGGCTGGCTATCCGACCGCCCGGTCCGCCTCGATCTGGCCGACGATGTGAGCGATCCGGACGCGGCACGACGGCTTTATCACGAACGCGCCGCCAAGGCGGATCTCCTGATCGCTCCTTACGGCAGCGGGTTGACACGCGCCGTGCTGCCCGTCGTCGAGATGGCAGATCAGGCGCCCCGTCGTCATCTGGCCCAAGCGCTACGCGATCGGCGTGCTAACCCTCAAGGCTTGAGCGGTCCAAATGATGAAGAAACACCTCACACGGAGCTTGCCATGACCCGCTCGGGTGAGGGATCGCGCTCCGGTTCCGCAAGACAACTAGCGCCGGCCGGCCGTCTCGCGGTAATTGCTCTTGTGACGGTATCAGCGGTGATCGATTCTGCGTGGGGGAATGACCGCGCTGTGGCATGCGATCCAGACCTCCGCTCGGTCGCAGCTCAACTGGTGAGCGGCGACTTTCCCGCTGATTGGGACGGGTTCGAGGTCAAGGCAGCGAACGATGTTCGTTGCGAAAGGCCAGACGATATGGCGAATGTTGCGATCGTCGTAAGGCCGCGAGGTCAACAACCCGTCTACGGCATATTCCACATCCACTTCCGCAATGGCGACGGTAAACTAGGAAGCGCGGCAGCATTCGACGAAGACCGATGGCGTTTCCTGGAGAGCCCCACAGCGTGGAAGCCGCGATGGTGCCGCATCATCACATCCGTTTATCCGGAGGAGATCGAAGCCGCGGGGTGTGGGCGGCTATCCGGCATGAGCGCTATGCCACCGGGAGAAGGGAGGCGGGGATGAACATCTGGACGCGGCGCGAGGGTCTCAAGGCAGGGACGGCGGGCTTGGCCCTGAGCGTCGTCGGAGGCAGTCTGGTCTTTGGCGGCGAGGCGGAGCTCTTGATCGGCACCTCCCTGCCCTTCAGCGGCTTCGACGTTTAGTCGAGGAGAGCCTGCGCCAACTCCTCGGCTGCCGGCGTGGCAAGAGAGGGAGAACGCCCGCGGCGGTCTGCTCGGGCGCACGGTCAGATTCGTGTTCCGCGACGTCGAATTCTCCCTATCAGGTCGCGCTATGATCTGCGGCGGGCCAAAGCCATCAAAGTCCAGCCCAACCCCACGGCTTCCTTGAGTCGCTCGAGCCGGTTCCCAATGATTGCCTGGATCGGTCGATTGAGCTTCTGCGAGTTGACCAGTCGCATCAACCCGCGGTTCGCCCTGGGTGATACGGAAAACAATTCCAGCACCTCGAACTTCGAATCGAGAAGGTGGCGTAGTTCATGTCGGTCGACCCACCGCCGCAGTTGACCCGGCGCTGGTGGCGGAACGCGATTGAACCGTCGAAGCACGAAGCGGTTCTGTGTGGCCAGCATGAGAAGTCCTCCAGGCTTCAGGTGGCCGGCGAGCTTGTCGACGAACGCAGGCTGATCTGCGACATGAGACAGCACTTCCAAAGTGACGGCAACATCGAAGGCGTCGCGGCCTAGGTCCAGCGTCATGAAATCGCCAGGAACGAAGGAAACCTGCGGGAAACGTTGTTGGGCCCGCTCGAGGACCTTATCAGAAAGATCGGTGCCCGTTACTTGGCCAAATTCCCCCAATTGGGGACAGAACCAGCCTGTTCCGCAACCCGCTTCCAGGATTCTCAGGTCCTTCTGTCCGAGCGATTTCAGCCAGCCGACAATAACTTCCGCCTGTCTGGCAGAGACATTCCCGATGTCGTGTTCGCGATACGAAGCGTTCCATTCGTTCCAAAAACGTTGTTGCAAGGGAATCGGGTGGATTGTGCCCATGTCTGAATCCCCTAAGTAGTTCAACGGTCGGCCGTGCTGCCCGCGTACCGAAACCGGCACCAAGGAACGTGCGATTTTGCTTTTCAGGCAGGGAACGTAGCTGTTGGAGGATGATCGATATGACAATACCGGACAGGAAGGCGCTCCGATCGGACCCGGCTTGGTCCAGCCACCTGCCGTTTCTGCAGAGCGAGCATGACGACTGGGGTCATGGCAAGGGTTTGGTGCGAATGTTCGGCCGGATGATAATCGTGATGAATGGCGTCGACACCGCCCTCTGCGCCCGCCCGGTCTTGTCCTTCGCTGTATTCGAAGGATGACTGCACGTGGATATCCGTGGATGAATCCAGCGAGACCGTTCCGGAAATCGGGAACAGTAGAAGGGCGAGGCCAAAAAAGATGGTTCGGGCGAAGATCATGCTGTGCCGACACCCCCGTCACGCTGCAGGTGCACCGAGACTAGGTCAGAGCGCTCGCGGAAACAACGACCGGCGCCTTCATCCTTTTGGGCAAGGTGGGGTTGCGCCCCAAGGGGCCCAATAGGTCGCAAATGCTGGCGGAGCCTGCAGCCTATATCTCGATTTCGAGCGTGTTATAACAAAAGTGGTTGCGGGGGCAGGATTTGAACCTGCGACCTTCAGGTTATGAGCCTGACGAGCTACCGGGCTGCTCCACCCCGCGTTACCATGGGCTCTCCGCCCACAAACAGCGTCGTTCAGCGGCGCTGGAAACAGTGACAATTCATGAAGAGAAGGGAAAAAACCATGCATTTGGCAGACCTGGCAGCGACCTACTCTCCCGCGTCTTAAGACGAAGTACCATCGGCGCTGGGGCGTTTCACGGCCGTGTTCGGAATGGGAACGGGTGCAGCCACCCCGCAACAGCCACCAGGTCGGCCAAATGCATGGTTTCATTCGAGAAGCTGTCTCATGCCGAGATGGGCACGAGCAATGAGAATGATCAAGCCGATCGAGCTATTAGTACCGGTAAGCTTCATGCGTTGCCGCACTTCCACACCCGGCCTATCAACGTGGTCGTCTTCCACGGCTCTCAGGGAATACTCGTTTTCAGGTGGGTTTCCCGCTTAGATGCCTTCAGCGGTTATCCCGTCCGTACATAGCTACCCTGCTATGCGGCTGGCGCCACAACAGGTCCACCAGAGGTACGTCCATCCCGGTCCTCTCGTACTAGGGACAGATCCTGTCAATATTCCTACACCCACGGCAGATAGGGACCGAACTGTCTCACGACGTTCTGAACCCAACTCACGTACCGCTTTAAATGGCGAACAGCCATACCCTTGGGACCTGCTCCAGCCCCAGGATGCGATGAGTCGACATCGAGGTGCCAAACAACCCCGTCGATATGGACTCTTGGGGGTCATCAGCCTGTTATCCCCGGCGTACCTTTTATCCGTTGAGCGATGGCCCTTCCACGCGGGACCACCGGATCACTATGACCGACTTTCGTCTCTGCTCGACTTGTCTGTCTCGCAGTCAGGCAGGCTTATGCCATTGCACTCGACGAACGATTTCCGACCGTTCTGAGCCCACCATCGCGCGCCTCCGTTACTCTTTAGGAGGCGACCGCCCCAGTCAAACTACCCACCATACACTGTCCCGGACCCGGATAACGGGCCGCGGTTAGACATCCATGTCCGCAAGGGTGGTATTTCAAGGGCGGCTCCACCCGGGCTGGCGCCCGGGCTTCAAAGCCTACCACCTATCCTACACATGCGAACACGAATGCCAGTGTAAAGCTATAGTAAAGGTGCACGGGGTCTTTCCGTCTAACCGCAGGTACCCCGCATCTTCACGGGGAATTCAATTTCACTGAGTCTCTGCTGGAGACAGCGGGGAGGTCGTTACGCCATTCGTGCAGGTCGGAACTTACCCGACAAGGAATTTCGCTACCTTAGGACCGTTATAGTTACGGCCGCCGTTTACCGGGGCTTCGATTCAAGGCTTGCACCTCTCCTCTTAACCTTCCGGCACCGGGCAGGCGTCAGACCCTATACGTCGTCTTACGACTTCGCAGAGCCCTGTGTTTTTGATAAACAGTCGCCACCCCCTGGTCTGTGCCACCCCCTTGCGGTTGCCCGCAAAGAGGTCACGCTTATCCCGAAGTTACGCGTGCAATTTGCCGAGTTCCTTCAGCAGAGTTCTCTCAAGCGCCTTGGTATACTCTACCAGTCCACCTGTGTCGGTTTCGGGTACGGTCTATACGGAGGAGCTATTTCCCGGGACCACCTGGCTGCCCTTCCAATCCGATAAGGAAGAACAACGTCCGCAATCCGTCACTACCTCCAGGCCCACGAATATTAACGTGGTTCCCATCGACTACGCCTTTCGGCCTCGCCTTAGGGGCCGGCTAACCCTGCTCAGATTAACTTTAAGCAGGAACCCTTGGACTTTCGGCGAGGGGGTCTCTCACCCCCTTTATCGTTACTCATGTCAGCATTCGCACTTCTGATACCTCCACCGGCCCTCGCAGGTCCGGCTTCACAGGCTTACAGAACGCTCCGCTACCGCTTGGCAAGCCAAGCCCGCAGCTTCGGTGTATGGCTTTAGCCCCGTTACATTTTCGGCGCAAAACCCCTTATTTAGACCAGTGAGCTGTTACGCTTTCTTTAAATGATGGCTGCTTCTAAGCCAACATCCTGGTTGTTTTGGGAGTCTCACATCCTTTCCCACTTAGCCATAACTTAGGGACCTTAGCTGGCGGTCAGGGTTGTTTCCCTCTCCACGACGGACGTTAGCACCCATCGTGTGTCTGCCGACCAGTACTCCCCGGTATTCGGAGTTTGGTTAGGTTTGGTAATCCGGTGAGGACCCCTAGCCCATCCAGTGCTCTACCCCCGGGGGTATTCAATCGACGCTCTACCTAAATAGATTTCGCGGAGAACCAGCTATTTCCGAGTTTGATTGGCCTTTCACCCCTAGCCACAAGTCATCCCGATCTATTGCAACAGATATGGGTTCGGCCCTCCAGTAGGTGTTACCCTACTTTCAGCCTGCTCATGGCTAGATCACTCGGTTTCGGGTCTAGTACAACGAACTGATCGCCCTATTCAGACTCGCTTTCGCTACGCCTCCACCTACCGGCTTAAGCTTGCTCGCTGCACTAAGTCGCTGACCCATTATACAAAAGGTACGTCGTCACCATTTCAGGCTCCGACTGTTTGTAGGCGACCGGTTTCAGGTTCTCTTTCACTCCCCTCGTCGGGGTGCTTTTCACCTTTCCCTCACGGTACTGGTTCACTATCGGTCATGCACGAGTACTTAGGCTTGGAGGGTGGTCCCCCCATGTTCAGACAGGATTTCACGTGTCCCGCCCTACTCGAGGACTTGTGCTCGCATTACGCATACGGGGCTATCACCCGCTTTGGCCCACCTTTCCAGATGGTTCTGCTTGTCTCGCACAAGCCACTGGCCTGGTCCGCGTTCGCTCGCCACTACTAGCGGAGTCTCGGTTGATGTCCTTTCCTACGGGTACTTAGATGTTTCAGTTCCCCGCGTTCGCCTCTTATCCCTATGAATTCAGGATAAGATACCTTTACCGACACTTGGAAACCAAGCGCGCCTTCAAGACGCGCCAGATTTTCCAAGTGTCGAAGGTGGGTTTCCCCATTCGGAAATCCACGGATCAAAGGGTATTCGCACCTCCCCGTGGCTTATCGCAGCGTATCACGTCCTTCATCGCCTGTGCATGCCAAGGCATCCACCAGTCGCCCTTAAGACACTTGATCATTCTCATTGCCAATGCCCACCCGGGCCCGCAAGCCCGAACGGCACTGACAGAAAGACCAGCTTCTCGAGATCTGCTCGGTGGTCCGCGGTTAAGCGACCAATCACAATG
>NZ_JAODNW010000005.1:0-165000 GCF_025398255.1 Chelativorans intermedius | reverse complement strand
TTCTTCCCCCCCAAAGGCCGCGCGCCGCCCCCTGTGGAAGGCCATATTGGAGCCCAATTCGCGCCCTAGGGCTTCATGCAGCGGATGCGCGGCGCGCATTTTTCAGGAAGCAGTCCTCAGGTCATCCATCTGGCGCCCGCATCATTTGGCCGGCCACTCTTGGAGCGGTGCTGAACATTGACTTGGTCTGCTGCGGCGGGCATGAAATCCGGCACCGCCCGGGGTCCGGGGGGCGGCCCGGACAGGACAACGGAGAGGGAGCGATCTTGGAAGAGGCAAGCGGGAGACCTGCCCCCGACGACCAGCCGCCGCTGATCGCGGATGGGCGAAGCGGCCCGCCTGACCGGCGCGAGATTTCCGCTCGCTGGCTTGCAGGCACCTTCCTGACGGGACTGACCTCGACCGTGTTGATGGGCGTTGCCCTTTCCGCCGCACTCGACGGACGCGAGCAGCTTGCCACGCCGCCCGAGATCGCGCTTCTGGACGATATGGCCGGAGAAGAGGGCGAGGCGGCCAAGACCGCGCGGCTTATCCCTGCGCGCCTGCTGGCCAAACCGAGCGACCGGCGGGTGATGGAGGTCTCCACGGTGATCGAGGAGGGAGACCACGAGGTGGTGCGCACCCTCCCCTTTGTCCATGTCCGCATGGCGCTTGCCGCTGCCCGCCCAGCGAACCGCGACTATCCGCCCTTCGACCCGCTCTCCGTCTTTGCCGAGGATGGCGCCGCCCATGCCGCGCGCACCGGCTTCATCTATGGCGCCAAGGTGGAAAGCGAGGTCAGTCTGCGCAGCCGGCCCTTCCCCCTGCAGACGGCCTCTTTCGACGAGACCGGCGACCTGACCACGGAAGAAGTGGAGCAGGTGGTGCGCAACACCAGCGCCATCCTGACGGAGGGGGACGTCCAGGTCGCTGCACTCCACTATGTCGATCCGCAGCGATTCGGCGAGACGCCGGCCACGCAGGCACTTGCGGGCTTCGGCGTGCGCATTGTGCAGGAGAACGTGTCCATCGCACCGCGCACCCTGCCCGACGGCCCGTCGATCGGCTTTGCCGAAGACGTCATCCCCTTCGTGAAGAGCAAGCCCATCGTGGACGCCTTCCGCGAGGCCGGCTATGACGGCGCGGATGCGGACGGCATGGCAGAGGCCATCGCCAGGCTTCTGAACACCGAAGCGCTGAAGGCCGGCACGCTGCTGCGCGTCGGCATCCAGGCCGAGGGCGAAACCAGCCACATCGTGCGCACCAGCGTCTATGACGGCAAGCGCCATCTCGTCACCATCGCGGTGGACGACCGGGGGCAGTTCGTGCCCGCCGAGGAGCCCGATCCGGGGCCGGAGTTTCTGGCCCTGCTGGATGACGAGACGCCGGCCTCGGTGACCCGCGCCGACCTGCCGCGCGTCTATGATGGCATCTACAACGCAGCCTATTCCTACGGGCTCACCGAGCCAATGACGAAGCGCCTGATTCGCCTTCTGGCTGCCGATGTCGACTATCAGTCCCGCCTTTCGCCAAGCGACCGGATCGAGGTCTTCTTCTCGCACCCCAATGAGGACGGCAGCGCTTCCGACCGCTCCGAGATCCTCTACGTCTCGGCCAGCTTCGGTGGCAAGACGCGGACCTATTACCGTTTCCGGCTTCCCGACGGCACGGTCGACTATTTCGACGGGGAGGGGCGCAGCGCGCGGCCCTTCCTGTTGCGCAATCCCGTGCCCAACGGCCGCTTCACCTCCGGCTTCGGCATGCGGCGGCATCCGATCCTCGGCTATTCGCGCATGCACACCGGCGTCGACTGGGCCGCGCCGCGCGGCACGCCGATCATTGCCTCCGGCGACGGGGTGGTGGAAAAGGCGGGCTGGGCGAGCGGCTATGGCCGCCAGACCATCATCCGCCACGCCAATGGCTATGAGTCTTCCTACAATCACCAGAGCGCCATCGCCAAGGACGTGGTGCCCGGCGCCCGCGTGCGCCAGGGCCAGGTGATCGGCTATGTGGGTTCCAGCGGCCAGTCGACGGGCAATCACCTGCACTATGAGCTGATCGTCAACGGCCGCAAGGTCGATCCGATGCGCGTGCGCCTGCCGGACAGCCACGTGCTCAAGGGAGAGGCGCTCGCCGCCTTCACCCGCGAGCGCGAACGCATCGACGATCTGCTGCGCGACTCCTTCACCAGGCCGCAGCCGGTGCTGGCCAGGGCCTCCGAATAGACCCCGCGCGCTACTCGACGAACGCCACGGGCACGCCGGGCTTCACGCGCCTTGCCAGTTCCTCGGCATCCCAATTGGTCAGCCGAACGCAGCCATGGCTGAAGGTCTTGCCGATCTTCGCGGGCTCGGGCGTGCCGTGAATGCCGTAAGTCGGCCTGGAGAGCGCGATCCACACGCTGCCCACGGGCCCGTTCGGCCCGGGCGGAATGGTCAGCACCCGGTCGTTGTCGCCCTGCTTGAAGTTCTTCTGCGGATTGTAGGTGTATTCCGGGTTCAAGGCGACGCGCTCCACCGTGTGCGTGCCGCTGGGAGAGGGCGTGTCTTGCGAGCCGATGGTGGCGGGATAGGCCGCCAGAAGCCGCCCCTTCTCGTCATAGGCGCGAACCTGCTTGCGCCCCTTGTCGGCGACAATGCGCGCCACCTGAGAAGAGGCGGGCTTGCCGGGATTGGCCACCTTGATGATGGTGCCCGGCCGGTCGAAATTGACCCCGGGATTGAGCGCCAGAAGATACTTCTCGTCCATGTGGAAGCGTTCGGCCAGCATCTCGCTGACGCGCGTGTAGCCCAGCCGCTCGAGGCGCGCCTTCTCGCCATAGTCCTCCGGCACCGCGGCAATGTAGGGCCCGGCCGCGTCCTCCGCGGTGATCGTGTACTCGATGAAGGCCGGCCCGCCCGTGCGCTCGAGCTCCGCCTCGATCCATTCCTTGTCGTAGGTCCTCAGCCGCTGGCCGGTGATCTCGTAATAGGCGTCGATCGCCTTGTTGACATTGTCGCCCATGCGCCCGTCGATGACACCCGGCGAAGCCCCCGCGCGGTCGAGCAGCACCTGATATCTGGCGACCTCCTCGCTGGCGCCGCGCGCGCCGGGCACGGTGATCTCGATCTCCTGATCCCAGCCGGGCCGCGCCCGCTCGCCGCGCGCCGCCGCCCCATCGCCGGCGGGCGGCGTGGCGGCCACCGCCTCGCCCTGCCCCGGCGGCGGGGCGAGCGGCTGCCTGCCGATGCCGGGCTCGTAATACTCGGGCTGCGGGGCGGCACGATCGCCGTAGAAATCGTACTCTTCCGGGGGTGGCTGGCGATAACCGCCAGAGCCGGGATCGGCATAGGGGTCGTCCTCGCGCCAGCGGCCGGCCCGCGCGCCCCCATCCCGGGCGGGGTCGACACCCCGGCGAATCGCTTCCTCGCGGTCGCGGTGGAAGCGCTCCACATCCCTGGGATCGGTGAAATCATACTGATAGCGGCCGAGCTCGCGTGCGCGCATTTCGCGGCGCTGCTGCTGAGGAGGAAGCGGCGGCCGCGGCATCACCGGCTGGCGGATCTCCACAACCCGCCCGGTGCGCGGATCGACCACGATCTCGCGCCCATACTGGTCGATATAGACATCGAAGTCGTAATCATAAGCCTGGGCAAGCTGGACGCCGGCCGGGGATGCCGGTAACGCCTGCTCCTCCATGGCGGGTGCCGCCATCCCGTGCGGCGCCAACACCAGACCGAACAGCAACGCCAGAAAATACTCGCTCCTCAAGACGTCCGCTCTCCCAAGCTGCCATGGAACACCGGCGCGAATCGCACCTGCCGCAATTCTATCCTGCCGTGTAGAACATGAACCGGACATGAAAATGGCCGTCCGAACCCTCGCGAATCGCTTCGGCGGGAGCATGAGTTGGCGGGGAGGAAGATCCTGCGCGCCTTCATTCTATCCCTGCGCGGGGGCGGGATGGGGCTTGAGCGCCGATCCGCCGCATATGCTCTCGGCACGAATCAGCGTCCGACGAGGCCGAGCTCCCTTTGCACCTTCTTCGGCAGGCCCGATGCCACGAGCCGATGGCTTTCGGCGATATAGTCCTTGAGCGCGGCGTCATCCATGGTCTGCGCCGTCCGGCGCTGGATCCACGTCATGCCTCGGGAGGCCAGATAGGGCGCGGGGCGAAGGCCCGGCTGTTCCTTGAGGATGTCATAGGCCGCGTCGGAACACTTGAAGGTGACGGCAAGCGCCTCGCCATCGCTCCAGCCGGCGATGGCGAAGACCTTGCCGCCCACCTTCCAGACATGGGCTCCGCCCCATTGCACCACATGGGTGGCATGGGGAAGGGAGGCGCAGAAGGCGTTGTAATCCTCAAGCCGCATACCGCGCCTGCCCCGCTTTCACGCGGCCTTTTCGGCTTCCTCGCCGCCGCCCTTGCCCGACCGGAAGATCAGCCGGTCGGAACCGGCGGTAACCTTGACGACCGAGCCGTCGAAGATTTCTCCCATCAGGATCTTCTCGGCCAGCGGATCCTGCAGCTCCTTCTGCATGACCCGCTTCAGGGGGCGTGCGCCATAGGCGGGGTCGTAGCCGCGGGCGGCCAGCCAGTCGATGGCTTCCTGGTCAAGCTCCAGCGTGATCTTGCGGTCGGCCAGAAGCCGCTCCAGACGCTTCAGCTGAATGCCCACGATGTCGCCCATGTCCTGCCGGCGCAGGCGGTGGAACAGGATGATCTCGTCCACGCGGTTGAGGAATTCCGGCCGGAAGGAAGCCCGCACCACATCCATCACCTCACCGCGAACCTTGTCCACGTCCTCGCCCTCGGCAAGACCCACAAGATGCTCGGCACCCAGGTTCGACGTCATGATGATGAGCGTGTTGCGGAAGTCGACGGTGCGGCCCTGCCCGTCCGTCAGGCGGCCGTCGTCGAGGACCTGCAGGAGCACGTTGAAGACGTCGTGGTGCGCCTTCTCGATCTCGTCGAACAGGATCACCTGATAGGGCCGGCGGCGCACCGCCTCGGTGAGCACGCCACCTTCCTCATAGCCGACATAGCCGGGCGGCGCACCGATGAGCCGGGCCACGGAGTGCTTCTCCATGAACTCCGACATGTCGATGCGCACCATGGCCTGCTCGTCGTCGAACAGGAAGGCGGCCAGCGCCTTGGTCAGCTCCGTCTTGCCGACGCCCGTGGGCCCCAGGAACATGAAGGAGCCGATGGGGCGGTTTGGATCCTGCAGGCCGGCGCGGGCACGCCGCACCGCCTTGGAGACGGCCTGCACCGCCTCCCCCTGGCCGACGACCCGCTTTGCAAGCTCGTCCTCCATGCGCAGCAGCTTCTCGCGCTCGCCCTCCAGCATCTTGTCCACCGGAATGCCGGTCCAGCGCGACACGATCTGCGCCACGTGGTCCGGCGTCACGGTCTCTTCCACCATGCTGCGGGCGCCCTCGGTGCTCGACTCGGCTTCCTTGAGCTTCTTCTCCAGGTCGGGGATGACGCCATAGGCAAGCTCGCCGGCACGCTGGAACTCGCCCTTGCGCTGGGCGATGGCAAGCTCGTTGCGCGCCTCGTCGAGCTGGCGCTTCAGGTCGGCGGCCAGCCCCAGCTTGTCCTTCTCCGCCTTCCAAGCATTGGTGAGCCGGGCCGACTCCTCCTCAAGCCCCGCCAGCTCCTTCTCCAGCTTCTCCAGCCGGTCCTTCGAGGCGTCGTCCTTCTCCACCCGCAGCGCTTCGCGCTCGATCTTGAGCTGCATGATGCGCCGGTCGATCTCGTCCAGCGCCTCCGGCTTGGAATCGACCTGCATCCTGAGCCGAGATGCCGCCTCGTCCACCAGGTCGATGGCCTTGTCGGGCAGGAAACGGTCGGTGATGTAGCGATTGGACAGGCTGGCGGCGGCAACGAGCGCCGAATCGGAGACCCGCACCTTGTGGTGCTGTTCGTATTTCTCCTTCAGTCCCCGCAGGATGGAGACCGTGTCCTCCACCGTCGGTTCCTGCACGAAGACGGGCTGGAAACGGCGGGCCAGCGCGGCATCCTTCTCCACGTGCTTGCGGTATTCATCGAGCGTCGTCGCACCCACGCAGTGCAGCTCGCCACGCGCCAGCGCGGGCTTCAGCAGGTTGGAGGCATCCATGGCGCCGTCCGCCTTGCCGGCCCCCACCAGCGTGTGCATCTCGTCGATGAACAGGATGATGCCGCCCGAAGCCGCCTGGATTTCCGAGAGCACGGCCTTCAGCCGCTCCTCGAACTCGCCGCGATACTTCGCGCCGGCAATCAGGGCGCCCATGTCAAGCGCCATAAGCTGCTTGTCCTTCAGCGATTCGGGCACGTCGCCATTGACGATGCGAAGCGCCAGGCCCTCGGCAATGGCCGTCTTGCCCACACCCGGTTCGCCGATCAGAACGGGATTGTTCTTGGTGCGCCTGGAGAGCACCTGGATGGTGCGGCGAATCTCGTCGTCGCGGCCGATCACGGGATCGAGCTTGCCGGCCCGCGCCTCCGCCGTCAGGTCGCGCGCATATTTCTTGAGCGCGTCATAGCCCGATTCGGCACTCGCCGAATCGGCGGTGCGGCCCTTGCGCAAATCGTTGATGACCCGGTTGAGCGCCGTCGGCGTAACGCCGGCCTTGGCGAGGATGTCGGCCGTCTTCGCGGATTTCTCGATGGCCAGGGCCGTCAGCAGCCGCTCGACGGTGACGAAGCTGTCGCCGGCTTTCCTGGCCGCCTCCTCCGCCGTCGCGAACACCTTGGCGAGCGGTTGCGCCAGATAGAGCTGGCCGCTGCCGCCCTCCACCCGCGGCATGGCCTCGAGCGCCGCGTCGACCGCCAGCCTCACGTCGCCCGCGCGCCCGCCGGCCCGCTCGATAAGGGAGGCAGCCAGGCCCTCCTCGTCATCCACCAGCACCTTGAGGATGTGCTCGGGCGTGAACTGCTGATGATTTCTGGAAAGGGCCAGGGTCTGGGCCGACTGGATGAATCCCCGCACCCGCTCGGAATATTTCTCTATGTTCATGTCTCGCGTCTCCATTTCCTCGACCGACCCGCGCAGGCAGCATCGGCCAGGCTCATGTGACGGACCCCCATACCGGCTGCCGGACGATCCCGACGCCGGCCCTTCGGCAGGTCCAACCGATGGAGATATGGGGTGAGGGAGAGAACGGCACAAGATGAACCCTGCAGCCGCCGCAAACACATTGCGGCGGGCACTGCCCGCCGCTCATCATCATGCCGTGGAAATCGGGCTCAGCCCTGGGCCGCAGCCTGCTCGGAAGGCTGGCCCTCGCCGGCTTCCACCGTGTCGGAGGCCGCCTTCTTGCGGGTGCGCCGCACGCGCTTCACAGGCTTCGGCGCCTCCTGCTCTTCGGCGGTGGCAGCCTCGCCGGCCGGCGATGCGGCTTCCCCTTCCGCCTCGGCAGAGGCGGTCCTGCCCCTTCTTCTGGCGGGCCTTTCGGCGGTCTCGGCGGCCTCGCCGGCAGGGGCGGCGGCATCCGCCGGGGCATGGCCATTGGCCTTGCCGTTGGCCTTCACGCCATTGGCGCGGTTGCCTTCGGCCTCCATGGCAACCTCGGCGGGGATGCCGTCGATGACGGACTGCGGGCCGGAGCCATCCTCCACGCGCCGGGCCTGCCGGCCCTCCGAGCGCGGCGCCGCTTCCTGCTCGTCCTGGTCTTCGTCCGCTTCTTCCTGGCTGTCCTGGCTGTCGCGGAAGCTCTGCTGCGGCTGCATCTGCGCCTGGGCGGCGGCGATGATCCGGTTGTAGTGCTCGGCATGCTGCAGGTAGTTCTCGGCCATCACGCGGTCGCCGGCGCTCTGCGCGTCTCGCGCGAGGGTGGCATATTTGTCGGCGATCTGCTGCGCCGTGCCGCGGATCTTCACATCCGGGCCGTTGCTCTCATAGCTGCGGTTGAGCGGGTTCGGCCCCTTACGGTTGTTGCCGCGTCCGCGCATACGCCTGTTCTGCTGTTGTGGCCTCATTCCATTCTCTTCATTTGAGACAATCGTCGATTCGCGTGCCAATTGCCGAGACAACGGGCGCCAGGCCGGCTATCTCACAATTTCCCTTGGCTGTGTGCGCACCTCGGCGGGCGCGAAGGCCATCCTGGTTCGCTTCCTGATCACTTGCCCGATGATCCCCGCACGAAGCGCATGCGTTGGTAACGCAAAGGGGCAGTCTGTCCGCGGGAACCGAATCGAAAACGGCGCTGCCTGCTTCGTCTCATCCGGCAGGCGGAAACTAGCGGCATTCCCACCCATTGCCAAGTCTTTTTTCCAAAGTCTTCATGCGTTGCCCTGCGGGCGGAACATCATCGCCCTGTCGCGTCCGCCCAGATCGCGCGCGGCAACCACCAGGCGCCACCCGCAAGCGGAGAACACGGCCTCCACGGCGGCCTTCTGGTCGTGGCCCGTTTCCACCGCCACAGCGCCCTCCGCCGCCAGGTGGCGGCGGGCGCCCTGAGCCATCGCCCTGTAGAAGTCGAGCCCGTCGGCGCCGCCATCGAGCGCCCGGCGCGGGTCGTGCTCGCGCACCTCGCGCGACAGCGTGTCGAGATCGGCCGTGGGTATGTAGGGCGGGTTGGACACGATGAGGTCGAACCGGCCTTCCACGTCCCGCAGCCACTCGGACCACAGCGCCCGAAAGCGTGCGCCATACCCGTTCATATCGGCATTGGCGCGTGCCGTCGCAAGGGCATCCTCGCAAATATCCACGCCGACGGCCTCGGCCTGCGGCACCGCGCTCAGCAGCGCCAGCGCGATGGCGCCGCTGCCCGTGCCCAGATCGAGGATGCGGCAGCGCCCCGTGCGCGCCACGGTGCGGCGGGCGTGCGGCAGCACCAGATCCACCAGCGTCTCGGTATCCGGGCGCGGCTCCAGCGTGCCGGGGGAGAGCGTCAGCCGCAGGCCGTAGAACTCGCGATAACCCAGGATGCGGTGGACGGGCACGCCGTCGCGCCGGCGCCGGAGCGCCTCCATGAGCGCATCGGCGGCAGCCGCCGCCACCGGCCGCTCGGGCGCGGCGATGGCCTCGACCCGCGTGGTCGCCGTGAAATGCTCGACGAGAAGCTGCGCTTCGAGCGCTGCCTCCGCGATGCCCGCCTCGGCCAGGAGCCGGCGCGCATCCTGCAGCAGCGCGCCGAGCGTGGCAGGCGAAGCCTCAGCCATCCGACCCCATCTCGGCCAGCAGCTTCGACTGGTGGTCGGCGATCAGCGCGTCGATCACCTCGTCGAGCTCGCCCTCCATCACCCGATCGAGCTTGTAGAGGGTGAGGTTGATGCGGTGGTCGGTCACCCGGCCCTGCGGGAAGTTGTAGGTGCGGATGCGCTCCGAGCGGTCGCCGGTGCCCACCTGCAGCCGCCGCGCCGCCGAGCGCTCGTCGGCGGCCTTCATGCGCTGGGCGTCGAACAGCCGCGCGCGCAGGATCTGCATGGCGCGCGCCCGGTTCTGGTGCTGCGACTTCTCCGCCTGCACGACCACGATGCCGGTGGGAATGTGGGTGACGCGCACGGCCGAATCGGTGGTGTTGACGTGCTGGCCGCCGGCGCCCGAGGCGCGCATGGTGTCGATGCGCACGTCCTCGGGCCGGATTTCGACGTCGATCTCCTCGGCCTCCGGCAGCACGGCCACGGTGGCCGCCGAGGTGTGGATGCGCCCCTGCGCCTCCGTCACCGGCACGCGCTGCACGCGGTGGACGCCCGACTCGAACTTCAGCCGCGCGAACACGCCGCGCCCGGAGACCGCGGCGATGATCTCCTTGTAACCGCCGGCCTCGCCCTCGCTGGCGGACATCACCTCCACGCGCCATCCCTTCTCCGCCGCGTAGCGCTCGTACATGCGGAAGAGATCGCCGGCGAAAAGCGCCGCCTCGTCGCCGCCCGTGCCGGCGCGGATCTCCAGGATCACGTTCTTATCGTCGGCGGCGTCCTTGGGCATCATGAGAAGCCTGAGCTTCTGGCGCAGCTCCTCCAGCCGCGCCAGCACCTCCTCGCGGTCGGCCTGTGCCAGTTCGCGCATCTCGCGCTCGGTCGTGCGGTCGGCGATCATGGCGTCGAGATCGGCAAGCTCGCCTTCCGCCTTTCTCAGCGCGCGGATGCTGTCGGCAAGCTCCTGCAGATCGGCATATTCGGAGGCGAGCCTGACATATTCCTCCGGCGACGGCCCGGCCGCCATCTGCGCCTCGAGAAGCTCGAAACGCTTCAGAACCTGGTCCATCCGGTCGCGCGGCAGCTCTGTCATCGCTCACATCTTGCAGTCAGAGGGGAATGTCGTGCTCGCGGGCGAAGGCCGAGAGCTCGGCGCGGATATCGGTCCTTGCGCCGTGATTGGCAAGCATTTCCTCCATGCGCTCGGCAAGCCGGCCAAGCGGCAGCTCGCGCACCATCGCCTTCACCGGGCCGATGGAGGCGGGCGCCATGGAGATGGAGCGGTAGCCGATGCCGAGCAGCGCCATGGCCGAGATGGGCCGCCCCGCCAGCTCCCCGCACAGCGTCACCGGCGTGTGGGCCGCCTGCCCGGCCCGCACGATCTGGCGCAACAGCCGCAGGAACGGCACGCCGAGCGGGTCGAAACGCTCGGCGATGCGGGTGTTGCCGCGGTCGGTGGCGGTGACGAACTGGAACAGGTCGTTGGAGCCCACGGAGACGAAGTCCACCGCCTTCATCAGCTCCTCGAGCTGCCACAGAAGAGACGGCACCTCGATCATCGCGCCGAGCTTCAGGCTCGTCGGCAGCAGATAGGCGAAGCGCGAGAGATGGCGCACCTCCCGGTCGATAATGGCGCGCGCCTGGCGGATCTCGTCCACCTCCGTCACCATGGGCAGCATGAGCTTCAGCTCGCGCCCGCCGGCGGCCTTGAGCAGCGCCCGGATCTGCGTGCGCAAAAGCCCCGGCCTGTCGAGCGTAAGCCGGATGGCGCGCCAGCCGAGCGCGGGGTTTTCCTCGTGCTGGGCACCCTTGAAATAGGGCAGCACCTTGTCGCCGCCGATGTCGATGGTGCGGAAGGTGACGGGCTTGTCGCCCGCCGCATCCAGCACCTCGCGGTAGAGCCGTTCCTGCGCCTCCACCCGTGGAAAGGTGAACGCCACCATGAACTGCAGCTCGGTACGGAAAAGGCCGATGCCGTCGGCCCCCGACTGGGCAAGCTGCGGCAGGTCGACGGCAAGCCCGGCATTCATCAGCAGCTCGATCGGCACACCGTCCCGCGTCTGCGCCGGCTTGTCGCGCAGCGTGCGGTAGAGCTGTTGGCGGCGGGCACGGAAGCGCACCTTCTCGGCATAGGCTGCCTCGATGTCGGCCTGCGGACGCAGATGCACCTGGCCGTCCTCGCCGTCGACGATGATGGCGTCGCCGTTTTCCGACATGGACACCGCGCCCTTGACCTGGCCGACCGTCGGCACGCCCAGGGCGCGCGCTACGATGACGATGTGGCTGGTGGGCGTCCCATCCTCCAGAACGAGCCCGCGCAGCCGCTCGCGCGGATAATCGAGAAGCTCCGCCGCGCCCATGGAGCGGGCCACGAGAATGGCATCCTTCGGCACGATCTCGGCCAGCGCATCCGGCCCGCGCCCCATGAGCTGGCGCAGCAGGCGGTTGGCGAGATCGTCGAAATCGCTCATGCGCTCGCGCAGATACGGATCGGTCATGTGCAGCATGCGCGCGCGCATGTCGCTTTGCACCTTTTCCACCGCCGCTTCCGCCGTCAGGCCGTTGCGCACCGCCTCCTCCAGCCGGCGCACCCAGCCACGGTCGTTGGCGAACATGCGATAGGCTTCGAGCACCGCCCGGTGCTCGCCCTCGAAGGCCACGTCGCGCCGCGACAGCATGTCGTCGATGGACAGCCGGAGCGAGGAAAGCGCCGTCTCCAGCCGCTCCATCTCCCGGTCGCTGTCCTCGTTGAACAGGTTGGTGACGACGATTCGCGGCTCGTGCAGCACCACGTGGCCAAGCCCAACGCCGTCGTTGAAGGAAAGCCCCTTGAGGCTGACCGAGCGGCTGAGGTCGAGCTCGATCCCGGGCCGCGTCAGCCGCGCCAGATCCCCCGTGGCGATCATCTCCGCGATCACCATGGCCACGGTCTCCAGCGCCTCCTCCTCGTCCTCGCGATAGTGGCGCTGCGTGCGGTTCTGCACCACCAGCACGCCGAGCGTGCGCCCGGCCCGCAGCACAGGAACGCCGAGGAAGGAGTGATATACCTCCTCCCCCGTTTCCGGCAGATAGGCGAAAGCGGGATGCTTCTGCGCATCGGAAAGGTTGAGCGTACGCGCGCTGGCGGCGATGGTGCCCACCAGACCCTGGCCGAGGCGAAGCTGCGCCATGTGCACCGCCTTGGGGTTCAGGCCCTCGGTGGCATAGAGTTCGAGAACCGAATCGGCGCGCAGGATATAGAGGGAGCAGACCTCCGCCACCATGTTCTGGGCAATTTCGCGCACGATACGGTCGAGCCGCTCCTGCGGCTCCATCGGCTCCGCCATCAGTTCGCGGAGACGCTTCAGCAATACGCGCGGACCTGCGGCAGTCTCTCGCATCGGACCTACTCCAAGACCCGCCCGGCCCCGCCAGGGGGCGGCGCCACGGGCATGGTTGAAGACTATTATAGTCCTATTGCTTATCGAGACCGTAGACGGAATGCAAAGTGCGCACGGCCAATTCTGCGTAGGGACCGTCGATCAGGATGGAAATCTTGATCTCGGAAGTGGTGATGGCACGGATGTTGATGCCCTTTTCGGCCAGGGCCTTGAAGGCGGTGGCGGCAACGCCCGCATGGCTGCGCATGCCGATGCCGATGACGGAAACCTTGACGAGGCCCGCCTCCGACTGGATGACGTCGAAGCCCACGCTGTCCTTCACCTTTTCCAGAACGCGCACCGCCTTTTCCAGGTCGCCGGTGGGCACGGTGAAGGTCATGTCCGTCTTCGAGCCGTCCTCCGACACGTTCTGGACGATCATGTCGACATTGATGTTGGCCTCCGCCAGCGGCCCGAAGATGCCGGCTGAGACCCCCGGCCGGTCGGCCACGCGGCGCAGCGAGATCTGCGCCTCGTCCTTGGCATAGGCGATGCCGGTGACGACTTGCTGTTCCACGATTTCATCCTCGTCGCAAATGAGCGTTCCGGGCGGGTTGTCGAAATCGCCCATGCCCGGCGCGTCCGGGTCCTCGAATGACGATCTTACAAAGGTTCTGACCTTGTGCACCATGGCCAGCTCCACCGAGCGCACCTGCAGCACCTTTGCGCCCTGCGAGGCAAGCTCCAGCATCTCCTCGAAGGAGATGCGCGAAAGCCGCCGCGCCTTCGGCTCGACGCGCGGATCGGTGGTATAGACGCCATCCACGTCGGTGTAGATGTCGCAGCGATCGGCCTTCAGCGCCGCAGCCACCGCCACGGCGCTGGTGTCGGAGCCGCCACGGCCCAGCGTGGCGATGCGGTTGTCGGGCGCAAGGCCCTGAAAGCCGGTGATGACCGCCACCTGGCCAAGCCCCATGCGGCGCACGATCTCGCTGCCGTCGATTTCGAGAATGCGGGCCGCGCCATGCGCATTGTCGGTGCGGATGGGAATCTGCCAGCCCTGCCAGGAGCGCGCATCGACACCGATGGACTGCAGCGCGATGGCCAGAAGCCCGCTCGTCACCTGCTCGCCGGAGGCGACGATGGTGTCGTATTCGCGCGCATCGAAGAACGGCGAGTCGGCACCCGACACCCTGGGCATCTCCTGTGCCCACTGCACCAGCTCGTTGGTCTTGCCGGCCATGGCCGAGACCACGACGGCCACCTCGTGCCCGGCATCCACCTCGCGTTTGACGTGGCGCGCCACATTGTGGATGCGGGCGATGTCGGCGACGGACGTTCCGCCGAATTTCATCACGATGCGCGCCATGGTGTTCGGAAATGCCCTTTTTTTGAGGCTCTCGATGCAATGAAACGGTGCGCCACGTCCTCTCCCGCAGCGCGCGGGCTTCCATAGCCAATAGATGCAGCGCCCGCAAGAAGGAAGGGAACGATGCGAACGCTGAAGCGACGGAAGGGGAAAGAAAATTGCCGTGAAACCGGCCAAGCGGCTGCGCCCGCGCCGGTTTCGCGGCCCTGAGCGGCATCGCCTGGCGATCGGCCGGCGCTGGCACCTTGACATTCCCATCCCGTCAAACGACTTGTTTCCTGCGCGAGAGGAGACCACGCCAATGCCAGAGGCCCGACGCACGACCATCGACGCCGGAGAAGTGGAGCGTTTCTCCGCGCTGGCCGCCGAATGGTGGGACCCGAAGGGGAAGTTCCGCACGCTGCACAAGTTCAATCCGGTGCGGCTGGCCTATATCCGCGACCATGTGGCAGCGCATTTCGGCCGCGATCCGCGCGCGCCCCATCCCTTCCAGGGCCTGCGCTTCCTGGACATCGGCTGCGGCGGCGGCCTTCTGTGCGAACCGATGGCACGGCTGGGCGCGGAGGTGGTGGGCGCGGATGCCTCGCAGAACAACATCGAGGTGGCCAGGCTGCACGCCGCGGCAGGCGGAGTGAAGGTGGACTATCGCGCCGAGACGGCGGAGGCGCTGGCCGAGCAGGGCGAACGGTTCGACGTCATCCTCAACATGGAGGTGGTGGAGCATGTGGCCGATGTGGAGTTCTTCATCGGCCGCTGTGCGGCGATGCTCAATCCCGGCGGGCTGATGTTCGTGGCCACCATCAATCGCACGCTGAAGGCGCTGGGCCTGGCCATCATCGGCGCCGAATACGTGCTGCGCTGGCTGCCGCGCGGCACCCATCAGTATGGCAAGCTGGTGCGCCCGGAGGAGCTGGAGCGCGCCCTTGCCGCAGCCGGCCTGACGGTGAAGGACCGCACCGGCGTCATCTACAACCCGCTGGCCGACCGCTGGCAGCGCTCGCGCGACATGGACGTGAACTACATGATGCTGGCCGAAAGGCCGGCCTCGCCGCCTTCCGGCTGAGGAAGGGCGGCGATGATGAACCGCTCGTGAGCGGGTTTTTCAGAACCGGTTCAGGCACGGCAGTGCAAGAAACCTCCTGTTTGAACCAGGAGGACAGACCCATGAACGCATACGCCACGAAAGCCGCATCCCTGTCGCTCGCCGCCGCGGCGGGGCTGCTTGCCCTTTCCTTCATGACCGGCGCCGCGCAGGCGGAGGACAAGTGCAAGGGGCAGAAATGGCCCGACTATTCGGACGACTGCATCAAGCAGATCGTCTCCGAGATCTGCAAGGCCGGCGGCGGCGGTTCGACCTGCGACGAGGAGCAGGCGCGCGGGCTGGTTGTCACCGGCAAGGTCCGCGCCGAGCCTATCCCCGCCACGCGCATCGAACAGCCGCGGCGCCTGCGCCAATAGAGGCGAAGGCAAACGGAAACCGGCGCCGCAGCGATGCCGCGGCGCCGGCTTTTTGCGTCAGTTCCTGTCCTCTGGAAAGACCGGAAGCGGCATGAACTCCACCCCGTCCTCGGCCAGTCCGCGAACCTCTTCGAGCGTCGCCTCGCCGTAGATGCCGCGCGCCTCCACCTCGCCGAAGTGGATCCTGCGTGCCTCCTCGGCAAACCTGTCGCCCACATATTCGGCGTTTTCGCGCACCTTTTCGGACAGCGCCTTGAGCTGGGCAAGCATCTTCTTCTGCTCCTCGCTCAGGCCGAGCGCCACCTTCGCCTTGTCGCGGCCGGTGGCGACGGCCGGTACCATCAGCGCCTTGTCCACCTCCAGCGAGCCGCAATGCGGGCAGGAGACGAGCTTTCTCGCCTTCTGCGTCTCGAAGTCCTCGCCGTTGCGGAACCAGGCATCGAAGGTGTGGTCCTTGTCGCATACGAGCCCGAAACGGATCATGACGCCGCTCCCTCATACACTCTCTCGGCAACCGCGAAATCCCGCGCGTTCCTGAGGTTGGGGATCTTCGCGCGCGCCGCCGCCGCCGCCTGCGGCTCGATGTCGGCCACCACCACCGCCGGCATGTCGTGGTTGGCCTCCGCGACGATGCGGCCCCACGGATCGACGATCAGCGAATGGCCATAGGTCTCGCGCCCGTCCTCATGGCGGCCGCCCTGGGCGGCAGCGATCAGCCAGGCGCCGTTTTCCACGGCGCGGGCGCGGGCAAGCACGTGCCAGTGCGCCTCGCCCGTCTGGCGGGTGAAGGCGGCAGGCACGGTGAGCACCTCCGCCCCGGCCAGCGCCTGGGCGCGAAAGAGCTGCGGAAAACGCAGGTCGTAGCAGATCGCCAGGCCGAGCCTGGCGAAGGGCAGGGCGGCCACCACCGTCTCCCCGCCGGGCGCATAGGTGGCCGACTCGCGCCAGCTCTCGCCCTGATCGAGATCGACGTCGAACATGTGGATCTTGTCGTAGGTGGCGACCAGGCTTCCGTCCGGGCCGAACAGGAAGGCGCGGTTGGCCACCTTGCCGTCGCCGCGCGCGATGGCGGTGGAGCCGACATGCACGAAGAGCGACAGTTCGCGCGCCAGCGCGGCGGCGCGGCGCACGAGCGGGTCCTCCCCCGCGGGGCGGATTCGCTCTTCCAGCATCGCGCGCTCGCGCACCAGAATGCCGGTCATCTCCGGGCTCTGTACATAGACGGCGCCCTCGCCGGCCGCTTCGCGCACCAGCGCCTCGAAGGCCCCCACATTCTCCTCGACCTCCATGCCCGAGCGCATCTGCAGCGCCGCCACGCGCACCGTGCTCATGCGCCGGCCCTCGCCACGCCCTTCTCGGCAAGCAGCGCGTCGAGCCTGCCTTCACGCTCCAGCGCGTGAAGCTCGTCCGAGCCGCCGACATGGACATCGCCGATGAAGATCTGCGGGAAGGTGGCGCGCCCGTTGGCGCGGCTTATCATCTCCTGGCGAAGCTGCGGGGAGAAACTGGCATCGTGCTCCGTGTAGCCGACGCCCTTTCTGTCCAGAAGCCGCTTGGCGGCAACGCAGTAGCCGCAGCCCAGTCGGGTATAGATGGTCACATCCGCCATGCCGTTGTCCGTCATTCCTTGCCCGCTGCTATATATGTCGCCCTTTCGGCGGACGCAAAGTCCTGCGCGAGGACGCGCGCGAAGGTGAGCACGTCGACCTGGCGCACGCGGGCCCGCCGCAGCGCGCGGGCGGCGGCCATGACGGTGGCGCCGGTGGTGTAGACGTCGTCAACGAGGATGACCCGCCGCCCTTCGAGCGGCGGGGCAAGGGTCGGCGGCACGGCGAAGGCGCCGCGCACATTGGCCGCGCGCTCGCGCACGCCGAGCCCCACCTGCTGGTGCGTGACGCGCGCGCGCACCAGCGCCTGCGGGCGGTATTCGAGGCCGGCCTCGCGGGCAAAGGCGCGGGCCAGCTCGGCCGACTGGTTGAAGCGGCGCAGGAAGAAGCGCCGCCGGTGCAGCGGCACCGGCACCACCACCGCATCCGGGCCGACGAGCTCGGCGCCGGCGCGCAGCATCCAGCGCGCCATCCAGGGGGCGAGGTCCGTGCGGTCGGAGAATTTCAGCGCCTGCACCATGCGCCGTGCCACCCCGTCATAGGCGACTGCCGCGCGCGCCCGCGCGAAGGGCGGCGGGTCGGCGATTGCCGCGGGCGAAACCGCCCCTTCGCCCATGTCGTGGGCAAAGGGCGTGCCCAGCACCGCGCACCAGGGCCGCTCCAGAAAGCGCACGCCCGCCCAGCACGCCGTGCAGAGCGTGCCGGGCGCCGACACCAGATCGCGGCAGCCGAGGCACACCGGCGGGAACAGAAGCCGCGCCGGCCACGCCAGCATCGCCGCCCCTGCCCGACCGAGAAGCCCCATGATCCCCCTTGCCTCGCACCGCTTGCCGCCACGATACAGCCGTACCGCGCCCGCGCAAGGCCACCCGCTATCCAGGCCCGCGCTTTTGTGCCATGCACGGGGTCGGCAAACAGACGGACGGACATGGAACCCATCTTCGACATCGCGCTCCTGAAGGCCCGCAAGCGCCGCGCCCTGGCCAGCGCCGGACGGGACGCATCCTTCCTCATGCAGCGGGCAGCCGACGAGCTGGCAGAGCGGCTGGCCACGGTGGAGCGGCGGTTCGCGTGTGCCGCCGCGCTCTTCTGCCTGACGGGCCATGCCGCCCGCGCGCTTGAGACGAGCGGCAAGGTGGACCGGGTGATGCGCGTCGAGGCCGACGAGCGGCTGCTCGCCGGCGCGCCGGAGGGCCTCGCGGCAGCGCCCGAGACGGTGCCGCTGGAGGCGGAAAGCCTGGACCTCGCCGTCTCCCTGCTCACCCTGCACGAGGTGAACGACCTTCCCGGCCTGCTGTTGCAGATCCGCCGCGCGCTGCGGCCGGACGGCCTTTTCCTGGCCGCCATGGCCGGAGCCGGCACGCTGGGCGAGCTGCGGCAGAGCCTGCTGCAGGCGGAGACCGAGATTGCCGGCGGTGCGGCGCCGCGCGTCAGCCCCTTTGCCGATGTGCGCGATGCCGGCGGCCTGCTGCAGCGCGCCGGCTTCGCCCTGCCGGTGGCGGATGTGGAGCCGCTGACCGTGCGCTACGCCACCATGTTCGACCTGATGCGCGACCTGCGCGCCATGGGCGCGACGAACGCGCTGGCCGAGCGCAGCCGGCGGCCGGCGACGCGCCGGCTCTTCCTGCGCGCGGCGGAAATCTATCAGGAGCGCTTTTCAGACCCGGACGGGCGCATCCGCGCCACTTTCAACATTCTCTGGCTTTCCGGCTGGGCGCCCCATGCCTCGCAGCAGAAGCCGCTCAAGCCCGGCAGCGCCGAGGTTTCGCTGAAAACCGTGCTTTCGCGCGGCGGCAGGGATTGAGGCCAGGCAGCAAAGCCGCAATGCCTGCGAAGCCGCCTTTCGCGCCTGCGGTGCGGCTTCAGTTCGTGGCCGCCGTCACATCCTCGGCCACGCGCTCGAAGGTCTGGCCGGCATAGCGGCCGAGCTCGGCAACACCAGCGATGATCGCAAGGACCAGGACCCCGGCGATCAGCGCATATTCGACGGCCGTGGAGCCCTTCTCGCTTCTCAGAAACCGCGTGAACATGCCGGCCTCGCTTTCCCTTTCGCGCCGACCCTGGCAGCGAGCCGTTAAGATTTCTTGACCGGCCGCCCTCAGCACGCGCCGCGCCGGCTGCCGTCGGGACGGATGATGCAGACGGCCCGGGGCGAGGTCTGCAGCACGCTGCGGCGCACGGTGTAAAGGCCCCGGTCCGTCTCCACCGTCCCTGTCGTCATGCGGTCGATGGCGGGACTGAAAAGAGCCGACCGGTGCGTGCGGCGCTCCAGGATGGAGGTGAAGATGAGCGACAGCGCGATGGCGGCGGAGCTGAACAGCAGCGCCACCCGAAGCGCTCCGCTGCCGACATGGCTGGCGCGCGCCCATTTCTCCCGGCCGTCACGCGGCCTCTCGCTCGCAGGCTCCATCATCCCCTCCGGCAGTGCCGGCCCTCTTCACGCGGCTTGGCCGCCCTTGAGAAAAATTCTCATCTTTCGCTAAAGGAAGAATTAACGCTTGGCCGCCCGCAGCGCCTTTCACAGAAGGTCGATGAGGAAGGGGATGAGGGGGGCATCGGCCGGCGGCATGGGATAGTCGCGCAGGCGCTGCGGACGCACCCATTTGAGCGCCTGGCTCTCGCGTGGCACCGGCACGCCCCAGAAGCGCCGGCACACGAAGAGCGGCATGAGAAGGTGGAAATCCTCATAGGCGTGGCTGGCAAAGGTGAGAGGCGCCAGGCAGGCCGTCTTCGTCTCCACCCCCAGCTCCTCGCCGAGTTCGCGCACCACCGTCTCCTCCGGCGTCTCGCCGGGCTCCACCTTCCCGCCGGGAAACTCCCACAGCCCGGCCATCGCCTTGCCCTGCGGGCGCTGCGCGATGAGCACGCGCCCGTCGGCATCCACCAGCGCGCAGGCCGCGACGATCAGAACAGGTCTTGCCGCCTTTTCCATTCCCTCATTCCCGTTCCGCAGGCTGGCGATAGTGGTATCCGTAGACCTCGCAAAAGCCCAGCGAGCGGTAGAGCCCGAGGGCGGGCGCATTGTCCGCCTCCACCTGCAGCCATGCCTGGCGCGCGCCCCGCGCATAGGCCCATTTGAGCGCCGAAAGCAGCATGCGCCGGCCAAATCCCTTGCCGCGCTGGGCCTGGGCGGTGGCCACCTCGAACAGCCCGGCAAGCTGGCCGTCATGCACGCAGATGGCGGTCGCCACCGGCGCGCCCTCATGCTCAAGAATGAACAGGCCGGCATTTGGCTTGATGGACTTGACGACCTCCGCAAAGCCGGGCCGCAGCGCCTCCTCGTAGCCGTGCACCTCGAAGGCGGCGGAGACGAAGCGGTTGAGGTCCTTGAGCGGGATTTGGTCCATCGCCCGGCCGGCATTCCCCTCGTCGAGCGGCAGACGCATGACCAGCGAGTGCCCCGCCGCCTGCCACCCCTTCTCGTCCAGATGGCGGGAGATGGCAGGAGCGCAGAGCGGCGAGATGCGGAAGGTGATCGGTCTTCCATAGGCAGCGAAGCGCTGCGCCACCCTTGCGATGCGCTCTTCCAGGTGGTGATCGTCGCCGGGATCGAGCGGATTGACCGAGTTGAGCCGCCGCGCCGGGTGGCCAGCCGTCAGGCGGATGGCCCAGGTGCCGTCATAATGCACCGAAGCAGCCGGCCAGGCGCGGAAACCCGCGCCCTCGAAGCGGCGGATGGTTGCCAGCTCTGCGCCTGCCTGCCGCCCCACCGCCGGTTTCAGCTCCTGTAGTCGCCGTTGATGGCGACGTATTCCTTGGTGAGGTCGCACGTCCACACCGTCGCCCTGCCGCGCCCGAGACCGAGATCGACACGAATGGCAATCTCTTCGCGCCGCATGTAGGCTGATGCCTGCTCCTCCGAATAATCGGGGTCGCGCTCGCCCTCATGCGCCACGCGGATGTCGCCGAACCAGATGGCCAGGCGGTCGCGCTCTGCCGGTTCGCCCGCCTTGCCGACGGCCATCACCACGCGGCCCCAATTGGCGTCCTCGCCGGCGATTGCCGTCTTGACCAGCGGCGAATTGGCGATAGCCAGGGCAATGCGCTTGGCCGAGCGCGACGACTTCGCGCCCGTCACCGTCACCTCCACCTGCTTGCGCGCGCCCTCGCCGTCGCGCACCACCTGCAGCGCGAGTTGCTTCAGCAGGCGGTTGAGCGCCCGCCGGAAGGGTACGAGCCGCGGGTCGCGGACATCGGTGATGCGCGGCGCGCCGCGCTGTGCCGCCTTGCCGGTGGCAAACAGCATCAAGGTGTCGCTGGTCGAGGTATCGCTGTCCACCGTGATCGCGTTGAAGGAAGGCTGCGTGCCGCGGGACAGAAGCGCCTGCAGCACCGGTGCGGCAATCGGCGCATCGGTGGCCACGAAGGAGAGCATGGTGGCCATGTCCGGCGCAATCATGCCGGCGCCCTTGGCGATGCCGTTGATGACCACCTCCGCCTCGCCCAGCCTTGCCGTGGCCGTGAGGTATTTCGGATAGGTGTCGGTCGTCATGATGGCGCGCGCCGCCTCCTCCCAGCCATGCGGCATGGCCCGGGCGACCATTCCGTCCAGCAGATGCGCGAATTTCCCCGCCTCCAGGGGTTCGCCGATGACCCCGGTGGAGGCCAGGAAAACCGTGCTCTCGCTGGCGCCCGCCGCGCGCGCGGCCGCCGCCGCCGTCATTGCCGTGGCCTCGCGCCCCTTGCGGCCGGTAAAGGCGTTGGCATTGCCGGAGTTGACCACCAGAATGCGCGCCCGCCCCCCGGGCAGGTTGGCGCGGCAGAACTCGACGGGCGCAGAAGGACAGCGCGAACGGGTGAAGACGCCGGAGACCTCCGTCCCCTCGTCGAACACCATGACCATCAGGTCCCTGCGGCCCCTGTATTTGATGCCCGCCTCGGCGGTGGCGATGCGCACGCCCTCCACATCCGGCATCCTGGGATAGCGTTTCGGCGCCAGCGGCGAGACGGCTTGGGACATGGGCGTTTCCGGAAGGCTGTGATGGAGTTGCGTGTTTCCCGTCTGCCTCAAGGGGCCCGCCGACGCAAGCGGCAAGCGGCTTTTTTGCCGTAAACTTTTTGCCAGGGAATCATGGCGGCCACACCATGCGCGGCACCGCCGGGAACGACCGGCCCCGACAGGATCGGGGCCGTTCTCCGCATCAGGCGCGAGGGCCTGTCTGTCGAGCCGACTTTATTGTGCCGTCCCGTCCGTATCCGCCTGGCCCGTCTGCTGGCGGAAGAGCTCGTCCACCGAGGTCTTCAGCGCTTCGTCGGGAATGTCCACCTCGGCGGCGTTGCGCAGGGAGGAAAGCGCTGCGACATAGCGCTCGCGGATAAGCAGGGAGCGGATCTGGTTCTGCACCTGCTCGAAGGCGGGCGGCGACTGGCGGCGCTTGTCCTCCACCTTGATGACGTGCCAGCCGAACTGGGTCTCCACCGGCTCGCTGGAGTAGCTGCCGGGCTCCAGCGCGAAGGCCGCCTCCTCGAAGGCCGGCACCATGCGCCCGCGCGTGAAGTAGCCGAGGTCGCCGCCATTGGACGACGACCCGTCCTTCGACTTCTCCTCGGCCAGAGCGGCGAAGTCGCCGCCGGCATCAAGCGCCTCGATGATCTGGCGTGCCTCTTCCTCGCTCTCCACCAGGATATGGCGGGCACGCACCTCCTCCTCCGGCGTGATCTTCGCCACCTCCGCGTCGTAGCGGGCGCGCATCTCCTCCTCGGTGATGGGGGCGACCACGTTCCGGTCGACGAAGGCGCTGTGCAGCGCCCGCTCGCGCAGGAACGCCATGCGCTGCTGGAAATCCTCGCTCTGGTCGAGGCCCTCGGCCTCCGCCTGCGCGGCAAGCAGCCGCACGTCGATGACGGCGGACAGGGCGGCGGCGCGCCGCTCTGCCTGCGGCAGGCGGGCAAACTGCTCGCTGAGCTCCTGCTCGGCCAGCGCAAGATCGGCCTCCGTGATGGGCTCGCCGTTGATGGTGGCCACCACCGCGCCTTCCTGCGCGAGCGCCGGGGCAAAGCTGATCGCCGCAAGCAGCGCGGCCGCGCCGGCGCGCGCTGCGAGGAAACGGCGGAAGGTATGAGGCATCGGAAAATCTCCAGTGCTTGAGGCTGGGGCCCCGGTCGAACGCGGAGGCATCCGGCAGACAGACCCGAATTCTGGCATCACTCGCGCCTGTTGCGCGAAGTTGACATAAGGGATGGCCCCTCTTATCTCTCCTTCGACCTTGCGTCCAGAACGCATTTCCCGCTGCCTTCGGCTCCTGCCTGAAACCGGTGGAGCGGGTCGGCAGAAAAATGCCGGCATATCGAGAATTGAAAGGACCGACGATGGTCAGTCTCGGCGGCCTCGCCCGCAAGATTTTCGGCTCAGCCAACGATCGCCGCATCCGGGGCATGCAGCCCCGCGTCCAGGCGATCGGCGCCCTGGAAGAGGAGATGCAGGCGCTCTCCGACGAAGCCCTGCGCGGCAAGACGGAGGAGTTCCGCAAGCAGCTTGCCGACGGCGCCAAGCTGGACGATCTTCTGGTTCCCGCCTTTGCCGTGGTGCGCGAGGCGGCCAAACGCACCCTCGGCATGCGCCCCTTCGACGTGCAGCTCATCGGCGGCATGGTGCTGCACGAGGGCTCCATCGCCGAGATGAAGACGGGCGAAGGCAAGACGCTGGTGGCCACCCTGCCGGTCTATCTGAACGCGCTGACGGGCAAGGGCGTGCACGTCGTCACCGTCAACGACTATCTGGCCCGCCGCGACGCGGAATGGATGGGCAAGCTCTATGGCTTCCTCGGCCTTTCCACCGGCGTCATCGTGCACGGCATGTCGGACGAGCAGCGCCGGCAGGCCTATGCCTGCGACGTCACCTATGCCACCAACAACGAGCTCGGCTTCGACTATCTGCGCGACAACATGAAATATGAGCGCGCGCAGATGGTGCAGCGCGGCCACGCCTATGCCATCGTCGACGAGGTGGACTCCATCCTCATCGACGAGGCGCGCACGCCGCTCATCATCTCCGGCCCGCTCGACGACCGCTCGGACCTCTACAACACCATCGACTCCTTCATCCTGAAGCTTGAGGACGGCGACTACGAGGTGGACGAGAAGCAACGCACCGCCACCTTCACCGAGGAAGGCACGGAGAAGGTGGAGGGGATGTTGCGAGAGGCGGGCCTCTTCAAGGGCGAATCGCTCTACGATGTCGAGAACGTCGCCATCGTTCATCACCTCAACAACGCGCTCAAGGCGCACAAGCTGTTCCAGAAGGACAAGGACTATATCGTCCGCAACGGCGAGCTCATCATCATCGACGAGTTCACCGGCCGCATGATGCCGGGCCGGCGCTATTCCGAGGGGCTGCACCAGGCGCTGGAGGCCAAGGAGCACGTCAAGATTCAGCCGGAGAACCAGACGCTCGCCTCCATCACCTTTCAGAACTACTTTCGCATGTACGACAAGCTGGCGGGCATGACCGGCACGGCGGCGACGGAGGCGGAGGAGTTTGCCAACATCTACGGCCTGGACGTGGCCGAGATTCCCACCAACCTGCCGATCCAGCGCATCGACGAGGACGACGAGGTCTATCGCACGGTCGAGGAGAAGTATCGGGCGATCGTCAAGGAGATCAAGGCGGCGCGCGAGAAGGGCCAGCCCATCCTCGTGGGCACCACCTCCATCGAGAAGTCGGAATATCTGGCCGAGCGCCTGCGCAAGGAAGGCATCAAGGATTTCGAGGTTCTGAACGCCCGCCACCACGAGCGCGAGGCCATGATCGTCGCCCAGGCGGGCAAGCCGGGCGCCATCACCATCGCCACCAACATGGCCGGCCGCGGCACCGACATCCAGCTCGGCGGCAACCCGGAGATGCGCATCGCCGAGGAGCTGGGCGACATGCCGGAAGGCCCCGAGCGCGAGGCCAGGGAAAAGGCGATCCGCGCGGACGTGCAGCGGCTGAAGGAGAAGGCGATCGCCGCCGGCGGCCTCTATGTCCTCGCCACCGAGCGCCACGAGAGCCGTCGCATCGACAACCAGCTTCGCGGCCGTTCCGGCCGCCAGGGCGACCCCGGCCGCTCCAAGTTCTTCCTGTCGCTGCAGGACGACCTGATGCGCATCTTCGGCTCCGACCGCATGGACGGCATGCTGCAGAAGCTGGGGCTGAAGGAGGACGAGGCGATCGTCCACCCCTGGATCAACAAGGCGCTGGAGAAGGCGCAGAAGAAGGTCGAGGCGCGCAACTTCGACATCCGCAAGAACCTCTTGAAGTTCGACGACGTGATGAACGACCAGCGCAAGGTGGTCTTCGAGCAGCGTCTTGAGCTGATGGACGGCGAGAACCTGTCGGAGACGGTGGCCGAGATGCGCGAGGACGTCATCGACGACCTGGTCGCCCGCCACATTCCCGAGAAGGCCTATGCCGAGCAATGGGACGCGGAGGGCCTCAAGCAGGGCGTGCGCGAGCATCTCAACCTCGACCTGCCCATCGAGGAATGGGTGAAGGAAGAGGGCATCGCCGAGGACGACATCCGCGCCCGCATCACCGAGGCCGCCGACAAGGCGGCGGCCGACCGTGCCGAGCGCTTCGGACCCGACATCATGGCCTATGTCGAGAAGTCGATCCTGCTGCAGACGCTCGACCATCTGTGGCGCGAGCATCTGGTCAATCTCGACCATCTGCGCTCCGTGATCGGCTTTCGCGGCTACGCCCAGCGCGACCCGCTGAACGAATACAAGTCGGAAGCCTTCGAGCTGTTCCAGGGCATGCTCGCCAATCTGCGCCGCGCCGTCACGGCGCAGCTCATGCGCGTGGAGCTGGTGCGCGAGGCGGCCGACGCGCCGCCCCCCCAGGCGCCCGCCGCCATGCAGCCGCACCATGTGGACGGCACCACCGGCGAGGACGAGTTTGCCGGCGAGACGATGACCCTGCCGCGCCTCGACGCCCGCAACGCGCCAGCGCAGGAGCGCGACCCCGGCGATCCCTCGACCTGGGGCAAGGTGGGGCGCAACGAGCCCTGCCCCTGCGGCTCCGGCAAGAAATACAAGCACTGCCACGGGGCGTTCGGCTGACAGGCGCCGCCGCCTGCGCCACCCGCGGCGGCGGGCAAAGCGGATCGCTCAGCGTGTGGGCACCGGCGGATTTTCGCGATAGTCGTAAAAGCCGCGGCCCGACTTGCGGCCCAGCCAGCCGGCCTCGACATATTTCACGAGCAGCGGGCAGGGGCGGTATTTGGAATCGGCAAGCCCCTCATACAGCACCTGCATGATGGACAGGCAGGTGTCGAGGCCGATGAAATCGGCAAGCTGCAGCGGCCCCATCGGATGGTTGGCGCCGAGCTTCATGGCGGTGTCGATGGCCTCTACCGTGCCCACGCCCTCATAGAGCGTGTAGATCGCCTCGTTGATCATCGGCAACAGGATGCGGTTGACGATGAAGGCGGGGAAATCCTCGGCCACGGTGATGGTCTTGTCGAGGCTTTCGACGAAGCTGCGCGCCATCTCGAAGGTCATGTCCTCGGTGGCGATGCCGCGCACCAGCTCCACCAGCTTCATCACCGGCACGGGATTCATGAAATGGATGCCGATGAAGCGCTCCGCCCGGTCGGTCTGGGCGGCAAGCCGCGTGATGGAGATGGAGGAGGTGTTGGTGGCGATCAGCGCTTCCGGGTTCAGCAGCGGGCAGAGCTGGGCGAAAATCTTGCGCTTGACGGTCTCGTCTTCCGTCGCCGCCTCGATGACGAGATCGACATCGGCGAGATTCTCCAGTGCCGCGGCCGGCGAGATGCGCTGAAGCGCCTGCTGCCGGTCCTCGTCCTTCAGCTTGCCGGAGGACACCTGGCGCGCCATGTTGCCGCTGATGGTGGCGATTCCCGCCTCGATGCGCTCCTGCGAAGTGTCGTGCAGCTTGACGCGATAGCCGGCCAGCGCCGTCACATGCGCGATGCCACTGCCCATCTGGCCGGCACCGACGATACCCACCTTCTCGATCTTGCCCGTCATGTCACCGATCCTGTTGGCAGGTCCCTGCGGCACCTGCTCATGCTCTTGCTGCAGCGCAACCTAAAAGGGCGGGAGAGCCGCGTCTACCCCGCCCTTCACGAATTGTGCACGCGCTTTGAAGAATGTCAAAGCGCCTTTTCGAGCTCCGGCAGGGCCTCGAAGAGGTCGGCCACCAGCCCGTAGTCGGCGACCTGGAAAATGGGCGCCTCCTCGTCCTTGTTGATGGCGACGATGACCTTGGAGTCCTTCATGCCCGCCAGGTGCTGGATGGCCCCGGAGATGCCGCAGGCGATGTAGAGGTCGGGGGCGACCACCTTGCCCGTCTGGCCCACCTGCCAGTCGTTGGGCGCATAGCCGGCGTCCACCGCCGCGCGCGACGCACCGACGGCCGCGCCCAGCTTGTCGGCCACCGGCAGGATGACCTCCTGGAACTTCTCCGCCGAGCCGAGCGCCCGGCCGCCGGAGATGATGATCCTGGCGGAGGTCAGCTCCGGCCGGTCGCTCTCCTCGATGCGGTTCTCGACAAAGCTGGAAAGGCCGGGATCGGCCGCCGCCTCGACCGTCTCCAGGCTCGCCGAACCGCCCTCGCCCGCCGCCTGGAAGGAGGAGGTGCGCACCGTGATGACGCGCTTGGCATCAGTGGTTTCCACCGTCTGGATGGCGTTGCCGGCATAGGTGGGGCGCTTGAAGGTGGTGGCACTCACCACCTCGATGATGTCGGAGACCTGCATCACGTCGAGAAGGGCCGCAACGCGCGGCATCACGTTCTTGCCCGTCGTCGTGGCCGGCGCCACGAAGGTGTCGTAGCCCTCGCTCAGCGAAAGAATGGTGGCCGCCAGCGGCTCGGCCAGACGCTCCGCCAGCGCCTCGCTCTCGGCCAGCAGCACCTTGCGCACGCCCGCAAGCTTCGCCGCCGCTTCCGCGGCGGGCCTGGCGTCCCTGCCCGCCACCAGAATGTCGATGTCGCCGCCGATCTGGCTGGCCGCCGCCAGCGCCTTGGCCGTCTGCTCGGAAAGATGCTGGTTGTCGTGTTCGGCGATGAGGAGAATGGCCATCTCGTTCTTCCTTGTTCTGGAGCCTGTCAGAGAACGCCCGCTTCGTTCTTCAGCTTGTCGACCAGCTCGGCGACATCCTTGACCTTCACGCCCGCCTTGCGGCCCGCCGGTTCCTCCGTCTTCAGCACTTTCAGGCGCGCGCGCACCTCCACGCCGTAGTCGGCCGGGCTCTTCTCGCCAAGCGGCTTCTTCTTGGCCTTCATGATGTTGGGCAGCGAGGCATAGCGCGGCTGGTTCAAGCGCAGATCGGTCGTCACCACCGCCGGCAGCTTCAGCGCCACCACCTGCAGCCCGCCATCCACCTCGCGCGTGACGGTGGCCGTCTCGCCCTCGATCTCAACCTTGGAGGCGAAGGTGCCCTGCGCCCAGCCCAGAAGGGCGGCCAGCATCTGCCCGGTCTGGTTCGAATCGTCGTCGATCGCCTGCTTGCCCAGGATGATGAGACCCGGCTTCTCCTCCTCGGCAACGCCCTTGAGTATCTTCGCCACGTCGAGCGGCTCCACCATCTCCTCGGTCTTGACGAGGATGGCGCGGTCGGCCCCCATGGCAAGCGCCGTGCGCAGCGTCTCCTGCGCCTGGGCCGGCCCGATGGACACCGCCACGATCTCCTCCGCCTTGCCCGCCTCCTTGAGCCGGATCGCTTCCTCCACCGCGATCTCGTCGAACGGGTTCATTGCCATCTTCACATTGGCAAGCTCGACGCCCGAACCATCCGCTTTGACCCGCGGCTTCACATTCGCGTCGATCACCCGCTTCACAGGAACAAGGACCTTCATGCGCATTCACCTTTCTCAACTCCGCAGCCCGGCGCTGGATATCAGCGCAAGGCCCGGTCCGATGGCTGATTTCCGCCATGCCCTGGGCAAAATGGAACAGCGCACCCTCCCCCCGAAGGACACGGCCATGCCGGAAGCCGCCGAACCGTAGTGAGACCTGACGTGTACGTCAATATGCCGGCGCTTCGTGAAAGGTGAAGTAGCGAGTAGCGAATAGCGAATAGGGAATAGGGAGCAGCGAAGAGGGAGCGATGAAAGGAACGCGGCAATCCGTGCCAAACATCGACTGCGAGGACACCTGTCATTCTCCACTCCCTATTCGCTATTCGCTATTCGCTATTCCCTATTCGCTATTCCCCACTCGCTACTCGCCATTCCCCGCTCTTTGCCCGCCTCCCACTCCCCGATCCAGCAACGCCACGCCGGGGCGGCGCAGCACGACCACCAGCAGGGCACCGGCGAGAATGCCGCCGACATGGGCGGCCCAGGAGATCTGGTTTTCGCGGTCGAAGGCGAACATGAAGAACTGCATGCCGATCCACAGCGCCAGCACCACATAGGCAGGCAGGCGCAGCGGAAGGCGGGCGAAGGCCAGGACCCACAGCTTCACCCGCGGATGCAGGATGAGATAGGCGGCGACGACGCCGGCCACGGCACCCGAGGCGCCGATGAGCGGCGCCTGCGATTCGGGCTCGATCATGCCGTGAAAGGCCGCTCCCGCCACAGCGCAGGCAAGGTAGAAGAAGAGAAAGCGCAGATGGCCCAGCGCATCCTCCACATTGTCGCCGAACACCCACAGGAACAGCATGTTGCCGCCCAGATGCACAAGATCGGCGTGGAGGAAGGCGTAGGTGACATAGGTAAGCGGCACCGGAACGAGGTCCAGCTCCGGCGGCAGCACGGCCAGTTCATGGGCGACGGAAGGAATGAAGCCCAGCCCGAGGGCCGCCGCCTGCGTCAGATCGGCGCCCCCCAGCGACGTCGCAAGCCAGGCCAGCACATTGAGGGCGATGATGCCCAGCGTGACATACTGGCGCCGAATGTGGCGCAGGCTGTTGGCATCGTGAAGCGGGATGAACATGGGCCTTCAGCGGTTCTGCCCCGGCACCCACAGGACGTCGCGCGCCCCATTGTCGTTGAGTGCCCGGGCGGCGACGAAGAGCAGATCGGAAAGGCGGTTGATATAGCGCAGCGCCTCGGCGTTGACGGTCTCGCCCGGCGTGCGGGCGAGCGCCACCATCAGCCGCTCGGCGCGCCGCGCCACGGTGCGCGCCAGATGCAGGGCAGCCGCCGCCGGCGTGCCGCCGGGCAGCACGAAGGAGGAGAGCGCAGAAAGCCCGGCATTCAGCGCGTCGATCTCGCGCTCCAGGCGTTCCACCTGCGCGGCAACGATGCGCAGCGGCTCATGCTCGGGCTTGCGCGCGCCCTCCGGCGTTGCCAGATCGGCACCGAGGTCGAAAAGATCGTTCTGCACGCGCATCAGCAGCGCGTCGATCTCGGGATGGCTTGCAGCGGTGTGCACGCGCGCCATGCCGATGCAGGCGCTGGCCTCGTCCACCGTGCCGAACGCCTCGACGCGCAGATCGCTCTTGGCGCGCCTGGGGCCAGCGGCGAGGCCGGTGGTGCCGTCGTCGCCCGTGCGGGTGTAGATCCTGTTGAGCTTGACCATGGCTCAGCCCCGCCCCTGGGCGAACCACATGGCAAGCACCAGAAGCACGATGGCCACGAACTGCAAGGCCACGCGCGCCTGCATGAGCTTGTTGGAAGTGTTGCCCGAGCCGCCGCGCATCATGTTGAGGAGGCCGCGCAGAAGAACGAACACGACCGCCAGCATGACGGCGACGGCCAGGATGTTGAAGACGGTGGACATGGGCTTTCGCTTTCGTTGCGGGTTGGCGCGACCATCACGCCCGGGTGGCGAGAATGCGGTAGAGCATCGAGGCGGGCAAAAGCCGCTTCAAGGCCACACCGATCTTCGCCGGCAAGGTTACGACATAATGCGGGCGCGGGCGCGGGTGAAGAAGCGCGTGGCGCAAAACCCTGTGGACGGCCTCCGGCCCCAGCTTGAAGCGCGAGCTCGTGCCGCCGGCCCGCAGGCGCGCAAGCTGCGCCTGATAGGCGACGCGGTGGACGGAACCCTCGATGTCGATGTTGCGCTCGAACCAGGCCAGCCCGTTGGCGGCGATGCGCGAGCGGATGGGTCCGGGCTCGATGAGCGAGACCTGGATGCCGGAGCCGGAAAGCTCCGCCCGCATGCACAGCATAAGCCCTTCGAGCGCGTGCTTGGAGGCGGCATAGGCGCCGCGATAGGTGACCGGCAGCAGGCCGAGGATGGATGAGCAATGGACGATGCGGCCATGACCCTGGGTGCGCATGACCGGCACGATGCGCCGCGTCAGATCGTGCCAGCCGAAGACATTCGCCTCGAACTGCTCGCGCAGCGCTTCCACGGGCAGGTCCTCCACCGCGCCGGCCTGCGCATAGGCGCCGTTGTTGAAAAGCGCGTCGAGCCGCCCGCCGGTGCGCGCCAGCACCGCCTCGACAAGCGCGCCGATGGAGGCGGGCTCGCGGTAGTCGAGATAGAAGGCCTCGATGCCTTCCTCCTCCAGCCTCGCGATGTCTTCCTTCCTGCGCGCCGTGGCAAAAACGCGCCAGCCCTCGCGCTTGAGGGCGCGGGCGCAATAGGCGCCGATGCCGGAGGAGGCGCCGGTCAGCAGGATGGTGGCGTTCTGCGTCATGGAGGCGGGACCGTATTGTTGCATAACGATGGCGGTTTCACATATTCGCTCGGCCAGGACAAATCGAGGCCCATGAAGGGCACAAACCGGCGAGGGCTTGAAACGTGCATGCACTGACGGCGTTCAGACGGATCGCAGGCGAGGCCCTCGGCCACTTCAATACCGACGATGGCTGGGCGATGGCCAGCCACCTGGCGATCAACGCCATCATGGCGCTGTTTCCCTTCCTGATCTTCACCGTTGCGCTGGCGAGCTTCCTGGGCGCGGGGGCCTATGCCGACCGGGTGGTGCACCTCATCTTCGAGACGCTGCCGCAGGAGGTGGCCGGGCCGATCGGCGCCGAGGTGGAAAACGTGCTGAAGGCACGGCGCGGCGGCGTGCTCACGCTCGGCGTGGCGGGTGCGGCCTTCTTCGCCTCCAACGGCGTGGAGGCGCTGCGGCTGTCGCTCAATCGCGCCTACCGGGTCAACGAACGCCGCTCCTTCATCTGGCTGCGGATCCAGAGCCTCGGCTTCGTGCTGGTGGCCACGGCAGGCTTCCTGACGATCAGCCTGCTGCTCGTGGTGGTGCCGGTGGCCGCCAGCCTGGCCGCCAGGCACCTGGAGTGGATCGAGCCCTATCTCGGCACCATCACGCTGTGGCGCTATGTGATCGCGGTGGCAGTGCTTGTGGGGGCGCTTGCCCTGGTGCATCTGTGGCTGCCGGCAGGCCGGCGGCGGCTTGCCGACGTGATGCCCGGAATCGTCTTCACGCTGGCGGGCTGGCTGGCCGGATCGAGCCTGTTTGCGGCCTATCTCGCCCACTTCAACAGCTATGCGAGCACCTATGCCGGGCTGGCCTCGATCATGATCGCCGTCGTCTTCCTCTACATCATATCGGCGGTCTTCATCCTGGGCGGCGAGATCAACGCCGCCATCATGCGCCATCGCGGCCGGCCCATAGCGGCGCACTGAGCACGGCAAGAAAAGCGAAAGCTTTGCTGGCTATGCTGGCGCACCAAAAGCACCGGAGCGCCGGCCACCGGCCGGCGGGGCGCCATATGCTCATGAGGCTCGACGCAAGCTGGCTCATCATGGCCGCGGTCACGGTGGTGCTGCTTGCCTATCTGTTTTCCATCGCCCTCAACGCGCTGCTGCGCGATGCCGGCTTCGGCGTGCTCGGCAACGCGGCGATCGTCACCCTCGGCTTTTTCGGGGCCATCCAGGGCGCCAATCTCTACGGCATCCGCTTCGACACCCTGCTGGATGCGGCGCTTGCCAGCCTGGGCGGTGCCTTCGTGCTGCTTCTCGCGCTGGTGTTCGCCAAACTGGGGCTTGCCCGGTTCTTCTAGTGGTTAGTGGTGCGATCCCGACAGATGGGTACCATCTGTCTCGGCCAGACCGCTACGGCATTTTGCAGCCTGAAGGAAACATCTGGCGTCGCACAAATGCGGCAAAAACAGATAGATGAACCGGTCTAGGGGCGCGTTTCGAGCCCCACCATGCGGGCGATGTCGCGCGGGGTGGCTCCCGCCTCGCGCAGCGCCGCAATTCCCGTGTCCCCGCGGCTCTTGGAGAGCTTGCGCCCCTCCTCGTCGAGGATGAGGGCGTGGTGGTGGTAGAGCGGCACGGGCAGGCCCAGAAGCTCCTGCAGCAGGCGGTGGACGGCGGTGGCATGGAAGAGATCGCGCCCGCGCACCACATGCGTGATGCCCTGCAGCGCGTCGTCCACCACCACCGAGAGGTGATAGCTGGCCGGCGTCTCCTTGCGCGCGATCACCACGTCACCCCATTCCTGCGGCCTTGCCGGCACGCGGCCGGCCTCGCCCTGCGGCCCGCTGCCGTCCTCGTCCCAGAACAGCGGCCCGCCCACATGGGCGGTCGCCGCCGCCATGTCGAGCCGCCAGGCATAGGGCTCGCCTTCGGCCATGCGCCGGCGGCGTTCCGATTCCGGGCGCATCCGGTCGACGGGCGGGAAATGCGGCACACCGTCGGGATCGCGCGGCCAGGGCGCGCCGTCCGCCTGCGCATCGGCGATATAGGCGCGCGCCTCGCTGCGGCTCAGGAAGGAGGGATAGACCATGCCCGCCTCCACCAGCCGTTCCAGCGCCTGCGCATAGTCGTCGAAATGCTCCGACTGGCGGCGCACCGGCTCCTCCCACGCAAGCCCCAGCCAAGCAAGGTCGCGATGGATGGCTTCCTCGAACTGCGGCGTGCAGCGGGCGGTGTCGATGTCCTCGATGCGCAGCAGGAACCGGCCGTCGGCTGCCCGCGCCATGGCGTGGTTGAGAAGCGCCGAGTAGGCATGGCCCAAATGCAGCGCCCCATTGGGGCTGGGCGCGAAACGGAAGACGGGAGAGCTCATGAGCCGGGCAGGAAACGGATTGTTCTGGCCATGCCCGCATGCTTAGCTCGCACCGCGAAAACCGCAAGGGACGAAGGCCGTGCAACGCATCGAAACGCCGAACGATATTGCCCTCGGGCTCGATGCGCTGGTGGCGCGCGACCCGCGGCTGGCGCCGGTGCGCGTGGCGGCGGGCGACGTGCCGCTGCGGCGCAGCCCGCCGGGCTTTGCAAGCCTTGCCTCGGTGATCGTCGCTCAGCAGGTCTCGCGCGCCAGCGCCGAGGCGATGCTCGCCCGGCTCTGCCGGCTGGTGGACCCGCTGACACCGGCACGGCTTCTCGCCGCGGGCGAGGCAGCGCTCGTCGAGGCGGGCCTTTCGCGCGCCAAGCAGCGGGCGCTGAGCGCGCTTGCCGCGGCGCTGGTCGACCGCTCGCTGGACCTTGAGCACCTCGATACGCAGCCGCCCGAGGAGGCGGTGGCCGCGCTGACCGCCGTGCCCGGCATCGGACCATGGACGGCGGAGGTCTACCTTCTTGTGGCGGCCGGCCATGCCGACATCTTTCCCGCCGGCGATGTCGCCCTGCGCGGCGCGGTGGCCCACGCGCTGGCGCTGGAGGAGCGCCCGAGCGCCGAAAGCCTGGCCCGGATGGCCGAATCATGGCGTCCCTGGCGCTCCGTCGCGGCACGCCTGTTCTGGGCCTACTGGCGCGAACTGCGAGGCCGGGAAGCCGCGCCGGCGGCTTAAGGATGCGGGAAACCAGCATTTTTTGCCCCTGCCTGGCCGCCATGCGAATAGTGCTTCACATTCCTGTCATGACCTGCTTACAGTATCCGCACCGATCGATCTGCCTGGCGAAGGAGCTTAAGGACCGTGACGATCGCTGTATCGCCAGACGGCTTGCCCGCTCTGGTGTTGAATGCGGACTATCGTCCGCTCAGCTACTACCCCCTGTCGCTGTGGTCGTGGCAGGATGCCATCAAGGCCGTGTTTCTCGACCGGGTGAACATCGTCGCCGAATATGAGCATGCGGTCTGCTCTCCCTCCTTCTCGATGAAGGTGCCGAGCGTCGTCAGCCTCAAGACCTATGTGAAGCCGTCGCGCTATCCGGCCTTCACCCGATTCAACGTCTTCCTGCGCGACCGTTTCCAGTGCCAGTACTGCGGATCGAACGAGGACCTCACCTTCGACCATGTGGTGCCGCGCCGCTCCGGCGGTGTCACGTCGTGGGAGAACGTGGTGGCCGCCTGCTCGCCCTGCAACCTGAAGAAGGGCGGACTGATGCCGGCGCAGGCCAAGATGTGGCCGCAGCAGAAGCCCTACCGGCCCACCGTGCAGGATCTGCACAACAATGGCCGGCTGTTCCCGCCCAACTATCTTCACGAGAGCTGGATGGACTTCCTCTACTGGGATGTCGAGCTGGAGCCTTAGCCCTCTTCAGCGCTTCAAGGCACCGCGCAGCGCCACCGCCGAGAGCACGGCACTTGCCACCACGTTCCAGCCGGCGAAGGAAAGACCCAGGAAGCGGCCCGCCGCCTCGTCGCAGGAGGGGGGAACGACCGCGTTGAGCTGATCGAGGAGGCTGCCCGAACCGGCCGCCGAGGGCGCCACCGCACCGCAGTCGGCCGGCCCCTGCCACCATCCCCATTCCACCCCGGCGTGATAGGCGCCGAGGCTCAGCCCCCACAGCATCAACAGGCCGCCGGCCAGAAGCAGCCCGCGCGTCACGATGGCCGGCCAGCGCAGGCGCGCCGAGGCGAACGCCAAGAGCATCAGCGGCACGCCGATATAGTAGGGCGTGCGCTGCTCCAGGCACAGCTTGCAGGGAATGAAGCCCCCCAGATGCTCGAAGCCCAGCGCCGTGCCCACCGTGGCGGCCATGCCGAGGGCCAGAAAACCCGCGGCCAGCGTCTGGGTGCGTCCAGTGGGAGCGGTGAGCGTCATGGTTGCCACCTCAGAATACGTAGCGCACGGCGGCAAAGCCGCCAATGAGCAAGACCATGAAAAGGGTGAAAAGGAGGCCGAGATTCCGCTCGATGAAGCTGCGGATCGGCGGTCCGAAGCGGTAGAGCAGCCAGGCGACGAGAAAGAAGCGCAGACCGCGCCCGACAATGGAAACGGCCACGAAAACCGGCAGGCTGAGCCCCGTGGCACCGGAGAAGATGGTCAGGACCTTGTAGGGGAAGGGCGTGATGGCGGCGAAGAGGACACCCCACCCGCCCCACTGGTTGTACCATGCGGCGATCTTCTCGAAGGCTTCCTCCTGGCCATAGAAGCGCAGCACCGGCGCCCCCACCGTCTCGTAGAGAAAGGCGCCGATCGCATATCCCAGAAGCGCGCCGAGCACCGAGGCAAGCGTGCAGATGACGGCAAGGCGCAGCCATTTGTCCCGCTCCGCCAGCACCATGGGGATGAGCAGCACGTCGGGCGGAATGGGAAAGACCGAGCTTTCCACGAAGGAAACGCCCGCCAGCCCCTTTTCCGCATGCCGCGTGGCCGAAAGCGACATGGTGAGATCGTAGAGTCTGCGAAGCATGAAGCATCCCCGGATGGCGCGTCCTATCTAGCCTTCGCGGGAGGCGCGTGCAACGCTCCCGCGAAGGCGGGCTGCCCGCGCCGGCGGTTTTTGATCGCGCCGCCGCTCAGACAGTTGACGCCGCCGCCCCTCGCCGTATAGTCCGCGCCTGCCCGTGTCGGGCAAGGGCCCCTGTGGCGGAATTGGTAGACGCGACCGACTCAAAATCGGTTTCCGCAAGGAGTGCTGGTTCGAGTCCGGCCAGGGGCACCACCTTCTTCCTTCCCGAGGGGCCGGAGGCAGCAGGCCGACCGGCCGGATGGCTTCGCCAGCCTTATCCCCGCCGCATGAGCCGGCGCACCCGGTTGCGCAGGATGCGCATCATGTTGCGCGCCTCGCGGTGCAGGTGGATCTGGCCCGCGGCGTGGTGAACCAGTCGCTCGCTCCCCCCGACGAGGCCCACGACGAAAGTGCCGACGGCGCGGCGCTGGGCCCATAGGCGGCTCATCACCGGGTGGTCCGGTACCGCGCAGGAATCGGTGGCCTCGATATTGGGGTCGTCCAGGTGGTTCTTCGTGACCTCGATCGTCAACAGTGTGCCCGGCGAAAACGCCGCATAGGCTTCGTCATAGGCCGTCTTCCAGGTGTAGGCGATGCCGGATTCGACAAAGACGACCAGGCAGGCGATGGGCCGCCCGTCGAGGGTGAGGGTGTGGATGCGGCACAGGTCGCGCTCGGCCAGCCTGTCCACGGCCTCGCGCGCGAAGGCGGCGCGATAGCGGTCCACCGCCATGGCCGTGCGCGCCCGGCCCTTCCAGCCTGCCGCTTCCAGCGTCAGGAACGTCTCGATGCCATGGCGGATCTCGCCGGGCTGCCGGGCGACGCGATATTCCAGGCGCCCCTTCTCCGCCAGGCGACGCTTGAGACGGCGGAACTCGCGGTAGTGATGGCTTCTCAGGCTCTGGCGCAGATAGGTCTCGCCGTCGAGCCGGCTTTCCAGGAAGGGCCGCTCGACCGCGCCCGTCACCTCGAGCGGCAGGTTGCGCGCCTCGGCGACACTGCGCAGCGCCGCCGCGAAGGGGCCGTCGAGGCGCGTCTCGGGCAGCACGAACACCTGCGGCAGCTTGAGATGGGGGCGCGCCAGCATGGCGAAGAAATCCTCCAGCACCCCGGCCGGATCGTCGCCATCGACGAGCGGCGTGCCGAGCGGGCCGAAGGGATGCGACCAGGCGCGCATCACCGTGGTGGCCAGCGGCACCGGCGGCCGCTCGATGGAGAACGGCACCAGCAGGCGCAGGCGGCTCTTCTCCTGCGTGCCATCGCGGATGACAGCGAGCCGCACCTCGCGGTCCTCCAGGCGCGGCATGGCCGGGGCGAGGAAACGCGGGTTGAAGAAGACGTTGGGCTCGATGGCGCGGGCGGCGAGATGGTCGAGCTCGTCCACCAGATCGAACCCCGCCGAGGCGGGATAGATGGCCAGCCGCCGCAGGGGTCGCGTGGTGGAAACCAGCTCCATGTCGGCGCTTTCGGCGGCCTGCCCCAGCCCGGCGATCTGGCCGATCATGGCGCCGGAGGCGCTGCCTCCGACCTCCTCGATAAGCGGTACGGCAACCATCAGGGAGCCTCCTTCTTCGGCGGCGCGGGCAGGAAGACGGCCATGGCGATGCCCAGCCGGCGCCAGACGACGAGCGACAGAACGGATGCCTCGAAAAGCATGGCGATGGCGGTGGCAACCGCCGCGCCCCACAGGCCGATCATGGGGATGAGCACCACATTGAGCCCCACATTGATGGCCAGTGTCAGCGCGTAGACGGCGGCACAGGCGTTCTGGTGGCCGCTCATGGTGAGCAGGCTTTCCGCCGGGCCCACCGCCGCGCGGGCGACGAGCGCGCCCACCAGAAGGAAGAGAAGCGGGTAGCCGGCATCGAACCCCGGCCCGAACAGCATGAGCACCGGCTTGCCGAGAACGAGCACCACCGCCCCCATGGCCAGCGACGGCCAGAAGGTCCACGAAACGGTCTCGCGGGCGAAACGGGCAAGCGCCTGCCGCTCCCCGCTATGGATATAGGCGGCGTAGCGCTGCGCCACCCCTGCCTTGACGGCGAAATAGACGAAGTGGACGAGAGCGAGCGTCTTCACCGCCGCGTAGTAGACGGCCACGTCGGCGGGCGGCAGGAAGCGGCCGACCATCAGCACGTCGGCATTGGTGAGCAGGAAGAAGAAGCCTTCCACGAGGAAGATGGGCAGCGACACGACGGCCCAGTGGCGCGGCAGGAAGCGCCGCCGGGTGCCGCGCGCACCCTTCTCCGCGCGGCTGGCGACGGCGGCGAGCTGGATGACGGTGGTGATGTAGGTGGCAAGGATCGCCGCTCCCATGGCGCTGGTTGCGTCGGGCGCATAGCCCGCCGCGTGGGCGCCCCAAAGGAAGAGGAGAATGAGCAGCGGGCGGAGGAAATAGGCCGGCGCCATGGACCACAGGGCCCAGGAATTGGCCCGCGCGATGCCTTCGAGCTGGTCGCCGAGCGCGATCATCGGCAGGCAGACGAGCCCCAGATAGAAGGGCACCACATAATAGCTCTCGATCGCCGGCTCGAAGAGGCGGATGGCGAGCATGCCGAACCCCGCGCACAGGCTCGAAAAGACGAGCACGAACAGGCGGCTGGCCAGAAGGATGCCGCGCAGCTCCGCAAGCTGCCCTCTGGCGCGGTATTCCGGGATGAAGCGGACGACGGAGGCATTGAGACCCAGGCAGGAAATGCTGCCCAGAATGACCATCGTCACCCAAACGACAACGAAGATGCCATACTCGAAACTGCCCATGTAGCGGGCAAGCAGCACCTGGCTCAGAAAGGCGATGGCGGCGTTGACGAGGCGCGCCAGGAAGACGACGAGCGACATGCGCCCGGCCGCGCCGCGCGCATCGCCCGCCGCAAGAAGCCGGTCGAGCCGTGCCGCCCATGGCCGCGCCCGGGCTGCCAGGGGCGCCGGCAGCAGACGGTTGGCCGTCATGGTGGCTGAAAAGCGCACGCCGTTCTCTCCGCTTCGCATCCTCCCTCCCCTCTTAAGGGAAGACTCTTTAAGAGCAGGTTGCGAAACGGGCGGCGGACGCGGCTTATTGAGCCGCCGGCGTCTTGCGGCGGCGGGTGCGGGCGGCCCTCCCCGTCCGCTTGTGCTGGGCGGCGATGGGGGAAAGCTCCTCCATGGGGAAGGCGTCCACGGCCACCACCGTCTCCACCGCCTCCCTGGCCTGCCTGAGCAGCGAAAGCTCCCCGGTGGACAGGAGGCCCTGCTCGTGCGCCCTGTCCGGCTCGTGAACGCCCTTCTCGCGCAGCCTCTTCTCCAGCGGCGCCGCTTCCGTGACCAGACGGAAGGCGTTCTCCAGGTCCTTGACCGGGTGTTCTTCGTGCCCCTCGCCCAGATAGATGCCGGGGGTGAGGCGGTCGCGCTGGGCCGAGGGCTTCATCAGGATGTCGGCGAGCCGCGAGACCAGCCTGTCGGAGGGCGAGGGGTGCGGCACGCCGAAGGGAAAGGCGACGAGCCGCACGAGCCAGGCTGCCCAACGCGCCGGCAGATTGTCGAGCAGCCCCCTGAAGGCGGTGGCGATGCGGGCCTCGCCCTGCTGCATGAGATAATCGACGATCGGCCGGTCCTCGGCCTGCCGGCCCTCGTCCTCGAAGCGCTTGAGCACCGCGCCGAGCAGATAGAGCTCGGCCAGGATGTCGCCCAGCCGGGCGGAAATCAGCTCCTTGCGCTTCAGGGCGCCGCCCAGCGTGAGCAGCGCCAGATCGGCCGCCAGCGCGAAGGCGGCGGCGTGGCGCGACAGGCGCTTCCAGTGGCGCGGCATGGCCGCGCGCGCCGGCGCCGGCCCGGCAAGGCCGCCCGACCAGCCACGCACGAATGCCCGCCCCGCCGTCTTCAGGGCGTGGCCGAGATGCGCCCAGAAGGCGCGGTCGAAGGCATCGAGCCCCCGCTTCTCGTCCTCGTCGGAAAGTGCGAGCAGCTCCTTCAGCATGAAGGGGTGCGAGCGCACCGCCCCCTGGCCGAAGATCATCAGGTTGCGGGTGAGGATGTTGGCGCCCTCGACGGTGATGCCGATGGGCAGCGAACGGTAGCCGCCGGCCAGATAGTTGCGCGGCCCCTCGATGATGCCCTTGCCGCCATGGATGTCCATGGCGTGGATGAGGGAGCGGCGCATGCGCTCGGTGGCGTGGTACTTCATGATGGCGGAGATGACGGAGGGCTTGTGGCCCCTGTCGAGCGCCGCCACGGTGAGCCGGCGCGCCGCGTCGATGAGATAGGCATTGCCGGCGATCTCGGCCAGCGGTTCCTGCACGCCCTCGAACAGGCCGATGGGAACGTTGAACTGGGTGCGCACCCGCGCATAGGCGCCCGATACGCGCGCGCTCATGGCCGCCGAGGCCGCCGACTGCGAGGGCAGGGAGATGCTGCGCCCGGCGGCCAGCGCCGTCATCAGCATCGTCCAGCCCTGGCCGATCTGCTCCTCGCCGCCCAGGATGTGGTCGAGCGGCACGAACACGTCCTTGCCGTAGAGTGGCCCGTTCTGGAAGAAAGTGAAGAGCGGGATGTGCCGCTCGCCATGCGTCACGCCCGGCGTGTCGGTGGGCAGAAGCGCCACGGTGATGCCCAGATCCTCGCCGCGGCCAAGGTGGTTCTCCGGGTCGTACATCTTGAAGGCGAGCCCCATCACGGTGGCCACCGGCCCCAGTGTGATGTAGCGCTTGTGGAAGTTGAGGCGCACGCCGAGCGTCTTCCTGCCTTTCCAGGTGCCGTATTCCACCACGCCGGTGTCGCGCATGGCCGCCGCGTCGGAGCCGGCGTCCGGCGAGGTGAGGCCGAAGCAGGGGATCTCGCGCCCGTCGGCCAGCCTGGGCAGCCAGTGGTCGCGCTGCGCATCGGTGCCGAAATGCATGAGAAGCTCGCCGGGCCCCAGCGAATTGGGCACCATGACGGTGACACCGGCCACCACGCTGGCCGAGGACACCGTGCGCACCACCTCGGAATGCGCCGTGTTGGAAAAGCCGAGCCCGCCATATTTCTCCGGGATGATCATGCCGAAAAACCTGTTCTCGCGCATGAAATCCCAGACGGACCGGGCGAGGTCCCGGTCGCGCCAGTTGAGCGTCCAGTCATCGACCAGCGCGCACAGCTCGCGCACCGGGCCATCCATGAACGCCTGCTCCCTGGGGGACAGGCGTGCCGGCTCCATGGCCAGCAGCGCCTCCCAGTCTGGATTGCCGGAGAACAGCGCCCCGTCCCACCAGACCGTGCCGGCGTCGATCGCCTCGCGCTCGGTCTCGGAGATGGGCGGCATGATACCCCTGGCCCAGCCGAAGATGGGGCGGGTGAGATGGTCGCGGCGCAAGGTGCGAAAGTCCATTGCCTGTCTGGCCTCCTCCTGCCTGCCGTTTCGCGCAGCCTGGTGCAGAACGATGCGCGCCGCGACCGTTTTGCGCAAGCGCCTCAGCGCGCCTGGCTGCATGTTGCGAGGGGCGGCGCGTCCTCTGCCTGCATGGCGTCGTGGAGTGTGCCGCCGTCGCCCTTGCTCCACCACACATAGCGCCCGCCGGCATAGCGCGCGCCCGAGGCGGCGACCACGTTGGAGGCCACAACCGGCTCCTCGTCGTAGGTGAAGACGGCCAGCGAGACCGGCCCGGCATTCACATATTCGACATCGAGCCGGCCAGCCGCCCCGCAATCATAGGCGACGCTCGTGCGCTCCACCGTGGCATCGCCGGGCAGCGAAAGCGTGAGTTCCGTGGCATCGGAACAGCCGGCGATCCCGACAAGGGCGGCAAGAAGGGAAAGGGAAAAGAATGTCTTGGGCATGGCAATCTCCTGAATCGATTGCCCTGACCCTAGCAGCAGATTGCGGCAGCGCTGAGTCTCAATCGCCGGATTCGAGCGCTGCGGCGACAAGTCGCCGGGCATCCGCGCCCGCCCATTCCGCCGGCCCGTTCATGTGGGCGAGCAGGCAGCCCTCCTCGTCGATGAGCACGGTGACGGGCAGGCCGAGCGCCAAGCCGCGCCGCTTCAGCGCGTTGAAGATGGCAAGCGAGTTGTCGCGATAGTAGCCGAGCGAGCGCACGCCGATCTCTTCCAGAAAGGCCTTCGGCTTCGCGTCGTCGCCGCGGTCGATGTTGACGGCCACCACCTCGAAGCGCTCCGAGCCCATCTCGCGCTGCAGCGCATCGAGCGCCGGCATCTCCTCGCGGCAAGGCACGCACCAGGTGGCCCACAGATTGACGAGCAGCACCCTGCCGGCGAAATCGGCCACCGTCATCCGCTCGCCCGAGGGTCCGTCGAAGGCAAGGTCGCGCAGGGACTGCGGCGGGTCGGCCGGCAGCAGCGCCGCCACGTCGCCCGTCATCGCCGGTTCAAGGGCCGCCGCCCGCTGCGCCTTGGCCGCACAGGCGGCCTGCGTGCCGCCGGCCGTGGCCGTGTTGCCATCGCCCCCACCCATCACGTATACGGCAATGGCCCCGGCGACGATGCCCGCCAGCGCGGAAAGCGCGATCAGGCGAAGCGCTGGAAGGTTTCGCATTCTGTCCGCCATCTCCGAAACATCACTCCAGGTCCGGTTATCACGATGAGCGAAGACAAAGCCAGCAACCGCATGTGGGGCGGACGTTTTGCCTCAGGCCCCGACGCCGTGATGGAAGCCATCAACGCCTCCATCGACTTCGACAGGAAGCTTTACGCCCAGGACATCCGCGGCAGCCTTGCCCACGCTGCCATGCTGGCCGAAACTGGCATAATTTCGGCCGAGGACGAACGGAAGATCGCTCACGGGCTGAACACGATCCTGTCAGAAATCGAGGCCGGCCGCTTCGCCTTCTCCAGGAAGCTCGAAGACATCCACATGAATGTGGAAGCACGGCTTGCCGAGCTGATCGGCCCTGCCGCCGGGCGCCTGCACACCGCCCGTTCGCGCAACGACCAGGTGGCGCTCGATTTCCGCCTGTGGGTGAAGGAGGAGCTGCAGCGCATCGATGCCCAGCTCGGACGGCTGCTCGACGCCTTTCTCACACGCGCCGAGGAGCACGCCGCCACCGTCATGCCGGGCTTCACCCATCTGCAGGCGGCCCAGCCCGTCACCTTCGGCCACCATCTGATGGCCTATGTGGAGATGTTCGGGCGCGACCGCACCCGCGTGCGCGACGCCATCGCGCGCATGGACGAATGCCCACTGGGTGCCGCCGCGCTGGCCGGCACGGGCTTTCCCATCGACCGGCACCGCACGGCCACGGCGCTCGGCTTCCGCGCCCCCACGCGCAATTCCATCGACACGGTGTCGGACCGCGATTTCGCGCTGGAGTTCCTTTCGGTGGCCGCCATCTGCGCCACCCACCTGTCGAGACTGGCGGAGGAGATCGTCATCTGGTCGACCCCGCAATTCGGCTTCGTGCGCCTGTCGGATGCCTTCTCCACCGGCTCCTCCATCATGCCGCAGAAGAAGAACCCGGATGCCGCCGAGCTCATCCGCGCCAAGACCGGCCGCATCAACGGCGCGCTGGTGGGGCTGCTCACCGTGATGAAGGGCCTGCCGCTCGCCTATTCCAAGGACATGCAGGAAGACAAGGAAGCGGTCTTCGACGCCGCCGAGACGCTGGATCTGATGCTGGCGGCCATGACCGGCATGGTGGGCGACATGGAGGTGAACAAGGCGGCGATGCGCAAGGCGGCGGGTGCCGGCTTCTCCACCGCCACCGACCTTGCCGACTGGCTGGTGCGCGAGGCCGGCCTGCCCTTCCGCGAGGCCCATCACGTGACCGGCCGCGCCGTCGCCCTGGCCGAGGCGAGGAAATGCGGGCTCGAAAAGCTGCCGCTCGACGCGCTGAAGGACATCCATCCGGCGATCACGGAAGATGTCTATTCGGTTCTCTCGGTCGCCAACTCGGTCAGGAGCCGTGCCTCCTACGGCGGCACGGCACCGGCGCAGGTGCGCCGGCAGATCCGCGCCTGGAGACGCAGGCTCAAACGGGATGCACAGGCGGCGAAAAACCGCTAGAACCTTTCCGCATCTGTCTGCCTGGAAAGAGAATGGACGCCCCATGACGGCCCGTGCAACGCTCACCCTCCTTCTGCTCGCCACCGCGCTCGGCCTTGCCGCCTGCGGCCGCAAGGCGCCGCTCGACACGCCCTATGAGGCGGCGGTGGAAGCGCGCAGGCAGGCCGAGCGCGAGGACAAGCCCCTGCCGCCGGAGCCGGAAAAGCCGGTGGAGGACCGCCCGTTCATACTCGATGGGTTGATCTAGGCCGTGAACCACTTCGAGTACCGCAACGGCATTCTCCACGCCGAGGACGTGCCCCTCCCCGATATCGCCGCCGCCGTGGGCACGCCCTTCTACTGCTATTCCACGGCCACGCTGACGCGCCATTACCGCGTCTTCGCCGAGGCGCTGTCCGGCATCGATTCGCTCATCTGCTATGCGCTGAAGGCCAATTCCAACCAGGCCGTGGTGAAAACGCTGGGCGATCTGGGCGCCGGCGCCGACGTGGTCTCCGAGGGGGAGCTGCGCCGGGCGTTGGCCGCCGGCATCCCGGCCGGGCGGATCCTGTTTTCCGGCGTCGGAAAGACGGAGCGGGAGATGGACTTCGCGCTCGAAGCCGGGATCCTGTGCTTCAACGTCGAGTCCCTGCCGGAGCTCGAACGGCTTTCCCAACGTGCGTGCGCGCTGGGGCGCACGGCGCCGGTTTCCCTGCGCATCAACCCCGATGTGGACGCGCGCACCCACAAGAAGATTTCCACCGGCAAGGCCGAGAACAAGTTCGGCATCCCGTGGAAGGAGGCGCGCGCGGCCTATGCCCGCGCAGCCGCCCTGCCCGGCCTGAAGGTCACCGGCATCGACATGCATATCGGCAGCCAGATCACCGATCTTCAGCCCTTCGACGATGCCTTTGCGCTTCTGAGCGAGCTCACCCGGACCCTGCGCGCCGACGGCCACACCATCGAGCATTTGGACCTGGGCGGCGGCCTGGGCGTCCCCTACCGGGAGGACAACGCCCCCCCGCCCCTGCCCGATGCCTATGCCGAGGTGGTCCGCCGGCATGTGGCGCGCCTCGGCCTCAAGGTCTTCTTCGAGCCGGGGCGCCTGATCGTCGCCAATGCAGGCGTTCTCGTCAGCCGGGTGATCTACGTGAAGGAGGGCGAAGCGAAGAATTTCGTGATCGTCGACGCCGCCATGAACGATCTCATCCGCCCGACGCTCTACGACGCCTATCACGCGGTCCGCCCCGTGGCGGAACCCGGACCCGAGGCGGGGCGGCTGCGCGCCGATGTCGTCGGCCCGGTCTGCGAGACGGGCGATTTTCTCGCCCAGGATCGGGATCTGCCGATGCTGGCCGCCGGCGACCTCATCGCCATTGCCACGGCCGGCGCCTATGGCGCCGTCCAGGCCAGCACCTACAACTCGCGCCTTCTGGTGCCGGAGGTGATGGTGAGGGAGGACCGCTTCCACGTGGTGCGCCCGCGCCCCACCTACGAGGCGCTGATCGGCCTCGATTCGCTGCCTCCCTGGCTTTGAACGCGCGGCCGGGCCCCGCGGGCGGCGGCCGCGTGATAAAGTGGCCCTCTTCCGGCAGAGACGCGGCGAGGGAGGAGAACCATGCGCATCGAGCTGCCAGCCGCCGCCATCGAGGTGACGGTGGGCGACATCACCCGGCAGGAGGACATCGAGGCCGTGGTCAACGCGGCCAACGCCTGGCTGATGCCCGGCGGCGGGGTGGCCGGCGCCATCCACCGCAAGGCCGGCCCGGCGCTTGCCGAGGCGTGCCGGCCGCTGGCGCCCATCAGGCCCGGCGAGGCGGTGATCACCGCCGGTTTCGGGCTGCCCAACGCCCATGTTATCCATTGTCTGGGCCCGGTCTATGGCGTGGACAGGCCGGAGGCGGCGCTGCTGGCGCGCTGCTACCGCGCGGCCATTGCGCTGGCTGACGGGAAGGGCATCGCCTCCATCGCCTTCCCGGCCCTTTCCACCGGGGCTTTCGGCTATCCGGTAGAGGAAGCCGCCCCCATCGCCTGTTCAGCGGTGGTGGAGGCGCTGAAGGAGGCCCACACGGTGCGCCTCGTCAGGCACGTGCTCGCCAGCGACGCCCTGGCGCGGCGTTTCGCCGAAGCGACGCGAAAGGCCGCAGCGCGCTGAAACAGGCGCGCATCCGCCTTGGCAATATGCAGGTAGCTTATTGATTTTGCTGGCGATCCCGGCAGGATTCGAACCTGCGACCCTCAGATTAGGAATCTGATGCTCTATCCTGCTGAGCTACGGGACCGAGAGGGCCCCACTCATAGCGTCTCGAAGCGGCTTCGCCAAGACGAAATGGCGTCTCAGGGCCGAAGGGCGGTTTCGGCGAGGCGCACCCAATAGCTCACGCCGTGCGGAATGGCCTCGTCGTTGAAGTCGTAGCGCGGGTTGTGCAGATAGGCGCTGTCGCCGTTGCCCAGGAAGATGAAGGCGCCCGGGCGGGCTTCCAGCATGTAGGAAAAGTCCTCGCCGCCCATCAGCGGGGCGACATGGGTGTCCACATGGGCCTCGCCGGCAACCTGGCGCGCCACCTCCGCCGCAAAGGCCGTCTCCTCGGCGTGGTTGAAGGTGACCGGATAGTTGGATTGATAGGCCACCGTGGCGCTGGCCCCGTGTGCGGCGGCGATGCCGGTGCACAGGGCGCGCAGCCGTTCTTCCGCGAGCGCGTTCACCTCCTTCTTCAGCGTGCGCACCGTGCCTTCCATGCGCACCCGGTCGGGGATGATGTTGTGCGAATCGCCGCCATGGATCCGGGTGACCGACACCACCACCGATTCCAGCGGGTCGGCGGCGCGCGCGGCGATGGTCTGCAGCGCGCCGATCATCTGACCGGCAATGACGATGGGATCCACCGTCTTGTGCGGCATGGCCGCGTGACCGCCCTTGCCTTGCACCTCGACCGAAAACTCCGCCGTGGCCGCCATGATGGGCCCCGGCCGGATGGCGAAGTGGCCCACCGGCAGGCCCGGCAGATTGTGCATGCCGAAGACGCGCTCGATGGCAAAACGCTCCATCATCCCGTCCTTCACCATCTCGCGGCCGCCGCCGCCACCCTCTTCCGCCGGCTGGAAGATGACGGCCACCGTGCCGGCGAAGTTGCGCGTCTCGGCCAGATATCGGGCCGCGCCCAGCAGCATGGCCGTGTGCCCGTCGTGCCCGCAGGCATGCATGCGTCCGGGCACCGTGGATCGGTGGGGCAGGCCCGTCTCCTCCTCGATGGGCAGGGCATCCATATCGGCGCGCAGGCCGATGGTGGGCCCCGCGCCGCGGCTGCCGCGGATGAGCCCCACCACGCCCGTGCGCCCGAGGCCCGTGACCACCTCGTCGCAGCCGAACGCCTCCAGCTTGGCGCGCACGAAGGCGGCCGTCTCGTGCACGTCGAACAGGATTTCCGGCTTTGCGTGGAGCTGCCGGCGCCATGCCGCAATCTCGTCATGAAGTTCGGCTGCACGGTTCACGATGGGCATGGAGCGTCTTCCTCTGCTTGGTGCTCGTCTCGTTCCCGGCACTGCCGCCGCCGGCGGGCGGCCGCCCGCCCCCGGCCTTTGCCATGCTGGCGACATGTGCGCTAGATATGGTGGCGGGGCCGGGTTTGAAAGGGCAAGGCAGGGCCGGATCGAAGGCTTCGCCTATTATGGATATCGGCAGCGCACGGGCAACCTCATGAAAGCGCAAAACCTGGGACGGTTCGGACGGGGGGGAACAAGGGCGATCGCGGTGGCGGCGTGGCTTCTCCTGATGCCGGGCATGGCGGCGCTGGCCGGCCCCTTCCTGCTGATGGACGTGGACAGCGGGCGCGTGCTGGTGGCCGAGGATTCCTTCAAGCGCTGGTATCCCGCCTCCCTGACCAAGCTGATGACCGCCTATGTGGCCTTCCGCGCGGTGGAGGCCGGAGAGCTCAGGATGAGCTCCCCCGTGCGCATCTCCAAGAACGCGGCCAGCGAGCCGCCCAGCAAGATGGGCTATCCGCCGGGCTCGGTGCTCACCCTCGACAATGCGCTGAAGATCATCATGGTCAAGTCGGCCAACGACGTGGCGACAGCGATCGGCGAAAGCATCGCCGGCTCGCAGAGCGCCTTTGCCGCGCGCATGAACGCCGAGGCACGCCGGCTGGGCATGGTGGACAGCCACTTCGTCAACGCCCACGGGCTGCATGCGCCCGAGCAATATACGACGGCGCGCGACCTCGCCCTCCTGGTGCGCGCCATCCGCACCGAATTTCCGCAATATGCCGGCTATTTCTCCATCGAGGGCCTGCGCGCCGGCGACAAGGTGCTGCCCAACTACAACTTTCTGATCGGCCGCTTCGAGGGTGCAGACGGCATGAAGACGGGCTATGTCTGCGCCTCGGGCTTCAACCTGGTCGCCACGGCGACGCGGCGCGGGCGCACGCTTGCCGCCATCGTGCTCGGTGCCGGCTCGCAGGTGGAGCGGGCGGAGCGGGCCGCCAACCTGCTTGCCCAGGGCTTCAAGGCCGGCGGCTTCGGCGCGCCGATGCTGGCGAGCCTGCGCCCGCTGGGCACGGAAAGCCGTGACCCCACGGACATGCGCCCGCAGATCTGCTCGCAGGAGGCGGTGGCGGCGCGCCGCCAGAGGGGCGACGACGAGGCGCTGCTGATCGAGCGCTCCGCCCATGTGCGCCCCATGGCCCGCCCGCCCCGCCTCGTGACCGTGCGCCTTGGCGGCGCCGACGGGCCGCCGCCGCCCGGCGCGCGCTATGCCGACGTGCCGATCCCCACCCCGCGCCCCCCCTATCCGCCGCAATCCGCCGTCAGCCAGGGCGACTGAGATGGCGGAGGCCGGCCCGATCACGCTCGACATCGTCACCGGCTTTCTGGGCGCCGGCAAGACGACGCTCATCAACCGCCTGCTTGCCGACCCGGCGCTGGCCGACACCGCCGTGATCGTCAACGAGTTCGGCGAGATTTCCATCGACCATCTGCTCATCGAGACGGGAGGCGAGGAGGGCATCGTCGAGCTCGGCGATGGCTGCCTGTGCTGCACGGTGCGCGGGGCGCTGGTCGACACGCTGGCGGAACTGGCCGCCCGCCGGCCTGCGCTGCGCCGCGTGGTGGTGGAGACGACCGGCCTGGCCGATCCCGCCCCCGTGCTCAGGGCGGTGATGGCGCATCCCGGCCTGTCGCGCCTTTACCGCCTGGGCAACGTCGTCACCGTGGTTGACGCGGTAAACGGCATGGCCACGCTCGACGCCCACGAGGAGGCGCGCAGCCAGGTAGCGCTGGCCGACCGGCTGGTGCTGAGCAAGGGCGCCCTCGCGCAGGAGCAGGAGCGGCAGGCGCTCGCCCGCCGCCTCGCCCGGCTTAACCCGCAGGCAGGGCTCTTCGACGCCGATGCCCTCGAAGCCGCGGCGCGCCTTCTCGAACCCGGCATCGCCCCGCGCCGGGTCCCGCCCGCCGGCCACCATCACGCACACCACCACGACGACCACGACCACGCCCATGGGCCGGATGCCTTCCGCTCCGTCTCGCTCACCCATGACCGGCCCCTCGCCCGGACCGTGGTGGAGAACTTCCTGGACCTGCTCGCCACCCAGCAGGGCGAGCACATCCTGCGCATCAAGGGGCTGGTGGAAACGGTGGAGGCGCCCGAACGCCCGCTGCTCGTCCAGGGCGCGCAGCGGCTTCTTCACACGCCGCAGCATCTGCCGCGCTGGCCGGAAAGCGGGCGCGGCACGCGCATCGTCGTCATCGGCGACGGGGCGCTCGACACCGGCTACATCGGGCGCATCTTCGCCGCCTTCGCTGGCGAGGCGCAGGTGGACACGCCCGACCGCGCGGCGCTTCAGGACAATCCCCTGGCCATTCCCGGCTTTCGCCGCTGAGCGACGGCGCTATGCCGCGCCGCGCTCGATGAGAAAGCGGTGGCCGTCGGGCGTTGTCCGGCGCTCAAGCAGGCGGTGGCCCGCCTCGGCGCAGAAGGCGGGGATGTCGATGGCGGCCAGCGGGTCGGTCGTCTCCAGCCAAAGGCGCGCGCCAGGGCGCATGCCGGCAAGCCGCTTGCGCGCCTTCAGAACCGGCAGGGGGCAGTTGAGGCCCTTCAGGTCGTAGACGGCCACGCTTTCCCGGTGTTCCGCCGGCATCAGGGTGTGATCAGGTCCCACACGCGGCTGAGACGCGACGGCTGGGGGGCCTCGGCCGGCTTGGGGGCCGGCTGCGGCACGGCGCCGGTGGTAAGCGGCGGGGCGCCCACCATGGCCTGCGCCTGGCTGCTGGCGCTCTGCTGCGGGCGCGGAGAGGCGGCGGGCCTTTCGGGAGCCGCCGCGACGCTGACCGGCGCCAGCGAAGGCGGACGGGGAGAGACATTCTCGCCGCGGGCGCGCCGCCGGCTCCAGTCCGCCACGAGCCGGGCTTCCTCCACCCCGAGGATGGAGGGGCGGGGCTCCGGCATGGCCTTCTTCACCGCTGCCGCGAAGGCGCGGTCCTGCTCGGCCTTGTACTCCGCATAGGCCGCCACCAGCGACGGGGGTTGCGTGGAGGGCGGGCAGGCTTCCGCGGGCTCGAAGCTCTCGCCCTCCGCCGGATAGCGGTTGAAGACGTAGCGGCGTTCGCACACATCCACCTTGGGCGGCCGGCGCGTGATCTCGAAATGATCGTAGCCCTCCTTCAGCATCTTCCAGAACGCGAAGTTCGGGTCGTTGCGGTAGCGCGCCATGTTCTCCGGCGTCATGCGGAAGGGGAAAGCCTGGAGCTGAAAGGCGGTCTGGCCGCCGCGGAAGGCGTCGCGCGCGAAGGCGTAGACCTCCTCCACCTGCTCGTCGGTTATCGAATAGCAGCCGGCGGAGGAGCAGGCGCCATGCACCATCAGGTGGGAGCCCGTGCGGCCATTGACACGGTCATAGGTGTTGGGAAAGCCGATGTTGAAGGACAGGTGATAGCTGGAGCGCGGGTTCATCTGCGCGGGAGCGACGGCATAGAAACCTTCCGGCGCCTGCCGGTCGCCCTCGGTGTATTTCGGCCCCAGCTTGCCGGACCACTTGCAGATGTCGTAGCTGGTGACGAGGTCGTAGCGCCCGCTCTGCGTCTGTTTCCAGACCTCCAGAACGCCCTCCTCCTTGAAGATGCGCATCATGATGGGGGCGTTCTTGCGCATGCCCTTGGCCTTCATCGTCTGCACGATGCGCGGGGGCAACGGCCGCTCGGCCTTGGGCGCGATGTCTTCCAGCGACTGGCCGCTGCACCCCGCAAGCACGAGTGCGAGGATCATGAGGGCGGCGCTCGCGATGCGGCTCTTCATGGAACGGTCTCTATCTGTCTGCCAGACCCCCTCCAGGCGGCAGGGGCGGGCTCTCCATCCCGCAACTAAATACCCGTTAGCCTTGACAAATCATTACCGGCCACGGGCAAATCCTACCCTACCGCTTAGCACCGAAGCGGCCGGCAAGGCAAGATTGCGACGAGCACCGGCACGGGGGCCGGCGCAATCCCTCAAAGGGTGCGGCCGATGGCGAGGAATTTCTCCCGCCGCTCCTCGCGGTGGTCGCCGCCGCCTTCGACAAGCTCCTTCAGCCCCTGCTCGATGGTCTCGCCGGTGGCCGCGATCACCGTCTCCGGCGCGCGATGCGCCCCGCCCACCGGCTCCGGCACGATGCCGTCGATGACCTTGAACTGCAGAAGATCCTGGGCGGTGATCTTCATGTTGGTCGCCGCGTCCCTGGCGCGCGTCGAATCCCGCCACAGGATGGAGGCCGCCCCCTCCGGCGAGATCACCGAATAGATGGCGTGCTCCAGCATGTAGACGCGGTTGGCGGTGGCGATGGCAATCGCCCCGCCCGAGCCGCCCTCGCCGATGATCACCGAGACATTGGGCACCTTGAGGGCCAGGCACTTGGAGGTGCAGCGGGCGATGGCCTCGGCCTGTCCGCGTTCCTCCGCGCCGATGCCGGGATAGGCGCCGGCGGTGTCCACCAGGGTGACGACGGGAATGCCGAAACGGTCGGCCAGGTCCATCACCCGCACCGCCTTGCGGTAGCCCTCCGGCCGGGCCATGCCGAAATTGTGCTTCAGCCGGCTCTGCGTGCCGTTGCCCTTTTCCTGGCCGATCACGGCGATGGCCTCGCCTTTGAAGCGGGCGAAGCCGGCCACCACGGCCCGGTCCTCGCCGAAGGCGCGGTCGCCGGCCAGCGGCGTGAAGTCGGTGAAAAGCGCTCGCACATAATCCATGCAGTGCGGCCGGTCGGGATGGCGGGCCACCTGCGCCTTCTGCCAGGGTGTCAGCGCCTTGTAGATGTCGTTGAGGGCATCCCTGGAGCGCTTTTCGAGGCGCGCGATCTCCTCGGCGACGTCCACCGCCTCGCCGCTTTCGCTGAGCGCCTTCAGCTCCAGGATCTTGCCTTCGAGATCGGCAACGGGTTTTTCAAAATCGAGATAGTTATACATGAACTGTCCAAATCGACACGCGACACACTCGGGTTGGTGGGGCGCTGAACGGCAACAAATGCCCGCAACAATGGCCTCACATAGCGGTCGAAAGGCTAGTCGGCAAGCGGGTGATGCTTTTGCACCAGCTCGTGGAGCCGCTTTTCCAGCACATGGGTATAGATTTGCGTGGTCGAGATGTCCGCATGACCGAGAAGTTGCTGCACGGAGCGCAGGTCCGCGCCGTTCTGCAGGAGATGGCTGGCGAAGGCATGGCGCAGCACATGCGGCGAGACCCTGGCGCAGGAAATGCCGGCGCGCGCGGCAAGCGCCTTGAGCTCGCGCGCGAAGACCTGACGCGGCAGATGGCCGCTTTCGGAGGCGGCGGGAAAGAGCCAGGGGCTGTCGGCAGCCGCGGGATGGCGGGACCGCTCGGCCAGCCACGCCGCCACCGCCGCCCGCGCCTTGCCCGACAATGGCACGATACGCTCCCTGCCGCCCTTGCCGCGCACGGCGAAGAAGCGCTCGTCGCGCAGTGCAACGCGCAGCGGCAGGCTGACGAGTTCGGAGACGCGCAGGCCCGAGGCATAGAGCACTTCGAGCAGCGTCGAAAGGCGCTGCGCAGAAAGGCGCTGCGCCGTCCCCTCCGCGGCCATGCGCGCCTCCTCCGCCGCCCGCTCCAGAAGCCGCTCCGTCTCCGCCTCGCTCAGCGTTCGCGGCAGCGGCCGGCCCTTCCTCGGGCTGTCCAGCACGCCGGTGGGATCGTCGCCGCGCAGACCCTCCGCATAGAGGAACCGGAAGAACTGGCGCACCGCCGAAAGCTTGCGCGCCTGCGTGGTGGCGGCAAAACCGCGTCGCGCCATATCGGCAAGCCAGGCGCGGATGCCCGCCGCACTGGCCTCCGCAAGCCCCCTCTCCGCTGCGGCGAGAAAGGCGTCGGCATCTTCCAGGTCGCGGCGATAGGAAGCGAGCGTGTTGTCGCTCGCCCCGCGCTCGGCCGCCATCATCTCCAGAAACGCCTCGATCTTCGCGCCGCTTGCCATGGTTTCCCTGCCGTGTGACCGGCCCCACCATGCGCGCCAAAGCCTAATCGCCGGTGAACCGCCGGCTAACGCCGCAACAGCTCGTCCGTGGGGACATCGACCGTCATCTCCACGCGCTTGGGCTGCACGAAGGTGGCGAGCGCGAACATCCCGCCATAGAACAGGCCCGCCAGGACGGCCAGGATGGTCAAGAGCCGGAAAAGCGTGGGCATTTCGCTCCCTTCGCGTGTCGCCTGTGCCGGTTATGGGGCGCCCCGCCCCGCAAGGCAAGCCGCCCCGCTCACGCAAGCGCTTGACGCGCTATGTCTTTTGATGTCGAACCGGCGGCATGAGGGCGACCGGCAAAACCGAGGCGATGGACATGGCGGCCCTGCGCGACAGGCTGGGCCGGCGCAGCATCGTGCTCGTCGGGCTGATGGGGGCCGGCAAGACGGTGATCGGGCGCCGCGTGGCCGCCGCCCTCGACCTGCCTTTCATCGACAGCGACCACGAGATCGAACGCGTGTCGCGCATGACGATCCCGGAGCTCTTCGCCGCCTACGGCGAGGAGGAGTTCCGCGCGCTCGAACGGCGGGTGATCGCGCGCCTTCTGCGCGGCGGGCCGCAGGTGCTGTCGACCGGCGGCGGCGCTTTCATGAACCCGGCCACGCGCCAGGCCGTGGCCCGGCGCGGCATCTCCGTCTGGCTGAAGGCCGATCTGGAGACGCTGATGCACCGCGTCTCCAAACGCCAGAACCGCCCGCTGCTGCAGGCGGAGGACCCGCGCGCCGTCATGCAGCGGCTGATGGACCTGCGCTATCCGGTCTACCAGCAGGCGGACGTGACGATACGCTCGCGCGACGAGCCCAAGGAAGTGATTGCCGGCGAGGTGGTGGCGGGCCTTGCCCGCTTTCTGGAGGAACGCAAGGAGACGGGGACGGCTGCATCATGAGCGAAGAGGAAGACACGGTCACCGTTACCGTCGGGCTGGGCGAGCGCGCCTATGACATTCTGATCGGCAAGGGCCTCATCGCCGGCGCCGGGGCGCGCATCGCCGCGCGCCTGCCCGGCGCGCGCGCCGCCATCGTGACCGACGAGAATGTCGCCGCCCGTCATCTTGCCCCGCTGCAGGCGAGCCTGCGGGCGGCCGGCATCGACAGCACCACCGTTACCCTGGCCCCCGGCGAGCGCAGCAAGGGCTTCGAGACACTGGAGCAGACGGTGGACGCGCTGCTCGGCGCGCGGCTGGAGCGGCGCGACGCGGTGATCGCGCTCGGCGGCGGCGTGGTCGGCGATCTGGCGGGCTTTGCCGCCGGCATCGTGCGCCGGGGCATGCAGTTCGTCCAGGTGCCGACATCGCTCCTGGCGCAGGTGGATTCCTCCGTCGGCGGAAAGACCGGCATCAACACGCCCCGCGGCAAGAATCTTGTCGGCGTGTTCCACCAGCCGCGTCTCGTGCTGGCCGATACCGGCGTGCTCGACACGCTGCCCGAACGCGAGTTTCGGGCCGGCTATGCGGAAGTGGCCAAATACGGGCTCATCGACCAGCCGGATTTCTTCGCCTGGCTGGAGGCCAACTGGCGGGAGGTGTTCTCCGGCGGGCCGGCGCGCACCCAGGCCATCGCCCGCTCCTGCCGCGCCAAGGCGGAGATCGTCGAGCGCGACGAGCGCGAGGCGGGCGAGCGGGCCCTGCTCAATCTCGGCCACACCTTCGGCCATGCGCTGGAGGCGGCCACCGGCTACGACAGCGCCCGCCTGGTGCACGGCGAGGCAGTGGCCATCGGCATGGCGATGGCGCACCGCTTCTCCGCCCGCATGAACCTGGCAAGCCCCGACGACGCCGAGCGCGTGGAGGCGCATCTGCGCGCCGTCGGCCTGCCGACGCGGCTGGAGCAGGTTCCCGGTGCGCTTCCTGGCGCCGCGGCGCTGCTGTCCTATATTGCGCAGGACAAGAAGGTCTCGCGCGGAAGCCTCACCTTCATTCTCACGCGCGGCATCGGCCGGGCCTTCATCGCCCGCGACGTGCCCGCATCGCAAGTGCTCGCCTTTCTTGAGGAGTGTCGCCCGCAATGAACGCGGAGATCGTGATCACCGCTGGCGCCGTCCTGGTGCTGATCGTCCTGTCCTTCCTGTTCTCCGGCACGGAGACGGGCATGACCGCCATTTCGCGCGCCCGCCTGCACACGCTGGAGCGCGCCGGCGACAGCCGTGCCGGCGTCGTCGCGCAGCTGGTGGAGCGGCGCAACCGGCTGGTGGGCGCGCTCCTCATCGGCAACAACCTGGTCAACATCCTTTCCTCCGCGCTGGCCACCAGCCTGTTTCTGACGCTGTTCGGCGAGGCGGGCGTCTTCTACGCCACCCTGATGATGACGGTCCTGCTTGTCATCTTCGCAGAGATCCTGCCCAAGTCGCTGGCGCTGTCGCGGCCGGAACGCTTCTCGCTGTTCGTCTCGCCCTTCGCGCGGCTGGTGGTTCTGCTCTTCGGCGCGCTGTCTTCGGCGGCAAACGCCATCGTGCGCCTGCTGCTTGCCATTTTCGGCGTCAACCTGTCGCGCGACACCTTCCAGCTCTCGGCCCACGAGGAGCTGCGCGGCACCGTCGAGGTGCTGCACCGCGAGGGCGCCGTGGTCAAGCAGGACCGCGACCGCATGGGCGGCCTTCTGGACCTGCACGAGCTGGAAGTCTCCGACGTGATGATCCACCGCACCAACATGCGCTCCATCAACGCCGACGACCCGCCGGAAGTGGTGGTGCGCGAGATCCTCAAGAGCCCCTATACCCGCCTGCCCCTGTGGCGCGGCACGACGGAGAACATCGTCGGCGTCGTCCACGCCAAGGACCTTCTGCGCGCCCTCTACGACGTCGACCACGACGCCAGCCGCATCGACATCATGAAGGTGGCCTCCAAGCCCTGGTTCGTGCCCGACACCACGACGCTTCAGGACCAGCTCAACGCCTTCCTGCGCCGCAAGGCGCACATTGCCATCGTCGTCGACGAATATGGCGAGGTGGAAGGGCTGGTGACCCTGGAAGACATCATCGAGGAGATCGTCGGAGACATCGCCGACGAACACGACGTGGAGATGCAGGGCGTGAAGCAGGAGGCCGACGGCTCGGTGGTGGTGGAAGGCTCGGTGCCCATCCGGGACCTCAACCGCGCGCTCGACTGGGACCTGCCGGACGACGAAGCGACGACCATTGCCGGTCTCGTCATCCACGAGACCCAGACCATTCCCGAGGAGAAGCAGGCTTTCACCTTCTTCGGCAAGCGCTTCATCATCATGAAGCGGGAGAAGAACCGCATCACCCGCATCCGCATCAAGCCGGCGGTGGAGGAGGAGGCGGCGAGCCCCCGTCAATGACCGGGGTTGTGACGATCCGCGCCGCCTTTCGCCTCTGATCGGCGGATGCCGGCGGGGCACGGCGCAGCCTTCACCAACGGATGGGCTCTCCCGGCGCCGCCGGCTCGACGGCCAGCGCGTGCACACCGGCCCGCAGTTCCTCGGCCAGCGCCGCGTTCACCGCGCGGTGCCGCTCCAGCCGGCTCATCCCGGCGAAGGCGGCGCTGACGATGCGCACGCGGAAATGCGTCTCCCCCGCGCCGTCAAAGGTTTCCTCGCGCCCGCCCTCGCGATGGTGATGGCCGGCATGCAGGTGGCTTTCGTTGATGACGGCAAGCCGTTCGGGCGAGAAGGCTTGCCGGAGCTTGGTTTCGATGGCGGACTGTATGGACAATCGGGCCTCCTGGCACCATATGGGTGAGTTCCGGCATGAGCCTTTTTGGCATAATGGCTGTCAGGGACGGGTCAACCATAATCTCCGAGATATGCGGGAGAACCAGGACCTGCAGACCTCGTGCATCCGGTGCGGGAGCATTCTTCTGGGACCTGCCATCGCGCCGGTTCTCGGGATTGTGGGTCTCGTGGTGCAGACATTGTCTTGGAAAGAGCCGCTCCGTCCATGTCGATGCCACCCCACGCCGGAGCAGCCCTTTCCCAAGCGCTTGGGTTTTGCTATATTGAATTAGGTGCATGCCGACCGTTCATCGCTTCGATGGCCTGCGCGTGGTCATCTATCCGAACGATCATCGCCCCGCGCACGTTCACCTCAAGGGAGCGGACGGAGAGGCGGTGTTCGTCCTGAATTGTCCCGATGGGCCGCCTGAATTGCGTGAGAGTTTCGGATTCAACCGGTCCGAAGTGGGGCGCCTCAAAGAGGCTGTTGCGGCTGTCCTGGGCACCTTGTGCGAGGAATGGAGCAAAATCCATGGCCGTTACTGAACGAGAATTCGAGCGAGCCGAGGCGCGCATGCAGGCGCACCGAGATGCTGGCTATGCCGTTGCCGCCCGCTATGAAAAGCGCGCCGCGCGTATCCTGGTGAGCCTCAACACCGGCGTTCAGATCGCCGTGCCCGTACACCTGGTCGAGGGACTGTCCGATGCAACGGCGGAGGAATTGTCCGAGATCGAGATCAGCCCGAGCGGTCTTGGCCTGCACTGGCCAAAGCTGGATGCAGACGTATATGTGCCGGGCCTCTTGCAGGGCGTCTTCGGCTCGAAACGCTGGATGGCTCAGCAGATGGGCACCCTCGGTGGCCGCTCACGCAGCGCGGCAAAGGTTGCTGCATCGCGGAAGAACGGACGCAGCGGCGGGAGACCGCGCAAGACGATGAATGAATAAGGGGGTCCGGAGTGGCCGCAAGGATAAGGTTTGTCCTCCTGCACCTCCCGCGAACGTTGGAAACCGCCCCCAGACCGCCGCTAGGTCCATTCCCCGCAAAAAGTCAATTCTTGTTTCGCAGCGCTCAACCGCGATAATCCCCTCTGATTTGCCGTTGCAAGGTCAGGAATGAAACCGAACTCGAAATATTTCGAGAAGATCCGCATCCGCCCGGACCGCAAGCCGGAGGCCGACGCGCATGCGCCGCGCTGCCAGTGGGACGGGTGCGACCAGCCGGGCCTGCACCGCGCCCCCGTCGGCCGGCATCGGGAGGGGGAGTATTTTCGCTTCTGCTTCGAGCACGTGCGCCAATACAACAAGAATTACAACTACTTCTCCGGCCTGAAGGATTCCGAGATCGCGCGCTTCCAGAAAGAGGCGCTGACCGGCCATCGGCCGACCTGGAAGGTAGGCTCCATCGGCAGCGGACGGCCGGCCGCCGATTTCGCGCCGTTCCGCTCGGGCCACGCCGCCTACTACCGGCGCCTGGGCGACCCCTTCAACCTGTTCGGCGGCGAGCGGGCGGAGACGCGCAACGCCCATGTGCGCAGGCTCAGGCCGCTTGAGGCCAAGGCGCTGGAAACGCTGGGCCTGGACGCGAAAGCGACTGGCGCCGATATAAAGGCACGGTATAAAACGCTCGTGAAGCGCCACCATCCCGATGCGAATGGCGGCGACAGGGGTTCCGAGGCGCGCCTGCGCGAGGTGCTTCAAGCTTACCGGCTCCTGAAGCAGGCGGGTTTCTGTTAACCCCGGTCTCTGCTAAGAGGCCCCCGTTGAGAAGACAAGCGGCGCGGCATATGCCCTCCGCGCGCGCTGGAGGTATGATGAACAAGATCGACCGCGATATTGCCAACCTGCCCGATACCACGGTTTCGGTGAAGGAGACCTTCGGCTTCGACTCCGACATGGTGGTGCCCGCCTACGCGGTGGCCGACGCCCACGTGCCGGATGTCGATCCCGACTATCTGTTCGACAAGCAGACCACGCTCGCCATCCTCGCCGGCTTTGCCTACAACCGCCGCGTGATGGTTTCCGGCTACCACGGCACCGGCAAGTCGACCCACATCGAGCAGGTGGCCGCACGGCTGAACTGGCCCTGCGTGCGCATCAATCTGGACAGCCATGTCAGCCGCATCGACCTCGTCGGCAAGGATGCCATCGTGGTGAAGGAGGGCAAGCAGGTCACGGAGTTCCGCGACGGCATCCTGCCCTGGGCCTACCAGCACAATGTGGCCCTCGTCTTCGACGAGTATGACGCCGGCCGCCCGGACGTGATGTTCGTCATCCAGCGGGTGCTGGAATCCTCGGGCCGGCTGACCCTGCTCGACCAGAGCCGTGTGATCCGCCCGCATCCCGCCTTCCGCCTTTTTGCGACGGCCAACACGGTGGGGCTTGGCGATACCACCGGTCTCTACCACGGCACGCAGCAGATCAACCAGGCGCAGATGGACCGCTGGTCCATCGTCACGACGCTCAACTATCTGCCGCATGACGAGGAGGTGGCGATCGTCCAGGCCAAGGCCAAGCACTACCAGAACGCGGAAGGCCGGGAGATCGTCGGCCGCATGGTGCGCGTCGCCGACATGACGCGCTCGGCCTTCATGAACGGGGACCTGTCCACCGTCATGAGCCCGCGCACCGTCATCATGTGGGCGGAGAATGCCGAGATCTTCGGCGATGTCGGCTTTGCCTTCCGGCTCACCTTCCTGAACAAGTGCGACGAGCTGGAGCGGGCGGTGGTGGCCGAGTTCTACCAGCGCGCCTTCGGCGAGGAGCTGCCGGAATCGGCGGCCAATGTTGTGCTGAGCTAGCCTTGGGAGAGTAGGATGCACTATGAGGGCAGCTGCCACTGCGGGGCCGTGCGCTTCGAGGCGGATCTGGACCTTTCCAGACCGATCACCTGCAACTGCTCCTACTGCTCGCGCCGCGGCAGCATCCTGGTCTTCACCCCGGCGGATAACTTCACGCTGAAGACGGGCGAGGAGAAGCTGACGGAATACCGCTTCAACACGAAGACCATCCAGCATCTCTTCTGTTCCACCTGCGGAATGGAATCCTTCGCCCGTGGTCGGATGCCGGACGGCACGAGGATGGTGGCCGTCAATGTGCGCTGCCTCGAAGGCGTCGATCCCGACGGCCTTCAGACCACCCGCTACGACGGCCGCGCGAAATAGGGGACGCATTCGTGTGAGCCAGACCAACCGCAAGCCCGGACAGCCCCAGGAGGCGCCGCTCGACCCCTTCAAGCGCGCCGTGACGGTCTGCACGCGCGCCATTGCCGGCGACCATGAGCTGGAGGTTGCCTTCTCCAAGGATCGGCCGGGCCTCGCCGGCAATCGCATGCGCCTGCCCGAATTGCCGAAGCGGGCGAGCGCCGAGGCGTTGCACATCACCCGCGGCCTCAGCGATTCCATGGCGCTGCGGCATGCCCGCCACGACGCACGCCTGCACAGCCGGCTGGCCCCACAAGGCCAGCAGGCACGCGCCATCTTCGACGCAGTGGAGCAGGCACGCGTGGAATCCATCGGCGCGCGCGCCATGCGGGGTGTCTCCGACAACATCGCCGCCATGCTGGAGGACAAGTTCGCCCGCGCCAACCTGGCCGAGGTGAGCGACCGCTCGCAGGCCCCGCTCGAAGAGGCCATCGCGCTGATGGTGCGCGAGAAGCTGACCGGCCGCCCAGCGCCGAGGAGCGGCGAGCGGATCGTCGCGCTGTGGCGCGACTGGGTGGAAGAGAAGGCCGGCGGGAACCTCGACGCGCTTCTGCCCAACATCGAGGACCAGGGTGCCTTTGCCCGCGCCGTGCGCGAGCTTCTGGGCGCCATGGACATGGGCGAAGATCTGGAGGAGCACGGCCAGGACGAGGAAAGCGAGGAGGACGGCGACCAGCCCAAGGGCGAGGACACGAGCGAGGAAGGCGGCGAGGACGACTCCCAGGGCGAAAGCGCCGAGGCGGAGGAGGCCGACACCGCCGGCGACCAGAACGAGGCGGGCGAGAGCGACGCCGCCGCGACCACCGCCGAGGAGGTCTCCGACCAGGAAGACCTGGACGCCGAGACGCCGGGCGAGGCGCGCCGCCCCGAAAGCCCCTTCGACCAGGCGGTGCACGATATCGACTACCGCGTCTACACCGGCCAGTTCGACGAGGTGGTGAGCGCGGAAGACCTGTGCGACGAGGAGGAGCTGGACCGCCTGCGCGCCTTTCTCGACAAGCAGCTCGCGCATCTGCAGGGTGCGGTGGGCCGACTGGCCAACCGTCTGCAGCGCCGGCTCATGGCGCAGCAGAACCGCTCCTGGGATTTCGACCTGGAGGAGGGCGTTCTGGACACCGCGCGGCTTCCCCGCCTGATCATCGACCCGATGCAGCCGCTGTCCTTCAAGCAGGAGCGCGACACCAATTTCCGCGATACGGTGGTCACGCTGCTTATCGACAATTCCGGCTCCATGCGCGGCCGGCCCATCTCCGTGGCGGCCGCCTGCGCCGACATCCTGGCGCGCACGCTGGAACGCTGCGGCGTGAGCGTGGAGATCCTCGGCTTCACGACACGCGCCTGGAAGGGCGGGCAGGCGCGCGAGAAGTGGCTCAAGGAGGGCCGGCCCGCCAATCCGGGCCGCCTCAACGACCTGCGCCACATCGTCTACAAGTCCGCCGATGCGCCGTGGCGGCGCGCCCGGCGCAATCTCGGGCTGATGATGCGCGAGGGGCTGCTGAAGGAAAACATCGACGGCGAGGCGCTTCTGTGGGCGCACCAGCGCCTGGTCGCCCGCCCCGAGCAGCGCCGCATCCTGATGATGATCTCCGATGGCGCGCCGGTCGACGATTCCACGTTGTCGGTCAACCCCGGCAACTATCTGGAGCGCCACCTGCGCGCCGTCATCGAGCTCATCGAAACGCGCTCGCCCGTGGAACTGCTGGCCATCGGCATCGGCCACGATGTGACGCGCTACTATCGCCGCGCCGTCACCATCGTCGATGCGGAGGAGCTCGCCGGCGCCATGACGGAGCAGCTTGCCGCTCTCTTCGAGGAAGAAGGCGCGCGGCGGGGCGGACGGCGCCGCCGCGCCGGCTGACGTTGGTGCGCCGGGCCGCTCTCGTTCCCCTTTGTGCGCTGCTTGCGCTTCTCGCCGCCGGCGCGCGCACGGATGAGACAACACCCGAGACCTTCGAGGTCGCGGCCCGGCCCATCTCCCATTTCCGCATCGGCTCGGCAGAAAATCACTTCGGCCCGCTGGAGTTCGTCGGCGGGCTGGAGCTGAGCGCGCGCGCAGCCCATTTCGGCGGCTTCTCCTCCTTCCGCTTCCTGGACGGCGGCCATCGCTTCATCGGCGTCACCGACACCGGCTACTGGTTCTCCGGTTCGCTCCTGCGCGACGGCAAAGGCCGCCCCGAGGGCCTGTCCCGCTTCTCCATGGCGCCCATCCGGGACGCCGAAGGCAATGCGGCGGGCGAGAAGTGGTTCGGCGATGCCGAGGCGCTTGCGCTCCGGCACGATCGCGCCACCGTCGGTTTCGAGCGCGCCCACCGCCTGGTGGAATTCCGGCTCACGCCCGAAGGCGTGGGAGAGCGGCTCGGCACGGTGGACTTCCTCGTCCCCCCGCACGAGCTGCGCGTGAACCGCGGCTTCGAGACCATCGCCCATGCCCCGAAAGAAGGCGCGCTGGCCGGCGCGCGCGTGGCCATCACCGAGCGCAGCATCGACCGCCGGGGCAATGTCTTCGCCGCCATTCTGGAAGGCCCGCACGGGGGCGTCTTCACCGTTGCGCGCCGCGACGGCTATGACATCACCGACGGCGTCTTTCTGCCGGATGGCGACCTGCTGCTCCTCGAACGGCGCTTCTCCGTCCTCTCCGGCGTCGCCATGCGGCTGCGCCGCATCGCCGGCCGGACCATCCGGCCCGGCGGCGTGGCCGACGGCCCCGTGCTGCTGGAGGCCGACATGGGCCACCAGATCGACAATATGGAGGGGCTGGAGGTGTGGCGGCGCGCCGACGGCGCGCTGATGGTCTCGCTCATCTCCGATGACAACCACTCCATCCTGCAGCGCAATCTCTATCTGGAGTTCCGGCTGGCCGGGCACCAGGCAGGCGGGCCGCTGCCCTATCGCGCTGCCTCCGCCGGCTTGAGCACGCCGAGAAGCGCGCCATAGGGCGCAAGCATGGCAAAGCCGATGAGAAGCTTGACCGCGAAATCGCCCAGCGCCAGCGACACCCACAGCGGCACCTCCGCCCCCACGCCGAACAGCGGCACGGCAAAGGCCAGGGAGCCGTCCTCGCGCCCCAGCGCCGTATCCAGGAAGGAGAAGGTGCTGGCAAAGGCCAGCGAGAAGAAGATCACCGTGTCGAGCGCCGAGCCGGCCAGCGTCGAGACGAGCGGCGGCCGCCACCAGGCGCTGCGGCGCAACCGGTCGAAGATGGCCACGTCGAGAAGCTGCGCGGCGAGAAAGGCCGCGCCCGAGGCAAGCGCGATGCGCGGGCTTGCCAGCCACACCGACAGGATCACGGCCAGCACGAAGCCCACCAGCACCACGCGGCGCGCGGCCGCCGGCCCGAAGCGGCGGTTCGTCAGGTCGTTGACGAGAAAGGCGAGCGGATAGGTGAAGGCGCCCCAGGTGAGGATTTCGCCAAGGCCCAGATGCTGGAAGGGAAACTGGACGAGGATATTGGAGGCGACCACGATGATCGCCATGGCGGCCACGAAGGGCCAGGCTGTTGGGATGGGAGTCATTTTTTTATCCTGGGTGATGGAACCAGTGAGCGGGGCGCGTGCACCCCGCCCGGACGAAAGGGATCAGGCTTCGGCCTGCTGCGCCTGCTCGGCCAGCTTCTTGGCCACCTGCTTTTTCAGAAGCCGGGCACGCTGAGAAAGATCGTTGGACTTCGCCTTCATCAGGAAGGCGTCCAGCCCGCCGCGATGCTCCACGCTGCGCAGCGCATGGGCCGAAACCCGCAGGCGAAAGCTCTGGCCCAGCGCCTCGGACATCAGCGTGACGTCGCAGAGGTTGGGCAGGAAGCGGCGGCGGGTCTTGTTGTTGGCGTGGCTCACATTGTTGCCGCTCATCACGGCCTTGCCGGTCAGTTCACAAGCGCGGGACATCTTTCTACCTTTATCTTTCGGGCCAAGTCTCCCTGCCGCACCTTGCGGAAACGGCGCGCGGGAAGGGTTGAGGCGGCCTCGTGGGAATTGGCGCACCCCATAAAGACATTTGCCCTGCCGGTCAAGCACCGCCTTGGCGGCGTGCGTCCACACATCTGCCCAATTTGCCGCCTTTGGCTCTGGCTGAGAGGGGAAGGGACCCCGCGGCCCTCGCCGCCCATGCAGGAGAGATCAGCAAATGGCCAGGCTTTACATCCTTCCCGCCGCCCTCGCGGCCTTTCTTCTGACCGGCATGGCCCCGCCTGCCGCTGCGAAGGAGACCCACCGCACCCGCTACGACGTATCGCTGCTCGGCCTGCCGATCGGCAGCGCCGTTCTGGAAAGCCGCTTCGAGGGCCGCGCCTTCGAGATAGACGGGCGGTTCTCGAGCGTCGGCCTCGCCCGCATCTTCGAGCCCGCCGACGGCACGGTGCGCGTGCGCGGCACTGTGGAGGCGGACGCCGCAAGGCCCCGCGAATACACGCTGGCCTATACGAGCGGCGAGAAGCGCAAGACGACCGCCATCCGCTTCGACGCCGCGGGCGTGACGAAGACGGAGAACCGCCCGGCCAGCGAGCGGCACGGCAGGAGCTGGGTGCCGGTCGAGCGCCGGCATCTCCAGGGTGTGGCCGATCCGCTGTCGGCGCTGCTCCTGCCCGTGGGCGAGGCGGCGGCGGTGTGCCGCCGCACCATCCGGGTGTATGACGGGGAGACGCGCGTCGACCTCGTGCTGGAGCCGGCGGCGCAGGCACAGGCGATGGCCGGGGCCAGCGTCACCTGCCGGGCGCACTTCAGGCCGGTGGCGGGCTATCGCCGCGACCATTCCTCCATCGCCTATCTGCGCGACAGGTCGCGCATTCTCGTCGGCTTCCGAAAGGTCGAGGGGCGCAATCTCTACTCCCCCGTCGAGGCAACCATTGCAACGAAGATCGGAACGGTGCACATCAAGGCGCGCCCGATGTAGAAACGTTTCCGATGGAGGGGAGGAATGGCGCGCGCCACGTTGATCGGCTTTTCGGCAGTTGTCATGTGGGCGCTGCTGGCGCTGTTCACCGCCGCCTCGGGCAAGGTGCCGCCCTTCCTGCTCTCCGCCCTCTCCTTCGCCGTGGGCACCGGCATCGGCCTTGTGGCACGGTTCTTCTGGCCTGCCTTCCGCGGCGGCGGGGCGGTATCCCCGACGGTGTGGCTGGTCGGCATCGGCGGGCTGTTCGGCTATCACTTCCTCTACTTCACGGCGCTGCGCAACGCGCCGGCCGTCGAGGCCAGCCTGATCGCCTATCTGTGGCCGCTGCTCATCGTGCTGGGCTCGGCGCTGATGCCGGGGGAAAGGCTGGGCTGGCACCACGTGGCGGGGGCCCTTCTGGGGCTTGCCGGCACCTTTCTCATCGTCACCAGGGGCGGCGGGCTGAGCTTCGACGGCCGCTATGCGCTGGGCTATCTCGCCGCCGGCGGCTGCGCGCTCTTCTGGTCGGGCTACTCGCTGCTGTCGCGCCGCTTCCAGGCCGTGCCCACGGGCATGGTCACGTGGTTCTGCGCGGCCACGGCGGTCCTTTCCACCCTCTGCCACCTGGCGCTGGAAGAGACGGTGTGGCCGGCCGGCTTCGGCGAGTGGCTGGCTGTCCTGGGCCTCGGGCTGCTGCCGGTGGGGGCGGCCTTCTATGCGTGGGACCATGGCGTGAAGCACGGCAACATCCAGGTGCTGGGCGCCTCCAGCTATGCCGCGCCGCTCCTGTCCACCCTCATCCTCATCGCCGCCGGCCAGGCACAGCCCACCGCCAACATTCTCGCCGCCTGCCTGCTGATCACGGGCGGCGCGGCCCTTGCCGCCAAGAACATGCTGTTTGCCAGAAAGCCCGCCCTTCCCGGCGATGCCGCGGCCTGACGGCGTCAGGCGACGTCCTTGCGCTTGCGGATTTCGGCAAACACCGCCTCGTCGGTGGCATCCTCCATGCCGAGATTGCGGCGGATGACGGGATCGTGCCAGCGCAGGAACGGGTTGGTGGCCATTTCCTGCGCCAGCGTGGTGGGCAGTGTCGGCCGCCCCTCGCGCCGCAGCGCCTCGATATGCCTGACCCGCTCCTTGAGGGCGGAGTTGGTGGGATCGACCGTCAGCGCGAAGCGCGCATTGGCCAGCGTATATTCGTGCCCGCAGTAGATCACGGTTTCCAGCGGCAGGGCGACGAGCTTCTTCAACGATTCGAGCATCACCGCCGGCTTGCACTCGAACAGCCGCCCACAGCCCAGCGCGAACAGCGTGTCGGCGGTAAAGGCGACGCCGGCCTCGGCGAAATGGTAGCTGATGTGGCCGGCCGTATGCCCCGGCGTGGCGATCACCCGCGCCGCCTGCCGGCCGAGGCGCACCGTGTCGCCCTCCTTCAGCTTGCGGTCGATGCCCGGAATGCGGTCGGCCTCCGCCGCCGGGCCGGCGATGGTCAGTCCGAAGCGCTCCTTGAGCGCCAGATTGGCGGCCACATGGTCGCCATGGTGATGGGTGGTGAGAATCATGGTGGGCGTCCAGCCCGTGCGCTCCACCGCCTCCAGGATCGGCCGCTCCTCCGGCGCGTCGATCAGCGCCGTCTCGCCCGTGGCGCTGTCGTGCACCAGCACGCCGAAATTGTCGCTGCGGCACATGAACTGTTCGATCTTGAGTGTCATGGGCGTCTCCCTCGGCCTGCACGATAGGGCGGCGGGGGTGATTTGTCACCCGCCACGAGGCGTCTTGCCGTCGCCCTTCTTGGCGCTTACCGTTCGGCCCATGAACGCCGACATCGTCGATCTCAGGGCCTTCTATGCGAGCCTGCTCGGGCGGCTGGCGGAGCGTTCCATCGCCATGGCGCTGTCCTCCGTGTGGACCCGCCTGCCGGAAGAGCGGCTGGTCGGCCTCGGCTATGCCGTGCCGTGGCTGGACCGTTTCGGCGCCGATGCCGAACGCGTCTTCGCCCTCATGCCGGCGCGGCAGGGGGCAATGCGCTGGCCACCGGGCCGGCCCTCGGCCTGTGCGCTGGTCTTCGAGGAAGAGTTGCCGTTGCCCGATTCCTCGGTGGATCGGATGCTGCTCGTCCACGCGCTCGAACACGCGGAAAACCCGCAGCAGACCCTGATGGAGATCTGGCGCGTGCTCGCCCCGGGCGGCCGCCTGGTCATCGTGGTGCCCAACAGGCGTGGCCTGTGGGCGCGCTTCGAGCACACGCCCTTCGGCACCGGCCGGCCCTATTCGCGCGCGCAGCTCGTCGAGGCCCTGCGCGAGGCCAACTTCACGCCCGGCGCCTGGGCAGACACGCTGCATTTCCCGCCCGCCCGGCGGCGCTGGGTGATGCGCCTGCACCAGGTGCTCGAGCGCGCCGGCCGGCGCTTCTGGCCGCTGTTTGCCGGCGCGCTGGTGGTCGAGGCTGAAAAGCGGCTCTACCAGGGCCTGCCGGCCAGGGCACGGCGCGCCCGCCGGGCGCTGGTCCCCGTGCTCACCCCACAGGGCGCGACCGGCTTCGGCCCCGGAGCGGCCATGCCCATGAAACGGGAGGAATGACCATGTGGCACGACCGGCGGATTCTCGACCTCTTCGGCATCGACGAGCCCATCCTTCTGGCCCCGATGGCGGGTTCGGGCGGCGCACAGCTCGCCATCGCCGTCTCCCGGGCCGGCGGTCTCGGAGCGCTGCCCTGCGCCCTGCTGAGCCACGCGCAGATCCGCGCCGAGCTCGGCATCATCCGCCAGCATACCGACAGGCCCATCAATCTCAACTTCTTCTGTCACCGGCAGCCCCTGCCGGATGCCGCCGCACAGGTGCGCTGGCACAGGCGGCTTGCACCCTATTACGCGGAGTTCGGCCTCGATCCCGCGGCCGCGCCCGCCGGGCCGGGGCGCAATCCGTTTGACGAGGGGGCCTGCGAAATCGTCGAGGAGTACCGCCCGGAGGTGGTCAGTTTCCATTTCGGCCTGCCGGAGGAGGCATTGCTCGCGCGGGTGCGCGCCACCGGCGCAAGGATCGTCGCTTCGGCCACCACGGTTGCCGAGGCGCGCTGGCTGGAAGAAAAGGGCTGCGACGCAATTGTCGCCCAGGGGGCGGAGGCCGGCGGTCATCGCGGCATCTTTCTCGAAGACGATATCGCCACCCAGCCCGGCACCATGGCGCTGGTGCCGCAGGTGGTCGACGCCGTTTCCATCCCCGTGATTGCCGCCGGCGGCATCGCCGACGGGCGCGGCATCGCTGCCGCCTTCATGCTGGGCGCGGCCGGCGTTCAGCTCGGCACGGCCTATCTGCAATGTCCCGAGGCGCTCACCAGCCCGGTTCACCGGGCCGCACTCGCCGCCGCGCGCGACGACCGGACCGTGCTCACCAACGTCTTCACCGGCAGGCCCGCGCGCGGCCTGGCAAACCGCGTTGTGCGCGAGATCGGTCCCATCAGCCCGGACGCCCCGGCCTTTCCGCTCGCCACCGCTGCGCTCATGCCCTTGCGCAGGGCGGCCGAGGAGGCGGGCTCCGGCGACTTCTCGCCGCTTTGGGCCGGACAGGCCGCGGCGCTGGCAAAGCCGATGCCGGCCGGCGAATTGACGAGCAGGCTGGCGAGGGACGCGGCGGCCCTGCTGAAGGCTGCGCCGAATGCCGCCCCGGCGTGACCGCCGAGGCAAGCGGCGCCGCTCCACCGCCCGGCCGGCGTCGCATATCTCCTACGACCCGGCGGAGGGCCGAGCCGTGCCGATCTCTTCCAGATCGTAGGGCGTGGTCTGGTAGACCTGGTTGATCCAGTTGCCGAAGAGCAGGTGGGCGTGCGAGCGCCAACGGTTGAGCGGCGGGCGGGACGGATCGTCCCCGGGAAAGTATCCGTGCGGCACCTCGATCGGCGTGCCGGCGGCCACGTCGCGGTCGTACTCCTCCTTGAGCGAGGTGGAGTCGTATTCGATGTGGTTGAACATGTAGAGCCGGTTGCCCGTCGCTTCCGTGAGCAGGCAGGGGCCGGTCACGTCCGACTCCATCAGCACCTCCAGACCGCGATCCGCCGGAATGTCGGCGCGGCGGATCTCCGTCCAGCGCGAGACGGGGATGGCGAAATCGTCGGAGAAGCCGGCGAGATAGGGCGATGCCGGCGCGTTGTTGCGGTGGCGGAAGACGCCGAACGCCTTCTTCTGCAGCGTGTGCTTGGGGATGCGGTGGAAGTGCCAGGCCGCCGCCATCGCCCCCCAGCAGATGAAGAAGGAGGAGTGAACGTTGGAAGCGGTCCAGTCGAAGATGCGGGTCAGCTCCTCCCAGTAGGTGACATCCTCGTAGTCCAGAAGCTCCACCGGCGCGCCGGTGACGATGAACCCGTCGAACTTGCGCTCCATCACCTCCTCCCATGTGCGGTAGAAGGTGATGAGGTGCTCCTCCGGCGTGTTCTTGGACCTGTGGTTGCCGACGCGCACGAGGGTCAGCTCCACCTGCAGCGGTGTCGCCCCGATCAGGCGGGCGAACTGCGTCTCCGTGCGGATCTTGTTGGGCATGAGATTGAGGAGCCCGATCTGCAGCGGCCGGATGTCCTGGCGCAGCGCCGTGCGCTCGTCCATCACGGACACGCCCTCGCGCACCAGCACGTCGCGGGCGGGAAGTTGATCCGGGATCTTTATCGGCATGGAAGCGGGCTCCAAACAAAAAAACCGGCAGCGAAGGCGCGGCCGGTCTCACGAACTGCAGGTCTCGCGGCCTTTTAGCGACTTCTTTAACGTGGCTGCAAGCCGACCGGCCAAATCACCACGGTTCAGCGCGTTTTTTACGCCGTGCAACCCTTTGCGTCAATGCATTCGATGCTCTATAGCAGGCCGCCCAGTATTCGACGGAACGCTGCCATGACCTTGCCCGTTCGCCCGCAGCCCAGGCCCGGCATTCTCGACATCGCTGCCTATGTTCCCGGCCGCGAGAGCGTTCCCGGCGTTTCCAGGGTCTGGAAGCTCTCCTCCAACGAGACGCCTCTCGGCCCATCGCCGGCGGCGTTGGAGGCGATGCGCGCGGCCGCCGGCCACCTGGAGCTTTATCCCGATGGCGCGGCCACGAAGCTGCGCGAGGCGATCGCCGAGGTGCATGGGCTCAACCCGGCCAACATCCTGTGCGCCAACGGCTCGGACGAGCTTCTGGGCCTGCTGGCCCACACCTATCTAGGCCCCGGCGACGAGGGGCTCTACAGCCAGCACGGCTTTCTCGTCTACCGCATCCAGATCCTGGCCGCCGGCGCCACGCCGGTGGTGGCGAGGGAGACGGACGAGCGCGCCGATGTCGACGCGCTTCTCGCCGCGGTGAGCGAGCGCACCAGGGTCGTCTTCCTGGCCAACCCGAACAATCCCACCGGCACCTACCTGCCGGTCGAGGAGGTGCGGCGCCTGCGCGCCGGCCTGCCCGGCCATGTGCTTCTGGTGCTCGACGCGGCCTATGCCGAGTATGTGCGCCGCAACGACTACGAGGCCGGCATCGAACTGGTCTCCGGCGGCGAGAACGTCGTCATGACGCGCACTTTCTCCAAGATTTACGGCCTGGCGGGCCTGCGCATCGGCTGGATGTATGCGCCTGCCCATGTGGTCGACGCGGTCAACCGCGTGCGCGGCCCCTTCAACGTCAACACGCTGGCCATCGCGGCGGGCGCCGCCGCCGTCCGCGACCGGGCGCATGTGGAGCGCGCCGTGGCGCACAACGAGACGTGGCGCGCCTGGCTGACGCAGGAGCTCACCGCGCTCGGCCTGCGCGTCACCCCCTCCATCGGCAACTTCCTGCTCGTTCACTTCCCCGAGAATGCCGGCAGGACGGCGCAGGACGCCGATGCCTTTCTGGCCGCGCGCGGCTTTGTGCTGCGCCGGGTGGCCGCTTACGGTTTTGCCAACGCGCTGCGCATGACGGTGGGGCCGGAGGAGGCCAATCGCGGCGTGGTCGCGGCGCTGGCCGACTTCATGAGCGGGCGAGACCGTGGCTGAGCCGCTGTTCGACAGAATCGCGCTGATCGGCATTGGTCTGATCGGCTCCTCGCTCGCCCGCGTCATCCGCCGCGAGCGGCTGGCCCGGCGCATCGCCATCGCCACGCGCAGTCCCGAGACGCTGGAGCGCGCACGTGCGCTGGGCCTCGGCGACGCCTACAGCCTCGATGCCGCCGAGGCGGTGCAGGATGCCGACCTGGTGATCGTCTCCGTGCCCGTCGGCGCCTCGGGCAGCGTCGCCGAGCAGATCGCCGGCACCCTGAAGCCCGGCGCCATCCTCACCGATGCTGGCTCCACCAAGGGCTCGGTGATCCGCGCCATGGCGCCGTTCGTTCCCGAGGGCGTCCACTTCATTCCCGGCCATCCCATCGCCGGTACAGAGCATTCCGGCCCCGATGCGGGCTTTGCGGAGCTGTTCGAGCAACGCTGGTGCATCCTCACCCCGCTGCCCGACACCGACCCGCAGGCGCTGGCGCGCCTCACCAATTTCTGGGAGCGCTGCGGCTCGAAGGTGGACATAATGGACGCCGAGCACCACGATATGGTGCTGGCCATCGTCTCGCACCTGCCGCACATCATCGCCTACAACATCGTGGGCACGGCCGACGATCTGGAGACGGTGACGAAGTCCGAGGTCATCAAGTACTCCGCCTCCGGCTTCCGCGATTTCACCCGCCTTGCCGCCTCCGACCCCACCATGTGGCGCGATGTGTGCCTGCACAACCGCGAAGCCATCCTCGAAATGCTGGCCCGCTTCTCCGAGGACCTCTCGGCACTGCGCCGCGCCATCCGCTGGGGCGATGGCGAGGCGCTGTTCGCGTTGTTCGCCCGCACGCGCGACATCCGCCGCTCCATCATCGAGGCCGGCCAGGAGGTGGACGCGCCGGATTTCGGCCGTCACGTGGTGGCCCATCACCCGCAGACGCCGCAGCCCGAGGAGGGCTGAAAGGCGCCCGGGCGAAGGCGGCGCCTCGCCTATCCGACCGGCGGGATCCTGCCCACCGGCACGATTCCCACGAACACCCGGCCGCGCACGATGCGCACCGGCAACGGCACGTCGCCGAGCCCGCGGAAGACCGCCGCTGCCGCCATCAGGCCCTTGCGCGCCTGCGGAAAGACCTCGGAGACAAGCTCGGCCAGGCGCTCCGGCTTGCTCACCTTGACCGCAAGCTCTGCGTCGATCTGCCCGTCCGGGCCGATGGTCACCGGACCGGAAAGCGAAAGCTCCGGCCCGCCGCCGGCGACGGCCAGCGCCAGCTCGTGCACGGTTCCCGAGCGCCCGCGCAGGCCCGGCCACGCCCTCTCCAGAAGCAGTTCCACCCCGTCATGCAGGGTCAGATGCGCGCGCCCGTCGAAGATGAGCGGCGGCAGGCCATCCGCCAGATCGCCTTCGAGCGCCAGCGCCTCGAAGCTCACCGCCGTTTCCAGATCCGTCGCCTCCTGCGGGCGGGCATGGAACTGCAGGTCCGCAGCCGTGGCCAGCGCCATGCCCGCCTCCCCGTCGAAGATCCGCACCTGCCGCCCCTCGACGGACAGGGTCTGCGGCAGGGGACGTGCGAGGCGGGCGCTGGCGCGCAGGCTCTCCCAGCGCGCCTCCAGGGTTGCCGCAAAGGGCAGACGCAGCACCGCCGGCCCGTCGAGCTCGCCCATCACGCGCCCCGGTTGGTAGATCTGCGCGGCCGAGCGCAGCGCGCCGGCGCGCAGGGAAACGCCCTTCATGCTGTTCTCGTAGAACACGCTGCGGCAGAACAGGCCGATGCGGAAGGGATAGCCCCGTGCCTGCGGCTCCTCGCAGAAGGCCCGCACGCCCTTGCCGTTGAGCCTGGCAAGCGTTGCCTCCGCCTGCCCCTCCAGCCAGTGCGCGCCATAGTACCACGCGCCCGAATAGGCCAGCACGGCCAGCACGATGGCCGCCGCCAGCCCGGCGATGCGCCGGCCGTAGCGCGAACCCGTTCCCGTTCTTGACGTCATGGCCGTCCTCCAGTTACCCCGGCTGCCAGCGGCGCCGCGCCGGCGCACTCGAACATCAGGTGCAAATGGACGATTTTTGGGTCTTTGGCTACGGTTCGCTGATGTGGCGGCCCGGTTTTGCCCATGTGGAAACCAGGAAGGCACGGCTTTTCGGCTATCGCCGGGCGCTGTGCGTGCACTCCCATGTGCATCGCGGCACGCCCGACAGGCCGGGCCTCGTTCTGGGGCTCGACCGCGGCGGCTCCTGCATCGGCCTGGCCTTCCGGGTGCCGGGGGACCTGTCGGGCGAGGTGATCGCCTATCTGCGCGAACGCGAGCTGGTGACCAACGTCTATCTGGAGCGCCGCCTGCCGGTCCGGCTGCATGGGGGGCCGGTCGTCGAGGCGCTGGCCTATGTCGTCGACCGCACCCATCCGCAATATGCCGGCCACCTCGACCCCGAGCATGCGGCGCTGAGGGTCTCGGGCGCCGTCGGCCAGTCCGGCCGCAACGAAGAATATGTGCTCAACACGCTCGCCCACCTGAAGGCGCTGGGCATCCGCGACCATTGGCTGGAGGCGGTGGCAGCAAGGATCACCGATTCCTGGCCGGACGGGGCGGGACTCAGCTCTCCGCCACCGCGCCCCTGAGCTGCCTCAGCCGGCGCTGCGCCGTCTCCGGCAGGGGCGGCGGGTTCGGGCCTTCCGCCGCTTCCAGAAGCAGCGCGTCGCAGGCGGCTTCCGTTTCGCGGATCAGCCGCTCCTGAAACGCCTCGCGCGGGAGCCCGGGCTCGATGGGCGGCAGGAAGCGGGCACGGATGGTGCCCGGATAGCGCATGAAGCGGCGGCGCGGCCAGTAGAGCCCGGCCACATGCGCCACCGGCACCACCGGCACGTTGAGCTGTGCATAAAGCTCCACGATGCCGTATTTGTAGGCCGGTTCCGCCCCCGGCGGGCGGCGCGTGCCCTCGGGATAGATGATGAGCTGGCGGTTCTCCTTCAGGCGCTCGCGGGCGATCCGCACCGCCTGGCGCAGCGCCTTGGCGCGGCTGCCGCGGTCGATCGGGATCATGCGCATCTTGGCCACGTACCAGCCGAACAGCGGGATCCACATCAGCTCCCGCTTGAGGATGTAGAGCGCGTCAGGAATGTGGGGCAGGAAGGCGATGGTGTCCCAGAAGGACTGGTGCTTGGGCGCGATGATGCAGGGCCCCTCGGGCAGGTTTTCAAGCCCGCAGAACTCCGCCCGCGCGCCGACCAGCACCCGGTGCAGCCACAGGCTGGAGGCCGCCCATACCTTGGGCACGAACCACGCCCGTCTGCGCGGCAGCGCGAAATAGAGCGGTGTCCAGAGGATCATCTGGACGATGAGGTTCAGATAGAACGCGACATTGAACGCCAGCGAGCGGAGAAAGAGCATGCGAGGTTCCCGAAGCGACAGTGCGGATGGTCCGCAGGCCCTTTAACCCCGGGCGCGGCTCTTCGCAAAGCCCGTCGGCGAAAATCGGCACCGTTCACTGCGCGGAAGCGGTGGCGCGCACCGGCCGGGCGCGCACCTCCACGGGTTGCGGCTGCGGCTGTGCGGCGGGCAGCAGGCCGCGTGCAAGCGCGGCGGTGTATTTCACATATTCGGTGAACAGCACGCGCAGCGCGTTCGGCTTGGCAAGCCAGCTTGCGTCCCTGAGCGGCGTGTTGACCACCGGATAGGGCTGCAGGTCGGCCGCGGGCAGAAGGCGGCGCATCTCCAGAAGGCTGCGCGGCATATGGTAGTTGTTGGTCACCACGATCAGGCTGGCATAGGTGTTCGCGCCCACCCATTTGGCGCTTTCCTCGGCATTGCCGACCGTGTTCAGCGCCGCCCGGTCGATATCCACGCAGCAGTTGAAGAGCTGCCGGTCGCCGCCGATGGCAAGCCGCAGGTCGTCGCGCCGGGCGGCCGGGTGGACGCCGCTGATGAGCAGTCGCTTGGCCTTGCCCGCCTTGAGCAGGTCGAGCCCCGTTCCGATGCGCGACTGGCCGCCGGTCAGCACCACGATGCCATCGGCAGGGCGCAGCTCCTTCGGCACTTCGAGATGCGCCACATGGTCGACGAACGCGACGAAGCCCAGAAGGAAGGCAAAGCCGCAGGCGGCAAGGCATGCAGCGGCGGCGCGCACGATCCGCCACCCGCGCTGGCGCTGCGAATCAGCCCTGGCCGATATGCCCGCAATCTCGCTCATGGCGCATGATTAACCTTCAATTGCGGCGAGGGCTAGCCATGGGCCCCACGGCCGGACACAAAGCGTTACGCGCGGTCTCCGGGCGTGACTTCATGTCTCGATGCGCTTCAGATGAGCCATGACGGTGAAATGGGACGTGGCCGCCGTCAGCCCGGCAATGAGCAGCACCACCAGCGCCACGCCCAGATAGCCGGACAGGCCGATGGAAAAATTGCCGAACAGCGCCGCCGTCTGGTCGCCCTCCGGCGTGGCGACATTGCGCGAGGACCACCAGGAGAAGACGACGAAGACGATGACGGCCGCCGCCCCGCCGGCCGCCGCGCCGCGCGTTCCGGCGATCAGAAAGTGGCGACGGAACTCGCGGGCGATGAAACGTGCCTCCGCACCCACGAAATGCAGCACCTCGATCACATGCCCGTTGCCCGCCATGGCTCCGCGCGTGGCGAAGATGACGGTAAGCGCGGTGGCCGAGAGCATGAGCCCCAGCACGGCCATGCCGATGGTCACGGTGGTGCGCGCCATGGCCACCAGCCGGTCCACCCAGCCGCGATGATCGTCGAGCACGGCGCTGGGCACGGCCTCGGCCAGCTCGGCGCGCATGGCCGCGAAATCCGGCCGCTCCACCGGGTCGATGGTGACGATGACGAGCCGCGGCACGGGCAGCTCGTCGATGTCGAGCCCCGGCCCCAGCCACGGTTCCAGAAGGCGCGCGGTGGCCGCGCGGTCGACGATGGTGGCGCCGCGCACGCCGCGGTAGGAGGCGGCGACGGCGCGCGCCCGCCCCAGCGCGCCCTCCATGTCGAGCCCTTCCGCAGGCTTGATCTGGATCGTCGCCTCGCGGGCAATCTCGGTCTGCCAGGCGGCGGCGGTGTCACGCACCAGCGTCACCGCGCCCAGCGTCAGGCAGGACAGGAAGGTCATGATGGCGATGACCAGCACCATGGCACGCCCGGCGATGCTGTCGGGCGGCACGATGGGCGTCAGCCGGCGGCGCTCCAGCGTCCGCGCCGCCTGCTGCCGGATACCGGCGCTGACCGTCTCCTTCAGCCTGGCGGCGGGAAGCAGAAGTCTGGAAGCCTTGGGGCTAGTCATAGATTTCCAGCCTTCCGCCCGAAAGCACCATGCGCCGCGCATCCACCTGGTCCATCAGCCCGATGTCGTGCGTGGCGACGACGACGGCGGTTCCCATTCGGTTGAGCTCGATCAGCAGGCGCAGGAGGCGGCGCGCAAGCTGCGGATCGACATTGCCGGTCGGCTCGTCGGCAAGCAGGATGCGCGGCTGCTCGATGAGCGCGCGGGCGATGGCCGCGCGCTGCTTCTCGCCGCCCGACAGCACCGGCGGCAGCACATGCATCCGCTCGCCCAGCCCCACCCATTTGAGAAGCTCCACCACATCGGCGCGATAGCTCGCCTCCTCCCGGCCGCGCACGCGCAGCGGCAGGGCGACGTTCTCATAGGTCGTCATATGGTCGAGCAGGCGGAAATCCTGGAAGACGACACCGATGCGCCGGCGGATGTGCGGCAGCTCCTCGCGCGTGATGCGCGAGCGGTCCTTGCCGAAAATGGTGATGAGGCCGCGTGTCGGCTTGAGCGACAGGAAGAGAAGGCGCAGAAGCGTCGTCTTGCCCGTGCCCGACGGGCCGCTCAGAAACTGGAACGAGCGCTCCGGCAGGACGAAGGAAACGTCGCGGAGCACCTCCGGACCCATGCCGTATCTGAGGCCAACATTCTCGAACCGTATCACGGGGGCGCCTTGCCTGCTGTGCGTGGCGGAACCTGCCTCCGCCCATGCCGCGCCGACCTTCGGGGCGCATGGTTAACCGGCGGTTAACGGCGCCGCGAAAAGCGCGCAATGGCGAAGCGTTAACCATTTTGCTTTAGCGAAGAATGGCTGGCGGCGAAAGAACGGTTCTTCTGCGAATGCCCGAAAAGCAAAGCCCGGTGCCCATTTCGGGCGAGATCCTTGTCGAGGGGCGGCCTGCCGGCGCAGGCCCGCCGCCGCCCGCCGACATCGTGGAGGCGGAATATGAAACGCTGGCGCCCGGCCGGGAGGCCGCGCCACCGCGGGCCATGGCGGCGGTCCCGCCCGCCGGGCTCGACTGGCTGCGCCGCGGCGCGGCGCGCCCCGCGCGCCGGGGCGGCGGCGGCGCGCTGTTCTGGGCGGGCTGCCTTCTGGCCGCGGCGGGCGCTTTCTGGGTTTCGGGCGGCCATGCCGCCTTCGAGCGGCAGGCGGCCTTTCGCGCGCGGGAAGCGGCCGGCCTGCACATCGCACGGCTTGAAAGCCGCATCGAGCACGGCGGCGCGCGCGCCCTCCTCCTCATCGATGGCGAGGCGGCGAATGGCGGGGCCTCCGCCGCCCGTCTGCCCGATCTCGCCATCAATGTGCTGGACAGGAGCGGCCGCACGACCCACTATTTCCTGGGGACAAACGGCAGGCTGCTCGCGGCGGGCGAACGCTTCTCCTTCTCCGGCCGCCTCGCCGCCCCTAAGGAAGGGGTGAAGTCGGTCTCGGTGACGTTCAGGGAGTAGCGACAGCCATGCCCGTCGTGCGCGGCAAGGAAATCGAAGTTCTCTTCTCGGCCTCGGCGATTGCCCGGCGCAACCTGGAGCTTGCCAAGGAGATTGCCGCGCGCAACCACGACAACCTGCTGGTCGTGTCGATCCTCAAGGGCTCCTTCATCTTCGCGGCGGACTTGATCCGCGCCATGCACGATGCCGGCATCTCGCCGGAGGTGGAGTTCATCATGATCTCCAGCTACGGCGCCGGCACCACCAGCGGCGAGATCAAGGTGCTGCGCGACATCGACAACGACGTGAAGGGCCGCGACATCCTGTTGATCGACGACATTCTGGAGTCGGGCAGGACGCTGAAGTTCACCCGCGAGCTGATGCTCTCGCGCGGCGCCAGATCCGTCTCCATCGCCGTTCTGCTCGACAAGCGCTCGCGCCGCCAGGCAAGCCTGGAGGCCGATTTCGTGGGCTTTGAATGCCCGGACTATTTCGTGGTCGGCTACGGCATGGATGTGGCGCATGCCTTCCGCGAGCTGCCCTTCGTCGGCATCGTGAAAGGCGATGCGTGACCTTCCGCCCCTTCAGCAAACTGTTAAGAGATTGATGGCAACACTGCCGTCATGGCCAGATTGCTGATCATCGAGGACGACCCGTCCGTGCGCACCTTCACCGCCCGCGCGCTCGCCGCCGCCGGACATCAGGTCGAGACCGCCGAGGACGGCGCGGAAGGGCTGCGCAGGATCGAGGAGGCGCGGGGCGCCTTCGACCTCGTGCTCTCCGACATCAGGATGCCGGTGATGGACGGCATCGAGGTGGCGCGCGCCGCAGCCGGCGCCTATCCCGGCCTTCGCCTTCTGCTGATGACCGGCTTCGCCGAGCAGCGCGAGCGCGCCGCCGAGCTGGAGGGTACGGTGTACGGCGTGGTCAACAAGCCCTTCACCCTGGCGGAGCTGCGCGATCGCGTGGGCCGGGTGCTGGCCGCCTGAGCCTCCCTCCCAGGTAGCGGCCGGGATACCCCCGTTTCAGGCGACGATACGCCCGTTTTCGGCCGACCTACCCCCCATTCCGGGGCCGAACACCTCCCAATCGAGGCCGGAAAGCGCCGTCATGGCGCAGCCATGCTGGATGAACGGCTCCTCGTCCGGCCAGGTTTCGAAGGAAATGGCATCGGCGTGCTGGCCGCCGGCCGTCCTGGCCAGGGCGGCACGGATCTCCGGCTCCAGAATGTCGAAAGCCGCCGTTCCCTGGCCGACGATGGCCACCGGCGCGGGGTCGATCAGCGCGAACAGGCTGCCGATTCCGTAACCGATGGCCTCTGCCGCCTCGCGGAATGCCTGGCGCGCCGGCCCTTCCTCCTGCCGCGCCATGGCCGCCAGCGCCTCCATCTCGCCCGGCTCCACATCGGCGACGGGCTCTTCCATGGCGCTGCGCCCGCGCGCCCGCCGCCAGATGGCGTAGTTGCCGGCATAGGCCTCGATGCAGCCCCTTTTGCCACAGCGGCAGAGCGCGCCCTCCGGCCTGTGGATCATGTGGCCGAACTCGCCCGCCGAGGAACGGGTGCCGGTGAACAGCTTGCCGTTCAGCATCAGCCCCATGCCGATGCCGTGGGAGAGCAGGATGGCGACGAAATTGTCGCGATAGCGCCGCGGGTTGCGCCAGCGCAGCGCGGCTGCGATCATGTTGCAATCGTTCTGCACGGTCACCGGAACGCCGAAGGCGGCCTCCAGCGCGCCTCCGAAATCGAGATCGCTGTGCGGCGTGATCGGCGACCACAGCATGCGGCTGCCGGCGGCATCGGTAATGCCTTGCACGGCGACGGCGATGCGCAGGAAGTTGCCGCGTCCGGCCGAAATCTCCCGCACCGCCGAGACCGCCGCCGCAAGCAGCGCCTCGCGGCTGAGCCGCAATGTCTCCAGCCGGTGCAGCCGGCTGTCGATGACGCGGCCCCGGTAGTCGACCAGCACCGCCGACAGGCTGTTGAAGGAGAGATGGAGGCAGGCCACGGAGGCGGCTTCGGGGTCGAGCCCCAGCGCCACCTGCGGGCGCCCGCGGCGGGCCGGCGCCGCCTCCCCCTGCCCGACCTCGCGCATGATGCCCTCCTCGATGAGGTCGGAGGCGATGGCCGAGATGGTGGAGTGGCTGAGCCCGGTCTGCCGGGCAATCTCCGTGCGGGAGGGCTGGCCGGCCCGGCGCACGGCGGCAATCACCAGCGCGCGGTTGCGCTTGCGCATCTCGTCGTGGCGGATACCCGCGGTCACTCCGTCTCCTCCCTCCTGGGTGGTGCCGGCGCCCCTCGTCTCGCGCCAGCCGCCTGAAATGTCATATTGACACGGGGTTGAACGTGAGTCATTTATTTTTTCGAGGCTCGAAAAAATGGGCCTTCTACAAGCAAGCGAAACCTATGCCCCAAGCGGGCTCGGGAGGAAATCATGAGAAAAGCTGCAACCGCCCTTCTGGCGGGCCTTACGCTGTCCCTGTCGATGTCGGTATCCGCACTTGCCGAGGGCAAGGTGATCGGCGTTTCCTGGTCGAATTTCCAGGAGGAACGCTGGAAGACCGACGAGGCGGCGATCAAGGCGCAGATCGAGGCCGACGGCAACACTTACATCTCCGCCGATGCGCAGTCTTCGCCCGCCAAGCAGTTGACCGACGTGGAATCGCTCATCGCGCAGGGCGCCAACGCGCTCATCATCCTGGCGCAGGATGCCTCCGCCATCGGGCCGGCGGTTGAAAAGGCGGTCAACGAGGGCATTCCCGTTATCGGTTACGACCGCCTGATCGAGAATGCGAACGCCTTCTACCTGACCTTCGACAACAAGGAGGTCGGCCGCATGCAGGCGCGCGCCGTCTACGAGGTGCAGCCGGAAGGCAACTACGCCTTCATCAAGGGCTCCTCCGCCGACCCCAATGCCGACTTCCTGTTCGAGGGGCAGATGGAGGTTCTGCAGGAGGCGATCGATTCCGGCAAGATCAAGAATGTGGGCGAAGCCTACACCGATGGCTGGCTGCCCGCCAACGCGCAGCGCAACATGGAGCAGATCCTGACGGCCAACAACAACGAGGTGGATGCCGTCGTCGCCTCCAATGACGGCACGGCGGGCGGCGTGGTGGCCGCGCTCGAAGCCCAGGGCCTCGCCGGCAGCGTGCCGGTCTCCGGCCAGGACGGTGACCACGCCGCGCTCAACCGCATCGCGCTCGGCACGCAGACGGTCTCCGTGTGGAAGGATGCGCGCGACCTCGGAAAGGCGGCTGCCCAGATCGCCAACGCGCTGGCCGAAGGCACGGCCATGGAGGACATCGAGGGCGCCGTGAAATGGTCCGACGGGCCGAACGGCGTCGAGATGAACGCGGTCTTCCTGAAGCCGGTCCCGATCACCCGCGACAATCTCGACGTGGTGATCGACGCGGGCTGGGTGTCGAAGGACGTCGTCTGCCAGGGTGTTGCACCCGGCACGGTCGAGGTCTGCGGCTGACAGCCGGCAGGACATGACGAAGCGCCGCGGCCTGCCCACGGGCCGCGGCGTTTTCTCAATCCGACTGCGGCAGGGCAGGAGAACGGCAGAATGGCGGACGCGACGTCTCAAGCACCCTCACAAGGCGCCTCGCACGCGCAGACAGGCGCGGTGGCGCGGTTTCTCAAGGCGACAGAGCTCGACACGCGCATGCTCGGCATGCTGGGAGCGCTGGCCCTCATCTGGATCGGCTTTCATCTTCTCTCGGGCGGTCTGTTCCTCACCCCGCGCAACCTGTGGAACCTGTCCGTGCAGTCGGCTTCCGTGGCCATCATGTCCACGGGCATGGTGCTGGTGATCGTCACCCGCAACATCGACCTTTCGGTGGGCTCGCTGCTCGGCTTTGTCGGCATGGTGATGGGCGTCACCCAGGCCGAGATCCTGCCCGACATTCTGGGCTTCGGTCATCCCGCCATCTGGCTCGTGGCCCTTGCCGTGGGCGTGCTGACCGGTGCGCTGATCGGCGCGCTGCACGGCTACATCATCGCCTTCCTCGGCGTGCCCGCCTTCATCGTCACGCTGGGCGGACTTCTGGTATGGCGCGGCGCCGCCTGGTGGGTGACGAGCGGCCGCACGGTCGCGCCCATGGATGCCACCTTCCGCCTAATGGGCGGCGGGCCGGACGGCGCAATCGGCGCCTTCTGGAGCTGGGTGGTGGGCCTTGCCGCCTGCGCGGCGATCATCCTTCTGCTGATCCAGGGCCGCAGGCAGCGACGGAAGTTCAACTTTCCGCTGCGCCCGCTCTGGGCAGAGGCCTTTCTCGGCATCGTCGGCAGCGCGCTCGTTCTGGGCGCCGTGGCGGTGGCCAATTCCTATCCCTGGCCCATCGGCATCGTGCGGCGCTATGCCGAGGCCAACAACATCGTCATTCCCGAGGGCGGGATGTTCATCGCCCACGGCATCGCCATTCCGGTGCTGATGGCGCTGGGCGTCGGCGTGGTCATGACGTTCCTGACCCTGCGCACGCGCTTCGGCCGCTATGTCTTCGCCATTGGCGGCAACCCGGAGGCGGCCGAGCTGGCCGGCATCAACACCCGCTGGGTGGTGATGAAGATCTTCATCCTGATGGGGGTGCTGGCCTCGATTTCCTCCGCCATCACGACGGCCCGCCTCAACGCGGCGACCAATGCGGCCGGCACGCTGGACGAGCTGCTGGTCATCGCCGCCGCCGTCATCGGCGGCACCTCGCTCGGCGGCGGCGTGGGCACGGTGGCCGGCGCCATGATCGGTGCCGTGCTGATGCAATCGCTGGCCTCGGGCATGGTGCTTCTGGGCATCGACACGCCGTTGCAGAACATCGTGGTCGGCGCGGTGCTGGTGCTGGCCGTGTGGCTGGACACGCTCTACCGCAGGCGCGTGAAATAGGGAGGAGACCATGGCAGACAAGACACCGCTCGTGGAGATGAAGAACATCTCCATCGCCTTTGGCGGCATCCACGCCGTGGAGGATGTCTCGGTCGAGCTCTTTCCCGGAGAGGTGGTGGCGCTCGTCGGCCACAACGGCGCCGGCAAGTCGACGCTGATCAAGATCCTCTCCGGCGCCTACAAGCGCGATTCGGGAGAGATCTTCGTCAACGGCGAAAGGGCGCAGATCGCCAACCCGCGCGACGCCAAGCGCTATGGCATCGAGACGATCTACCAGACGCTGGCGCTCGCCGACAATGTGGACGCGGCTGCCAACCTCTTCCTCGGCCGCGAGCTGATGACCCCGTGGGGCACGCTCGACGACGTGGCCATGGAATCGGAGACGCGCAAGGTGATGGGGCGGCTCAACCCGCGGTTCCAGCGCTTCAAGGAGCCGGTCAGCAAGCTTTCGGGCGGGCAGCGCCAGTCCGTGGCCATTGCCCGCGCCATCTATTTCAACGCACGCATCCTCATCATGGACGAGCCGACGGCGGCGCTCGGACCCCAGGAGACGGCGCAGGTCTCCGACCTGGTGCGCCAGCTCAAGAAGGACGGCATCGGCATCTTCCTCATCAGCCACGACATCCACGACGTCTTCGATCTGGCCGACCGGGTGGTGGTGATGAAGAACGGCCAGGTGGTGGGCACGGCGCGCCCCGGCGAGGTGACGGAGGACGACGTGCTGGGCATGATCATCCTGGGCAAATGCCCGCCCGGCGCCACGCCCGGCCCCGGCGCACTGCAGGTGGCCGCCTGAGGCGGCCGGCGGGCGCTTTCCCCCGGCTATGACCCGTCCATCGGCGCGCGCATGCGCGCTGGGGCGGCAGCGGCCCTGCGGCCGCTGTATTCGGCCAGCCAGATGCCGCAGAAGACCAGCGCCATCGCCACCGCATGATGAAGCTGGAACGTCTCGCCCAGGATGAGGATCGACAGCAGCGTGCCGAAGATCGGCACCAGATTGACGAACAGCCCGGCACGGTTCGCGCCGATGAGCTCATTGCCGCGAATGAAGAAGACCTGCGACAGGATGGACGGGAAAAGCGCGGTATAGGCAACGATCGCCCAGCCGCGCGCATCCGGCAGGAGGAGACGGCCGCTCGCATGTTCCCAGGCGAGAAAGGGCAGCGAGGCCAAAAGCGCCGAGGCGGCCAGCACGGCGATGGTGCTCAGCCAGTGGATCTGCGGCTTGAAGCGCAGCAGCACCGTGTAGAGGCCGTAGGCCAGGACGGCGAGCATCATCAGCAGATCGCCGACATTGATGTCGAGGCCCGTCAGGCGGCGAAGGTCGCCATGGCTGGCCGTCAGCGACACGCCGAGAAGCGACAGCACGAAGCCGGCGAGCTGCAGCCTTGTCGCCCGCACCTTGAACAGGCAGAAGTTGAGCGCGATGATGGCCATCGGAATGGCCGCCTGCTCGATCGAGACGTTGACGGCGGAGGTGAAGGTGAGCGCGCTGTACATGGAGGCGTTGAACAGGGTGAAGCCCAGCATGCCGAGGAACATGAGAAGCGGCAGGTTGGCCTTCACCAGCGGCCAGTCGCGGCGCAGCGGCTTCCACGCCAGCGGCAACAGGATGGCGAGCGCCAGTGCCCAGCGCAGGAAGGTGAGCGCGAAGGGCGAGACGTGGCCCACCGCCAGCTTGCCGGCCACCGCATTGCCGCCCCAGAAGAGCGTGGTGAGCAGAAGAATGGCATAAGCCCTGTTTTGATGCATGAGCGCGTCCCGCCGGCCGTCGAACCAGCCCGACGCAATAGCCGCTTCGCCGGCCCGCGTAAATCGACAGCGGCGAGAGGGCCTCGGCAGCCCTGGATCCGGGGAACCGCAAAGGGGGGTCGCATCGCCGCCCGCATGACGGTATAGAGCCCAGGGTTTGACACGATCAGCGGGTGTGCCCGGCGCACCCGGCCAGGAAGGATGCACGCATGGCAAATGTTGTGGTCGTCGGCTCGCAGTGGGGCGACGAGGGCAAGGGAAAGATTGTCGACTGGCTGTCGGAGCGCGCCGACGTGGTGGTGCGCTTCCAGGGCGGCCACAATGCCGGCCACACGCTGGTGATCGACGGGGTGAGCTACAAGCTTTCCCTGCTTCCCTCCGGCGTGGTGCGGCCCGGCAAGCTTTCGGTGATCGGCAATGGCGTCGTCTTCGATCCGCATGCCTTCGTCGCCGAGGTGGAGCGCCTGAAGGAACAGGGCGTCGCGGTGACGCCCGAGAACCTGAAGATTGCCGAGAACACGGCTCTCATCCTGTCGCTGCATCGCGAGCTCGACGGTTTTCGCGAGGATGCGGCCTCCAACTCCGGCACCCGCATCGGCACGACGCGGCGCGGCATCGGGCCGGCCTATGAGGACAAGGTGGGCCGGCGCGCCATCCGCGCGCTGGACCTTGCCAATATGGAGACGCTGCCGGCGAAGGTGGACCGGCTTCTCACCCACCACAACGCGCTGCGCCGCGGGCTGGGCCATGCCGAAGTCGGCCACGCCGCGGTGATGGAGGAACTGTCCTCGGTGGCCGACAAGGTGCTGCCCTTCGTCGACCGCGTGTGGAAGGTGCTGGACGATGCGCGCCGGGCCGGGCGGCGCATCCTCTTCGAGGGCGCGCAGGGCACCATGCTCGACATCGACCACGGCACCTATCCCTTCGTCACCTCCTCCAACACGGTGGCCGGCCAGGCCGCCACCGGCTGCGGGCTGGGGCCGGGCGCCGTCGACTATGTGCTGGGCATCACCAAGGCCTATACGACCCGCGTCGGCGAGGGCCCCTTTCCCACCGAGCAGGACAACGACATCGGCGCATTCCTCGGCACGCAGGGCCACGAGTTCGGCACGGTGACGGGGCGCAAGCGGCGCTGCGGCTGGTTCGACGCGGTGCTGGTGCGCCAGGCGGTGGTGGCCAATGGCATGAACGGCATCGCGCTCACCAAGCTCGACGTGCTCGACGGGCTTGACGAGGTGAGGGTGTGCACCGGATACAGGCTCGACGGACAGACGATCGACTATCTGCCGGCCAGCCAGGGCGCGCAGGCCCGGCTCGAGCCGATCTACGAGACCCTGGAGGGCTGGAAGGAGACGACGCGCGGCGCACGCAGCTGGAACGACCTGCCGGCGCAGGCGGTGAAATATGTGCGCCACATCGAGGAGCTGATCGGCGCGCCGGTGGCGCTTCTGTCCACCAGCCCGGAACGGGAGGACACGATCCTGGTCACCGACCCCTTCCAGGACTAGCGCGGAGAGGGGAAAAAACGCTAAGGCTTTGAATCTACGAATTGATCCTTCAGAAGGCGATTCCATTGTTCAGGGCCATGCTGTAGAGTCACCACAATTTCGTGCATGGTGCGGTGAATCTCGGGCGGCGAGAGGGCAGAAGCGGACAGTTAAGGCATGGCGGATTTTGCTGCGGTTTTGCGCAAGACGATCGGCGCTCTGAAGGAGAACACCCCCGACGCACGGGCAAGGGTCTACGAGAAGGCACGCGCCACCATCGAGGCCAAGCTGGCCGCCGTGTCTCCGCCGCCGCCGCCGGAGCTTGCCGCACGGCAGAAGAGGCTTCTGGAAGAAGCCATCGAAACGGTGGAGGCCGAGTTTGCCGCCCCGCCGCAGGCCGAGACGCCGGCGGCGGAGGCCGAACCCCAGGAGACATGGCCGCAGGAGACATGGCCGGAGGCCCCGCAGGAGACGGCGCAGGAGGCGCCTGCGGTCGAAGATGCGTCCGAACCCGCCGCGCGGTCCCGCGAGCCGGCGCCCGACGAGGAGCAGGCGGGCGCGGACATCCCTGCCCCGGCGCAGGATGAGCCCGAACCGGCGGCCGCCGAGCCCGAACCCGCCGCATGGTCCTATGAGCCGTTGCCCGCCCAAGAGACGCGGGAGGCGGAGGCGCCAACCCCGCAGGACGAGGAACCGGACCTGCACGCCGATGCAGCCGCGCCGGCCTGGCCCGATTACGAGACGGCTGCCGGCCAGCCCGAACCCTTCTCCGAGGCGGCGGAGCGGCTGGCGGAACCGGCGGAGGAGGAGACCTTCGGCGCAGACGAGGCGGCCACGCCCGAGCGGCGCCGGAGAGGCGGGCTGGTGGCGCTGGTGCTGCTGGTTCTGCTGCTTGGCGCGGCCGCTGCGGGCGGCTGGTTCTACCGCGATGATCTTGCGCGACTCGCCGGCCATGAAGGTTTCGAGCAGATGATGGTGCAGGACGGGGATACGGCGGCACCGCCCGAGGAGGAGGAGGCGCAGGAGACGGCGCGCGTGGAGCCCGAGGCGCCGGTCCGCGAGCAGCCCCAGGCGGCAGCGCCGGAAAGCACTGCGCAATCCGACAAGTTCACCCAGCGCCTGCTGCCGGATGGAAGGGAGGTCGACCCCGGCCCCGCCGGCGGCGAGGCCGGCCCGGGCGAAGGCACCTCCATCGCCGCCGCCACCCAGGACGGAGAGGCCGCGCAGGCGGAAGGCGCCCAGAACGGCCAGGCCCTGCCCGTCGGGCAGAAGGCGTTCTTCTACGAGGAGCGCACCAGCGCCTCCCAGGGCTCGGCCGAGACGGGCACCGTGGTCTGGTCGATCGTCGAGGAGTCGCCCGGCAACGACCTGCCGCCCGAACCCACCATCCAGGCCGAGGCGCGGATTCCCGAGAAGGACCTGCAGCTCAAGATGACCATCCGGCGCAATGTCGACCAGTCGCTGCCGGCCAGCCACATCATGGAGCTGATTTTCCTGACGCCCGACGACTTCGCCGAGGGCGGCGTCGACAATGTGCTGCGGGTGACGATGAAACGCACCGAGCAGGACACGGGCAACCCGCTGCTGGGCATTCCCGCCAAGATCGCGGACGGCTTCTTTCTGGTGGCGTTGAGCGACAGCCCGGCCGACGTGCAGGCCAACACCCTGCTGATGCGGCGGCAGAGCTGGATCGACATCCCGATCGTCTATTCGTCGGGACGCCGCGCCCTCATGACGCTGGAAAAGGGCGTGCCCGGCGACCGGATCTTCAACGAGGCGCTGGCTGCCTGGCAGAGGGCATCGAGCGGATAGGAGCCGCCCGGCGGGAGCGCGATGCGGCCGTCAGGCGGCCGCACCCTCCCCTTCGCTGCGGGCGGCAAGGGTGGCCTGGGCCTGCTTCCGCGCCGAAGCCTTCACCGCCTCCTGCACCTTTTCAAAGGCGCGCACCTCGATCTGGCGCACCCGCTCACGGCTGATGTCGAACTCGCTGGAGAGCTCCTCCAGCGTCAGCGGCTCGTCGGAAAGCCGCCGCGCCTCGAAGATGCGGCGCTCGCGCTCGTTGAGCACCTCCATCGCATCCTCCAGCATGCGGCGGCGCTGTTCGAGCTCGTCCTGCTCGACCAGCATATCCTCCTGGTTGTCATGCTCGTCCACCAGCCAGTCCTGCCATTCGCCGGACTCGCCTTCCGTGGCGCGGATGGGCGCGTTGAGCGAGGCATCGCCGGACAGCCGGCGGTTCATGGAGATCACCTCCTCCTCGCTCACATTCAGCCTGGTGGCGATTTCGGTGACCTGCTCGGGGTTGAGATCGCCCTCGTCGAGCGCCTGAATCTTGCCCTTCACCTTGCGCAGGTTGAAGAACAGGCGCTTCTGATTGGCCGTGGTGCCCATCTTCACCAGGCTCCACGAACGCAGGATATATTCCTGAATCGCTGCCTTGATCCACCACATGGCATAGGTGGCCAGCCGGAAGCCACGCTCGGGCTCGAACTTCTTGACGGCCTGCATAAGGCCGACATTGCCCTCGGAGATCACCTCGCCGATGGGCAGGCCGTAGCCGCGATAGCCCATGGCAATCTTCGCCACGAGTCTCAGATGGCTGGTCACCAGCTTGTGCGCAGCGTCGGGGTCGCCATGCTCGCGATAGCGCTTCGCAAGCATGTACTCCTCTTCCGGCTGCAGCATGGGAAAACGGCGGATTTCCTCGAGATAGCGGGTAAGACCACCTTCCCCCGAAACAACACTCGGCAATGTCTGGGCCATGACAGCACCCTCCTCATCTTCTGTATCGTCCCCTGTCTTAGGCGGACAGAAAGGCACGGCCGCATCAGCGCGCACCGCGCCACGTGGTTATATAGGAACAAATTCCGAAAGGCAAAACCTTCTGCTTCCGGTCAACAAATCGTGACCGCTTCCGGCCGGCGACTCTGTACCATTCTTCGGCTACAAACGGGTCTTCAGCTACAAACGGGAGAAGCGCTCGATCAGTTCCGCCATGTCGGCCGGAACCGGCGCCTCGAAACGCATTATATCCCCGGTCTCGGGATGGCGGAAGGCCAGAAGGCGCGCATGCAGCGCCTGGCGCGGAAATGCCGCAGCCATTTCCGCCAGCGGCGGCGGCAGGCGCCGCGCCTTGGTTCGGAAGGCCCGGCCATAGGCGGGGTCTCCGATGACCGGATGGCCGATATGCGCCATATGGACACGGATCTGGTGCGTTCGCCCGGTTTCGAGCCGGCATTCGACAAGGGCGGCAATTCCTTCCCGCCCATAGCGCTGCAGAACCCTGTAGTGGGTCACGGCAGCGCGGGCATCGGGGCGGCCCTCGGGCACCACCGCGCGCAGCGTCCGGTCGTGCACGGAGCGGCCGAGCGCCGCCTCGATGGTGCCCGAGCTGCGCGGCGGCACGCCCCACACCAGGGCCACATAGGCGCGCTCCAGATCGCCGTTGCGCCCATGATCGGCGAACGCCTCGGCAAGCGCCCTGTGGGCGCGGTCGGTCTTGGCCACCACCATGACGCCGCTCGTCTCGCGGTCGAGCCGGTGCACGATGCCCGGCCGGCGCACGCCGCCGATGCCCGACAGCGAGTCGCCGCAATGGTGGATGAGGGCATTGACCAGCGTGCCGGTCCAGTTTCCCGGCCCCGGATGCACGACAAGCCCGGCCGGCTTGTCGACAACGATCAGCGCCGCATCCTCATACAGAATATCGAGCGGGATGGGCTCGCCCTCCGGCGCCGGCGCTTCTGCCGCAGGCAGCGCAATCCGGTAGCGCTCGCCGGCGGCGACCTTGCGCTTCGGCTCGGTGACGGCCTGGCCGTCGAGCGCCACGGCCCCGGCGCGCACCAGGGCCTGCACGCGGCTGCGCGAAAGCCCGGGCGCCAGCGCCTCGGCCAGCCACTGGTCGAGCCGCCGCCCCGCCGCCGCGGCCTCCACGGTCAGCTCTTTCAATTCCCCGCCGGCTTCGCTATCAGGAGCGCTCATTTCCGACACGTCCTGCGACAGAGGATCCGATGGCCGCGCCGGCACAGCCGCAAGAGACCGACGAAGACAAGCCGCTGGACCCGGCGGCCGAGCGCGTGCGCCGCAAGCTCGTGCGTTTCATGGGCATCAACCTCGCCATCCTGTTCGCGGCGGTTATGGCGGTGGTTGTCGCCCTTGTCTACAAGTCGATGGCGCCGGCCGAGAATGGCGAGGCCCGCAGCCCCGCCGCACTTCCTGCCGAGGCGCTGTCCGGGGAAATCCTCCTGCCGGCGGGCGCGCGCATCCTCTCCCACGCCATCTCCGGCAACCGTCTGAGCCTGCATCTGCGGCTTGCCGCCGGCGGCGAGGCCATGCTCGTCTACGACATGGCCGAGGGCCGGCCTGTCGGCCGCTTCACCATCGTCCACGACGTGCCATGAACGCCGCACCCGCCCGCCGCATCGCGCTGACGACGCTGGTGGTGCGCGACTATGACGAGGCCATTGCCTGGTACCGCGACAAGCTGGGCTTCGCCCTTCTGGAGGACAAGCCTCTTGCCGAACGCGGCAAGCGCTGGGTGGTGATGGGGCCGCAGGAGGCGGGCGGCGCCTGCCTCCTGCTGGCGCGGGCAGACACGGCCGCAAGCCGTGCCGCCATCGGCCGCCAGGCGGGCGGCCGCGTCTTCCTCTTTCTCTATACCGACGACTTCTGGCGGGATTACCACGCCATGCGCGAGAACGGCGTCGCCTTCCGCGAGGCGCCGCGGGAGGAGGACTACGGCACCGTTGCGGTGTTCACCGATCTCTACGGCAATCCGTGGGACCTCCTGCAGCCGGCAGACAAGATTGTTTGAGCAAGTGCTCTCACCCCTGTTGCATTTGCCGGCAATCCCGATTATATCGCGCCCACGAAAGATGCTCCCATCGTCTAGCGGTCTAGGACGCCGCCCTCTCACGGCGGAAACAGGGGTTCGAGTCCCCTTGGGAGTGCCATTGTCTTGCACCGCTTCATTGCTTTATCGGTTCTCCACATCCAGTGCCGCATCTCGCCTGTTGGTTGTGGAAGCGGGGTTGTGTTTGTGCGTCTCCTCTGGCTAACATTGCACGTTCCCGATGTGCAGGAGGGGTCATGCCGCACAAGTTCAAAATCGTCAGCCGCAAGGACGACCAGTTTGGCGTCCAGTTTCTCTACAACTCCGAGATCATGGTCTGGTCGGAGAGCTACAAGGCCAAGTCGAGCGCCAAGAACTGCATCGATTCGATCAAGCGGAATGCACCCGGCGCACCGATTGTCGATCTGACCAAGGACGAGAGCGGATCGGGCTACCGGTTCGAGATCGCCGGCTCGAAGAACGGCGAGTTCTTCACCCGCTTTGTGGCCTCCAATGGCGAGACGATGGTGCGATCGGAGACCTATACCGACAAGCGCAACGCCATCAACTGCGCCGAAAGCATCGCCAAGAACGCCCCTGACGCCCCCGTCGAGGACGAATCCTAGGCGCCCATGCCGGCCTGCGTGGTGCCGCTTGCGCACCACGGCGCGTGAAGAGGCGCCCGCGGGCGCCTTTTCGATGTGTGCGTCCGGCCGCCCTGTCCCGCCCCTGTTAGGCCGCCGTTAAGCTTAGCCAATCGTTAAGGCTTGGCTGGCATAGTCCGCAGCCGGGGGTTTGCGAGAGGACTGTCTTTTGGGGGTGAAGGGCACAGACGCTTCGGCCGGGCACGGCCCCGATGGCGCGCACGTCCCAATGCACGGCGACAAGGCAAGGGCGCAGGCCGACCGTGCGGGCTTTTCCGGCCGGGAGATGGGCGAGCTGCTGCGGCTCGCGGCGGAATGGTTCTGGGAAACCGACGAGGAGCTGCGGCTCACTTGGCTTTCGGAGGGTTTCGAAGCGGCCACCGGCATGAAGCCGCAACATCTCATCGGGCGCACGCGCCTCGATGCGGCAAAGGCCGTGGCCAACAACAAGGAAGGCATCTGGGGGCCGGCGCCGCATCTGGCCGCGATCGCCGCACGCCAGCCCTTCAGCAATCTCGTCTTCGAGACGGCGGGGGCAGACGGGGAGCGGCGCTGGATCTGCGCCAGCGGCATGCCGTATTTCAGGGAGGACGGCAGTTTTGCCGGCTATCGCGGCTTCGGCCATGACGTCAGTCGCCTCTTTTCCGAGATGGGGACGTCGATTGCCGCCGTGGAGCAATGGAAGCTCGCCCAGGCCGTGCTCGACGGGCTTCCCAGCCCCATCTTCGTGAAGGATGCCAATCTCGACTTCGTGCTCGTCAACAGGGCCTTTGCCGGACTCTTCGGGGTCGAGCCGCGCGACATGATCGGCCGCAAGGGCGGCGATTTCGTCTCGCCCGAGGAGGCCGCCCTCTTTGAAGCCTCCGAGAGACAGGTTCTGGAGACGGGCGAGGACTACACGACCGAGGAGGACTTCGAGTTCAGGGGCATCGGCCGCAGCCGCATCGTGCGCAAGAACCGGGTGCACCTGCAGAACGGCCGCGACTACGTGGCCTGCACGATCTTCGACGTCTCCGACCTCAAGCGCCGCGAGCGCGATGCGCAGGAAGCGCGCGCCCGGCTGGCCGACGTTCTGGAGACGCTTCCTGCCGGCGTCGTCATCTACGACCGGGAAGACCGCTTCGTGCTGGCCAACAGGAAGATCCACGACGCCCTGCCTGCCCTGGTGCCGGCCATGCAGCCCGGCAGGCCGCTGCGCGAAGCGCTGGCGCTGGCGCACGAGGCCGGCTATTTCCGCGACAGCGGGGACCCGGCGCTCGACGGGCTCTACGACCGCGATCCCCAGGCCTGGATCGACGCCTATGCCGCCCGCTACCGGGAAAGGCACCGCATCAGCGAGCGGCGCAACCCGGACGGCCGCTGGTTCAAGGTTTTCGACACGCGCACCGACGACGGCACCTTCATCGGCGTTCGGGTGGACATTACCGAGCTGAAGGAAAGGGAGCACGCGCTGCAGGAGAGCATGCGCGAGAACGAGGTCTTCCGCAACCTCATCGACAACGTTCCCGTCGCCATCTACGCCAAGCGGCCGGACCTCAGGCTGATGTATGTCAACAAGGGGTGGTCGGACCTGGTGGGCGTGTCGCGCGAGGAGGCGATCGGCAAGACCGATATGGAACTTTTCGGCGAGCAGGGCGAAGCCTTCACGGAAGGGGACCTCGCCGTGCTGCGCTCCGGCCAGTGCCAGGAGGTGGAGGAGACCTTCACCCTCCCGGATGGCAGCGTGCGCCACCAGGTTGCCCGCAAGAACGCGCTGGTCGCCTCCGACGGCTCGCTCTATCTGATCGGCTCGACGAGCGACATCACGGAGCTGAAGCGCCGCGAGGAGGAGCTGCGCATCGCTCAGGAAAAGGCGGTCGCTGCCGACCGGGCCAAGTCGGAATTTCTCGCCAACATGAGCCACGAGATCCGCACTCCGATGAACGGCGTGCTGGGCATGGCGGAGCTTCTGGCCAAGACGGAGCTGACGGAGAAGCAGAGAACCTTCATTGACATCATCGTCAAGTCGGGCAATGCGCTTCTGACGATCATCAACGACATCCTGGACTTCTCCAAGATCGACGCCGGCCGCCTGGTGCTCGACCCGCAGCCCTTCAAGCTGGCCGAGGCGGTGGAGGACGTTGCCACGCTCGTCAGCCCGCGCGCCAGGGAGAAGGACCTGGAGATGATCGTGCGCATCGATCCCTCGCTGCCCGAGACCTTCATCGGAGACGCCGGACGCATCCGCCAGATCGTCACCAATCTTCTGGGCAACGCCGTCAAGTTCACCGACCATGGCTATGTGATGGTGGACGTGACGGGCGAGACCGCAGAAGGACGCACGCGGCTGAAGGTCGAGGTGAGCGACAGCGGCATCGGCATTCCGCAGGACAAGCTGGAGCTCATCTTCGACAAGTTCAGCCAGGCCGACACCTCCTCCACCCGCCGCCACGAGGGCACGGGGCTGGGCCTTGCCATCACCTCGCGGCTGGTGGCGATGATGGGCGGCGAGATCGGCGTCGAAAGCACGGAGGGCGAAGGTTCCACCTTCTGGTTCACCCTGACGCTGCCCAATGCCGAGGAGGACGCGCACATCAAGGTCGCCCCGCGCGACGTGACGGGCGCCCGCGTGCTGGTGGTCGACGACAACGCCATCAACCGCACCATCCTGACCGAGCAGATGGCCCATTGGGGCTTTGACGCCTGTGCGGCCGAAAGCGGCGAGGAGGGGCTGAGGGTGCTGGAGGAGGCCGCGCGACTGGGCATCCAGGTGGACTGCGCGGTGGTGGACTACCAGATGCCGGGCATGACCGGCCTGGACATGGCGCGCGCCATCCGCGCCAACCCGGCCATCGCCGGCACGCCGCTCGTCTTCCTGAGCTCCGTGGACCAGTCGGTGCCCACCGCCAGCGCCCGCGCGCTGGCCATCGAGGCCCAGCTCGTCAAGCCGGCGCGCGCCGCCTGTCTTCTGGAAACGATCGTCCACACGATCCAGAAACACCGCTCCGGCGCCGCCGTCAGCGCACCGCAAGCCGAAGCGGAAGCGGAAGCAGAAGCAGAAGAGCCGGACATGGGCGAGAGCAGCGAGGCTGTGCTGGCCCCGCAGCCGGCCGCGGACGACGACGCGACCCATGGCATCGACGTGCTGGTGGCCGAGGACAACGAGGTCAACCAGCTCGTCTTCAGCCAGATCCTGGACGAGAGCGGCTATTGCTACAGGATCGTCAACAACGGCCGCCTCGCCGTCGAGGCGTACCGCAAGCTCAATCCGCGGCTGGTGCTGATGGATGTTTCCATGCCCGAGATGAACGGGCTGGAGGCGACCGGCGCGATCCGCCGCTTGGAGGAGGAAGGCCGACCGCGCGTTCCCATTGTCGGCGTGACCGCCCACGCGCAGAAGGGCGACCGGGAGCGCTGTCTGGAGGCCGGCATGGACGACTACCTTTCGAAGCCGATCAGCCCCCGGACCCTGCTCGAGAAGATCGGGCGCTGGGCGGGGCGCGGAAAGAAGGCGCAGCCGGCGACGGCATGAGCGCGCCCGGCGCGGAGCAGCCCGCAAAACCACTGGAAAACTTAATCTCCATGACACGAAACTGTCATCCAACTGTTACATAGGGCCGTTATTGCCACTCCCGTCGCCCTCTTGGCGGCACATCGAATTCCGAACAGGGAGTAGCCCTTATGAAAAAGATCCTTCTTTCGGCATCTGCCACGGCGCTCGCCGTTGCGGCCTCCGCGGGTGTTGCCGCCGCGCGCGATCAGATCCGCATCGTCGGCTCGTCCACCGTGTTCCCCTACACCCAGGCGGTGGCGGAAGAATTCGGCAACGCGACGGACTTCCCCGCGCCGGTGACCGAGTCCACCGGCACCGGCGGCGGCATGCAGATCTTCTGCGGCGGCGTGGGCGTCGACTATCCCGACATCACCGGTGCCTCCCGCGCCATGAAGGAGAGCGAATACAAGCTCTGCCTGGAGAACGGCGTCGACAGCGTCACCGAGGTGCAGATCGGCTCTGACGGCCTGTCCATCGCCCATTCCGTCGAGGGGCCGGAGATAGACCTGACCAAGGCGCAGATCTTCCAGGCGCTGGCCGCGGAAGTCGAAGTGGATGGCAAGATCGTGGCCAACCCCTACACGCGCTGGAACCAGATCGACCCCTCGCTGCCCGATAGCGAGATCACCGTGTTCGGCCCGCCCCCGACCTCCGGCACGCGCGATGCCTTCGTCGAGCTGGTGATGGAGGAAGGCTGCGAACAGTTCCCCGCCATCGAGGCGCTCGAGGGCGACCGCAAGGACGAGGTCTGCAAGCGCATGCGCACCGACGGCCCCTTCGTCGAGGCCGGCGAGAACGACAACCTGATCGTGCAGCGCCTGCAGGCTGACCACAACGCCCTCGGCATCTTCGGCTACTCCTTCCTCTACGAGAACCAGGACACGCTGAAGGCGGTGGCGGTCGAAGGCGTGAAGCCGACGCCCGAGACCATTGCCGACGAGAGCTACACGGTCTCCCGTCCGCTCTTCTTCTACGTCAAGAACGCCCATCGCGGCGTCATCCCGGGCCTTCAGGAGTTTGTCGAGGAGTATGTCTCCGAGGAGGCGATGGGCCCCGGCGGCTATCTCGAGGAGCGCGGCCTCATCCCGCTCTCCGACGAGCGTCGCGAGGAGGTCCGCAACGCGGCCATCGAAGGCAAGAACCTGACCCGCTACACGCAGTAACGCACACAATGGCCGGGCCGCGCGGAACACCGCGCGGCCCGCACGCATGAAACCCAACGCAGCCGAAAACGGATGTAGGCAGCCGTGACCGGATACCTGTTCCTCGCAATCCTGGCCCTGTCGCTCATCGCCTTCTATGTCGGGCGCTCGACGGCGGGCCGGTTCGTCGCCGCGCATGGGGCGGAGGTCCACTCGCGTCCGATCTATCACGGAGCCTTCGCCGCGGTTTGGGTCGGCCTGCCTGCCCTCGTGCTCGTCGTGTTCTGGCTGCTGTTCCAGGACGGTGTGATCGACCGGCTGCTCATCGCCTCGCTGCCGGAAAGCATGAAGCAGGGCGCCTCGCCGTCCCAGCTTTCCCTCTATCTCAGCGAGATCAAGAACGTCGCCTCCGGGCGCATCTTCACCGAACCCTCACCAGAGATCAGCGCCGCCGCCGAACGCTATCAGCGCTGGCAGGCAATCGCGCAGTGGGCGATGGTGGTGGTGGCGCTGTCGGTTTCCGCGCTGGCGCTCTACATGGCCCGCACGCGTATGGCGCCGCAGTTTCGCGCCCGCCAGAACTTCGAGCGCGCCCTCGACATCGTGATGATCCTGTCGGCGGCTGTGGCGATCATCGTCACCCTCGGCATCATCGTGTCGCTCACCTACGAGGCGATCCAGTTCTTCCGCCTGGTGCCGCCCCACGAATTCTTCTTCGGGCTCAACTGGGAGCCGCAGATCCCCATCCGCGAGGACCAGGTAGCCGGCACGGGAGCCTTCGGCGCCGTGCCCGTCTTCACCGGCACGCTGCTGATCGCCGCGATCGCCCTCCTCGTCGCCATCCCCGTCGGGCTGTTCTCCGCCATCTATCTCGTCGAGTTCGCCGACGAGCGCGTCCGCGGCATCATCAAGCCCGTTCTGGAGATCCTGGCCGGCGTGCCGACCGTGGTTTACGGCTTCTTCGCCGTACTCACCGTGGCGCCGGCCATCCGGCAGGCGGGCGGCATGATGGGCATCGCCATCTCGCCCAATTCCGCGCTGGCTGCCGGCGGCGTGATGGGCATCATGATCATTCCCTTCATCTCCTCGCTGTCGGATGACGCGCTGCGCGCCGTGCCCCAGTCGATGCGCGACGGCTCCTTCGCCATGGGGGCCACGAAGGCGGAAACCGTGACGAGGGTTCTGCTGCCGGCCGCCCTGCCCGGCATCGTCGGCGGCATCCTCCTGGCCGCCAGCCGCGCCATCGGCGAGACGATGATCGTCGTCATGGCCGCCGGTCTGACCGCGACGCTGACGGCCAACCCGCTGGAGGGCGTGACCACGGTGACGGTGCAGATCGTCACGCTGCTCATCGGCGACACGGCCTTCGACAATCCCAAGACGCTTTCGGCCTTCGCACTGGGGCTCGTCCTGTTCGTCGTCACGCTGTGCCTGAACGTGCTGGCGCTGCGCATCGTGCGCCGCTACCGCGAGAAATACGAGTAGACCCATGTCCGAGACGACCGCCACCGCCCCCAAGCCCTTCGACTGGTCCTCGCCGGAGGCGATGGCCAAGCGCAAGCGGCGCTATGCCGCCGACCGCCGCCTGCGCCTCTACGGGCTCGTTTCCATCCTCGTCGCGATCGGCTTGCTCGGCATCCTCATCGCTTCGCTGGTCGTGACGGGCTACAGCGCCTTCGTGCAGACGAAGATTGCCGTCGAGTTCACCGCCGATCCCGAGAATGTGCCGGCGGAAGATCCCGGCGCCGGTAACTTCCGTGCCGTGGTTTCCAACGCCGTCCAGGCGCTCTTCCCCGAGATCGAGAACCGGCGCGAGCTGCGCACGGCCTCGAAGATCCTGTCGAACGGCGCCACCACCATTGTGCGCAACCATGTGATTGCCAATCCCGGGCTCGTGGGACAGACCTTCACGCTCGAAGTCCCTGCCTCTGACCCCTTCGACCAGCTCAACAAGGGCGTGATCGACCGCAACCTGCCCGAGGACCGCCGCCGCGTCTCCGACGCCGAGATCGAGCTTTTCGAATCGCTGGAGGCCCGCGGTCTGGTCTCGACACCGTTCAATTGGGGGCTGTTCTTCAACGCCGACAGCCGCTTCCCGGAGCTTGCGGGCCTGGCCGGCGCCGTGGTGGGCTCCTTCTATGCGCTTCTTGTCTGCTTCCTCATCTCCTTCCCCGTCGGCATCGCCGCGGCGATCTATCTGGAGGAGTTCGCGCCCAAGAACCGCTGGACCGACCTCGTGGAGGTGAACATCAACAATCTGGCGGCGGTTCCGTCGATCGTCTTCGGCCTGCTGGGCCTGGCCGTCTTCATACAGGTGTTCGGCCTGCCCCGCTCGGCGCCGCTGGTGGGCGGCATGGTGCTTTCGCTGATGACGCTGCCCACCATGATCATCGTCACCCGCGCCGCCCTGAAGTCGATCCCGCCGTCCATCCGCGAGGCGGCACTCGGCATCGGCGCCTCCAAGCATGAAGTCATTCTGCACCACGTCCTGCCGCTGGCGCTGCCGGGCATCCTGACCGGAACCATCATCGGCCTGGCACAGGCGCTGGGCGAGACGGCGCCGCTTCTGCTGATCGGCATGAACGCTTTCTTGACCTCGCCTCCCGGTGGTATCATGGACCCGGCCACGGCCCTGCCGACTCAGATCTTCATTTGGGCGGACAGCCCGGAACGCGGCTTTGCCTCGCGCACATCGGCGGCAATTCTGGTTCTTCTGGGCTTCCTGATTTTCATGAACGCGGTGGCCATCTACCTCCGGCAACGGTTTGAACGTCGCTGGTGAACGGAGCTTGAGGGATATGAACATGCTGACAGATGCAGCCGTCGAGGCGGTGCTTACAGAAGCGCCGAAGGAAACCTTGAAGATGCGGGGCAGCGGGGTGAACGTCTTCTACGGCGAGAAGCAGGCGCTGTTCGACGTCAATCTCGACATCCGGGAAAACCAGGTGACGGCGCTGATCGGCCCTTCGGGCTGCGGCAAGTCCACCTTCCTGCGCTGCCTCAACCGGATGAACGACACGATCGACATCTGCCGCGTGAACGGCGAGATCACGCTCGACGGGGAGGACATCTACGATCCCCGGATCGACGTGGTGGAGCTGCGCGCGCGCGTGGGCATGGTGTTCCAGAAGCCCAACCCCTTTCCGAAGTCGATCTATGAAAACGTCGCCTACGGGCCGCGCATCCACGGCCTGGCCTCCACCAAGAGCGAGTTCGACGCCATCGTGGAGACCAGCCTGCAGAAGGCCGGCCTCTTCAACGAGGTAAAGGATCGCCTGCACGAGCCGGGCACCGGCCTTTCCGGCGGCCAGCAGCAGCGCCTGTGCATCGCCCGCGCCATCGCCGTCTCGCCCGAGGTCATCCTCATGGACGAGCCGTGCTCGGCGCTCGATCCCATCGCCACCGCCAAGGTGGAAGAGCTGATCGACGAGCTGCGCGAGAACTACACGATCGTCATCGTCACCCACTCGATGCAGCAGGCCGCCCGCGTCTCGCAGCGCACGGCCATGTTTCACCTGGGCCATCTCGTGGAGGAAGGGCCGACGGACAAGATCTTCACCAACCCGGACGACAAGCGCACCCAGGACTACATCACCGGGCGGTTCGGCTGATCGGCCCTCCGTGCCGGCGCATCACAAGGAGCAGATTCCATGGCCGAGCACATCGTCGCCTCCTTTGACGAGGAACTCGAGCATATCGACCGGCTGCTGCGGGACATGGGCGAGCTGGCGGGGTCCATGACCCAGGCCGCCACCCGCGCGCTGCTGGCCTCCGACACGGCCCTGGCGCAGCGTGTCATCTCCGACGACACCATCATGGATGCCAAGCAGGGCGAGCTCGACGAGCGGGCCATCACCCTGATCGCCAAGCGCCAGCCCATGGCGCAGGATCTGCGCACCGTGGTGGGCGCCATCCGCATGGCTTCGGACCTGGAGCGCATCGGCGATCTGGCCAAGAACATCGCTAAGCGGGTGGGCGCCGTCGGCCAGAGTGCAGCGCCGCGGCGCCTGTCGCACTCGATCGACACCATGGCGTCCATGGTGCTCCATCAGGTCAGGGCGGTGATCGAACACTATGTGGCGCGCGACGCCCAGGCCATGGTCTCCCTGCGCGACGAGGACGAGAAGATCGACATCCACTACACCTCCGTCTTCCGCGAGCTTCTGACCTACATGATGGAGGATCCGCGCAACATCACCGCCTGCACGCATCTGCTGTTCTGCGCCAAGAATCTGGAGCGGGTGGGCGACCATGTGACCAACATCGCCGAGAATGCCTATTACATCCTGACCGGCGAGCAGCTTCCCGTGCAGCGTCCGAAGCTGGACGAGACCCAGATGACGGCCGAATCATAACGCTTGCGGAGGGTGTGCGCATGATCGCTCCGAAAATCATGGTGGTGGAAGACGACGAGCCGCTGTGCGTGCTGCTGCGCTACAATCTGGAGGCCGAGGGCTATCAGGTCGAGGTGATCACGCGCGGCGACGAGGCGGAGATCCGGTTGCAGGAAAGCGTGCCGGACCTCCTCGTGCTCGACTGGATGGTGCCGGCGGTCTCCGGCATCGAGCTGTGCCGCAGGCTTAGGATGCGGGCGGAGACGGAGCGCCTGCCCATCATCATGCTGACGGCGCGCGGCGAGGAGGGCGACCGTGTGCGCGGGCTCTCCACCGGCGCCGACGACTATCTGGTCAAGCCGTTCTCCACGCCGGAGTTCATCGCCCGCGTGAGGGCGCTCCTGCGCCGTGCCAAGCCGGAGGTCCTGTCCACCGTGCTCAAGGTGGGCGACATCGTGCTCGACCGGGAGTCGCACCGCGTCTACCGGCGCAAGAACGAGATCCGGCTGGGCCCTACCGAGTTCCGCCTGCTCGAATTCATGATGCAGCATCCCGGCCGCGTCTTCACCCGCGCCCAGCTTCTCGACAATGTGTGGGGAGAGACGATCTATATCGACGAGCGCACGGTGGACGTGCATGTCGGGCGGCTGCGCAAGGCCGTCAACCAGGGCCGTCTGCCCGATGTCATCCGCACCATCCGCGGCGCGGGCTACGCCATCCGCGAGGCATAGGAAGACTCAGGGTCGAGGTCAAAGGAAAAGCAGAGGCCCGCGGCACGTGCCGCGGGCCCTTTCTTGTGTGGGTTGGGCCGGCCTTCAGAAGTCCATGCCGGCGCCGGCCGGCGCCTGATTGCTTTCCTTCTTCGGGCGCTCGGCCACCATGGCCTCGGTGGTGATCAGGAGCCCGGCCACGGAGGCGGCATCCTGCAGCGCGGTGCGCACCACCTTCAGCGGGTCGACGATGCCCATGGCGAAGAGATCGCCATACTCGCCGGTCTGCGCGTTCCAGCCATAGCCGAAGTCGGACTTCTCGCGCAGGCGGCCGACGATGATGGAGCCTTCCTCGCCCGCATTGGCGGCAATCTGGCGCACCGGCGCCTCGATGGCGCGGCGCACGATGTTCACGCCCACCTTCTGGTCGCTGTTGTCCACCTCGACATTGTCCAGCGCCTTGACGGCCCGCAGAAGCGCCACGCCGCCGCCCGGCAACAGGCCCTCCTCGACCGCCGCGCGCGTGGCGTGCAAGGCGTCGTCCACGCGGTCCTTGCGCTCCTTCACCTCGACCTCGGTCGAGCCGCCGACGCGGATCACCGCGACGCCGCCGGCCAGCTTCGCCAGCCGCTCCTGCAGCTTCTCGCGGTCATAGTCGGAGGTGGTCTCCTCGATCTGCGCCTTGATCTGGGCGACGCGGCCCTGGATTTCCTCCTTGGAACCGGCGCCATCCACGATCGTGGTGTTTTCCTTCTCCACCACCACCTTCTTGGCGCGGCCCAGCATGTCGAGCGTGACGTTCTCGAGCTTGATGCCGAGATCCTCGGAGATGGCGGTGCCGCCGGTCAGGATGGCGATGTCCTGCAACATGGCCTTGCGGCGGTCGCCAAAGCCCGGCGCCTTGACGGCGGCAACCTTCAGACCGCCGCGCAGCTTGTTGACCACCAGGGTCGCCAGCGCCTCGCCTTCCACGTCCTCGGCGATGATGAGCAGCGGCTTGGAGGACTGCACCACGCTCTCCAGAACCGGCAGCAGCGCCTGCAGGTTGGACAGCTTCTTCTCGTGGATCAGGATGTAGGGCTCGTCGAGCTCGACGCGCATCTTCTCCTGATCGGTGATGAAGTAGGGGGAGAGATAGCCGCGGTCGAACTGCATGCCCTCGACCACCTCGAGCTCGGTCTCGGCGGTCTTGGCCTCCTCGACGGTGATCACGCCGTCATTGCCCACCTTCTCCATGGCCTGTGCAAGGAAGCGACCGATCTCCTTGTCGCCATTGGCGGAAATGGTGCCGACCTGGGCGATCTCGTCATTGCGGGTGACCTTGCGCGCATTCTTGCGCAGCTCTTCCACCACCGCATCGACGGCCTTGTCGATGCCGCGCTTCAGGTCCATCGGGTTCATGCCGGCGGCAACCGCCTTGGCGCCTTCCTGCACGATGGCCTGGGCCAGAACGGTGGCCGTGGTCGTGCCGTCGCCGGCAAGGTCGTTGGTCTTCGAGGCCACCTCGCGCACCATCTGCGCGCCCATGTTCTCGAACTTGTCCTCAAGCTCGATCTCCTTGGCGACGGTCACGCCGTCCTTGGTGATGCGCGGCGCGCCGAACGACTTGTCGAGCACGACATTGCGGCCCTTGGGCCCGAGCGTGACCTTCACCGCATTGGCGAGAATATCGACGCCCCTGAGCATGCGCTCGCGCGCGTCGGAATGGAATTTTACATCCTTGGCAGCCATATCAACACTCCTCGACAGATGTCACCGATCTCAGGCCCCCTCAGGCAGCCTTGCGCGCCGAGGCCTCTTCCTCGACGATGCCCAGCACGTCGCTTTCCTTCATGATGAGAAGGTCCTCGCCCTCCAGGCGAATCTCCGTGCCGGACCACTTGCCGAAGAGAATGCGGTCGCCGACCTTGACCTCCAGCGGCACGATCTCGCCGTTCTCGGCGCGCGCGCCGGGACCCACGGCCAGAACCTCGCCCTGCTGCGGCTTCTCTTTCGCGGTGTCGGGAATGATGACCCCGCCTGCCGTTTTCTCCTCCGCCTCGATGCGGCGGACAAGCAGGCGGTCATGCAAAGGACGGAACTTCATGTCTTCCTCCTAAAAGACGGCGATTGAAGCACCTTCCACGCCGGCCTTTGCGGCATCCGGCGTGGTACGCGGCCCGTTGCGGCGCCGCGCGCCCAAGATTTGGTCGCGCCATCGGCGCCGTTCAAGAGGTGGAGAGCAAAAATTTAGCACTCTCTTGCAGGGAGTGCTAACGCGCCGGCCAAAGGCGGTTTCCGGCCGCCTGCCGGGGCTGCCGGGGACCGCAGGAGGCGCGGCGCACCATGGATCCCGTGTTGCACCGGATCTGCTACTGAATGTCCAGCAGGCGCTCCAGATAGCGCCGTTCCAAATCCGGGCTCAGCGCATCGCCCAGCCGGCGGCGGATGGCGTCGAGGATCTCGCGCGCGCGCTGCCTGTCGATCTCGTCCGGCACATCGACGGTATCGCCGAAGTCCGGCCCCGTGGTCGCGCGCGGGCGGCCCAGCGGGTCGCGCCCGGCCTGGTCCTGGCGTCCGCCCTCCTGGCCGGGCCCCTGCTGGCCACGCATGGCCTGCTGCATCTGGTTCATCATGTCCTGCGCGCCCCGCCTGAGCGCCTCCAGCGCCCGACCCTGCTCGCCCACGGCGCGCTCGCCCCGGCCCTGGCCCAGCGATTGCTCGGCCTCGCCCATGGCCTCGCCGGCCTCACCGAACCCCTCGCCGGGGCGGATGCCCAGCCCTTCCAGCGCCTCCATCAGCGCCTGCAGGTCGTCTCTCAGGCCGCCCTGCCCCTGCTGCAGGCCGCGCAGCGCCTCGGCGAGTTCGCCGGGCGACATGCCGCCCTGCCCCTGGCCTTCCTCGCCCTGCTGGCCCGGCTGTCGGCCTTCCTGGCCCGGCTGGCCGCGGCGGAACTGGTCGAGGCGAAACGTCTCGTTCATCAGCTCCTGCTGGCGGCGCATGATCTCGCCCAGCCGATCCATCTGCTGGCGCATCTCGGACTGCTGGCCACCGCCCTGGCCGGGCTGCGGCCGCATGGCCTGCAGGTTGTTCATCATGGTCTCGAGCTGCGAGAGCAGGTCGCGCGCCTGGTCACGGGCGCCGGACTTGGCCAGATCCTCGATCTCGTCGAGCATACGCTCCAGATCGCTGCGTCGCATCGGCTCGCCGCCCTGGCTCTCGGCGAAATCGCGGTTTCGCAGCGCCCGCTCGGCAAACTCGCGCAGGTAGTCCTGCATCGCCGCGCGCAGCTCGTCCATCAGCCGCTCGATCTCCTCGTCGCTGGCGCCGTTTTCCAGCGCCTGCCGAAGCGCTTCCTGCGCCTGGCGCAGCCGCCGCTCGGCAGCCGTCAGGTCGCCATCCTCGATGATGAGCGCGATCTCCCACAGGTCCTCGACCACGCCGCGCAGCGCCTCGTCGTCACCGGCCGTGCCGAGACGCGAACGCACCGCGGAGATGAGCAGGAAATGGGAAGGCTCGTCGAAGGTCTCCTCCGGCCACAGCAGAAGCGCATCCATCAGCGCCTGCACGCGCCGCTGCCGGCCGGCGTCGAGCGCCAGCATGCGCCGCTGTTCGATCAGCGCCCTGGCAAGCGGATTGGTGAAGGGGCGCTGCGGCAGCAGAAACGTCTTGGTCTCGCTTTCGCCTGTCTGACCGGCCGCATCGGTGGCCGACAGGGTGAGCGTGACCGTCTCTCCCGCCCAGGGGTGTCGAGTCAGGTCGCGCGCCGTCCTGGCAGCCCCATCCTGACTGCCGCGGCGCGGCAGGGAAAGCGGCAGCTCCGGCGCCTCGAAGAGGGGGCGCGCCTCCCGCGCCGGCGTGGCAAGGGCAAGGTGCCCCTCGGCCTTCACCGCGCCATAGTCGTCCTCGATCTCGTAGGCAAGCTCCAGCGCCCCGTTCACGGCGCGCCCGGGCTCGCCGGCGAAGCGAATGCGGGGCGGCGTGTCGGGCACGACGGAGAACTGCCAGCGCGCCATCTCCAGGCCGCCATCGGAAAGGCTGACCGTGCCGGCGCCCGAAAGCATCTGCGAGAAGCTGAGGGCGGCACCGGCCGCCTGCGCGGGCCCCTCGGGCGCGATGGCATGTGCGCCGCCGCCCGCATCGATGAAGGACAACGTCTCCTCGCCCGAGCCGCCACTCACCCGCACCGCCATGATGCTGTTCTGCGGCACGGTGAAGGCCTGTCGCTCGCGATTGGCGTCTGCGGTCAGAAAGATCGGTGCCCGACCCGTATAGGCAGGCGGCGTGACCCAGGCATCGATGCGTGCCGGTGCTGCCGGCGTCGCCGCCGGTGGCTGGAAGGCATCGGCGATGCGCCCGCCATAGGGGCCCGTGGAATAGGCGAGCGCCGTGACGAACAAGAGCGCCGCCAGGGCGCGCAGTCCCCAGGGATCGCGGCGGGGAACCGAGGTCTGCGGCAGGTCGCCATGCAGGTGGCCCAGCCGCTCTGCCATGCGCTTCTGGTGTTCGCGCCACAGCGCGGCGGAAAAGGCATCCTCGGCGCCGGCCAGCCGGTCCGACTGCGCAGAGACGGGCGCGTGTTCGAGCTGGTTCGCCCGCTCGATGCGCCGGTCGATCTCGCCTGCCGACGGCGCGCGAAACAGCCGGAGCGGCCATACTGCGGCGAGCCCGCAAATCCCGAAAAGCGCCAGCAGGGCAAGACGGCCCCAATCGGGCAGCAGGCGGAAGACGCCGAACCAGGCAAGGCTCAGGAACAGGCTTGCCACCACCACCAGCGGCAGGGCAAGCGGCCACAGGCGCTCGACCAGCATGGCGCCGCGAACGACGGTACGCGTGCGTCCGAGCCTGGCGATCAGCCCCGCCCGCGCATGATCCGCTTGTGATTGCTCGGCCATACCAGATCCATCCCGCCGGACGACCGCCCGATGCGGCGCGTCCCGCGTGTCGCACCATAACACCACAAAGACGGCGATGACGAGGCACAACAGGCCGAACCGCCCGCAGGCCCGATCACGACCGCGTTAACGGGGCCCGTTGCTATTTGCGGTCCACCGCCCCCACATCGAGCAATGGCGAGGCGTCGATGGCGCCGGCATTCAGCATCGCGCCCACCCGCTCCAGCGCGGCGACGATCATCGCCTGCTCCCAGTCCGGCAATGCCTCGAACTGCTGGGAGAAGGTGCGCTGCAGCGGATCGGGCGCCGCCTTGAGCATCTCAAGCCCGGCCTGTGTGGGCGCCACCCAGACGACGCGGCGGTCCTGCTCGCCGCGCGTGCGCGTCACCAGGCCCCGCGCTTCCAGCTTGTCGACGAGCGAGGTGGCCGTCGCCTGCCCGACGCCGGCCCGCGCTGCAATGTCCTTCGGGGTCAGGCGGCCGGCGGCAGCAACGATCTCCAGCACGATGAGCTGCGGCGTCGTCAGCCCCGTGGCGCGCGCCAGCGTGCGGGCGTTGAGCTCCGTCGCGCGCAGGATGCGCCTGAGCGCGATGAGACTGGTTTGGGTGCGGTTTTCCATGGGCAGCGCTTTGCCGAGATGAAGGAGATACCTTGATAGCAGAAAAAATATGATTTGATTAGCGAATGAATTTTGAGCGAAAAATCAGACAGAAAGCCCGCCTTTTGCCGAATGGCAACGAAAATTTATACGCTCAGCTGTTGAAATATCCTTCGCCTATCATAATATCCGGCCCGCCAGGAGAGGAGAGCAATGCAGAGCGAAAAGATACAGCTTGTCCGAAAACGATCCGACGAAATCACGTTCCGCGCGCCGCGCACCGAAGACGGCACAGCCGTGTGGCGCCTCATCAGGTCCTGCGAGCCCCTCGACGAGAACTCCCTTTACTGCAATCTGCTTCAGTGCGACCATTTCAGCGATACCTGCGTGGTCGCCGAGCGCCGGGCAGACGGCGCCGTCGTCGGCTGGATTTCCGGCTACCTGATGCCGGACGACGATTCGATCCTGTTCGTCTGGCAGGTCGCCGTGGATGAAAGCGTGCAGGGTCAGGGCATCGCCAAGAGAATGCTTTCGGCGCTTCTCGCCCGCCGCGCCTGCGCCGGCGTGCGCACGCTCAAGACGACGATCACCCCCGACAATGCGGCTAGCTGGGCGCTGTTCAGGTCTTTTGCCCGCAGCCAGGGCGCGGAGCTGAAGGACGCGCCCTATTTCCGCAAGGACCGGCATTTCGACGGGGCGCACGCCACCGAGCATATGGTGACGATCCTGCTGCCGGAGGAGGCGCTGAGCGCCGCCTGATCGAGGCCCGACGCCACGTCGCCACCCGGCATCCATCCAACCCGAAGGGAAAACCATGACGACCGTACCAACGGACGATAAGGCCATCTTTGAACGACGCGAGTCGGCTGCGCGCAGCTACTGCCGCAGTTTCCCGACCGTGTTCGACAAGGCGAGAGGTTCGATCCTCGCCGACAGCGACGGACGCGAGTATATCGACTTTCTGGCCGGCTGCTCCACGCTCAACTACGGGCACAACGATCCCGACATGAAGGCAGCGCTGGTCGAGCACATTGCCGGCGACGGCGTGGCGCACGGGCTCGACATGCACACCCGCGCCAAGGCCGACTTCCTGGAAGCCTTCGAGCGCATCATCCTGAAGCCCCGCGGGATGGACCATCGGCTGATGTTCATGGGGCCGACAGGCGCCAATGCCGTGGAGGCGGCTCTCAAGATCGCCCGCAAGGTGACGGGCCGCACCAATGTCGTGGCCTTCACCAACGGGTTCCACGGGGTGACGCTCGGGGCGCTCGCCGCCACCGGCAACGGCTATCATCGCGGCGGCGCCGGCCTGCCGCTGTCGGGCGTCACGCGCATGCCCTTCGAGGGCGCGATGGGCAAGGACGTCGATACCGCCGACCTGTTGAACCGCATGCTGGCCGAGCCCTCCAGCGGCATCGAGCCGCCGGCGGCGTTCATCCTGGAAACGGTGCAGGGCGAAGGCGGGCTCAACGCCGCCTCCCGCCAGTGGGTGCGCCGCATCGCCGAGATCGCCCGCGCCCATGGCGCGCTTCTCATCATCGACGACATCCAGGCGGGCTGCGGCCGCACCGGCCCCTTCTTCTCCTTCGAGGAGATGGGCATCGCGCCGGACATCGTGACCATGGCCAAGTCGCTGTCGGGTTTCGGCCTGCCCTTCGCCGCCCTGCTGGTGAAGCCGGAACACGACGTGTTCGGCCCGGCCGAGCACAACGGCACGTTCCGCGGCAACAACCATGCCTTCGTGACTGCGCGCGTGGCGCTGGAGAAGTTCTGGAGCGACGGCCGCTTTCAGGAAACGGTGCTGGACAGCGCCGCCTATCTGAAATCGCGGCTGGAAGACATCGCCCGATACCTTCCCGGCGCGCGCCTCAAGGGCCGCGGCATGATGCTTGGCATCGACGTCGGCTCCGGCGCGCTGGCGGAAGAGATCTGCACGCGCTGTTTCGACCGCGGCCTCGTCATCGAGACTTCCGGCGCCCATGACGAAGTGGTCAAGGTGCTCGCCCCGCTGACCATCGACCGCGAGACCTTCGCGCGCGGCCTCGACATTCTCGAAGCGGCGGCGCGCGAGATTGCCCAGTCCACCAGGATCGCAGCGGAGTAAGCCCATGATCGTGCGTGACCTGAACCAGATGAAGAACAGCGAGCGTCACATCTTCTCCGACGGCTGGGACAGCGTGCGGCTGCTTCTGAAGTCGGACGGGATGGGCTTTTCGTTCCACATCACCACCATCCACGCCGGCGCCGAGCTTGCGATGCACTACAAGAACCACCTCGAAAGCGTCTATTGCATGGAGGGCACCGGCACCATCGAGGATTGCGCCACCGGCGAGGTCCATCAGATCAGGCCGGGGGTGGTCTACGCGCTCGACAAGCATGACAAGCACATCCTGCGCGCCGACAGGGACGCGCCGATGGTCATGGCTTGTGTCTTCAATCCCCCGGTCACGGGCAACGAGGTTCACCAGGACGACGGCTCCTACGCGCTGGAGGCCGAGTCGGCATGACGTGAACGCCGACGGAACCGAAAGAAGAAGGAGAACGAAGAATGTCTGCCATTACGGAACCGACCGAACGAAGACAGGACCCCTATCCCAGCCGCCTGCCCGAGGAGCGCTGGCTGCCGCGCCAGGACAAGACGGTGTGGAGCCAGTGGCGCCCCGACGCGCCGCTCACCGCGCAGCAGGCCGACCAGTTCGACCGGGACGGCTTTCTGGTGCTCAAGGACCTTTTCACGCCGGAAGAGGTGAAGGCGCTGATGGCCGAATCGGCGGCGCTGCGCGGCGGCGAGCGCACCTTGATGGAAGGCAGCGTGATCACCGAGCCGGGCTCGGACGAGGTGCGCACCGTCTTCAGGCTGCCGGAGCAGAGCCCGCTGTTCGACCGGCTGGCCAGAGACCGCCGCATTGCCGGCATCGCCCGCTTCCTGCTTGGGGATGAGGTCTACATCCACCAGTCGCGCCTCAACTACAAGCCGGGCTTCACCGGCAAGGAGTTCTACTGGCACTCCGATTTCGAGACGTGGCACGCCGAGGACGGAATGCCGCGCATGCGCGCCGTCTCCGCCTCGCTGCTGCTTACAGACAATGACGCCCTCAATGGCCCGCTCATGCTCATGCCGGGCTCGCACAAGACCTTCATCGCCTGTGCGGGCGAAACGCCGGAGGACAACCACAAGTCCTCGCTCAAGAAGCAGGAAGTGGGCGTGCCCTCCCATGCGGCCCTCACCAAGCTTGCCGCCGAGCACGGCATTCACGCAGCCACGGGCAAGGCAGGCACGCTGGTGCTGTTCGACTGCAACACGATGCATGGCTCGAACGGCAACATCACGCCGTTCCCCCGCTCCAACGCCTTCTTCGTGTTCAACGCCGTGTCGAACAGGCTGGAAGAGCCCTTCGGCGCCAGGAAGCCCAGACCGGATTTCCTGGCCGATCGCAGCGAGCCGAAGGCCATCGACATCGCGTCCGGCAAGCTGGTGTAGGAGAAACGGTCCAGACCATGACACCAAGAGCGGAAGAGACGCACGCCGCAGCCAGCCGCGGCGTGCAGGAAGGTGCGCCCGGCGGCCACACGGTCGAGAAGATCGGCGGCACCTCCATGAGCAGGGCACGCGAGCTCATCGACACCGTCCTGATCGGCCAGCGCCGCGGGGAAGCGCTTTACGGCCGCGTGTTCGTGGTTTCCGCCTTCGGCGGCATCACGGACAGGCTGCTGGAGCACAAGAAGTCGGGCGAGCCCGGAGTCTATGCCCAGTTCGCGCGCGCCGACAACGAGCACGGCTGGCTCGACGCGCTGAGCGCCGTCAGCCATGCCATGCAGGAGATCAACGCCGCGATGTTCGACGACGCCGGCGACCGGCACGCGGCCAACGATTTCGTGCGCGAGCGCATCGAGGGCGCGCGCGGTTGCCTGATGGATCTGCAGCGCCTGTGCTCCTACGGCCATTTCCAGCTCGTCGAGCACATGCACACCATCCGCGAAATGCTGTCGGCGCTGGGTGAGGCCCATTCGGCGAACAATCTGACGCTGCTGCTGCGCCGCCACGGCGTGAACGCCCGCTTCATCGACCTGACGGGCTGGCGCGACGAATCCCAGCCCAGCCTGGAGGAGCGCATCGCAGATGCCTTCGCCGAGGTCGAGCTGGCGCGCGAGCTGCCCATCGTCACCGGCTATGCCCAATGCCGCGAGGGGCTGATGCGCGAGTTCGACCGCGGCTATTCCGAGGTCACCTTCGCGACGATTGCGGCGCTGACCGGCGCGCGCGAGGCGATCATCCACAAGGAGTTTCACCTCTCCAGCGCCGATCCGCGCCTGGTCGGCATGGAGAACGTGCGCAAGATCGGACGCACCAACTACGATGTCGCCGACCAGCTCTCCAACATGGGCATGGAGGCGATTCACCCGAAGGCCGCCAAGAAGCTGCGCCAGGCGGGGGTGCCGCTGCGCGTGGCCAATGCCTTCGAGCCGCACGACCCCGGCACGCTGATCGACGCCGAGCCGGCAGAGGCGCCGGGGGTGGAGATGGTCACCGGCCTGCCCGTCACCTCGCTGGAGCTCTTCGAGCAGGACATGGTGGGCGTGAAGGGCTATGACGCGGCCATCCTGGAGGTGCTCACGCGCCATCGCGTGCGCATTGTCTCCAAGGTCTCCAACGCCAATTCGATCGTGCACCACATCGAGGCGCCCCTGAAGACCATACGCCGCGTCGAGCGGGACCTGACGGAGCGCTATCCCTCCGCGCGCATCACCACGCGCCGCGCCGGCATGGTGTCGGTCATCGGCCGGGACCTGACGGGCCTCGACGTCATGCTCCAAGGGCTGACGGCGCTGGGCGATGCCGGCATCCGGCCGATTTCGGCACAGGAGACCGGCCGTGGTGTCGACGTGCAGTTCGTGGTGGGCTACGAGGAGCGCGAGGCGGCGGTGAAGGCGCTGCACCGCGCCTTCATCGAGGGGGAGGAAAACCCGCGCCTGGCAAGGGCCGCCTGAGGCGCCGGCCGAGGGTGCAGCCCGGCGTTCTGCCGCCGCCTCACGCCCCGAGGGGCGGCAGATGGCTTTCCAGATAAGGGCGCAGATGCGCGTGCTGCCTTGGCAGTTTCAGCGCCTCGCCCAGATGCGCCAGATCCTCGTCGCGCGCAAAGCCGGGTTCGTTGGTGGCGATCTCGAAGAGGACGCCGCCCGGCGCCCGGAAATAGATGGACAGGAAGTAGTCTCGGTCGATCACCGGCGTGACCGCGAAGCCCTCCTTGACAAGCGCCTCGCGCACGCCGCGCTGGGCGGCTATATCGGCCACGGCAAAGGCGATGTGATGCACCGAGCCCGCGCCCTGGCGCGCCGGGGCCGCCATTGCGTCGGTCTCCAGATCGACGATGTCCGCACCGTTGCCGCCGGCGCGCGCCATGCGGCGCACGGAGCCCTCGGCGCCGACGCTCTCGAAGCCCATCAGCGCGAGCAGCTCCTCCGTTCCCGCGCTATCGTCGAGCAGGAGCGAGGCGGAGTGAAAGCCGCGAATGGCGTGCTCGGCGGGGATGCCGGCACCCGTCCAGGGCGAGCGTCGATCCTGCGCCGTCTCGACGAGTGCAAAGCCGTCCCCATCGGCTCCGTGGAAGTGAAGGCGCGCCTCGCCGAACCGACCGCCGCGCGCAAGCCCGCCGACCCCGTGAGCGGCCAGATGCTTCTCCCAGAAATCGAGACTGCCTTCGGGAACGGAAAAGACCGTGGTGCCGACCTCGCCCGCCCCGCGCACGCCGACCACGACGTTGGGGAAGGGGAAATAGGTCATCACCGTGCCCGGCTCGCCGGTGCCGTTGGCATAGTAGAGATGGTAGACCTCCGGCGCGTCGAAATTCACCGTCTTCTTGACGCGACGCAACCCCATGACGGTGGTCAGGAAGCGGTCCGTGCGGACGGCATCCTTCGCCAGAGAGGTGATGTGGTGAATGCCTTCGATGGTCTTGAGCATGGCAGCGCTCCTTGCGTTGGAATGGCCCACAGATGTGGCCTCTCGGCCGCGTGCAAAAGCCGCCCTCGTGGATAAGCACTGTTTCCGCCACGGCGACAGTGCTCTTTTCCCTTTCCGTGCAAACCGGCCCCGCAACGGCAAGCGCTGCGGAGCCTTGAGGCATTCAGGCCGAAGGAGCGGCTTCTATTCGGCGATCTCTTCTTCCTTGGCGGCATCCTCCCGCGAGGTGGAGGCCGTCTCGAGATCCTCGGCGGAAGCGGGCGGCGTCTCCCTCACATCGGCATCCGCCGGCATGGGCCTGTAGGCGGAACGATCGAACGCCTGCTGGGCGCGCAATGCGTCCTCCGTGGTCTCGACCACGAGCCAGCGCTCGCCGCCTTGCTGCTCGAACCAGCGCACGAGGTCGTATTCGAGAGCCACCTCCTTCTGTCCGATACCGAGGAAGCCGCCGACGCCGACGACAATCGCCTCGACATTGCCTTCCTTGCCGATCACCAGGTCGTTGACGGAGCCGATATTCTCCGCGCCCTCCCCGGTGCCGTTGTAGACAGCCTTGCCGATGATGTCGGAGGCCAGGTTGCCCTCGGCGCGAATGAGCATTTCGACCGGCTGCTGTTCGGTCAGCGTGGGGTCGGTTGTCGTGGTCGTGGTGGTTTGTGCCATGGCACTGCCGGCTGCCAGAAGCGCAACCAGTGAGCCGGTCGCCAGAGTGTTGCGGATCATGAGAATTTCTCCTTGTGTAGCGTCTTGCACATCGGTGCACAGCGCCCACCGCCCGGCAACGCGTTGCCTGCGCGTCCGTTGCTCTCCTTCAAAACGCTTTGTCCTGGGAAGAAGTTCCCTGCCGACGCTGCTGCCCGGCGCCGCTCAGGCGACGTTCGTCGCCTGAGCGGCAATCGAATCGGGGCCGAACTCGCCCTCGCCCTCGATGCCGAGGATGTCCTGAAGGCGGGCGCGGGCGCGGCTGACGCGGCTCTTGATCGTGCCCACGGCACAGCCGCAGATGGCCGCTGCCTCCTCGTAGGAAAAGCCGGAGGCGCCGACGAGAATGATCGCCTCGCGCTGGTCTTCGGGAAGAAGCGCCAGCGCCTTGCAAAAATCGGCAAGATCGGAGGAGCTCTCCTGGCTGGGACGCACGGAAAGGCTCTCCGTCATCGTTCCCTCCGCATCCTCCACTTCGCGCCGCCGCTTGCGCATCTGCGAATAGAACTCGTTGCGCAGGATCGTGAACAGCCAGGCCCTCAGATTCGTACCGGGCTGGAAGCTGTCCTGCTTGCTCCATGCCTTGACCAGGGTCTCCTGGACGAGATCGTCCGCCCGGTCGGCATCCTTGGCAAGCGAGATCGCGAAGGCGCGCAAGGTGGGCACCGCGGCCAGCAGACCGTCTCGAAAGGTCGGCGTCCCGGTCATGCTCAATCCTCTTTGGCGGCCTGGCGCGGCGTGTTGAGCTTCTCCTTCTTTTCCAGCTCGCTCAAAAGCTGGCTGAAGCGGTCCGGTACCTCATCCGAAATCAGCGCATCATAATATTGCTTGAGCTTGCGGCCTATCTCCGAGTTCGGCCCCAGCGGATCGGAGACGAGGCGGCGCTTGTGTGAGTTTCGTCTTCTGTCGGAATTCTGCTTCGTCATACCCTTTTCAAAGCCCGTCTCGCATCCCGTTCCCGTGCGCTTCCTGCCCGCCATGGAGCGACCGCGGGTCGGGCAAGGTCGGGTGGAAACGCCAGCGGCGCCCGATTGTTCCCCCGTCGGGGAACTTTCGCCGGCAAGCGGCGTTGGGAATGGACCTTGCATCCGCCGCATTTCCAGAAGGAGAGATCGCCAGCATGAGCCTTTCAGCGAGAATCGCGCCGCACCTGCCCTATCTGCGCCGGTTCGCCCGGGCGGTTTGCGGATCGCAGACCAGCGGCGATGCGCTGGTTGCCGCAACGCTCGAGGCGCTGGTCTCCGATGTCTCCATTTTTCCCGAGGCATCGAACGACCGCGTGGCACTGTACCGGCTTTTCGTCGAGCTGTCAGAGAGCCTCGACATCCGTGTGCCGCAGGCGCAGCCCAGCTCCGCCTGGGAGCAGCGCGCAGCCGCCAACCTTTCCGCCCTTGCCCCGCAGCCGCGGCAAGCCTTCCTTCTGGTGGCGGTGGAGGGGTTCGAGACGCCCGAGGCCGCCGAGATCCTGGCGGTCGAGGAGGCGCGGCTGGAGACGCTGCTGCGGGAAGCAAGCGACGAGATCTCGCGCCAGATGGCGACCGACATCATGATCATCGAGGACGAACCGCTGATCGCCATGGACATCGAGGAGATGGTGGAAAGCCTCGGCCACCGCGTCGTCGGCACGGCGCGCACCCGTCGCGAGGCGGTCGCGCTGTTTCAGAAGACCGCGCCGGGCATGGTGCTGGCCGACATCCAGCTTGCCGACGGCAGCTCGGGGATCGACGCCATCAACGAGATCCTGGAGAACGATCCGGTCCCCGTCATCTTCATCACGGCTTTCCCCGAACGGCTGCTGACGGGGGAAAGGCCGGAGCCGGCCTTTCTCGTCACCAAGCCGTTCAATCCCTCCATGGTGAAGGCGCTCATCAGCCAGGCCCTCTTCTTCGACCGGCGGACAAGGGCCACCGTCTGAGGCGGCGGCCTATGCGCCCACGTCAAAATGCAGCCGCTTGGCCGAGAGGATGGACTGGGTCGCCAGCAGTTCCTGAAGCACGTTCTGCGGAAACGGTGCATCGAGATAGAGCAGCGCGATGGCATCTCCCCCCGGCCGGTTGCGGCCGAGCTGGAAGTTGGCGATGTTCACCCCGTGCTTGGCACACACGGTGCCGAGCAGGCCGATGATGCCCGGCGTATCGTAGTTGGTGGTGTAGAGCATATGCTCGCCCACCTCCGCATCGAGATTGATGCCCTTGATCTGGATGAAGCGCGGCTTTCCGTCGGAAAACACCGTACCGGCGATGGAGCGGGTCTTGGCCGAGGTCTTGACCGTGAGCTTGATATAGCCGTCGAAGACGCCCGACTTGTCGCGCTTGACCTCCGAGACGATGACGCCGCGCTCCTTGGCCATGATGGGAGCGGAGACCATGTTGACGTCGGAGACCTGCGGCCGGATGAGGCCGGCCAGCGTGGCGCTGACGAGGGCGCGCGTGTTCATGTTCGCCGTGGCGCCATCGAAGACCACCTCCACCTCGCGGATCGGCTCCTCCGTCACCTGGCCGACAAAGGCGCCCAGCACCTCCGCCAGCTTGATGAAGGGTTTCAGGCGCGGCGCCTCTTCGGCGCTGATGGAGGGCATGTTGATGGCGTTGGTGACCGCGCCCTTGATGAGATAGTCCGACATCTGCTCGGCAATCTGCAGCGCCACGTTCTCCTGCGCCTCGGTGGTGGCCGCGCCGAGATGCGGCGTGCACACCACGTTGGGCAGGTTGAACAGCGGATTCTCCGTCGCCGGCTCGACCTCGAACACGTCGATGCCCGCGCCCGCCACCTTGCCGGACTTCAGCGCCTCGACCAGATCGGCCTCGACGATCAGCCCGCCGCGCGCGCAATTGATGATGCGCACGCCATCCTTCATCTTGGCGATCGCCGCCGCGTCGATGATGCCCCTTGTCTTGTCGGTGAGCGGGGTGTGCAGGGTGATGAAGTCCGCGCGCGCGAACAGCTCGTCGAGCTCCACCTTCTCCACGCCCAGCTCCTCGGCCCGCTGGGTGGACAGGAAGGGATCGAACGCCACCACATGCATCTTCAGCCCAATGGCGCGCATGGCCACCACGGAGCCGATGTTGCCGCAGCCGATCACCCCCAGCGTCTTGCCGGTGATCTCCACGCCCATGAAGCGGTTCTTTTCCCACTTGCCGGCGTGGGTGGAGGCATTGGCCTGGGGGATCTGCCGCGCCACGGCGAAAAGCATGGCGATGGCGTGCTCGGCGGTGGTGATGGAGTTGCCGAAGGGCGTGTTCATCACGATGATGCCGCGGCGCGAGGCGGCCGGGATGTCCACATTGTCGACGCCGATGCCGGCGCGCCCGACAACCTTGAGATTGGTCGCCGCATTGATGAGCTTTTCCGTCACCTTGGTGGCCGAGCGGATGGCGAGCCCGTCATACTTGTCGATGACGGAGAGCAAGGCTTCCTTGTCCTTGCCGAGGTCGGGCTCGTAGTCGACCTCGATGCCATGCTGCCTGAAGATGTCGACCGCGGTCGGCGAAAGCTTGTCGGAAACGAGTACGCGAGGTGCCATGTCGAGGCTCCGTGTTTCGATCGGGAGTGATGAGGCCGTGAGGCGGCGGGCTCAGGGGCGCGCGAGCGCCGCCTTCTGCTCGTGGAATGCCCAGTCGAGCCAGGGCATCAGGGCTTCGAGATCGGCGGTTTCCACCGTCGCGCCGGCCCAGATGCGCAGGCCCGGAGGCGCGTCGCGATAGTGGCCGATGTCGTAGGCTGCGCCTTCGGCCTCCAGCCTGGCGACCATACCCTTGGCGAAGGCTGCCTGGGCCGCGGCGTCGAGGCGCGTCACGGCCTCGTCGACGATCGACAGGCACACGGAGGTGTTGGAGCGCGTGGCCGGGTCCTCTGCCAGATGCGCCAGCCATCCGCTCTTTTCCACGAAACGGTCGATGACGGCGAAATTGGCGTCCGCGCGCGCGATCAGACCGTCGAGTCCGCCGACCGACTGCGCCCAGGAAAGGGCATCCAGATAGTCCTCCACGCACAGCATGGAAGGGGTGTTGATGGTCTCGCCCCTGAAGATGCCCTCGATGAGCTTCCCACCCTTGGTGAGACGGAAGATCTTCGGCAGCGGCCAGGCGGGTGTGTGGCTTTCAAGCCGTGCCACCGCGCGGGGAGAAAGGATCAGCACGCCATGGGCGGCTTCCCCGCCCAGCACCTTCTGCCAGGAGAAGGTGACGACATCGAGCTTCCGGAAATCGAGGCGCTGGGCGAAGGCGGCCGAGGTGGCATCGCAGATGGTCAGGCCGCCGCGCGTCTCGGGAATGAAGTCGCCGTCGGGCACGCGCACGCCGGAGGTCGTGCCATTCCAGGTGAACACCACGTCGCGGTCGAAATCCACCTGCGAGAGGTCCGGCAGCTTTCCGTAGTCGGCCTCGATGCGGCGCACGTCCGAAAGCCTGAGCTGCTTGACGACATCCGTCACCCAGCCGGCGCCAAAGGACTCCCAGGCCAGCATATCGACGCCGCGCGCACCCAGGAGCGACCAGAGCGCCATCTCCACCGCCCCCGTGTCGGAGGCGGGCACAATGCCGATACGGTAGTCTTCGGGAACCTGAAGCACCTCGCGCGTCAGCGCGATGGCGCGGGCGAGCTTTTCCTTGCCGATCTTGGCGCGGTGGGAACGGCCGAGCGCAGCATTCTTCAGCACCTCGGGTGTCCAGCCCGGGCGCTTTGCACATGGTCCTGACGAGAAATGGGGATTTGCCGGACGGATGTCCGGCTTCTTGTGTGTGGTCATGGTGGTCTACCCTTCCAGATAGCACGCCCCTCGGTGGGGAGGGGTGGCCCACGCGGGGACTTAGCGGAAAGCCCTCCGCGGCGCAAGGAAAAAGGCAGACCGGGCGTGCGGCAATGTGCCGGCGCTACCAGAGGTCGTAGCGAAGCCCCACCCGCAGCTGATGGAAGTCGATGCCGTCCTTCACTGCGCCGGAGGCGAGGTCGCGATATTCCGCGCTCGGCGCGCTGAGATACTGATAGCCGACATCGACGGAGACGTTGCGCGTGAGCTGATAGGCAACGCCCGCATTGAGGCTGTAGGCGAATTCATACTGCCTGTCCGTCTCGGCATAGGCTACGCCCAGCGTGGGCGAGTTCACCCTCAGCTCCTGCTTCGAGTAGAGAAGGCCCGCGCCGGCGCCGACATAGGGCGTGATGCCTACGAAGGTGCCGAGATCCACATAGCCGTTGACCATTGCGGCCAGCGTCCTGTTCTCGGCCGAAGCGAAGTCGACCCCGTCGTCGTGGTAAAAGCTGTCGTCCCCGATATAGGCCAGATTGACGTCGGCGCGCAGCATGTCCGTGAAGTGATAGCCCATGCCGATGCTGCCGCCGAAGCGGTTGTTGTCCGCCTCGGTGCCGAAAAGGCGGACATCATAGACCGAGTCGTTGAGGGCATAGGTGACGTCGCCGCGCAGATACCATCCGGAGCCGACTTCCACCGGCACATATTGCGGCGCGTCGAGGGGGATCGAAAGGTCGTAGTCGGCCGCTCCGGCCGCCATGGGCATGGCCAGGACGCCGATCGCCCCCGCCAGGGAAAAATGCCTGAAGAACAATGATTTCGACATGATGATCGACCCCGCAGGATGTGACGGAGCGGCCCGCCCACACCGCCTTTGGGAAGACAGTGTTAACCAAGCCGGTTAAACGACCGTTAAGGCTAACGGGGGGTAACCGCGAAATTTCGCCGCCCACGCGCAAAAAATCCGCCCGGCAGGGCGCCGGGCGGACGATGGATGAAACGGCAGGGACGGCTACTTGTAGACCGGCTCGTATTCATAGGCCGGCGGCTCGTAGGCCACCACCTGCGGCACCGCGCAGTTGACGTTGCCGTTGCCGAAGGAATAGCGCAGGCCCGCGCGCGCCTCGTGCACGTTGAAGCCGTGGTCGAAGCCGGGGCCCACGCCATTGGCGTAGTCGAACATCCGGCCACCCTCGATCTGCGTGAAGCGGTAGCCCGCATCGAGCTGCAGGTTCTCCGTCAGGCAGTAGGACGCGCCCGCCATGACCGACCAGGCAAAGCGCCAGTTGCTGGCGCCCCTGTGCACCGTGCTGCCGCCGCCGTCGATGGCGTTGGTCAGGTCGTCCCAGCTCACATAGGCCCCGCCGAGGCCCGCGCCCACATAGGGCGTGACGCCCTGATAGGTGCCCAGATCGACATAGGCATTGGCCATGAGGAGCAGCGCCGAGTAGGAGGACTCATCGGTCGAGGTGCAGGGCACGCCCCCGCAGGTGCCCGACGTGGTGCCGCGGAAATCCGAATCGAACCAGTAGTCGGCGGTGAAATCGGCGCGCAGATAGGGCGACATCTGGTAGCCCACGCCGGCACCGAGCGAGAACGCCCCGTCGAGGTCCGTCGTGTCGAAATCGTCGCTGCCGGGATCGACGACACCGCAGCAGCCATAGGTGATGTACTCGCTGCCGCGCAGCTTCGACCAATGATAGTTGAGATCGCCGCGCAGGTACCAGCCGCCCGTGGCGACCGGCTTCTCGATCACCGTCGGCGGTGTCACCGCCGGCGGCTCGTAGAGATCGGCGGCATGTGCGCTGGTGGCCACCGCAAATGCAGCGGCAGCGACGAACGGCATCATCGTCTTAAGCATCTTCCCCACCCCAATTCACTTGGCCGCCTGCCAGGCGCCCCACTTGTGAGTCTCGGGAAGATTGAAGGAAAAAGGTTAAGCGCCGCTTAACCCTAACGGGCGGTTATCCCGCCCGTTCGCCTTTCGCGTGTTGCGGTCGGGAAATGCCTCAGGCGGCGGTGCGCGCGTCGGCAATGGCATCGACGATGTCGTCGACCACGGCGCGAACCAGTTCCGGGTCGTCGCCCTCGGCCATCACGCGGATGAGCGGCTCGGTGCCGGAAGGCCGGATGACAAGCCGCCCGGCCTGGCCGAGCCGCGCCTGCGCATCGGCGATCGCCGCCTTGACCGGCGCGCGCTCCAGCGGCTTCCCGCCGGCAATGCGCACATTCCTGAGAACCTGCGGCACCGGCTCGAACTTGCGGCACACCTCGCTGGCCGGCCGGTTCTCGCGCTTGATGCAGGCCAGCACCTGCAGCGCGGTCACCAGCCCGTCGCCGGAGGTGGTGAAATCCGACAGGATGACGTGGCCGGACTGCTCCCCGCCGACATTGAGGCCATGGGCGCGCATGTGCTCGACCACGTAGCGGTCGCCCACCTTGGTGCGATGGAGTTCCAGCCCGCGCGCATTGAGGAAGCGCTCGAGGCCCAGATTGGACATGACCGTGGCCGCGATGCCGCCGCCGGCCAGCCGCTCGCTCTCGTGCCAGGACTGGGCGATCAGCGCCATGATCTGGTCGCCGTCCACCACGGTGCCATTCTCGTCGACGATGACCACGCGGTCGGCGTCGCCGTCGAGCGCGATGCCGATGTCGGCACGCACCTCGTGCACCTTCTTAGCCAGGCTCAGCGGACTGGTGGAGCCGCAGTCACGGTTGATGTTGAGGCCGTCGGGCTCGACATGGATGGGTACCACCTCCGCGCCCAGCTCCCACAGCGCGGCCGGCGCCACCTTGTAGGCGGCACCGTTGGCGCAGTCGACGACGATGCGCAGGCCCGACAGCGACATGGCACGCGGCAGCGTGCGCTTGGCAAACTCGATATAGCGGTCGTGCACGCCGTCCACGCGCTTGGCGCGGCCGAGCGAATCGGCGTCGGCCAATGCCAGCTCCACACCCTTGTCGAGCAGTGCCTCGATGCGGTCCTCGATCCTGTCGGAAAGCTTGTAGCCATCCGGCCCGAACAGCTTGATGCCGTTGTCCTCGAAGGGATTGTGGGAGGCCGAGATCATCACCCCGATATCGGCCCTCAGCGAACGCACCAGCATGGCGACGGCGGGCGTGGGGATGGGCCCCAGAAGGAAGACGTCCATGCCCGCCGCGCAGAAGCCGGCGACGAGTGCGTTCTCGATCATGTAACCGGAAAGACGGGTGTCCTTGCCGAGCACCACGCGATGGCGGTGATTGCCGTTCTGGAAGGTCAGACCCGCGGCCATCCCCACCTTCATGGCCACCTCGGCCGTCATGGGAAATCTGTTGGCGCGGCCGCGGATGCCGTCGGTCCCGAAATATTTCTTCGTCATGCTCTTTCTTGCCCGCACCGTTTTGGAAGTCTGTCGCAAGATCGCGGTCCCCGTCTTCAACTGCCACAGGTTCGGGTGCTTCTGCCCATCACTTTATGTGAGAAATCGTAATCGATCCATATGAACAGCCACTTGCCCACTATGATTAACACGGGGTTAAACATGGTGGGGACAGCAGCGGCCGATGGTGGAGGGTCCGAAGGCGACCCATACGCAGGAAGACGGATCGAAGCGCCGCCTTCCTGCGGGAGGGCCGGCGGCGCGCCCGTCGCCTTCATGGCGCATCAGGCACCATGCAATGCGCGCCGCGGCACAGCCTCATCCCTGCGGTTGAGGCTCCATGCCGGCGTCGGGTTCCTCGCCGCCCTTCTTGTTCTCCTTGCGCACGCCGGCCTTGGGCACGGTGGAGCCGCGCGAAGGCGGGGTGTCGTCGCCGAGATCGCGCGAGGGCTTCTCGCCGCGAATGATCGCCTGGATCTCCTCGCCCGACAGCGTCTCATATTCCAGCAGCCCTTCGGCAATGGCGATCCAGTCCTTCTTCTTTTCGGTCAGGATCGAGCGCGCCTTGTCATACGCCTCGTCGATAAGGCGGCGCACCTCGGCGTCGATCTTCTGCTGGGTCTCCTCGGACATGTTCTGCTGGCGCGTCACGGAATGGCCCAGGAAAACCTCCTCCTGGTTCTCGCCATAGGCGACCTGGCCGAGCTTGTCGGAAAAGCCCCAGCGCGTGACCATGGCGCGCGCAAGCTTCGTCGCCTGCTCGATGTCGGAGGCCGCACCCGAGGTGATGTTCTCCTTGCCGAACTTCAGCTCCTCGGCCACGCGCCCGCCCATCATGATGGCGAGCCGGGAGATCATCCACTTGTAGCTCATGGAGTAGCGGTCGCCCTCGGGAAGCTGCATCACCATGCCGAGCGCGCGTCCACGCGGGATGATCGTCGCCTTGTGCACGGGGTCGGCCGACGGCACGTTGAGCGCCACGATGGCGTGGCCCGCCTCGTGATAGGCCGTCAGCTCCTTCTCTTCCTGGGTCATGACATGCGAGCGGCGCTCCGCCCCCATCATCACCTTGTCCTTGGCGTCCTCGAACTCCTGCATGGTGACGAGGCGTTTGTTGCGCCTGGCCGCCATCAGCGCCGCCTCGTTGACCAGATTGGCAAGGTCCGCCCCGGAGAAGCCTGGGGTGCCGCGCGCCACGGTCTTGAGGTCCACATTGGGTGCCAGCGGCACGTTGCGCACATGGACCTTCAGGATCTTCTCGCGCCCGGCAATGTCCGGGTTCGGCACCACCACCTGCCGGTCGAAGCGGCCGGGACGCAGCAGTGCCGGGTCGAGCACGTCCGGCCGGTTGGTGGCGGCGATCAGGATGATGCCCTCGTTGGCCTCGAAGCCGTCCATCTCCACCAGAAGCTGGTTCAGCGTCTGCTCGCGCTCGTCATTGCCGCCGCCGAGCCCCGCGCCGCGGTGCCGGCCAACGGCGTCGATCTCGTCGATGAAGATGATGCAGGGCGCATTCTTCTTGGCCTGCTCGAACATGTCGCGCACGCGCGAAGCGCCGACGCCCACGAACATCTCCACGAAATCCGAGCCGGAAATCGTGAAGAAGGGCACGTTCGCCTCGCCGGCGACGGAGCGGGCAAGCAGCGTCTTGCCGGTTCCCGGCGGGCCGACGAGCAGCACGCCGCGCGGAATCTTGCCGCCGAGGCGCTGGAACTTCTGCGGATCGCGCAGGAACTCGACGATCTCCTCCAGGTCCTCCTTCGCCTCGTCGACGCCCGCCACGTCCTGGAAGGTGACGCGCCCGTGCGCCTCGGTCAGAAGCTTGGCCTTGGACTTGCCGAAGCCCATGGCCCGACCCGAGCCCGACTGCATCTGCCGCATGAAGAAGATCCACACCGCCAGGATGAGGATCATCGGCAGCCATGAGATGAAATAGCCGAGCAGCGAGTTGGAGCCGTCCGTTTCTGGCCGCGCATTGATGGTCACGCCGCGCTCCTCCAGCCGCTGCACCAGGCTCGGGTCGCCCGGAGAATAGGTCTGGAATGGCGTGTTGTTGTCCGTATAGGTGCCGGTGATGCGCTCGCCCGTGATCGTCACGCTCTCCACGCGGCCGTTCGACAGATCCTGCAGGAACTGCGAGTAGGCAATCTCACGCGTGGCACCGCGCTGCTGCGGCGCCTGGAACAGGTTGAACAGCGCGATGAGCAGAACGGCGATGATCGCCCACAGCGCAAAGTTTCTGTAATTCGGGTTCATGTGCGTCCTGTATGTGCGCCGAGGCCGGCATCATCCAAAGCACCAGTTTTCCCTAACATAGGGAGCATGCGCAACCTTGCCAAGCGCGCGGAAGGCGCCAGCCGACCGATATGGTTTATCTGTCATCGTCATTGTGGCCGCGCCATGGCGAAGGCGGCGGCGGCACGCCACCGATGAGCCGCAGGACGGCCCGCGCCGCCGCCAGATCGAAGCAGGGAAGAAAGCGCGCCCACGGCCCGGCCACTGGCTGCAGCACGACGCCAGGAACGGCGCGGCCGAGGCACAGCCCGCCCTGCCAGAAGGCAGGCTCGGCGGCCGCCGCAGCGCGCGCCAGCCCGCGGGGCGCCTCCTCGCCGCTCTCGGGGGGTGGCACGTTCTCCCGGCCCGACGCGGCAAGCGTCAGGGCTTCTGCCTGCCGGCACTCGGCAACACGGTACCGCCCGTCCCAGACCAGGTCGGCGGCCACGTCCAGCCGGGGAAGATGGCGCCCCTCGCGATGCAGGTAGACCGCGCCGCGCCGCACGGCCACCACCGCCCGCGACAGCGTGACGCGGAGCCCATCCTCCTCGAGCCGCGCCTGCAGAGCCCGGCTCCGCGCCTCGTCCGGCAGGTGCGATGTCCCACCGGCCACGGCAAGGAGAATGCGCAGGGCATAAAGGGCCGTCTCGCCCTCAGCCCGCGTCGCCGCGCCCGCCAGACGCAGAAGCCCGGGCGCGGCAAGCCGCGCATGACGGGCGATGAAGGCGGCCGCCTCCTCGCCCGCAAGGGCGCGGGCTGCCGCCATCCGCCGCCCCGTGGCCAGAAGCGGCGCGATGTCGGCATGGGCCAGCGCCTGGCGCACGCGTGCCCGCTCGAACCGCCGATCCTCGTTGGTCGGATCGTCGAACCAGCCGACCCCCTGCGCCTGCAGGAAGCCGCGCAGCGCCGCGCGCCGCACGCCGAGCAGCGGGCGAACGAACCATATGCGCCCCTCGTGGAGCGTTGCCGGCGCCATGCCGGCCATGCCGCGCCCGCTGCCGCGCCGCCCGCGCATGGCCAGGGTCTCGGCCTGGTCGTCGGCGGTGTGGCCCGTCAGCACGAGATCGCTGCCTGCCTCTTCCGCCGCCTTTGCCAGAAGCCCCAGCCGCGCCTCGCGCGCAGCCGCCGAAAGCCCGCTGGCGGGCTTTTCCCCCTGCCATTGCAGCGTGCGATGGGCGATGCCGCGTGCCCCGCAAAGCCGCTCCACGGCGCGCGCTTCCTCGGCCGCCTGCGCGCGCAGGCCGTGGTCCACCGTCACGGCGAGCAGCGAAGGCGCGTCGGCCAGCCGCCGCAGATAATCGTGAAGCAGAAGCAGGAGAGCCAGCGAATCGCCGCCGCCCGAGACCGCCACGACAAGGCAGGACCTGCCGGTCAGATCGATGGAGGAGAAAAGAAGATCCGCCTTCGGCGGAAAGACGGCCTGGCTCAGCAACCGGCGTTGGCCTGCTCGCGGCGGACGCGCTCCCTGAGCGCGTCGGAAATCTGCGGATAGCGCTGGCCGACCTCCGTGAAGGTGGCGCAGGCGACATCGATCTGGTCGAGCGCGGCGAGCGAGACGCCGAGCTTCAGAAGCATCTCCGGTGCCTTGGCGGCACTGGGGTGGTCGCGGTTGGCCTGCAGGAAAACCTCGGCCGCCTCGCGGTACCGGTCCTGGCCAAGCAGCGCCTCGCCGAGCCAGAAGCTGGCATCGGCCGCGTGCTCCCCGTTGGGAAAGCGTTCCAGATATTGGCGGAAGCCGGCTTCTGCCGTGCGATAGTCGCCGGAAAGCACAAACTGATAGGCATTGCCGTAGATCTCCTCCGGGTTGTCGGAGGGGGGCAGCGCGGTGACGACCGAACCCGCCCCGCCGGGCACCGGGTTGCCGTCGAGAAGGTCGACCGTCCCGTTGCTGCCGTTGGCGACGACATTGCCGCTCTCATCGAGTGTGATCGTGCCGAGCGCGCGCGGCGGCTCTCCCGTGCCTGCCGGGGCGGAAGGCGCCGCCTGCCCGGCATTGCGGGCCGGCGGGGGCGCGCCGGCATCCGAGCGCCGTCCCTCCAGCTCCTGAAACCGGAACTCGTAGTCCTCCTGCATCCGGCGAAGCTGGTCCTGCATCTGCAGCATCTGGAAGTTGAGGTCTTCCATCCGCCCGTTCAGCCGCCGGATCTCCTCTTCGAGGCCGATGAGGCGCGGATCGCTCGCCTGGGCAAGGATCACCGGGGCGGGGAGATGGTTCCGCCCGTCGTGAACGGGTGTGCCGGGCAGGTGCGACTGGATGGCCGCGTGGCCGGCTCCTACCGCGGCTGCCAGGGAAAGCGCGGCAATGGCCAGGCCGCTCAGATGGGTTCGCAACAGCATACCTGTCTCGCTCTCGAAAAGGAAACGGCGAAGGCGACGGCACCGAGCCGCCGCCCCTTGCCTTTATCAGGCCGCGAGACTTCGGCCAAATTTTGATTGCCGCCCCGCGGTCAGCTTCCCGCGCCGTTGAGCACCGTCACGGCGCGCCGGTTCTGCGACCAGCAGGAGATGTCGTCACAGGTGGCCACCGGGCGCTCCTTGCCGTAGGAGATGGTCTGGATGCGGTTTGCCGCCACGCCCTGGGCGATGAGGAAATCGCGGGTGGCCGCGGCACGGCGCGCGCCGAGCGCCAGGTTGTATTCGCGCGTGCCGCGCTCGTCGGCATGGCCCTCGATGGTGATGGAATAGGAGGGATACTGGTTTAGCCATTGCGCCTGGCGGGTCAGCGTCGCCTGCGCATCGGGGCGGATGACGGAGGAGTCGGTGTCGAAGAAGATGCGGTCGCCGACCGTGACGGTGAACTCCTGCCGGGAACCGGGAGCTGCCGCCGCCCCGGCACCAAGGCCCAGATCGGCCGCGGTGTTGGGCACCTGCTGCGTTCGGCATCCCGCCACCGCAAGGGCGGCCAGGAAGACGATGGCGACTGGATGTCTGGTCAGGGCTGCGATACGGCGCATTGCCGTCACTCCTTGGCAATCGAGGGGAATTCTTCAACGCTTGGTAACCATCGTGGGGTTAACGGGCGCTGAAGAAACGGGGTTAATCTTTCCTTTATATTCTCTCTTGGCCGCGGCCATCCTACAGCACTTGCCGGCTGCGGGGTACTGCGGAATGGCGCTGGCCTCACTTCAGCAGCGGCGACCAGGCCGGGTCCGAGCCGAAATTCGGCGTCGGCACCGGTTGCTCGTTGCGGCCCGTCAGGTCGATCGTATAGAGCTTCGGGCCGGCTGCGCCCGCATCCTGGCGGAAGAACATGATCACCCGGCCGTTGGGCGACCAGGTCGGCCCTTCCTGCAGGAAGCCGGTGGAGATGATGCGCTCGCCGGAGCCGTCGGTGCGCATCACGCCGATCTGGAACTGGCCTGCGCTCTGCTTCGTGAAGGCGATGAGGTCGCCGCGCGGCGACCAGACGGGCGTCGAATAGGTGCCGTCGCCGAAGGAGATGCGGCGCTGGTTGGACCCGTCGGCATTCATCACATAGATCTGCGCCCGCCCGCCGCGGTCGGAGGTGAAGGTCACCTGCTTGCCGTCCGGCGAATAGGAAGGCGAGGTGTCGATGGCGTTTGTGTCGGTCAGCCGCGCCGTGTTGCGCGTCCGCAGATCCATGGTGAAGATGTTGGAGTTGCCGTCCTCGCGCAGAAGGCTCATGATGACCTTGTCGCCGCTGGGCGAGAAGCGCGGCGCGAAGGTCATGCCGGGGAAATTGCCCACAAGCTCGCGCTGCCCGGTCTCCAGTTGCAGGAGATAGACCTGCGGCTGGCCGCTCTCATAGGACATGTAGGTGATTTCCTGGCGCTCCGGCGAGAAGCGCGGCGTGAGAACGATGGAGCGGCCATCGGAGAGGTAGCGATGGTTGGCGCCGTCCTGGTCCATGATGGCCAGGCGCTTGACGCGGTTGTTGCGCGGCCCCGATTCGTCGACATAGACGATGCGGCTGTCGAAATAGCCCTTCTCGCCGGTGAACTGCTCATAGATGGTGTCGGCGATGATGTGGGCGACGCGGCGCCAGTTCTCGCGATTGGCGAAAAGCTGCTCGCCCTTCAGCTGCTGCCCAGCGAAGGTGTCCCACACGCGGAACTCGACACGCAGCCGCCCGTCCGGCTCCTGCCGCACACGCCCCGTCACCACCGCCTGGGCGTTGATGACGCGCCAGTCCTCGAACCGTGGCGCCACGTCGGGATTGGAGATCTTTTCGATGAAGGCGCCCTTGTCGATCGGCGCGAAGAGGCCGGAGCGGCGCAGATCGGCAGCCACGACGCCGGTGATTTCCGCACCCATCGCATCCGCCGAAAGAAAGTCGGTGATGGCGATCGGCACCGGCTCGACGACGCCCTTGTTGACGTCGATCTCCACCAGAGCACGCGCCGGCACGGCCGCCAGCGCCAGCGCGCCCGCAGCCAGGCTGGCGATGGTCAGGATCGCTTTCACGAATGTCCGCATCAACTCATGCCTCGTCGCTTCTCTCGGGGTCAGAACATGTCGCTGGGGTCGAAATGCACGATGACATCGGCCCAGGCGCTGTATTTTTCGGTCGGCAGGTTGTAGGGCGCACATTGCAGGATGGCGCGCCGGGCCGACTCGGCGGCCGCCCGCGCCACGCCGGAACCGTCGCCGCCGGAAATGATCTCGGGGTTGCCCTCGACCGCTCCGCTGGGGTCCAGCCTGAAACGCAGCGACACCTTCAGATTGGCCGCGTCGATGGCGCCTGCCGGCACGTTCCAGCAACGCTGGATCTGGCCGCGCAGCGCATCCATCTCGCTCTGCGTGAGCTGCTCGCCCGCCGTGGTGCGCGTGCCGCCGAGCGCCGCCTCCCCGGTGGAACGCCTGGCGCCGCCGCCCGACGCACGCTCCTTGTTGAGGAGGGCGGCGACCTGGTCGAACAGCTCGTCATCCTTCTTCTCGCCCCTCGCCTGCTGGCGGGGTGCGGGCGTCTCCGCCTCCGCCTGCCGGCGCTCCGGCGCCTTGGCGGTCTGCGCCCTGGGCGGCTGCGGGCGTGCCTGCGGCACCGGCGCGGTGCGCGGCAGCGTCACGCTTTCGGCCTCGGCATTCTCCGCCACCATGGGCTTGTCGGTGGGATCCGGCGTCACCTCCTGCCGTGGCTGGGGCTCCGGCTGCCGCTCCGTCGCCGGCACGGGTTCGGCCTCGGCCACCTGCGCCTCCTCGGCTGCCGTCTCCACGGGCTGCGGCCGCGGCGCGGGTGCCGGCGGAGGTTCGGCAGCGCGTTCCACGGGCTTGGGCTTCGCATCCGGCGTGGGCGGCGATTTCAGGTCGGTCTCCGCCTCGCCCACCTTCTGGGCGTTCTCCACCTCGTCGGTGCGCAGGGTGGGCCTCGGTGCCGGCCGCCGCTCGGCGGGCGCCTGCCTGTCGCCTTCCTGAACCTGCGTGATGCTTTCGACCGGAACGATGTCGACCGGCAGCGCCTCGACGTCGGCCACCTCGAAGGCGCGCGGCGTCGACAACGAGAAGATCCCGAAGCCGAGAAGCGCCGCATGCATGGTGACCGAGATGGCGAGACCGGTCTTCATGAAGATCAGCCGTCCTGTTCCTGCAGCGTCACGAGGCCGAGATTCCGGAAGCCGGCGGCCGAAATGCGCGCCATCACGCGCATCACCGTGCCGTAGTCGGCCGAACGGTCGCCACGCACATAGATGCGCTCGTTGTAGCCGGCCTCGGCGATGGCCTCCAGCTTGGGCACCACCTCGTCGATCGCGATCTCGGTTTCCTGCAGATACACCCGGCCCTCGCCGTCAACCGAGACCGTGATGGGCTGCGTGTCGGCGTTCAGCGCCCTGGCCTGCGTTTCCGGCAGGTCGATGGGCACGCCGACGGTCAGCAGCGGGGCGGCAACCATGAAGATGATGAGCAGCACCAGCATCACGTCCACGAAGGGCGTGACGTTGATCTCCGAAATGAGCGCGTGCCGGCGCCCGCGGCGCCGGCGTCCGTTTCCGCCCGTGCGGGCGGAGGCAACAGACATGCCCATCAGGCGTACTCCTCTGCCCTCTGCCGTGACGAGACCTTCTCATCGATTTGCCGCGAGAGTATGGCGGAGAACTCGTCGGCGAAGCCTTCCATCCTGGCGCCCAGCTTGGCGGCGTCCGAGGAAAGCTTGTTATAGGCGATGACGGCGGGAATGGCCGCAAGCAGCCCCATGGCCGTGGCCAGGAGCGCCTCCGCGATACCGGGCGCCACCACGGCGAGATTGGTGGTCTTCGAGCCGGCGATGGCCTGAAAGGAGGTCATGATGCCCACCACCGTGCCGAACAGGCCGATGAAGGGCGCCGAGGAGCCGATGGAGGCGAGGAAGCCGAGCTTGCCTTCCAGCCGCTCCATCTCGCGCGCCAGCGCCAGGTCCATGGCCTTGTCGACACGCGTCTGCAGGCCCAGCGGCGAGCGCGCGCCCTTCTCGAAGCTCTTCTTCCACTCGCGCATGGCGGCCACGAAGATGGAGCCCATGCCGGTGGTCTTTCGCTCCGAGAGTGAGCGGTAGAGCTCCTCCAGCGACTGACCGGACCAGAACACCTGCTCGAAGCGGTTGAGCGCCACGCGCATGCGCGCATAGGCGAGCGTCTTGTCGACGATAATGGCCCAGGTCCAGATGGAAGCGCCAAGCAGGCCGATCATCACCAGCTTGACGACCCATCCCGCCTGCCAGAACAGCGCCCAGATGGACAACTCCCCACCGGGTGCGGTGAGCGCTACACTCTCCATGGATAAACGTCCTCGTAAAAACTGGGCAGCATCTTCGTGCCGATCCGTCCTGCCCGCGTGTCCGCGCCGCCCGTTGAAGCCGCAGCGCCCCCCGCGGACCCTCTTCCGCGCCTTTTTCCGGTAAAATTTGGTCAAAGGAAGGCGCGCGAACGATGACCGTCGCCCGATGGTATGGAGGAACATGGTTAACAGTGTCTTACGCGGCATCCCGCATGGCCGCCGCCCGCCCTATCCGGGCCTGCGCAGAAAGGCCGCCGCCCACTCCCTGGGAAACCGCCGCGGTTTGCCGGAGGCGCCGATGATCGCCGCTTCCACCCGCGCCGACACCAGAAGCGTATCGTCGCGCAGAAGCTCCTGCGCCATGAAGATGCGCGCCCCGGAAATCCGCTCCACCCGCGTGTCCACGGTCACGATGTCGTCGATGCGCGCCGGCCTTTGGAAGTCGATCTCCATGCGCCGCACCACCCAGGCCAGCCTTTCGCCGTGCTTGCCCTCGGCCAGCTCGGTGTGGTGAACCCCGGCCAGCCGCAGAAAATCCGACCGCCCGCGCTCCAGAAACTCCAGATAGCGCGCGTGATAGACGACACCCGTGAAATCGGTATCGGCGAAATAGACCCGCGCCTTGAGGCGGTGGCCGGTGGCGGTCAACCTGCCGCTGATGCCGGAAACGAGGCTGTCGTCGGTGTCGGTCATGGTTTCGGAAGCGATTGGTGAATGGTGAATGGTGAATGGTGAACAGGGATATCGTATGCGATCTCTTCTGGAAGGGGCTCTTTTTTGCTCCTCCTCGCAATCCCCTTCTCCCATTCACCGCCCCATTCACTCCTCCTCGAACAGATTGATCTGCGCCTGCGCAAGCTCCTTCGGCGCGGCCAATCCCAGATGTTTCCAGGCCTTTGCCGCCAGCACGCGCCCACGCGGCGTGCGCTGGATGAAGCCCTGCTGGATGAGATAGGGCTCGATGATGTCCTCGATGGCATCGCGCGGCTCCGAGAGGGCGGCGGCGATGGTTTCGATGCCGACGGGCCCGCCGCCGAAATTCTCCACGATCATGGTGAGATAGCGCCGGTCGAGCTGGTCGAGTCCCAGCGCATCCACCTCCAGCCGCGACAGCGCCTCGTCGGCGACCTGGCGTGTCACCCGTTCCGCGCCCGCCACGGAGGCGAAGTCGCGCACGCGGCGCAGGAGACGGCCGGCAATGCGCGGCGTGCCGCGGGCGCGGCGGGCGATCTCCTCCGCCCCGTCCTCGCTAAGCGCCAGCCCCAGGATGCGTGCGCCGCGCGCGACGATGGTTCTCAGCTCCTCCACCGTGTAGAAGTCCAGCCGCACGGGAATGCCGAAGCGGTCGCGCAGCGGCGTGGTCAAAAGGCCGAGGCGCGTCGTCGCCGCCACCAGCGTGAACTTCGCAAGGTCGATCTTCACCGAGCGCGCCGCCGGCCCCTCGCCGATGATGAGGTCGAGCTGGTAGTCCTCCATGGCCGGATAGAGGATTTCCTCCACCGCCGGGTTGAGCCGGTGGATCTCGTCGATGAAGAGAACGTCGCGCTCTTCCAGATTGGTGAGAAGTGCGGCCAGGTCGCCGGCCTTGGCGATGACGGGGCCGGAGGTGGCACGGAAGTTGACGCCCAGCTCGCGCGCCATGATCTGCGCCAGCGTGGTCTTGCCGAGGCCCGGCGGTCCGACGAACAGGACGTGATCGAGCGCTTCGCCGCGTGCCCGCGCCGCCTCCACGAAGACCTTCAGATTGGCGCGTGCCGCCGCCTGCCCGACGAATTCGTCGAGCGTCTGCGGCCGCATCGTGACGTCGGCATCCTCGCCGCGCTTGTCGGCGGAGATGAGGCGGGAAACCTCGCTCATGAAACACGCTCCATGCCGGAAACGCTCCGCGCAACCCCTGCGCCGCGCTGTGGCGTGAGCCAGGCACTTGCCATCAACGGCCGAAGAGCGTCAAGCACGGCCCGGCCATCCGCGCCGGCGCGCACCGCCAGGCTCATCGTGCCAGCTCCTTCAACCCCAGCCGGATCAGCGTTCCCGCATCCGCGCCTTCGCCGGCCGCCTTCAGCGCCGCGGCCACCGCATTGGCGGCCACGTCCCGCGAATAGCCGAGATTGGCAAGCGCCGAGACCGCGTCGGAGACGGGCGCCGGCGCGGCCCCTTCGCCCAGCTCCTGTTTCAGCCCGATACCGCCTGCCGCCTCCCCGGCATAGGCCGGGGCCTTGCTCTTCAGCTCCGTCACGATGCGCTCTGCCACCTTGCGCCCCACGCCGGGGGCCCGCGCCACCATGGCCACATCCTTGAGCGCGATGGCGTTGGCAAGCTCGGCCGGCGAAAGCGTGGAAAGCACCGAAAGCGCGACCTTCGCCCCCACCCCCTGCACGTTGTTCTGCAGAAGGCGGAACCACTCGCGCTCGAGCGCCGTGCGGAAGCCGTAGAGGCGGATCATGTCTTCGCGCACATAGGTCTCGATGAACAGCGTCACCGCCGCGCCCACACCCTCCAGGCCGGCCAGCGTGCGCGCCGGGCAATAGGCCACATAGCCCACGCCGCCGACATCGATGATGCAATGGTCGTCGCCGATCTCGTCGACGATGCCTTTCAGCTTGCCGATCATGTCGCCGCTTCCATGGCGAGCCGCGCTGCGGCGGATTGGCGGTGATGCGCATGGCAGATGGCGATGGCGATGGCATCCGCCGCATCGTCCGTGTCGAACCGCGCCTTCGGCATCAGCACTCTCACCATCATGTGGATCTGCTTCTTGTCGCCGTGGCCCACGCCGATCACCGCCTTCTTCACCGCGTTGGGCGCATATTCGGCGACGCTGAGCCCGGCGCGCGCCGGCACCAGCATGGCGATGCCGCGCGCCTGGCCGAGCTTGAGCGTCGCCGCCGCGTCCTTGTTCACGAAGGTGGCCTCCACCGCCGCCTCGTGCGGCCTGTGCGCCTGCAATATGTCGGACAGGCCGTCGTGAAGCTGGCACAGCCGCGCCGCCAGCGCCGCCTTGTCGTCGGAGCGCACCGTGCCGGCGGCCACGAAATGCAGGCCGTTGCCGAGCGTCTCGATGACGGCCCAGCCGGTGCGCCTCAGCCCCGGGTCGATGCCAATGATGCGAATCGCGCTTGCCATGGCCTCACCATAACCGCTGCCCGGCCCGTTGCCATCAGGCAAGCAAGGCAGCGGCGGCGGCCTGCGACATGTTCAGCCGCGCCCGAAGGCGGTCTCCAGAAGCGTGATCTGGTCCGACACGGGGTTGTGCGCGGCATCGCCCGCAATGCCGCCTTCGCCGTCCGCGCCATAGATCTCGCGATCCATGCGCCGCACCAGCGCCTCAAGCCGCAGCGAGCGGCGCACCAGATCGCGAAAGGCCGCCGGCAGCTCCTCCCAGCCGGGAGCGTCCTCCTGGGCGGAGGCGGTGTCGAGGCGCACCTTGGCCTTTTCCACCGCCACCTGCTCGCGCGTCATCTCGCCGGAATTGGCGGCGCGTTGCAGAAGCAGCCAGGAGGCAAGCTGCATGAGCCGTGTCGTCAGGCGCATCGATTCGGCGGCATAGAGCCCGGCCACCGTGCGCGGCAGACCCTTCGCGGCAAGGCGCCCCTCGCCGTCGAGATATTCCGCGGCCTCCTCCACCAGCCCCATGCCTTCGTCATAGAGCGGCTTGAAGGATGGAGAGAAAACCCGCCTCTCGGCCAGCCTGACCATATTGGCGCTGCCCGTGCTGCCCGTGATCATGCGTATCCAGTCCCCACTCTCATGGTGCCCGCACCGGCACCTGTCCCTTGTCACACGGCGTTTCTGGAGGTGTCGAAAATGCGCTTCGCCGCCGGCGAACGCAAGCCCTCGCTTAACAAAGCGTTAACGGGCGATTCCGGGCGCAATGAAGGCGGGCGGACAAAAAAAGAGCCGCGGATCGCGGCTCTCAGGAGTCAAACAGGGAGGCGTCAAACAGAATGGCTCCAGCCACTCGGTAAGAATCCAGATAACTGGATTTGCACAGTAAACACACGTAAAGCTTAACTGGAAGTTAACGAACCGGCGATCCTTCGATTAAAATTTTCCTCTGCCCGCCCTCACAGTGTCCTGGCCATCTCGCGCAGCCTGAACTTCTGGATCTTGCCGGTCGAGGTTTTGGGGATTTCCACGAAAAATACATGCCGCGGGCATTTGAAGGCCGCGAGATGGTTGCGGCAATGGGCGATGATCTCCTCCGCGCTCGCCTGCCTGCCCGGCTTCAGCTCCACGAAGGCCACCGGCGTCTCGCCCCATTTTTCGTCGGCCCGCGCCACCACGCCACAGGCGGCGATGGCCGGGTGCTTGTAGAGCGCGTCCTCCACCTCGATTGAGGAGATGTTCTCGCCGCCGGAAATGATGATGTCCTTCGAGCGGTCCTTGAGCTGGATGTAGCCGTCCGGGTGCATCACCCCCAGATCGCCGGAGTGGAACCAGCCGCCGGCAAAGGCTTCGTCCGTCGCCGCCTTGTTCTTAAGGTATCCCTTCATGACGATGTTGCCGCGGAACATCACCTCGCCCATCGTCTCGCCGTCGGCGGGCACCGGCGTCATGGTCTGCGGGTCGAGCACGGCCAGCCCTTCGAGCGCGGCGTAGCGCACGCCCTGCCGCGCCTTGCGCGTGGCCTTGGCCGCGCCTTCGAGCCCGTCCCAAGCCGTCTTCCACTCGTTCACCACCGCCGGACCGTAGGTTTCCGTCAGGCCGTAGAGATGGGTGACGGAGAAGCCCGCCTCGGCCATTGCGGCCAGCACCGATTCGGGCGGCGGGGCGGCTGCGGTGCTGAAGGTGACGGTCTGCGCGAAGGCGCGCCGCTCCGTCTCCTCGGCGTTGATCAGCGTCGCCATCACGACGGGCGCCCCGCACAGATGCGTCACCCCATGGTCGGCGATGGCGTCGTACATGGCCTTCGCCCGCACCCAGCGCAGGCACACATGGGTGCCCGCCTGCAGGGCCAGCGTCCAGGGAAAGCACCACCCGTTGCAGTGAAACATGGGCAGGGTCCACAGATAGACCGGGTGCCGCCCGAGCCCCGCATGGATGGTGTTGGAATAGGCCATCAGCGCCGCGCCGCGATGGTGGTAGACGACGCCCTTGGGATTTCCCGTGGTGCCGGAAGTATAGTTGAGGGAGATGGCATCCCACTCGTCATCCGGCATCGCCCAGGCGAACTCGGGATCGCCGGACGCGACGAAAGCCTCGTAGTCCTGGCTGCCGATGCGCTCTCCCTTGGGATAGGGCGCGTCAGCGGGATAGTCCGGGTCGTCGTAGTCGATCACCAGCGGCTGCGCCTTGGCTCTTGCGAGCGCTTCCTTCATGACGGCGGAAAACTCGCGGTCGACGATCACCACCCTGGCCTCGGCATGATCGAGCTGAAAGGCGATGACGGCGGCATCCAGCCGCGTGTTGATGGAATGCAGCACCGCTTTCGTCATCGGCACGCCGAAATGCGCCTCGAGCATCGCCGGCGTGTTGGACAGCATCACCGAAACCGTGTCGCCCTTGCCGATGCCGTGGCGGGCCAGCGCCGAGGCGAGACGGCGCGCCCGCTGCCAGAAGGCGCGATAGGTGTACCGTGTGTTCCCGTGGATGACGGCCGGATGATCGGGAAACACCTGCGCCGCCCGCTCCAGAAGCGTCAGCGGTGTGAGCGGCTGATGGTTCGCCGGATTCCTGTCGAGATTCTGTGCATAGGGATTTTGGCTCACGGTCTCCTCCCGGGCGTTGTCGTACGATTCTTACGCCAGGAGGTTGCCTCTCACCAGCCCCAAAGCCCGCGCACCCCGTCATGGATGAGCTTCAGCGAAACGATCAGCACCATACCATACATGAAGGGGTAGAAGACCTGCGGCTTCATGCGCCTGACGATCCAGGCCCCGGCCAGCGTGGCCAGCGGCGCCAGCGGCACGAGGATGAGGGAAGCGGTCAGGTTGGTGGCGTCGAACTGGCCGAGCGCAAAATAGGGCACCAGCTTGATGGCGTTGACGATGGCGAAGAAGACCACGCTCGTGCCGGTATAAAGCTTCGGGTCCTGCCTGAGCGGCAGCGCATAGACCTGGTAGGGCGGCCCGCCGGCATGGGCCACGAAGCTGGTAAAGCCGGCCACCGTGCCCCAGAAGAAGCCCTTCGGCGCGTTGTGCCGGGCGATGCGTTCATTGCGCCGCACCTTGTCCACGGCCCAGCGCACGAAGAAGAGGAGGGTGACGAGACCGACGATCAGACGCACATGCGCCTCGGTCACCACCGCCGCTGTCAGCCAGCCGATGGCGATGCCGGCCAGAGCGCCCGGCAGCATGATGGCGAGCAGCCGCCGGTCGAAGAAGCCGCGCCAGGCCCAAAGCGAGACGATGTCCATGACGATGAGGATGGGCAGCAGGATGGCCGCCGCCTGCACCGGCGGCACCACAAGCGCCACCAGCGGCACGCCGAGCAGTGCCATCGCGCCGCCGAACCCGCCCTTCGACAGGCCGACAAGGATGACGGCCGGAACGGCGGCCAGATAGAACAGGGGGTCGCTGAGAATGGGAGCCATGAGACACGTCGATCGTGCGCGGTCATAGCCTCATTTGCGCCGCTTGACGAGGGGTTGCGCCAACTTTTCGTTTCCTCTTGTGGGGGGCACGGCGCTTCGCTATGCCCACGGCAACAGGAAAGGCCGCCAGCCATGCAGGAACAAGCACCGAACCGCTGCCGTATCGTGCTCATCGCCCCGCCGCCCGGCGATGGCGATGGCGCGCGCATCGAGGCCGCCCTGTCGGCCGGTGACGTCGCCTCGCTCATCGTGCCGGCCCATGACGGCGACGAGGCCGCCTTCCAGGCCCGCGCCGAGCGCCTGGCAAGACTGGCGCAGGGCCACGGCGTGGCCTGCGTGGTGGCCGGCGAGCCGCGCATCGCCGCGCGGGTGGGGGCCGATGGCATCCATATCGAGGGCTCGAAGGCGGAGCTTGCAGAGGCCGTCCGCAAATACCAGAACCGCATGATGGTGGGCTGCGGCGGCGCCAAGAATCGCGACGACGCGCTGGAACTCGGCGAGACGCAGCCTGACTACATCTTCTTCGGCCGCTTCGGCTACGACGTGAAGCCGGCGCCGCATCCGCGCAACCTGGCCCTTGGCGCCTGGTGGTCGCAGATGATCGAGATTCCCTGTATCGTCATGGCCGGTGCCGACATCGCCTCCGTGCGCACGGTCGCCGAGACGGGTGCGGAGTTCGTGGCGCTCGGGGCTGCCGTCTTCGACGCGGGGGCGGACCCGGCGCAGATGGTGGCAGAAGCCAACAGGCTTCTGGATGCCCACGCCCCCCTGCTGGAAGACGGATGACATGATGAGGCGTGCCGCCGGACCCTGTCTTGCTCTCCTGCTCGCCGCCACGCCGGGCGGACCGCCCGCACGCGCGCAGGAAGGCATGGCGGCGGACGCCAAGCAGGCCAGGCCCGCCATGGACGGACCGACGCTTGAGACGGTCGACCCGCGGCGCTTCGGCAAGCTGCCGGACCTCGCTTTCGGGGCCTTTCAGCGTGGCTATTACCTGACTGCGCTGGAGCTTGCCCGCCCGCGCGCCGAACAGGGCGATGCCGCCGCGCAGACGCTGATGGCCGAGATTTACGCCCGTGGCCTCGGCGTGGCCCGCGACCCGCAGGAAGCGGCCAAGTGGTATGCCCGGGCGGCCGAGGGCGGCGACCCCAACGCGCAGATGCAGTATGCGCTGCTGCTGCTCGGCAGCGAATTCGTGGAGGAGGATCGGGAGCGGGCGTTCGAGCTCATGCGGAGCGCCGCCCGGGCGGGCAAGCCGCTCGCCCAGTTCAACCTCGCGCAGATGATGATGGAACGCGGCGATCCGGCCAGGGAGGCGGTCGATTGGTACGAGCGCGCCGCCGAGGCCGGACTGCCGGATGCGCAATACGCCATGGCCCAGGTCAGCGCCAACGGCGCGGGCGGCCGCCCGGTGGACGAGGCCGAGGCCCGCCGCTGGCTGGAAAAGGCGGCGCGCCAGAACTATGACTCCGCGCAGCTCGATCTCGGCACCTGGCTGGTGGAAGGCCGCGGCGGCGAACCCCGCCCCGAGCAGGGCTTCGCCTGGCTGAAGCGGGCCGCCGAGGGCGGCAATGTGGCGGCGCAGAACCGCCTGGCCAAGCTCTACCGTGCCGGCGTCGGCGTCGAGGCCGACCCGGTGGAAGCCGCCGCATGGTACATTCTGGCCCGCCGCGCCGGCCTTCGCGACCCGCAGATGCAGGATTTCATGGACGGGCTGACGAACGAGGAGCTGAAGGAGGCCATAGAGCGCGCCAACCGGCTGCGTGGAGGAGACGGAGGAGAGGCGGAGGGCGCGGACGCGCAGTAAAGTGCGCCAGCCCCGCGGCCGGGCCGCGCCTTCGGCTTGCCTCGGCAATCATTTTGTGGTCTTGGAGGCGCCGGCATCCGCGCGATGCGGAGATGGATCACGACAGGTTCAGGATGAAGATCAACGGCAACGAAATCCGTCCCGGAAACGTCATCGAGCACAATGGCAGCCTGTGGGTGGCGGTCAAGACCAACCACGTCAAGCCCGGCAAGGGCGGCGCCTACAACCAGGTGGAACTCAAGAACCTGATCGATGGCACCAAGCTCAACGAGCGTTTCCGCGCCGCCGAAACGGTGGAGAGGGTGCGCCTGGAGCAGAAGGATTTCTCCTATCTCTACGAGCAGGGCGATGCGCTGGTCTTCATGGACATGGAGACCTACGAGCAGCTCGAACTGCAGAAGGACTTCGTGGGCGACCGCGCCGCCTTCCTGCAGGACGGCATGACCGTCACCGTGGATCTCTACGAGGAGAAGCCGATCGGCATCTCGCTGCCCGACCAGGTGACGTTGCAGGTCGCCGAGGCCGATCCCGTGGTCAAGGGCCAGACAGCCGCCTCCTCCTACAAGCCTGCCGTGCTGGAAAACGGCGTGCGCGTGATGGTGCCGCCCTTCATCACCGCCGGCGAGAAGATCGTCGTCGACACCAACGACATCACCTATGTGCGCCGCGCCGACTGACGGCGCCGCCGCACATGCCCTGAAGCCACACGACCCCGAGGACACGAGCGATGCCGCGTTCGGCCATCATCAACGTCATGGTCCAGGCCGCCATGAAGGCCGGGCGCTCCCTGGCGCGCGATTTCGGCGAGGTGCAGAACCTGCAGGTCTCGCTGAAGGGACCGGGCGACTATGTGAGCCAGGCCGACCGCCGCGCCGAGGAGATCGTCTATAGCGAGCTGTCGCGCGCCCGCCCCGGCTATGGCTTCCTGATGGAGGAAAGCGGCGTGCGGGAAGGCGAGGACGCCCAGCACCGCTGGCTGGTCGATCCCCTCGACGGCACCACCAACTTCCTGCACGGCATCCCCCTGTTTGCCGTATCCATCGCGCTGGAGCGGCAGGGCCAGCTTGTCGCCGCCGTCATCTACAACCCGGCCATGGACGAGCTCTACACCGCCGAGCGCGGCGGCGGCGCCTTCTGCAACGACCGCCGCATGCGGGTGGCGGCGCGCGGCCGCCTCTCAGACGCGGTGGTGGGCACCGGCATTCCCCATCTGGGCCGCGGCGACCATGGCCAGGCGCTCATCGACCTGCGCAATGTGATGGCGGAGACCGCCGGCATCCGCCGTCTGGGCGCGGCCTCGCTGGACCTTGCCTATGTCGCTGCCGGCCGTTTCGACGGTTTCTGGGAGGACGCGCTGAGCCCTTGGGACATCGCGGCCGGCATCCTGATGATTCGGGAGGCCGGCGGCTTTGTCACCGACCGGAAGGGCGGCCACGAGATGCTGTCCACCGGCTCCGTCGTCGCCGGCAACGAAGCCATCCACCGCGCGCTGCTCAAGGTTCTGGCCAAGCCGCTTCGCTGACCCCGCGCGCCACGTGGAGGCGGCCGCAGCGCACAATCGCCGCCTGCGCCGTCTCGGGCGGCACCCAGTCGAACGTCTGCATGAAGCGGCCCGGATCGAGCGTCAGGTCGTCGAGCAGCGCGGCGGCAAGCCTGCGCCGGCCGCTGGCAACGGCCATGACCCGCAGCAGACCCCTGGGCACCGGCAGAAGCCGTGCTGGCCGCCCCATCCCCGCCCGCAGCCACGAGACGATGTCGCGAAGCGACACCTGCTCGCGGTCGGCAATCTCGTAGATGCCGCTGCCCGCGCCGCCAAGTCCGGCCGCAAGCGCCGTGGCGACGGCATCGCACAGGTTTTCCACCGCGCACAGGGAGCGCCGGTTGGCCACCTGCCCGAAGGGCAGCGGCACACCGCTGGCGGCAAGGCGCAGCAGGCGGCCCCAGTTGCCCGGCGCGTCTGCCCCGTAGACGAGCGGCGGGCGCAGAACGATACCGGTGCACCCCTGCCCTTCGGAAAGGCGCAGCACATGGCGCTCCGCGGCGCGCTTCGACCGCCCGTAGGCGCCGGCGCCGTCGCGCGCCGCGATGCTGCTCAGAAAGACGAGCGTGCGCACATCGGCCTGCGCGCAGGCCTCGGCAAGCCGCCTCGTGCCCGCCTCGTTGACGGCGAAGTGCTCGGCCGCACCCGCCGCTTCCCGGTGCGCCAGCCCGGCGAGGTGGACGACGGCATCGACGCCCGACAGCGCTCCGCCCCAGTCTGTCGCGGGGCCGATCTCCCCGACCGCCACGAAGCGCCCGCCCCCGGGGCGGCGGCGCCGTCCCGCCTCGCTGACCCGGTGGCCGCGTGCCGCCAGCACCGGCACCAGATGCCGGCCGATGAAGCCGGAAGCACCCGTCACCAGCACATGCGCCATGAAAGCCCGTCCTCTCTTTGCGGATCGCCGGTATTCCACGCATCGCACGAAAGGGGAACGCTTATTTCAATTTCGTCACAATTCCGTTTAGAGTCGGGGCCGGTCTCAGGCATGAACGGGCCGGTGGATTGTGGTTGGCGCCCCGCGGCGGGCAATGTAGGTTGTATCTGTGCGGCGCACAGCGTCCCGCCAGCAGCGCGCCCTCTCCACGCGGCCCAACCAACTCGAGGAACAGATGGCCTTGCTGAAATCGCTGGGAGCGGACGGCCTCACCGCCGAGGAAAGATACGATCCGCGAAGCCTTTCGAGCCCCCAGGTTTTCCTCTATTCGATGCTGATCTTCCTGGCGATTGCCGGCTTTGTGGCCGCGATCCTGTATCGCCAGATTTCCGCAGCCTTTCAGAGCAATCCGGGGCTGAACGGGCTCATTCTCGGCGTGCTCGCCGTCGGCATCCTGCTGGCCTTCGCGCAGGTCGTCAGGCTGTTTCGCGAGGTGCGCTGGATCAATTCCTTCCTGGCGGGAACCGAGGCCACGGAGCCGGTGCTGCTGGCTCCCATGAAGGCGCTTCTCAGCCGTTCCTCCACCATGGCGCTGTCGCCCAGCTCCATGCGCTCCATTCTCGATTCCATCGCCACACGGCTGGACGAGAGCCGCGACATCTCGCGCTATCTCATCGGCCTGCTCGTCTTCCTCGGCCTGCTCGGCACCTTCTGGGGCCTGTTGCAGACGATCGGCTCCATCGGCGACACCATCCAGTCGCTCGATCCCGGTTCGGGCGATGCCAACGACGTTCTCGATTCGCTCAAGGCGGGGCTTTCCGCGCCCTTGAGCGGCATGGGAACGGCCTTCTCCTCCTCGCTGTTCGGCCTGTCCGGCTCGCTCATCCTCGGCTTTCTCGATCTGCAGGCCGGCCGCGCCCAGAATCGTTTCTACATCGAGCTCGAGAACTGGCTGTCCACCGTCACCGATCTGAGCTCGGATCTCGCCGACAGCGCCAGAAACGGCAACTCCGAGGAGCTGCGGGTGCTGGCGGAGAAGCTGCGCACGCTGCAGGAATCGGGCGGCAGCAGCCCGCGCACCGCCGCCGCCATGGCCGCGCTTGCCAGCGGCATCTCCGGCCTTGTGAAGAGCATGCGCCAGGAACAGCAGATGATGCGCGACTGGGTGGAGGCCCAGGCGGAGGACCAGAAGGCGCTGCGCGAGACTCTGGAGCAGATCGCCGAGGCCCTGAAGAAACGGGATGATGGCTGATGGCGCTGGCACGCGGACGCCGCCGCGACAGGGCCGTGGACTACTGGCCGGGCTTCGTCGATGCCCTTGCCACGCTCCTGCTTGCCATCATGTTCCTGCTGTCGGTCTTCGTGCTGGCGCAGTTCTTCCTGAGCCGCGAGATCACCAGCCGCGATGCCGTGCTCGACCGCCTCAACGCACAGGTGAACGAGCTGACCCAGCTTCTGGCGCTCGAACGCTCCAACGTGCAGGACGCCGAAGACCAGATCGCCAGCCTGCGCGCCTCCCTGGCGGAAGCGGAGGCGGAGCAGTCGCGCCTTGAGCAGATCCTGGCCAGCGGCGCCGGCCGCAGCCAGGCGGCGCAGGTGCGCATCCAGACGCTGACGGGCGAGCTTGAGGAGGAGCGCCAGGTCAGCCAGCGCGCGCTTTCCCAGGTGGAGCTTCTGAACCAGCAGATTTCGGCGCTGCGCCAGCAGATCGGCGCGCTGGAGGCCGCTCTCGAAGTCTCCGAGCAGCGCGACCAGGAATCCAGGGCCAAGATCGCCGATCTGGGCCGCCGCCTCAACGTCGCGCTCGCCCAGCGCGTGCAGGAGCTCAATCGCTACCGTTCCGACTTCTTCGGCCGCCTGCGCGAGATCCTCTCCGACCGGGAGAACATCCGCATCGTCGGCGACCGCTTCGTCTTCCAGTCGGAGGTCCTGTTCGCCTCCGGCGCAACGGAGATCAACGAGCGCGGGCGGGAGGAGATGCAGAAACTTGCCGGCGCCATCCTCGAACTGCAGAAGGAGATCCCGCCGGAGATCAACTGGGTGCTGCGCGTCGATGGCCACACCGACAACGTGCCGCTGTCGGGCACCGGGCGCTACCGCGACAACTGGGAGCTTTCGGCAGCCCGTGCCATCGCGGTCGTCAAGTTCCTGATCGAGCAGGGCGTGCCGGCCGAGCGGCTGGTGGCGGCCGGCTTCGGCGAATATCAGCCGCTGGAGACCGCAGACACGGCGGAGGCGCGTGCAAGGAACCGCCGCATCGAGCTGAAGCTGACGGAGCGGTGACAGTCAGGCGCGCCGCTCCCGCCCGTCACTCCGCCGCGCCCCTGAACGCATCCGCGCCCGCCTCGAACTGCAGGCTGGCAAGCCGCGCATAGACGCCGCCGCGGGCCACCAGGTCGGCATGGGTGCCCTCCTCCACGATGCGCCCCTCGCTCATCACCAGAATGCGGTCGGCCTTGAGGATCGTCGCCAGCCGGTGGGCGACGATGATGGTGGTGCGCCCGCGCATCAGCCCTTCCAGCGCCCTTTGCACCAGCGTCTCGCTTTCGGCGTCGAGTGCGGAGGTCGCCTCGTCGAGAAGCAGGATCGGCGCATCGCGCAGGATGGCGCGCGCAATCGCCAGCCGCTGGCGCTGGCCGCCCGAGAGCGTGACCCCGCGCTCGCCCACCTGCGTGTCGTAGCCCTCTTCGAGCGCCATGATGAAATCATGCGCATGCGCGGCGCGTGCCGCCGCCTCCACCTCTTCGCGCCCCGCTCCGGGCCGGCCGAAGGCGATGTTCTCGGCGATGGAGGCATCGAAAACCGTCACCTCCTGCGGCACGATGGCCATCCTCTCGCGCACCGCCCTGGGATCGGCCTGCCTCACGTCCACGCCGTCGAGGAAGATGGCGCCTTCCTGCGGGTCGTAGAAGCGCAGCAGCAGCGCGAAGACCGTGCTCTTGCCGGCGCCGGACGGCCCGACGATGGCCACCGTCTCACCCGGCGCCACGGAGAAGGAAAGCCCTTTGAGGGCGGAACGGTCCGGCCTTGTGGGATAGCAGAAGCCGACATTGCGGAAGGCCACGGCACCGCGCGGCGGCACAGGCAGCGCGCGGGGGACCTGCGGGGTGGCGATGGCCGGCTTCTGGGCCATGAGCTCCATCATGCGTTCCGTCGAGCCCGCCGCCTGGGAAAGCTCGCCCCATACCTCCGACAGCGCGCTGAGGGCGCCCGCCGCCAGCACGGCGTAGAGCACGAACTGCACGAGCGTGCCCTCGCTCATCGTGCCGGCCAGCACATCGCGCGAGCCGACCCACAGCACCGCCACCACCGAGGCGGAAACGCCGGCGATCACGAAGAAGGTGAGGACGGCACGGGCCAGCACGGAGTGCCGGGCGGCCTGGTAGGCGGCCTCCACCGCCGCGTTGAAACGGGCCGCAACGCCTTCCTCGCTGGTGAAGGCCTGCAGCACGCGCACCGCGCCGATCTGCTCGCCGGCGAAGGCCGATGCGCGCGCCAGCGTGTCCTGGGCATGGCGGGAGCGCCGGCGTACCGCGCGGCCGAAGGCGACGAGCGGCAGCACGATGACGGGTATGGCGCCCACCACGAGGGTGGAAAGCCGGGGGCTGGTCATCACCATCATGCCCACCGCGCCGAGCGCCAGGATGGTGTTGCGCGCCGCCAGCGAAGCGGTGGCGCCGACCGCGGACTTGATCTGCGTTGCATCCGCCGTCAGCCGGGAAACGATCTCGCCCGACTGCGCGGTGTCGAAGAAGGCCGGCGAAAGCCGCAGCACATGGGCAAAGACATTGCGCCTCAGATCCGCCACCACGCGCTCGCCCAGCGTGATGACGAAGTAGTAGCGGCAGGCCGAGGCCAGCGCCAGCAGCGCCGCCAGCGCGATGAGCGCGGTGAAATAGGTGGTCACGAAGGAACCGTCGGCCTGCGAGAAGCCTCTGTCGATCACCCGCCGCACGGCAAGCGGGATGGCAAGTGTTGCCGCCGTCGCCAGAAGCAGAAAGAAGCCGGCGCCCGCCACGAGCCCCCGATACGGGCGCAGATAGGGCAGGAGCCCGCGCAGCGGCTTGAGCGAGCGTCGCGAGCCTTGCCTCGACGGGCCGGTTTCTTCCATGTCCCTCGTCCTTCCGGTGCGCCTTCAGGATTTGCCCGGCCGGCCTTGTGTCCACCGGGCACCTGATGTATAGGCACGCGAACCTTTCCGAAGCCGTAGCGGGCAATGGCTGCGGCTTCAAGTTTTCAGAATGGGCGAGATTGCCGCAGCGCGGGCCGCGCCCGGATGCGAATGCAGATTCAGGACTGAGCCATGAAAGCCGACATCCACCCCGACTATCACAAGATCAAGGTCGTCATGACGGACGGCACCGAGTACGAGACGCGTTCCACCTGGGGCAAGGAGGGCGACACGCTGCACCTCGACATCGACCCCACCACGCACCCCGCCTGGACCGGCGGCCAGCAGACGCTGGTGGACCGCGGCGGCCGCGTCTCCCGCTTCAAGAAGCGTTACGAGGGCCTGGGCATCTGACGCCCGGCGATGAACCGGAAAAGCAAGGCCCGCCGGGTCCTGCCCGGCGGGCCTTGCTTTGTGCGCCTTTCATGCAGGCTCCGGCGGTCGCCCAGGGCATTTTGCAGCCAGATGGAATCATCTGGCGTCGCACAAATGCGGCAAAAGCAGATAGATGGACCGGATCGGCGTTTCGATGAAACGATGAACCGGCCTAACCCTTTCGATCCAGATGCCCCATCGCGCGCTCCGGCGCGATGATGTCGCGTATGCGCCGTTTCAGCTCCGCCGCGTCGGGAAAGCCGCCGTCGCGCTTGCGTTCCCAGACCAGCTCCCCATCGCAGTGAATTTCGAAGATGCCGCCCGTGCCGGGCTTCAGCGTCACCTCGGCGAGCTCCGTGGAGAAGGTGGACAGAAGCTCCTGCGCCATCCAGCCGGCACGCAGGAGCCATTGGCACTGGGTGCAATAGGCGATGGTGACGCGGTGGCCGCTCATCGGTGTCTCCGGGGCGTTCCCGTCAGGCGGCGCTGAGCCTCGCCATGGTTTCGTCATCCACCTCGAAATTGGCGTAGACGTTCTGCACGTCGTCGTCATCCTCGAGCGTGGCGATAAGCTTGAGCACGGACTGCGCCTTCTCCTCGTCCACCGGCGCTCCGGTCTGCGGCCGCCAGACGGCCTTCACCGATTCGGCCTCGCCGAGCGTCCGTTCGAGGGCCGTGGTCACGTCGCCGATGTCCTCGAAGGCGCAGGTGATCACATGGCCGTTCTCGTCCGACTGGACGTCCTCGGCGCCGGCCTCGATGGCCGCTTCCATCACCTTTTCGGCATCGCCGGCCGAGGCCGGATAGAGGATTTCGCCGACGCGGTCGAACATGAAGGAGACCGAGCCCGTCTCGCCCAACGAGCCGCCGGCCTTGGTGAAGGCGGCGCGCACATTGGAGGCTGTGCGGTTGCGGTTGTCGGTCAGCGCCTCGACGATGAGGGCCACGCCGCCCGGCCCGTAACCTTCGTAGCGCACCTCCTCATAGTTCTCCGAATCGTTGCCCGACGCCTTCTTGATGGCGCGCTCGATGTTCTCCTTGGGCATCGACTGCGCCTTGGCGTTCTGCACGGCCAGCCTGAGCCGCGGGTTCATCGCCGGGTCGGGCAGGCCGGACTTGGCGGCGACGGTGATCTCGCGCGCCAGCTTGGAGAAGATCTTCGAGCGGGCCGCATCCTGGCGGCCCTTGCGGTGCATGATGTTCTTGAACTGTGAATGGCCAGCCATGGGGCTCCTTTGTCGGCGTCGCTTCGAGCGTTCGGAAATGCCCGGCCTTATAGTGAAATCAGCCGGCAACGTCCAGAAAAGATGGGCTTTTCGAAGCCCTCACGCAATGGTGAGGGCGCTGCCGTGGCAGCCGGTGCGCCGATCGGCTAGGATCAAAGGCCAATCCGGGGAGACGCCGATGTCCGCTTTGCGCCCGATTGCCCTTTTCCTTGCCTTCCTCTTCCTGCCGCTCGCCGCGCGCGCGCAGGAGCCGCATCCCAGCACCTGCATGGCCATGGCCCGCGCGCTGCCCGGCGCCGTCTTCGCGAGCCTGCGCCCGGTCCAGGCCGTCTCCGGCGAGGTGCGGATCACCTATGCCGGCCACTCCACCTACGTCATCGAGACGCCGGCCGGAGTGCGCATCGCCACCGATTTTTCCGGCGTCTACGGCACCGAGCCCCTGCCCGACGTGGTGACGATGAACAAGGCCCACAGCACCCATTTCACCGACACGCCCGATCCGGCGATCGCCCACGTGCTGCGCGGCTGGAACCCGCAGGGCGGGCCGGCCCGCCACGCATTGACGGTCGAGGACGTCTACATCCGCAACGTGACCACAGACATCCGCCGCTACGGCACGATGGAGCAGGACGGCAACTCGATCTTCATCTTCGAGGTGGCGGACCTGTGCATCGGCCATCTGGGCCATCTTCATCACCGGCTGGAGGATTCCCACTACGCGGCCATCGGCCGGCTGGACGTGGTGATGGTGCCCGTCGACGGCGGGCTGACGCTTTCGCTCGACGGCATGAGCGAGATCGCGCGCCGCCTTTCCTCCTCCATCATCCTGCCGATGCACCGCCACGCCACGCCGCTCGAAGCCTTCACGCGGCGCATGGGCGAAGGCTTCGACATCGACTTCCGCGATTCGCGCTCGCTTACCGTCTCGCTGGCGAACCTGCCGCGCAGGCCGACCGTCGTCGTGCTCGACGGCGTGTAGCCGCTTATGCCTCCTCCTCGCGCAGCGCCCGCTCGCGCGCCCGCTTGCGCCGCGCCAGCATGTTGAGCGCCTCCACCATGGCCGAGAAGCCCATCGCCGCGTAGATGTAGCCCTTCGGCACGTGAAAGCCGAAACCGTCGGCAATCAGCGTCATGCCGATCATGAGCAGGAACCCGAGCGCCAGCATCACCACGGTGGGATTGGCCGCAATGAAACGCGACAGGGGCTCGGCCGCCAGGAGCATGACCGTCACCGCACAGATGACGGCGATGAACATGATGGCGATCTCGTCGGTCATGCCGACGGCGGTGATGATGGAATCGATGGAGAAGACGAGATCGAGGAGCAGGATCTGAAAGATCGCCGCGCCCACGGACATGGTGACCGCGCCGCCCATCATGTTTTCCTTCGGATCGGCCGGGTCCACCGAATGATGGATCTCCTTCGTCGCCTTCCAGACCAGGAACAGACCGCCGGCGATGAGGATCAGGTCGCGCCAGGAAAAACCGTGGTCGAAGAGGGTGAAGAGCGGCGTGGTGAGCTGCACGATGAAGGAGATGGTGGCCAGAAGGGCCAGCCTGAGCACCAGCGCGGCCCCGATGCCGAGCCGGCGGGCGGCAGCCTGGTTCTCCTTCGGCAGCTTGTTGGTCAGGATGGAGATGAAGATGAGATTGTCGATGCCGAGCACGATCTCCAGAACCACCAGGGTGACGAGCGCCACCCAGGCTTCCGGGCTGGAGACGAAGGCGAAGTGGGAGAACAGCCAATCCATGGGGCAACCGTCACTTGATGAGAAAAAGCCTCGCAGAGGTAGGGCCGGCGCGCGCGCCCGTCAACGCCAGAAGGCGGGAATCGTCTCCTCCAGCCGCGGCCCGAGCCGCAGCGGGGCGATGGCCTCGGCCAGCCCCGTGCGCTCGGAGATGTCGAGTCCCACGCCGCACAGCGTGGCAGGCCCCGTCGCGGCCTCGAAGCGGCCGCGCGGCACCTTGGTGAGAAAGCGGTTGAGCGGCTCCTCCTTGTCCATACCCAGCGAGGAATCGTAGTCGCCGCACATGCCGGCATCGGAGATGTAGGCCGTGCCGCCGTTGAGGATCTGGTGATCCGCGGTGGGCTGGTGCGTGTGGGTTCCGATCACCGCGCTCACCCGCCCGTCGACGAAATGGGCAAAGCACATCTTCTCCGACGTGGCTTCGGCGTGAAAGTCGATGATCGCCGCATCGGCCTGCTCGCCGAGGGGGCAGGCGGCGAGCTGCTCCTCCACGCAGCGGAAGGGATCGTCGAGATCGGGCACCATGAAGATGCGGCCCATGATGTTGGAAACGAGCACCCGCGCGCCGTTGCGCGCCGTGTAGAGCCCGCTTCCGCGCCCCGGCGCGCCGGCGGGAAAATTGGCCGGCCGCAGGAAGCGCTCCTCATGGGGGGCGAAGACCAGCGCCTCCCGCTGATCCCAGACATGGTTGCCGGTCGTCACCACATCGGCGCCGGCGTTGAGCGTGGCACGGAAGATCTCCTCCGTGATGCCGAAGCCGCCGGCGGCGTTCTCCCCGTTCACCACCACGAAATCGAGACGGAAGTCGCGGATCAGACCCGGCAGCCGCTGCCATACCGCGGTGCGGCCGCTGCGGCCCACCATATCGCCAAGAAACAGAACGCGCATCGCCTGCTCTTAACCGGCCTCGGGGAAGCGGTGCAAGCCGCTTTCGGTCAGGATCTCGGGAATCCTGATGTCGTGCGGCTCCTCGGGCACCCGCTCCACCGCCTGGCAATCGAACGCGATACCGATGAGCCGCCCTGCGCGCCCCCTGGCGCGCAGCCGGGCGATCGCCCGGTCGTAATAGCCCGCCCCATAGCCGATGCGATGGCCGCGCCGGTCGAAGGCGGCAAGCGGCACCAGCATCACCTCCGGCTCCAGCTCGGCCGCCGCCTCGCCCGGTCCGCGCGTGCCGAAACCCATATCGACGAGCGGCGCGCCGCGCAGCAACTCGCGAAAGACGATGGTGGTCCTGTCGAGAATGGCCGGCAGGCAGAGCCGCGCCCCGCGCTCGGCGAGCGCCGCCATGAGCGGCCGCACATCGACCTCCGAACGGATCGGCCAGAAGCCGGAAACAACCGTGCCGGAGGGCGGCGCGATCTCGGCCGCCCGCTGCGCGAACGCCAGGCTGGCCTCGATCCGCCACGCAGGGTCGAGCGCGTCGCGCCGTGCCAGCGCCTGCGCCCTCAGCGCCCTCTTCGTCTCGCCAGCCGTCATCGCCATGCGCATCGTCCTCCGGGTTTTCGCGCGACAATAGGCAACCGCCGATGCGGCGCAAAGGCCGGAAGGCGACATGCCGGAGAACCGGGACGACGGAAAAGGAGATGCGATCCGCGGCAACCGATGGAATTTCGATCCCGGGAACCTACAAAGTAGGTGGGCGCCATATGGCCAAGCCCACGAGCAAGGCCAGGGACAGCTCCCTTCAGGATCGATAAGGCCCCGGGGATATGAGTTCCTGTCGCGAGGCGCAGATCGCCCCGCCAATATAGGCCCGCCATGCGCCGTGCGCCAGAGGCCATGCGTCGCAAGCGGATCGGGACAGGGACAATTTGAGGGTGCGGGCTCGTCATCGCGTTGTCCGTGTCTTCTCTATGGATGTGCGGCGCGCCCAACGGCCCCGCGCCATGGCTCCGGGCGTTCGCCGCTCGAAAAGTGGGAGCAACGGGTTGCGGGGAGAAAAATTCCGGGGGCGTTGAATCTGTCCGCGCGCGGGAAGCATCGGCGGCGCCGAACCTCAGGCCACGCCCCGCCGGCCGACCTGACGGCGGGCAAGCGGCTTGTGCGCCGTGGCCTCGTCGCCGGCCGTCACCCGCCCCCGGCTGCCGCCGCCGAAAACGATGTCGAGAAACTCCACCAGCCACTGCTTCAGATGCGTGTCCCAGATGAGGCGGCCGCCGAGATGGTCGCGCCCCGGCTGGGCGCCGGGCAGCACAAAGCGATGGGCGCCGTGCACCACCCAGCGCTGCATCATGAGCCGCGTGAGCTCGGCATGGAACTGCACGCCCCAGGCGTTGCGCCCGTAGCGGAATGCCTGGTTGGGGTAGTGCTCGGCGGTGGCGAGAAGCGTGGCGCCCGAAGGCAGGGAGAACCCCTCGCGATGGAACTGATAGACCATCTCCGGCCAGTGCATGAGCCGGCGCCCTGCCTCCGTCGCCCTGATGGGATACCAGCCGATCTCCACCAGCCCGTCATCGTGGCTCTTCACCTGGCCGCCCAGATGCTTGACCAGCATCTGCGCACCCAGGCAGATGCCGAGAAAGGGCTTGTCCTCCTTGAGGGGAACGGCCAGCCAGTCGGTCTCGCGCCGCACGAACTCGTCATGGTCGTTGGCGCTCATCGGGCCGCCGAAGATCACCGCACCCGCGTACCCGGCCATGGTCTCGGGCAGCCGATCGCCGAGCGGCGGGCGGCGGATGTCGAGGGTAAAGCCGCTGCGCTGCAGGAGCTGGCCGACCCTGCCGGGGCTCGACATTTCCTGATGCAGCACGATCAGGATCTTCTTCTCCTCTATCCCCCTGCCCATGCGCGCGCTCAACCCTCCCTGCGTTCCCGCTCCTCCTGCACGCGCTGGCGCATGACCACCCGTGTGCGCGTATCCACGCCCAGAAGCTCGGCCACCCGCCAGACCAGATTGTCCTCCAGCTCGTGCAGGGTGCCGTCGGCAAAGACGATCTCCCACATGCAGCGGATGAACTCGGCGCGCGCCGCCTCGTCGAGATGCCGCTTCAAGACGCTCGTGAAGGTGTAGAGGTCCACCGCCTCGGCCTCCGCCTCCTCGGCGGCCTTCATCAGCGCCTTGAGCTCCGCCCCGTGCAGGTCGTAGGCGCTCGACAGGGCCTGGCGCAGGCGCTTCTGCTCCTTGGAGCTGCGCTCGCCATCGGCCGCCATCACGTGGATGAGCAACGCCGCCGCCGCCACGCGCGGGTCGTCCGCCTCGGGCCTCTGCGAAGCATCGCCGGCGGCCGGCAGGTCCTTCAGGAAGGAAAGGATACGCTCGAACATCGAAAACTCGCGGGAATCAGCGTGGACCATGTTGCGGGCTGGCGGCAACCCGCACAAGCCGCTTTTTGCTGCGGCCTGAGGGGGCGCCTTCAAAACAGCCTGTAGCGGGAGGACCCGTTTTCCTTCTCCTCCGGCTCCACGCCGGGATCGTCCGGCAGGGGCGGCCGCGCCGGCCCGGCGTCTTTTGCCGGCGCGGGCGCCGGCCGCGTCGGGCCGTCGCCGTCTTCCCGCGCGGCGGAAGGCCGGGGCTTCTCCGCCTGCGGCTTGTCCTCGCCGCCTTCGGGCGCCGGCGCGGCATCGAGGGTAACGGCCGGCTCCGCCGGCTCGTCCGCTTCCTGCTCCCGGGCCTCCGCCGGCTCGCCCAGCGCCGGCAGCGCGGCCAGCGCCTCCTCGCTCTCCAGCACCTGGCCCAGCCGCTCCATGGGCGCGCGCCAGGTGAAGGCGTCCAGCCGGCCCGTCACCGGCGAGGCGGGCGCCCAATGCTCGCTCACCACGCCATCGGCCACCCAGGCGGGATCGCGCGGGGCGCGCACGGCCTTTCCCAGCCAGTGGCGCACGCGGCCCTGATCGCCCGTCTCCGCCTCCTCGATATCGGCCAGAAGAAGGAATGCGCCCTCGCGCGGGGAGAGACGCACCGCCGCCTCGGCGGCACGGCGGGCCTCCTCGAATGCACCGGCGGCAAGCGCGGCGCGCGCCACGGCAAGCTCCGATTCCACGTGATTGGGCCTGAGCCGCGACAGGCGCCGGGCGCGCTCCAGCCGGTCCTGCGTGGAATCGCCCGGCCGGGCATGCACGTAGAGCTCCGCCACCTGCGGATGCGGCTCCTTCTTCCACACGGTCTCCAGAACCCTGGAGCCGCGGCGCAGGTCGTTTTCGCGGAAGAGGGCGCGCGCGGCGGCCAGGGCGGCGGGCACGAAATCCGGCTGCAGGCGGTGGGCCTCCAGCGCCGCGCTGCGTGCGGCAGCGGGGTCTGTGTCCTGATCCTCCATCGCCTTGGCGGTGAGCAGCACGGCGCGGCGCCGCGCCTGTATCTCGCGCTCGCCCTTGTCGGCCGCCTTGCGCTTTTCCACAAGCGCCAGGGCGCCCTGCCAGTCGCCCTCCAGGGCCTTGGCTTCCAGGGCAGCGTTCATCGCCCAGGCAAGCTGCGGCGCCTCTGCCGCCGCGCGGGCGGCATACTGGCGGGCCGCCTCCCGCTCGCCCAGCCGCTCCGCTTCCAGATAGAGCCCGCGCAGGCCCAGAAGCCTGGTCTCGGGGTCGTCGGCCATGGCGGCGAAGGTTTTGCGCGCCGTCTCATGGTCGCCTTCGAGAAGGGCGGCCTGCGCGTCGAGCAGGTGGATGAGCGGCTCCTGATCGGCGGAGATCAGCTTGGCGGCCTGCCGGCCCATGCGCCGGGCAAGCCCGCCATCGCCGGCCCCGGCCGCAATGATGCCGGTGGACAGCGCCTGGTAGCCCCGGTCGCGCCGGCGGGCGCGAAAATAGCGCGCCACGGCGTAGGGGCTTGTCCAGATGCTGCGCACCAGCCACCACAGGATCATCACCGCCGCCACGACGGCGGCGACCATCACCGCCGCCACCATCAGCGTCACCTCATAGCGATAGCCGCCGAAGGTGATGATCAGATCGCCCGGCCGCTCCGCCAGCCAGGAAAAGCCGAGCCCCAGCAGGAAGACGACGGCGAGAAAGAAGAGAATGCGAATCATGGGCACGTCCTCAGGCCGGCTTCAGCGCCGCGGACAGCGCCTCTTCGAGAATCCGGTCCGCCGACCGGCGGGCCCGCAGCCGCTCGGCAAAGCCGCTGGCAACGCCCTGCAGCGCCGGCGGCAGCATTTCGTATTCGGCGAGCGCGCGGGCATAGTCGCCCTCGATCGCCGCCTGCTCCATGCGCGCGGCGATGGCGGCGGGCGTCTCGCCCTCCACCTCGCCCACCGGGCGCACGGTGACGGCGCGGCGGGCGCTGGCCAGCAGCCGGTCGAAGAAGCCGGCATCCTCCGGCGGAGCGGCCGCCGCGGCGGCGATGCGCGAGGCCGCCTCGGAGGCTTCCCTGGCCAGGTCGGCGCGCGTGGGAATGCCGGTTTCGGCATATGGGCGCAGGGCGGCGAGCGCCGGCGCATCGGGCGCGAGCGCCGCGTAGGTCTCCAGCTCGCCGGCAAAGGGCGCGCCGCGATCCACCGCCGCGCGCAGCGCCGTGGCCGCCGCCATCAGCGCCAGGCGCGGCCCCTCGTCGCGCGCTTCCACCTCCGCCTCCAGCGCCGACAGCCGCCCGGAAAGCGCCTCCAGCCGCTCTGCACCCTCGGCGCCGGACTGCCGCGCGGCGGATACCGCCGCGCTCAACGATTCCACATCCGCCTCGACCGCCGCCAGGCGGTCGGCAAGGCCCGTCCCGGCGGCGCCCTGGTCCGCCGCCTGCGACAGCTGCGAAAGCCGCTCCTCGATCGCGGACAGGCGCTGCGCCAGCGCGGCGGGAAGCTGCCCGCCGTCGCCGGGGGCGGCCTCCCGCAGCGCCGAAACGGCATCGCGAAGGGCCGCGATGTCCTGCTGCGGCCCGGACAGCGCCTCCTCCAGCGCGGCGCGGGAAACACTGTCGGAGGCAGCATTCCGCGCCTGCGCGATCTCGCCGCGCAGGACCTGGACCTCCTGGCGCAGCGCGTCGAGCGCCGCATTGTCCGTGCCGCCGGGCACCGGCAGGACGCCGCTCCACTGCAGAGCACCTGCCAGGCCCACGGCCACGACACCGCCGACGAGGCCCGCCGCCAGCGCACGGCCGCCGCCGGAGGGGCGGCTGGCGGGGGGCACCTGCCCGGCGGGCGCCGTTTCGGCCTCCTCGCCGCGCGGGCCCTCGCCGGATGCGGGCTCCGCGGCACCGGTGTCCTGCGTTTCCTGCGATGCCTGCTCCTGCGGGGCGGCGGGCTGTTCCGTCGCCGGCTCCTCGGCCTTTTCGGGCACCTCCCGCTTCACCTCGTCGGCATCGAGATCGATGGTGACCGGCTCCCGTTTCGTCCCGGAGTGGCGGTTCCTCGGTGTCTTGGCCATCAGGCAGCTCTCCGCTGGCAGGTCTTCCCTCACACGCGCTTGTGCGGCGCACCACCTTCCCTAGCACACGAAAAAGGCTTGGGAAGAGGGCGGCCCCTACATTCCCCCGGCAAGCCGCGCGAACATCGCCTCCTCCGTCGGCCGGGCGGCGACGGCCACCCGCCCCCCGGTGCGCGGCGGCAGGCTTTCGGCGACGCGCGGGGAAATGGCGACGAACAGGGTATCGGCAAAGCAGCGTGGCGCCTGTTCCAATACCGGCGCGAAAAGGCGCGCCGCGAAGGCCGAGTGGAACAGAGCCGCCTGCACGGGCGCGCCGCCCAGCAGCGCGGCCACCGCCTGCGGCGCCGGCCGCGCCGGCAGCGTGTCATAGGTCTCCAGCACGTCGATGCCGAAGCCGGCTGCCGACAGCCGCCGCTCCAGCGTGTCGCGCCGCACCCGCCCGCAAAGAAGCAGGATGCGGCCGGGGGCACGCTGCGCGACAATCTGCTGTGCCAGCCGCTCCGCGTCGCCGGCGGCCGCCGCCGCATGGGCAAGCCCCGCCGCACGCGCCGCCGCTGCCGAGCCCTCGCCCACCGCGTGGACCGGCAGGCCGGCAAGCGCCCCGAGCAGCCCGCGCGGCGCATGGCGCACGGCGTTGGGGCTGGTGATCGCCACCGCCGACCAGGGCACCGCCTGAAACGAGACGGGCGGTGGGAGCGGAACGATCCGCGTCAACGGCAGGACGAGCGGCGCAAACCCCAGGGCGGAAAGCCGCTGCGCCGTCTGTCCGGCGCCGGGCTCGGGCCGTGTGACGAGGACGCGGCGCATCGCTCACTCCCAGGTGCGGAAGAAGCCGCTTCCCGCCTTTTCGCGGATGCGCCTTCCCGCCTCGGCGCCGATGCGGGCCGCCTCCTCCACGCCGCCCTCGCCGGTGATCTCGTGCGCCTGGCGCCCGTCGGGCGTGAGAATCATGCCGTAGAAGGCGATGCGCCCCTCCTCCACCCGTGCCAGCCCGGCAATCGGCGTGCGGCAGGAGCCGTCGAGAACGGCGAGGAACGCCCGCTCGCAGGCCAGGGCCGCGCCGCTTTCCCCATGGTGGATCGCTTCGACCAGCGGCCTGACGCGCCGGTCGCCGACGCGGCTTTCGATGCAGATGGCGCCCTGGCCGAGCGCCGGCGGGAAGATTGCGGGATCGAGGATCTCGCTTGCCACATGTTCGAGTCGCAGCCGTCTGAGCCCGGCAAGCGCCAGAAGCGTGCCCTCGGCCACGCCGTCCTCCAGCTTCTTCAGCCGTGTCTGCACGTTGCCGCGGAACATGCCGACCTGGAGGTCGGGACGCAGCCGGAGCGCCAGAGCCTGGCGGCGCAGCGACGAGGTGCCGAGCCTGGCGCCCTGCGGCAGGTCTTCGAGCCGCCCGACGGAGCGGCCGATGAAGACGTCGCGCACGTCCTCACGCTCCAGAAAGGCGGAGATTTCGAGCCCCTCGGGCAGGATGGTGGGCATGTCCTTGGAGGAATGGACGGCAAGGTCGATGTGCCCGTCCAAAAGGGCCTCCTCGATTTCCCTGGTGAAGAGCCCCTTGCCGCCGACTGCCGATAACGGCCGGTCCTGGATGCGGTCGCCGCTCGTTCGGATCACGACGATCTCGAACGCCTCCTCGGGCAGGCCATGGGCGGCCATGAGCCGCGCCCTGGCCTCCGCCGCCTGGGCCAGCGCCAGAGCGCTGCCGCGGGTTCCGATTCTCACCACATCCGTTTGCATCCCGTCACGTCCGTGCTAACCGCATCTTCCTGATGCGGGCGTTTTTCCGATACCTATCGGGGAACGCCCGCCGCGGCAACAAAGGCGGGCCGGACCGAATGACGCGCGTACTGGGCATCGAGACGAGTTGCGACGAGACCGCTGCCGCCGTCGTGGAGCAGACGGCAGACGGTGCGCCGGCAATCCTGTCCAATGTGGTGCTGAGCCAGATCGAGGAACATGCCGCCTTCGGCGGCGTGGTGCCGGAGATTGCCGCGCGCGCCCATGTGGAAGCGCTCGACGGCGTGATCGAGGCCGCGCTCGGCGAGGCGCATCTCGGTCTGCACGACATCGACGCGGTGGCGGCGACCGCCGGGCCCGGCCTGATCGGCGGGCTGATCGTCGGACTGACGACGGCCAAGGCCATCGCCGCCGCGCTCGGCAAGCCGCTCATCCCCGTCAACCACCTGGAAGGCCACGCGCTGACGGCGCGGCTGACCGACCGGCTTTCCTTTCCCTACCTTCTGCTGCTCGTCTCCGGCGGCCACACGCAGATCGTGCATGTGGCCGGTGTAGGCCGCTACGAACGCTGGGCAAGCACCATCGACGACGCCCTGGGCGAAGCCTTCGACAAGACCGCCAAGCTGCTGGGCCTGCCCTATCCCGGGGGCCCGAATGTCGAGAAGGCGGCGCGAGACGGGGACCCCGAGCGCTTTGCCTTTCCAAGGCCGCTCAAGGGCGAGGCGCGGCCCGACTTCTCCTTCTCCGGCCTCAAGACCGCCGTGCGCCGCGCCGGCACCCAGCTTGCGCCGCTTTCCCGGCAGGACGTGGCGGACATATGCGCCTCCTTCCAGCGCGCCGTCGCCGAGACCCTTGTCGACCGCGTGGCGCACGGGCTTGCCCGCTTCCGCGAGACGCACCCGGACCTTGCGGCTCCCGCTCTGGTGGTGGCCGGCGGCGTGGCGGCCAATGCCGCCATCCGTGCGGCGCTGGAGACGCTGTGCGCGGGCGAAGGCTTCCGCCTTGTCGCGCCGCCGCTCGCCCTGTGCGGCGACAACGCCGCCATGATCGCCTGGGCAGGGGTGGAACGCCTGCGGGCGGGGCTCGTGGAAGAGGACGCGCTGGCTTTCGCGCCCCGCCCGCGCTGGCCGCTGGACGCGGCCGCTGCACCGCTGGTCGGCGCCGGCAAGCGGGGAGCCAAGGCATGAGCGGGGGATGGACCATTGCGGTGCTGGGGGCCGGCGCCTGGGGCACGGCACTGGCGATGACGGCCCTGCGGGCCGGCCACAGGGCAACGCTTTGGGCGCGCAATGCCGAGACCGCCCGAGAGATCACCCATGGCCACAGGAACAGCCGCTATCTGCCCGGCGTGGCGCTCGACCCGCGGCTGGCGGCGCTGGACGACATGGCGGCGGTGCTGCACGGCGCGCAATGCGTGCTGGCCGTCACGCCGGCGCAGACCCTGCGCGCGGTGCTTGCCCAGGCGCGCCTGGCGCTGGCGCCCGACGTGCCGGTGGTGCTGTGCGCCAAGGGGATCGAGCGCACGACGGGACGGCTGATGTCGGAGGTGGCCGGCGAGGTGCTGCCCGACAACCCGATTGCCGCCCTTTCCGGCCCGAGCTTCGCGGCCGACGTGGCCGCCGGCCTGCCAACGGCCGTCACCGTGGCAGCCCGCAACGCAGCGCTGGCGGGCAGGCTTGCAGCGCGCCTTTCGGCCCCCAATCTGCGCTGCTATTCGAGCGACGACCTCGCCGGCGTGGAGATCGGCGGTGCGCTGAAGAACGTGCTGGCCATCGCCGCCGGCGCCACGCAGGGCGCGGGCCTCGGCGCAAGCGCCGTGGCGGCCATCGTCGCCCGCGGCTTCGTGGAACTGCGCCGCATCGGCGCGGCCTTCGGCGCGCGCGCGGAAACGCTGATGGGCCTTTCCGGCCTCGGCGACCTGATCCTGACCTGCTCGTCCGAGCAGTCGCGCAATTTCGCCTATGGCCTGGCGCTCGGCCGCGGCCGAAGCGTGGAGGGACTGCCGCTTGCCGAGGGCGTACACACCGCCGGCATCGCCGCCCGGCTGGCGGAGGAGCGCGGGTTGGAGGCGCCCATCGTCGCCAGTGTGGCGCGGGTGCTGGAAGGCCGGCTGACCGTCGAGGCCGCCATGCAGGCCCTGCTTGCCCGGCCGTTGAAGAGCGAGGCGGAGTAAGCCTGTTTCGAGGGAGAGCCAAGAAATGATCTTCGTCATCCTGTGCCGGGACAAGCCCGGCCACCTTCGGCTGCGAATGGACACGCGCCCCGGGCACGTGGCCTATCTGGAACGGCTGAACGCCGAGCGCCGGCTGCACTTTGCCGGCCCCTTTCTGGATGGGGAAGGCAAGCCTTGCGGCGGCATGGTGGCCGTGGAGGCGGAGGACCGGGAGGACGCCGAGGCGGTGGCCGCCGCCGATCCCTATGCCCTTGCCGGCCTCTTCGAATCCGTCGAAATAAGGCCCTGGAACTGGGTCTTCAACAAACCGGAGAATGCGTGATGGCCTACTGGCTGTTCAAGTCCGAGCCCTCGTCCTGGTCCTGGCAGATGCAGAAGGAAAAGGGGAAAGAGGGCCAGGAATGGGACGGCGTGCGCAACTATCAGGCACGCAACAACATGCGCCAGATGAAGGTCGGCGATCTCGGCTTCTTCTACCACTCCGTGAAGGAGACGAGCGTGGTGGGCATCGTGGAGGTGTGCGCCGAGGCCCATCCCGACTCCACCACCGACGATCCGCGCTGGGAATGCGTGGACATTCGTGCCGTGCGCGACATGCCGAGGCCGGTCACGCTGGAGGAGATCAAGGCCAATCCGAAGCTCAAGGACATGGTTCTGGTCAACAACTCCCGCCTTTCCGTGCAACCGGTGAGCGAAGCGGAGTGGCGCGAAGTCTGCCGCATGGGCGGTCTCGACGAGGCGCCGTGAGGGGCAGGCTGACACCGGCGAGCGCCGAGGCCTTCATCCGCGCCAACACCGCGCTCGCCGCGCCGCCGCACGTGCCGGAAATCCGGCTGCACCTCGCCGACGAGGCCCACACGCTGTGGACCCGCACGGAGGAGGAGCTGCAGGCCATCGGCCTGCCGCCGCCCTTCTGGGCCTTCGCGTGGGCGGGCGGCCAGGGGCTCGCCCGCTATGTTCTCGACCATCCCGAAACCGTGCGCGGGCTCAGCGTGCTCGACTTTGCCACCGGTTCCGGTCTCGTCGCGATCGCCGCCTGCATGGCCGGCGCAGGCCATGTGCGGGCCGCCGATACCGACCCCTTCTCGCCGGCTGCCTGCCGGCTCAACATGGCGGCCAACGGCGTTGTCTTTTCGCTGACGGGCGAGGATCTGATCGGCCGCGACCCCGATGCGGCGGTGCTCCTGGCCGGCGACGTGTTCTACGACCGCACGCTGGCGGGCATGCTCACGCCCTGGTTTGCCGGGCTGGCGGCGGCGGGCACGCAGGTTCTCGTCGGCGATCCCGGCCGGGCCTACCTGCCGAAGGAGCGCATGGAGCCGCTGGCCGTCTATTCGGTTCCCGTCACCCGCGCGCTGGAGGATGCGGAGGTGAAGCGCACCACGGTGTGGCGTTTTTCTTGACGCAGCGGGCGGGCGGGCGTTCAATCCGCCTCCCCGGAAGAAACAACGCGTTGCAGGAGGCAGTCGGCCATGGATTTCGGCGGCATCAACCATCTGGCGATCGTGGTGGCAGCCATCGCCGCCTTCGCCTTCGGAGCGGGCTATTACGGCCTGCTCGGCAAGCCATGGATGAAGGCGGCGCGCCTGAAGCCCGAAGATCTGGGCAAGAGCCCGGCGCCCTTCATCATCGCCTTTGTGGCCGAGCTCGTGATGGCATGGGTGCTGGCCGGCGTGATCGGCCATCTGGGCACGGGCCAGGTGACGCTGTGGAACGGCCTCGTCTCCGCCGCCTTCCTGTGGGCAGGCTTCATCGCCACGACGCTGGCCGTCAACCACCGCTATCAGGGCTTCGGATGGGATCTGACCCTGATCGACGCCGGCCACTGGCTGGGCGTGGCACTGGTGATGGGCGGCATCATCGGCTGGTTCGGGGCTTAGACGTGAGGCGGCATTGATAACGCATGAAATGATAATGTTGATGTTCTAGACATCACTTATGACCTATCGTATATAATCCCTCCCGTCAGACGGAGCACCGATGATAACCGCTGCACAGATGCGCGCTGCGCGGGCGCTTCTCGGCATCGACCAGAAGCGGCTTGCCGAGCTTTCCGGGGTCTCACTTCCCACCATCCAGCGGATGGAGGCGAGCGAAGGCAATGTGCGTGGCGTGGTCGACACGCTGTCGAAGGTGGTGGAGGCGCTCGATGCCGCAGGCATCGAGCTGATCGGCGACCATGCGCCAAGCACCGGGCAGGGGCGCGGCGTGCGCTTCAAGGAGGCGGCGGGCAGGGGCAAGACCGGCTGACGAGGTTCACCCCGCGGCGGCGGCCGGCGCGGCCGCTTCCGCACAGCCTGCAGGAAAGGTCGGCCATGCTTGCCCGCATGCGCGAGCCCAGCTTTCTGGAACTGTTCACGCCGAAGCTCGTCACGGTGCTGCGCGAGGGCTACGGCCCTGCGGCACTCAAGGCGGACGCCATGGCGGGGCTGACCGTCGCCATCATCGCGCTGCCGCTTTCCATGGCCATCGCCATTGCCTCCGGCGTGTCGCCGGAGCGCGGGCTTTACACGGCCATCGTCGGCGGCTTCCTCGTCTCCGTGCTCGGCGGCAGCCGCTTTCAGATCGGCGGGCCGGCGGGCGCCTTCATCGTGCTGGTGCTCGCCACGGTGCAAGCGCACGGGCTCGACGGCCTGATCCTCGCCACCTTCCTTTCCGGGCTCATCCTGATGGGCATCGGCCTTCTGCGCCTCGGCACCTTCATCAAATATGTGCCCTATCCGGTGACGGTGGGCTTTACCGCAGGCATCGCCGTCATCATCCTGGCAAGCCAGGTGAAGGATTTTCTGGGCCTGCAGCTTGCCGGCCAGGAGCCGGGGCCGCTTCTGCCCAAGCTTGCGGCGCTGGGCGCGGCGCTGCCCACGGTGAACGGCGCGGCGGTGGCGCTGTCGCTGCTGTGTGTCGCCACCATCGTGCTGTTGCGCCGCCACCGCCCGCACTGGCCAGGCTTCCTGATCGCCGTGGCGCTCGCCACGCTGCTTGCCTGGGGCTTCGACATGCCGGTGGAGACCATCGGCACGCGCTTCGGCGGCATTCCCCAGGCGCTGCCCCTACCGCACCTGCCGGAGCTGAGCTACGGCCGGATCGTCGAGGTGCTGCCGGCGGCCCTGTCCTTCGCGCTTCTGGGCGGTATCGAGAGCCTGCTTTCGGCCGTCGTCGCCGATTCGATGAGCGGCCGGCGCCACCGCTCCAATTGCGAACTCGTGGCGCAGGGCGCGGCCAATGTGGCCTCGGCGCTGTTCGGCGGCTTCTGCGTCACCGGCACCATCGCCCGCACGGCGGCCAACATCCGCGCCGGCGCCCGCGGGCCGGTCTCCGGCATCCTGCATTCGCTCTTCCTGCTCGTCTTCATGCTGGCCGCGGCACCGCTGGCAGGCTACATCCCGCTTGCCGCGCTTGCCGCCATCCTGGCCGTGGTGGCGTGGAACATGGCGGAGAAGCACCAGTTCGCGGCGCTTCTGAAAAGCTCGCGTGGCGATGCGCTGGTTCTGCTCGTCACCTTCATGCTCGTGGTCTTCCGCGACCTGACGGAGGGCATTCTGGTGGGCTTCGGCCTCGGCGCGCTGATCTTCCTGCACCGCATGTCGCAGGCCGTCTCGGTGGACCGGGCCGCCACCATCGGCGAGCCCGACCGTGCCGACAAGGGCGGCGAACGGCCCTACCGGGCGGAGCTTTCCACCGACGAGGACATCGTCGTCTACCGCATCTCCGGCGCCTTCTTCTTCGGCGCGGCAGCGGCCGTGGCGGCGGCGCTGGACCGCATCGGCGGGCGGCCCACAGCCTATGTCATCGACATCTCCGCCGTCACCCTGCTCGACTCCACCGCAGCGGCCACCATCGAGGGCTTTGCCAGAAAGGCGCGCGGCCAGGGCGCCACGGTCTATCTCGTCGGCGCCGCCCCCTCGATCCGCCGCCTCCTGCGCACCCACGGCCTGCGCCCGCCGCATGTGCGCTATTACGGCAGGCTGGAGGATGCGGTGGGTACGGCGAGGAAGGCGATGCGCCGGGAGGCGGGCGGCGCATAGTGGCGGGGCCGGCCCGGCGCCGGCTCCTACTTGCCGCCGGTGCCCTCCTCCAGCGAATGGCGCATGATGAGCGGCATCTGGCTCATGGTGAAGATGAAGGTGATGGGCATGATGCCCCAGACCTTGAAGGCCACCCAGAAATCGGTGGAGAAGGAGCGCCAGACCACCTCGTTGGCCGCTGCCAGGAAGAGGAAGAACAGGCCCCAGCGCAGCGTCAGCTTGCGCCAGCCCTCGGCATCGAGCCGGAAGGCGGAGTCGAAGACATAGCCCAGCAGCGACTTGCCGAAGGCCAGCCCGCCGAGCAGCACCGCCCCGAACAGCGTGTTGACGATGGTCGGCTTCATCTTGATGAAGATCTCGCTGTGCAGATAGAGCGTCAGCGCGCCGAAGACGAAGACCACGATGCCCGAGACCAGCGGCATGACGGGCAGCGTGCGCAGAAGCAGCCATGAGACGGAGAGCGCGATGGCCGTCGCCGCCATGAACAGCGCCGTGGCGATGAACAGCGGCCCGCCGATGTCGCCGAGCAGGGGGAAGCGTTCGGCCAGCCACTCGCCGCGCGCATTGGCGAAGAAGAAGACGAGCAGCGGCCCGAGCTCCAGCGCGAGCTTGAGCAGGGGGTTGACGGTCTTGCGCGCGGGGTCGGAGGGGTCGCGCTCGAAGATCGGTTCGTCACTCACTTACGCCACTCCCGCTATCGCTTTGGCGAAATCGCTCGCCGAGAAGGGTTCAAGGTCGTCGACGCCTTCGCCGACGCCGATGAAATAGACCGGCAGCTTGTGCCGCGCGGCGATGGCCACGAGGATGCCGCCGCGCGCCGTGCCGTCCAGCTTGGTCATCACCAGGCCCGACACGCCGGCAACATTGCGGAAGATTTCGACCTGATTGAGGGCGTTCTGCCCGGTGGTCGCGTCGAGCGTCTGGAGAACGGTGTGCGGGGCTTCCGGGTCGTGCTTGCCGAGCACGCGCACAATCTTCTCCAGCTCCGCCATCAGTTCGGCCTTGTTCTGCAGCCGGCCGGCCGTATCGATGATGAGCACGTCGCTGCCCTCGGCCTTCGCCCGCTCGTAGGCCTCGTAGGCGAGGCCCGCCGCATCCGCCCCGAGCCTGGAGGCGACGACGGGCGAGCCCGTGCGCTCGCCCCAGATCCTGAGCTGCTCGATGGCGGCGGCGCGGAAGGTATCCCCCGCCGCCAGCATGACCGACAGCCCGCCCTGACGCAACTTTGCCGCCAGCTTGCCGATGGTCGTCGTCTTGCCCGTGCCGTTGACGCCGACGACGAGAATGACATGCGGCTTGTGCGTAAGATCGAGCTCCAGCGGCACGGCCACGGGGGCGAGCACCTTTTCCACCTCCTCGGCCATCACCGCCTGTACCTCCGGGCCGGAGACATCCTTGCCGTAGCGGCCGGCCGCCAGCGCATCGGTGATGCGCATGGCCGTCTCCAGCCCCAGATCGGCGCGCAGCAGCACGTCCTCAAGGTCCTGCAGCGTGTCCTCGTCCAGCTTGCGCTTGAGGAAGATGGCGGCGATGTTTTCGCGCAGCTCGCGCGAGGAGCGCGACAGCCCCTCGCGCAGGCGCTGGAACCACGGCTTTCTCGGCGCCTCTGCGGCCACCGCCGGCGCCGGCGCGGCGCGGCGCTCGACCGATCTGGCGACGGTGACCCGGGCTGGCGCATCCGCCTCCGCCGGCTCCGCGCCGGCCGGCCTTTCCGGCTCTGGCTCTGGCTCTGGCTCTGGCTCTGGCTCTGGCTCTGGCTCTGGCTCTGGCTCTGGCTCTGGCTCTGGCTCTGGCTC
>NZ_JAODNW010000049.1 GCF_025398255.1 Chelativorans intermedius | reverse complement strand
CAGCCAGCATGTTGAATCAGAATTCACCGCCAAAGGGAATCCCTGCCGATTCAGCCTCGTTTCATCCCGCTCTAGGAGGGGCAGATGCTCACTGACGTGGCTCTTAAAACACTGAAATCACGTGAGAAACTGTACAAGGTTTCCGATCGTGACGGTATGTACGTCGTCGTCCATCCGTCAGGGAAGATCGTGTTTCGCTATGACTACCGTCTCAACGGCCGGCGGGAGACAGTGACCCTGGGACACTACGGCCGGGGCGGGCTCTCTCTCGCCCGCGCACGCGAGAAGCTGATCGATGCAAAGCGGATGGTCGCCGAAGGCCATTCGCCCGCCCATGAGAGGCGCCGGGAGAAGCGCCGCCTGAAAGAGGCGAAGAGCTTCGGTGAGTTCGGCGAGCGCTACTTTCAGGAAGCATCAATGGCCGACAGTACGCGAGCCATGCGTCGAACGATCTATGAGCGCGACATCCTGCCGAAGTTTCGCAAGCGGCTGCTTGCTGAGATCGAACCTGATGACCTCCGGGCGCTGTGTGGCAAAGTGAAGGACAGGGGAGCCCCCGCGACCGCGATCCATGTTCGCGACATCGTCAAGCAGATCTACGGGTTCGCCATCCTGCATGGCGAAAAAGTCCCCAATCCGGCAGACGAGGTCGGCCCCTCATCAATTGCGACCTTCGTGCCGAAAGATCGAGCGCTGTCACCGGCGGAGATCCGCATCATGCTCAATCAACTCGAGCATGTGGCAACGCTGCCGACGATCCGGCTAGGTCTGAAGCTGATCCTTCTGACGATGGTTCGTAAGAGCGAGTTGCTGGACGCGACCTGGGGAGAGGTGGATTTCGAGAATGCGGTGTGGTCGATCCCGAAGGAGCGCATGAAGCGGTCGAAGCCGCACAACGTCTACCTGGCACAACAGGCACTCGACATCCTGGTCGCCCTCAAAACCTGTTCCGGAAACTCCAAGTATCTCCTTCCGTCGCGGTATGATGCCGATGCGCCAATGTCGCGGGCAACGTTCAATCGCGTCACGATGGCCGTTATCAAACGAGCGAGAGAACAAGATCTACCGTTAGAGCCGTTCACGGTTCACGACCTACGCCGCACCGGGTCGACGCTTCTGAACGAGATCGGCTTCAACAGCGACTGGATCGAAAAATGCTTAGCGCACGAGGATGGCCGTTCGTCACGAGGTGTCTACAACAAGGCCGAATACGAGCATCAACGCCGGCACATGTTGCAGGAATGGGCCAATCTGGTGGACGCTTGGGCGGCGGGGCAGAAATATGTGCCAACCCTCTATCCGCCATCGATGGAGTTACCGGCTCCCGATCCTAGCGTCTGACGGGGCGGGTCTTCCGCAGGCGGACATCGGGCATGGGCGCGCGCCGCGTGGCCTTGGCGTCGGACGCCCGGCGCCGCTCTTCGAGCCAGTCCTCCACTTCCGCCAGGTCCCAGACCACACAACGGGATGTCAGATAGAATCGCCGGGGAAACTCCCCGCGCTGCTCCATCTCGTAGATGGTCGTGTCGGCGAGCGGCACGATTTCGCGAAGTTGGTGTCGCCTGATGGTTCGCCTAATAGTTGGCTCCGCAGGCCGGGTCATAAGGGCTCTCCTCAAAACGAAAGTCTTCCCGATAGAAAGCGATGGTATCGGTGTGATGGAAGACTCTGTTTAAAGCTGTGCGGCAAACGGAAAGTATGGCGTAGAAATCGGATGGTGCGATTGCCGCGATGCCACCCTTCTCGTGTGGCTAAACATATGATCATGAGGCGGCCGCGCCAGTTCGAGGCGCTCTTCTTCGGTTGCTGCTTTGCACCCTGCCCTCCGAAGGCAGAGGTCACAGGTTCGAATCCTGTCGGGTGCGCCATTTCGGAGCTTAGAACGCCGAAAGCCCCCGCTTGTCTGCTTCAAGCGACCGCGAACATTCACAGCAGTTGAACCGGCCCGGCAGGTATCGAATATAATAGTATTGGCGCTGGCAGGCCGGCGACTAGTCATTCCTAATGTAGTACATGAACCACCGTTACCCAATCGATTCGCGACGGCAAGGTACCTTGTCCAAGCTAGACTAGGTGTTCAGCAAAGCGCAGCGCTCTCAGGTCGGACCTCTCGCGTCGAAATCTTATGGGATCCTATGGAGCCAATCTCGAACCAGGATTAGGGTTGGCCCCCCATCACCTTCAGGCCAATGATGCCGGCAAGGATCAGGGCAAGGCAGCCAATCCGGGCAAGGGATGCGGGTTCGCCGAAGACGACGATTCCGAAGATCGTAACGCCACCCACACCTATACTGACCCAGATGGCATAGGCGGTGCCTATCGGCAGAGCCTTGAGGGCGTGCGCCAGCAGGAAGAAACTGGCCGTAGCCGCCCCGATAGTGAGAACGCTGGGACCAAATCGGGTGAATCCTTCCGTGTATTTGAGGGCTGTGGCCCAGACGATCTCGAGCAGGCCGGCCGCAAGCAGATAGAGCCAGGCCATCATCTGGAGACACCGCCGGTAAGATCCGACGGTGCACCGATGATCGTGCGTCCGGCCTGTCTGGCGGTGCCGTTGACCGCACGTGTAGCAACGGCATCGATCTCCAAAAGCAGTTCCGGCATAGCGAGGCCGGAAACGATCAGAGGGTTGTCGTCGGCAGCGTGGAAGTCCCGAAAACGAAGCGGCGCTCTTCGCGCATTTCGGGGATATGCGCCCGATCCGTCAGGTAGACAGTCAGCCTGACGACATTGCGAATCGTCAGTTCATGCGCAGCAAGACAAGCCACAAGGTTTGCCAGGGCCTGTTGCGTCTGCGCGCGGACGCCTTCCTTGGTCACGCCCTTTCGGTCAGCACTGACCTGCCCAGCCACGAATACGAGCTCCGATCCGGCTGGAACCTTGATTGTGTGGCAATAGCCGCCAAGCGGCGCGTGCACGTCGGATGGATTGCATCGTTCAATCATGCGGCGTTCTCCCAAGGCGTTTCCTCGGTGCCGGTTGCGCCCACATAGAGCCGTGCCATCATGCGGTGACCCCGCCGTCGATCGCCAGCGAGGCGCCGGTAATGTTGCGCCCGGCCTCGCTCGCCAGATGCGCTACGAGAGTCGCCACATCCTCTGGCCGACCATAGGTTCCAAGCGCCGTCAGCGCCTTTTCGACGTCCGCCGCCTCGCCGTCGGCGGGGTTCATGTCGGTGTCGATGGGACCGGGATCGACTACATTCACTGTAATGCCGCGCACGCCGACATCGCGCGCCAACCCCTTGGTAAAACCGATCAGCGCCGCTTTGCTCATGGCGTAGAGCGTCATCCCGGCCGAAGGCACCCGCCAAGCGAGCGACGAGCCGATAGAGACGATGCGCCCCCCGGCGCCCATGTGCTTCAGTGCCGCTTGGGAGGCGAGAAACACCGCTCGAGCATGGATCGCCAGCGTCCGGTCAATCTCTTCTGGCGTTACCTCCTCAAGGGGGCCGTGAGGAAAGATGCCGGCATTGTTGACAAGGATATCGAGCCGACTGAGGCCCGCGGCCGCCTCGTTGACCGCCGCCACGATCGCCGCCGAATCGGCGCTGTCGGCACGGATCGCCAGAGCTTTGCGCCCGTAGGCCCTGATTTCGGCGACTACTGCGCGGGCTTTGTCCATCCCGTTCAAATATGTGATGGCCACGTCGGCTCCGCGCGTGGCAAGCGTCCTGGCGATGGCTGCGCCCATGCCACGGCTGCCTCCTGTGACGAGGGCCGCCTTACCGATGAGATCCTGCATGTCTCGCTCCGATATTTATGTATCGATAGGTACAGAATTTTTAGCGACCTTGCTCGGGCCGGTCAATCAATTTATGTATTGATAGGTACAAAAAGGAGGCGGTATGGCGGAACGCGGTCGGCCTAGGACATTCGACAGGCAAGAGGCGTTGCGGCGCGCCATGGAAGTGTTCTGGGCGCGCGGCTATGAAGGCGCTTCGCTTGGCGAGCTCGCCGAGGCGATGGGCATCAACAGGCCGAGCCTCTATGCGGCCTTCGGCTGCAAGGAGGCGCTGTTCCGCGAGGCAGTAGCCCTATATGACGCGACCGAGGGCGCGCCCATCCAGCGCGCACTTGATGAGGCGCCGACCGCGCGAGCCGCGGTAGAGGCGATGCTTCGCCATAATGCGCGAGCCTATGCGCGAGACGACCAGCCGCGCGGTTGCATGGTGGTGCTTGCCTCACTACTCGGCACGCCGGAAAACGAAGCCGTGCGCCAGTTTCTCAGGGAGAACCGGGCGCTCGGCGAGGAGGTGCTGCGCCACCGCATCGAGCGCGGCATTGCCGAGGGGGATGTTCCGGCTGGTGCCGATGCGCGCATGCTCGCCGCCTTCTATACCACCGTCACCCAAGGTCTCTCCGTTCAGGCGCGCGACGGGACCTCCGTCGCGGCGATGGAAGCGATTGTCGACGCCGCCATGGCCGCTTGGGACAGATTGGTGGAGTCGAAAGCCGAATGATCACCTTCCTTCGGTCCTCTAACCACGGCCATCACTTGATACCTTGATCATTGAGGTATATACGGAGCGCATGTCTCGTTCCGCAAGATCAACTCATCCCGCGCCTCGGCCGGCGCCCGACTACACCGATCGGGCGTACTGGCAGGGAACGATCAAGATGTCGCTTTCGAAGTTCTTTGTGTTGAGCGTGCTGCATCAGAAGCCGATGCACGGTTACGAAGTCGTTCAGGCGGTCGACAAGACGACAAAGGGGTGCTGCAGCCCTACTGAGGGCACTGTCTATCCGATGCTCAACGAATTCGAGGCGGGCGGATATCTGTCGTCGCATGCCGAGATCGTCCATGGCCGGGAGAGGAAGGTTTATACCCTGACCGACAAGGGGCGCGAAGCTTTCCAGACGGCTGTCGAGGCGTGGCTCGAAGCCACGGACTGCATCATCGCCGGCAAGGCAGTTGCTGACGCCCTGGCTCGCTCCCAAAGAAAGAGGGTCTGATGCGGCTGATATTTTTTACCCGTATACATCGATCATCGAGGCATTGGTGATCGATGGGTCGTTCGAAGGCCACCGGAAGTGAACGGGACGACCAGACAGGCAATCGCGGTCGGGGCGCTGGGGTTCGCCCAAACCCTGGCCTGGGGCTCCACCTATTACTTGCCGGCCATCCTCGCGGGGCCGATGGCGCGCGAGCTTGGCGTCCCGACTGGCATGGCGTTCGCGGCGTTCTCTGCCGCGCTCGTCGTAGCGGCACTATTGGGCCCCTTCGCCGGGCGTTATATCGACCGCTTCGGCGGCCGCGACGTGCTTACGCTCTCGAACCTGATCTTTGCAGCTGGTCTTGCACTGCTGGGCGCCGCACAGGGGACAACGCTGCTGTTCGCCGCCTGGCTCGTCATCGGCGCCGGGATGGCCGTGGGTCTTTACGAGGCTGCGTTTTCTACACTGACCCGCCTTTATGGCCACGAGGCCCGCGGCGCCATCACGGGCGTGACGCTGATCGCCGGATTTGCCAGCACCGTTTGCTGGCCGGCCTCCGCCTGGCTTGAAGGCGAATTCGGATGGCGCATGGCGTGTTTCGTTTGGGCCGCGGCGCACATTGTCATCGGCCTACCGCTCAACCGTCTTCTCGTCCCAGCAACCGCGCTGCAAGCCGCAATAGCAAGCAAGAAGCAGGCGTCATCCGCACCGCCACCAGCGCCGGCGGGACAAAACGCCGCCATGGCGCTGCTCGCCTTTGTCTTCGCCGCGACATGGTTCACGAGCACGACCATGGCCGCGCATCTACCGGGGCTCTTGCGGGAGAGCGGTGCCGCGCCAGCGACGGCGATCGTGGCGGCCGCGCTCGTCGGCCCCGCGCAGGTCGCCGGGCGCCTTCTGGAGTTCGGCTTTCTCAGGCGGTTTCATCCCTTGTTATCGGCGCGGCTTGCGGCCGTTGCCCATCCCCTCGGTGCTCTCGTGATCCTGGGCGCCGGCGCTCCGGCGGCGATGGTGTTCGCCGCACTGCACGGCGCCGGAAACGGCGTTCTGACCATCGCCAAGGGGACCCTGCCGCTCGCGATCTTCGGACCTGACGGTTACGGCTTTCGCCAGGGCCTTCTCATGGTTCCTGCGCGCTTCGCGCAAGCCGGCGCGCCATTCCTCTTCGCGCTGCTTATGGAACGCTATGGGGCCTCAGCGCTGCTCCTCACCGCTGCACTCGGCGCCGCCAGCTTCGCCGCTCTCCTTCTCCTCAACCCCTCAACGAAAGTGGAACACGTATGAGACTCCGCACGCTGACCGACCCCGATTCCCTTCCTGCGCTCGACCCGCACTATGCGTTCGAGCGCCCCGCTCGAAGCCTTCCCGACAGCCTGCGGCACCCGCCGCGCATTCTGCTGCTTTACGGATCGCTGCGGAAGCGATCCTATTCTCGCCTCGTCGTCGAGGAGGCCGCACGCCTCGTACGCTTCTTCGGCGGCGAGCCGCGCATCTTCGATCCGTCCGATCTTCCGCTGCCGGATCAAATCAGCGGCGACGATCACCCTGCGGTGCATGAACTGCGTGAGCACGCCATGTGGTCGGAAGGCCAGATCTGGTGCAGTCCCGAACGTCACGGACAGATCACCGGCGTCATGAAGGCGCAGATCGACCACCTTCCACTGAGAATGGGTGGCATGCGGCCGACGCAGGGGCGAACGCTCGCCGTCATGCAGGTCTCCGGCGGCTCGCAGTCCTTCAACGCGGTCAATTCGCTGCGCCTGCTTGGCCGCTGGATGCGCATGTTCACCATCCCCAACCAGTCGAGCGTTGCCAAAGCGTTCCAGGAATTCAATGAGGCGGGGCGGATGCGGCCATCGAGCTACTACGACAGAATCGTCGACGTGGTCGAGGAACTCATACGGTTCACCGTTCTTCTTCGCCCGCATGTGGAAGCACTTACCGATCGTTATTCGGAGCGCAAGGAGGCCGGCGGCGCGCCGCGCGACCCCGCAACCGATCTCTCGGCAATCGCCACCTCCCATCAGATGAAAGGGGCGCCTGCATGAACAAGTTGATCTGGCTCACCGACCTCCATCTAGTCGAACCGGATCGCGAATGGCCGGCCGGCGTCGATCCGTTACGGCGGCTACGGGCGTGCTTTGAGGAAATCGAAGCACAGCACGCGGATGCGGATCGCATCGTCATCTCCGGCGATCTCATCCAGATTCGCAGCCCTGGCGCCTATCGCATCCTGCGCGATGAGTTGGAGGCGACCCGAACGCCGTATCGCCTCCTCGCCGGAAATCACGACGACCGCGAGGCGCTGCTGAGCGTCTTTCCGGAAGCTGGCCAGCATGACGGCTTCATTCAGTATGCTGAGGCCGTTGGCGACGCACGCATCCTGTATGTCGACACGGTGGCGCAGGACGGCAAGCATCACGGCGAGTTGTGTCCGGCCCGCATTCGCTGGATCGCCGAACAAATCGAGTTGGCGGGAGACAAGCCGCTTCTCGTTTTCCTCCATCATCCGCCCTTCGACATCGGCGTGCCGGCGCTCGACCGGCTGAGGCTTCTCGACGCTGACGTCCTGGCTGCTCTGCTTCAAAAACGCCGTGGCCCCACCCATCTTTTTTGTGGTCATGTCCATCGGAACGCATCGGGGTTGTGGGCCGGGCACCCCTTCGCCACGCTCAAGAGCCCGCACGTCCAGTTCGATCTGGACATGAAAAGGAACAAACTGGAGCGCAGCGGGGAGCCGCCAGGATATGGCGTGGTCCTGATCCGGCGCCACGGGATCGTCCTGAACTATAGGGACCTGCCGGTCTCTTGACCGCGTCAAGGCAGTTTGCCATCCCTTTACTTGCCTCCTGTCCTGATGTGCGTGAAGGTTTCGCGCGCGGGTTAGCGATTCCCATCGTGACCCGCGCGCTTCGGCGGCTACTTCGAGCCGAACCGATCGATGACTTCGGTCAGCTCGAGATGCCCCTTGCATGCCCCACTGCCTGCCCCTATCTCGCCATTTTCCAGCGCCGTTGCATAGATGACGGCGGGGTCGGCTTCGATACGGCCTCTGAGAGCAGCGAGCTTCGGCCAACGGGACCTGTCAGCCACTTGGTGGAAATTGAGCCAGCGGGCGACACCGATCAGAATGCCATCAGCCAGCGTGGGGTGATCAGCAACCAGGAATCGAGTATCTCCGATCATCTCCTCAAGCCGTTCGTGACGTTCGATGACGCCCTCGCCTCCCCATTCCCTCAAGGCAGACTGCATTGCCGGGTTCGGCGGCTGCATTTCCATCGCGGCCCAAAGAGGACCGAACGCTCCCGTAAACCCCGTGTTTATGAATGCCATCAGCTGGTGCATCCGGTCGGCCTCGCGCGATAGCGGATCGAAGCTGATGCGCCGCTCCGCGTCGCGCGCTTCCAGCCAGGCGGCAATGGCCATGGTTTCGGTAAGCACCTCGCCCCCGTCAGTGATCAATACAGGCGTCTCGACGCGAGGATTGATCCGCCTGTAGGATGGTTCGCGCATCTCGCCCAGCATATCGACGCGAGAGAGCTTATAGGGTCTGCCCAGCCATTCCAAAGCGGCAACGAGCCCCATAGAGCTTCCCAGCGGAAAGCCATATAAGAGGATAGGTTCCATGCTCCAGTTCTCCGTGATTTCTTCCGATCACGCTGCGCAGCAGAACCGGATCATATAAGGCCGCAATGCTACGTAAATTACGCATGACCTGCCCCCCGCAAAATCCCTCACCGTGATGTAGAGTCTGCGCCAACTTTGAAGGAGCAGACGAATGCGAAAGA
>NZ_JAODNW010000048.1 GCF_025398255.1 Chelativorans intermedius | reverse complement strand
GGCTGGTCCGGCTGAGGCTGCGCGAACATGACGAAGCTTCTGACGATACTGGAGAAATTCGCCTACACTCTCCGGCCAAGCAATGCCGTCATGCAACTCCAACTCAAGAGGAGAACGCATGACGACACAGGATCCCATCCCGGCGCGCCTCGCCGCGCTCAAGACCATGAAGACGCCAGAACTGAAGCGGCAATGGCGCGAGCTGTTCGACAGCGAGCCGCCGCCCTTCAACCGCCGCTACCTCGAAAGCCGGCTGGCCTACCGCATCCAGGAACTCAGCCTTGGCGGGCTGAAGCCCGAGACGATCCGGCGGCTGGAGCGGCTGGGCGAGGAACTGGACGGTGGCGACCGCAAGAAAAGCCGCGTCCGCGCCGACGCCATGCCCATCGCCGGCACCCGGCTGATCCGCGAATGGCAGGGAGTCGAGCACGTCGTCACCGTCACCGCGGACGGCTTCGAGTGGCAGGGGCGGCCCTACGGATCGCTGTCCGCCATCGCCCGTGCCATCACCGGCACCCGCTGGAACGGCTGGGTCTTCTTCGGGCTCAGGAACCGGAGGGTGAGCGGCGGTGGCCGCAGGCCGGCTGAGGCTCCAGTGGAGCGTCCGCAGCCGCGAACGCCCGGAGCGCAAGCGGAGGGCCAGACATGACCAAACCGATGGTCCGGAAACAGCGCTGCGCGATTTACACCCGCAAGTCATCCGAGGAAGGGCTGGAGCAGGAGTTCAACTCGCTCCACGCCCAGCGTGAGGCCTGTGAGGCCTATATCGCCAGCCAGCGCTCCGAGGGCTGGGTGCTGGTCCGCGATCAGTATGACGACGGCGGCATCTCGGGCGGCACGCTTGACCGACCGGGGTTGCAGCGGCTGCTGGAAGACATCGAGGACGGGCTGGTCGACGTCGTGGTGGTCTACAAGATCGACCGCCTCAGCCGGTCGCTCGCCGACTTCGCCAAGCTGGTGGAGGTGTTTGACCGCAACCATGTGACCTTTGTCTCGGTCACCCAGTCCTTCAACACGACCACGTCCATGGGCCGGCTGACGCTGAACATCCTGCTCTCCTTCGCCCAGTTCGAGCGGGAGGTCACCGCCGAGCGCATCCGCGACAAGGTCGCCGCGAGCCGGAAGAAGGGCATGTGGATGGGCGGCGTCCCGCCCTACGGCTACCGGGTCGAGAACCGAAAGCTGGTGGTCGATGACGAAGCCGCCAAGCATGTCCGCTGGATCTTCGCCCGCTTCCTCGAGATCGGATCGGGCACGGAACTGGCGCGCGAGGTCGCGAAGCGCGGCATCCGCACGCCGCGCGGCAACCGGATCGACAAGAAGTACCTCTACCGGATGCTGAACAACCGCGCCTACATCGGGGAGGCGGTCCACAAGGGCGAGAGCTATCCCGGCGAGCACGCCGCCATCATCGACCGCGAGACGTGGGATCGCGTTCACGCCATCCTGCGGACGAGCCCCCGCAAGCGCGCCGCCCGCACCCGCGCTAAAACACCGGCACTACTGAAGGGTCTGCTGTTCGGGCCAGATGGCACGGCGTTCTCACCGACGCATACCCGCAAGGGCGACCGGCTCTACCGTTACTATGTCAGCCAGACGGTGCTGAAGCACGGCGCTGGATCCTGCCCGGTGGGTCGTGTCCCCGCGGGCGAGATCGAAGCCGCGGTCATCGACCAGCTGCGCGCCGTGTTCCGCCAGCCCGAGATCGTGGCAGGGACATGGAAGGCTGCCCGGGCGCAGGATGGTGATGTGACCGAGGCTGATGCGCGCGCGGCGCTGCAGCAGCTCGATCCGCTGTGGGACGAGCTCTTCCCGGCCGAGCAGGCCCGCATCGTGGCGTTGCTGGTCGAGCGGGTGGACATCGGCACGGAGAGCCTGAACGTCAGGCTGCGCGTGGACGGGCTCGGTGGGCTCGCGTGCGAAATGCTGGCCGGCAATATCGAGGCTGCAGCATGACACGCGTGGCTCCGATCCCCGACACCATCACGCTCCAGGTCCCCTTCCGCGTCGTGAAGCGCAGCGGGCGGAAGGAGGTGCATGTGCCGGAAGGCGCGATGTCGTCGCGCCGGACAGACAACACCCTCGTCAAGGCACTCGCGCGCGCCTTCCGCTGGAAACGGATGCTGGAGTCGGGCGAGTTCGCCACCGTCGGTGAATTGGCTGAGCACGAGGGGATCGCGCCCTCCTACATGACCCGCGTCCTGCGCCTGACCCTGCTCGCGCCCGATATCGTCGAGGCGATCCTGGACGGGAAGCAGGGGCCGGAGGTAACGTTGGCGAGTATGCTTGAGCCGTTTCCGGTGGAGTGGGATCTGCAAGAGGCAGGTGGTTTCGACCGGATAAATGGCAAGGGGCAGGCCGCAGCCTGCCCCAATGGTGTGGTCTGAAACCTTATCGCGGGAAAGACCACGCCGCTTCTTCTGCTACGAATTTCAGATTACTCTGGCATATTGTCGTTTTGCAAGCATGTTTGGAGACAGAATGTACCGATTTGCATTCGACCTTGGGTCCGGGTCGCTCGGTTGGGCGGTTTTTGAACTGAGCGAAGGGGACTCAACGCCAGTTGCGCTGACCGACTTGGGGGTGCGTGTTTTCCCGACCGGCAGGGATCCCAAATCGAAGGAATCGAACGCGCTCGGCAGGCGGCAGCCCCGTCAACAGCGACGGCAGATCGACCGTCGGAAAAAGCGCCGGGTTGAACTTGAAGACAGGCTGGTTGCGGCCGGCTTGATGCCTGCCGCAGATAATCTGGATGACAGACGCGAATTCTTTGGGATCGATCCCTATGAAGCCCGCGGTCGCGCTGCCCGTGGCAAGGCCGATCTGCGGGACCTCGGCCGCGCGATCTGGCACATCTCCAAGCATCGGGGCTTCAAGAGCAACCGAAAGGCAGACCGAACGAACGAGGATGACAAGGGAAAGATCGCGACCGCCTCGGCCACGCTGCGCGAATTGCTCGCAGAACAAGGCGCCCCGACCTACGGCGCCTGGCTGGCGGATCGACATGCCAGGGGTGAAGCTGTGCGGGTGCGACCGCATGGCGAGGGGGCCAAAGCGGCCTATGACTTCTACCCCACCCGCGCGATGCTGGAGGATGAGTTTGACCATATCTGGCGTGTACAGGCAAAGCATCACCCCAGCCTCACCGGTGCGGCGCGCGACGCCATCCGCGACAGTGTCTTCTTCCAGCGGCCGTTAAAACCGGTCAAGCCGGGTCGCTGCACCTTCTTCCCCGACGACTACCGGCTGCCGAAATGGCATCCGCTGGCGCAGGAATTCCTTATACTGCAACAGCTCAACATGCTGCGGATCATCGACGAAGGTGGCGAACGGGGGCTGGATCTGACCGCACGCGACCTGATCGCACGACACCTGATGTCGGGCGAGAAACTCACCTGGTCATCCTCAAAAAAGGGGTTGCGTGGGATCTTGCGATTGTCCTCCGAGGTCAAGATCAATCTCGAGGAAGGCGGGTTGAAGGAACTCGCCCACAACACCCTGGCAGCCCGACTGGTCGGGACGGACAAGAAACCCGGCCCCCTTGCCAATGCCTGGGAAGGACTTGGTCCGCGCCGCCAACTCCTGCTTGTGAAGATCCTTGCGGTCACTGTCTCACCGGATCGAACCGTCGAGCGGCTGGAGAAGTGGATCGGATTGTCGCGCGAAACCGCGGAACGGGTCGAGAAAATCACCCTTCCCGACGGCCACCTCATGCTCGGCGAGCGTGCCGTTCGCGCGATCCTGAAGGTCCTGCGCGAAGAGGTCGTGGTCTATTCCGACGCGGTCAGGCAGGCCAGCGAACGCGGGCTGTTCGGCGACGGCGTGGTGATCCACCACTCCGACTTGCGCCCCGAGGGCGATCCGGGGCTGCCAGACCTGCCGCGCTATAACGAGTTGCCGGCACTCAGGCACATGATCGGTACGGGGACAGGCGACCCAGACGATCCGCCCGACATCCGCTTTGGCCGCATCTCAAACCCGACCGTGCATATCGCGCTTGGCCAGTTCCGGCGGGTGATGAACGCGCTTATCGCCCGTTACGGCAAGCCCGCCGAGGTGGTGATCGAGACCACGCGCGACATGGCCAAATCGGCGCGCGAGTTGAACGAGATCGAAAAAGACATTCGCAATAACACGAAGCGGAACGATGAATGGCGTGCCGAGTTGGAGAAACACGGGATCGTTGCACCGGGAGCCAGAATAGGCGACCGCTTCCTGCGCATGCGGCTTTGGGAGGAGCTTGGCACATCGAATGCCGACCGGATTTGTCCCTATTCGGGCAACCCCATCTCCTTGCACCAGCTGCACTCGGATGCGGTCGAGATCGACCACATCCTGCCCTTTGAGGATACCTTCGACGACAGCCCGGCCAACAAGACCGTGTGTTTCCGTGCAGCCAACCGGATCAAGGGCAAGCGCGCGCCGGGCGATGCCTGGTCGGGGGCTGACCTCGACGCCATCATCGCGCGGGTGAAGGCTGCGCCGGGGATGAAGCGCAAGCTCTGGCGGTTCCTGCCAGGGGCGCTGGAGAAATGGCAACAAGACAAGAGCTTCGAGGATCGCCAGTTGAAGGCAACCGGCTATCTTGCCCGCGTTGTACATGCCTATGCCGATCAACTGTTCCCAAAAGATGGCAAGCGGCATGTCCGAGTCATTCCGGGCCGGATGACGGCCATGATGCGCCGCCGCTGGGGGCTCTACCTGCCTGATCACAATACAAAGACACGAGACGACCACCGGCACCATGCCCTCGATGCGGCAGTTGTTGGGGCGATTGATGAATCAATGGTCTTCCGCCTGCAAAACTATGCACGCCAAATCGGGGCCGAGGAACTGGATCGTGTGTTGCCGAACCCGCCGGAGCCGTTCGAGGGCTTCCGCGATCAGGTCCGCGACCGGGTGGCGAAGCTCATTGTGAGTCACCGACCGAACCGTCCCATCACGAAACGCGAGGCAATGACCCGAAAGGAGGCAGGAGAAAAGCACATTCCCAGCATAATCAACGGACCGCTCCATGAGGATAAAGCCTACGGGCTGGTCCGCGACGTTCCCGAAAACCAGGCGGCGCGGATGATCGGCAATGTCGTCGTCCGCAAACCCGTCACCGATCTGACTGCCAAGGAGATCGGCCAGGTGCGAGACGAGAAGATCCGAAACGACCTGCTGGCCGCGACACAGGCCCAGAAGTCGGACAAGAAGGCCCTCGCCGAAGCCCTCAAAGTCTGGAGCGAACGCACCGGCCACAGGCGGCTCCGGATCATCAAGCCTGCATCGACCGCGAGACCGATACATGCCGCCGATGGCCGCCCCTACAAGTGGATGGTGCCCGGCGAGATTGCCTATCTCGATATTCTGCAGGACGAAGACGGCCGATGGGTTCACCACGCCACCGACATCTGGGCCGCCCAGTCGGCTGTTCAGACGGATTGGAAGGAAGCACATCCCGGCGCGCGATTCATCATGAGGCTGTTCAAAGGGGACACGATCCAGCTGTTCGATCTGGACCAAGACGGCGATCCTGTTGCTGGAAGTAACCGGATCAAGAGGATTGTCCGCCTTTCGCCCAGTAACTCGGTACTTTATCTTGTCGGGGTCAACGACGCAGGCGACTATCAGAAGCGCCACGCGGATACCGACGATCCGTTCCGCTGGGATTTCGCTAATATCGGAAAGCTCAAGCAGCGCCGTGCCCGGCGGGTGCGCATCGACGAATTGGGGCGGGTGAGGGTCGTGCCGCATGGTGTGATCTGACCATCAGGCCAACCTGTCGGGCCTCGCATTTCAGGGAGGCCACTATGGTTGGACAGATACTGGAACTGACACGCGCGGGACTTGCCGTGCACAAGCGCCGCGGGTTTCTTGCGGTGGACGAAGGAGGTGCCGAGGCCGGCTGTATCGGGCTCGAGGATATCGAAGCGGTGCTTGCCGCGAGCCCCGGCCTGATGTGGTCGAACACCGCGCTGGCCGAACTGGCTGCCCGGCAGGTGCCGGTCATGGTGCTCGGGCCCTCCTTCTCACCTGTCGCGGTTGTCCTGCCACTCGCCGGTCACCACGCCCAGGCCGAGCGGTTCCGGGCGCAGGCGGACGCGACGCTGCCCCTGCGCAAGCAGGCCTGGGCCAGTCTCGTCCGCCACAAGATCGCCGCCCAGGCCGAAGCGCTTGACCGCATCGGCGCCCCTTCCGAACGCCTGCGCCGGTTGATGGTTGCGGTACGTTCCGGCGATCCCGACAATCGCGAAGCCCAGGCGGCCCAGGCCTATTGGCCCCTGCTCATGGGTAAGGCGTTCCGGCGCGACCGCGATGCAGCGGGGGCCAATGCCCTTCTGAACTACGGTTATGCCGTGCTGCGCGCGGCAACCGCGCGGGCAATCGTCGCCTCCGGCCTGCATCCGTCTCTGTCGCTGCACCACCGTTCCGGCGGCGATGCCCTGGCACTTGCGGATGATTTGATGGAGCCCTTCCGTCCGACGGTGGATCTTGTCGTTCACCGGCTTGTCAGCTCGGGCATCATCGAGGTGACAGATGCGCGCGAAGACCTCGTGGCCTGCCTCTCAGCCGATTTTCCGACTAGGAACGGGGCGACACCCCTGTCCCATGTCCTGGTGCGCCTCGCGCAAAGCCTGGCTCGCTCCTTCCTCGACCGCAAGCTCCGGCTCGATTTCCCCTCCCGCCCGCTGCCCGATGAGACATCGGAGCCGGAGGATGCCTGAACGCTACCAGCAACTGTCGGGGTACCAAATCATGTGGGTCTGGGTTCTTTTCGATCTTCCCGTTGGCACCAGGGCCGAACGCAAACGGGCAATGCGTTTTCGTAACGATCTGCTGGACCTGGGCTTCGAGATGGTGCAATTTTCTGTCTATCTCCGCCACGCATGGAGCCGGGAGAAGGCCGAATCATACGCGCGGCAAGTGGGTGATTGCATTCCCGAGGCCGGACATGTCCAGATTCTGTTCTTCACTGACAAGCAATACGCCCAGAGTCAGGTCTTCCGTGGACGTGCACGAGCGCCGAAACCAGAGGAAAAACCGCGCCAACTGGTGCTTTTGTGACGTGCTTGGCACCATTTTTTCCAGCCAGGCACAAGAAAAAAGCCCCGCGCAACAGGGAGTTGCGCGGGGTAGATCCTAGCAGAAGAAGCGGCGTGGCCAAACCCGGACTTGATCATCGAGGCATTCCCGATCCCGGTCATCCTAGCAGAAGAAGCGGCGTGGCCAAACCCGGACATTATCGGCGACTATATCGCTCGCATTGGCATCCTAGCAGAAGAAGCGGCGTGGCCAAACCCGGACGATCACGGGTATCTTAGCCTTCGCCGCTGCATCCTAGCAGAAGAAGCGGCGTGGCCAAACCCGGACGCGGGCGGCGCAAGTAATTCGACGGTACGAATCCTAGCAGAAGAAGCGGCGTGGCCAAACCCGGACTCTTCTGTCAGGTCGAACACCACCTCGTCAATCCTAGCAGAAGAAGCGGCGTGGCCAAACCCGGACGCGAAGGCGCGCAAAACATCGTCGGCATTTATCCTAGCAGAAGAAGCGGCGTGGCCAAACCCGGACCAGCCAATCCGGGCGGCATTGCGCCGCGCGATCCTAGCAGAAGAAGCGGCGTGGCCAAACCCGGACCTCGATAGCGGAATGCCATGGCTTGTCTGGATCCTAGCAGAAGAAGCGGCGTGGCCAAACCCGGACATCTCGGCTCGCTTGTCCTGTCGATTAGGCATCCTAGCAGAAGAAGCGGCGTGGCCAAACCCGGACCAGTAGGTGGCAAAGGCAAAGCCCGCGGTGATCCTAGCAGAAGAAGCGGCGTGGCCAAACCCGGACGGACGCGGCGACTTCGCTCATTTCCTTTTCATCCTAGCAGAAGAAGCGGCGTGGCCAAACCCGGACTCATGTAGTTGCCAAAGGCGTCGAGCGCGCATCCTAGCAGAAGAAGCGGCGTGGCCAAACCCGGACGCGGCAACGCCACTGGTATCCTTCTGACCGATCCTAGCAGAAGAAGCGGCGTGGCCAAACCCGGACATCGGGAAGGCGACACCGATCCGCGTGAAGATCCTAGCAGAAGAAGCGGCGTGGCCAAACCCGGACTCGATTGCGTGAGCGGGCTTGTAGCGGGGAATCCTAGCAGAAGAAGCGGCGTGGCCAAACCCGGACTGATCATCCAGCCAGCAGCGCTTGGACCAGATCCTAGCAGAAGAAGCGGCGTGGCCAAACCCGGACGATCACGACCGTGCCGTGGCTCTTGGCAATATCCTAGCAGAAGAAGCGGCGTGGCCAAACCCGGACTGGATGGGCTGGTGCAGGAGCCTTGTCCTGATCCTAGCAGAAGAAGCGGCGTGGCCAAACCCGGACAAGTCTCGCCAAACCCTTTCGGCTCCAGCGATCCTAGCAGAAGAAGCGGCGTGGCCAAACCCGGACAGGGACGGCCTAGAGCTGCTCCTTGCGAAAATCCTAGCAGAAGAAGCGGCGTGGCCAAACCCGGACACCCTAGAGGCAATCTCGCCCTTACCTATCATCCTAGCAGAAGAAGCGGCGTGGCCAAACCCGGACGATCACGACCGTGCCGTGGCTCTTGGCAATATCCTAGCAGAAGAAGCGGCGTGGCCAAACCCGGACTGGATGGGCTGGTGCAGGAGCCTTGTCCTGATCCTAGCAGAAGAAGCGGCGTGGCCAAACCCGGACAGGGACGGCCTAGAGCTGCTCCTTGCGAAAATCCTAGCAGAAGAAGCGGCGTGGCCAAACCCGGACACGGTGCCGGAAATGAAGCCGCGCACCGTGATCCTAGCAGAAGAAGCGGCGTGGCCAAACCCGGACCACCGTGCCCTCGATATCGTCGATCATTCCATCCTAGCAGAAGAAGCGGCGTGGCCAAACCCGGACTGCGGACCTTCAGTTCCTGGCCGACGGCAGATCCTAGCAGAAGAAGCGGCGTGGCCAAACCCGGACCGAAGACTACCGTAACTCCCATACATGCTGATCCTAGAGCGGGATGAAACGAGGCTGAATCGGCAGGGATTCCCTTTGGCGGTGAATTCTGATTCAACATGCTGGCTGGA
>NZ_JAODNW010000047.1 GCF_025398255.1 Chelativorans intermedius | reverse complement strand
TCGCCGTCGCATTCGGCGAAAGGTTCGTCAGCCAGTGACGGAAACGGGCCTCAGGCACAAAATATCCGACAGTCCCTCGACAGGCTGGTGCGTACCCGAACTATCTCGGTGACGTCAGCCTGTTCATCCGCCTGCAACGGCCGAGCCGGCATCGAGTATACCGTCGCACCTCAGAGATCGTCCCCCTTTCGCAACACAAAGCCGATGGGTTCATCGGCTTTTGCTCCACGGTGGCGAGCGCCGCCTTGATCGAACGTCTCAAGGATTTACGCGATTAGAGGAAAATCGCGTAGGAACTTCCTTGCGGGTCTCCTTCCTGCCTCAGCTGGGACTCGGTAGCTCATTTGCGTCCTGACTCTAGTCTAACCAATCGCTATCGCCGGGGCTGGCTCATGGCGACGGCCAGGATGATGATGCCGCCCCGAGCCATCAGTTGCTGGCTGAACTCCAGGCCCATCAGGATCAGGCCGTTGTTGATGAGCCCTATCATCAACGCACCCACGATCGTGCCGATCACCGTGCCGACGCCGCCGAACAGGCTCGTGCCGCCGAGCACCGCCGCCGCGATGACGGACAGTTCGTCGCCCTCGCCGAGTTGGAAGCGCCCGGACTGCAGACGTCCGGCATAGAGCATGCCGGCAAGTGCTGCGGCCATGGACGAGATCACCAGCACGCGGAACTTGATCGAACGCGTGTCGATGCCGGAATAGCGCGCGGCGGTCTCGCCGCCGCCGGTCGCGAGCACGCGGCGGCCGAAGCCCGTCTTGCGCAGCACGACATGGCCGATGGCGCCGAGCACCAGCATCCAGATCAAGAGAACCGGGATCGGCCCGATGCTGCCGCCGCCGAAGATCCAGGAATAGCTGCGCGAGATGATCGGCACGGCGGCCGTGTCGCTGATCCACATCGCCACGCCCTTGGCGATGCCCATCATGGCGAGCGTGGTGAGGAAGGAGGGAATGCCGATCCGCGTCGTGAGCAGCCCGTTCAAGGTGCCGACGGCGATGCCCGTGGCCAGCCCTGCCGAGACGCCGAACAGAAGCCCGCCGGCGTCGATCGCCATCGCCGTGGTGACTGAGGCGAGCCCCGCCACCGCACCCACCGACAGGTCGATCTCACCGGCCGAGAGAACGTAGGTCATGGCGATCGCCATGACCGCGATCATCGCCGTCTGGCGGAAGATGTTGAGCAGGTTGTTGGGATTGAGGAACCCCTTGTCGTGCAACGTAAGGGCAAACACCAGGAAGATCACGATGAAGCCGATATAGATGACGTTCTGCCGCCAATTGCCCAGGCCGAGCCTTGCCGCGAAAGACGTCGCGGCGGCGGTTTCGCTAGTGGACATGTGCATCGCTCCTGGTCAGCGCCTTCTGGATGACGATCTGCAGCTTCCGCTCGGCCGCCTGGAGCCGTGTGACAGGATCGCCGTCGGTCGTTTCCGCGTCGTCGAGATCGGCGCGGGCAATGTCATCGGTAACGCGGCCGTCGGACATCACCACGATGCGATCGCAGGCCGACAGCATCTCGGACAGCTCCGACGAGATCATGACGATCGCCTTGCCAACCTTCGCAAGCTCGCGCACGAGCTGGATGATTTCTGACTTCGAGCCGATGTCGATGCCGGCCGTGGGCTCGTCGAGCACGAGGATGTCTGGCATGGTCGCCAGCCATTTGCCCAGCACCACCTTCTGCTGATTGCCGCCCGAGAGCGTGCGCACGGCGCTGTCGCGGGAAGCCGCCTTTATGCGCAGTGCCGCCATCTGCTCGTCGGTGAGCGCGCGGGCCTTCTCGTTCGACAGGAACATGCCGCTTGCCAGCCGGTCGAGCATGGCGAGCGTGACGTTCGACAGCACTGAGTGCTCGGCGATCACGCCCTGGCGCAGGCGGTCCTCCGGGACAAGCGCCATGCCGGCGTCGATGGCGTCCTTGGGCGAAGCAATGGTGACGGGTTTGCCGGCGACGTGGATCTGGCCCTCGACGATCGGGTCGATGCCGCAGATCACGCGCGCCAGCGCCGAGCGGCCGGAACCGAGCAGGCCGGCCAGCCCCACCACCTCGCCGCGATGCACCACGAGGCTGACATTCCTCGGCTTGGCCATGCCGGAGACATTCTTCAGCTCCAGCAGCGGCTCGCCGATGGCCGCCGCGCCGCGTACCACGTCCGAGAGGCCGCGCGAGCGCCGGCCGACGATGTGGCCGATCATCGTCTCCACCGGCAGCTCCGACAGCGGCGCCGTAATCACGTGGCGCCCGTCGCGCAGGATGGTGGCGCGGTCGGCGATCCTCGCAATCTCGTCCATGCGGTGCGACACGTAGATGACGGCATGCCCCTCCGCCTTGAGCTTGCGCAGGAAGGCGAACAGCCGCTCGACATCGGAGACGGACAGCGCCGTCGAGGGCTCATCCAGCACCAGCACCTTGGCATCCTGCGAGATGGCCTTGGCGATCTCGGTGAGCTGCCGCTGCCCTGCGCCGAGGTCGCCGACCAGGGCGTTCGGATCGACCTCGACCTCCAGCATGTCAAACAGCGCCTTCGCCCGCCGCTCCGCCGTGCGGTCGTCGATCAGTCCGAACGATCCCTTCGCCTCGCGCGTGAGGTAGACATTCTGCGCCACCGTCAGCGTCGGGATGAGACTCATCTCCTGGAAGATCATGGCGATGCCGGCGCGGCGCGCGGCCTCCGGCGTGTGCTCGGCGAGCGGCACGCCGTCGACCTCGATGGTCCCGGCATCCGGCACATGCACGCCGTTCAATATCTTCAGGATGGTCGACTTGCCGGCGCCATTGCCGCCGAGCAGCGCATGGACCTCGCCCTTGTCGACGGCGAAATCGACATCGACGAGCGCCTTCACGCCTCCGAAGGATTTCGATACGCCGCGCATGGCCACGGCGTGCGCGGTCGTTGCCACATTCACTCCCTGACCTTCACCCATCCGCCGCTCTCGCCGGAATCGATCAGCGCGTCCGCCACACGCGCAATGCGATAGCCATCCTCGAAGTCGGGCGACGGCTGCTTGCCCGAAGCGATCGCCGAGAAGAAATCGTAGCACTCGACGATCTTGGTCTCCGAATAGCCTATGCCGAGCGCCGGGATCGGCCACAGGCCGGAACCGTAGGGGTGTGCGGGACCTGTATAGACGGTCCGGAAGCCCCTGGCGTCGGCAGGATCGTCGGCGAACATCACCTGCAATTCGTCGCGGCGTTCGTAGTTGAATGCGATCGAGCCCTTTGTGCCATGAATCTCGAAGGTGATGAAGTTGTTGCGGCCATAGGCATTGCGGGTCACCTCGAGCGAGCCGATCGCGCCGTCCGCGAACTTTAGCAGCGTCACGACCTCGTCGTCGACATCAACCTCGGCGCGCTCGACGCCGGCATTCTTCTCGGCCGCGCCGAGCTTGTCCAAGCCGCCGCTCTGGATCGGTCGCGTCTTGTTGTAGGTGCGCACGAGCGCGCTGACTTCGGCGATCTCGCCGACCAGGTACCGCGCGAGATCCACGACATGCGTGCCGATGTCGCCGATCGAGCCGGAGCCGGCGATCTTCTTCTGAAAGCGCCAGGAGAGCGGCGAGTCCGGATCGGCCGACCAGTCCTGCAGATAGGTGCCTCGGAAGTTCCTGATCTCGCCGATGCGGCCTTCCTCGATGTACTTGCGCGCCAGCGCCACGGCCGGCGTGCGGCGGTAGTTGAAGGCGACCATGTGGATGACGCCCGCTCTCCTGACCGCATCGAGCATGGTCTTCGCCTCGTCACCGGTGCGCGCCAGCGGCTTCTCGCAGATGATGTGCTTGCCGGCTTCCGCCGCCGCAACGGCAATTGGCGCATGGCTGTCATTCGGCGTGACGATGTCGACCACGTCGATGTCCGGCCGGCGCACCACCGCGCGCCAGTCGGACGAGCTTTCCTCGAAGCCGTAGCGGCGGCGGCCTTCGTCCGCCAGTTCGTCGGTGACATCGACCACGACCTTGCGCACGGGAATGGCCGGTGCCGGCCAGAAGAACATCGGCATGGCCGCATAGGCCATCGCATGGGCCTTGCCCATGAATCCACCGCCGATCATGGCCACATTGAGGGTGCGGGACATGGTGTCGCTCCAATCGGAAAGAGAAAAGGTGCGGCCGGCGGGGAGGAAGCCGGCCGCCAGGCGCTTCAGCGCGCCTTAGTTCATGCTGCCCTTGATCTTGTCGGTGGCTTCCGCGTGGTAGACGGTCCGCCAGGCCTCGAGCAGATTGTCCTTGGTGACGGGCAGCGCCGGCAGCGCGACGAAGGCGGGCGCCTGCTTGCCGAGCAGGCCGTAGCCGGCGAGCAGCGCCTCGGTCACGCCCTGATCGAACGGCCGCTGCGCGCCGAGCCCCTTGACGAAGCCGTCGCTGGCCATGTTGATGGCGACGTTCTCGCCGAGGTCGATGGTGGTGATGACGAGGTCGTTTCGCCCGGCGGTGCGAGCCGCCGAGATGACGCCTTCCGCCGGCACGTCCCACACCGCCCAGATGCCCGCGATGCTCGGATTCGAGATCAGCATGGCCGAGGCCGCCTTCTCGGCGTCGCCGGAGAAGTCCGGCCCGCCGATGCCCTGCTCGGCGACGATCTTGATGTCGGGATAGTCGCTCGTGATCGTCGTCTTGAAGGCCTCGTAGCGCTGCTTGGTGACGAAGAAGTCCGCTGCATGGAAGACAAGGCCGATCTCACCCTTGCCGCCCAGCGCCTTCGCCATCAGATGCGCCGCCGCAACGCCGTTGCCGTAATTGTCGGCAGAGACCGCCGAGACATAGTCCGTGCCAGCGGCGAAGCCGGCCGGCACATTGTCCATGAAGACCAGCTTCACGCCCTTGTCGGCAGCCGCCTTGTAGGCCGAGGCCGTGGCGGCCGGGTCGGTCGGGATCGACACGATGATCTTCGGATTTTGCGCCATGACCGTCTCGATATCGGCGACCTGCTTCTCGGGCTTGAAGCCGGCATCCGTGGTGGCGATCACTTCGATGCCCATCTTGGCGAACTGATCCTTGAGCCCGGCCACTTGGGCGCGCGACCAGTCGTTGCCGCCGTAATGCATGACAATCGCCGCCGTGGCCTTCATGTCCTTGATCTTCGCCAGCTCCTCGTCGGAGAGCGAGATCGACGAGGCAGGCGCAGGATCCTCGCCGTTCGGCCCTTTCGACAGCACGGTGTCCTGCAATGCCGCAAGAGCGGCGTCCGGATCGGCGAAAGCCGGCACGGTGTTAAGGCTCGTGGCGAGCAGCACGGCGGCAAGCGCGCCGGTGATTTGCCCCAGACGTATCATTGTCTTCCTCCCTGATTGCGGGCGCAGCGCCCGTCCGTTCAATCCAGTTTCATGTTTTGCCGCAGATACCGCAGGCTGGCCTCGGCCCCCGCCTTCGGGTCGGGCCAGGCGTCGAGCTCGTTGGTGACCCAGCCGGAGAAGCCGGTCTCCGCCAGGGCATCGACGATCGGCTTCATGTCGAGATCGCCGCGGTCGAGTGGCGTGAAGGCGAAGGGCTCGCGCTGCCAGCCCTTGAGATGCACGTAGCTGATGCGGTCGCGGAACGCGCGAATCTGCTGGGCCGGATCGCCGCCGGCGGCAGCCAGATGCGCGGTATCCGGGCAGAAGTTGATCGCCGTGTGGCGGAAGATCTCGCGGACCTCGTCCGGCCCCTCCACAATGGTCGACAGATGCGGGTGGTAATGCGCGGTGAGCCCGGCCTTGCCCGCGATGTCGATGACCTTGTCCAGCGCAGCGCCGAGGCGCTTGAAGTCATCCGCCTCGCGGCCCTTGGCGCGCTTGGCACCGCCGCCGACCACGAGGTGTTCGGCACCGAGTTCCGCCGCCGCTCCCGCCGCGCGCTCGATGCGCGCCAGCTCCTCGGCGAGAATGTCGCCAAAGATGAAATTCGCGCCCGAATAGGCGGCCACCAGCACGAGGCCGGACTGATTCAGAGCATTGCGCAGCTCGCCATAGCGGCCTTGGTAATCGAGCAGATTGCCGTCGAACAATTCCACGCCGGCATAGCCGGCTTCGCCGATCTCGCGGATCGCCCGCTCCATGTCGCCGAATGTGCGATAGGTGAGCTGCGTGATCGAGGTGACGCCGACGGCATTGCCGCCGAGCGCGCCCCAGCAATTGGCGTGATAGGCGAGCTTTGCCGGCATTCGTTTCCTCCATGGCTTCGCCGCCGGACGCAGTGCGCAGCTGCCTGTCCGGCGCGGTTAGCGCGTCCTTGTTGGTGGGGGTCCATGCGCCATTTCCGGATTGTGGTCCGGCCGTTGCGCCTGCGCGGCTCCCTGGCTCCTCCGAGCTTTGCAAACGAAGCTTATACGTCCCTATGCGCGTTCGTCAACAGCAAAAATGCAAAAGTCTGGTAACTTTTGCTGAATTAAAACATAAGATGGAACTTGATCTGCAAATGAAGCCGCGCTACCCATCGACCGAGCAGCGGACCCAGGCGGCCGAATCCGGATGCGCATGATTGGCGGGCGAACCAGAGGTAGCGAGAGATGAACCGCGGAGACCGGGCAAACGGCGCCGATGCGGCGCGAGCCGTCGAGCCGGGCTCCGGGCGCGGACGGCCGGGCGCGGCCGCCCAGACCAGCCTAACGACATTGCTCAACCTCGTGCGCACGGGTGCGGCGACGACGCGCCAGGAGCTGGAGAGGCAGTCCGAGCTCGGGCGCGCTGTCGTCACCGACCGCCTCGCGACGCTGATCCGGCTCGGGCTCGTCGAGGAAGGCGAGCTGGGCCAGGCCATCGGCGGGCGGGCGCCCCGCCATGTCCGCTTCCGCACCGGCGCCGGCACGATCCTGGCGGCGACAATCGGCCACTCCTCGCTCGCGGTCGGGATATCCGACCTGTCCGGCCGCCTGCTGGCCGAGCACCACGAGGCTGTCGATCTGGCCGCGGGGCCCGACCCCGTGATCGAGCGCCTGTCTTCCCTGTTCACATGGATGCGGGAGGAGCACGGAACCGAAACCGGCGTGTGGGGCGTCGGGCTTGCCGCGCCCGGTCCCGTCCACAAGCCCGACGATGATCGGCTTTTCGCGCCGGTGCTGAGCGCGTTTCAGAACTGGGACGGCTTCCCCTTCGTCGAGGCGCTGGCGCAGCGCACAGGCGCGCCGGTCTGGGTGCGCAGCGGCGTGCAGACGATGACCATGGGCGAATTCCGGTCCGGCAGCGGCATCGGCGTCGAGGACATGATCTTCGTCAAGCTCGGGCGCTCTATCGGCGCCGGCGTGATCTCCGAAGGAAGGCTCCATCGCGGGGCGCAGGGCGCGGCGGGACTGATCGGCTACACCGCGATCGACGGCGAGAGCCTGGAGGGGATCGCCGGCAGCGAGGCGATCGCACGCGAGGCCCGCCAGGCGGCGGAGAGCGGGCGCAGCCCCTATCTCGCCGGCGTTCTTGCGCGCAGCGGCGAGGTGACGGTGACGGATGCCGGCCATGGCGCGCAGCTCGGCGACGGCTTCTGCATCGAGCTCCTGGCGCGTGCGGGCCGCGCGGTCGGCGAGGCGTTGGCCCCGCTCGCCAACCTGCTCAACCCGTCGCTGATCGTGCTCGGGGGCAGCGTCGCCCAGACCGGCGACATCCTGCTCGCCGCCGTGCGAGAGGCGGTCTACCGACAGTCGCATCCGCTGGTCACCCGGGACCTGCGCATCGTCCGCTCGCAGATGAGCGGCTCGGCCGGTCTGGTCGGCGCTGCGCAGGTCGTGGTCGAAGCGCTGTTCGAGCCGAAATTCCTGCAAGGATGGATCGCGCTCGGATCGCCGCGCGAGCATCCGGAAACCAGGGATTTTCTTACGCGCGCCGCCGAGGCGGTGAAGCGGCAGCCACAGAGGCCCAGGCCGCCTGGACAGGTGGTTGCCTAGCAATGGGGAGCGGGAGGATGTCGATCACGGGTCTTGGCCCGCACGGTGAAAGGGCGGTTCCGGCCGGCCAGGTCACCCTATCGGACGCCGATGCGGAGGCTGCTCGCCAGCGCCGCTTCTCGGTGGCGATCGCGCTCCATACGACAACCAGCGACTGGTCGAGAGAGGAGCTGGCCGGGATGGTCATGACGCTCGGCCGCTACGGCGCTGCGGTCGTCGAGGTGGTGGACTGCGGCTTCGATGCGGACCGGCAGGTCGCGGCCCTGCTGCGGCTGGCCGCCGAGCCTGTTGATGCGGTGGTGTCCATCCCGATTGGCAGCAACCGCGTCTCGGAGGCGCACCGGGCGATCTCCGCCGCCGGCAAGAAGCTCGTTCTGCTCGACAACGCCCCGACCGGCATGCTGCCCGGAGCCGATTATGTCAGCGTCGTCTCAACCGACAATTTCGGGCTCGGCGAGATTGGCGCCGAATTGCTCTCGCCGCATGTGCCGCACGGCGGCACGGTCGGCATTCTCGCCTACGGCATCGACTTCTTCGCCACCCACGAGCGGGAGATAGCCTTCCGAAAGTGGGTAAATGCTCATCGCCCTGACCTGACTTTGGTGCGCGGGAAGTTCCCCGACGTTTCGCAAGCCGGCGCGACCACCGCCGAGCTGCTCGCAAGCCATCCGGAAATTTCCGGCATGTTCGCGGTTTGGGACGTGCCGGCGATCGCGGCCGTCGCGGCGATCCGCTCCGCGGGCCGGACGATCCCGGTGACCACCGTGGATCTGGGTGGCGAAGTCGCCGCTGAGCTGGCCAAAGGCGGCCTCGTCAAGGGCATCGCGGCGCAATTGCCCTTCGACCAGGGCATTGCGGCCGGCGTGGCCACCATTCTCGGCCTGCTCGGCCGCGAGCCGCCGCCTTGGATCGCCCTCCCCGGCCTTCCCGTCACCTCCGACAATGTCGTTCAGTCCCATCAACTCGTGTGGCGCGCGGCAGCACCGCCCGAACTCATACGCGCGCGCAAGCTGCGTGGGAGCTAGGTTGGCGACCTAGCCAATAAGCCTGCAGGATATCGCCTCGGCGCTGCTCGCGACGTTTTCGAGCCGTGCGTCATGGGCTCGGTCGGGATGAGCCGACCGGCAATAAGCTGATCCAGTTTTCGGCAACATCAGGGTCCAGCGCTGGCCGGATCCGCGCTGCCGGGCGGAAACCGCCCAAGACCGGCGGAACATCCAGGCGACCGCCGCCTCGATTCAGCAGAAGCTGATCCAGTCTGCCGCACCCGAATTTCGTCCGCTTTGCGATCCCCGCCAGTGGCGATCCTGGCTCGTGATCGCGGATCGCCGCCTCTCCGAGCTGTCATCATTCGCTGCTTTTCCAATCTCGCCGGTCACCATCCGCCTAACCGACCTGCTCCACTGTCAACGCTCCAGCCTGCAGAGGCTTAATCAGGTCCTTCGCCGGCACGGATGGATCAAGCCATGCCGCCCAATCGGAGCGATCGAGGATGACGATCTGCCGGTCGTGGTATGGCGCAATGTCCGGACCGGGCGCCATGGTTAGAGCGGGATGAATCTAGGTTTGTCCGCATCCTGCATTAGCGAAGTAGTTTGTGCATTCGTCGGCCGAGATTGAGTTGAGGATTTGACCGATGGCCTCGCAGACGGCCCGGCGGGTTGGCTGGGCAGCGTTGCGCAGGTGGTGTTTCAGCTTGGCGAAGAGCTGCTCGATCGGGTTCAGGTCGGGAGAGTATTTGGGCAGGAAGATGAGCTTCGCGCCGGCGCCACGGATGGCCTGCCGGACGGCCTTGCCCTTGTGGGAGCCGAGATTGTCCATGACGACGTGTCAACGGCGGTGCAAAATCCGGCCACGCGGCGGCGCAAAACCAGGCCAGGTGGCAGTGGCCTGCGCCATGGCGCG
>NZ_JAODNW010000046.1 GCF_025398255.1 Chelativorans intermedius | reverse complement strand
TCCGGCATCGAATTGTCGAACGGCTCCAACGGCCCCCACGACCGGTGCATGAAGTTCAGGCGGCCGGTGTGGATGTCGCGCCTGGCCGGCATGCAGGGCAGCGATCCGACATAATGCTTGTCGAATGTAACCGCACGCCGCGCAAAACGGTCGAAATTCGGCGTGGCTATCTGCTTTCCATCATAGCACCCGAGCGCGGTGCGGTTCAGTGAATCGAAAAGCACGAAGACTGCGCGCATGAACACCTCCTGTACGATCATCCTAGACAATCGGGCGGATGGCGGGTAATTCTTACGGAGATATTCGATATAACTTGGATCTATGGATCAGATTTGGCGCCTCAAACACTTCCTTGCGGTTGCCGAGGTCGGCAGCGTCCAAGGTGCCGCTCGCAGTCTGCACATTAGTCAGCCTGCCCTCTCCAAGTCGCTTCGGTTGCTTGAGGAGCATCTGCAGACGGCGCTCTTCGATCGCTCGGCCAGGGGCGTGGTCCTGACGCCGATGGGAGAGGCGTTCTACCGGCGGGCACGGGCGATCCAATCCGAGTGGGACAGTTCACTGATCGAACTCAGCGCGACTCGCGATGGCGCGCGCGGGGAACTGCGCATCGGGATGGGACCAACCTACCAGGCCGTCTTCATGCGGCGTGTCCTGGCCCGGCTCGCGCGCGATTATCCCAACCTGCGCGTGTCCGTTCGCACGGGCGTCGGCGCGCTGCTCATTCCGGCGCTGCAGGCGGGCGAAATCAGCCTCTATGCCGGCGGTTTGGGGTCGTATGAAGAATACCCCGGAGAAGGCCTGCAAGAGGTTTTCCTCTACAACCAGTCGAACTGCATCGTCGCGTCGAGGGACAGCGACCTAAGCGCGCGGGACGAGGTCGCGGTTGATGATCTAGCCAAACATCCCTGGGTCATGTTGAGTTACGACAGCATCGCGATAGAGCGGATCGGCCGGCTCTTCCGGTCGGCGGGGCTGGCGCCGCCGCAGTCGACCGTCTCCACCCAATCCCTGAATCTGGCTATTGAACTCGTGCGTAAGGACGGTTTTCTTACCAGTCTCCCGCGTCCCTTGGTGCATCCGAACATTAATCCGGAGGTGTGCCCGCTCTATGTCAGCACATACGACTGGACGATCAGAAGCGGCGTGACCTACCGCAGTTCCATGCGCTCGCTCGAACCGGTGAAAGCCATACTCGAGATGCTGAAGCAGGATGTCGCCCAGTTGGGCTTCGCTTAAAAGTCTTAGAGACAATTAATTTTAGAGTTCCAGGTTTTGAGGTTCTTCCTCACTTGGTGTGGTTCATTCGCCGTTAGCGAGGTTGTCGCTTGTGCGGCCACCCGAACCGTCTTTGGGCTTGACGCTCTTCATCGAGCGCCCACGCCTCGATCAGCGTGCCGTGGACCGAAAAATGATCACTCGACAGAAGCCGCTTCACCCTTGGTGGGGTGCATGTGAAGCGCCGCCGTGATGGCCAAGGGTGCATAAACACCTCTCCAGTCGCTACAAGCGCCGTTTTTGAGCCATGGGGGAACTATAGTGACTGAAAGGTCAGTCAGCAAGCCTTACGGTCCACGATTTACACTCGACTTCGAACGGGTAGCGCGAACCCGCGGCATCCCTTTTCAGCTGCCGCAAGATGGTGCCCTCGGAAGCAATGATCGACCTTTGCCTAGCCACTTGGCTGAGCTAAGCTCTTCCGATTCCCGGTCAGCTATCGAAAGGCGTTGATCTACGTATCGATCGAATGAGTAGCTCATGAACATTCCAATCAGCCACAGGAAGGAAACTGTCCGAGCGTACGCAACGGACACGAAGCGCAACTGCTGTGCTCTGCCGCAGCGGCATGTAAATGCCACGTCGGCAGAGCAGAAAGGTGGTACTTCCTCGTTTCCCCCCGGGCGACCCGCAAACGTAATCCGCGTTTGCGGTGGCAGGAGTTTTGTCGGGACGAATGCACCGAAAATACCTGAGGATGGGGAAGGGCCCGAGCGTGCCGTAGTACTTACCGATTTCGCACTGGAGGCCGAAACGGTAACCGTGAGACGGTTTGCTGAATTCATCGAGGCGACCGGCTATGTCACAGAGGCCGAGCGTTTCGGTTGGTCGGCTGTGTTTTTTGGCGACGCCGATCATCTCAAGGCGGCCCGGGCTGCCGGAGCAGAACTGCCATGGTGGCATCGGGTGGACGGTGCTTGCTGGCGACAACCTGAAGGACCGGGAAGTTGCGTCGACGAACGCCAGGATCATCCAGTGACACAAGTCTCATGGAACGACGCCATTGCTTTTGCCACCTGGGTTGGCGGGCGCTTGCCGAGCGAAGCTGAATGGGAACATGCGGCGCGAGGTGGGAGCCTGCGCCGGCGCTTCCCCTGGGGAGACAAGGAGCCGGATGACACGACCATTTTTTGTAATATCTGGCAGGGCCGATTTCCTGAAGAGAATACGGTCTGTGATGGCTATGAGCGCACCGCGCCAGTCAGGAGTTTTGAGCCCAATGACTTGGGATTCTACAACATGTGCGGCAATGTCTGGGAATGGACGAAAGATGCTTTCCGGCTGCGTTCAATATCCAGGCGCGCCAAGGAACGCAATGCGCAGGCACTTGCCCGTTCGGAAAAGGTTCTGAAAGGTGGCTCTTTCCTTTGCCATGCGAGTTACTGCTATCGCTATCGGATCGCCGCCCGTATGGCACTCTCGCCCGACAGCGCGGCCAGCAATGTGGGTTTCAGAGTAACCTACGAAGTCCGTTAGCGGGCGGATAGAGAAGGAGGTAAACTGGCCCTCCTCGCGTGGGGCGTCACAGCTTCTGGTCGTAAGCGCTCGCGAGCAGGATAAGCATAAGGTGGGGACCGCGGTGTCCCGCGTTTGAAGGGGCTGGCGATCAGCCTGCGCGATCGATCTGATATAAGCAGCCTGGTGCCGGGCGAGACAAATTCATCGGCGTCAACGAAGGTGCTGTCGATCACGCCGTCGAAGTTCGCTCGGATTTCGCGCTTCGCCAGGTCGATGCGCTTCTGTTCGATCTGCGCGGTCAATGCTTCGATCTGTGCGCCAAGCGTGGCGATCTGCCGTTCAAGCACGCCGAGCTGGGCCTCGTCCGCCTCGACCACCTGCTGCGCCGCGCGAACTACCCGCTGGCGCCGATCACTATCGGCATGTTGGTGTGGAGGGCCCCCGCACGGCATCGATGTGCCAGAATGAGGTCGTTGAAGATCTCAAGCAAAGGGGACCGTCCGTGGAACAGATTAGTCTCCTCAACCGACATGTTTCGAACGGTGCCGGCAGAAGCAACGCAGAAGTCGCCGGAGCTGGCGATCCGGGACATCCGAGGACGCATCAGCGCGGCAAACGGGACTGCCAGCAACAGTAGCGGCGAACCCTTATTTCGGCGGTAGGGCGGCCTCCTAAAAACGGCGCAGGCTCACGCCCTCCTAGTTTTAATTTAGAAGCGATAGCGAAGGCCGAAGGTGCTCGCGTTGGATCCTTCGCCCAAATCGCCGAATACTCCGTCAGCGCCGGACCTATGGTGAAGCTGATAGACGAACTCGACATGCGGAGCCTGCCGAAGTCTGAACGCGACTTCAGGCCCGAGGAATCCCAGAAAGCTTGCGTCGCCGTCGTAGTGGATTTCGCGCTCGCGCTCGATCTCCGTCGGTCCGGTAACGACGCTCAAGCCGGCCGTAAATCCCGGCGCGATTGCCAGGTCGCCAATCACCAAGCCGCGGTGGCGGATTCGTAATCCGGTCCAAAGCTCTCCGGTAGTATCGTCATCATCGCCAAAACGGATCGCCGCACCTGCTACGCCGCCAAAGACAAAACCTGCCCCGAGATCTTTGAAATCGCGGCCATAGATGCCGCCGATCATGAAATTGTCGGTGTAGTCGGTGTCCCAGAATTGAACGACGCTGCCGAAAGAGCCGTCGGCAAAGACGCCGCCGAAGACATGGACATCGTTCTTCGCGTTTGGCACTTCGGGGCTGATGAACGGGTCTTCAGTCGCGAAATAGATGAAAGGATCGTTTTCGCCCGCATGAGCTGCGATCACCGACACCGTCAGAAAGGCCGCAGTGAGGCTGGCTTTGATGCCGCTCATTGAATTCCCCCGAATCACACGGTCGAACGCACAGCCAATTTGATATCTATGGGGCGCCGTTGTCACAACCCTGTTTTTGGGGGCTCATCATCGAGACGATCATTTCGCCGGGGAGATTGGGGGCTGAGGCGGAGCGGAAACCACAAGCAAGACTGACCCGGCGACACGCTGGTGACGCGATCCCCAGGCAGTGGGATCCCCCTACCTGAGGGCGCAAGGAAAAGGAAAAACAACAGCGCTTCTGCCGCCCTTGCAGACGATTACCATGTAGCTACGTGGTGGCCCATCGTGCCGGTGAGATCGTTGTGGGCCATTCTGCAATCGTAGGACGATGTCACGGCTGCCGAGGGCGACGATGTTTGAGCAGCCGCCATGATTAGGCCAAGAGTGCATAAACGCCTCTCCGTAGCTACAAGCGCCATCGTTTTCCAAGCCAGGAGAGGCCGTTCCGTTGAAGTGATCTCCGGGTCCGCTCAGTCCAGCGTGTGGCTGAACCGGTTGACAGCTACCGCCATGGAGACAAGGGTGAACAGGGCGAGGGTGCCAAGGGGTATCGCCAGATGTGATAGGTCAGCTCCTTTCAACATGATGCCGCGAACCATCCTGAGACAATGGGTCATTGGGAGGGTCTCGCCGATCCGTTGGGCCCAGTCGGGCATGCCGCGAAACGGAAAGATGAACTCGGATCGAAGCGTGATGGGCAGAAAGAGGAAGACCGACATCTGGATCGCCTAAAGCTGGTTGGCGGCGAGTGCGACACGCAGATTCCAGCCGCCTGACAACTCGCCAGCAAGCCGGTTCGCCCGGTTCTCAGTCCGAGACGACGCTATGCATCCCCTGCTGCTCCTCGCGGATTGTCGCGCTCGTCGCGCTCGTGAATGCGGGCGAAAACTCAAGGTTCGGATCGAGAGATCCTCATAAAGGGGCGAATAGGGCGAATCTCCCTTTCGCCCAGGGAATCAAGGATCAGCGGAGGCCGAAACACCTCAATGATTCACCCCGTCCCGCTGTGGTATTAGTACGTTTAATGTTGACAAAACATTCTGATCGTACTATATCGTCGGCATGACCGAGCAAGATAACCCCGTGCAAGACTTTGTCGAAACGATAGGCCTGCGGTTCCAGGACCAGCAGATGCCGCGCATCGCCGGCCGTCTGTTCGGGCTGCTGCTGGTCGAGGGCGGTCCGTTCAGCTTCGGCGAGCTGGCCGATCGTCTTCAGGTCAGCCGGGGGAGCATCAGCACAAATGCCCGGCTGCTCGACGATCTCGGACTGATCGAGCGTGTGGCGAAGCCGGGTGACCGGCAGGACTATTATCGCATCGCGCCCGAGGGGCTGGTCAGCCTCTTCCGGAAGCAGCTCGCGAAATTGAGGTGGTCCGGCGAGTATTACCGGAGCACCGCCGAGCAGCTTCCCGATCACATGCACCAGGCCAAGCGCCGTCTGATTGTGGCCGCAACTTATGCGCAAAAGGCCGCTGAAGGCCTCGAACGCGGCCTGGCTGAGGCTGAGGCGATCCAGGAAGAGCAGAGCGTAGCCTAACCCGACGAGATCAAAGCTGCCCCTGGTAGTGGGGCCGAATCTGCACGCACTAACGTTCAATTTATACTGAACGGAGGAGATAAGAGATGGGGCCAAAGTGGCCGAAGCGATTTGGAGTGGCTGCCGTGCTTGCCATGGCAGCTGTCGGCGCCGTCGTTTACGGGGCGGGCGGACGGACGCCTGAGCCGACCAAGGCGGGAGCTATGGCGCCCGAATATAGCGAACTCGCGCAGGTCGAGGTGACGACTGTCGAACCGCGCTCCATGAGCGAGCGGGTTCGCGTCAGCGGCGAGTTGCAGCCGGTGAACCGGGCGGTTGTCAAGGCGAAGGTCTCCGGCACCGTGCTCGAGGTCGATGCGCGGCCGGGGCAGGCCGTCAAGAGCGGCGACGTTCTCGTCCGCTTCGAGACGGAAGACCTCCAGTCGGCCCTGGTGCAGCAGGACAGCAATCTTGATGCCGCCCGGGCCCAGCTGGAGCTGGCCGAACAGACGCTTGAGAAGACGGAGCGCCTGGCCGAGCGCGGCTATGCGACCACGGCTGCGCTCGAGAAGGCGCAAAGCGACGTGACCGCCGCCCGCGCCAACGTCCAGGGCCTTGAAGCCCAGTCCGAGACGGCACGCACCGCTCTGGGTGATGCCGTGCTCGTGGCGCCCTTCGACGGCATCGTCGCGAGCCGGTCGGTCGAGCCGGGCGAAACCGTCGCCGCCAATACGGAGCTCATGACGGTCGTCGACACCTCTGTCCTCGAAGCGGAAGTGCTCGTCTCGACGCGCGACATCACGCGCCTCAAGGTCGAGCAGACGGCCGAACTGCAGGTGGACGGGCTGGAAGGCTCCACCATCACCGGCACCGTCGACCGGATCAACCCTGTCGCCAATGAAGGCTCGCGCCTGGTTCCCGTGTTCATCCGGCTGGAGAATACCGAGGGCCGTCTTTGGGGCGGCATGTTCGCGACCGGCTCCATCCTTGTCCGCCAGGAGGAGGATGTGCTTGCCATCCCGCAGACGGCACTGCGCGACGACGAGGAGGGTCAGCACGTGCTGAAGATCACGGACGGCAAGCTGGTCCGCCGGCCGGTCGAGCTCGGCCCGATCTGGGACGGTGGGCGCCTCGTAGAGATCACCAGCGGAATCGTGGCGGGAGACACCGTTCTCAGCGCGCCGCTGCCGGAGCTTCAGGCCGACATGCCTGTCACCATTTCGACTGCCGGATAAAGACCCATGTTCCTTACGCGCATCTCCGTCGGCTATCCCATCTTCGCCACCATGATGATGGTGGCGCTGGTGGTGTTCGGCCTGTTCTCCTATCAGCGGCTCGGGGTCGACCAGTACCCCGATGTCGACGTGCCGGTGGTCGTGGTCATGACCACCTATCCCGGCGCCACGCCGGAGACCGTGGAGACGGAGGTGTCGCGGCCTGTCGAAGAGGCGCTGAACACCATCAGCGGCATCGACCAGGTGACCTCAAGCTCCTATGAGGGCCGGTCACTCGTCATCGCTCGATTCAAGCTCGAGGTTTCGGGCGCCGTGGCGGCACAGGATGTGCGCGACAGGGTCGCCCCGCTCGAGGCCTCGTTCCCCAGCGGCGTCGACAAGCCGCTCGTCCAGCGCTTCAACCCGTCCGACCAGCCGATCATCTCGGTCGCCCTGAGTTCGCCCACCGTGAGCCTGCCCGAGCTGACGACAATCGCCGACAGGCAGGTCGTAAAGGAGCTCAGCACGATCTCCGGTGTGGGCGAGGCCATGCTCGTTGGCGGGCAAAGCCGGCAGGTGGACATCCGGATCGACGAGACCCGGCTGCGAGCCCTCGGCGTCGGCGTGGACGAGGTGGTCAGCGCGCTCCGCAGCGGCAACCAGAACCTGCCCGCCGGCAATCTTGTCACGGCATTGTCGGATCGCACGATCCAGGTCCAGGGCCGGATTTCCGAGCCGCAGGACTTCCTCGACATGATCGTTGCCCGCCGGGGCGGAGGCCCGGTCTATCTGCGCGATGTCGCGACCATCATCGAAGGTGCTGCCGACCCGACCAGCCGCGCGATCTACAATGGCGAGACGGCGCTGGCGGTCAATGTGGTCAAGGTGCAGGACGCCAACACGGTCGAGGTTGCGGATGCCGTCAAGGCGCGCATCGCGGCGCTCAATACGGAGCTGGCGCCGCAGGACGTGCAGTTGCGCGTGGTCAGCGATTCATCCATCGCCATCGAGGAGTCGGTGCAGCAGGTGCAATCCACGCTGATCGAGGGCGCGGCGCTTGCCGTCGCCATCGTCTTCCTGTTCCTCAATTCCTGGCGCAGCACAGTGATTACCGCGCTGACGCTGCCGATCTCGATGATTGGCACACTCGCCGTCATCAGCTTCCTCGGCTTCACTCTCAACACGATGAGCTTGCTCGCGCTCACGCTCTCGATCGGCATCCTCATCGACGATGCCATCGTCGTGCGCGAGAACATCACGCGGCACCTGCATATGGGCAAGTCGCATATAAGGGCGGCCCTCGACGGCACCAACGAGATCGGCCTCGCCGTGATGGCCACCACGGCCACTATCGTCGCGGTCTTTCTGCCGGTCGCCTTCATGGAAGGCATTGTCGGTCGCTTCTTCTACGAGTTTGGCGTCACCGTCTCGGCGGCCGTTCTCATCTCGCTCTTCGTCAGCTTCACGCTCGATCCGATGCTTTCCAGCGTCTGGTACGATCCGGATGCGCAGCCGAATGCGAAACGCGGGCCGCTCGGCCGCCTGGTGGCGCGCTTCGACCATGGTTTTGAAACGCTGGCCGGCGCCTACCGCCATGTGATCTCCTGGACGCTGCGGCACCGCCTGGTCACGCTCATCGCGACGGTCGGGATCTTCGTCGGCAGTGTGTTCATGGTCCCGCTCGTCGGTGTGGAGTTCGTCCCGGCGGCGGATCAGGGACGCATGCAGGTCAACATCACCGCGCCGGTCGGCTCTTCGCTGGACTATACGACGGCCAAGCTCGGCCAGGTGGAGCGCGCCCTCAAGGAAATTCCGGGGGTCGAGTCCATCTATTCCACCATCAACACCGGCGCCGGCGCGGGCAAGCACAAGGCGACCGTCGTAGTCGAGCTCGTGCCGCATGAGGAGCGGCAGCGCACGCCGACCACGCTGGCCCCGCCCGTCCGTGAGAGACTGTCGGCAATTGCCGGCATCGACATCGCAGTGGTGCAGGAAGGCCTCGGCGGTGGCCAGAGCCCCATCCAGATCAGCGTGATGGGCGACGACCGTGCCGTGCTGGAGCGCATCGCCAAGGAGCTTGCGGCGGAGATGCGCCAGATACCCGGCACGGTCGATGTCACGACGAGCGCCGAAGAGCCGAGCGAGGTGCTTTCCGTGCGACTGAAGCGCGAGGCGGCGAGCGATCTCGGCATCGATGTCCAGCAGTTGGGCAAGATGCTCAACGCCCTGGTCGGCGGCGAGGAGGTGACCAGCTGGACGGACAATACCGGCGAGACTTACGACGTGGTCGTGCGCCTGCCGCAGGAGCAGCGTGCCGATGCCGCCGCCCTCGGCGAGCTGATGATCGCGACCGGGCGCACCGATGACGATGGCGCGCCCATCATGGTCCGTCTCGACCAGGTGGCCGATTTCGAAACCGCGACGACCGCGTCCGAGATCCAGCGCCTCGACTTGACGCGCGAGGTCAAGGTGAGCGCCGACGTCTCCGGCCGCACGCTGGGCGAGGTGACCACGGACCTTCAGGCGCTCATCGCCGGGAAGGACCTGCCCGCCGGCTACCGCATCCAGTTCGGCGGCCAGTCGGAGGACATGCAGGAGACGATGGGCCACATGGTGACCGCGCTCGCCATGGCGGTGATCTTCATCTACATCGTGCTCGCTTCGCAGTTCGGCAGCTTCGCCCAGCCGATCGCCATCATGGCGGCCCTGCCACTGTCGCTCATCGGCGTGGTCCTCGGGCTGCTCGTGGCCGGCAGCACGGTCAACATGTTCTCGCTGATCGGCTTCATCATGCTGATGGGCCTCGTCACCAAGAATGGCATCCTGCTGGTGGACTTCGCCAACCAGGAGCGCAAGCGCGGCCTGCCGCTGAGAGAGGCCCTGATCAACGCCGGCGCCATCCGCTTCCGCCCGATCATCATGACGACGCTCGCCATGATCTTCGGCATGCTGCCCCTGGCGCTTGCCGTGGGCGGCGGCGGCGCGCAGCGTGCGCCGATGGCTCACGCGGTGATCGGCGGCCTGATCAGCTCCACCATCCTCACGCTCGTCATCGTGCCGATGATCCTGTCCTATATCGACAGCATCACAAGGCGCCTCGCCCGCTTCCTGCCCAAGGCGCCGGACGAGCATCACCAGGCCGAGGAGGAGTCCGCGCAAGGAAAGGCGAGCCAGCCCGCATGACGGGTCAGGCGATCACTTGATTGGACTCCTCTCCGGCAGGAATTTCGTGGGAGAAAGCGCCGGCCGGACCTCGATGAGGCCCAGCCGGCCAGTGCTGCGGGAAGAAGATCGATCAGTTGAAGATCGCGTCGTATTCGTCCTTCAACATGGCGAACGCGTCGTTCGTCATCATGGATGGATCGGCTATCGCCGCGCGAGGCGGAATGCCTGCGGTGGTTCGCAGAGGGAATGTCGATGGCCGACATCGCGCTCATGCTGGACATCTCGTATCGGTCGGTGCGGTCCTATATCGACGAGGCGACAAACAAGCTCGGGGCCGCAAACAGCCGGCAGGCAGGCACGATTGCCACACGAATTGGACTGATCTAACTCCGATAGACCCGGCTAATTGAGCACCGGGCGTTCTCCGTCGATCTCGGGCACGAAACCGAGGCGCTCGACGACCAGGCGCACGATTTGATGCTGGGCGTGGAGGTTGAGCATGGCGATCCAGTAGTCGTGCCTCAGCTGCTCGTCTCTCGAACCGACGGCGTCAAGCTGGCTGACCTCCTCGAATAGCTCCTGGGCCTTCTGCAGCCGGCTCCTGTTCTCCCGGATAACCGCGATGGCCACTTGTTCCAGTTCGTTCTCCGTCAGCTCGGCCAAGAGGGCGTTGATGACACTGGATGTCGCCGCGCGGCCGGGTCCGATGTCGAGGTCTGGTTTTGTTCGCATGCAATCCCTGCGGCTTGGTTCGCGGTACGCCCCCGCGAACGATAAGATCTCGACCCCAAGCCGGGGGTTAGAAAACCGCCACAGACGGTCCCTACGACCTTTAGCACCGAGGTACCTGGACATACGCCGCAGGCCCCCGGCCGATGGCCAGAGGATCCTTGGTGTCGCGATAGCCGACACCTGCTCTGTGGTGGGGTTTCTAAGCCCCGAGGCGGCGCGTACCGCCTCGGGGCCCTTATAGGACATGGTTGCCGCGTCGACCAGAGAACCATGGGACAAAAGCGACGGGCGATCAGGCGTAGCGGGGGTTCGGGTTCTGCTGCGCCTCAACTTTCGCCAGCACAGGCGAAAGAAGCCTGCCGGCGTCCCCCAAACGCTCGCGCATGTCGTCTGACATGTCGAACACGCCGGCATAGGTCATCGTCCTGCCGATGCGGGTCGGGGTTCCGATGACTTCGAAGGCGCAGTCGATCGACCGGAAGATCCGAGCCATCCGCGCGTCGAAGACCGACACAACGTGCTCGATGCCGGCGCTCTGGCAAACCTCGACGATGCCGCACAGAAGCTCGATCGTCGTACGATTGACGACATGGTTGGCCTCTGCGCGTTCGCATGCGTTGTATGTGGCAGGGTTCACGGCGAACCGGGAGCTCTCCCAGATGAGGGGACTTGCCGGGGCGCCGCCGGGTACAAGAACCGGGAAGACGTCACGCAACATGTTCGGGCCGGTAGTCGGCAGCAATCGCACGGCGCCCTGCAGTGCTCCGGTCCGGTCGTCGAGCGACAGCAGGTAAAGGGGATCCTCTGCGTCGAAGCGGTCGATCTCCCTGCCATCGGTGACGGTGACGTCCCATTCGAGCCGGTCGGCGAAGACCGCCGCCCGCATCCGAAACATCTCGTCGATCAGGTGGGGGTGATGGTCGCGATCCGCGCCTTCGACGATGGTGATCATGGTGTTGCTCCTTGCGTTTGTTGAAAACGCTGAAGCAACTAGACCCCGGAAGACGGCCCCGAAATCCGGTGGATCGGCCGGATTTACGGCAATTGGCTGAGCAGATTAGCCTTGCCGGCTTTGTTGACCGCATGAGTGTTGTTGGCGGCGCCGAGCTTGTGGCGGGCGCTCTCGAGATAGCAACGCACCGTGTGCTCCGACAGGCCGAGGATGACGGCGGTCTCCCAAGCCGTCTTACCCTCGGCGGCCCACAGCAGGCACTCACGTTCACGCGGAGACAGGCTGATGGACACAATTCTCTGGCCCTCGAGCCGCAATATCGCCTGATGCAGGTGAAGGGCCAGCACTTGGAAGTCCCGCATGTAATGGAGGCGAAGATGCCGCCAGTCGCGATCGCTGGCATCACGCGTAATTGAGACAAGTGCCCGGTCGCCATGCTGACCGTGGACAGGTATGGAAATGCCGCGGCGACCGAGGCCGAACTCGGTGGCCTCTCCGAACAGACGCCGAACGTTCTTGTCTCTCCGATCGAAGGTATCCCAGTCGATCGGCAGCATGCGTCGCATGCCGATCTGCACAGCAGGATCAACATCGACAAAGCGCTGGGCCTTGTAGTGATCGACCCAGTCGTCCGAATAGGTCACCGCGAGGTATGGACCTTGCCCAGGCTGAGCCGTGAGCCCACAGCCCAGATATGCGACGGACTTCAGTCCATAAATCTCGAGTAGCTTGCACAAGAGCGCGGGAATCCGAGTCGTTTCTGCGAGCTTATCAAGCTTTACAAGCAGTTCGAACAGTTCCAGGTCAGTGTCATTTTTATCGCGCCGTCTCATGCTCAAGCTCCTTCTGCAGTGCTGTGCTGTAGTGCGTACGACCGCTGATAATTCCGCCGCAGCGGCGACAAATCACCCGGCCGGCCGCATTTAAGAGCTGGCACACGCGCCGACGATACGGCGACGAGCTCAGCTTTGGCGTACAGCTCGCCAAAATCATGACGCACGGCTTTTGTGCATGGTGGCGGGCTCTAGATCGGCGGTGTCGAGGAGGACGTACGCCGGGTGGAACAGGGAGGTGACTGTGTCGAAAAAAGTCGACTTTTACCATCACCTTTAGAGGCACAGTGGCTGCAGAAAATCAAGGATCATGCGTGGTCAGATCCGACCCGTCGCAATGCCCTTGATGATCGGGTTGTACTTAAATATTTCAGCTTGGGTCGCGCCATATGGTTCCGTCAAGGGCGCGCGGGATAGCTCGGAGTAATGAGCGAAAGTTGGTGATGCCCTGAGGGGCGGCATATCATGGCGGTGTTCACGCGCCGTCAATTCTCAGCC
>NZ_JAODNW010000045.1 GCF_025398255.1 Chelativorans intermedius | reverse complement strand
CACGCCGCCGAATGATGGCACACAAAAGGAGAACAGGCTCGACTTACGAGTGGCCCTGAAAAAAGGGGCAGGTCACCTCCTTTCTCTTAAGCATTCCAGACACATGCGCCCGAGGCGCACGAAAACAGGGGTTCTCGTTCCAGCGCTCACACAGTGCCTCATCCGACAGGTCGAAGGTGTGCTTGAGGATCGCTAGCCGGGCCATCAGCCGTGTCGGCAAAGGCGGCATGCCCTGCCCGTCGGAATAGACCGCGCCGAAACGCTCTTCCAGCACCGGCCAGTCGATGGCCTGCGTCAACCGCACCAGCTCGTGTGGTTTGCCCATCGCCTAGGTGTTTAATCCCGCATTTTGATGGTGCAATCTTTTCCCATGAATGGAAGGAGGCACTATGGGACAAGTTCACCACGGGAGCGCCACGACGACAGCGGCAGTCCGTCGAGCGATACAACATGGTCAAGAGAGCCTGAGGACACTGGCCAGGCGCTACGGGATCAACCAGAAGACTGTGGCGAAATGGAAAAAGCGCACATCGGTTGCCGATTTGCCGACCGGGCCGAAGGAACCGCATTCCACGGTGCTATCGCTGGAGGATGAGGCCGTCATCGTCGCCTTCCGCAAGCATACGCTGCTGCCGCTCGATGACTGCCTCTATGCCCTTCAGGCGACGATCCCGCATCTGTCCCGATCATCGTTGCATCGCTGTCTGGAGCGTCATGGCATCTCGCGGCTGCCCGATGTCGAAGGCGACAAGCCAGTCCGGAAGAAGTTCAAGAGCTATCCGATCGGCTACTTCCACATCGACATCGCAGAGGTGCAGACGGCTGAGGGCAAGCTCTATCTGTTCGTGGCCATCGACCGGACATCAAAGTTCGCTTTCGCCCAACTCCATCTCAAAGCCGGCAAGATGATTGCGGCGCAGTTCCTGCGCGATCTCGTCGCGGCGGTGCCCTACACCATCCACACCGTACTGACCGACAACGGCATCCAGTTCACCAACCACGCCCGTCACAAATATGCGTTCCACCACATCTTCGACCGGGTCTGCGACGACAACGGCATCGAACACAGGCTCACCAAAATCAACCATCCGTGGACGAACGGACAGGTGGAACGGATGAACCGGACCATCAAGGAGGCGACTGTCAAGCGCTTCCACTACGACAATCATGACCAACTGCGCCGGCATCTTCAGGACTTCATCGACGCATACAACTTCGGGCGAAGGCTGAAGACGCTCAAAGGCCTCACACCTTACGAGTTCATCTGCAAACGATGGACTTCAGAGCCGGATCGATTCATCCTCGACCCAATCCATCAAATGCCGGAACTGAACACCTAGCTCTCCGATTCACCGCGATAAAGGCAGTGAATCACGCTTCGCCACGCAGGAAAATCACAAACTGGAATTGCAAGGAAACGACCCACAACCAGGCTGTTTCCTGCAATCTCGAAACCAACACTGCAGCCTTTTTCTACGAAATATCAGTGGCTTCCGGATTCTTCACGGCCGACCATTCAAGGAATGGGTTTTGCCGACCAGCTTGGATCGGGTGCAGTGCAGGCTCGCCCGTCTCGGCGACGGCGACCGGCAGATGGTGAGCATCCTGTCGGCCGTGCTGAGCGACGAGATGCCGACGGTCGAAGCCGCCTGCGCGGAAGCGCTGCGCGAAGGGCACCTGCTCGGCCGATTTCTTCACTAACATCCTGGCGCGCCGGCGCGAGAGACCGTGCGGCCGCCATGACCTTCTGAGGAGGGTCGTCTGATGGAACGCATCGACATTCTCGCCATGATGGGCGCGCTCAAGCTCTTCGGTATGAAGGACTATGACGAGATCATCCGACGAAGCGTCACCCTTGAGGCGGCCGGCGGGCATGCGGCAGCCGGGTTTCTTTCACTTTGTCATCCCCCTTGTTTCAGAGACTCCAAATTGCAATCTTTGCTCTCAATGAGAGCATTGGAGCACGGCGATGACCGGCAATTTGCATGGCCGACGTTGAGGCCGCGGCGGCCAATGCGCAGGCCGACTTGTCCAGTCGGGAAGCGCTGATCGCGCATCTCAAGCTCGAGATCGAAAAGCTGCGCCGCGAGCTCTACGGCAGCCGCTCTGAGCGCAAGGCGCGGCTGCTTGAGCAGATGGAACTGCAGCTGGAGAATTTGGAGACGGCCGCGAGCGAAGACGAACTGGCGGCAAGCCAGGCAGCGGCGCAGGCGCAGACGGTCCAGTCCTTTCAACGAAAACGGCCCGCGCGCAAACCCTTTCCCGAACACCTGCTGCGCGAGCGGGTCGTCATCGCCGCGCCGGAGAATTGTCCGTGCTGCGGCTCGGCCAAGCTGTCGAAGCTGGGCGAGGACATCACCGAGACGCTGGAGGTGATCCCCCGCCAGTGGAAGGTGATCCAGACAGTGCGCGAGAAGTTCACCTGCCGGGAGTGCGAGAAGATCACGCAGGCGCCGGCGCCTTTCCACGCCACCCCGCGCGGCTTTGCCGGCCCTAATCTCCTGGCAACAATCCTGTTCGAGAAGTTTGGCCAGCATCAACCACTGAACAAGGCAGAGCGAGCGCTACCGGCGCGAAGGCATCGATCTCTCCGTATCGACGCTGGCCGACCAGGTCGGCGCCTGTACCTTTGCCCTTGAGCCGCTGCATGCGTTGATCGAGGGGCATGTGCTGGCCGCCGAACGACTGCACGGCGACGACACGACGGTGCCGATCCTGGCCAAGGGCAAGACCACCACCGGCCATATCTGGACCTATGTGCGCGATGATCGGCCCTTCGGCGGGACTGCTCCGCCGGCGGCCCTTTATTACGCCTCCCGGGATCGGCGACAGGAGCATCCGGAGCGCCATCTCAAGACCTTCACCGGCATTCTGCAGGCCGACGCCTATAGCGGATACAACACGCTTTACGATCCCGCGCGGGCGCAGGGAGCGATAACGCCAGCGCTGTGTTGGGCCCATGCGCGGCGCCAGTTCTTCGAGCTGGCTGACATCGCTGCCAACGCGCGCCGCGGCAGGCAAGCGCCCACTATCTCGCCGATCGCCCTGGAAGCGGTAAAGCGCATCGACGCACTGTTTGACATCGAGCGCGCGATCAACGGCCTGAGTGCCGAGCAGCGGCTTGAAGCCCGTGAGGAAAGAAGCGCGTTGCTGCTAACGGAGCTCGAAGCGTGGCTGCGCCAGGAGCGCTCCCGCCTCTCGCGCTCGGCCTCGGTCGCCAAGCCGATCGACTACATGCTGAGGCGCTGGGACCGCTTTGCCCGGTTCCTCGAAGACGGCCGGATCTGCCTGACCAACAACGCCGCCGAGCGGGCGCTGCGGGGCTTCGCCCTCGGCCGCAAATCGTGGCTGTTCGCCGGCTCCGAGCGCGGCGCCATGCGTGCCGCGGCCATGACGACGCTGATCATGACGGCGAGGCTCAACGACGTCGACCCGCAGGCCTGGCTGGCCGACGTGCTTGCCCGCATCGCCGACACGCCGCAAAGCCGGCTTCCTGAACTGCTGCCTTGGGCGTGGAATAAGCGGGCAGTGTAGTTATGGCAGCCGTCAGCCACGTCTTCACGATCCGCCGCGCGGCGCAAATCCTGGACCGCGACGAAGAGCTGCTGTGGGATCTCTCGGATCAGCTCGAGCCCGAAGACGGCAAGCTGTGGATCCATGATGTCGATGATGTCGACTTCCTCGCCTTCACATTCGAAGGCATCGAAGCACTTCGCGAGATCATAAAGGATCAGATCGATCACGCAGGCTGATCGCCAGCTCCTACAAATGCGGGACACCGCGGTCCTCACCGTATGCTTACGGCGAGTTTACTGGCGAGCTCGTGCAGCCGCGACACAAATGCCTCACCCTGCGGATTGGCATCGGTGGCCGCGACAAGCCATACGTCCGGCCGCTCGCCCAAAAGGCGAATTGCGCGGTCAGTCGCCGGCGACCAGCCGCCGCCAGTGCTGACGTACATTGTATCCCGTCGGATAGTCTCGATCGACGCAAGGCTCATGGCATCGATCGCCGCCTCGGTAACGCAGAGCCGGTGCCCATGGGGCCGGCCGAGACAGAACAGCATCTTGGCGCCTCCGGACGCGAAGCCGCGCCAATCGGGACGCGCTCCTCCCAGCCCGTCACCTGGCTGGCGTGATCGGTGTGGCCGGCCCACATGCTGCCCTTCGGGCCTTCGCGCAAGACGTTTGTGGCAATGGCCTTTCGGATGACAGGCTCAGGAATGTGGCACGTGCCGTGGAGATAACGCCATGTCGCCGAGCCGGGCCAGGGTTGCGCCGGACCCGCCAGCGTTCCGTGATCGTCAGGTCGGGCGCACGGCCCCTGGCCTTGCGTGTCCAGACCGGCCACTTCGGCTCCAGAAGGAATTCTGCGTCAGTTGACCCGCATTTCAGCCGCAACATCGAACAGACGGCGCGTCAGCATTTCCGCCAGCATGCTGCGTGCCTCGTCCGCCCGCATGATAATGCCGGCGTGCCGCTCCCAGCCTATCCCGGCGACCTCGAGGCTCACAATCTCGTCCTTGGCCGAGGGCTTGAAGATGGAGCTGGTGGCGAAGCTCAGGAGATCAGTCTTCTTGACGACCTCGAAGATGAAGGCGATGGAATCGGATTCGATTGCGGGCACGGGCTCGTGCAAACCGTTATAGGCGAAGATGGCGTTGAAGCGCTGGCGCTGCGCCATCCGCCTGCTGGGCAGCGCCCATCCCGCATCCGCGAGATCGGCGATGGCGAGGTCCGAGCGAGCGGCCAGCGGATGCCCCCGCCGCGCGATGACGGACTGACGGTCGCGCGTCAGCGGAACTACCTCGAGCGCCCTGTCGTGGCGCGCCTCCTCGCAGGCGGCGATGATGAGGTCGTATTCCCCCTGCTTCAGCGCTTCGATGAGCTGAGCGTCGAAGCCGCCGGTCACCTTGACCTCGGCGCCCGGCGATGCCTGCAGCAGCTGGGCGATCGCCTCGGGCAGGCCGCGGCGCATCCAGGACGGACCGGCGCCGATGGTGAGCCTTCCGGCCGCCCCGTCGCGCAGCGCCTCCAGCTCCCGCCGGGCCTCCCGCCACTGGGCGACGATCAGGCGCGCGCGATGCGCGAGCGCCTCGCCCTGGGGGTTCGGCCGCATGCCCCGCGACTGCCGCTCCAGGAGCGGCATGGCGACCAGATCCTCCAGCGCGCGGATGCTCTTCGTCAGGCCCGATTGGCTGATGCCGGTTTTCTCCGCCGCGCGGCTTAAACTGCCGCAATTGAGCACCGCCAGGAAATGATCCAGATGCCGGATGTTCATATGACACTCCCTCATATCTTTATGCTGAAAAGAAACTTGTCGGAATGTATCTGGGACGTCAACATATGTCCGGCCTATCCTGGAAATAGCGATGCGACACGGACGATTCGAGGAGGAGAATATGAATATCTTTAGAAGCGCAGCGGCGGTCCTAGCGGTCGCCGGGCTCATGACGACGGCCGCAGGAAACGCGCTTGCGGACTATCCGGAAAAGCCTGTCAAGATCATCGTTCCCACCGATGCCGGCGGAGCGATCGACGGCATCGCACGCATCTTCCAACGGGCTTTCGAGCAGGATGAGGAATTCGGCGCCACGGTTGTGGTGACGAACATGCCGGGTGCGGGGGGGACGCTCGCCACGCGCGAGATCAAGGACGCCGACCCGGACGGCTATACGATAGGCCTGTGGCACAACGGACTGGTCACCTCGGCGGCCATGGGGGTCACGGATTTCGACCACACCGCCTTCGACATCATCGGCTCCACGGGCTTCGTTGCCCTTGGTCTCGGCGTCAATGCCGAGAGCGGGCCGGAATCCTTCGAGGCCATGCTTGAGCAGGCTCAGCAGGAACCGGAAAGCATTAAGGTCGCCGTCAATATAGGCCTCCCGGTGCACTTCATCCCGCTCATGGTCTCGGAGGCCAATGGCGGTAACATGCGCATGGTCCAGGCCGGCGGAGGTGCCAAGCGCCTGTCCTCCGTGCTGGGCGGGCACACCCACACCGCGCTCTTTTCCGTCCAGGAGCTCGTCAAATACCGGGAGTCGGGGCTGAAGCCGGTGGTCGTGTTTTCCGAGGAGCGCGTGCCGCAGTTGCCCGATGTCCCGACCACCCGGGAGGCGGGTATCGACGTGCTGGCGACGGACGGACGGATCTGGCTGGCGCCGAAGGGTGTCCCGGAGGACCGCATGCAGGTACTGCGTGCGGCGTTCGAACGTGCCATGGAGCAGCCCGAGGTCAAGGACCAGCTCGAATCCTACGGCATCACACCCGCCTTCATCGACAGCGATGCCGTCACGGCCGAGCTCAGCCGCGTGCGCGACGAGGTGCTGCCGCTGGTGGAGAAGGTACGCGCGGCGGCGAACTAGCCCCGCCACCCGCATCGGATCCCCACGGTTTGATCCAGCCGTGGAAGGCTCTAGGCTGCGGTGACCACTTAAGAATTGGCTGCGCCGCAGCCTTATTCGCGGAAGGCCGGCCAGTGTCGGCGGTCGGCCTCCGCTCCTTCTGTCTTCAACCCCCGGGGGCGAAATGAACCGTAGCGACTTCTGGTGGGACACCGGCTGGACCGCTGGCCTACTGGCCCTCTCCGGCCTCGTCTGGTGGGCCGTCGAGCAACTCCCGCCGCCGATCTTCGATCCGGTGGGATCGGCCGCGCTGCCCAAGGTGACCGTGGTGGTGATCGCCGCCTTGAGCGTGGCCATGGGAGCGGCTGCCTGGCGCAGCCGGCATGCGCCACCCAAACCGGCGTCGGCGCCGGATCAGGAGGGGGGCGGTCGCCCGATCTACGGGATGCAGATGCTGGCTCTGCTGATCGCCTACGCGCTGCTCCTGCCGCTCCTGGGTTTCGCGGCGGCCACTTTCCTGTTCGTTCTGGCCGGTGGCGTCATCCTGGCGCGCGGCGATCGCAAGGCGATGCTGGCGAGCCTCGTCTCGGCGGTCCTGCTCAGCGTCGGATGCCAGTACCTCTTCACCGACATCTTCTACATCGACCTGCCCTGACGGAGCGTTGAATGTTGGCCAGCCTGGGCGGCGCCCTCCTCGAAATGCTGCATCCGGTGCCCTTCTTCTGGGTGGCGCTCGGCGTCGTCTCTGGCATCTTCGTCGGCGCGATCCCGGGACTGTCCGGCGGCATGCTGATCGTGCTCGTCATGCCGCTGACCTTCTACATGGACCATACGCTGGCCCTGATCCTGATGGTCGGCATCTATGTCGGCTCGGTGGCCGGCGGCCTAATCAGCGCCACGCTGCTCAGGATGCCGGGCACGCCGTCCTCGGTGGTCACCACCTTCGACGGCTATCCGATGGCGCGGGGCGGCCAGCCGGCGCGCGCGCTGGCGCTCGGCATTTCGGCCAGCCTCTTCGGCGGGTTCGTCGCCGGCTTCTTCCTGGTGGTGCTCTCGCCGCCGCTGTCGCGCTGGGCGACGAGCTTCGGCCCGTGGGAATATTTCGGGCTCGTTCTGATGGCGCTGGTCCTCATCGCGGCCATCAGCCAGGGCTCCATGGTCAAGGGGCTGATCTCTGGCGCGCTCGGCCTGCTTGCCGCCATGCCCGGCCTCAACGCCTCCGACGGCCAGCTCCGGCTCACCTTCGGCTTTCACCAGATGGATGCGGGCTTTGCGCTGCTGCCGGTGCTGCTCGGCGTCTTCGTGGTCAGTCAGATCATCCGCGACGCGATGGACGGCGACAAGGTGCCCGAGGCGGTCGACGTCTCCCGCAACATCGTGCTCCTGGAAGCCGCCGCATGGGTCCGCCATGCATGGAACATGCTGCGCTCGGCGCTGATCGGCACCTGGATAGGCATCCTGCCCGGTGTGGGCGCCAGCATCTCCTCCATGGTCGCCTATGGAGTGGCGCGCACGGTCTCGCGCCGGCCGGACGCCTTTGGCAAGGGCAGCGAGGAGGGAGTCGTCGCTTCGGAATCGGCCAACAACGCCAACGTGGGGGGCGCGCTGATCCCGCTCGTCACCATGGGCATTCCCGGCAGCCCGATCGACGCCTTCCTTCTGGGAGCGCTGCTGTTGCACAACATTCAGCCGGGGCCGCTGCTGTTCCAGACCAACGGCGACCTCGTCTGGGCCATCATCGCCGCCTATCTCGTCGGCAATGTCCTGATGTTCCTGGTCATGTCGACCACGGTGCGCTTCACCGCCCGTCTCGCCAACATCAATCCGGCGGTGCTCCTGCCGGCGATCTTCGTCTTCTGCATCATCGGCGCCTATGCGCTCAGCAACCGGCTCTTCGACGTCTGGGTCATGATCGGCTTCGGCATTTTGGGCTTTTTGTTGCAGCGGGCCGCCTTCCCGCTCGGCGCCTTCGTCATCGGCTTCGTGCTCTCGCCCATCTTCGAGGCGGAGCTTCGCTCGGCGGTCATGTCGTCGGGCGGCACTATCTGGGAACTTTTCACCCGTCCGATTGCGCTCACCTTTATCGCCGTGGCTGTCCTCGTACTTTTCCTGCCTCTACTGCGCGGATTGCGCAGGCGTCCCGGCGACGGTCCAGACGAAGCCGGGCAAACCCGCCAAAGCAAACCATGAAAGGCTCGAGAGTGACCGCCAAGAACGTCCTTTTCATCCTATCCGACGAGCATGCACGTGGTATCACGGGCTGCTACGGAAACAATGCCGTCAAGACGCCGAATATCGATGCGCTCGCGGCCGCCGGCACTACATTCGAGAACGCCTATTGCAACAACCCGATCTGCGTTCCCTCGCGCGCCTCCCTCGCCACAGGCCGTCACACGCACGAGATCGGCTTCTGGGACAACGCCCAGCCCTATGACGGCTCGGTGCGCGGCTGGGCGCACGCGCTTTCGGAGGCGGGGCACAGGGTCGCCTCCATCGGCAAGCTGCACTACCGCGACGCGGACGCGCCCGTCGGCTTCACCGAGCAGATCCTTCCCATGCACGTTGTGGAGGGCAAGGGCGACCTGCACGGGCTGCTGCGCAGTCCGCCGCGCATCCGCCCCAGCATGAAGAACCTCAGCGCGGAGCTCGGGCCGGGCGATTCCGACTATTCCCGATATGATTCCGCTATCACGGACGCCGCCTGCCGATGGATTGCGGAGCGCGCCCGCAAGCCCGACGAGAAGCCTTGGGCCGCCTTCGTTTCGCTCGCCTGCCCCCATTTCCCGCTGGTGGCGCCAAAGCGCTTCTTCGACCTCTACGACCCGGCGAAGCTGCCTTGGCCCAAGGGGCGCGACGGCAACGGAGCGCTCGCCCATCCGGTGCTCGCCGCCTTCCGCAAATACCAGAACTACGATGACTATTTCACCGGCGAGGAGCATGTGCGCCTGGCTGTCGCCTCCTATTACGCGCTGGTCTCCTTCCTCGACCACAATATCGGCCGCATCCTGGAGTCGCTCTCCGGGAGCGGGCTCACCGAGGACACGCTCGTCATCTATACGAGCGACCATGGCGACAATCTCGGCGCGCGCGGCTTCTGGGGCAAGTCGCTTCTGTTCGAGGAAAGCGTGGGGGTTCCGATGATCATGGCCGGGCCCGGCGTGCCGCGGGGCCGTCGCGTCGCCACGCCGGTGTCGCTGGTGGATGTCGCGCCCACCATCATGGACGCGGCCTGCGAGGAGGTCCACAGCAGCGAGGCCACCGATCTGCCCGGCCGCTCCCTCCTTTCGATCGCCGGCGATCCCGACGACCCGGACCGCACCGTGCTCGCGGAGTATCACGCCGTTGGCTCGATCACCGGCTGCTTCATGATCCGCTTCGACCGATGGAAATACATACATTTCGTGGATTATCCGCCGCTCCTGTACGATCTCAAGGCCGATCCCGAGGAGATGTGCGATCTCGCCGAGGATTCGGAATATGCCGGTGTTCGTTCGCGGGCCGAGGCGCGATTGCGCGCCATTGTCGACCCGGAGAAAGTAAGCGCACGGGCTTTTGCGGATCAGCAGCGTATAATCGAACGCAACGGGGGGATAGAGAGGATCCTAAGCCGTGGAGAGTTCCCGCATACGCCGGTACCTTACGCAGACCCCTCGTTCAACTAGTCATACGGAACTGTAATTCGTATCATTGATCCGATCGATTTCGGGAGGTGGTGCGATGGTGGGTCGAGTAGCGGACGAAGTGGTGCTGAGCGATGAGGAGCACATCTTTCTCGAAGCGCAGGTTCGACGGCACAAGGCGGCGCGCTCGCTGTCGGACCGGCACCGTATGATCCTGTTGTGCGCCGAGGGCCTTCAAAGTAAGGAGGTCGCCGAGCGGCTCGACGTGCATGAACACACGGTGGGCAAATGGCGTGGGCGTTTCGTGCAGGATCGGATCGAAGGGCTCACCGATGAGTATCAGCCGGGCGCCCACGCACAGTGTCGGATATGACAGTGTCGGATATGACAGTGTCGGATATGCAGGTGGCCGAGGTGGTCGAGCGCACGCTGAACACTACACCGAAGGACGCCACCCATTGGTCGATCCGTTCTATGGCTGCGGCAACGGGCCTGTCGCACACCACCATCCGCCGGATATGGTCCGCCTTCGCCTGCAGCCACATCGCAGCGAGACGTTCAAGCTCTCGACCGATCCGCTGTTCGTCGACAAGGTGCAGGACATCGTAGGTCTCTACATATCACCGCCAAACCGAGCCATCGTGTTGTGCGTGGACGAGAAGTCCCAGATCCAGGCGCTGGATCGAGAGCAACCGGTGCTGCCAATGGCGCCCGGCGTAGCTGAACGCAGAACCCATAGCTATATCCGCCATGGCACGACATCGCTGTTTGCCGCGCTCGACATTGCAACAGGGGCGGTGATCGGCAAATGCTACAAGCGCCACCGGGCGACCGAGTTTCTCGACTTTCTCAAAAAGATTGACGCAGCCATGCCGAAAGGGTCGGACGTCCATCTGGTGATGGACAACTACGCCACGCACAAGACGCCCAAGATCAAGGCTTGGTTCGCCCGCCACCCGCTTTAGCACGTGCATTTCACACCTACCTCGGCCAGTTGGATCAATCAGGTGGAGCGCTGGTTCGCCGAGCTGACCCGCAAGCAGTTGCAATGCGGCGTCCACCGCTCAGCCGCCGAACTCGAGGCCGACATCGCAGCCTTCATCTAGGCCCACAACGAAAACCCCAAACCCACCGATGGGTCAAATCTGCCGACGAAATCCTCGCCTCCGTCAAACGATTCTGCCAGCGAACACAGGAAACGCTATGTGCCGAACTTTAGATTCAGGTGACTAGAGCACGTCCGTTGAACTCCGAGTCGTAGCGTTGATGACACGGATTGGGTTTTATGATTCACCGTCGCCGTTGCAGGAGATGGCGATGGCTCGAGCTTACGGTGAGGATCTTCGGATGCGGGTTCTGGATGCTGCAGCGGCAGGCGCTTCGGCGCGCTCCGTCGCGGCACGGTTTGGCGTCGGCGTTTCGACGGCAATTGTCTGGATCAGGCGGGCGCGTGAGAACGGGGAACGCTCGGCGCGGCGTCAGGGCAAGCCGCGGGGCTCACGCCTGGATGCGCACGAGACGTTCGTTGTTGCCATGATCGAGGCGAACAAGGACGTGACGCTGAACGAGATGGTCGAGCGGCTCGCAGCCGAGCGCTCCGTGTGTATCGGCCGCAGTGCCCTGAGCGCCTGGCTGCGCGGGCGGGGCTGGACGTTCAAAAAAAGTCCGCGCATGCATTGGAGCAGGACCGTCCTGATGTCCTGAAGCGCCGGCAGGATTGGTTCGAAGGCCAACTCGACCTCGACCCTGCCAGGCTTGTCTTCATCGATGAGACCGGCCTGTCCACCAAGATGGCCCGCCTGCGGGGTCGCGCGCCATGCGGCGAACGCTGCCGAGCCGGCATGCCGCATGGGCACTGGAAAACCACCACCTTCACCGGCGCACTGCGCCTGTCCGGCATGACCGCGCCCTTCGTCTACGATGGCGCCATGAATGGCACCGTCTTCCTCGCTTATGTCGAGCAGGTCCTGGTCCCCACCCTGAGGCGCGGCGATGTCGTCATCATGGACAACTTGCCGGCACACAAGGCAGCAGGCGTCCGCGACGCGATCGAGCAAGCCGGTGCAACCCTCATGTTCCTGCCGCCCTATAGCCCGGACTTCAACCCCATCGAGAATGCCTTCTCAAAGCTCAAAGCGCTCCTGCGGGCAAAAGCCGAGCGCACCATCAAAGCGCTCTGGGATACCGCTGGCGCACTCCTCGACCAGTTCACTCCCGCAGAATGCGCAAACTACTTCAGGGCTGCTGGATATGACCCGGATTAAGCCGGACGTGCTCTAGGACTTTACGCCGCTGTGGTCGGCGACGCCGAACAGCTTCGCCATCGTCGTACGCAAGAACGAGGAGCGGTTCACCGACTTCCCGCCTCTCGTCTCCTATGCGAAGGAGAATCCCGGTGAACTGCGCTACTCTCCCGGCTCTACAGACACGCTGCCTCACATGGTGGTGGCGAGGGTGATGCAGATGTCAGACGTGATCGCCCAGGTCGCTCCCTATCCCGAGATCGACAATGCGGTGAAGGGTCTGCGCGGCGGCGTTCTCGATTTCATGGTCATCAACCCGGGCGTCTACACGACCAACAAGGAGGACCTGAAGGTGCTCGCGGTGTTGTCTGACCTTGAGCGCTCTTCGGAGACCTACGACGGGGCACCCCGCGTCCAGAATTTCGGCATCGAACTCGGCATGAAGGGACTGGCGCCGATGGGCTGGAACTGGTGGCTGGTGCGCAAGGAAACGCCGGAGGACGTGGTCGCGAAGTTGCGCGAGGCGATGGGCAACGCCCTGGCGCGTAAGGACGTGCAGCAGAGGCTCCTCGACATGGGTGAACGCCATTATATGCGAGGCCCAGGACCGGCGACGAAACGCCAGGCCTCCAAATTGAGCTCTGACAGCCCCAAAACATGAAGACGCCGGGCAACCGGCCGACATCGGCCTTTTGACCATTGCGCGCCTCCTCCGACTGACGCCGCGAGCGCCGAGCTTGTCTGCAATGACAGCTCTCTGCTAGTGGAAGGGGGTCTTGGTTTTCGCTGCAACAAGGGTCGGTGTGGGTTCCTAGAGGAGCAGATGATGCCGCCGAGCTATCGAGATATGGGCGAAAGTTGGTGACGCTTGATCAGGCGGCGACTTGAAGTTGGCGGAGGCCGTCGCGGAACTCAACCC
>NZ_JAODNW010000044.1 GCF_025398255.1 Chelativorans intermedius | reverse complement strand
TGACAACGAAATCCCAAACCCCAACAAACCCATAAAACAAAACCCCGCCGAAAATGACGGGGTTTGTCAGCGGTCTGGGCCGCCCGAGGGGCGGCCTTCCTTTGCGGGTCGCTTGTCTGCGCCTCAGCGCGGGATCGGGTGATGCACGCAGATGTTCTTGATCTGCTGGTAGGCGTTCAGCGCTTCGAGCCCCTTTTCCCGCCCGAAGCCGGAGAGCTTGTAGCCGCCGAAGGGGAATTCCACGTCCAGGCCGACGGCGAAGGAATTGATCCAGACCTGGCCGACACGCAGCCTCTCGGCCATCGCCAGGGCCGCGTCGATGTTGCGTGTGTGGACGCCGGCGACCAGCCCGAACGGCGAATCGTTGGCCAGGCGCGCGGCCTCCTCGGCGCCGTCGAAGGGAATGATGGTCAGGATCGGCCCGAAGATTTCCTCGCGTGCCACGCGCGCCGCATTGCTGGCGCCGACGACCAGGCCGGGACGCACGAAGGCACCGCCCGACAGCGGGTCTTCCTTCGGCGTCTGCGCTCCCAGGATCAATTCGCCTTCCTTGCGCGCGATGTCGTAAAACGACTCGACATCCTTCTTGTGGGCGAGGCTGACCAACGGGCCGAGGTCGGGATCGTCGATGCCGGCACCGATGGACATGCCCGCGATCTTCTTCTCGAGCTTCTCGACGACCGTGTCGTGAATGCTGCGCTCGACGAGAAGGCGCGTGCCGGCGTTGCAGACCTGGCCGCAATGGGTGAAGACACCGCCGGCAATGACCGGCAGGGCTCGGTCGAGATCGGCATCGGCGAACAGGATCTGCGGCGACTTTCCGCCCAGTTCCATGTTGCATGGGATCGCGTGCGAGGCCGCAGCGACCATGACGCGCTTGCCGGTGGGCACAGAGCCGGTGAAGGTGATCTGGTCGACGCCGGGATGGCGTGCCAGCATGTCGCCAGCCACCGAGCCGCGCCCGTTGACCAGATTGACGAGGCCCTCGGGCAACTCGGCTTCCTGGCAGATCTTCATGAACTCGTAGGCGGTCACCGGCGTCTCGGCCGACGGCTTGATGATCACAGCGCAGCCGGCCGCCAGCGCCGGCGCGACTCCGCGGGCGATCAGCTGGAAGGGGTAGTTCCAAGGGATGATGTGCAGGCTCACGCCGATCGGGTCCTTGACGGTCCAGTCGGACCAGTCGGGGCCGAGCGGGATGGAGCTGCCGTGCAGCTTGTCGGCGGCACCGGCATAGAACTCGAAGAACCGCGCCGAGCAATCGACCTCCCAATAGGCGTCGCGCAAGGGCTTGCCGCTGTCGGCGCATTCCTTGCGCACCAGTTCCTCGCGGCGTTCCAGGATCAGATCGGCGATCCGCTGCAGGACGCGGCCGCGCTCGAACGGGCGCATCCGCCGCCACGGGCCCTCGTCGAAGGCCTTCCGCGCGGCGGCGACGGCCTGGTCGACCTCCGCCTGGCCCGCGCGGGCGAATTCGGCGATCACCTTGCCGGTTGCCGGGTCATAGGTGCGCCCGACGCCGTCGGAGCCTTCGGTGAGGACCGAGTTGCCGCAGACGATGGGAATGAGCGGTGGAGAAAGGGTGTTCACGAAATGCCTCCTCGGTCGTGACGCTGCAAAAGATTCTCGAGGGCAGCCGCGGGGGACCGTCCTCCGGCAGGAGGCTTTCATGTGTATACAATATCCTTTTCATTGTCTACAGTGTTTGACAGAGTGTGTTCCGGATGCTACCCGATGTCTTCAAAAAACGACACCAATGGAGCCTTCATGAATCTTGAATTGCGGGGCAAGCGAGCTCTCGTCACGGCGGCGTCACGCGGGCTTGGAAAGGCATCAGCTCTGGCGCTCGCCGAGGAAGGGGCAAGCGTCGCCGTCGCCGGGCGCGACCAGGCCCGGCTCGAGGCTCTGGTGGATGAATTGCGCGCCGCCGGGGCGAGTGACGCCGTCGCCGTCGTCGTCGATCTGGCGCGGCCCGAGACCTTTGCGGAGGCCGTCGAGACTGCCGTCTCCCGTTTCGGGGGGCTCGATATCTTCATCGGCAATACCGGCGGGCCGGCGTCCGGACCGTTCCTCGATATCCCGCGCGCGGAGTGGGAGCGTGCCCTGGGCGAGACCTTGCTGCCGATGGTCGACCTCTGCCATCTGGTGATCCCGCATCTGAAGAAGTCGGATTGCGGACGCATTCTCTTCATCACCACCGTCGGCGTGAAGATCGTGCAGCCGCACATGGTGCTGTCCGACTCCCTGCGGCTGGCGATCGTCGGCCTGGCAAAGTCGTTGTCGCTGGAACTCGCCGACGACGGCATCACCGTCAATTGCCTCTGCCCCGGCCCGTTCAAGACCGACCGGATGGAGGACCTGATCAAGGCGAGCATGGAGCGCGAGAAGATCGACCGTGCCGCCGCCGAAGCCATCTGGCTGGAGGAGGTGCCGCTCGGCACGTTCGGCGATCCGGCGGACTTCGGTGCCATGGTGGCGCTCCTGTGCTCCCCGCGCGGACGCTTCACGACGGGGACCGCCATCTCGCTCGACGGCGGCAAGTCCCGCGCCTACTGACCCCGGAACAATGGAAACGCAGAAGATGACGAAACAGCAGAATCTGGACGGAGGAGCGGCGGTCGTCCGCTGGCTGAAGGCGGCAGACGTCGGTCATGTCTTTTCGGTGTCGGGCGGTCCGATCAATCCCGTCTACAGGGCGTGTGCCGAATTCGACCTCCCGCTCGTCCACGCGCGCCACGAAGCGGCAGCCTGTTTCATGGCCGAGGCCGCCTCGCGCGTTACCGGCAAGGCGGGGGCGGTGGTCGTGACGCTCGGGCCGGGCGCCACCAACACGGTGACGCCGGCGCTGGTGTCGACGCTTGCCGGCACACCGCTGATCATCATCGCCGCACAGGCGCCGACGCGCGTTTTCGAGCGCGGTGCGGGCATGTCCTACGATCCGCTTCCCATCCTCTCCAGCGTCACCAAGTGGTCGGCGCGCGTTCTCGATGTGAACCGCATCTCCGAGTATCTGGACATCGCCTGGCGCAAGATGTGGGCCGGCCGGCCCGGACCCGTCTTTCTCGAGATTCCGGCCGATATCATGGCAGCGCCGCTGTCGGATTCTCCGGCCGCGCTCGCTCGCTCCGCGCCGCCCGCTCCGGCGCGCCCGGCGCCCTCGGTAAGTGACGCCGCGCGGCTTTCCGAAGAGCTGTCGCAGGCCAGGCGGCCGCTGCTACTGCTCGGCGAGGAGATCTTCTGGACGGGTGGCGCCGGCTGGCGCGCAGTCGTGGAGAAGCACCACCTGCCGTTTGCGACGCTGCGCCTGGCGCGCGGCATCGTCGACGAGCACCATCCGCTTTTCATGGGACCGGGCTACAGCCCCTGCAATGCGACCCTGCGCAAGGCGTTGCAGGAGGCGGATTGCGTCTTCCTGATCGGTCATCACTTCGAGTTCGATCTCGAGTTCGGCGACAAGCTCGGCGCAGAGACGCGCGTCGTACAGATCGCTTCCGATCCGGAGCTTCTCAACCGCAACCGCCGGGCCGACCTGGCGGTCGCCGCCGCGCCGGCCAATGTGGTCGGGCTGTTCGAGGCGGCGCCCGAGGCGCCGGTCGAGCGCGACTGGGTCGACGGCGTGCTCGCTGCCTGGCGTGCGGAGTGGCAGGCTCAGCTCGGCAAGGATGCCGATGACGGCAAGCTTCACCCCATCGCCGCTGTCGACGCGGTGACCGAAGCTGCACCCGCCGAGACCATCTATGTGTCCTCGCACGGCAATGTCGATTTCTGGGCCGATGCGCGCCTGCGCCTCGGCGCCCCCGGGCGCTATCTGCGCGCCGGCCAGTCCGGGGCGCTCGGCGCCGAGGTGCCGTACGGGGTGGGCGCAGCCTTTGCGGCGCCCGGTGCGCCGGTGATCGTCTTCGTGGGCGACGGCGGCGTCGGGTTCCATGTCACGGAGCTCGATACGGCGGAGCGCTACGGTAAGCCCTTCGTCATCGTCGTGCTCGACGACGAATTGTGGGGCGCCATCGCGCTGCCGCAGGAAGCCAGCTACGGCGCCATGTACGAGATGGACCTGCCGCGCCGCGACTGGGCCAAGGTGGCCGAGGGGCTGGGCGGCAAGGGCTATATATGCCGCACGCGAGAGGAGATCGACCAGGCGGTCAAGGATGCGCTGGCGAGCGGCAAGCCTGCCATAGTCCAGGTCTCGGTGCGCTCGGTGATCAGCCCGTATATGGAATACATCTCCTGAATTGTGGAAACGGACAGGAACTTGAAGCGATGAAAGTGTGGAAGGACGGAGACAAGCGCGGCATCACGCCGCCCAACCATTTCGGCGGGCTCGAGGTGCTCGACATCGTCCCGCTGGCGGGCAGTCCCTTTTCGGTGCAGGTCTCCAAGGCGCCTCCAGGCGGCGGCGGTGAACTGCACCACCATGAGGAGTGGTCGCAGGTTTTCTACGTTGCGAAAGGGGAGATGACCTTCGACACGGGCAAGGAGCGCTTCACGCTCACCGAGGGCCAGTCGGTCCTGTTCGAGCCGGGCGATCCGCATTACACGCTGAACGAGAGCGAGAAGGAGAGCACCTGCCTGGTGATCACGGTCGACCACAGCCGGGCCGGTTCTCGGGCATAAGTGGGGCCGCCAAGTCGATTGCCCTTGCGTCGCGCCGGCCATATGGCGGTTCTAGAAAGGATACGCTTGGAAACAGTGGCGAGAGGTGAACAATGCAACGCCAGCTAGAGTCGGGTAAGGAGACCGCTTCCACGGCCGCTACCGTGGTCGAGGCGCTGGAGGACGATATTCTCCACAGCGTCCTGAAGCCCGGCGACAGGCTTGACGAGCAGGTGCTTGCCAAGCGGTTTCAGGTCTCGCGGACACCGATCCGCGAGGCGCTGCGCGATCTGGCGGCGAGCGGATTGGTCGAGATCCGGCGCAATCAGGGCGCCATGGTGCGCACGCTGACCACGACCGAGCTCATCGAGATGTTCCAGGTCGTGGCGGAACTCGAAGGCCTGTGCTGCCGTCTGTGCGCGCGGCGCATGGGCGACGCAGAGCTGGCGGAGATCCGCAGACTCAACGAGGTCTGCGAGGAGCGTGCGCGTGCCAACGACCATGACGGCTTCTTCACCGCCAACAACCTCTTCCACGAGATGATCTACGACGGATCGCAGAACGCCTATCTCCAGGAGGAGGTGCGCAAGCTGCGCAACCGCGTCAACGTCTACCGCCGCCACATCAGCTTTCAGCCGCGGCGCATGGTGCGCTCGGCGGCCGAGCACTGGAAGATCGTCGAGGCGATCGAGAAGGGCGAGGAGGATGCTGCGCACAGCCACATGCGCGAACATGTCGATCTCCTGGCAGGTTCGGCGGCCGATGTCCTGCTGGCGCTCGAGGCGCGAAACAGAAAATAGGTCCGGCCGTGGAGCCGGCGCAGATCGGATACGCATTTAAATGAAGATTGTAGAAAATCGGGCGGCGGCGAAGGGTGCCGCACTGTCTCCGCATGAGGCTGAAACCGTGGGGCTGAGGGCGCCGGAAATCGTGGCGCCGTTCATTGCCGCCTGCCCGAAGCACGCGGCCACGCCGCTGGTGCCGCTGCCGGGGCTCGCCGCCTCGCTCGAGGTCGCAGGCATCGATCTCAAGGACGAGGGACAGCGCCTCGGCCTCAAGAGCTTCAAGGCACTCGGCGGTGCTTATGCGGTGGCGCGTCTGGTCCACGAACACGTGGAGGCGCGCCTGGGTCGCAAGGTCGCGCCGTCGGAACTGAGGGACGAGGCGGTCCGGCCCATCGCCGGCGAATTGACCGTCTGCTGCGCCACGGACGGGAACCATGGACGTTCCGTCGCGGCGGGAGCGCGGCTGTTCGGCTGCCGCTGTGTGATCTTCCTGCACGAAGGAGTCTCGAAGGGGCGCGAGCAGGCGATCGCCGGCTTCGGCGCCGAAATCCGCCGCACCGACGGCAACTACGATGCCTCCGTCGCCGAGGCGACGGAGGTGGCCGAGCGCGAGGGCTGGACCACCGTGTCCGACTTCTCCTGGCCCGGCTATGAGCGCATTCCCGGCCTCGTCATGCAGGGCTATACGGTGATGCTGGCCGAGATCGCCGAGCAGATGCAGGCGCCCTACACGCATATTTTCGTGCAGGGCGGGGTGGGCGGCCTTGCCGCGGCGGTCGCCGGATATTTCCACGACTGGTTGGGCAAGGACCGGCCGAAGCTGGTGGTCGTCGAGCCCGATCGCGCCGCCTGCCTCCAGGCGAGTGCGGAACAGGGCGAACGCCTCGAGATCGCGGCCGGCGACTCCACCGTCATGGCCATGCTCGAATGCTACGAGCCTTCACTCATCGCCTGGCAGATTCTGGAGAAATCGGCGGACGCCTATATCGACATTCCCGACGGCGCCGCGGTGGACATGATGCGCCGGCTCGCCCGGCCCGCCGGCGGCGACCCGGCGCTGGAGATCGGCGAATCGGGCGTGGCCGGCCTCGCCGGGCTCGCCATGGCGGCTGCGCAGCCCGAGCTGCGCGCCAGACTGGGGCTCGACGGCGGCTCCCGCATACTCGTGATCGGCACCGAGGGAGCGACGGATCCCGTCCTCTACCGCCAGCTCGTTGGCGACGAGACGGTGGCCGACGAAGCCTAGATGAGCGCCCGCACCTTGGGGAGAACGGACATGAGCAATCTCTTTTCGCAGACCGTCGTCGACCAGGCCGTCTACGACAATGTCGTGGTGCAGCTGAAGGAGAAAGGGGTCCGTCTTCCCAGAATCGCCGAACTGGCCGACCCGTCGACGATTGCCCCGGCGATCGTCTCGGATCTGCAGAATGTGGACCCGGATGCCGCCGATGTGCGCAACCTCTTTCGCGTGCACTGGTACAACGACGCCGAGCGGAAGGGCTTTGCCGACACACCCGCCCATCTGGTGCTGCCGTCCGCGCTCACCGGCGTGCGCGCGAAGATCATCGTCGCCGTCGGCGCCCGTTTTCCGATGATCCGGGCGCACAAGGTCCTGGCGGCCTACGGGTGTCTGGTGCCGCGCCTGGTCACCGGGCAGTTCGACCCGCTCGCGCAACGCAGTGTCTGGCCGTCCACCGGCAACTACTGCCGCGGCGGTGTCGCCATCGCCACCACGCTCGGCTGCCGCAGCGTCGCCGTGCTGCCTGAACTGATGAGCAGCGAGCGCTTCCGCTGGCTGGAGGAATGGGTGGCGGACAAGCGCGACATCGTGCGCACGCCGGGCTCGGAGAGCAATCTGAAGGAGATCTACGACGCCTGCCGCGAACTGGCGGAGGACCCGCAGAACGTCATCTTCAACCAGTTCAGCGAGTTCGGGAACTACATCATCCACCGCGCCGTCACCGGGCCGGCGCTGGAGGCCGTCTTCAATGCGGTGAACGCGGAGGGGCGGCTTGTCCCGCGCGCGTTCGTCTGCGCGTCCGGCTCCAGCGGCACGCTCGCCGCCGGCGATCACCTGAAGAAAAAGCTCGGCAGCGCCATTGCCGTGGTCGAGGCGCTCGAATGCCCGACGTTGTTGCGCAACGGCTATGGTGAGCACAACATCCAGGGCATCGGTGACAAGCACGTTCCCCTCATCCATAACGCGCTCAACAGCGACTTCGTGATCGGTGTTTCCGACCAGGCCTCGGACCATCTCAACCTGCTCTTCAACACCGAGGAGGGGAAAGCCTATCTGGCGCACCGCAAGGGTGTCGACCCGACGCTTCTTGCGCAGCTTTCCGCGCTCGGCCTCTCGGGCATCGCCAATGTCGTGGCGGCGATCAAGCTGGCGCGCCATCTCGATCTGGGCGAGGACGACGCGCTTGTGACCGTGGCGACCGACAGTGCCGAGATGTACGGCTCCCAGGCCGAAAAGACCTTGAAGCGGGCCTACCCGGACGGCTTCGATGCGGTGTCGGCGGCGGAGGTGGCGGGGCGCCATCTGTTCGGCGCGGCCACCGACAATCTGGAGGAACTCGACCATGTGGGCCGCCAGCGCATCTTCAATCTCGGCTACTACACCTGGGTCGAACAGCAAGGCGTTGCGCTGGATGACTTCGACCGTCGCCGCGATCCGCGCTTCTGGGACGGCCTGATGGACATGGTGCCGGTTTGGGACGGTCTCATAGACACCCTCAACGCGCGCCTGGGATGAGGTGAGATAGGGCGCGAGTCCTGTCCCCCGGCGCTACAAGGGCGGGCTATGCCGGTTCGGCGTCGTGGTCGTGGCGTTTGCGGATGGCGCCGATGCCGCCGCGCAGCGCGTAGGCCTGGTAGCCATATTGCTGCATGATCTCCGCCAGATGCGCCGACTGTGTGCCGAACGCGCAGTAGAGAACGTAGGGTCGCCGCTTGTCGAAGCGCTTCATGTCGCGGATGACGCTTTGGGGGGAGCGGTTGACCGCGCCGGGAAGGTGCCACCGGTCGTAGTGCGCCTTCGGCTGGCAGTCGATCACCAGGGCACTCTCGGGCACCTCGTCGACGAAGAGATAGTCCGTGCGCAGCTCGGCCCCTGTTACGGTGGCGAGGTCGATTTGGCGCGTGTCCGCGATGGCGCGCTTGAGCGCCTGTTCGTCGGTCTTCGCCTCCTCGGCCGCGGCGGCGCGCGCCGTGCTGCGCACTGCCGGCGAGCGGTTCGCAAGAGCGCAGTGCTCGGGGATTCGTTCCGAGAGGAGGGCCGTACCGATATGGCGGGCCTGGGCCATGATCTCGCCCTTGTCGAGGCCGACCAGCGGGCGCAGGACGAGTCTGTCGGCAGCCGGTTCGATGGCACTCAGGTTCGAGAGCGTCTGCGAAGAGACCTGGCCGAGGGCCTCTCCGGTGACGATCGCCTGGGCCTTGAGGCGACCGGCGAGGCCCGAAGCGGTGCGGTACATGAGACGCTTGAGCACGACCTGCCAGAGAGACGGGTCGACATGGGCCTTCATATCCGACACGACTTCGTTGAAGTCAGCCACGAAGATGCGCGGGCTTCCGCCGAAGGCCCACATGTCCGTCAGCACTTTGGCGACCTGGATGACCTGGCGCTCGTAGGCGCCGCCCGCCAGATTGCAGAACAGAAAATCGACGGCGACACCGCGGCGCATCATCCGCCAGGCGGCGACGGCGGAATCGAACCCCCCGGAAAGAAGCGCCAGCGCCCTGCCTTCGCTGCCGAGCGGCAGCCCGCCGGCTCCTTCCAGGCGCTCGGCGAAGAAGTAAGCGTCGTTGCCGAGCACTTCCACATGGACGGTGACCTCCGGATCGTCGAGGTCGACGGTGGAATGCGGATTGAGCACGGCACCGAGACGGCGTTCCGCATCGACGGAACTGAAAGGATGATGCCCGGTACGGCGCACGCGCACCGCATAGCGCTTTCCTTCAACGGTGCGGGCGAAGTGTTCTTCAACCGTACGCGCCATGTCGTCGAGATCCGCCCCGCAGCGTGCGGCGACGGGCGAGAAATTGGCGATGCCGAACACGCGGCCAAGCAGCGCCCTTGCCCGTGCTTCATCGTTTGCGAATACGAAAAGACGGCCGTGGCTCCGCACGATCCGCGCACGCACGCCCGCCTGTGACAGGGCGGCCAGCACGTTGCTTTGAAGCACCTGTGCGAAACGTCCGCGGGTCCTGCCCGACTTGGTCGACAGGTCGGCGGAGAAACGCACAATGAACAGGCCTCGTGACGTCATTCTTCCCTTCGGATTTCGTCGCGCCTTGGCACTTTGGGTGCGACCGTGGCCGGCGCACCATTTGGGCCGAGCCGGCAGAAATTTCAAACCGGCGTATCCGCCCGGGTGGGGCGGCACACTGTGATGCATCTGCCAGCCGTGCTTCTATCGCGGTTGCCGGCGCGTATCCAGTAGCTGGGCCGATTTGAGCGTGGCGTCGCCGCAGTCATCACCCATCCGCCTGTGGCGTCCTCTGCACAAGATCGCGCCGGGCGGTGGCGACGATCTCTTTCGTGAGTCCTTCCAGCCGATCGGCGGCGAGACGGTTCACCTGCCAGTAGAGTGGAACATCGAGCCCGAGTCCGGGGATCAGTTCCACCAGCCGGCCCGATTCGAGGTCGTTCTTCACCAGTTCTCGGGGGTTCAGCCCCCATCCCATGCCGGTCCGGCATGCTTCCACAAAAGCTTGTGTCGAAGGCAGCCAATGGGTGGGATGGGAAAGCTCTTCCCTAAAGGCTTGTGCGATCCACTGGGCCTGCAGGCGATCCTTCTGGTTGAAGGTAAGGGCGGGTGCACGGGCAAGACTCTGTTTGCTGACGCCTTCTGCGAAATATTGCGCGAAGAAATCGGGACTTGCCGTCGCGTGATAGCGCAGGGCGCCGAGAAAGATGCGGCGGCAGCCGGCGACCAGTCTGTCGAGGCTTGTCACAGCGGCAAGAACCCTGCCGCGCTGGAGCCACTCGGCCGTATGGTCCTGGTCGTCCACGGCGATGTTGAGGAGATACGCCGACTGCCTGGAAAAGCGTGCGGCCGCCTTGAGGAACCATGTTCCCAGGCTGTCGGCATTGGTTGCCACATGGATGGTGACCTTCTGCGGGGTTTCCCGTCCGGCCAGCGCGGGCAGTGACTGGTAAAGCTCGCTTTCCAGCATGCCGACGTGCTCCACATGCCGGCACAGCAACTCTCCCTTGGCGGTCGCCGTGCACGGGTTGCCGCGCACGACGAGGACGACCCCGAGCCGCTCCTCCAACTGCTTGACGCGCTGGGAGACCGCGGAGGGGGTGACGTTGAGCACGCGCGCCGCCTTCTCGAAGCTGCCGGTCTGCACGACCGTGGCGACGGCGCGAAGCGCGGGATAATCCAGCATAAGATTAGCTTCATTTCATTCCGGTTAGGAACATTAACTGGCCTAAATCCTCAGTCGACGCTAGGGGAAAACCGCATCCGCGCTTTGGGATTTTCACGGCATGACGGTTTCGGTCTACATGACGGGACTGACGATCGGTCTCGGGCTGATCGTCGCGATCGGTGCGCAGAATGCGTTCGTTCTGCGCCAGGGTCTGCGCAACGAGCATGTCTTCGCCGTCTGTCTCGCTTGCTCTGCCTCCGATGCACTGCTGATCTCCCTCGGCGTCACCGGCTTTCAGCGCGTCGCCGCTTTCCTGCCCTGGCTCGACCCGGCTATGCGTTACGGCGGTGCGGCCTTTCTCGTCTGGTTCGGCGCCAGGAGCCTTTATTCGGCAGTGCAATCGTCCGAAGCGCTCGAGGCCGGCGCAATGGGTGCGTCGAGCCTGCACAGGACCCTGGCCACTTGTCTCGCGCTGACCTGGCTCAACCCGCACGTCTATGTCGACACGGTCGTGCTGCTCGGCACGGTGTCGACTCAGTTTCCCGATGCTGCCGTGTCGTTCGCCGCGGGCGCGGTGACGGCGTCCTTCCTGTTTTTCTTCATGCTGGGCTACGGCGCGACGCGGCTGCGCCCCGTCTTTGCGCGTCCGTCCTCCTGGCGCGTTCTGGAGGCGCTCATCGCAGTCACCATGTGGGCGATTGCCTGGAAGCTGTTGGCCGGCATCTAAAGCATCCCGGGAAGTGGATGCCGGGTTCCGTTTGGGAATTCGTGAGATCCAGCACGCCCGGCCTTTTCGTCGTGAGTTCAAAACCGGACGTGCTAGGTTGCCGCGACAACCGGATTCGATCAAACGGCGGTACGAATGAACTTCCCTTCAAAATGGGCCCTTCGGGCGAGACAAGCAGGAGATACTGAGCGGGCAAGAGCGAACAGCTCTTCATTGCGAGCACAGGCCTTTCTTGTTGCGTTTCTTGTCTGGTTCCTCGCTGCGCCGCTGGCTTTCGCGCAGGATGAGGACGACGCCCGCGAGGCCGCGCCCGCAGCCGAGACCCATGAGGCTCAACCCGCCGATGCGCAGGGGCGTTTGCCGGAGACACGGCGGACGCGGCACACGATCCGGATCGGCGGGGAAGACATCCGCTTCCTGGCCACGGCCGGGGCGATCACGCTTTCGGGTGCACAGGATCGGCCCGAGGCGGACATCGCTTTCGTCTCCTATGCGCTGGAGGGCGCCGAGCCAGCCGCGCGGCCTGTCACTTTCGCGGTCAATGGCGGGCCGGGGGCGGCCTCCGCCTATCTTCACCTCGGGGTCCTCGGACCGTGGATCCTGCCGATGGACGAGGAGCAGATCATGCCCTCGCAGAAGGTCGAACTGGTCGAGAATCCGCAGACCTGGCTGGCGTTCACCGATCTTGTCTTCATCGACCCTGTCGGGACGGGGTTCAGCCGGCTTGTCGATTCGAACGAGCGGCTGCGCGAGCGCTACCTTTCCATCGACGGCGACATCGAGGCGCTCGCCCGCTTCATCGTCCGCTGGCTTACGGAAAACGGCCGGCTGGCCTCGCCGAAATATTTCGTCGGCGAGAGCTACGGCGGCTTCCGCGGACCGCTTCTGGCGAAGGCGCTACAGACCGATCACGGTATCGGATTGAACGGCATGGTCCTCCTCTCGCCGGTTCTCGATTTCGGCTGGTGGGCGCAACCGGAGCATTCTCCTTTGCCGTTGGTCTCCCGCCTGCCGTCGTTCGCCGCCACGGAGATGGAGCGCCGCGGCACCTTCTCGGAAGAGGGGCTGCGCGATGCCGAGGCCTACGCCAGCGGCGCCTTCGTAACCGACTTCCTGCGCGGCGTGAATGACGAGGGCGCACTCGACCGGATCGTCGAGCGCGTCTCCGAACTCACCGGACTGCCACAAAGTCTCTTGCGGGAACATGACGGGCGGATCGACATGGGTACCTTCACGCGCAATTTTCTGCGGGAGGAGGGGCGTATCGCCAGCAGCTACGACGCGGCGGTCAGCCTCGAGGCACCGGTGAGGGGGCGGCGCACGCATCTGCCGGATCCCGTCCTCGACGCGATGACGGCGCCGCTCACCAGCGCGATTCTCGCCCACTACCGCGATACGCTCGGCTGGATGCCAGAGCGGCGTTACCACCTGCTCAACTCCGGTGTGAACCGCGCCTGGGAGTGGGGCGGCGGGCGCGGCCAGCCTGAGGCAATCAGCGCGCTCGGCCAGGTTCTGGCGCTGGATCCCACATTCCGGGCGCTGGTCGTCCATGGCTACACGGATCTGGTGACGCCCTATTTCGCGAGCGAGCTGCTCTTGCGCCAGCTTCCCGCCTTCGGGCAGGGAGAACGCCTGTGGCTTAGGACCTATCGCGGCGGACACATGTTCTACACGCGTGAAGGATCGCGCACGGCGTTCCAGGAGGATGCGCGGTTGCTCTACCGGGACCGATAGAAGGAGCGCCCTTCAACGGCTCCCGGCGGCCATGCCGCCGCGCGGCAGTGCCGCGCGCCATTCTTCCAGAAAGATTTCGCGCTTGGCCCGGTCGAGCCCGACCAGGAGCGCCGGGGTCATGGCCACGGGGCGGAATGTGCGCGCGTCGGCGCTGCCGTCGGCGAGCATGCGCTCCAACGCCTGCGCGCCGTCGATGGGCGACAGAAGGCGCATTTGATCCACCCCCATTGAACGGGTCCACCTTGAAGTATGGTTTTGACCATGAAGGAGGACCACAATGGCAAACAAGCG
>NZ_JAODNW010000043.1 GCF_025398255.1 Chelativorans intermedius | reverse complement strand
AACCGCCGCGGCTTCGCGAGGCTCGAATGGCAGAAGATGCGCGAGCGCAACGAGGCGCTGGACTGCCGGGTCTATGCCCGCGCCGCCGCCTGGATCGCGGGCGCGGATCGTTGGAGCGAGGACAAATGGCGCGACCTCGAACAACAGGTGGGCGGCGCCAGGCGCAAGCCGGATACGTCATCCTCTGAAAACCCGCCCTCTGCCGGTCTCGTCCGCCGCGCTCCCGAGCGCAAGGGGCGCCGGGTATTTCGATCGAGCTATATGAGCTGAACCCATGATCCTCGACGACATGATCGCCCGGCGCGAGGCGCTGCTCGCGGCGCGTTATCGCGGTGTGCGCACGGTGGAGGTGGATGGCCGGCGGATCACCTATGCCAACGACGCCGAGATGGCCGCGGCGCTCTCTGATCTGGAGCGGCGGATCGCGGATGCGAAGGCCGGCAAGCGGCGGCGCATCGTCCGTGCCACGGCCAGCAAGGGGCTCTGAATGCTCGCCTCCCTGCAAAACTGGCGGCGGCGGATCGGCGCCTTTGTCGGCGGGTTCGAGGCGGGTCAGCATGGGCGGCGGCTGAAGCATTTCCAGCCCTCGCGCGCCCATCTCAACACGCTGATCGCGGCGGCGGGGGCCGACATCACCGCCCGGGCGCGGTGGCTCACGCGCAACAACGGCTACGCCGCCAATGCCATCGAAAGCTGGGCAGGCAATGTCGTCGGCGCCGGGATCAAGCCCTCATCGCTGATCCCTGACGCAGCGCTGAAAGCCCGCGTGCAGCGGCTGTGGCTGGATTGGACCGACGAGGCCGATGCCGAGGGCTTCACCGATTTCTACGGGCTCCAGCGCCGAGCGGCGCGGGAGGTGTTCATCGCTGGCGAGGTGTTCTTCCGCTTCCGGTCGAGGCGGCCGGAGGACGGCCTGTCGGTGCCCATGCAGTTGCAGATGATCCCCTCGGAGATGTTGCCGCTGACCAGGAACGAACAACACCCTGGCGGAAACGTCATCCGGCAGGGCATCGAGTTCGACCGTATCGGGCGGCGCGTGGCCTATCATTTCCTGCGCCGCCATCCGGGCGATACGACCGATCCGGGGCTCGCAGGCGAGACCGTTCGGGTGCCGGCCTCCGAGGTCATCCACATGATCGACCCGGTGGATGCCGGGCAGTTGCGCGGCGTCTCGCGGTTCGCGCCGGCCATCGTCAAGCTGTTCCTGCTCGATCAGTATGACGACGCCGAGCTCGACCGCAAGAAGGTCGCGGCGATGCACGCGCTGTTCATCACCACGCCCGCTCCGGCGGAGCCCTTCGATGTCGCCGAGAGCGACGTGGAGGGCGAGCGGGTGCTCGACCTGCAACCGGGCAGCGTCACCATGCTGGAGCCGGGCGAGGAGATTCAGACCTCGGCCCCCGCCGATGTCGGCCAGACCTACGAGCCGTTCCAGTATCGCACGCTGTTGCAGGTCTCGGCGGCGCTGGGGGTGCCATACGCGTATCTCAGCAACGACATGCTGAAGGCCAACTATTCGAACTCGCGGCTGGCGCTTCTGGAGTTCCGCCGGCGCATCGAGGCTTACCAGCATGCGGTGATGGTCTTCCAGCTATGCCGCCGCGTCTGGGCGCGCTGGATGGACATAGCGGTGATGGCCGGGGCGCTCGACATCGCCGATTACGAACGTGACCGTCGCGACCAAATCGCCTGCTCGTGGCTGCCGCCGAAATGGGATTGGGTCGATCCCCTGAAGGACGCACGCGCCGAGATCGAGCAGATCGAGGCGGGATTGAAGAGCCGCACGCAGGCGCTGTCCGAGCGCGGCTTCGATGCCGAGCAGGTCGACGCGGAAATCGCGGCCGACAAGGCGCGCGAGCGGTCCCTCGGCCTCAGCTTCACGGGGCCGATAACGCCCTTCCCGGCGCAGGACGCACCTGCCCAACAACCGGACGTCTGACCAACATGACCACGCCCTCTCTCGCCAGCCGGTTTGCCGGCCGGCCGCTGGCGCTCGCCCCACGCGCACTGGAGCCGCTCCTGGCCGCCACGCCCATCGAGGCGCGCTCAGACCTTGCACTTGTGCCGCGCGGCGCGGGTTTCAGCATGACCGACAGTGGCATTGCCGTCGTGCCCGTGATCGGCCCGATGGTCAGCCGCGGCGATTGGCTGACGGAACTGTTCGGCATCGGCGACTATGCCTCGGTCGGCAGCACGATCACTGACGCCTTCGCCGATCCCGCCACACGTGCGGTTGTGATGGAGATCGACTCCCCCGGCGGCGAGGTCGGCGGGCTGTTCGATCTGACAGATCGCATCCGCAGCCTGAAGCTTGAGACCGGCAAGCCGCTCTGGGCGGTCGCTTCCGAGGCGGCCCTGTCGGCGGCCTACGCCATCGCCAGTACGGCGGACCGGCTCTATGTCACCCGCACCGGCGAAGCGGGCTCCATCGGCGTCGTCGCCATCCATGTCGATGAAAGCGCCGCCGACACCATGGCCGGGCGCAAATACACACTGATTCACGCGGGGGCGAAGAAGGTGGACGGCAACGCTCATGAGCCGCTCGCCCCGGAAGCCCATGCCGACATCCAGGCCGATGTCGATGCGCTGCACGAGGCGTTCGTCGCGCTGGTCGCACGCAATCGGGACCTGGCGCCGGAGGTCGTCCGCGCCACGCAGGCCGCCATCTATCGCGGGCAACGTGCCGTCGAGGCCGGGCTCGCCGACCGGATCGGCACGATGGATCAGGCGCTTGCCGAACTCGCCAATCAACTCGCCTCCCCGGCCTCCCCATCCGGGCGTAGCCGATCAAGCCAGCCGCATAGGAGAAACCCTGCCATGAGCCATGAACCGAAGGTCCGCGTTAGCGAAACCGAGACCGAGATCGAAACGGAAACCGAAACGGTGGAAGAAGCCGTCGCCCTCTCGCCTGTCGTCGAGACACCGAGTTCCCCCGAACCGGATCCCGCCACCGCATTGCGCGCCGAATATGCCGAGATTGCCGCCATCGCCGCGCAAGGGGTGCGGCTGGGCGTCACCGTCGATGCGGCGGACGCCATGAAGAAAGGCATCAAGCCCGACGCGCTGCGCCGCTCCATCCTCGACTCCCTCGCCACCCGCGCCGAGGCGAGCGCCATCGTTTCCGCCGCGCCGCAAACGCCGGTCGCCGGCGACAGTCCCATCGTCCGCCGCGCCCGGGAGCGTGCGGCCAGCAAATCCTGAGGTGAGCCATGCCGACCCTGACCCAATCGCCGACGCTGGGCGATCTCCTGAAATTCGAACTCAACGCGAGCTACTGCCGCGAGACCGTGACGCTCAAGGCCGGAACGAGCTATCCGCTCGGCGCCGTTCTCGGCCAGGTCACCGCCACCGGCAAATACATCCTTTCGCCCGCCGCCACCGTTGTCGGGGACGAGGGGGCGGAGGTGGCCTCGGCCGTGCTGATCGAGGCGGTCGACGCCACGGCGGGTGACCAGACCGGCCTCGTCATCGCCCGTGGCCCGGTGATCCTCTCCAAGGCGATGCTGACCTTCGACGCCAGCGTCGATCAGCCTGCCGAAATCACCGCCAAGCACGCCGAGCTCAGCGCCGCCGGCATCGTGCCGCGCGACACGGCCTGATCCACGCTCGTCAGCTCCAATTCATCACCGGCCCCGAGGCATCCGTCTCGGGGCCTTTTTCATGCCCGTTCAGCCCAAGGAGACCCGACCCCATGGTCGCCATGATCAACCCGTTCGACGCGGGCGGCTACACGCTCGCGGAGATGACCGAGGCCATCAACATCCTGCCCAATGTCTATTCCAGGCTCGGGCAGATGGGCCTCTTCCGCTTCGAAGGGATCACCCAGCGTTCGGTGATCATCGAGCAGGCCGAGGGTGTGCTGAACCTCCTGCCCACCGTGCCGCTGGGCGGCCCGGCGACCGTCGCCAATCGCGATACGCGATCGATGCGTTCCTTCACCGTGCCGTGGATCCCGCATGACGACGTGGTCACGCCGCAGGATATCCAGGGCGTGCGCGGTTTCGGCGTCGCCGACGCCGCCGATCCGCTCGCCACCGTCATGGAGCGCAAGCTCACGCGGATGCGCATCAAGCACGCGCAGACGCGCGAGTTCATGGAGGTGAATGCGCTGAGAGGCATCGTCCGCGACGGTGCCGGCACCACGCTCTACGACTACTTCGCCGAGTTCGGCATCACCCGGCTCGAGACCGACTTCGTGCTCGGCACCGCCTCGACCAACGTGCAGGCGAAGATCCGTGCCGTGCTGCGCCAGGTCGAGACCGAGCTCAAGGGCGAGACCATGACCGGCGTGCTGGCGCTCGTGTCTCCGGAGTTCTTCGACAAGCTGATCGGGCATGCCAAGGTCGAGGATGCCTGGAAATACTTCTCCGCCACCGGTGCCCAGCCGCTGCGCGAGGACACCCGGCGGCGCTTCCCCTTCGGCGGCATCGTGTTCGAGGAATACAATGCCACCGTCACGCTCTCGACCGGCGCGACCGAGACGCTGATCCCCGCCGGAGAGGGCATCGCCTTCCCGCTCGGCACCATGGACACCTTCGTCACCTATGGCGCGCCCGCGAACCTCGTCGAGACGGTCAACACCGTCGGCCTGCCGATCTACGCCCGCCAGCTCGCCCGGCCCGACGGCAGCGCCATCGATGTCAAGACCGAAGCCTCGATCCTGCCGGTGAACAAGCGCCCGCGGCTGGCGGTCAGGATCTACTCGAGCAACTGATGACCGCCTTCGCTGCAGCCATCGACGACCTCTTCGCGGATCCGAACATCGGGCGGGACGCCGTCTATACGCCCGAGGGCGGCGTGCCCGTGCTGGTGCGCGTCGTCGCCCGGCGCGCCGACGCCATCACCGACTTCGGCGATGCCCGGCTCTGGTCCGAGACCACCCGGCTGGACCTGCGCCTCGCCGAGGTGCCTCAGCCCCGTCCCGGCGACCGCATCGAGATCGACGGTGCGGCCTTCCTCATCCAGGGCGAGCCCGTCCGCGACCGCGAGCGGCTCGTCTGGACCATGGGTCTGCGCCCGGTCTGACCGCGATGAAGCTGAGGCTCGACATCGATCCCGACATCGTCGCGATGATGGCGGCCGAGATCGCGGCGGGCGAACGCGCCGTGACCTCCGCCATGCGCGAAGCCGGGACCGGACTCAAGACCGCCTGGCGCGGCCAGATCACCGGCGCGGGGCTCGGCCGGCGGCTCGCCAACTCGATCCGCAGCCAGACCTATCCGAAGGCCGGCGAGAGCCTGAACGCCGCGGCGCTGGTCTGGTCGAAGGCGCCGGTCATCGTCGGCGCCCACGACACCGGCCCGCTGATCCGCTCGAAAGAGGGGTTCTGGCTGGTGATCCCGACCGAGGCCGCCGGCCGTGGCCTTCGCGGCGCCAAGCTCATACCGGGAGAATGGGAGCGCCGCCGCGGCCTGCGCCTGCGGTTCGTCTATCGGCGGACGGGGCCGAGCCTTCTGGTCGCCGATCGCGCCCGCATCAACAAACGCGGCCAGGCAGTGGCGTCGCGCTCGAAGACCGGCCGCGGCGTTGCCACCGTGCCGATCTTCCTGCTGGTCCCGCAGGTCAAGCTGCCGAAGCGGCTCGACCTCGACCGGGACGCCGCGCGGGCCCACGACAGCGTGCCGGGGCTGATCGTGGCGAACTGGGTGGAGGTGCGGCTAACCTGAGACCTCCATTTCCACACTCATGCCGCATTAGAATCCAGGACGCGCGTCAGGACGGCTATCGCATTCTCGAAGTTCCGCTGCTGATCGCGCATTTCGTAGGCCCACTTGAGCCCATGAAATAGGTTATTTCGCAGCCGGAAGACAATTATGAGCAAGGCTTTCACGATCTCGGTCGGTGTAGCTTCATGTTCCAGCAGAACAGCTTCCACGAGTTCCCGTCTGTCGTTTTGTCGAAAGTGCAGGCTTTCAAATTTGTGATTGGTTTGGCCGTCTGACACGTACCTTTGCCGGAAATACGCCAAAGCGTCTCCGAAGGGCTCAGCCGAACCAAAGCTCGCCGCGTTTTCGTCGACAAATCGGACGATGGCAGTTGCGTTTGCGTTCGTCGAAAGAGCCCGCGCCTCGAAAACACTCCAGACGATAGAGAATCCGGCCACCGCTGATCGCTCGACGTTCGAGAGTTCTCGGTAGCCGGGTTGAGTTCGTTTAAGCCAATCTTCCGCGAGCATCGCACACCCAACTCCTTGATCCCTCTCCTCACACGATAGCAAAGCGCCAAGGTTTCTCAAATAGATGCCCACCCCTCGCGAATCCATCCTGGCCGCGCTGCACGCGCGGCTCTTGGCGTTGCCAGCGACCGCTCGCCGCGGTGAGGTGCTGCCCGAGCGGGTGCCGTCGGCGGGCCTCGTGATCCTGCGCGACGGCGATCCGGGGGAGCCCGAAGTGACGCTCTCGCCGCTCGCATACCACTGGCGGCACCGGGCCGAGCTGGAGGTCGTCGTGCAAGGGTCGAACGATCGCGACGCGCGCTTCGACGCGCTCTGCGCCGGGATCTCTGCGGCGCTGGCCGCCGACCGCATGCTGAACGGGACCTGCGACTGGGCCGAGCCCGGGCCGCCGCGCCCGGTCGATCTGGCCGTCGAGGGCGCGGCCGGCCTGAAGGCCGCCGTCATCCCGGTAACGCTGCACTACACCACGGCCGACCCGCTCGGGTAGAGCCGACGGGTCAGTTGCCGCGACAGGTGCCGTAGTAGCCGCCCGAGAAGTAGCAGTATTCCCGGGCCACGCCGGCGGCGATCATCTGGGCCGCGATATCGCGGCCATCGGGGAGGACGCACTGCCCGACGATCCGCCCATACCGGTCGATGTCGCGCACGCGACAGGTCAGGTCTTGCCCGGCGACCAGCCGCCGCAGAGTAGACGTGGCCGCGGACGCGCCGGGCTCGTCGCGCTCTGGAGCGTCGAGGCCCCAGACACGGATCGGCCGCTCAACGCCGTGGAGTGAGAAGGTGTCGCCGTCCGTCACATAGCGCACCGTGCCGCTCACGGTATTCGTCTGTGCCAAGACAGGGCCGTTCAAAAGAACAAGGACCGCGAGGACAGAAACGATTATCCGGATGGTGATCCAGCGACCGGAAATGCTGAGCCGGGAATTCGGACCAGTAATGCGCATGACCTTCATGTGCGGTACGGCCTGACCGAACGCAACCGCGCATCAACAACATCAAGGAGTTCACCATGGCACGAGCCCAGGGCGCGCGGGCGCAGATGGCGCTTGCGTTCGAGACGACCTATGGAACGCCGCCCGTGGGCGGCTTCACCCGCATGCCCTTCGCCAGCACCTCGCTCGGCGCCGAGCAGCCGCTTTTGAACTCGGAGCTGTTGGGCTATGGCCGCGATCCGCTGGCGCCGATCAATGACGCGGTGACGGCGGACGGCGATGTCGTCGTGCCGCTCGACGCGGAGGCCTTCGGCTTCTGGCTGAAGGCGGCCTTCGGCGACCCGACCACCACCGGCACGGGTCCTTGGACACACGAGTTCCAGTCCGGTTCCTGGACGCTGCCCAGCATGTCCATCGAGACGGGCATGCCCGAGGTGCCGCGCTACGCCATGTATTCCGGCTGCGTGCTCGACCAGCTCACTTGGCAGATGCAACGTTCCGGTCTGTTGACGGCGACGGCGCGGCTGGTGGCGCAAGGCGAGACGGTGGGGACGACCACCAGCGCGTTCGGCGAGCCCGCCTCACCCCCCGCCGCGCTGGAGCTGAAGCGCTTCGGCCATTTCAACGGGTCGATCACGCGCAACGGCACGGCGCTCGGCAACGTGGTCTCGGCCGAGATCACCTATGCCAACAACCTCGACCGGATCGAAACCATCCGCTCGGACGGCCGCATCGACGGCGCCGACCCGTCCATCGCCGCGCTGACCGGCCGGATCGAGGTGCGCTTCGCCGACCAGACGCTGGTAAGCCAAGCGATCAATGGCGAGGCCTGCGAGATGGAATTCGCCTACGTCCTGCCCTCCGGCGAGAGCTTGCGCCTAACCGTGCACGCCGTCTACCTGCCGCGGCCCCGGATCGAGATTTCCGGGCCGCAGGGCGTACAGGCCACCTTCGACTGGCAGGCCGCGCGAGACAGCGTCGTTGGCCGGATGTGCACCGCAACCCTCGTGAACGACGTGGAGAGTTACTGATGCTGACGCTCGCCCTGACGAATGAACCGCGCTGGCATGACCTCGCGCCCGGTGTGCGGGTGGAGCTGCGCCCGCTGACCACCGCGCTGATGGTGGCGACACGCAGCGATCCCGCCGTCGAGTCCGTGCCCGAGGACGCCTCCGACGAGGAGCGCGCGGTTGCCTTCGCCAAGGCGCTGGCGCGGCGGGCCGTGCTCGCCTGGGAGGGCATCGGCGATGCGGACGGCAAGCCGATCGATCCCAGCCCCGAGGCCATCGACGCGCTGCTCGATGTCTGGCCAATCTTCGAAGCCTTCCAGATGACCTATGTCTCGAAGGGCCTGCTGCTGGAACAGGAAAAAAACGCCTCGTCGCCCTCGCCGACTGGTCCTTCGGCGGGGGCGAGCGATACTGCGAAGCCTGCCAAACGAGGTGCCCGGACTGCCCGGCGCGGCTGAACCGCCCCGCCACCCTTGAAGGCTGGCGGGTCTGGGACCTGGTCGGTCGTCTCGGCGGTCAGCTCCGTGTCCTGCCCGGCGCCGTCGTCGGCTGGGACCTGACCGCCGCGCTGGCGCTCGGTGACGCCCTCGGCGTACCGCCCGCTGCTGCTGCCGAACTGCTGCCGCCCATCGAGGCGGTGATGGTGTCCAAGCTCAACGAACAGATGGCGTCAGGCCGCCTCGAGGGGCGTGATGTCTGAGACGTCGATCGTGTCGCGCGCCCGCGCGAGATCCCACGCGCGCTGCAGGTTCATCCAGTACTCCGGTGTCGTCCGGAAGAACTTCGCGAGCCGGATCGCGGTGTCCACGGTGAGCGCGGTTTCACCCTTCACCAGCCGCTCGATCCGCGTGCGGGGAACATGAAGGCGTTTTGCAAGCGCGATCGGGCTCATGCCGAGCGGCTCAAGATAGAGCTCGGACAGGACCTCGCCGGGGTGAGAAGGGTTCTTCATCAGTGTCATGTCGCGTCCTTTCAATGGTAGTCGACGATCTCGACATCGGCCGGCCCCTGATCCGTCCACACGAAGCAGATGCGCCACTGGTCATTGATGCGCACCGAATGCTGTCCGGCCCGGTCGCCCTTCAGTTCCTCGAGGTGATTGCCCGGTGGAAACCGGAGATCCTCGAGGACTACGGCGGCATCGAGTGCGGACAGCATCGCCCGCGTTCGCTTGACCAGGTCGGCCGGGAAGCCCTTGCCGAACCGGTCTGCCACCGCGTTCGCCGCGAGCTTGCCCTTCGTGCTGACGATCATGAGGGTATGTATCACGACATGATACATGTTTCAAGGGGGCGGTAAGCCGCTCCGGAGCCTGATATAATCTCGAGAGGACCGGAATGGCCGAGAAACGGGTTAGCGTCCGCCTCGCGGCCGTGGGCGGACGGCAGGTGCGCGCCGAGCTGGAGGGCGTCGGCGAGGCCGGATCGCGTGGCTTCGGGCGGCTCAGCCGGGAGATGGAGGCGGCCAATGCCCGGCTCGCGGCCTTCTCGCGGCGGGTGCGTGTGGCCGCCGCTGCCGCAGTGGCTGCCGCTGCCGCCGCTGGCGTGGCAATGATCCGGTTCGGCCTGCAGACGGTCGATGCGCAGGCCAAGCTGGCGCAGTCCCTCGGGACCACCGTCGCCTCGATCCAGACCCTGGAGCGTGCGGGCGAACTGGCGGGCGTTTCCATGTCCGGCATCGAACAGGCCACGAAGGATCTGACGCGCCGTCTCAGCCAGGCCGCCGCCGGGACCGGCCCCGCCGCCGACGCACTGGACCGGCTCGGGCTGTCGGCCAACGAGCTGATCGCATTGCCGCTGGACCAGCGTGTCGGCGCGATCAACGCCGCCATCGAGAGTTTCGTGCCCGCAGCCGAACGTGCGGCTGTCGCGGGCCAGCTCTTCGGCGAGGAAGGCTCGATCGCCATGTCGCGGATCGACACCGCGACGCTGCGCCAGGCGACCGAGGACGTGCGCGCCTTCGGTGTCGTCGTCTCGGAGCAGGATGCCGACCAGATCGAGCGCACGAACGATGCGATCTCCCGGCTCGGGCTGATTTGGCGCGGGCTCTCGAACCAGCTGGCGGTTGCCGCGGCGCCTGCGCTCGAAGCGGTCGCAGACGCCATGGCGGCGGTCGCCAGCCGCACCGGGCCGCTCGGCATCGCGATCCGGGGGCTATTTGACAACATCGGCCGGTTTACCACCTACGCCGCGACCTTCGCGGCGTTTCTCGCCGGGCGCTGGGTCGCGGGGCTGGTCGCCGCTGCCGTCTCCGTTCGCGGCCTCGCCACCGCCCTCGTCGTGCTGCGCGGCGCCCTGATCCGTACCGGGATCGGTGCGCTGATCGTTGGCGCCGGAGAACTCGTCTACCAGTTCGGCCGCCTCGTGCGCGGCGCGGGCGGCTTCGGCAACGCGCTGGAACTGATGGGCAATGTCGCACGCGCTGTCTGGGACGGGATCAAGGCCACCGCCCTCTCCCTTGTCGATGACTTCCGGGCGCTGCGCGGCGACATCGAGGCGATCTGGCTCAGGCTGATGGCCTTCCTGTCGAACAAATGGGCCGATTTCCTCGGCACCATCGGACCGACATTCAACGCTGTCGCGGATCGGATTGGTGCGGATCTGCAGATCGACTGGTTCGGCGCGCAATCCTACGCCTCGATGCTCGATCACGCGGCGAGCAATGCCGGTCATCTTGCCGACCGATTTCGCCAGCGTGCTGCGGATGCTCGTTCGGGTGCGTTCGACGGTGTGCGCGAAGCGGTTGCCGCCCTTGTCGCCGCGATGCGCGGTTCCGGTGAGGACACCGAAGGCGCGATGGATGCTGCTGCGCAGGGTGCGCAGCGAGTGACCGATGCACTCGACCAGGCCGAGGAAGCCGCAAACCGTGCCGGGACCGCCGGACGGCAGGCAGGGACGAACACGGCGACCGGCGCGGACGGAGCCCTGACCGGCTGGCAGGCGGTCACGGCGGCGCTCTCCGACTATGCCGCGAAGGCACGCGAGATCGGCAGCGATATCGGCCAGGCGCTGGTTGGCGCCTTCCAGTCGGCCGAGAACGCCGTCGGCGAATTCGTGAAGACCGGCAAGCTGAACTTCCGGGATCTGGTCACGTCGCTGCTGGCCGACCTCGCCCAGCTCGCGGCGCGACGCTTCATCCTCGGGCCGATCGCCAACGCGCTGTCGGGCGTGTTCTCCGGCGCCGGCGGCATTTTCGCCAGCGTCCTGCACGCGGGCGGCGTGGTCGGATCGGCTGGGCCCGCGCGCGTGGTCCCGGCCATGGCCTTCGCCGCCGCGCCCCGGATGCATTCGGGCGGTGCGGTCGGACTCCGGCATGACGAAGTGCCCGCGATCCTGCAGCGGGGCGAGCGGGTGCTCTCCCGTCGCGAGGCGCAGACCTACGGCGGCGTCAACGTCACCATCGTCGCCCGCGACGCCGAGAGCTTCCGGCAGTCGCGCACGCAGGTCGCGGCGGACATCGCCCGGGCCGTCTCGCTCGGGCGGAGGGGCATGTGATGGCGTTTCACGAGGTCCGGTTTCCGGACGACATCAGCCGCGGCGTGCGCGGCGGGCCCGAGCGGCGCACGCAGGTGGTGACGCTGGCAAGCGGGGACGAGGAGAGGAACGCGAGCTGGGCAAACAGCCGTCGGCGCTACGACGTCGCCTACGGCATCCGCCGGGCGGACGATCTCGCCGCCGTCGTCGCCTTCTTCGAGGCGCGCAACGGGCGGCTTTACGGCTTCCGCTTCAAGGACTGGGCCGATTACAAGTCCTGCCTGCCGTCGCAGTCGCCGTCGGCGACCGATCAGGTCATCGGCACCGGAGATGGGACCACGACCGCCTTCCAGCTGGTGAAGCACTACGCCTCGGGCGCGCAATCCTGGACGCGCGCCATCGCCAAACCGGTGGCGGGCAGCGTGCGCATGGCGCTCGGCGGCGTGGAGCAGCCGTCTGGCTGGTCGGTCGACACCACGACAGGTGTCGTCACCTTCGACACCGCGCCGGCCTCGGGCGTCGCGATCACCGCAGGCTTCGCGTTCGACGTGCCCGTCCGCTTCGACACCGATGCGCTCGACGTCACCCTCGATCTCGAACGCCTCGGCTCGATCACTTCCATCCCGCTGCTGGAGATCCGCAGATGAACGACGAGACCGGGTTCCTCGCCGCGGTGCTGAAGGAACTCGCAACATCGACGGCGGTGATCCTGGCCGCCTGGGGTGCGCTCGGCGGGGCGACCAACGCACTGACCACGAGGATGCGCCTGCGCGATGCGCTGCGGCACATCCTGCTAGGCGGGTTGATCGCGGCTGGAATGGGCAGCCTTTCCATGGCGCTCGTCACCAGCTGGCTGGGCCTGCCGCCCAAGGCGATCCCGGCCGGGGGCGCAGCAGGTTCGGCGGCCTATCTCGTTGGCGTCTTCGGCCCCGCCTTCATCGAACTCGTCCTCGCCCGGCTACGTGGGGCGAAGAAAGGCGACGGCGATGCATGAGCTTCTCCGCCTCGCGCGCTTCATTCGCTGCGACCCCATCGCCCCGCGTCAGGCTTTCGCCCACCGCCTGCGCATCGGCCTCGCCGTCGCAGTTCTCATTCTGACCCTCTCGCTTCTGGGGTGATCCCATGTGCATGACCGACCGGGGCCTTCTGGCCCTCGTCCGGCACGAAGGACTCGTGCCCGGACCCTATCTCGATGTGAAACAGGTCTGGACCTTCGGCATCGGCCACACGGCCGCAGCCGGACCGCCCGATCCGGCCAGGATGCCTCGCGGGATGCCCGCCGATCTCGATGCCGGTATCCGGGAAGCGTTCAAGGTATTCCGGACCGATCTGGCTGCCTATGAGGCGGCGGTGCGACGGGCCGTGACCGTGCCGCTCGAGCCGCACGAATTCGATGCGCTGGTCAGCTTCCACTACAACACCGGCGGCATCGCGAGAGCCGCGCTGACAAGGCATCTGAACGCGGGCAGCCGCGCGGCGGCAGCGGACGCCTTCATGGGCTGGCTCAAGCCCGCCGCGATCCGCCCCCGGCGCGAGGCCGAGCGAATCCTCTTCCGCCATGGCCGGTACCCCGCCGGGACCATCCCGGTCTGGGCGGTCGACCGCAATGGCCGGGTCGATTTCTCGCGACCCATCCGGCGGCTGACCGAGGACGAGGCACTGGTGCTGCTGCGCCCGGAGGCGACGCCGGTTCCGACGGCCGCTGACCCCATGCCGGTCCCTGCCGTGCCCGCTGCGCCCACGCTGCTGTCTCGTCTCACTGCATTCCTCACCACTCTCATCGGAGGACGTCCATGAACTGGAACCTTGCCCGCGGCCTCGTCTATCTGGCCTGTCTTGCCGCATCCGGCCTCGCCATGGCCGGGCTGGCGGATTTCGACCTCGCAACCGGTGATCGGCCCCCACGGACGGGTCCAATTTGATTGTTAGTGCAATGATGGTCGTGGCGCCAGCGCGGGCGGCATCGCT
>NZ_JAODNW010000042.1 GCF_025398255.1 Chelativorans intermedius | reverse complement strand
CTCAATCTCGGCCGACGAATGCACAAACTACTTCGCTAATGCAGGATACGGACAAACCTAGATTCATCCCGCTCTAGTTCCGCAGCATTGCCGTTTATCCTCTTGAGGCAGAGGTCTGCAACATTTCCTCCGGCATCGCGTTCCTGTGCAGAGGGAACTCGCCCTCCGCTGCAGCCTCAACTTTTTACAAATACTAAAAAATTTCTTGACTTCATTTCTCGTCCGCTTCACAGTTTTAGAAATACTAAAATCAGGGGAACAGGCGTGACGGACACCACGACTGGAGCCGAAACGATACAGACGGCCAATGTGCCGCTCGGGAAGCGTCTTCGCGAGCGACGCAAGGAACTCGGCTTCACCCTCAAGGAAGTGGCGGACGCGGCCGGGCTTTCGGTCGGTTTCATCTCGCAGATCGAGCGCGCGATTACGACGCCTTCCCTCTCCTCCCTCGCATCGGTGGCGCATGTGCTCGGCACGGATGTCAGTGAATTCCTTTCGCAGCCGCGCGGTGACACGCCAGCGACCCGCCACAACGAGCGCCCGATCTATGCGGTCGGCGGCAATTCGCTCACCTATGAGCGCATTTCCGCTTCCTTTCCGGGAAACGTGCTGCGCAGCGTCATCATCCATGAACCGCCCGGCCATCGCAGCGAGCCGATCGCTCACGAAGGCGAGGAGATCTTCTTCATCCTCGACGGCTCCATAACGGTCGAAGTCGAAGGTGAGCGGACGATCCTCGAAGCCGGGGATTCGATCCACTTCCCATCCACACGCACGCATTCCACCTGGAACCACACCGACAGGCCCGCAACCATCCTGCACACCTGCACGATGGACGTGTTCGGCGACGAACATGCGACCGGAGCGGCCGGATCGGATCTGGCAGTGAGGAGAAACGGCAGCCGCAAGAAGCCGCCGGTTCGACAAAGAGGGCTCGCCACCGGCGACCACCTCTCCGCAATTCAGAACAAATCCACCAGAGAGGATTAGTCATGCAGAAGACAGTGAGATCCTTCGCGGCTGCACTTCTGGCCGCATCGGCTTTGACCACGGCTGTCGCGGCCACGACCGGCCAGGCAGCCGCCCAGACGGTTCTTCGCCTCGACGAGGTAGCCGTGGGCGAGCTCGACCCCGGCAAGGCGACCGACTATGCCGACTCGATTCTTATGTTCAATGTCTATGACACGCTCGTGCTGCCCAAGCAGGGCGAGGTCGGCTATGCGCCGCATCTGGCCGAAAGCTGGGAGACCGAAGGCAACGATTTCATCTTCAAGCTGCGCCAGGATGTGAAGTTCCAGAGCGGCAACCCGCTGACCGCCGAGGATGTCGTCTTCTCCTTCGACCGCATGAAGGAACTGGGCCAGGGCCTCTCCTTCGTGTTCACCAAGGTCGAGGGCGCGGAAGCCGTGGACGAACATACGGTGCGGTTCCGCCTGAGCGAGCCCTATTCGCCCTTCATCGCCTCGCTCGTGCGGCTGCCCATCGTCGACAAGAAACTGGTAATGGAGAATCTCGGCGAGGGCGAAGGCGAGATGAAGGACTGGGGACAGGCCTTTCTCTCCAGCCATTCGGCCGGTTCGGGCGCCTACAAGGTCGTCTCGCACAATCCGCAGGAAGAGACGGTGATGGAGAAGAATCCCGACTACTTCCTCGGCGTTCCTGACAAGGCGCCGGACCAGGTTCGGCTGCGCTACAGCCTGGAGGCTACCACCGTCCGCACCCTCATCTCCCAGGGCGAGCACGACATTTCCTCGCAATGGCTCCCGCCGGAAGTTCTCAAGTCTCTGGCGGCCGACGGTGCGCAATTCCTTACCGAGACGGGCGGCGGCGCCTTCTACATCAAGATGAACACCGCCAAGCCTCCGCTCGACGACGTGAACTGCCGTCGCGCGCTTTCGGCTGCCTATGATTACGCGACGGGCATCAGGATGGTTGCCATCACCGACGAGATCGCCCAGGGCAGCCCCTCGACTGGCGCGATTCCCGTCGGGATGTATGGCGCCAACCCAGCCTCGGAAGTCATGCAGCGCGATATGGAAGCGGCGAAGAAGTATCTCGCCGAATGCAAACATGATCCGTCCGAGTTCACGCTGGAAATCTCGTGGATCGGCGAGGTGCCTATCGAAGAGCGCTTTGCGCTTCTGATGCAGGCCAACTTCGCCGAGCTCGGCATCAAGTCGGAAATCCGCAAGGTGCCGTGGGCGCTCTTCACCGAGCAGGTGACGAAGCCCGAAAACACGCCGAATATCTCGCAGATCTTCGTCAATGCGGTCACGGGCGATCCCGATACGCTCATGTATCCGATGTATCATTCGTCGGCCGCCGGCACGTGGCAATCGCCGGAATATCTGAAGGACGAGAAGGTCGACGCCCTGCTCGAAAAGGGCCGCACGGTGATGTCCGACGAGGAACGCGAAGCCACATATTCGGAGCTCAACGACCGGCTGATGGAGATAGCGCCGACCATCTACGCCTATGACCGGCAGTCGGTTTTTGCCGCGTCGAACCGGGTGAAGGTACCGGCGCTTTCCGATCCGTCGAAGTCCTTCGGCATGGACGGCATGGGCTTCACCTTCCGTCTGATGGAAATGACCGGCGAATAGCAAGGCAATAGCCGCGCGGCGCCGCAGCGAGGAAGCGGCCCGCGCCCACAAGGGATAAGATACGATGTCGCCTGTTGTCCGCCTCGTTCTGAAGCGGCTGGGAACTTCGTTGATCGTGCTCATCGGAGTTTCGATGCTGATTTTCGCCATCGCCCGGGTCATTCCCGGCGATCCGGCGCGCATCGCGCTCGGCCCCAACGCCACGGCCGAGCAGGTAGAGAACCTGCGGCTACGCCTGCATCTCGATCAGCCGCTATCGGTCCAGTACGGCCACTTCATCGCCGATCTCGCGCAGGGCGATCTCGGTGTGTCGCTCTATACAAACCGGCCTGTGACGCAGGATATCGCGCAATTCCTGCCGGCAACGCTGGAACTCATCATCGTCGCTGGTCTGATGATGATCCTGATCGGTCTGCCGCTCGGGGTGATCTCGGCCCGGTATCGGGGATCATGGGCCGACAGCACGATCCGCATCTTCACGCTGCTCGGCGTATCCGCCCCGAGCTTCGTCTGGGCGGTGATCCTGATGCTGCTCTTCGCCTATTTCCTGCCGCTCTTTCCGATTGCAGGCCGGCTCGCGGATTCCATGACCGTACCGACAGTTACCGGCTTCCTGCTGATCGACACTCTGCTCGCCGGCAACATCAAGGCTTTCGGCAACGCCGCCTGGCATCTCGTGCTGCCGGCCTTCGCCCTCGCCCTTTCGGGCATCGGACAGGCGGCCCGCCTGACCCGCTCGAACATGGTCGAGACCTACGACAAGCCGTATATCGAGATGGCGGAATCCTACGGCTTCCCCGAAGGGCGCATCGCCCGGCGCTACGCCTTCCGGCCTTCGCTGATCCCCTCGCTGACGATCATCGGTCTCGATTTCGCGGCCATGCTCGGCAATGCTTTCCTGGTGGAGGCGGTCTTCGCTTGGCCGGGTCTCTCGCGCTACGGCGTCGCCGTCATCCTGCGCAAGGACCTGAACGCCATCGTGGGGACAGTGCTGATCATCTCCGCCCTGTTCCTGATTGTGAACATCGTCGTGGATTTCCTGATCGCAATGATCAATCCGCGCATCCGACTTTCCCAGAGGGCCCAATGAAGCGAACCCTCGCCATTCTCGCATCCAATCCGCTTTCAGCCGTCGGCGTGTTGCTCATCGCTCTCGTGGTGCTCTCGGCCGTTTTCGCCGACTTCATCGCGCCCTTCCCCGAGCATCGCGGCGCGGTGGTTGATTTCGTGAACTTCAACAAGCCGCCTCAGTGGCCGTATATTTTCGGCACCGATCTCGTCGGCCGCGACATGTTCAGCCGCATCATCTACGCCTATCGGATCTCGCTGATCCTCGGCGTCGTGGTGCTGGCGATCGCGGTGCCGATCGGCGTCACGATCGGGCTCGTCGCCGGCTATGTCGGCGGCTGGACCGAATATGTGCTGATGCGCATCACCGACGTCTTCCTGTCGATCCCGCCGCTGGTGCTCGCAATGTCCATGATGGGCCTCCTTGAGCCCACACTCACCAATGGCATGATCGCGGTGACGGCTATGTGGTGGCCTTGGTACACGCGCCTCGTCTACAACCTTGCGCGCAGTGAGAAGGAGGAAGGCTATGTGCTGGCGGCCGAAGTGATCGGCGCCTCCAAGCTGCACGTCATGTTCCGCGAGATCCTACCGAACTGCGTGCCGTCGATCCTCACCAAGATGACCCTCGACCTCGGCTTCGTCATCCTGATCGCCTCCTCGCTTTCCTTCCTCGGCCTCGGCGTACAGCCGCCGACGCCCGACCTCGGCTCTATGGTCGCTGAAGGCGCGAAGTACCTGCCGGATTCCTGGTGGCTGACGGTCTTCCCCGGCCTGGCGATCCTGATCGCCGTCTTCGGCTTCAACCTGCTCGGCGATGCGCTGCGGGAAATCCTGGGGGTGGAGCAATGACGGCTCCCACCCTACTCATCCGCGACCTGCGCCTCTCCTTCAAGGGCTATTCCGGCCTTGTGGAAGTACTGCACGGCATTTCCCTGCATATCGACAAGGGCGAGCGCGTCGCATTGGTCGGCGAGTCCGGCTCGGGTAAGTCCGTCACGGCGCGCATCATCCTCGGCCTTCTGCAGACGATGCGCACCGCCCGCATCTCCGGCACCGTCAATTTCGAGGGCCGGGATCTTGAGGCAATGAGCCGCGCCGAACGGCACCGCCTGCGCGGCACGAAGATGTCGATGATCTTCCAGGATCCAACATCTTCGCTCAATCCGGTCTACCGGATTTCCGAGCAGTTCCATGAGGTGCTGAAGCGCATGGTGCCCGGCATCGGGCGCGCCGAGGCCGACCGCAAGGCCGCCGCCATGCTGGCGGATGTGTCGATCACTGAGCCGGAACGCGTGCTGGCAAGCTACCCTTTCCAGCTTTCAGGCGGCATGAACCAGCGCGTCATGATCGCCATGGCGCTTGCCAACGAACCGTCGCTTCTGATCGCCGACGAGCCGGGCACCGCCCTCGACGTGACGGTGCAGGCGCAGACGCTCAAGCTGATGCGCGAACTGGTGACCCGGCACAATACCGCCGTGCTCTTCATCTCGCACAACCTCGGCGTAGTGCGCGAATTCGCCGACCGTATCTATGTGATCTACAAGGGCCGGATCGTGGAGCACGGCAAGGCGACCCAGCTCTTTGACAATCCCCGCCACCCCTATACGCGCGCATTGATGAACGCGATCCCGCGCATCACCGGCGAGGGTATACCGAAGATACAGGACAATTCCGACGAGTATCTTGCTCCTCTTGTGGTGCATGAGGGCTGCGGCGAGCCGGGAGAAGTGGCATGACCCCCATCCTCTCCCTCCAATCCGTGTCAAAGACCTTCACCGTCGGCGCCCATGAGGTGCGGGCGGTGGACGACGTTTCCTTCGATGTCGCCAAGGGCGAGTGTCTGGCGGTCGTCGGCGAATCCGGCTCCGGCAAGAGCACGATCGCCAACATGATCCTCGGCATCTATCCGCCGTCCGAGGGCACCATCTCCTATCGCGGTACTGTCCTCCCAAGCAGCCGCGAACTCTCCCACCGCCGCGCCATACAGCTCGTTCAGCAGAACCCGCTGTCCTCTCTCAATCCGAAACGCACGATCGGTGCATCGTTACGCCTTGCGCTGGACGTGCACGGGATCGGCGAAAGATCGCGGCGGTGGGAGCGCGTAGGGAAACTTCTGGAGGAAGTGGGGCTACCCGCGGACTACCGGTCGCGCTCGCCAGCAACCCTTTCCGGCGGCCAGCGCCAGCGCGTAGCGATCGCCAGGGCGCTTGCCTGCGAGTCCGAGATCGTTGTTCTCGACGAACCCACGTCTGCGCTCGACGTGCTGGTTCAGGCGCGTACGTTGAAGCTCCTGAACGAGCTCAAGGAAAGCCGCGGCCTGACCTACATCTTCATTACGCACGACCTTTCTGTCGTACGCAATATCGCCGACCGCGTCGCGGTCTTCGAGAACGGCAAGTTGGTCGAGCTGGATACGGTCGAGACGATCTTCAGCAACCCGGCCGATCCCTATACGCGGGGCCTGATCGGTGCCGTACCCGTTGTTACGCGCGAAGAAGAAGCATTGAGAACAAGCCTGACCGAGAAAGAGAACAATGCAAATGCCTGATTATTCGACGTTCACCAAAGCGCTCGAGACCGCCGAGGGCCAGCCGGAAAATGTCTTCGATGCGCTTTACCGTCTGACCGACGAGACGATCGGCGTGAAGCTCTTCACCATGATGAGCTTCGATTTCCCCGCAGGCGTGGCGGGGCGGTTCTACTCGAACATGCCGGACGCCTATCCGGTTTCCGGCACCAAGCCGGTGAACACCACCGACTGGGCGCGGCAGGTGCTGCAGGAGCGGCAGGTCTTCGTCGCAAACAATATCGAGGGTATTGCGGAGGTCTTCTATGACCATGAACTGATCAAGTCGCTCGGCTGCGAGTCCGTTATCAACATTCCGGTCGTCATAGGCGGCAACGTGATCGGCACGATCAACTGCCTGCACGAGGCGGACTACTATACAGAAGACAAGGTCGCTGCCGCCGTTGCCCTGAAGCTGCCCGGCGCAGTCTGCTTCCTCCTTAAAGAACGCCACAAAACCATGGGAACCGTATGATGGTCAACAAGACGATCCGCGTCGCGACCGATGTCGGTGGCACGTTCACTGATCTGGTCGCGTTCGAGACGGAAGACGGAAATCCCGTTCCGCGCATCATCACGGCCAAGTCGGATACCACGCCACCAAACTTCGAAGAGGGTGTGCTGAACGTGCTCATCAAAGGTGGTGTCGATCCGGCATCGGTCGATTTCCTTGCCCATGGCACCACTGTCGTCATCAACGCTCTGACCGAACGAAAGGGCGTCAAGGTGGGGCTGATTACCACCGAAGGTTTTCGCGATACGCTCGAGATCGCGCGCGGCAACCGTCCGGATTTCTTCAACCTCCATTACGAGAAGCCGAAGCCTTTCGTACCGCGCTATCTGCGCCGCGAGATTCCTGGCCGCATGAGCTACAAGGGGGAGGAGCTGCGCGCGCTGGACCTCTCGGGATTGCCCGCCATCCTCGACGATTTCAAGGCCGACGGCGTCGAGGCGATCGCCATCAGTTTCCTGCACTCCTATGCCGATCCATCGCACGAGCAGGCGGCGCTGGCGGAAGTGCGCCGGCTTTGGCCGGAGGTTTCGGCCGTTGCCTCACACCAGATCACCCGCGAATGGCGCGAATACGAGCGGACCAACACGGCCGTACTCTCGGCCTATGTTCAGCCGATCGCCGAGCGCTACCTGTCGCGGCTTGCTGGCGGTCTCAAGGAGAAGGGGTTCACCGGGAGCCCCTACATCATGCAGTCGAACTGCGGTGTGGATTCTCTGGAGACCGTCTCGCAGATCCCGATCACCATGGTCGAATCCGGCCCGGCTTCGGGCTTCTGGGGTGCTGCCGAACTCGGCAAGCTGATCGGCGAGCCGAACGTGCTGGCGCTCGACATCGGCGGCACCACGGCCAAGTGCTCGCTGATCGAGGATGGTCAGGTCAAGATCATGACCGATTACTGGATCGAGCGCGACCGCACCACCGCCGGCTATCCGATCATGGTGCCGGTGGTCGACCTGGTCGAGATCGGCAATGGGGGCGGCTCCATCGCTTGGGTGGACGATTTCGGCAAGCTGCATGTCGGCCCGCAGTCGGCCGGTGCCGTACCCGGCCCGGCGGCCTATGGCCGCGGCGGCACGGAAGCCACGACCACCGACGCTAATCTCTGGCTTGGCCGCATCAACCGCGACTATTTCTGCGGCGGCGAGGTTGAGGCCGACATGGAGGCGACCGAAAAGGCGATCGCCGCCATCGGCGAGAAGCTCGGCGTCGATGCCGACGAGGCGGCGCGCGGCATCATCCGCATCGCCAACAACAACATGGTCAACGCGCTAAAGCTGGTGTCGCTCAATCGCGGCCACGACCCGCGCGACTTCACGCTCGTTGCCTTTGGCGGCGGCGGCGCCATGCATGCGGTGGCACTGGCAGCCGAGCTCGGCGTCAAGAAGGTCGTGGTGCCGGCAGCGGCCTCCGTCTTCTCTGCCTGGGGCATGATGATGTCCGATCTCAGGCGCGATTACTTCGTCACCCGCCTCGCCGACCTGAAGAAGGGCGCGGCCGAAGGCATCGAGGAGATCTTCGCCGAGACGGAAGCGCGCGCGAGGAAGCAGTTCGAGGCCGAAGGCATCACCGCCGACAAGGTGAAGTTCCTGCGTTACGGCAAGTTCCGCTACCAGAACCAGGAGCACACGACCGAAGTCCTGCTCGACGCGGGCAAGGTGACCGACGATCGCCTGTCTTCGATCGAGGCCGCCTTCCACGAGACCTATGAACGCGAATACACCTACCGGCTCGACGCGCCGGTCGAAATGGTCGGCATCCATCTCGTCGCTTCTGCCGAAGTCGGCAAGCTGACCATGACAAAGCGCGAGCCGACCGGCACGAAGGCCGAGGTCGCGCTCAAGGGCAGCCGCAGGGTCGATTTTGCCCTCGAAGGGATCCACGAGTCGGCGATCTATGACGGGACGAAACTCGAACCGGGCATGACCTTTTCCGGACCCGCTATTGTCGAGGATCCCGGCACGACGATCGTCATCCATCCCGGTTGCCATGTCGAGATCGATGGCTACGGCAACATCCAGATCCACCTGACGGCAGAGTGAGACGGACATGACCAATCTGCCCAACGACCCGATCACTCTGGAGATCATCCAGAACTCACTGCAGGCGGCAGCCGACGAGATGTTCGCCGTCATGAAGAAGACGGCGATGAGTTCCATCATCTACGAGGTGCTCGACATGGGCACCGGCATCACCGATGCAAAGGGCGCGCTTGCTTCTTCAGGCGCCGGCATTCCCGCCTTCGTCGGCGTGCTCGACAAGGCCGTTAAGGTCATCGTCGGCAAGTTCGACAAACCGGGCGATATCGAGCCGGGCGACGTGTTTGCCACCAACGATCCCTATTGGGGCGGCGTCACCCATTTGAACGATATCATTGTCGCCATGCCCGTCTTTGCCGGCGGCCGAATCATCGCCTGGACCGCTAACATCGCCCATAATTCCGATGTCGGCGGCATGGCGCCCGGCTCGCTGACCGGCGAGGCGACCGAGATCTTCCAGGAGGGCCTGCGCCTTCCTGCGATCAAGATCATCTCCAAAGGCGAGCCGATCCGCTCAGTCATGGAGATTATCAAGACCAATTCGCGCATGCCGGACGTGCTTGAGGGCGATGTCTGGGCGGCCATCGCCTCGGTCCGCATCGGAGCGAAGCGGCTCGTAGAGATCGCCGAGAAATATGGTGTCGGGACCTTCGAGACCGCCATGTCTTCCTTCATGGATTATGGCGAGCAGGTTTCCCTGAAGGAGCTCGCAAAGCTCCCTAAAGGCACGTTCGAGCTCTCCGAGGAACAGGACGACGGCCGTGTCTTCAATGTGAAGATCACCATCTCCGACACTGAATTCATTGTTGATCTGCGCGACAATCCGGACCAGTCGGTGAGCCCCGTCAACACCAGCCGTGATGGCGTGATGGTCTCGGCCCAGATGCTCTTCAAGTCGCTGACCGATCCCTATTCGGCAGCGAATGAAGGCTCGTTCCGGCCGATCCGTTTGCTCACCCGTGAAGGCTCGGTTTTCCAAGCCAAGGAGCCAGCGCCGATCGGCTTCTATTACGAGATCGAACTACGCGTCTATGACCTGATGTGGCGCTGCCTCGCCCAGCACATGCCCGAGCGGCTCGCCGCAGGTCATTTCGCTTCCGTCTGCGGCACCTTCATCGGCGGCATCCACCCCGATACCGGCCGGCAATACACGATCATCGAGCCGCAGCTCGGCGGCTGGGGCGCCAACCGCGATCGCGACGGAAACAGCGCCATCTTCTGCGGCTTCCACGGCGAGACCTACAACTGCCCGGCCGAGATCAACGAGGCGCGTAACGGACTGTATGTCGACCGGATGGAGCTCAACATGGAGCCGGGCGGCGAAGGTAAGTTCACCGGCGGGCGCGGCATCGTCATGGATTACCGTGTACGCGCCGACAACGGCTTCCTAACGGTTGGCTATACCCGTTCGAAGTTTCCCGCCTGGTCGCTCGACGGTGGCCGCGAGGGATCGCCCAATTACGTCAAGGTGATCCGCAAGGACGGCTCGGAAGAGAAATATTCCTTCGTCTCCGAACTGACCACGCATACCGACGACGTCATCCGCGTCATCACCGGCAACGGCGGCGGCTTCGGCGACCCAAGGGAACGAGATCCAAAGCTGGTCGCAGAGGACATCCGCAACGGCCTGATCACGCTCGAGCGAGCGAAAGAGGTCTACGGCTTTACCGGATCAGACCAATCGCAAAGAGGAGGGACCGATGAGCGAGAATCCGCTGAAGATCATGTATCTGAGCCCGGTCGCAGGCAGCGGGGCGCATGACGACGTGTTCGCCAAGATGGCGGGGGAGCACAAGCTCCCCAGCACCGAGGTCCATGTCGCGTCGTTGCCCGAGGGTCAAGGCCGGTTCAGTCATATCGAGTTCCGCGCCTATGAGGCGATGGTGACACGCGGCATCATCCGCGCGACGCGCCAGGCAGCCCGCGAAGGCTTCGATGCGCTCGCCATCGGCTGCTTCTACGACACCGCGCTCCATGATGCGCGCGAAATCTCCGGGGACATGATCGTGACTGCGCCCTGTGTGGCCTCCTGCGAGATCGCGGCCAGCATATCCAACCGTTTCGGCGTCATCGTCGGCCGTCGCAAATGGGTAAACCAGATGAGCGCCACCGTGCGCGAGCACGGCCACGAGCATCGGCTCGCCGGCTTCTACCATGTCGAGCTTGGTGTCACCGATTTCCAGAAGGATCACGCCGAGACGGAACGCCGCCTCATCGAAGCCGGGCGCAAGGCAGTGGAGGAAGGCTTTGCCGAATCCCTCATCCTCGGCTGCACCATGGAGGTCGGCTTCTACCACGATGTCGAGAAGAAGCTCGGCGTTCCGGTCATCGATCCTTCGATCGCTGCGCTGAAGCGCGCCGAATATGCCGCTATCCTCAAGCGTCAGTGCGGCTGGAAGCCGAGCCGCAAGTGGTCGAGCGAGGCGCCGCCGGAAGACGAGATCGCCTATATCGGCGGCTTCGACGACGGCGAGATCTTCGGCAATCGCATCGTCGTCCAAGCGGAAGAACCGGGGCCTGCCCGCAAGGCGGCTTGAAGCCCCCTCATCCGGCCCCTCGGGCCACCTTCTCCCCGACGGGGAAAGGGTGGTTTGCGCAGCGAACCGGATGAGGGGAACGATAGACCAAGGAGAATGAAGGCATGACCGACACTGCAAAACGCCTCGCCGCCCTGCGCGAAAAAATGCGCGAAACAGGAACCGATCTCGTCGCGCTCGGGCCGAGCTCGCATATGCAATGGCTTCTCGGCTTCCACCCGCATGCGGACGAGCGGCCCTGCCTGCTGCTCGTCTCGCCCACGGCGGAAGCCTTCCTGATGCCGGTTCTCAATGCCGAGAGTTCGCGCGAGAACACGGATATAGCCTTCCATACCTGGAGCGACGATGAAGGTCCTGAGCGGGCATTGGTCGATGCGCTGGCCACCGTCGATGCCGGCAATGCCAGCCGCATTGTGCTCGACGAGACGATGCGCGCCGACTTCGCGCTTCTATTGCTTGACAACCTGCCCAATGCAGACCACGCCTTCACCTCCGAGACGGTCGGCGCGCTGCGCATGCGCAAGGACGAGAGCGAATTCAAGACACTGAAGGCAAGTGCGGGCGTTGCGGACCGCGCCATGCAGAAGGCCTTCGCCGCGATCCGTCCGGGCATGACGGAAGCCGAGCTTGCCGAAGTGGTCGGCGCCTCCTTCTCCTCTGAAAGGGCTGCAGCGCTCTTCTGCATCATCGGCTCTGGCCCGAACGGCGCCTTCCCCCATCACCAGACCGGCGGTCGCACGCTGCACGAAGGCGACGCCGTCGTGATTGACATCGGAGCTCGCAAGGGCGGCTTCCCGAGCGACATCACCCGTATGGCCGCGGTGGGCAGACCTCCCGAAGGCTACGGCCAAATCCACTCCATCGTGGAGAAGGCTGTCCAAGCGGCGTTGCAGGCCGCGCGTCCCGGCGTCAAGGCCAAGGAGGTGGACGCGGCGGCGCGCAAGGTCATTTCCGATGCCGGCTATGGCGATTATTTCGTCCACAGGACCGGCCACGGACTCGGCATCGACGGCCACGAGCCGCCCTTCATCACGGCGACGTCCGAGACCGTCCTTGAAGAGGGAATGGTGTTCTCCATCGAGCCGGGCATCTATATCCCGGGACGCTTCGGTATCCGGCTGGAGGAAATCGTCATCCTGCGCGAGGACGGGCCGGAAATCCTCTCGACGCTCCCGCGCGACCTCCACGTGGCGGCAGGCTGAACATGAAAACGCACGATCCCATCACCGCCACCGTTATCCAGGCTAGCTTGGTGGCAGCAGCCGACGAGATGTTCACAGTGCTGAAGAAGACGGCCATGAGCCCGATCATCTATGAGGTGCTGGATGTCGGCACCGGCATCACCGATGCCGAGGGTGAGCTGATCAGCTCCGGCGCCGGCATTCCTACCTTCGTCGGCGTCCTCGACAAGGCGGTGAAGCGGATCGTAGAGATCCACGGCCTTGACAAGGTGCGCGAGGGCGACGTCTACGTTACCAACGACCCTTATTACGGCGGCGTCACGCATCTGAACGATGTGGTGATCGCGCTCCCCGTCTTCGCTTCCGGCGAACTGGTCGCCTGGGCCGCCTCGATCGCCCACTGGAATGATGTCGGCGGCAAGACGCCGGGATCGATGGCGGTCGACGTGTCGGAGATTTTCCAGGAAGGTCTTCGCCTGCCGGCGGTGAAACTGTTCGAGGACGGCAAGCCGATCCGCTCCGTCTTCGATATCATCTCGTCAAACTCCCGCCTGCCAGATTTCGTGACCGGGGACCTGTGGGCGCAGGTGGCCGCAAGCCGCAAAGCCGAAAGCCGCATCCGGCAGATCGTTGAAACTTATGGACTGGACACCTATCGCGGTGCCCTTGCCTCGCTATTCGAGGAAGGTGAGAGACGCACCCGCGCCGGCCTCGCGACCCTGCCCGAAGGCACCTATAAAATCGAAGAGGAACAGGACGACGGCGCTGTCTGGCGGGCAGCGATCACAGTCAGCAAGGAGCGTTTTCTTGTTGACCTCCGCGACAATCCGGAGCAACGGAATGCACCTTACAATACAAGCCGCGATGGCGCAGTGATCTCGGCGCAGATGATCTTCAAGGCGCTGACCGACCCGACGCTTTTCACGAATGGCGGTTCCTTTCGTGCGCTCGAAGTTATAACCCAGCCGGGAACTGTCTTCCACGCCACCGGTAACGCGCCGCATGGCTATTATTTCGAGACCCGCATCCGCCTCGCCGACATGCTATGGCAATGCATTGCGCGCGCCATGCCGGAGCGCATGCCCGCCGGCAGCTTCGCTTCCATCTGCGGCACCGTGATCGTCGGCAATCATCCCGATACCGGCCGCCGCTTCACCATGGTCGAGCCGCAGATGGGCGGCTGGGGCGCGACCGTTGAGCGAGACGGCCTCGACGCCATGTATTCCACCAATCACGGTGAGACTTTCAATTGCCCGGTCGAGATCTGCGAAGCTCGCTACGGTATCGATGTCGGCCACAAGCGCCTCAACGAGACCGAGGAAGGCAAGGGCTTGCATTCCGGCGGCAAAGGGGTGACCGTCAGCTATCGGCCGCGCGGTAAGGCGATCCTTTCGGCCGGCTACAGCCGCAACCGCCAGCCCGTTTGGGGCCTGAACGGGGGTAACCCAGGCGGGACGAACGGGCTTACCGTCTTCCGTCGAGACGGAAAGCGCGAAGATTATGCCTTCGTCAGCGGCCTCGTCATCGAGCCTGGTGACGAGATCCTTGTCCGCACGGCGAACGGCGGCGGCTGGGGAGCTGCTGATTGAGCACGTCCGCCCATTCGGGGTGACGGTCGAACTGAGCGGCGGCTAAAGGACAGAGGGGGATGATCTTCACGCCGGTCTCCCGCGAGTCCTCGACCGCACACTCGACAGGCTCCAAGCCGATCCCCCGGCCGCAAAACGCGTCCGGCACTTCCGCATGATCGACGATCATCTGCGCGTTGCCAACACGCTTGAAGGTCATCTCCGCTTCGTCGCCATCCGGCGAGGCGTTGCAGTTGGCGCTCGATCTCTAGAGCGGGATGAATCTAGGTTTGTCCGTATCCTGCATTAGCGAAGTAGTTTGTGCATTCGTCGGCCGAGATTGAG
>NZ_JAODNW010000041.1 GCF_025398255.1 Chelativorans intermedius | reverse complement strand
TCACGCCGCCGAATGATGGCACACAAAAGGAGAACAGGCTCGACTTACGAGTGGCCCTGAAAAAAGGGGCAGGTCACCCTTCCCGGCCTCTCGGGCGCAACCTTGAGGATCTTCTATTCCTTCATGCCGCCCATTTTCGGCGGGCGCCTTTGGACGACGCTCGCCACCTGGTCGCTGATGCTGCCGGCACTCGGCATCGGCTTTGCCGTGCAAAATCCCGAGACACCCTATGTCGTGTTCCTGGGGCTGGCGCTGCTTTGCGGCTTCGGCGGCGGCAACTTCGCCTCCTCGATGGCCAACATCTCCTTCTTCTTTCCCAAGGCCGAGAAGGGCAACGCGCTGGCGCTCAATGCGGGGCTCGGCAATCTCGGCGTCAGCGTGGTGCAGTTCGCAATCCCGCTGGTCATCACGGCGGGGGTGTTCGGCTCGCTCGGCGGCGCACCGCAGACCGTGGTCGAGGACGGCGCCACCACACAGGTCTGGCTTCAGAATGCAGGCTTCATCTGGGTGCCTTTCATCGCCGCATCCGCCTTCGCGGCCTGGTTCGGGATGAACGACATCGCCTCGATGAAGGCGTCGTTCGCCGAACAGGCCATCATCTTCCGTCGCAAGCACAACTGGATCATGTGCTGGCTCTATACCGGCACGTTCGGCTCCTTCATCGGCTATTCGGCGGGCTTTCCCCTGCTTGCCAAGACGCAGTTCCCCGCCGTTGACGCCTTGCAGCTTGCCTTTCTCGGACCGCTGGTCGGCGCCATCTCGCGCTCGGCCACAGGCTGGATCTCGGACCGCTATGGCGGCGGGCGCGTCACCTTCTGGGTGTTCGTCGCCATGATGGCAGGGGTGCTCGGCGTGCTCTACTTCCTCGGCATCAGGGATCAGCCCCATGCCTTCTGGGGCTTCTTCGGAAGCTTCATGCTTCTGTTCCTTGCCACCGGCGTCGGCAATGCCTCCACCTTCCAGATGATCCCGGCGATCATGCGCCAGGAGATTGCAAGGCTTGAACCCGGTCTCAGCCCGCCGGAGCGGCTGAAGCAGGCGGAGAAGGAGGCCGCTGCCATCATCGGCTTCACCTCGGCGATTGCTGCCTACGGCGCCTTCTTCATCCCCAAGAGCTATGGCAGCTCGATCGCGCTGACTGGCGGGGTGGAAGCCGCACTCTGGGGCTTCTTCGCCTTCTATGTGAGCTGCCTTCTCGTCACCTGGTTTTTCTACACCCGCCGCGGCGGCCTGCTTCACGCATTGGAGCGCGCTCCAGAGACCCCCGTCGTCCCTGCGGCCGAATGAACGGAGCGACCGAATGAGCCATTTCCTCGACCGCCTTGCCTTCTTCCGCAAGAATGTCGGCACCTTCTCCGAAGGCCACGGCATCGTCACCCGCGAAAGCCGCGACTGGGAGGACGGCTACCGTGCACGCTGGCAGCACGACAAGATCGTGCGTTCCACCCATGGGGTGAACTGCACCGGCTCCTGCTCGTGGAAGATCTATGTGAAAGGCGGCATCGTCACCTGGGAAACCCAGCAGACCGACTATCCGCGCACGCGGCCGGACCTGCCCAATCACGAGCCGCGTGGCTGCGCGCGCGGGGCAAGCTATTCCTGGTATCTCTATTCCGGCAACCGCGTGAAATATCCGCTGGTGCGCGGCCGGCTTCTGAAACTGTGGCGCGCGGCGCGCAAGGACAAGGCGCCAGTGGCCGCATGGGCCTCCATCGTCGAGGATGCCGACAGGCGCGCCTCCTACACCTCGATCCGCGGCCATGGCGGCTTCGTGCGGGCAGACTGGGACGAGGTCAACGAGATCATCGCCGCCGCCAACGCCTATACGGCGAAGAAATACGGCCCGGATCGGGTGGCGGGATTCTCGCCCATCCCCGCCATGTCCATGGTCTCCTACGCCGCCGGCACGCGTTACCTGTCGCTGCTCGGCGGCACCTGTCTTTCCTTCTACGACTGGTACTGCGACCTGCCGCCATCCTCGCCCCAGACCTGGGGCGAACAGACGGATGTGGCCGAATCCGCCGACTGGTACAATGCCGGCTTCCTCATGCTGTGGGGCTCCAACGTACCCCAGACGCGCACGCCGGACGCACACTTCTATACCGAAGTGCGCTACAAGGGCACGAAGAGCGCCGTGGTTTCGCCGGACTATGCCGAGGCCACGAAATTCGCAGACATCTGGCTGCAGCCCAAGCAGGGCACCGATGCGGCGCTGGCGCTCGCCATGGGCCACGTGATCCTGAAGGAATACCACCTCGACCGGCAGGTGCCCTATTTCGCGGACTATGCGCGCAAATACACCGACCTGCCGATGCTGGTGCGGCTTGTCGAGAAGGACGGCGCCTACGTGCCCGAACGCTTCCTGCGCGCCTCCGACTTCGCGCGCAATCTCGGCGAGAGCGAGAACGCCGACTGGAAGACGATCGCCCTCGACGAGATCTCGCAAAGGGTTGTCGCGCCGCGGGGAACGGCCGGTTTCCGCTGGGACAGCAAAAAGGGCCGCTGGAATCTGGAGGAGAAAGACAGCAAGGGCCGCGACGTCCGCCTCAAGCTCAGCCAGATCGGCAAAGACAGCGAGGCCGTTGCCGTAGCCTTCCCCTATTTCGGCGGTCGGGCGAGCGAGCATTTCGTCAGGACCGAGCATGGCGAGGTGCTGGTGCGCAACGTGCCCGCCACGCGCATGAAGCTGAAGGACGGCGAGACGCTGGTGGCCACCGTCTTCGATCTGCTTTGCGCCAACTACGGCATCGACCGGGGACTGGGCGGCGAAAGTGCCGCCGCCTCCTACGACGAGGACGTGCCCTGCACGCCCGCCTGGGCGGAGAAGATTACCGGCGTGCCGCGCCAGGCAATCGTGACCGTGGCACGCGAGTTCGCGACCAATGCCGAAAAGACCCATGGCCGCTCCATGGTGATCGTCGGAGCCGGGCTCAACCACTGGTACCACATGGACATGAACTACCGCGGCATCATCAACATGCTGGTGCTATGCGGTTGCATCGGCCAGTCAGGCGGCGGCTGGTCGCACTATGTGGGACAGGAGAAGCTGCGGCCACAGACCGGCTGGCTGCCGCTCGCCTTCGCGCTCGACTGGAGCCGCCCGCCAAGGCAGATGAACAGCACCTCGTTCTTCTATGCCCACACCGACCAGTGGCGCTACGAGACGCTTTCGGTCGCCGAAATCCTCTCGCCAACCGCGCCCGATGGCGACTGGTCGGGCAGTCTGATCGACTACAATGCGCGCGCCGAGCGCATGGGCTGGCTGCCATCCGCCCCGCAGCTCAAGACCAACCCGCTGACAATTGCCGCAAAGGCCGAGGCGGCCGGCCTTGAGCCGAAGGACTATGTGGCAAGGGCGCTGAAAACGGGCGAGCTGGAGCTTGCCTGCCACGACCCCGACCACCCGGACAACTGGCCGCGCAACCTCTTCGTCTGGCGCTCCAACCTGCTCGGCTCCTCCGGCAAGGGGCACGAATACTTCCTGAAACATCTGCTCGGCACCTATCACGGCGTGCTCGGCAAGGATCTGGGCGAGGAAGGCCAGGACAAGCCGAAGGAAGTCGCCTGGCGCGACGAGGCGCCCAAGGGCAAGCTGGACCTGCTGGTGACGCTGGACTTCCGCATGTCCACCACCTGCGTCTACTCCGACATCGTGCTGCCGACGGCCACCTGGTATGAGAAGAACGACCTCAACACCTCCGACATGCACCCCTTCATCCACCCGCTGACGGCAGCGGTGGACCCGGTCTGGGGCTCGCGCACCGACTGGGACATCTACAAGGGGATTGCGAGGAAATTCTCGGAAGTGGCGCCGGAGGTGCTGGGCCTCGAGAAGGATGTGGTGCTCACACCCATCCTGCACGACAGCCCCGGCGAACTGGCCCAGCCGCTCGATGTGAAGGACTGGAAGCGGGGTGAGACGGAGCCCGTTCCCGGTCTCACCATGCCGCAGGTTGCGGTGGTGGAGCGCGATTATCCGAACCTCTACAGGCGCTTCACCGCGCTTGGCCCGCTCATGGAAAAGCTCGGCAATGGCGGCAAGGGCATCGCCTGGGACACCAGGCATGAGACACAGATTCTGAAGGCGCTGAATGGCGAGGTAAGCGAGGATGGTCCCACCAGGGGCCTTGCCCGCATCGACAGCGACATCGACGCTGCCGAGGTCATCCTGACGCTGGCGCCGGAGACCAATGGCGAGGTGGCGGTGCGCTCCTGGAAGGCGCTGTCGGAACGCACCGGCCGCGATCACGCCCACCTGGCCATCCCGAAAGAGGACGAGAAGATACGCTTCCGCGATCTCGTCGCCCAGCCGCGCAAGATCATCTCCTCGCCAATCTGGTCAGGGCTCGAGAGCGAGCATGTCTGCTACAATGCCGGTTACACCAATGTGCATCAGCTGATCCCATGGCGCACGCTGACCGGCCGCCAGCAGCTCTATCAGGATCACCTGTGGATGCGTGCCTTCGGCGAGGGCTTCGTCACCTGGAAGCCGCCGGTGGACTTGAAGACCGTAAAGCAGGCGCTGGAGCACAACCACGACGGCAGCCCGCATGTGGTGCTGAACTTCATCACACCGCACCAGAAATGGGGCATCCACTCCACCTATTCCGACAATCTCTTGATGCTCACGCTCAACCGCGGCGGACCGGTGGCGTGGATCTCGGAGGACGACGCGAGGAAGGCCGGCATCCGCGACAATGACTGGATCGAGGTCTTCAACCGCAACGGCGTTCTGGTTGCCCGCGCCGTGGTGTCCCAGCGCGTCAATCCCGGCATGTGCATGATGTACCACGCCCAGGAGAAGATCGTGAACACGCCTGGCACGGCAATCACCGGCCAGCGCGGCGGCATTCACAACTCCGTCACCCGGGCGGTCTTGAAGCCGACCCACATGATCGGCGGCTATGTCCACCAGGCCTATGGCTTCAACTATCACGGCACCGTCGGCTCCAACCGCGACGAGTTCGTGATCGTGCGCAAGATGGCCGCGGTCGATTGGATGGAAGAAAACCCGGAGGCCGCTCAATGACGATCCGCGCTCAGATCGCAATGGTCCTGAACCTCGATAAGTGCATCGGCTGCCACACCTGCTCGGTGACCTGCAAGAATGTCTGGACGAGCCGCGAAGGCGTCGAATACGCCTGGTTCAACAATGTCGAGACCAAGCCCGGCATTGGTTATCCCAAGGACTGGGAAAACCAGAAGCGCTGGAAGGGAGGCTGGAAGCGCAGGGCAAACGGTTCGATCGAGCCGAGAATCGGCGCCAGGTGGCGCGTGCTTGCCAACATTTTCGCCAATCCCGACCTGCCCGAGATCGACGACTACTACGAGCCCTTCACCTTCGACTACGAGCATCTCCAGACCGCGCCCGAGTCCAAGGCGTTTCCCACCGCGCGCCCGCGTTCAGCCATCACGGGCGAGCGCATGGAGAAGATCGAATGGGGGCCGAACTGGGAGGAGATCCTGGGCGGCGAGTTCGAGAAGCGCTCCAAGGACTATAACTTCGAGGGCGTGCAGAAGGAGATCTACGGGCAGTTCGAAAACACCTTCATGATGTATCTGCCCCGGCTGTGCGAGCACTGCCTCAACCCCACCTGCGTGGCCGCCTGTCCCTCCGGCGCCATCTACAAGCGCGAGGAGGATGGCGTCGTCCTGATCGACCAGGACAAGTGCCGCGGCTGGCGCATGTGCATTTCCGGCTGCCCCTACAAGAAAATCTATTACAACTGGTCGTCCGGAAAATCGGAGAAATGCACCTTCTGCTTCCCGCGCATCGAGGCGGGCATGCCGACGGTTTGCTCGGAGACCTGCGTCGGGCGCATCCGCTATCTGGGCGTGCTGCTCTACGATGCCGATGCCATCGCAAAGGCGGCAGGCACGGCGGACGAGAAGGACCTCTACCAGGCCCAGCTCGACCTGTTCCTCGACCCCAGCGACCCGGACGTCATCGCCCGCGCCCGCGCCGATGGTGTGCCCGATGCCTGGCTGGAGGCGGCCAGGCGCTCCCCGGTCTACAAGATGGCGGTGGAATGGAAGGTCGCCTTCCCGCTCCATCCCGAGTACCGCACCCTGCCCATGGTCTGGTACGTGCCGCCGCTCTCGCCCATCCAGTCGGCCGCCGAGGCCGGCAAGATGGGCCTCGACGGTGACATGCCGGACGTGCGCTCGCTTCGCATCCCGCTCAGATACCTCGCCAATCTGCTTACCGCCGGCGACGAGGAGCCGGTTGCGAACGCCCTCGAGACCATGCTCGCCATGCGCGCCTACATGCGGGCGAAGACGGTGGACGGCGTGAGAGATGAACCAATTGCCAACAGGGTCGGCCTCTCCGGCAATCAGATCGAGGAGATGTACCGCATCATGGCCATCGCCAATTACGAGGACCGTTTCGTCATCCCCACCGCCCACCGCGAGCTGGGCGAGGACGCCTACGACCTGCGCGGCTCCTGCGGCTTCTCCTTCGGCAATGGCTGCACGGACGGCGACAGCGAGGCAAGCCTGTTCGGCGGCAAAAAGCGCAAGGCCAGGAACCCGATGGAGATTGCCTGATGAAAACCTTCAAGGCGCTCTCGGCGCTGCTCTCCTATCCGACGCCCGACCTCCTTGCCGCGCTGCCCGACATCGAATCCGCGTTGCGCGAGGAAGGGCTGCTTGCGCGCGGCCACGTGGACGCGCTTTGCCGGCTTTCGGGCTGGATGGCAGGAAGCGACATCTACGAGCTTCAGGAAGCCTATGTGCAGCTCTTCGATCGCTCCCGCGCCCTCTCGCTCAATCTCTTCGAGCATGTCCACGGCGAGTCCCGCGACCGCGGCCAGGCCATGGTCGATCTGAAGGCACTCTATGCCCGTCACGGCCTGGAAATGGCACCGGGAGAGCTTCCCGATTTCCTGCCGCTCTTTCTGGAGTTCCTTTCCATCCTGCCCTTGCAGGAGGCGACCGCGCATCTATCCGAAGCGGCGCACATCGTGGCCGCGCTGCATGACCGGCTGGAGAAGCGGAAAGCCCCCCAAGCGGCGGTGCTTGCGGCGATTGCCGATCTGGCAGGCACGGGCGAGCAGGTTCCGCTGGTGGACCACGAGGACGCCCACCCCGACGATCTCGCCGCGCTCGATGCCGCCTGGGAGGAAACCGCCGTGACCTTCGGTGCGGGCGAAGCCCTTGATGGCTGTTCGCGCGAGAGGCTGGCAGCGCGCCTGCGCGCCCACCGGCGCGACGCTGCCGCAGCCGATATCATGGGAGACAAGGCCAATGTTTGAACACATCAACTACGCCGTCTTCGGCCTCTACCCCTATCTGTGCCTGACCGTCTTCCTCTTCGGCAGCCTCATCCGCTTCGATCGCGAGCAATATTCCTGGAAAAGCTCCTCAAGCCAGCTCCTGCGCCGGCGGCAGCTCGTCTGGGGCTCCAACCTGTTTCACGCGGGCATCCTCATCATCCTGCTCGGCCACATGGGCGGCCTCCTGACCCCCATCCGCATCTGGGAAGCGCTGGGCGTGTCCCACAGCGCCAAGCAGATTCTCGCCATGACGGTCGGCGGTCTCGCCGGCATCGCCTGTTTCGTCGGGCTCACCATGCTCCTGCATCGCCGGCTCTTCGATGCACGCATACGCAAGACCTCAGGCCCAGGCGACATCGCCGTGCTGGTCATTCTCTACATCCAGCTCATTCTCGGTCTTGCAACCATCCCCGTCTCCGCAGGGCATCTCGACGGCGAGGAGATGCTGAAGTTCATGAACTGGGCACAGGGGATCGTCACCCTCCAGCCCGGCGTGGCCGATTATGTCGCCGACGTGCATCCCGTCTTCCGGGCGCATCTCTTTCTCGGCATGACGATCTTCCTCATCTTCCCCTTCACGCGGCTGGTGCACATCTGGAGCGCCCCTGTCTGGTATCTCGGCCGACGCGGCTATCAGATCGTGCGCACGAAACAGCCGCAGCGCCGCCGTGCCGCAGAACAGGCCAGGCAGACATGACCGCCACCCTCCTGATCGACCGTCGTGGGCCCCAGGACGGCGGTGCGCAGCCGCCGCAGCGCACATCCGTAACCGGCCCCCTCGCGCCCCGGCCATCGGTGAGCGTGAATGGCGTGGTGATCGCCCATTCGGCCATCGCGCAGGAAGCACAGAACCACCCGGCCGAGCAGCCGCAGGCGGCCTGGCAACAGGCAGCACGCGCGCTGGCGGTGCGCGAGCTGCTCGTGCAGGAGGCGCGCCGGCTCGATCTCGTGGCGCAACCGGTCGAGGATGAAGAAGGCCGTCGCGAGACCGACGAGGAAGCCCTCATCCGCGCGCTGCTCGACCGGGAGATCGTCGTGCCGCAGGCGGATCAAGCGTCCTGCCGGCGCTACTACGAGAAGAATCGCAATCGTTTCAGAAGCCTGGATGTCTTCGAGGCGGCGCATATCCTCTTCTCGGCCGACCGGCGGGACGAGGCGGCCTTTGCCGCGGCGCGCGAGGCCGCCAGAGAGGCACTGGAACTGTTGGACGCTCATCCCGAACGCTTTGCAGACCTTGCCCGGGAGCTTTCCGCCTGTTCATCGTCAGGGAATGGCGGCCATCTCGGCCAGTTCACGCGTGCCGATGTTACGCCGGACTTCGCCGCTGCCCTCGACCGGCTGGAACCCGGCGAGATCGCTGCCACTCCGATCGAAACGCAATATGGCGTGCACATCATCCGCCTTGATCGTCGCATCGAGGGCAAAACCCTCCCCTTCGAGATCGTGCGCGACCGGATCGCCGCCTTTCTGGCAGAGGCCGTCTGGCGCCGTGCTGCGGCGCAGTACATCTGCCTGCTTGCCGGTCGAGCCACGATCACAGGTGTGAAGCTCGGCGGCGCCGACACGCCGCTCGTGCAGTGAGGGTGCGATGTTCGGGGACCTTATCGCCCGTCTCGACCACCCGGAGGTCGCCGCAAAGACCCTTGCCGCGCTGGACGATGCGGCGCTGGAGGCCACGATCCGCGCATATGCCACCGCCCGGGACATCACAGCGGCCGACTGCATGGCGGGGATCGTGCGCGGCTTTCTCGACCAGGCCGACGATGATGTCTGGCTTCAGCTTGTCGGCATCATGGGACGCAGCAAAGACCCAGGCCTTGCAGCACTCCACGCGATCCTGCGGCACTGGGCAAGCCAGGCGGAGACAAGAGCCTGAACCCGTCGAACAGGAAAGGACATCAGCCCATGCGACCCGACCTGCCACAGATCGCAGCCATGCGCGCGACAGCCGGCGTGCCCGTCGACGCAATCCTGGCCGAGACGGCTGCCATCCTGCGTCCCGCGGTGTCGCGCATCGCCGGCATCGTGCAGGAAGAGCATGGCAGCGGCGAGCGCCCGATGACGCGGCTGCGCGATCTTCGCGATGGCGCGCTCGTGAGGATCTCTCAGGATTTGGGCCGCCACGCACGCGGCTGCCGCCTTGATCCCGGGGCACTGGCGCAGGCCGCACGTCGCCTGGAAGACGCCCTGGATGCGGGGGCCGACCTTCTCATCCTCAACCGCTTCGGCAAATCGGAAGCCGAAGGCGGCGGCCTGCGCCCGGTCATCGAGCGGGTAATGCTGGCCGGCATTCCCATCCTGACCGCGGTTCGCGACGCGTATGCCGGTGCCTGGGAAGATTTCCATGGGGGCCTGGCGGTGCGGTTGCCCGCCGAAAGGCAGGCTGTCCTTGGCTGGTGCCATGCCGCCCTGCATCTCAATCTCGAGCCGATGTGATGCCCCGCTGCCGCAACAAGCCCCTGAAACGGTGCGCGATCGGCATGTTGGTGATAGGCTGAGCGCAAATGGCGAGCCCGATCCCATGACCATCCGCAATCTCGAAAAGACGGTCGATCCCAGGTCGGTCGCCGTCATCGGAGCGTCGATCCGCCAGAACTCCGTCGGCCGGATCGTCATGGAAAACATCCTGGCCGGCGGGTTCGACGGCGAAGTGTGGCCCGTCAACCCGAAATACCGCTCGGTTTGCGGCGTGACCTGTCATGCGCATGCGCGCGACCTGCCGCAGGCGCCGGACCTGGCGATCATCGCCACGCCTGCCGGAACGGTACCGGACATCGTGCGGGAACTGGGCGAGAAGGGCTGCCGCTGCGCCGTGGTCATCAGCGCCGGCCTCACCCGGGAAAACGGCCTCAGGCAAGCCATGCTGGATGCGGCGAAACCGCATCTCTTCCGCATCATCGGGCCCAACACGATCGGGCTCATCGTGCCGCGGGCCAGGCTCAATGCCAGCTTCGCGCACATGAACCCCGGTACCGGGGGACTTGCCCTGCTTTCCCAATCCGGGGCAATCACCACCTCGCTCATCGACTGGGCGACGGAGGAGGGCATCGGCTTCTCCCGCATCTTCTCCCTTGGCGACATGGCCGATGTGGATGTCGGCGACTGTCTCGACCTGCTGGCCGGCGACGCGGCGACGCGCGCCATCCTCCTCTATCTCGAAAGCATTCCCGATCCGCGCAAGTTCATGTCCGCGGCGCGCGCCGCAGCCCGCATCAAGCCGGTGATCGCCGTCAAGGCCGGCAGGCACGCCAAGGCCGCCCAGGCGGCCGCCACCCACACCGGCGCCCTCTCGGGCTCCGACAGGGTGGTGGAGGCAGCCCTTTCCCGTGCCGGCATCCTGCGCGTCCTTGGTCTTGGCGAGCTGTTCGCCGCTGCCGAAACGGTGGCGCGCTTCCCGAAGCTCGACCGCTCCCGCATCGGCATCGTCACCAATGGAGGCGGTGCAGGCGTTCTGGTCGTCGACCGGCTGCTCGACCTCGGTTGCGCGCTTGCCGATCTGTCGGCCAGCACCATCGAGACCCTGGACAGGAGCCTGCCCGCCGGCTGGTCACGCGCCAACCCGGTGGACATCATCGGCGACGCCCCGTCCGAGCGCTACATCGCCGCCGTCAAGGCAGTGGCGGAAGATCCTGACACCGATGCCCTGATCGTCATGAACTGTCCGACCGCTCTTGCCTCTCCGGCGCAGGCGGCCCGGGCCGTCGCCGACATGGCCACCGCCGGGCTTGTGAACGGCAAGCCCGTGCTGGCCTGCTGGCTTGGCGAGACGACCGCCCGCGAGGGCCGCCGCATCCTTCAGGACAAGGGTGTTGCAAGCCTCGCCACGCCCGGTGAGACGGCGGCTGCGGCCGCCTATCTCAGCCGCTGGGCGCGCGCGCAGAAACAGTTGATGCGTGTTCCCGCCACACGCAGCGAGGACGTGCGCGGCGATGCGGATACCGTAGGCTCCATCCTGCGCCAGGTCGCCCGCGAGAACCGCCGGATGCTCACCGAACCGGAAGCCAAGGCGGTCATCGAGGCCTACGGCATTCCGGTTCCCGAGACGGCAATCGCCCGCACGCCGCAGGAGGCCGGCAAGGCGGCAGACCGCCTGCTCCACAAGAGCGAAAAGGTGGTGGTGAAGCTTCTTTCCAGAACGATCACTCACAAATCCGATGTCGGTGGCGTCGTTGTCGGCATCGAGAATGCGCAGGCAGCTAAGACGGCGGCAATGTCTATCGAGCGCAATCTGGAAAGACATGGACGGTCCGGCGAGATCGAGGGCTTCGTCGTCCAGCCGATGATCGACGGGAAAGGGGCGCAGGAACTCATCCTCGGCATTGGCCAGGATGCCATGTTCGGCCCCACGATCCTGTTCGGGGCGGGAGGAACCGCGGTCGAAGTGCTGGACGACGTGGCGATCGCCCTTCCCCCGCTCGACGATGTTCTTGCCGCAGACCTGATCGAGCGCACACGCATCGGGCGGCTGCTTGCCGGCTATCGCGACCGCCCGCCAGCCGACAGGCAGGCCATCGTCCGCGCGCTCAACGCGCTATCGCAGCTTGTGGTCGATTTTCCCGCAATCCTCTCCGTCGATGTCAATCCCCTTTTGGCCGACGTCAGCGGCGTGATGGCGCTCGACGCACGCATCGCCATCGACCCGACACAGGCAGAACGCCGCGGCCCCAACCCGAGACTCGCCATCCGGCCCTATCCGAGCGACTGGGAAAAGACCCTCAGGATCGGCGGCCGGGACTACCACCTGCGCCCCATCAAGCCCTCGGACGTATCGCTCTACCCGCCGTTCCTCGAAAGGGTGTCGCCAGAGGACATGCGTCTGCGTTTTCTGGCGCCGCGCCGGCATTTCCCGCAGGAGATGCTGCTGCGGCTCACCCAGCTCGACTATGCCCGCGAAATCGCCTTCGTGGCGCTGCAGGGGGACACCGGCGCGCTCGCAGGCATCGCACGGCTGTCGTCGGATCCCGACGGCATCGTCGGCGAATACGGGCTTCTGGTGCGCACCGATCTTCAGGGACAGGGCATCGGCTGGGCGCTTCTTGCCCATCTCGTGGACTATGCACGGGCAGAGGGCCTGTCGCGCATCGAGGGGTTCGTCCTGAGCGAGAACACGAAGATGCTTTCCATGTGCCGGGAATTCGGGTTCGAGGTGCAATCGCACGCCGGCGAGCCGGGCACCAGCCTGGTGGCGCTTCCGCTTGCACCCCGCCGCTGAGAGGGCTGCGTAATGCGGAAGTCAAGCAGCTTTGATGAGAGGATCGTAGGTTTGTCGGCGCTGGATCATGGTCCAGAGCACGGTGACGCGTCGACGTGCGAGGGCGATGAGTGCCTGGGTGTGGTGTTTTCCCTCGCGCCGCTTGCGGTCGTAGAAGGCCTTGGAGAGCGGGTCCTTTCGACAGACGGCGCAGAATGCGCCCTGGTAGAAGACGCGCTTGAGGGCCTTGTCCCCGCCGTAGGTGCGCCGCCAGCCCGCCTTTCGTCCCGACTGCCGGATCACCGGAGCGAGCCCTGCGGCGGAGGCCAGCGCATCGGCCGAGGGGAAGCGCCGGATGTCGCCGACACAGGCGATGAACTCTGCCGCGAGCACCGCCCCCATCCCCGGCAGCGACTGGATGAGGGCGCCGTCAGGGTGGACGACGAGCAGGGCAGCGAGGTCGCGGTCGAGGCGGGCGATCTTCGTCCGGGCCTCGAGCGCCTCGATGGCGAGCTCGCGCACCAGCTCGGCCATGGCTGCCTCGCCGGGCACGGCGAGCATCTGGGCGCGCGCCGTGGCGAGGGCATGGTCGGCCAGCGCCTCGGCGCCCTGCACATGCGGGGTTCTTGCCAGATGCGCCTTGATCCGCCGCTTGCCCGCTTGCCGGATCTCGGCGGGCGTGACGTAGCGGGTCAGGAGCACGAGCGGTCCCTTGCAGGTGACGTCGAGATCGCGCTCGAGCCCCGGGTGGATGCTGCTCAGAAGCGCGCGCAGGCGGCAGATGCGGCGCGTCTGCTCCTGGATCAGGTCGCGGCGGCGGCCGACCTTGAGGCGGATCGCCGTCACCGTCTCGTCGTCCGGCAGGATCGGGCGCAGGTCACGGGTGCGCACCAGGTCGGCGATGGTGCGGGCGTCGCGCGGATCGGACTTGCGCTCGCCCCCGGCAAAGCCCTGGCCCGCCCGGTTGACGGCGATGCCCGGCGCATGGACGAGGCGGAAGCCTTCGGCCAGAAGCGACGCACCGAGAAAATGGGCGAAGGAGCCCACCACGTCGAGGCCGATGACCGGCTCGCCGCCGAGCGCGCGCAGATCGGCCGCGAAGGAGGCGATCCCCTCCGGCGTATTCTCCACCGCCCGGTCGAGCAGCGTCCGGCCTGCCTCATCGACGGCGCAGGCCCAGTGGATCGCCTTGGCGACATCCATTCCCACAGAAATCCGCATGGCGATCCTCCCTCGTTGCCCCGGACCCGCATGCCCTGTCTCGCCGGCATCGCCTTACAAAGCCATCAAGGGCATCGCGTAATCAGCGGTCGATCAAGGGCGGCGATGCGGGCGGCCCAGCCCTCCGAGCCATCGGGAACAGCCAGCATGACAGCCATACCCGCATCGCCTGCGCCCAAGCAGCTTCCCACCATCAGGGGCGCATTGAAAAGAGGTAAGGCGGCTTGATCCAGCGCAAGGGGTCTCGCCGCCAGCGGCTGTAGAAGAGGGGCGGATGCAGAAATCTGCCGCAAAGGAGAGTTGCGATGACCGTCAAGGTGGTTCTGAGCGTGATCGGCGTGGAGCACTCCGACGACGATCTGAGCCTGGCGATCGAATTGTGCCGGCAGGCAGAGGCCCATCTGGTGGTGCTGGTGCTTTCGCTCGCACCGCCACCGCCCGTCAGCGAATATGCGGCCGTCATGACGGAGTCCTGGCTTGAAGAGCGGCAGGCAGAGATCGACCGGCTTGGAATGCGGCTGAAGGAGATCAGGGCAATCCTCGCCGAAAGCGGCCTTTCGGCCGAGGCGGACGGCGAATATGTGGAGCGGTCGTGGACCGATGACATGGTGGGAAGACGCGGGCGCTACGCGGATGTCACCCTCATCGGACCGGAGATGGCCGCCGATGACGAGCTCAAGACGATGGTGCTCAAGGGCTCGCTGTACATCTCCCAGATCCCGGTGCTGCTGACGCCGCAAGCCGCAGGTGCGACCCTGACACCCAAGCGGATCCTGCTTGCCTGGGACGGCAGGTCGGAAGCCACACGCGCCATGCGCGAGGCGCTGGACCTCCTCGCCGCGGCCGAGGAAGTCCACGTTACCATGGTCGACCCCCGGGCAGCGGAGGATGGCCTGGACATCGAGCCGGGCGCGGATGTGGCCGCCTATCTGGCGCGGCATGGCGCCAAGGTCGTCGTCGACCGCCTGCCCAGTGGCGGCCGGCCGGTCGCCCAGACCTTGCGCCGCCACGCCGTGGACATGGCGGCGGACATGATCGTGATGGGCGCCTACAGCCACTCCCGGCTTCGCGAGCGCATCTTCGGCGGTGTCACGCGCTCCATGATCGAAGAGACCGACCTGCCCGTCTTCATGGCCCACTAGGCCCGCCCTGGGACATTGCTCGGCATGACGGTGACCACGCCGCAAGCCTGCGAGGCTGCAGGACTGAGCGAGGCCGAGGCCGCCGAGCGGCTGGAACGCTTCGGCCCCAACACGCTTCCGCAGCCGCGGCCGACCCCCCTCATCGCGATCTTTCTGCGCCAGTTCCTGAGCCCGCTCATCTATATCCTTCTGGCCGCTGCCGTCATCTCGCTGGTGCTGAGCGACATCAAGGATGCGATCTTCATCGGCGCGGTGCTGCTGCTCAACGGCATCATCGGTGCCGGACAGGAATACTCCGCCAGCCGGGCCGCGGCGAGCCTGCGCAGCCTGGAGGAACCCCACGCCACCGTGCTGCGCGACGGCATGGCGCGACAGATCGATGCCCGTCGGATCGTGCCGGGCGATGTCGTTCTTCTGGAGGCCGGCGTGCGCGTGCCGGCCGACCTGGCACTTCTCGAATCGGAAGATCTCTCGTGCGACGAGTCGCTGCTTACCGGCGAGTCTGCGCCCGTGAAGAAGGCCGCCGGAGCGAAGGAGCCGATGGTCTTTGCCGGGACCATGATCACCCGCGGGCGCGGCAGGGGACTTGCCAAGGCAACGGGAACGGCGACGGCGCTCGGCAGAATCGCCGATCAGATCGGCCGACGCTCCGTCTCCCGCCCGCCATTGATGATCCGGCTGGAGAGGTTCTCCCGCATGATCGCGCGAGTAATGAGCGAAAGTTGGTGATGCCCTGAGGGGCGGCATATCATGGCGGTGTTCACGCGCCGTCAATTCT
>NZ_JAODNW010000040.1 GCF_025398255.1 Chelativorans intermedius | reverse complement strand
GGCTGAGAATTGACGGCGCGTGAACACCGCCATGATATGCCGCCCCTCAGGGCATCACCAACTTTCGCTCATTACTCTCCTCTGAATCACCAAATCTATGACGTCTTGAAAAGCATTGGACAAACAGGTTCGAACCAAGGGTTCGAACCTCGCCAACCCCTATCTCGCGGTCCAACTCGCCGATCTGACAGCGGCGCTGGTGGAAGAGGACCTGCAATGTCTGCTGATGAACGCCAGCAGCGACAGGAAGGACCTGACGCGCTCGCTCCAGCTGCTTCTGGAATACCGCGTTCGTGCGGTGGTGGTTCTGTCCGGCGCGCCGCATCATTCACTGGTGCGCGAATGCCTGGACAACGGGGTGCGCGTCATCCTCATCAACCGCGCCGTCGACAGCGCCCTGGCCGACATCATCGCCTTTGATGCCGAGCAGGGCGGTCGGCTTGCCGCCGAGCGGCTGATCGCCGACGGGCGCCGGCGGGTGGCGGTGGTGCAGAGCGCCAGCAAGACGCTGTCGAAGCTGCAGCGCGCCGAGGCATTCCGCGCCCGCATGGCCGAGGCGGGGGTGGAAGTCGTCACATGGGCGCACGGCGGCAACAGTTACACCGCAGGCGAAGAGGCCGCCCGCGCGCTCCTGGGCCAGGGCGGCATCGACGGCGTATTCTGCGTCACGGACGAACTGGGGCTGGGCTTCCTGAACACTGCGCGCCATGCGCTCTTGCGTCGCATTCCAGAGGAGATGTCGCTGATCGCCTTCGACGACGTGCCGCAGGCGGCATGGTCGTCACACGCCATGACGACCGTTCGGCAGCCCGTGGCCGAACTCAACCGTGCTGTCATCGAAGCGCTCATCCGCGAGACCGCCGGAGATCCGCGTCCCCTCGTGCGGAAAATTCCGGTCAGCCTTGTGGAACGCGGCACCACGCTGCCGGGGCGCTGGGCCCCGGCACGTGCCCCGTAGACAGCCTCAGCCGTCCGAACGGGCGCTCCAGTCGGCATACCAGTCGCGGAAGAGCGCATACTGCGCTTCGATATAGTTGCGCTGGGCGTTGGTCAGCGCGTCGGTCTCGTTGAAATGCAACGCATATTCGCCGTCGCCGTTCAGCACCATCAGATGCTTGTAGTAGAGCACCAGATCGGGCCCCTCGTCGAAGGAGGACAGCACCGCCATCGCATCGTCGAGTTCCTTCGCCTGGACGCGGGCGCGGGCGTCGCCCCTGGCCGCTTTGTCGCACAGGGAGACGAGGTGCAGCACCTCGCGCGGCAGCGCATTGCCGATGCCGGTGATCGCGCCCCTGGCGCCGCAATTGACGAAGCCGTGAAAGACATTGGTGTCGACGCCGACCATCAGCGTCACGCCGTCGTCCTGCGAGGTGATGTGCTCGGCGGCATAGCGCAGGTCCGCGGCACCACCGAATTCCTTGAAGCCGATCAGGTTGGGATGCTCGGCGCGCAGGGCGAAGAACAGATCGGCCCGCGTGGCAAAGCCGTAATAGGGGCTGTTGTAGATCACGGCGGGCAGGTCGGGAGCGGCCGACAGGATCGCCTTGAAATGGGCACGCTGGGCGATGGGCGAGGTGCCGCGCGAAAGAACGCGGGGAATCACCATCAGCCCGTGCGCGCCGACCTGGGCGGCGTGCGCGGCATGGGCCACCGCCTGCCGGGTGTTCACCGCGCCGGTGCCGACGATGGTGGGCACGCCCGCCGCGACGAGCCGCGCCACGCCCTCCATGCGCTCGGCGTCCGTCAAAAGCGGCCAGTCGCCCATCGAGCCGCAATAGACGACCGCGGACATGCCTGCATCGATCAGTTCCTTGCCCTTCTTCACGAGCGCGGCGTAGTCGGGCGTGCGCTCGGCCGTGCAGGGCGTCATCAGGGCGGGAATGGTGCCGGTGAAAATGTTGTCAGCCATCTTTCTATCCTTCGGGTATGCCGGGCATCGGGTTTTGGCGGGATGCGACAGCGGCATCGCGCCGGGTGTGCCCGTTATGGGAGAGTTTCCTGCGGGTCGGTCAGAACCCCACGATCTTGGAGGGCAGCCAGGTCGTCAGCTCGGGAAAGAGCGCGATTGCGACCAGGGTCGCCAGTTGCAGCAGAATGAACGGCGTCACGCCCCGGCACATCTGGCCGTATGTCATGTCGGGCGGCGCGATGGACTTCAGGTAGAAGATCGACGACGCCATGGGCGGCGTGAGATAGCTCGTCTGAATGACGACGATCACCATCGTGCCGAACCACACCGGGTCGATGCCGGCGGCGCGGATGAAGGGCGTGAAGAGCGGCACGCAGATCAGCACGTTCGCGGTCCAGTCGAGGACGAAACCGAGAAGCAGGACGATGAGCAGGAACAGCGCGATCATGCCTGCGTCGCCGAGTCCGGCGGTTTCGACCATGGCGCGGATGAGGCGCGATCCGCCATTGGCCGCGAAGGTGCCCATGAACATGGTGCCGGCCGCCACGATCAGCAGGATCATGGCCGAGATGCGCACGGTGATCTTCAGGGACTCGCGCAGCATGCCGAGGCTGAACCGGCCATAGGCGATGCATAGGAGCAGCGCGCCCACCGCACCCACGGAGGCGGCCTCCGTCGGCGAGGCGATGCCGGCAAGCAGCGAGCCGAGCACGGCGAAGATCAGGGCGAAGATGGGCAGCAGCGAGGTCGCGGTCAGGCGCAGCTTTTCCGCCAGGGTGACGTCGGCGAATTCGTCTTCCGCCTCGATCTTCTCCGGCGGGCGAACGAGGCCGTGAACCAGCAGGAAAAGGATGAAAAATCCTACCATCAAAAGTCCCGGCAGCATCATGCCGGCCAGGAGCTCGCCGACCGACATCTGCGCCAGCGAGGCGTACATGACCGCGATGACGGAGGGCGGGATCATGGTGCCGAGCGAGCCGCCGGCGCAGATCGTGCCGGCGATCAGGCTGTTGTCGTAGCGATAGCGCTTCATGGCGGGAATCGCCATCATGCCGATCATCACCTCGACGGCGCCCACGACCCCGGCGGCGGCGGCGAAGACCGCGCCCATGGCGATGGTGGCGACGGCAAGCCCGCCGGGCAGGCGCGACATCCACAGCTGCATGACGCGGAAGAGCCGCTCGGCAATGCCGGAGCGTTCGAGGATCGCTCCCATCAGGACGAACATCGGGATCGCCGCGAGGATGAAGTTCGTGGCGGCGGAGTAGAATGAGCCGTAGAGCTGTCCGAATGCGTTCGGTCCGAAGGCGATCAGCCCCGCGCCGGCCGAGACCACGGCGAGCGAAAAAGCGATCGGAATGCCCGAAAGCACGAGCAGGAACAGCAGCGGAAACATGAGCGCGGCGATAAGCATGGCTCAGGCTTCCAGATCGAAATCAGTGTTTGTCTCACCCCGGAAGGCGCGCAGGCCCTGCACGGCGATCTGCAGGGTAAGCGCCAGCAGCCCCAGCGCCAGCACGCCGTAGAAGGGCCACATGAGCGGCGCCCAGGGGCTGACCATCTCGACCTCGCCGGTCACATAGGCGCGCCAGGCGCGGCCGATCGCAAACCAGGACAGGGCGGCGAAGATGGGGGTCAGCAGTATAAAGAAAACGACGCCCTCGATGGCGCGGCGGACGCCCGCCGGCATCTTCTGCGCAAGGAAATCGATGCGCACATGGGCGTCCTGGCGCAGCGCGTAGGCCGCGCCGAGGACGAAGAGCGTTCCGGTGCACATATAGGAGATGTCGAACGCCCAGATGGTGGGCGCGCTGAAGATATAGCGCGCCGCGACCTCGTAGATCATGGAGACGACCAGCACGAGGGTTATCAGTTCCGCAACGCGGGAGAGCACTCCGGACATCGCGTCCACTGCCTTGAACAAGGAACTCATTCCGGCCGCCTCGATCGTCTCTCAATCTTCGTTGCGGATCAGGTAGCTGCTTTCGGCTGACCAGCAGTCCTTGAAGGCCATGTAGTCGGAAAGCAGTTCCGCCATCTCGGGTTTGCCTTCCTCCTTCTGGGCCGCGGCCTTCTTGGTGATCCAGTCGACGCCGGCTTCGGACAGCTCGGTCACGAATTCGGGATCGAGGGTGATGATCTCGTTGGGTCCCTCGCGATAGGTCTCCATCGCCTTGATGTCTTCGCTGTAGAAGTGCAGGAGCGCCTGCATCGTCGTCAGGTCCGCGGCCTTTTCGATCAGCGGCTTCAGTTCGTCGTCGAGCGCGTCCCAGGTCTCCTGCTTGAGCACCACCTCCCACAGGAAGGTCGGCTGATGGACGCCCGGCACGATGATGTACTTCGCCGCCTCGTGGAAGCCTTCCGGCAGGTTGCCCGAGGGCGGGCCCCACTCGACAAGGTCGACGCCCTTGCGCCGCAGAAGCGTATAGATCTCGCCCGGGGGCACGACCGTCGGCACGGCGCCGAAATATTCGCCCATCACCTCTGCCCAGGGGCCGGACGTGCGGTACTTGACGCCCTTGAGGTCCTCGGCGGTGCGGATCGGAACGTTGGCATGGGCCATGATTTCGGAAGAGCCGATGCCGACGATGAGGCTCTTGAAGCCTTCCTCGGCGCGCAGCTCGTAGAGCGCTTCCTTGCCGCCGCCCTCGTAGATCCAGGTGATGTAGGCCTCGGGTCCCATGCCGCCGGGAAAGCCGGCGAAAATCGCGTTGATCGGATCCTGGTTGACCCGGTAGCTCGGGGTGGAGTGGCCGGCCTGGACGATGCCGTCGCGCACGCCGTCATAGACCTGCAGGGCAGGCACGAGAACACCGGCGCCGAAGGGTTCGATCTCGACACGGCCATCGGTCAGAACGTCGACGTTCTCGGCGAAGCGCTCGAGAAAGTTGACGTAGAAAGGCGAGCCCTCGGGCACCGAGGTCGGCACCTGCCAGGTGACCTCCTGGGCCATTGCGGTCGTGCCGACCGTCAGGAGCGGCACGACCAGCCCCCATTTTCTTATGCGTTCGAACATTGCAATCCCCTGTTGTTTGTCTGTTCCACGGCGCCAGGGCATGACGCCAGGCGGTTCCGGTCGCCCGTCGCGCGGAACCGGAGGTTTCGCTGGCCGGGCGCGCCGGCCCTCCAGCCACGGATAAAGGCTAATGCAGAAGACCTTTCGTGTCGACAATAAATATACAAGATTTCGGCATCGTGTTCGGCGAGCACTCGGCGCCGCCAGTTTCGCAGGGAGAATGCGGCGGGGGCCGAACGATCAGAGCGTTAATTCGGCGTTCACGCGGCGGTCGGCGGCGATATAGGCCTGAATCTGGCGGACGATCTGATCCGCATGCGCCCGGGCCACGCGGTCCGCGCGGGCAACGTCCCGGGCTTCGATGGCGGCGACCATCTCCTCGTGCTCGTCGAGATAGACGCTCGGCAGTTCGTCGTTGAAGGAGGAGTAGTAGAAGCGCAGGAGACGGCGCCCCTCGTCGAGCAGCCGCTCGAAGAGTTCCGTGTAATAGCGGTTCTTGCCCGCCCGTGCGATCTCGGCGTGAAAGTTGCGGTTCACCTCGATCATGCCGGAGACGTCCTTGGCCGCCACCGCCTCGGCGTAGCCTTCCTGCAGCGAGCGAATCGAGGCGATTTCGTCCTCTGTCCGGTTGACGGCGGCCAGCCGCGTGGTCACCCGGTACATCAGGGAGAGCGCGTCGAAGAATTGCGGCATCTCCAGGAAGTCGATGGGCGCGACGACCGTCGAGCGGTTGGGGAGGGTGACGACCAGTCCATCGCTCGCCAGCTTGACGAGGGCCTCGCGGATGGGCGTCCGCGACATGCCGAAACGCTCGGTCAGCTTGATCTCGTCGATGAGACTGCCGGGCGGGATCCTTAGCTCCAGGATCTCGCGCTTGAGCGTGGCATAGGCGGTCGCTACGCCGAGCCCGCGCTTGCGCTTGGCGCCGTTCGTCTCCGCGCCGGTGGAGGCTTGATCATTCATGCGTTTCGCCCTGCCAATAGGAACATCTTGTCGACAAGGTGTTCCTATCAGCGGGCATAGGGAAATGAAAGGGCCGCCTCGCGGCGGCCCGGAAGGGAAAGCGGGGCAGGGCGACGCCCTTTCGTGTCACTCGGCCCGGTTCTTTTCGGCCTGTCGCGCCAGATGCCACAGGGCGTTGGCGTTGAGCGGCGTCTTCGTCACCTCGATACCCAGCGCGTCGGCGACTGCGTTGGCGATCGCCGCCGCCGGGCCGATTGCCCCGCCTTCGCCGAGGCCCTTTGCGCCGAGGGGCGTGAGCGGTGTCGGCGTTTCGATGTGGTGCAGCTCGATCTCCGGGATCTCGGTGGCCAGCGGCATCAGATAGTCGGCGAAGGTGACGGTGAGCGGCTGACCGTCCTCGTCATAGATGAAGTGCTCGAGCATGGCCGATCCGATGCCCTGCACGACGCCGCCGCGCACCTGGCCGTCGACGATGAGCGGGTTCAGGATCGTCCCGCAGTCCTCGACCACGACGAAGCGCTTGAGCTGCATCTTGCCGGTCTTGGTGTCGATCTCGACCACCGCCGCATGCACGGCGTTTGAGTAGGTGCCGTCGTTGGGACCGTCCAGAGAATATTGCGCCTCCAGACCCGGCTCCATGCCCGCCGGCAGCTGGTCGACATTGCGCAGCGCGGTGCGCGCCAGCTTGGCCACGGCGACATGCCTGTCGGGCTGGCCCTCGGGATGGGCTATGCCGTTCTGCAGCACGATCTTCTGCGGGTCCGATTGCAGGAGGTGGCCGGCGATGGCCTTGAGCTTGTCGGCGATCCGGCCCGCGGCGACATGCACGGCGCCGCCGCCCAGCGCACCGCCGCGGCTGCCCCAGGTGCCGACGGAATAGGGGGTCGTCAACGTGTCGCCATGGCGCACGTGCACGTCCTTCGGATCGATCCCCAGCGCATCGGCGGCGACCTGGGCCATGACGGTCTCGTGACCCTGGCCGTGGTTCTGCAGGCCGATGTCGACGAGGGCCTGCCCGTCGGGCGTCATCTCCACCCGGGCGGCGATGTAGCCGGTTTCGATCGGCACCCGGCGGCGGGTGAAGTCGGGCGTGCCGTGCGCCGTCTGCTCGACGAAGCAGGCGAGCCCGACGCCGATGCGCTTGTCCGGGTCATTGCTCGAGGCTTCGGCCGCTGCCCGGTCCTCGGCCAGAAGGTCGCGCATCTTCTCCAGCGTCTCGGCATAGGAGCCGGGGTCGTAGGTGAAGCCGAGGGCGTTGGTATAGGGGAAGTCCCGGACGACGTTCTTGAGGCGGAACTCGATCGGATCGAGGCCGAGCTCGTTGGCGATGTCGTCCATCAGCCGCTCCTGCGCGAAGACGGCCGATGGCCGCCCGACGCCGCGATATGTGCCGATCGGACACTTGTTCGTCGCCAGGGCGCGGAAGGTGGCTTCATAGTGCTGGAAGTCGTACGGGCCGGGCATCACCTTGGCCGCCATGCCGGGGTCGCCCGCAGCGGTGAACGGGAAGGTGGAGTAAGCCCCGACATCCACGCTGATGTCCGCCTTCAGCCCGAGAAGCCGGCCATCCTCGGACACATATGCCTCGAGCGTGTGACTGTGGTCGCGCGCGTGGATGCTGGAGGTGAGATGTTCGCGGCGGTCCTCCACCCATTTCACCGGGCGCCCCGTCTTCATCGCCAGCCAGGGGACGAGCACTTCTTCCGGGAATACCTGTCCCTTGACGCCGAACCCGCCGCCGACGTCAGGCGCGACGACGCGCAGACGCGATTCCGGCAGCCCAAGCTCCTCGGCGATATAGGTGCGTACGAGATGCGGTATCTGCGTCGACGACCATACCGTCAGCATTCGGCTGGCGGGGTCGTATTCGGCGGCGACGCCGCGCCCCTCCATGGGCACGCCGGCCTGGCGCTGGGTGGTATAGGTGCGCTTGATCACGTGGGCGGCCTCGGCCTTTGCCTGGGCGATGTCGCCGCCCTTCATCTGCCGTTCCACGAAGATGTTGGTGCGCCAGCCGTCGAAGAGGCCGGGGACCTCCGGATCGCGCGCCTGATCCATGGTCGTGACGACCTGCAGCGGCTCGTAATCGACAAAGACCATTTCGGCGGCGTCTTCGGCTTGATAGGCGTCGTCGGCCAGCACTGCGGCGACGGCCTCGCCGACAAAGCGGACGCGCTCCCTGGCAAGCAGAGGCTGCTCCGAATACTGCATCTCCGGATAGTCCTGGTGCGCCTTGATCGACAGATCGCCGATATCGGCGCCGGTGAAGACCTGCGTCGGGAAACCGATATCCTCGAGCGCCTCGGTGTCGATCTCAAGGACTTTCGCATGCGCCATCTGCGCGCGGACGAAGCGCAGATGCAGCATGTTCGGCAGCCGGATATCGTCGATATAGCGTGCCGTGCCGGCAAGCAGGCGCGTGTCCTCGAAACGCTGAATGCGGGCGCCGATATGCTTCGGCCGGTCCATCTGCTGGGTCATGCCTGGGCGCCCTCCTCGAGATTTTCACCGATGACCTTGCGCACCGCCTCGACGATGCCCTGGTAGCCGGTGCAGCGGCAGATATTGCCGCTCATGGCTTCGCGAATCTCCTCCTCGTCGGGCATGCGCCGCTCGGCCGTCATTTCCTCGACGAACGGAATGAGCGTCATGATGAAGCCCGGCGTGCAGTAGCCGCACTGCAGGCCGTGCTCGCTGCGGAAGGCTTTCTGCAGCGGGTGGTCGGCGCCGACGCCGCCGACGCTTTCCACCGTGCGGACCGACTTTCCGTCGCACTGGGCGGCGAAGGTGAGGCAGGACAGGCGCGGCTTGCCGTCGAGATGAACCGTGCAGCAGCCGCAGGCACCGTGGGCGCAGCCGATATGCACGCCCGACAGGTTGAACTCCTGGCGTAGAACGTCGGCGAGCAGGCGGCGCGACTCGACGCTGAGCCGGCGCGTCTCGCCGTTCACTTCGAGGGTGATCTCGATCATGATGCCTCCATTGCGCGGGAACAGGCGGTGGCCAGGGCCTGCTCCGTCAACTGCCCGACCAGCGCGCGGCGGTAGTCCGCGCTGGCGGAATGGTCGTCCGGGGGATTGAGGGTTTCGGTGAAGGCGGCGATGGCAGCCGCGGCATCCGGGTGCGCCAACTCCAGGCCTTCCAGTGCTTCCTCCAGCTGTGGAGCGCGCATGGCCGTCTGGCCGGCACCCGAACAGGCGACCGCTGCGCGGGTGACGCGGCCTCTGGCGTGTTCCAATGTCACGCCGCAAGCGGCAATCGCGAAATCACCACGCCGCTCCGCCATCTCGACAAAGGCGCCCGAGGAGGACGCAGGCGGCACGGGCAGTTCAACGGCGACAATCATCTCGCCCGCCTCCAGCACCGTCATGTAGGCGCCTTCGAAAAACCGCGTGGCGGGGAGGCGCCGCTCACCCCCGGCGGACGCGGCGATGATTTCCCCATCGTGAAGCATGCACAGAAGCGGCAGTTCGGCCGTCGGGTCCGCGTGGGCCAGGCTTCCGCCGATCGTGCCATTGCGGCGGATGGTGGGATGCCCGATGGCGCGCACGCCGTCGATGAAGGCGGGAAAATTGTCGATGATGAGCGGCTCGGCAAGATAGCGCTCGTGGCGGACGAGGGCGCCGATGCGGATGACGCCGTCTTTTTTTTCGATCGTGTCCAGCCCCAGGCCGTTGATATCCACCAGGTGAGCGGGGCGCGCCAGCCGCAGGTTCATCATCGGCACGAGGCTCTGGCCGCCGGCGATCGGCCGCCCCTCGTCGCCAAACTCCTGAAGCAGCGCCAGCGCCTGCTCCAGGCTGTCCGCCTTGTGATACTCGAATTCCGAAGGTCTCATCTGCAGGTCCCTTGGTTGCAAGCCCCGGTGCGGGCTCGAGGAAAAGGTTTTCCGCTGGTTTCAGCCGTAATCGAAACTGATGCGCCGGCATACGCGCGGGCACGGATTTCCCAGCCTGCGAGGAAACTACTCATCGGGCGTCTTGTATGCAATGAAAAAAAGATTGTAGACAAAAACACGACCAACGTATTAGGTTTGGCTATATCAGCCTCGCTCAGGGTGCCTGAGGGGAACTGACGGCGGAAGCGGCCAGCGGCCGCCAGAACATTGGAACAATGCAAGGGAGAACGGAATGAACAAAGCGATCAAAGCGGCTCTCGGTGCGCTTGCGGTGGCCGCGCTTTCGAGCGCCGCCACCATTGCCGTTGCGCAGGAGAAGGTCACGCTCAGGATGGTCGGCGCGTTTCCGATCGGACCTTCACCCACGGCGGAGATCGGCAACAAGTTCATGGAAGCGGTCAACCGGCTGGGCGAAGGCAAGGTGGAGATCAGGTATCTCGGCGCGTCCGACGTGGTGCCGACCTTTGACCAGCCCGAGGCGCTGGTGAACGGCGTTTTCGACGTATGGTACGGAGCGCCGAACTACTGGGCTGGCGTCGTGCCCGGCGGCGACTTCACCGAACTTTCCGATCTCAAGGTCCCCGATGGTGGTCCTGGCTCGGAGATCTATGAATACCTGGTCGACATGTTCGCCGGGAAGGGCGTGCGCTACCTTGCCCATGCGGCCGGCGACGTTGGCGTCGGCACGCACAAGCTGAGCACCAATTTCCAGGTCGAGTCGGTGGAGGACCTTCAGGGCAAGAAGATCCGCGTCGCGCCGCTGCTGCGCCACTTCGTGGAGGCCGTCGGGGCCGAGCCGATCACGCTGCCGCCGAGCGACATCTTCCTTGCAATCGACCGCGGCACGGTTGACGGGTTCACATGGCCCGTGGCCGACGGCTACACCAACAACGGCTGGGAAGAGGTGACCGAGTACCTGGTCGACCAGCCCATGTATCGCAGCGGTGCGGGGCTCGCCATGAACCTCGACAAGTGGGAGAGCCTCTCTCCGGAAGTGCAGGACATCCTGACCGAGGCCGTGGTTGAGGCGCAGACCTTCGCGCAGGATTGGTTCCTGAAGAACGAGCAGGAGCAGATCGAGAAGATGAAGGCGGCCGGAATGGAGATCCTGCCCATCTCCGAGGAGGAATCGGAGAAGTGGACCGAGATCGCCAACGACGCGCTGTGGGAGTATTACCAGGAGGTCCTGAGCGAGGATCAGATCTCCGAAGTTTCGCGTCTGCTCGGGCGCGAGTGACGTCGGATCGGCAGCATCGCGACCGCGCGGCATCATAGGCGCGGTCGCGGTCCCATAAACACAAGATCAGGGCGGCGTCAGGGGTTGCGCCATGCAGCTTTTGGAAAAGTTTTTCACCTGGATCGTTAATTTCTTTGCCGTGCTTGCCGGGCTCCTTCTGGTGGCCATCATGCTGGCCACCGTCTTCAAGGTCGGCCTGCGTGGTGTGGCGGGACGAGGGATCATCGGGATCGATCAACTCAGCGGAACTGCCATGGTCTACATGACCTTTCTCGGCGGCGTCTGGGTCCTGCGCCACAACGCGCATGTCACCGTCGATCTGGTGCTGAGCGGGGCACGCACGGCAGTGAGGCGCAATCTCATCGTTCTCAACTCGGTGGTCGGTGCCATCATATGCTTCGTTGTCAGCTACTACGGTTTCGTTGCCGTTCAGACCTCGCTGGCACGCGGCATCATGGTGGTGCAGGAGCTGGAAATCCCGCGGGCGATCGGCCTCTTTCCGATCCCGGTCGGCGCCCTTCTGCTCGGGATCGAATTCGTGCGCCGTGCGCTGGCCGCCCATCGCGGCGCCTTCGACGATGAACAAGAACCGAAGCTGGAGGCCTGAGTCTGTATGGAGTGGTGGCAATTTCTTCTGGCCTTCTTTTCGGGCCTCGGCATCCTCCTGATCATCGGGCTGCCGGTCGCCTTCGCCTTTCTGCTGGTCAATATGGTGGGAGTTTATTTCCTCTGGGGCGGCACGTCCGGTTTCAACCAGATCGTCATGAGCATCGAGAGTTCGATCTCGACCTTCGTCTTGGTGCCGATCCCGATGTTCGTGCTCATGGGCGCGATCATGTTCCACTCGGGCATCGCTCGGAAGATGATCGACGTTCTCGATCACTGGATCGGCTTCGTCGCCGGCCGCCTGGCGGTCCTCGCCATCACCACCGGCGCCGTGCTCGGCGCGCTGACGGGCGTGGCGATGGGGAGCGTGGCGATTCTCGGCTCGGCGCTGCTGCCCGAGATGCGGGAGAGGGCCTACGCGAAATCGATGACGCTCGGACCCATCCTGGCAAGCGGCAGTCTCGCCATTCTGATCCCGCCGAGCACGCTCGCCATCGTTTTGGCCAGCCTGGGCGGCTTCTCGGTGGCCAAGATCCTCGTGGCGATCGTCGTGCCGGGGCTCCTGCTGGCGGTCATGTACGCGACCTACATCGTGCTTCGCTGCGTGCTCAATCCGAAACTGGCGCCTGCCTACCAGGTGCCGCAGGTGCCGATGTCTCAGCGCCTGAAGGAGACCTTCATCCACCTGATCCCGCCGGTCTCGATCATCGTCTTCGTGATCCTGGCCATCTTCTACGGCGTGGCGACGCCGACAGAGGCGGCGGCGCTGGGCGCCTTCGTCACCTGTATCCTGGCGGGGCTCTATGGCTACCTCAACTGGAAGATGATGCGCACCTCGATCGCCTCGGCGACATCCTTGTCCATCATGGTGCTGATCATCCTCACCGGATCGGCCGGCTTCAGCCAGCTTCTGAGCTTCGCAGGGGTGACGACGGCCATCACCAATTTCGCGACGGATCTGCCGGTCCATCCGATCATCCTGCTCATCCTGATGCAGCTGGTCGTCATGTTCCTCGGCATGTTCCTGGAGCAGACGTCGATCGTGCTCGTCACCGTCCCGATCTTCCTGCCGATCATCAACGCACTCGGCTGGGATCCGATCTGGTTCGGCACGATCATGATGCTCAACCTGGAGATGGCGACGATCACGCCGCCCTTCGGGCTGTCCCTTTTCGTCATGAAAGGCATTGCCCCGCCGGACGTGACCATCGGCGACATCTACAAGGCGGCCGTTCCCTTCATCCTCATCAACATCCTTCTTATGGCCCTGATGATCGCCTTTCCGCAGATCGTGCTGGGGCTGCCGAACATGATGAACTGAGGACGCGGCCTTCGCGTCCCGTGGCAGTGGGGTCCCACTGGACAAACATGCGTCAAAGGAGCAATCAATGAGCACTGATCATCGCCAGGCCATCATCGACAAAGTCGAGGAGAACCGCGACTATGCGATCGAGTTCCTCCGCCGGATGATCGCCATTCCGAGCGTTACCGGAGACGAGGCCGCGATCCAGAAGTTCGTTGCCGAGCACATGCGCAAGATCGGGCTCGACGTGGACATGTGGGAGACGGATTGGGAGGAGTTGAAGAAGCACCCCGGGTACCGTCCGGTCGCGCGTGGATACGAAAACCGGCCCAACATCGTCGCCACCTACAAGGGCACCGGTGGCGGTCGTTCCTTGCTTCTCAACGGCCACACCGACGTTATCCCGGTCGGTGACGGATCGGGCTGGACCGACGATCCGTGGTCGGCGAAGATCCGCGACGGGCGCATCTACGGGCGCGGTTCGGCCGACATGAAGAGCGGTGTCGCCAGCCATATCCTGGCTGTCGAGTTCCTGAAGCAGCTCGGGCTGCGGACGAAGGGCGACGTTTACATCAACGTGGTCATCGACGAGGAGGTCAGCGGACACGGGACGCTGGACACCGTCATCCGCGGCTACCGCGCCGACGCCGGCATTTCCGGCGAGACCAGCGATCTGCACATCCAGCCGGCCTGCATCGGGCGCATCTGGTTCGAGATCACGGTCCAGGGCAAGCCGGCGGGTGTCCAGAAGCGCTACGAGGGCATCAGCGGTATCGAACTCGGCAACAAGATCGTCAAGGCGGTGCAGGAGCTCGAGGACGAGCGCGTCGCAACGGTGACGCATCCGCTCTATCCCGTCGCCATCGACTCCCTGCCGTGCCTGATCGGCAGTTTTCAGGCGGGCAGCTATCCGAGCGCCTTTCCCGACAGCGCCGTGCTGAAGGGCTCGATTGGCACGGTGCCGGGCGAAGACCACGAGGGCGTCAAGCAGAGCCTGGTCGACAAAATCGCCAAGGTCGCCGCTGAAGACCCCTGGATGAAGGACCACCCGCCGGTGGTCCGCTTCGTCGGCTACGACGCCGAGGCCTCGGAAATCCCCACCGATCATCCGATCGTCGAGATGCTGAGCGGCATCTACAAGGAGCTTACGGGCAAGGAGCCGGTGATCTCGGGGCGCCAGGGTGCGGCCGACACGCGTTTCCTCAACAAGTATGCCGACACGCCCACCGTCATTTTCGGTCCGGGTTCCACATCCGTCATGCACGCCAATGACGAGTACGTGTCGATCGACGACTTCATCACAGCCATCAAGGTGATGGCGTTGGCGATTCACGACTGGTGTGGGGTGGAAAGCGCGGAGTAAGCCGCTGCCTTTCGCCCGCCGACAACAGGAAAGACCCAAATGGCCGAGCTGAAGCAGGAATTCGTTGTTGCACAGCCCAGAGAAAAGGTCTGGGCCGTCTTCCAGGATATCGAGACGGTGGTCGGCTGCCTTCCCGGCGCCAGCTTGACTGAGCCGCCGACCCCGAACCACGCCAAGGGCCGCATGACCGTCAAGCTGGGACCGGTGAAGGCGAATTTCGCCGGCGAAGCCGACATCGAGCGCGACGAGGCTGGCTATACGGGTGTCATCAAGGGCTCCGGGATCGACAAGAGCCAGGGCTCGCGCGCCAAGGGCAATGTTCGCTATGCCTTGGAGGAGGCGGACGGCGGCGGCGCCACCAAGGTGGTGGTGGCCGTCGACTATACGCTTTCCGGTGCGCTGGCGCAGTTTTCGCGCGGCGGCATCGTAGAAGCCGTAGCGGCCAAGCTGACGGAAGATTTCGCGGCCAATCTCGAAGCGGAGCTGTCGGACGGCGAAGCCGCCTCCGATGCGCAACCGGCGTCTTCCGCACCCGGCGGTGGCGAGGCGAAAGGGGAGCCGCGCTCCGGGAAGGCCGGAGGCTCCCGCTCGAACGAACTCAACGCGTTGAGCCTGATCGGCGCAGTGATCAAGGGGTGGTTCAGGAAGCTTTTTGGTGCAAAGTAGGTGCGCATAGCTAGAGGGACGAGTCCCATGCTTTTCGAGGTGCTGCGCAATCCGACTTACCAGCGTCTGTTCAGTGCCCAGATCATCGCCCTTCTGGGAACCGGCCTGCTGACGGTCGCCCTCGGCCTTCTTGCCTTCGATGCGGCGGGCGAGGAGGCCGGCGTCGTTTTGGGGACCGTGTTCTTCATCAAGATGGTCGCCTATGTTGGGCTGTCTCCGCTGGCCAATGCCATTGTTTCGAGACTGCCGCCGCGCCGCGTGCTGGTGGCGATGGACCTGATCCGTGCCGCGGCTGCTCTGTGTCTGCCCTTCGTGGATTCGGTATGGCAGATCTATCTCCTTATCTTCGTGCTGCAGGGCGCGTCGGCGACCTTCACGCCGACATTCCAGGCGCTCATCCCCGAAATCCTGCCCGACGAGCGGCAGTATACGCGCGCGCTGTCGCTTTCGCGGCTGGCCTACGACCTGGAAAACCTGGTGAGCCCCGTCCTTGCCGGCCTCGCCTTGCTGTTCGTCAGCTATCACTGGCTTTTCGGCGGGACGGTGTTCGGCTTCCTTCTGTCCGCGCTGCTCGTCGTTTCGGCGGCACTGCCGCGCAGAGAGCGCGCGCAACAGGCGCAGCCCTTCCTCGACCGGCTGAGCCGAGGCATGCGGATCTATCTGGCGACGCCGCGCCTGCGCGGACTGTTGTCGCTGAACCTCGCCGCGGCGGCCATCGGGGCGATGGTCATCGTCAACACGGTCGTGATCGTGCGCGCCGGCTTCGGTCTGGGCGAGCCGCAGGTGGCGATGGCGCTCGGCGCCTTCGGCGCGGGAAGTATGACGGCGGCGCTGCTCCTGCCGCGGCTGCTCGACCGCCTCGACGACCGGACGGTCATGCTGGCCGGTGCCGCGGTGGTCAGCACGTTGTTCCTGGGCCTGTCGCTTGGTCTCGGCAGCTTCACGCGACCCGGCTGGCCGGGCTTTCTGGCCCTGTGGCTGGTGGTCGGCTTCTGCTACGCCGTGGTTCTGACGCCGTCCGGCCGATTGCTTCGGCGCTCCGCGCAAAGGGAGGATCTGTCCCCGGTCTTTGCCGCCCATTTCGCCCTGTCACACGCCTGCTGGCTCGTCACCTATCCGCTCGCGGGCTGGCTGGGCGCGCGCCTCGGCATGGCCGAAACGGCGCTTGTCTTGGGCCTGCTCGCGGTCACGGGCGTGCTGACGGCACTGTTGCTATGGCCGGTCCGCGGCGACAAGTTCGTCCTGGAGCACGAGCACACGGATCTCGATCCGGCGGACCCGCACATCGCCGACGCCGTGCGCACGCCGCACGGGTGGCGCCACGCGCATGTCTTCAACATCGACGATCGCCATCGGCGCTGGCCGAGCTAGAGCATTTTGCAGCAAGATGGAAACATCTTGCGTCGCACAAATGGGGCAAAAACAAACAAATAGACCGGATCAGCGTTTCAGTGAAACGATAAACCCGTCTACTGAAAAACACCTGAGAAGAAAAAGGCCGCCCGAGGGGCGGCCAGACCGCTGACAAACCCCTGGCTTTGGCCGGGGGTTTTTGATTCACTGGGTCATGTTGAAGCGACCCGCCCCTGAA
>NZ_JAODNW010000004.1 GCF_025398255.1 Chelativorans intermedius | reverse complement strand
CTGGCTCTGGCTCTGGCTCTGGCTCTGGCTCTGGCTCTGGCTCTGGCTCTGGAACAGCCTCCACCGGCGCCCGCTCGCCGGTCAAGGGCGCGGCGGTCTCGGCGGGCGCCTCGGGCTGTTTTTCCTCGCCATTCGCCGTCTCGGGGACCGCCTCGTCCTGCGGCCTTTCCTCCACCTCCTTCTTGCCGAAGGAGAAGACGCGTTTGATGAATCCGAACGCCATGGGTCCCTTTACGCTGTCATGCCGCCTGGCTTTCGGCGGCGACCGCCGTCAGCCGCTCGCCGTCATGCCCTGCAATGACGGCCTCGACGATCTCGCCGGGCCGGCCCGCCGAGACTGCGGCGAGCGCGAAACCCTCGGTGCGGCCGAGACCTTCCCGCTCCACCAGGATGCGCTGGCGCGTGCCCTGCAGCATCTCCAGATGCCTGCGGTAGGCCGCATCGCCTGCCGCGCGCAGCCGGGCGGCGCGCTCCTTGACGAGCGCGCGCGGAAGCTGCGGCATGCGCGCCGCCGGCGTGCCGGCGCGCGGCGAGAAGGGGAAGACGTGCAGATGGGTGAGCCCGCACTCCTCGACGATGGCAAGCGCGTTGTCGAACATCGCCTCCGTCTCGGTGGGAAAGCCTGCGATGATGTCCGCGCCGAACACCACATCGGGCCTGAGCCGGCGCACCTGCTCGCAGAAGCGGATCGAATCGGCACGCAGGTGGCGCCGCTTCATGCGCTTGAGGATCATGTCGTCGCCATGCTGCAGCGACAGGTGCAGGTGCGGCATCAGTCGCTCCTCCTCGGCGAGTGCGGCAAGCAGCGCCTCATCCGCCTCGATGGAATCGATGGAGGACAGGCGCAGGCGCTGGAGCGCCGGCACCTCGCGCAGGATGGTGCGCACCAGCCGGCCGAGCCGCGGACGACCCGGCAGGTCGGCGCCAAAGCTCGTCAGGTCCACCCCTGTGAGCACCACCTCGCGATAGCCGTTGTCGACCAGCCGCCTGACCTGATCGACCACCGCACCCATGGGCACGGAGCGCGAATTGCCCCGCCCGTAGGGGATGATGCAGAAGGTGCAGCGGTGGTCGCAGCCGTTCTGCACCTGCACGAAGGCGCGGGCGCGCCCCTCGATGGCGTCCACCATGTGGGAAGCCGTCTCGCGCACCGCCATGATGTCGTTGACGCGCACCTTCTCGAACTGGTTGACGCCGAAATCCGGCAGCGCGCGGTAGCTATGGCGCCTGAGCTTCTCCTCGTTGCCGAGCACGAGGTCCACCTCCTCCATGGCGGCGAAGGTGGCAGGCTCGGTCTGCGCGGCGCAGCCGGTGACGATGATGCGCGCATGCGGATTGTCGCGCCGCGCCTTGCGGATTGCCTGGCGCGCCTGGCGCACGGCCTCGCCCGTCACCGCGCAGGTGTTGACCACCACGGCACCGCCCTCCAGGCGCCCAAGGCCCGCCGCATCCGCCTCGCGCCGGATGACCTCCGACTCATAGGCGTTGAGCCGGCAGCCGAAGGTGACGACATCGACCGCCATCAGGCCGCGCCCTCCGTATCGCGCTCCCAGGCGCCCGTCTCGGGATCGAAGCGGCCGGAGAACTCCCACTCCGCCGGGCCCGTCATGACCACGTGATCGTCCTCGCGCCACGCAATCTCCAGCGGCCCGCCCGGCACGGTGACGGTCACCTGCCTGTCCGTGCGCCCCGTGCGCGCACCCGACACCGCGGCGGCGCAGGCGGCCGAGCCGCAGGCGCGTGTCAGCCCGGCGCCGCGCTCCCATGTGCGGATCGTCATGGCATCGCGCGCCGTCACGCGGGCGATGGTGATGTTGGCACGCTCGGGAAACATCGGATGATGTTCGAGAAGCGGGCCGAACCGGGCAAGGTCGTAGGCGTTCACGTCGTCCTCCACCCAGAAGACGGCATGGGGATTGCCCATCGAGACGACGGAGGGCGAATGCAGCACCGGCGCGTCGATGGGTCCCACCTGCAGCTCGATCATGCGTGTGTCGCGGAACTCCTCGGCCAGCGGGATCTCCTGCCAGCCGAAGCGCGGGCGCCCCATATCGACCGAGATCAGCCCGTCCTCGTGCTCCCGCGCCTCCAGGATGCCGGCGGCGGTGGCGAAGACGAAGCTTCGGCGCCCGGTCTCGGCGGCGAGCGCCTGCACCACGCAGCGCATGCCGTTGCCGCACGCCTGCGCCGCGCTGCCATCGGCATTGAGGATCTCCACGTGATAGTCCGTGCCGCCCACCCGCGGGTCGTGGATGGCCATGATCTGGTCGAAGCGCGTCGCGGGATCGGCGGCGAGCGCCACCGCCGCGGCCGGCAGCACGCGGTCGCCACGCCCGCGCATGTCGGCAACGATGATCTCGTTGCCGAGTCCGTTCATCTTCGCAAAGGCTGCCGGCTGCGCCATCGGGCTCCGATCCGTCGGGTTTTGTGGCCTATATGGCGGATGATGCGGCAAATTACCAGCCGCCGGGCTCACGCGATGGCCACGATGCCCAGTGCGACCAGCAGGAAGAGGACGAGAACGAAGGCAATGAGAATCTTGGCTCCCGTCATCGCCGCGCCGGCCAGGCTGTTGAGCCCGAGCAGGCTGGCGACGGCGGCGACGATGAGCAGGATGACGATCCATTTGAGCATGGGGCAACCTTTCGTGCGCAGGTGCGGAGCGTGGCGACAACGCGCTTGCGCGGCCGCCGGTTCCGCCGTAAAGGCAGCCTCGCCGGGCGGATGGCGGCAATTTTCTGCGCCGAAACCGGTTCTTAACCATGGTTGTGTGTGATAATTTCCAAACTTCGCCACGATTGGACACGATCCGAGGCGTCATCGAGGGCACGCAGCCCGGAACGGAGAGAGGGATGCCACACAGGAAAACGGGAATTCTCGCCATTTCGCTGCTGGCGCTCGGATTGGCCGGCTGCCAGTCCGGCCGCTTCGCCAACAACGCCACCTATACGCCCGCGCCGCTGCCGCCGGCTCCCTCCGGCACGGTGACGGGGAACCAGCTTCCGCCGCCGAGCGCCCCCAACAGCGACAGCGCCTTTCCCGCCGTTCCCGAGCAACCCGGCACCGACATGGCGGCCGTCGACCCGCAGGCGCAGGCAGGCGTGGAGGCTGCCGCGGCGACGATCGAGAAGAACAGTCTCCTGGGCTCCTGGACGGTCAATTCCGGCGGCACCACCTGCCAGATGTTCCTGACGCTGACCAAGTATGGCAACGCCTCGCGGGGCGGCACGCGCGGCTGTGCGGGCGTGCTGGCCGATATGCGCGGCTGGGATCTGGCGGGCAAGCAGGTCGAGATCTACAACGATGGCGGCGAGACCATCGCGCGGCTCTATTCGAGCGGCAACGAGCGGCTCGACGGGCAGACCATCGACGGGGCACCCGTCACCCTGTCCCGCTGACGCCGTGGCGGGCCGTGCCGCCCGCCTTTTCGCCCGAACGCGCCAATTGCCCTGCGGTGTACCCCCATGTCCCTGCGCGACGGCCTCGTGACGCATCTGACGGTCGCGCAGCGCTATGCGCACATGGTGGAGACCGGCGCCCTGGCGCGCGACCCCGCCCAGCAGAAGGTGGTGGCCGCGCTCGATCACCTGATCGACCGCATCGAGGAACGGCGGCTGGCCCGCAAGTCGAGCGCGCTCGGCTGGCTGTTCGCCAAACGCCACAGGAAGGGTCCCGTGACAGGACTCTACATCCATGGCGGCGTGGGGCGCGGCAAGACCATGCTGATGGACATGTTCTTCGAGCTGGTGCCGGTGCGCGGCAAGCGGCGGGCCCACTTCAACGACTTCATGGCCGACGTGCACGACCGCATCGCCCGCCACCGTGCGGCGCTGAAGAACGGCGAAACGCGCGAGAAGGACCCGATTCCCCCCGTGGCGGCGGAGCTGGCGCGGCAGGCCTGGGTGCTGTGCTTCGACGAGTTCACCGTCACCGACATCGCCGATGCGATGATCCTCTCGCGCCTTTTCTCCGCCCTCTTTGCCGAGGGCGTGGTGCTGGTGGCCACCTCCAACGTGGCGCCCGACGATCTCTATCGCGACGGCCTCAACCGCGGCCTGTTCGAGCCCTTCATCGACATTCTCAAGCGCCATGCGCAGGTGCTCCACCTGGATGCCGACACCGACTACCGGCTGGAGAAGCTGAGCCGCCTGCCCGTCTACATGACGCCGCTCGACGCCGACAGCGAGCGCATGATGGATGCCGCCTGGCAGGCGGCAACGGAGGGCCGGGAAACCCACCGCGAGGAGCTCCACATCAAGGGCCGCACGGTGACGGTGCCGCGCGCCGCCGGCCGTGCCGCCCGCTTCACCTTCGCGGAGCTCTGCCGCAAGCCGCTGGGAGCGCGCGACTTCCTTGCCATCGCCCGCCGCTTCGACACGATCTTCATCGACGGCGTGCCGGTGATGGGCCTTGCCCAGCGCAACGAGGCCAAGCGCTTCATCCTGCTGATCGACACGCTTTATGACAGCCGCACGCGCCTCTTCGTCTCGGCCGAGGCGCCGCCCGAGGGGCTGTACACCGCCGACCGCGGCACCGAAGCCTTCGAGTTCTCGCGCACCGCCTCGCGGCTCGTCGAGATGCAGAGCCATGAATGGGCGGAAAACGGAGCCCGCACCGCGCATTCCGCCGCATAAGCGCCATGATTTTTTACCTTTACGTAAATCCAAAGATATCTAACCGATTGAAATAACTGGCCCGAAATTATCCGGTTGAATTTTCTGTCATGAACCACTATGCCAGACGGGACGTTCGGGCGCCGGCTTGCCCGCCCGAAGCCCTGCAACGGCCGGGTTTTCGCACGGCGTCCCCGGCGTGTGTTAAGTGAGAGGGGATTTTCACCACATGGCTCGCGACAAGATCGCTCTCATCGGCTCCGGCATGATCGGCGGCACGCTCGCTCATCTGGCGGGGCTGAAGGAACTGGGGGATGTCGTCCTGTTCGACATCGCCGAAGGCATTCCGCAGGGCAAGGGGCTCGACATTGCCGAGTCCTCGCCGATCGAGGGCTTCGATGCCAGGTTCGAGGGCGCCAACGACTATGCCGCCATCGAGGGCGCCGATGTGTGCATCGTCACTGCCGGCGTGCCGCGCAAGCCGGGCATGAGCCGTGACGACCTCCTGGGCATCAACCTGAAGGTGATGGAGCAGGTGGGCGCCGGCATTAGAAAATACGCGCCGAACGCCTTCGTCATCTGCATCACCAATCCGCTCGACGCGATGGTATGGGCGCTGCAGAAATTCTCCGGCCTGCCGAAGAGCCATGTGGTGGGCATGGCCGGCGTGCTCGACTCGGCCCGGTTCCGCTACTTCCTCGCCGAGGAGTTCAAGGTTTCGGTCGAGGATGTCACGGCCTTCGTGCTGGGCGGCCACGGCGACACCATGGTGCCGCTGACGCGCTACTCCACCGTGGCGGGCATTCCCATCCCCGATCTGGTGAAGATGGGCTGGACCTCGAAGGAGAGGGTGGACGAGATCGTGACCCGCACCCGCAACGGGGGAGCCGAGATCGTCGGCCTTCTGAAGTCCGGCTCCGCCTATTACGCCCCTGCCTCCTCGGCCATTGCCATGGCCGAGAGCTACCTGAAGGACAAGAAGCGCGTGCTGCCTTGCGCGGCGCATCTTTCCGGCCAGTACGGCGTCAAGGACCTTTATGTCGGCGTGCCGGTGGTGATCGGCGCCGGCGGCGTGGAGCGCGTCATCGAGATCGGCCTCAACAAGAGCGAGCAGAAGATGTTCGACAAGTCGGTGGAAGCCGTTGCCGGCCTGTGCAAGGCCTGCGCGGAGATCGCCCCGAGCCTGAAGAAGTAGGAGCCGGCTCCATGAACATTCACGAATATCAGGCCAAGGAACTGCTCAGGGGCTATGGCGCGCCCGTGGCGGATGGCATCGCCATCTTCAGCCCGGAGGAGGCGGAGGCCGCGGCGCGGAAGCTTCCCGGGCCGCTCTATGTGGTGAAGAGCCAGATTCACGCCGGCGGCCGCGGCAAGGGCCGCTTCAAGGAGCTGGGGCCGGACGCCAAGGGCGGCGTGCGGCTTGCGAAGTCGGTCGAGGAGGTGGTCGCCAACGCCCGCGAGATGCTGGGCAACACGCTGGTGACCAAGCAGACCGGTCCCGACGGGAAGCAGGTGAACCGCCTCTATATCGAGGACGGGGCCGACATCGACCGCGAGCTCTACCTTTCCATCCTGATCGACCGCACGGTGGGCCGGCCGGCCTTCGTCGTCTCCACGGAGGGTGGCATGGACATCGAGGCCGTGGCCGAGGAGTCGCCGGACAAGATCCTGACGCTGCCCATCGACCCGGAAACGGGCGTGACGGCGGACGACGTGGCCAGGCTCAACGGGGCGCTGAAGCTGGAGGGTGCGGCGGCACGCGACGGCGAGGCGCTCTTCCCCGCTCTCTACAGGGCCTTCACCGAGAAGGACATGAGCCTTCTGGAGGTCAACCCCCTGATCGTCATGAAGAACGGCCGGCTGCGCGTGCTCGACGCCAAGGTTTCCTTCGACAACAACGCGCTGTTCCGCCATCCCGAGATCGTGGCGCTGCGCGACGCCAGCGAGGAGGACGAGAAGGAGATCGAGGCCTCCAAGTACGACCTGGCCTATGTGGCGCTGGAGGGCAACATCGGCTGCATGGTCAACGGTGCCGGGCTTGCCATGGCGACCATGGACATCATCAAGCTGTATGGCGCCGAGCCCGCCAACTTCCTCGATGTGGGCGGCGGCGCGAGCAAGGAGAAGGTGACGGCGGCCTTCAAGATCATCACCGCCGACCCGAACGTGAAGGGCATCCTCGTCAACATCTTCGGCGGCATCATGCGCTGCGACGTGATCGCCGAGGGCGTGGTCGCCGCCGTGAAGGAGGTGGGGCTGAAGGTGCCCCTGGTGGTGCGGCTCGAAGGCACCAATGTCGATCTCGGCAAGAAGATCCTGTCCGAAAGCGGCCTCAACGTGATCCCCGCCGACGACCTGGACGACGCGGCGAAGAAGATCGTTCAGGCGGTCGGGGGAGCCTGATCCGATGCCTCCCCGGAAGACCGCTCTTTTGGAAGCGGCAGACCGCCACATTCAAAGGACGCTCGACCCCATGGTGTCCGGGGACGTCAACGATTCGCAGGTCAAGATCGCCAGGTTCGGCGAGACGTTCGGCCGGCACGCCCACGGGAAGGAGGACGGGGCCATTCTCGTCCTGCGCGGGGGCATCGCCATCGGCTTGCGCGACGGCACCGTCGAGCACCGCCCGCGCTCCTGGATCGAGGAGCCGGTGGTGCCGATGTTCGAGCCGGCCACCACGCTGAACACCGGCAATGCCAGGAGCGACTTGACCGTCACCGAGCTGAAGCGGCTGTAGGAGCAAGAATGTCCATTCTCGTCAACAAAGACACCAAGGTTCTGGTCCAGGGCCTGACCGGCAAGACCGGCACCTTCCACACCGAACAGGCGCTCGCCTATTACGGCACGAAGATGGTCGGCGGCGTCCACCCCAAGAAGGGCGGCGAGACCTGGGGCTCGGTGGAAAGCGGGGCACAGCTTCCCATCTTCGCCTCCGTCGCCGAGGGCAAGGAGAAGACCGGCGCCAACGCTTCCGTGATCTATGTGCCGCCGGCAGGAGCCGCCGCCGCCATCATCGAGGCCATCGAGGCGGAGATCCCGCTCATCGTCTGCATCACGGAAGGCATTCCCGTGATGGACATGGTGCACGTGAAGGCGAAGCTCGACAAGTCGAGCTCCCGCCTCATCGGGCCGAACTGCCCCGGCGTGCTGACGCCGCAGGAGTGCAAGATCGGCATCATGCCCGGCAACATCTTCAAGAAGGGCTCGGTGGGTGTCGTCTCGCGCTCCGGCACGCTGACCTATGAGGCAGTGTTCCAGACCACCAACGAGGGCCTGGGCCAGACGACCGCCGTGGGCATCGGCGGCGACCCGGTGAAGGGCACCGAGTTCATCGACGTGCTGGAGATGTTCCTGGCCGACGAGGAGACCGAGTCCATCATCATGATCGGCGAGATCGGCGGTTCGGCGGAGGAGGATGCGGCGCAGTTCATCCTCGACGAGGCCAAGCGCGGGCGGAGAAAGCCGATGGCCGGCTTCATCGCCGGGCGCACCGCCCCGCCCGGACGCACCATGGGCCACGCGGGCGCGGTGATCTCCGGCGGCAAGGGCGGCGCGGAGAGCAAGATCGAGGCCTTCGAGCGCGCCGGCATCAAGGTTTCGCCCTCGCCGGCCCGGCTGGGCACGACGCTGGTCGAGGCGATCAAGGGATAAAGCGAACAGCTAATAGAGGGTGGCCAACAGGGAAGCGCGGGAATGGGCGACGAGCGCGAGACATCCCTACTCCCTGTTCGCCACCCGCTATTCGCTCTAGACGAGGAGACGAAGCAATAGCTTCGGAACAAAGATGGCACGGCAAGATCAGGCCAACGACGCATTCTCCCTCACCTCCTTCCTCTATGGCGGCAATGCCGCCTATATCGAGGAGCTCTATGCCGACTACGAGGCCGACCCCAACTCGGTGAACGAGGACTGGCGCGCCTATTTCAGCCGGCTGAAGGACGATGCGGCCGATGTGAAAAAGGCCGCCAGGGGCGCCTCCTGGAAGAAGAAGGGCTGGCCGATCGCCGCCAATGGCGAGCTGGTCTCCGCGCTCGACGGCAATTGGGCCGCGATGGAGAGCCACTTCGACAACAAGATCCGCGAGAAGGCGGCCAGGATGGGCGCCGCCATCACCGAGGCCGAGGTGCAGCGTGCCACCCGCGACTCGGTGCGGGCGATCATGATGATCCGCGCCTACCGCATGCGCGGCCATCTGCATGCCGATCTCGACCCGCTGGGCATCGCCAAGCCGCTGGAAGACTACAACGAGCTGTCGCCCGAAGCCTACGGCTTCACGGAGGCCGATCTCGACCGGCCGATCTTCATCGACAACGTGCTGGGGCTGGAGACCGCCACCATCCGCGACATGCTGGCGATCCTGAGGCGCACCTATTGCTCCACCCTCGGCGTGGAGTTCATGCACATCTCCAACCCGGCGGAGAAGGCGTGGATTCAGGAGCGCATCGAGGGGCCCGACAAGGGCGTTGCCTTCACTGCCAACGGCAAGAAGGCGATCCTGCAGAAGCTGATCGAGGCGGAAGGCTTCGAGCAGTTCATCGACGTGAAGTACAAGGGCACCAAGCGCTTCGGTCTCGATGGCGGTGAGGCGCTCATTCCCGCGCTCGAGCAGATCATCAAGCGCGGCGGACAGCTGGGCCTGAAGGAGATCGTGCTCGGCATGGCCCATCGCGGCCGGCTGAACGTGCTGGCACAGGTGATGGCCAAGCCGCACCGCGCCATCTTCCACGAGTTCAAGGGAGGCTCCTTCGCGCCGGACGACGTGGAAGGCTCAGGCGACGTCAAGTACCATCTCGGCGCCTCCTCCGACCGCGAGTTCGACGGCAACACGGTGCATCTGTCGCTGACCGCCAACCCCTCGCATCTGGAGATCGTCGATCCGGTGGTGATGGGCAAGGCCCGCGCCAAGCAGGACCAGCTTTTCGGCCGCACGCGCGAGGAGATCGTCGGGCTTCCCGAGCGCGCCAAGGTGATGCCGCTGCTTCTCCACGGCGATGCGGCGTTCGCCGGCCAGGGCGTGGTGGCGGAGTGCTTCGGCCTTTCCGGCCTGCGCGGGCACCGCGTGGCGGGCACCGTGCACTTCATCATCAACAACCAGATCGGCTTTACCACCAATCCGCGCTTCTCGCGCTCCTCGCCCTATCCTTCGGATGTGGCGAAGATGATCGAGGCGCCGATCTTCCACGTCAACGGCGACGACCCGGAGGCCGTCGTCTATGCGGCCAAGGTGGCCACCGAGTTTCGGATGCAGTTCCACAAGCCGGTGGTCATCGACATGTTCTGCTACCGCCGCTACGGCCACAACGAGGCGGACGAGCCGTCCTTCACGCAGCCGATCATGTACCGCAAGATCCGCTCGCACCCCACGACGGCCGAGGTCTACTCCAGGAAGCTTCTGGACGAGGGGCTCGTCACGGAGGAAGAGATCGAGAAGATGAAGACGGACTGGCGCTCCTACATGGAGGCCGAGTTCGAGGCGGGCCAGTCCTACAAGCCCAACAAGGCCGACTGGCTGGACGGCGCCTGGTCGGGCCTCAGGAAGGCCGACAACGAGGACGAGCAGCGCCGCGGCAAGACGGCCGTGCCGGTCAAGACGCTGAAGGAGATCGGCAGGAAGCTTACCGAGGTGCCCGAGGATTTCGAGGTGCACCGCACCATCCGCCGTTTCCTCGACAACCGCAAGAAGATGATCGAAACGGGCGAAGGCATCGACTGGGCAACCGCCGAGGCGCTGGCCTTCGGCTCCATCCTCATGGAAGGCAACCCGGTGCGCCTTTCCGGCCAGGATTCGGAGCGCGGCACCTTCTCCCAGCGCCACTCCGTGCTCTACGACCAGCGCGACGAGAGCCGCTACATCCCCCTCAACAATCTGGGACCGCAGCAATCCTACTACGAGGTCATCAACTCGATGCTCTCGGAGGAGGCGGTGCTCGGCTTCGAATATGGCTACAGCCTGGCCGAGCCGCGGGCGCTGGTGCTGTGGGAGGCGCAGTTCGGCGACTTCGCCAACGGCGCCCAGGTCGTTTTCGACCAGTTCATCTCGTCGGGCGAGCGCAAGTGGCTCAGGATGTCCGGCCTCGTCTGCCTGCTTCCCCACGGCTATGAGGGCCAGGGGCCGGAGCACTCCTCCGCCCGGCTGGAGCGCTTCCTGCAGATGTGCGCGGAGGACAACATGCAGGTGGCGAACTGCACCACGCCGGCCAACTACTTCCACATTCTTCGCCGGCAGTTGAAGCGCGACTTCCGCAAGCCGCTCATCCTGATGACGCCGAAATCCCTCCTGCGCCACAAGCGCTGCGTGTCGACGCTGGCGGAGATGTCGGGCGAAAGCTCCTTCCACCGGCTTCTCTGGGACGATGCGGAGTATCTGAAGGACCAGAAGATCAAGCTGGTGAAGGATTCCAAGATCCGCCGCGTCATCATGTGCTCCGGCAAGGTCTATTACGACCTCTACGAGGAGCGCGAGAAGCGCGGCATCGACGACATCTATCTTTTGCGCATCGAACAGCTCTACCCCTTCCCCGCCAAGGCGCTGATCACCGAGCTTTCGCGCTTCAAGAACGCGGAAATGGTCTGGTGCCAGGAGGAGCCCAAGAACATGGGCGCCTGGTCGTTCATCGACCCCTATCTGGAATGGGTGCTGCAGCACATCGACGCCAGGCACAAGCGCGTGCGCTATACCGGGCGTCCGGCGGCCGCCTCGCCCGCCACGGGGCTGATGTCGAAGCATCTGGAGCAGCTCGCCGCCTTCCTGGAAGACGCGCTGGGCAACTAGTCGAACCGATCGAGAAGAACCAACGGAAGCACATCCATGGCCACCGAAATCCGCGTTCCCACCCTGGGCGAATCCGTCACCGAGGCAACCATCGGCCGCTGGTTCAAGAAGGTCGGCGACGCGATCGCCGCCGATGAGCCCATTGTCGAGCTGGAGACCGACAAAGTGACGGTGGAGGTGCCCGCCCCCGCTGCCGGCACACTTTCCGAAATCGCTGCCAAGGAGGGCGAGACGGTGGAGGTGGGTGCGCTTCTGGGCGCCATCGGCGAGGGCAAGGCCGCCGCGGGCAAGGCGGACGGCAAGAACGAGGACAAGGAAGAAAAGCGGGAAATGCGGGAGAAGGCGGAAACCTCCGGCAGCGCCGGCGGCAAGCTGGTGGAGGTGACGGTGCCCTCTGCCGGCGAATCCGTGACCGAGGCGCAGGTGGGCGAGATCTACAAGAAGGTGGGCGACGCGGTGAAGGCCGACGAGCCGATCCTGGAGCTGGAGACCGACAAGGCGGCGCAGGAGGTGATGGCGCCGGTTGCCGGCGTGCTGCGTGAGATCGCCGTCAAGAGCGGCGAGGAGGTGAAGATCGGCGCTCTCCTGGCGCGCATCGAGGAGGGCGCGGCCGCCGGCGGAACGCCGGCCGAGCCGAGCGCGGGCAGGAGCGACACCGGCAAGGCGGAGGAAGCCCGGGAGGCCGATTCCACCCGCCCGCCCTCTCCCGCCGCGGCCAAGCTGATGAAGGAGCACGGCCTCAAGACCTCTGACGTGGAGGGCACCGGCAAGCAGGGGCAGGTGCTCAAGGGCGACGTTCTGGAGACCATCGAACGCGGCCGTGCGGCCCCCGGCGAGCCGGCCGAGGCGCCGAAGGCCGCCCGCTCCCCCTCCGCCGGCGAGGACGAGGCGCGCGAGGAGCGGGTGAAGATGACCCGCCTGCGCCAGACCATCGCCCGCCGGCTGAAGGACGCGCAGAACACCGCCGCCATGCTGACCACCTTCAACGAGGTGGACATGACCGCGGTGATGGAGCTGCGCAAGAAGTACAAGGATCTGTTCGAGAAGAAGCACGAGGTGAAGCTCGGCTTCATGGGCTTCTTCACCAAGGCTGTCTGCCACGCACTGAAGGAGCTGCCCGCCGTCAACGCCGAGATCGACGGCACCGACATCATCTACAAGAACTACTGCCACATCGGCGTGGCCGTGGGCACGGACCGTGGCCTGGTGGTGCCGGTGGTGCGCGATGCCGACCGCATGACCATCGCCGAGATCGAGAAGGAGATCGGCCGGCTGGGCAAGGCCGCCCGCGACGGAAAGCTTTCCATGGCCGAGATGCAGGGCGGCACCTTCACCATCTCCAATGGCGGCGTTTATGGCTCGCTCATGTCGACGCCGATCCTCAATGCGCCGCAGTCGGGCATCCTCGGCATGCACAAGATCCAGGAGCGGCCGATGGTCGTCGGCGGCGAGATCAAGATCCGCCCGATGATGTATCTGGCGCTGTCCTATGACCACCGCATCGTCGACGGCAAGGAGGCCGTCACCTTCCTGGTGCGGGTGAAGGAGGTTCTGGAGGACCCGGAGCGCCTCGTTCTGGACCTCTAGGCTCCATCCCCCGGCGAGGCACGGCGCGATGACGCTGAGGATGCTGCTGATGGTCGCCGCCCTGCTTCCGGCGGGAGCTGCCTCTGCCGCCTGCCCGCAGGCGCTGGCGGTCTATCGGGAAGCGGGCGGTGAGAGCGGCCTCGAGTTCACGCCCGCCACCCGGCAGGACGTGCGCAATGCCTTCCGCCTGCTGCTGCCCGGGCGCCGCCCCCTGGAGGGCGAGGTCGCCTGGCCGCGCGCCGGCGGCCAGCCAGAGGGCAGGCTCGCCGCCAGCGGCGCGCAGGCGGGCGGCGCGCTGTGGCACGGCGCGATCCAAGCGATCGACCGGCAGGGCCGGATCGGCCCTCTGCCCGCCGCGGACGAGGACGCGACCGAGCGGCTGATCCTTGTGGATCTGAGCCGGGCCCTGCGTTCCGGCGTGCCGGGCGGAGCGGCGCTGCCCGGCATCGACGTCTACAGCCTGAGCGGCTGTCAGGAATAGGCTGCCTTTGGCGGCGACAGGAGAGGGATTGGAAACATGTCTTACGATGTCGTGGTGATCGGAACCGGCCCCGGCGGCTATGTCTGTGCCATCAAGGCCGCCCAGCTTGGCCTCAGGACGGCGGTGGTGGAGAAGCGGCCGAACCATGGCGGCACATGCGTGAATGTCGGCTGCATTCCCTCCAAGGCGTTGCTGCACGCTAGCGAAATGTTCGCCGAGGCAGGCCACGCCTTCGCAGACCTCGGCATCGACGTGGGCAAGCCGAAGCTCGACCTGAAGAAGATGCTGGCCCACAAGGACCGGACGGTGGAGCAGAACGTCAAGGGCCTCGACTTCCTGATGAAGAAGAACAAGATCGAGGTCTTCCGCGGCACCGGGCGCATCGCCGCCGCCGGCAGGGTGACGGTGACGGGCGAGGACGGCAAGGAAGAGACGCTGGAGACGAAGAACATCGTCATCGCCACCGGCTCGGACGTGGCCGGCATTCCCGGCGTGGACGTGAAGTTCGACGAGAAGGTGATCGTCTCCTCCACCGGCGCGCTGGAGCTTTCGAAGGTTCCCGAGACCATGGTGGTCGTGGGCGGCGGCGTGATCGGGCTGGAGCTGGGCTCCGTGTGGGCGCGGCTCGGCGCCAGGGTGACAGTGGTCGAATATCTCGACACCATTCTGGGCGGCATGGACAGCGAGGTGGCCAAGCAGTTCCAGCGCCTGCTTTCCAAGCAGGGCTTCACCTTCCACCTGGGCGCCAGGGTGACGGAGGTCGCCAAGGCCGGCAAGGGCGCAAAGGTAACCTTCGAGCCGGCCAGGGGCGGCGATGCCCAGACCATCGAGGCCGATGTCGTGCTGGTGGCCACGGGCCGCAAGCCCTACACCGAGGGGCTGGGGCTGAAGGAGGCCGGAATCGAGACGGACGAGCGCGGCCGCGTGAAGACCGACGGGCACCTGCGCACCAATGTCGAGGGCGTCTATGCCATCGGCGACGTGATTGCCGGCCCGATGCTCGCCCACAAGGCGGAGGACGAGGGCGTGGCGGTGGCCGAGATCATCGCCGGCCAGGCCGGCCATGTGAATTATGACGTGATTCCGGGCGTGGTCTACACGAACCCGGAGGTCGCCTCGGTGGGCAAGACGGAGGAGGAGCTGAAGAAGGCCGGCGTGGATTACACGGTCGGCAAGTTCCCCTTCAGCGCCAATGGCCGCGCCCGCTCCATGCTGCACACGGACGGCTTCGTGAAGGTGCTGGCCGACAAGAAGACCGACCGCGTCCTGGGCGTGCACATCCTGGGCTTCGGGGCCGGCGAGATGATCCACGAGGCGGCGGTTCTGATGGAGTTCGGCGGGGCGGCGGAGGATCTGGCCCGCACCTGCCACGCCCATCCGACCATGTCGGAGGCGGTGAAGGAAGCGGCCCTCGCCGCCTTCGCCAAGCCGATCCACTCCTGAGCACGGGTGCCGCGCCGGCCTCAGTCGGCGCGGCTCACCGTGTATCCGCGCGCCCGCAGAAGCGAGACGAGCCCCGCCTCGCCCGGCAGATGCAGGGCGCCGACGGCGATGAAGGCACCCCCTTCCTCGATGAGCGGCAGGGCGCGCTCGACCATCACTTCGTTGCGGGCGTTGACCAGCTTTTCCTCGAAGGCGGCATAGCCGGCGGCATGGCCGCCGGCCCGTGGCGCCAGGCTCTCCACAACCGGCAGGATCATGGCCGTCTCGCCGGCGAGATAGAGCCCGATCATGGTTTCGGTCATGTCGCCCACCCGCTCCTCGCCCAGCGCAGCCACGCTGAGGATGCCTTGGACATGCGTCTCGATGGGCAGGGAGGCCATGGCGGCGAACTGCTCCGCTGCGCTTTCCAGGCCCACGAGCCGCTTGCCGGCGGCCTGCGCCCGCCGCCCCAGCATCTGGTCGAGCACCGGCGCGCCCACCTGCTGGCGCGTCAGCTCGCAGGCCGGCTGCGCAAAAAGCGACAGGAGCATCCACGGCCTCATCCTGACGACGCTTTGAAGCGGCACGCCCCGCTGCTTCAGCGCGCTGCGAAGCGCTTCGCGCTGCTGCGCCGTCAGATGGTCGGTCAACGCTTCGCCCGGCGGGAACATGACGAGATCCGGCCTTTCCGCCATTGCCGCCATCATCGCCTTGCCGTCCAGCATGTCGGTGGTTTCGATGGCCACCGTGGCGGCGGCCTCGAACGCGGCCTCGGCGGCGGGCGAGAGCGTGTGCACGCGCGGATCCGTCACATGCATGGTGCCGAACAGGAAGGAGGGCGCGACGCCCTCACCGGCCTCGATGCGCCACAGCAGCCCCTTGCCGTTGGCGGTGCGCGCCGCCGTCTCGCGGATCGCCCGCAGTCGCCCCGGATCGCGCTCGACGAGGGCTTCCACGAGGTCGCTGCCCCGGCAGGTTCCCTCCTCGGCGCGGGCGCGACCGCCGAGCACGGCCAGCGACGCCACGAAAAGCAGCACGAACAGGAGATTGACCCCCGCCACCAGGCGCAGGGCGAAGGCGGCAAGGCGGTCGGCAATGGCATGCGCATGTTTCATGGCCTGCTCCCCAATGCGGCGCAGTAAAGCGCGGAATCCGGTTTCCGGCATCGACACCCCGACAGGCAGGGCCTGAACCTCGGGCGCGATTGCGGGATCACCCTTGTGGCTTTAGCCCTAGAAAACGGCGAAACTGTTAAGCGCAACGTGCAAATTACCCCCATCAGACACGCGGATGGGCCTTTTCGTAGACCTCCAGCAGGCGCGAGGTGTCTACCGCCGTATAGGCCTGCGTGGTTGACAGGCTGGCATGGCCGAGAAGCTCCTGAATGGTGCGCAGATCGCCGCCGCGGCCGAGCAGATGGGTGGCGAAGGAATGGCGAAGCGCGTGCGGCGTGGCCGTTTCTGGCAGGTTGAGCGCGCTGCGCATCCGCTTCATCTCGCGCTGCAGGATGGCCGGCTGCAGCGGCCCGCCGCGCACGCCGCGAAACAGCGGCCCTTCGCCGGCCAGGTGATGGGGACACAGCCTGCAATAGGTCTCCACCGCCCGCGCCACGGCGGGAAGCACGGGCACCACCCGCGTCTTTCCGCCCTTGCCGGCAACGCGCAGCGTGCCCCGTGCAATGGCGGCGGCATCGGCGCCTGCAAGGCCCAGCGCCTCGCCAATGCGCAGGCCGGCCCCATAGAGCAAGGCGAAGACCGCGACATTGCGCGCCGCCACCCATGGCTCCTCGGCAAGCTGCCCCTCGCCCGAGGCGACGCGCCGCGCGTCCGCCGCCGTCAGCGGCTTGGGCAGGCCCTTGCGCACCCGCGGCGCCGAGAGGGCGGAAGCGCCGGCGGCATTCACGAGGCCCTGGCGCTCCAGATGGCGCAGGAACGAGCGGATGCCGGAAAGCCCGCGGCCCAGCGTGCGCGCGCCGGCACCGCCGCCCCGCCGCGCAGCCAGGAAGGCGCGCAGGTCGGCGGGCCTGAGATCGGCAATCTCGGCGATGCCAGGCGGGCCGCCAAAGTGGCCGGTGAGAAACTGAAGGAACTGACGGGTGTCCCGCTCGTAAGCCTCCACAGTGTGCGCGGCCAGCCGCCGCTCGTGCCTGAGCGCCGCCAGCCAGTCGGCCCGTGCCTTCTGCACGTCCGGCCTTGCGGAAACGAGAAACGCTTCGTCCATGAAACGGCACTGTGCAGCGCAGGCGTTAGCATCGGGTGAAGAAATGCCGGGCCCGCTGTGTGGCGCGCCGCGTCAGCCGCCCTCGATCTCCTCACGCAGCATTTCGAGCTCCAGCCACTCCTCCTCCAGCCGCTCGCGCTCGGCGCGCTTTGCGTCCAGCGTCTCCGTGAAGCGGGCGAAGGCGGCCGCATCGCGGCTGTAGAGCGTCGGGTCAGCCAGCTTTTGCTCCAGCGCCGCGATCTCGCCGCCGAGCGCCTCGATCCGGCCCGGCAGCGTCTCCAGAGCGAATTTCTGCTTGTAGGAGAGCTTTCTGGCGGCCGGCCTCTTCTCCTCCCGCGGCTCCTGCTGTTGCCGTGCCGGGCGCTCGGGCGCCCGCGCCCGACGCCCCGGAAGAGCGGCCCCCTGGCGTTGGGCCATCATGTCGGAATAGCCGCCGGCATAGTCCACCCAGCGCCCGCCGCCCTCCGGCGCCAGCGTGCTCGTGACGGTGCGGTCGAGAAAGTCGCGGTCATGGCTGACGAGAAGAACCGTGCCAGGGAACCCCTCCACCAACTCCTGCAGAAGGTCCAGCGTCTCCATGTCGAGGTCGTTGGTGGGCTCGTCGAGCACCAGCAGATTGGCCGGACGCGACAGGAGGCGGGCAAGCACCAGCCGCGCCCGCTCGCCCCCGGAAAGCTCGCGCACCGGCGTGCGCATCTGCTCCGGCTTGAACAGGAAGTCCTGCATGTAGGAGACCACGTGCCGCTCCTGACCGTTGACCACCACGCTGTCGCCGCGCCCGTCGGTGAGGAAATGGGCCAGCGTCTCGTCGGGGTCGAGGGCGGCGCGGTTCTGGTCGAGCGTGGCGATCTGCAGATTGGTGCCGAGGCGCAACGTGCCGGCATCCGGCGCAAGCGCGCCGGTGAGCAGCTTGAGAAGCGTCGTCTTGCCCGCACCGTTGGGTCCGACGAGACCGACGCGCTCGCCGCGCTGGATGCGAATGGAGAAGTCCCGGACCACGACGGTCTCGCCAAAGCGCTTCTCGACGCCCCTCGCCTCGATGACCAGCTTGCCCGATTCCGTCGCCTCGGCCGCAGCCATGAGGGCCGTGCCCTCCGGCCCGCGATGGGTGCGGCGGCGGGCGCGCAGCGCTTCGAGCTCGGCCAGGCGGCGTACATTGCGCTTGCGCCGCGCGGTCACGCCATAGCGCAGCCAGTGTTCCTCGCGGGCGATCTGTCGGCCGAGCTTCTGCTGCTCGCGCTCCTCTTCCTCCAGAACCCTGTCCCGCCAGTCCTCGAAATGGGCAAACCCCTTGTCGAGGCGCCGCGTGACGCCGCGGTCGAGCCAAACCGTGGCGCGACTGACGCGCTCCAGGAAACGCCGATCATGCGAGATGACCACCAGCGCAGAGGAAGAGCGCGACAGCTCGCCCTCCAGCCACTCGATGGTGGCCAGGTCGAGATGGTTGGTCGGCTCGTCGAGAAGAAGGAGGTCCGGCTGCGGCGCCAGCACGCGGGCCAGCGCCGCCCGCCGCGCCTCGCCGCCCGAAAGGGCCGCCGGGTCCTCCTCGCCGGTAAGGCCGAGACTGTCGAGAACCAGTGCCACGCGGCCCACATCGTCGGCCGGTCCGAGCCCCGCCTCCACATAGGCCCGCACGGTGGAAAAGCCCTGCCAGTCCGGGGCCTGCGGCAGGTAGCGCATGGTGGCGGTGGGCTGGCGGAAGACCGCGCCCGACTGCGCTTCGGCGAGGCCCGCGGCAATCTTGAGCAGGGTGGACTTTCCCGAGCCGTTGCGTCCGACGAGCGCGATGCGCTCGCCCGGCCCCACCATCAGCGAGGCCCCGGCGAGAAGCGGCGTGCCGCCGAAGGTGAGGTGGATGTCGTCGAGCCTGATGAGCGGCGGGGCCATCCTTCAACCCTCCTCCGCGCCCGGATGCGCGACGAGCAGCGCCCGCCCCTCCCGCAGGGTGACGGCGAGCCGGCCACGCACCTCGTTGGAGATGGTGAGCGAGGAGCCGAAGGGCACCTCCACCGCGTCGAGCGGCCATTTCGCCCCCTCGACCGTGAGCCCGGAAAGCGCGCCGAAGGCGAGAATGCTGAACAGCGTCCCGTCCGGGTAGTCGAACTCCTGCCGCTCGCCGACGGTGAGCGGCAGCCCCTCCTGGTCGCCGCTGGTGAGCACCGTGGGCACGCCCGCCTCGGCCAGCCGCAGCGCCTGGGCCAGATGCTGATAGAAATGGTCCACCCGCCTGCCGCCGAAGGCGCCCACCAGCACCAGCGAGGTGGCGCCGAGGCGCAAGGCCGCCTCGACGGCGATCTCGCCATCCGTCCGGTCCTTGTCGGGGGGATGAATCTCGCGCGGCACATCCGCATGGGCGGCGCTCAGGCGATCGGAAACCGAATCGAAATCGCCTGCCCACAGCTCCGGCGTGACGCCCAGCGTCTCGGCATGGCGCATGCCGGAATCGGCGGCGATGAAACGGGCCCCGGCAATGCGGGCTTCAAGCGCGGGCGTGCGGCGCAGCGCACCGCCAAGCAGGATGGCAAATCGGCTCATGGGGGCGGGGATTAGCACGAGCGAAGGGCAAAGCGGAAGCGCCCGCCGCACGGGCCGGCCACAACCGCCATGGCAATGGCGACCGTCCGGGCGCCGCCGACCCCTTGCGCAGCCTCTTCCGGCACTCTATCTTCGCCCCTGCTCTAACGGGGTGCCGGCGAGAGGCCGGCTGAGAGGCCGTTGGCCAACCCGCTGAACCTGATCCGGTTTGTACCGGCGGAGGGATTTAGACGCTGTGGCTGACAGGCGCCTCATTCCCCCGGAAGCGAAGCCGAGAGGAGGCGCCGATGCGCTGGATTTCCGCAAGCCTCATGGGCGTGGTCTGGCTTTTCGCCGCGAGCGCGGCGCAAGCCCGGGAAACGCTGACCATCTACACCTATGAAAGCTTCACCGCCGAATGGGGGCCCGGCCCGGCGGTGAAGAAGACCTTCGAGGAGCACTGCCGGTGCGAGCTCAAGTTCGTCGCGGTGGCCGACGGCGTGGCGCTCCTCAACCGCCTGCGGCTGGAGGGCGCGGAAACCGATGCCGACATTGTCCTGGGGCTCGACACCAACCTCATCCACGAGGCGAAGGAGACGGGGCTCTTTGCCCCGCATGGCATCGACCCCGGAAAGGTGAAGGTGCCCGGCGGCTTCTCCGACGACGTGTTCGTGCCCTATGACTACGGCTACTTCGCCTTCGTCTACGACACGCAGGCGCTGGAGGCGCCGCCGCAGAGCCTGAAGGCGCTGGTGGAGGCCGACAGCGCGCTGAAGATCGCCATCCAGGATCCGCGCACCTCCACCCCGGGGCTCGGCCTGCTTCTGTGGATGAAGGCGGTGTTCGGCGAGGAAGCGGCAGACGCCTGGGCGAAGCTCGGGGACAAGGTGTTGACCGTGACGCCGGGCTGGAGCGAGTCCTATGGCCTGTTCACCAATGGCGAGGTGCCCATGGTGCTGTCCTACACCACCTCGCCCGCCTATCACCGCATCGTGGAGGGCACGGAGCGCTACCGTGCGGCGGCCTTCGCGGAAGGGCACTATCTGCAGGTCGAGGTGGCCGCGAAGACGGTGAAGGGCGCCGACAACCCGCTTGCCGAGACGTTCCTCGCCTTCATGATCGGCCCCGGCTTTCAGGACGTCATTCCCGAGACCAACTGGATGTTCCCGGCCGGCGAGACCTCGCAACCCCTCGACCCGGTTTTCGAGACGCTGGTGACGCCGGCCGAGACACTGATCTTCCCCCCGGAGGTGGTGGCCGAGAACCGCAAGGCCTGGGTTGAAGAGTGGCTGTCGGTCCTGAGCCGCTGAAGGCGCGCCCGGCGGGCGCGGGCCGTGTGGCCGCGGGCGCGCTGGCGCTGGCGGCGATCGGCCTTCTCGTCGGCGGCGCGTTCGCGGGGCTGGCGTTCGAGGCGCTGGGCGCCTGGCAGGGCGCGCTTTCCGCCTTCGATTCCTACCTGCTGCGGGTAGCCCGCTTCACCCTCTGGCAGGCTGCCCTTTCCACGCTGCTGTCGGTCGGGCCGGCCCTTCTGGTCGCTCGCGCGCTCGCCCGCCATCCCCGCTTTTTCGGCCGCGGGCTCATTCTGCAGCTCTTCGCCCTTCCGCTGGCGCTGCCCGCCATCGTCGCCGCGCTCGGCGTGCTGGCGCTCTATGGCAGGGCCGGCTACTTCGCGCCGCTCTTCTCCGCCCTGGCGGGCGAGCGATGGCCCGGCATCTACGGGCTTTCGGGCATTCTGGTGGCCCACATGTTCTTCAACCTGCCGCTGGCGGCGCGCCTGTTCCTGGCCGCGCTCGAAAACGTGCCGGCAGACCAGTGGCGCCTTTCGGCGCAGCTCGGCATGGGGGCGGTCTCCTCCTTCCGCTTCATCGAGTGGCCGGTGCTGAGAAACGCGCTTCCCGGCGTCGCCGGGCTCGTCTTCATGCTGTGCGCCACCTCCTTCACCATCGTGCTGACGCTGGGGGGCGGCCCTGGCGCCACGACGCTGGAGGTGGCGATCTATCAGGCGCTGCGCTTCGACTTCGACCCGGCGCGCGCCATTGCGCTGACGCTGGCGCAGGTGGCGCTGACGGGGCTGGTCGTGGCGATGCTGGCGCGGCTCGGCGCGGCCATGACCGGGGATGCCAGCCTGCCGGTGGCGCCGCGCCGGGCGCTTTTTCCGGGGCGCGTGGAACGGGGCTTCAATGCCGCCGTCATTCTCCTCTCCCTCGCCTTCGTGGCCGGGCCGATGGCCGCCACCGTGGCGGCCGGCCTGCGCGCCGATCTCGCCCGCCTTGCCGGCGAAGGCGCGGTGATCGCGGCGACCGCGACCAGCCTCGTGCTTTCCGCGCTGGCCGCGCTCCTCTGCCTTCTTCTCTCGCTTTCGCTGGTCATGGCGCGGCGCGCGCTGGAGCTTCGCCGGCGGGCCGCCGCGCCGGGGCTTCTGGAGCGGTTGAGCGACACGGGCGCCATGATGGTGCTGATCGTGCCGCCCATCGTCATCGGGGCGGGCTGGTTCATCCTGCTGCGGCATGTGGGCGATGTTTTCGCCTTCGCCCCGGCCATGGTGGTGACGGTCAACGCCGTGATGGCCATGCCCTTTGCCATCCGGGCCATCAGGCCGGCCCACGATGCGGCGAGCGCGCGCCACGAGAAGCTGTGCCTTTCCCTCGGCATTGCCGGCTGGAACCGCCTGCGCCTCGTCGACTGGCCGGCGCTGCGCAGGCCGGCGGCCACGGCCCTTGCCTTTGCCATGGCGCTGTCGCTGGGCGACCTGGGCGTCATCGCCCTGTTCGGCAGCGACCGGGTGCAGACACTGCCCTTCCTGCTTCTCCAGCGCATGGGCAGCTATCGCACGGCGGACGCTGCGGGTATAGCGCTCTTTCTGGGCGTGCTGTGCCTGGCGCTGATGTTCGCCGCCGGGCGTTGGGGCAGGGAGAAGCCATGAGCCGGCAGGAAACACGGACGGGGGCTGCCATCCGCCTGGAGGCGCTGCGCTTCGCCTATCCCGGTGGGGCACGGATGCGCTTCGACCTGGCGCTCGAGGCCGGCGACATCGTGGCGCTCATGGGGCCCAGCGGCTCCGGCAAGTCGACGCTTCTCAACCTGATCGCCGGCTTCGAGATGCCCGATGCCGGTCGTGTGCTGATCGGCGGGCAGGACGTGACGGGACTTGCCCCAGCCGCCCGCCCCGTCTCCATGGTGTTTCAGGAGAACAATCTCTTCGCTCATCTGACGGTGGCGCAGAATGTCGGGCTCGGCCGTTCGCCGAGCCTCAGGCTTTGCGATGCCGACCGGGCGGCGGTGGCGGATGCGCTGGCGCGCACCGGGCTCGCCGGCAAGGAGGGGCGGCTGCCGCACGCCCTGTCGGGCGGCGAGCGCCAGCGCGTGGCGCTGGCGCGCGTGCTGGTGCGCAAGCGGCCGGTGCTGCTGCTGGACGAGCCGTTCGCCTCGCTTGGGCCTGCGCTGAGGGACGAGATGCTGGATCTCATCGCCGCCCTTCACCGCGAGCAGGCGATGACCATCCTGATGGCCACCCATGCCCCCCGCGACGCCGAGCGCCTGTCGAGGACGCTGGTCTTCCTGGAGGCCGGCGAAGTTGCCGGCGTGGGGGCGACGCGCGACTTCCTGTCCGGCGGCGGGCCGGCGGCCTTTGCCCGCTATCTGGGGGCCGGCGGCGGAGCGCCATAGGACGAAACCCCGTGTTGCCGCGGCTGATTTTGCGGTTAAGTACGTGCTCGGGCACCGCGCCGCCGACACGGATTCTTGTCTTTGCGCACAGAGTGTGGCTAGGGTCCTGAGGGGTGGGGGCGTGTTGTCGAACGAGTCGTCGAGAGGATAGCGCGCTGCTTCATCGCGAGACCATGAAGGGATTGACCGCCCGCGCACCGACACGGCGGATGTGCGGGGTGCTCCTGGCTGCCCTCGTGTCGGGAATCGCCGGATGCCAGGCGGTGGACTTCACCGAGGCGGGCTTCATCCCCTCCCCGAACCCGATGACGGTGGACACCGTGACGCGCGGCGACCGGCTGGCCAACCTGGCGCGCCGCCAGCATCCGAAGATCCTGCAGACCTATGGCGGGGAGTACTCCGACCCGAAGCTGGAGCGGATGGTGGCGCGCGTTGTGGGGCGCTTGACGCTCGACCCGGACAGCCCGGAACAGACCTACCGCATCACCATTCTGGATTCGCCCAACATCAACGCCTTTGCGCTGCCCGGCGGCTATCTCTATGTGACGCGCGGGCTTCTGGCGCTGGCCAACGATTCGGCCGAGGTGGCCGCCGTGCTGGCGCACGAAATGGCGCATGTGACGGCCAATCACGGGCTTGAGCGGCAGAAGAAGGAGGCGGAGGCGAAGCTTGCCTCGCGCGTGGTGGACGAGGTGGTGGACGGCGACGTCAACGCCCGGGCGGCGGCCGTGCGCGGCAAGCTGCGGCTTGCCCAGTTCTCGCGCAACCAGGAGCTGGAGGCCGACCAGATGGGCATCCGCTCCATCGCCCGCGCCGGCTACGACCCCTATGCGGCGGCGCGTTTCCTGCGCTCCATGGATGCCTACCAAAGCTTCCGCAACGTGGCGGGCGCCAGCGATCCGACGCTCGACTTCATGGCAAGCCATCCCAATGCGCCCCGGCGCATCGAGCTGGCGCAGGAGCGGGCGCGCGAGTTCGGCCCGCCGGGCACCGGCGTGCGCGACCGCGACACCTTTCTCGACGGGATCGACGGCATGGTGTTCGGCGACAAGCCGGACGAGGGCTATGTGCGCGGGCGCGACTTCCTGCACCCCTCGCTCGGCATCGCCTTTTCCGTGCCGGAGGGTTTCGTTATCGACAATTCCACCGGCGAGGTGACGGCTGAAGGTCCGGGCGGCGTTGCCTTCCGCTTCGACGGCGTCACCGTGGCGCGCAGCGTCTCGCTGCCCGACTATCTGAAAGGTGAATGGCTGGGTGGGCTCGACCCGGATTCGGTGCGCCGCACGACGATCAACGGCCACGAGGCGGCCACGGCGCGGGCCTACACGGACGAATGGCAGTTCGACGTGACGGTGATCCGGGTCGGCGGGCAGATCTATCGGCTGCTGACCGCCGCCCCGCGCGGCAGCGACCGGCTGGAACCGGTGGCGCGCGCCATCTCGGCAAGCTTCCGCGTGCTCAGCCGCGCCGAGACCGCGGCCTTGAGGCCGCTGAGAGTGCGCGTGGTCAGGGTTCAGCCCGGCGAAACCGCCGCCACGCTGGCCAACCGCATGGTGGGTGTCGACCGCAAGCTGGAGCTTTTCCGCCTGCTCAACGGTCTGGGCCCGGGTGCCGCCCTTTCGGTGGGCGACCGGGTGAAGATCGTCACCGATCAATCGCCGGGCGCTTGAATGCGCCAGGTCAGCCCGGGCGCGCGGCGATATCCGGGTGGCGCTTCACCAGCGCCACGCGCAGCTTCTCCATGGCGCGCGTCTCGATCTGGCGCACCCTTTCCTTGGAGATGCCGAGCGTGGTGCCCAGCGCCTCCAGCGTGGCCCCCTCCTCCGACAGCCGCCTTTCGCGCAGGATGGTGAGCTCGCGCCAGTTGAGCGTCTCCAGCGCCTGGTGAAGCCATTGGGCGCGCCGTTCCTGGTCGATCGATTCGCCGGCCACCTCGTCGGGCGGCGGATCGTCGCACACCAGGAACTCGATGCGTTCCGAGGCCGGATCGTTGCCATCGCTCTTCAGGGGTGCGTTGAGGGAGGTGTCGGCGCCGGCAAGGCGCGCATCCATCAGCGCCACGTCGGCCTCCGAGACATGCAGCGCCTGCGCCACCTCGCGATAAACCTCCTGCGTGGGGGTTGCGCCGCCGGTCCTCTGCAACCTGGCCCGCAGCCGCCGCAGATTGAAGAACAGCGCCTTCTGGGCGGAGCTTGTGCCGCCGCGCACGATGGACCAGTTGCGCAGGATATAGTCCTGCATGGATGCGCGGATCCACCATGTGGCATAGGTGGAAAAGCGCACCTCGCGCTCGGGGTCGAAACGTGCCGCCGCTTCCAGAAGGCCGACATGGCCCTCCTGGATGAGATCGCTCATGGACAGGCCGAAATTGCGGAAGCGCCCGGCAATGGCGATGACCAGGCGCATATGCGCCATGATCATGCGATGCAGCGCCTGCTGGTCCTGCCGCTCCTTCCAGCGCACGGCAAGCGCGCGCTCTTCCTCACGCGCCAGATAGGGCGCGTTCATTGCCATCTTGGCGAGCGTTCGTCCGGCGCTTTCCCGCATTGTCTGGGTGCTCCATCGGCCCCAACCGTGGGCCGGCCACAGCGGCCCGCCCGCACCCGGCCCTTGAACTGCCGTGCCTAGAATAACCCGAATGGAAGGCAAAAGTTCCGTCTGAACGAAACAGTGATCGTCGTGTGAAGGCGCCCAAAAAGAAGGCCCGGCCGCCGTGCGGCCGGGCCTGAAGCGCGTGCCGGAAGATGGGCCGTTATGCCGCCTCTTCCTTCTCGGTTTCCTCGTTGTCGGCCTTGGCGCCGCGCCGCGGCCCCTTGGCGAGATTCATCTCGATGAGGCGGATGGCCTCGGTCTCGGAGACGCGGTTGACCGCGGCAATCTCGCGCGCCATGCGGTCGAGCGCGGCCTCGTAGAGCTGGCGTTCGGAATAGGACTGCTCGGGCTGGTTCTCGGCGCGGTAGAGGTCGCGCACCACCTCGGAAATGGAGATGAGATCGCCGGAATTGATCTTGGCGTCATACTCCTGCGCGCGGCGCGACCACATGGTGCGCTTGACGCGGGCGCGGCCCTGGACGACCTTCAGCGCGCGGTCCACATAATCGGTCTCCGACAGCTTGCGCATGCCGATGGAGGCCGCCTTGGCGACCGGCACCTTGAGGCGCATCTTGTCCTTCTGGAAATCGATGACAAACAGTTCCAGCTTGTGCCCGGCCACTTCCTGGTTCTCGATCGTGACGATCTGCCCGACCCCGTGAGCGGGGTAGACGATGTACTCGCCGGTCTTGAACCCCTGACGCTGTGCCGACTTCTTCTGCTGGTTTGCCATACGCTTCAAACTCCTGTTCTTTTTGGGGCGAAGTCCGCCTGCGCCCCGCCCAAGCAAAAAGGCCGGTCCGCTGTTGACAGGCGTCAGATCGCAGGAGAGGAGTTCGGACAGCCTGGAGAGCCCGACGCTTTACGCACGCTGTCCAGGCCCAAGTTGCCCTGGTCCGATTTAAGCCCCACCTTTAGTGATTGTTTGTCTGCGCCATCAAAAGACGTGTTGTCACCGGCATGTCGATGAAAGCTAGCATAAAAAGTTGAAAGAATCAACAATTTGCCGCAGGTGCACAAGAGGATTACCGGGCGGTCTCCCGCCCGTGGCAAAACTGCGGCATCATGACGCGGACCGCAGCAACCACGGACCGCATGTCCTGTCAATCCCCTTCGCCGGGTTCCGGCGAAAAGTATTTCTCGAACTTGCCTTCCACCCCGTCGAACGACTTGGCGTCGGCGGGCGGCTCCTTCTTGACCGTGATGTTCGGCCACTTCTCGGCATATTCGGTGTTGATCTGCAGCCATTTTTCGAGGCCCGGCTCGGTGTCGGGCTTGATGGCTTCGGCCGGGCATTCCGGCTCGCACACGCCGCAATCGATGCACTCGTCGGGATGGATGACGAGCATGTTCTCGCCTTCGTAGAAGCAGTCGACCGGGCACACCTCGACGCAGTCCATGTACTTGCACTTGATGCAGTTGTCGGTCACGACATAGGTCATCTTCCGGCCTCGGGTCGTCTATGATGTCGGCGGGTGAGGTAGCCCCTTTGCGAGGCCGTGGCAAGGTCTGCCGTTGCGTCGGCTGGGGCTGCGGGGAAACAGCTTTTCGTCGCCCGGCCGCTCACTCCCCGCCCTTCCAGCGGTCGAGCGCCCGCCTTTCCTTCTTTGTGGGCCGGCCGCGCCCGCGTTCGCGCAGCGGCGCCGCCGCCGCCGGCTCGATCGGCGGGGCGGGCGGGCTCAAATCCTCATAGAGAAGGCGCGCCTCCGCCGCCGGGCCACGCCGCACCCCGGGCTCCAGGACGCGGTAGACGAGAATGCGCCGGTCGAGCGTGATGGTGAGCACGTCGCCCGGACGCACCTGGTGGGATGCCTGGTCGATCTTGGCGCGGTTGACACGCACCCGCCCGGCCTGGGCGAGCTTGGCCGCCAACGACCGCGACTTGACCACGCGCGCGAAGAACAGCCACTTGTCGATGCGCTGGCGTCCGTCGGCGGTCACGTGGTCATGCCATCCCTATTTGGTGAGCTGCTCCTTGAGCGCGGCAAGCTTGGCGAAGGGCGAATCGGGGTCCACCCTTGTCGGGCGCTCGGGACGCGGCCCCTTGCGGGGTGCTGCGTCCTTGCCCTTGTCCTTGCGCCGGCCCTCGCCCGCCTGCGGAGGGCGGCCCTTGCCGCGGGCGCGGCGCGGGTCTTCCTGCCGGTCGCGGCCGCGCGGGCGCTGGTGCCGCTCGACGCGGGCCTGCCGCCAGACCATGACGGGTTTGGGCGCCTCGTCGGCCTGTGCCGCGGAAGACTCGGCAGGAGGAGCGGACTGGGCACACTGCGGGGCCGCGGCGCCGTCGGCGCCAGCGTCCTTCCCGCCACTGCCCTCCTCCGCCTCGCCGGAGGGCTGCGCCGGCGCGGGGGCCGGCTCCTCCGCTTCCGCCGCCGGCCCGGAGGGAACCTGCGGGGCGGCCTGCGCCACGTCCTGCGCCGGGCCGTCCGCGGGCGCGGCCTGCTCGGCCTCCGCAGCCCTGTCCAGCGCCTCCAGACGGGCGGCCACCTCTTCCGCCGGCTTCTCCTCGCCGCGATAGCCGAGCCCCTTGAGAATGGCCTCCATGTCCTCCGCCGTGGCGCCCAGGATCGACATCATGGCCGGGGTAACCACGAAGGCGCCCTCGTCATAGGCGCCATCCGGCCGTTTGCCGGCCCCCGGCTTCCAGTTGAGCGCTGGGCGGATGAGATCGGCCAGCCGCTCCAGAATGTCGACGCGCACGGCGCGCCGGCCCAGATTGCGAAAGCCGGCCAGGCGATAGAAGGCACGCTCGAAGGCGGGATCGGTGGCGATGGACGTGCGCCCGGCGGCGAGCGCCGCCACCACGTCGCCATAGCCGGGCCTGTCCTTCGCGTCGTGCCTGAGCGCCCACAGGAGCGTGGCAAGCCCGGCCGGCGCCGGCTTGATGAGCGCCGGCACGAAGATGTGATAGGCGCCGAAGCGCACCCCCAACCGGCGCATGGCCCCACGCGCCTCCTGGTCGAGCGCGCGCACTTCCTCGGCCACGTCGCGGCGGTTCAGCAGGCCGAAATTCTCCACGAGCTGGAAGGCCAGCCCGCGCGCCATGCCCGTGAGCGTGTCGGCCGCTTTCAGGTCGAGGAGCGGCTTGAGATGGGTCTCGATCTGGTAGGCGACGAAACGCTCGGCCCGCGCCGCCACCCTGTCACGCGCCGGCCCGGTGAGCTGCTCGTCGGCAAGCAGCACCACGCGCGGGCGCAGCGCATCGTCGCCCGCCGTGAGCGTGGCCACCGGCGCGCCGAGCCAGCGCAGCACGCCATCCGAGCCGAGCGCCAGATCGCCATTGGGCGCGGCGGCGAAGCGCTCGGCGCGCGTCTCGAACTCGGCCGCCAGTGCCTTCTGCGCGGCAGCCTTCACGGCGCGGGCATCCTCGCCCTCGGCGGTCTTGTCGGCGGTGAAGCGGAATCCCTGCATCTCCCCCACATGGTGCCCCTCGACCAGGACCTCTCCGGCGGGGCTGATTTCGGCTTCGGGCATCGCGTTCTCTCTCAGGCGCTTCATGAGCACGGAAGTCCTGCGATCAACGAAGCGTTTCGTCAATCGTTCATGCAGGGCATCCGACAGTCTATCCTCGATCTCGCGCGTTTTTTCCTGCCAGTGTGTCGGATCGGACAGCCAACCCGGGCGGTTGGAAACGAAGGTCCAGGTGCGGATCTGCGCAATGCGCGCCGACAGCGTGTCGATCTCGCCTTCCGTCGAGGCGGCGCGGCGCACCTGATCGGCCACGTAATCCTCGTTGACATGGCCGTGGCGCGCCAGATCGGTGAAGATGGCGGCGACGAGCTCGGCATGCTGGGCCGGCGCGATCTTGCGATAGTCGGGCAGCGCGCAGGCGTCCCACAGCAGCGCCACCCGGCTCTCGCCGGTGGCGAGCGCACGGATGTCCTCGTCCTTCGACAGCCGTTCCAGCACGCGCAGATCGGCCGCCGGCAGCGCCCGCGTCAGCCCTTCCAGGGGCGGGGCGGCCTCCAGCGAAGCCTTCAGCGCGTCGATGCTCGACAGGTCGATGGCGGCAGAGCGCCACTGCAGCATCTTCACCGGCTCGAACTGGTGTGTCTCGATGCGCTCCACCAGCGCGTCGGGCAGGGGATCGACCTGACCGGTGACGCCGAAGGTGCCGTCGCGCACGTGGCGGCCGGCCCGCCCGGCGATCTGCCCGAGCTCGGCGGCCGTCAGCTCGCGGTACTGGAAGCCGTCGAACTTGCGGTTCTGGGCGAAGGCCACATGGTCCACGTCCAGGTTGAGGCCCATGCCGATGGCATCCGTGGCCACCAGATAGTCGACATCGCCCGACTGATAGAGCGCGACCTGCGCGTTGCGCGTGCGCGGCGACAGCGCACCGAGCACGATGGCCGCGCCGCCGCGCTGGCGGCGGATCAGCTCGCCGATGGCATAGACCTCGTCGGCGGAGAAGGCGACAACGGCCGAACGCCGCGGCAGGCGGGTGATCTTCCTGGAGCCGGCATAGGAGAGCACGGACATGCGCGGGCGCGTGACGACGGAGATGCCGCGCAGGAGCCGCTCCAGGATGCCGCGCATGGTGGCCGCCCCCAGAAGCAGGGTTTCCTGGCGCCCGCGCAGATGCAACAGGCGGTCGGTGAAGATATGGCCGCGATCGAGATCGGCGGCGAGCTGCACCTCGTCGATGGCCACGAAGGCGGCATCGGTCTGGCGCGGCATCGCCTCCACGGTGGACACGACATAGCGGGCGCCGGGCGGCACGAGCTTCTCCTCGCCGGTGACGAGGGCCACGTTCCGCTCGCCCACCCGGGCGGCGACCCGCCCATAGACCTCGCGCGCCAGCAGGCGCAGCGGCAGCCCGATGAGCCCCGATTCATGCGCCACCATGCGCTCGATGGCCAAATGCGTCTTGCCGGTGTTGGTCGGCCCCAGAACCGCCGTCACGCCGCGCCCGTCGAGGGCGGCAGCTTCGCTGTTTCTTGGCTGAATGTTCATCCGCAGCCTGATCTTGCGCGCGTGCCCCTTGAGCGACATCCCGCCGCCGCCCGTCAGACATATAGGAAATGACGGGTGGAACGAAAGGCAAAAAGCGCCGGCGGTTAATCTTTGGAACGAGTCTGGAACGAATCAGCGACGAATCACTGACTCGCCGAGATTCTTTCTTTGTTCACCCCAAGATATGGGGTAGGCGGCGGCTCCCGCTTCCACATGATGAATCGCCGTTCTCCACCGCCGCGCGCGGGTCTGCCCCGGCGTTAACCTTTCCGCCGCCGGCCCGGGCCGGCCAGGGCCCGGGCTCGCCCAGGATTCGGATTTCATTAAGCTTTCTGAACGCGTGGTTAAGCCCAGCGCCACGGACGGGCGCGCCGGCGTTAACCTTTCGGCCAAACCCGGAACGAATCGGCGACGAATCGCTGATCGGCCGATGTTCCATGTATGTTCCATACCAGATATTGTGGTTTCCACAGCCTGCGAACAGATGCTTCACAGCCTGTCCACAGGCGGCGGGGCATGGCGGTTAACGAAGCTGTGCCATTCCGGCGCACAGGCGGGCGGCGGGCGCTAGGCCATGTACTGACCGCCATTGGCCGACAGCGTCGAGCCGGTGATGAAGCCGGCCTCCTCGGAAGCGAGGAAGACGACGCAACGGGCGATCTCCGCCGCCTCGCCCAGGCGGCCGACGGGAATCTGGGCGACGATCTTCTCGCGCACCGCCTCCGGCACGGCCATCACCATGTCGGTGGCGATGTAGCCGGGGCACACCGCATTGACGGTGATGCCGGCGCGCGCACCCTCCTGCGCCAGCGCCTTGGTGAAGCCGATGTCGCCCGCCTTGGCGGCCGAATAGTTGGCCTGGCCCATCTGCCCCTTCTGGCCGTTGATGGAGGAGATGATGATGATGCGGCCGAAGCGGCGCTCGCGCATGCCAGGCCAGACAGGGTGCGTCATGTTGAAGACGCCGGTGAGGTTCGTGTCGATGACGGCGCGCCACTCTTCGGGCGTCATCTTGTGAAACATGGCGTCGCGGGTAATACCGGCATTGTTGACGAGCACATCGACCGGCCCGAGCTCCGCCTCCACCTTGGCAATGCCTGCCGCGCAGGCATCGTAATCGGCCACCGACCAGCGATAGACGGGAATGCCCGTCTCCTCGGCAAAGCGGCTGGCCGCCTCGTCGTTGCCGGCATAGTTTGCCGCCACCTTGTATCCGGCGTCCCTAAGCGCCACCGCGATTGCCGCGCCGATGCCCCGGGTTCCCCCCGTCACGAGTGCGGTTCTGGCCATGTCTTTCCTCCCGTTGTGATGCGTGAACAGCGAATGGGGAGCATAAAGAGGGCGGGCCTGCCAACTACTCCCTACTCCCTACTCACTATTCCCTGTTCCCCGTTCGCTATCTCTCCACGCACATTGCCACGCCCATGCCGCCGCCGATGCACAGCGTGGCAAGCCCCCTTTTAGCGCCGCGCCGGCGCATCTCGAAGAGCAGCGTGTTGAGCACACGCGCACCGGAGGCGCCGATGGGGTGGCCGATGGCGATGGCGCCGCCATTGACATTGACGATGTCCGGATTCCAGCCCAAGTCCTTGTTGACCGCGCAGGCCTGGGCGGCGAAGGCTTCGTTGGCCTCGACAAGATCCAGATCCTCGACCCGCCAGCCGGCCTTCTCCAGCGCCCTGCGCGAGGCGGGAATGGGGCCGGTGCCCATCACCGCCGGGTCGACGCCGGCCGTCGCCCAGGAGGCGATGCGCGCCAGGGGCTCGATGCCGCGGCGGGCGGCCTCCTCCTCGCGCATCAGCACCACGCCGGCCGCGCCGTCATTGATGCCGGAGGCATTGCCGGCCGTCACCGTGCCTTCCTTGTCGAAGGCGGGCCTGAGCTTGGCCATCCCCTCCAGCGTGGCGCCATGGCGGATATACTCGTCTTCCTCCACGACGAGGTCGCCCTTGCGCGTCTTCACCGTGACGGGGATGATCTCGTCCTTGAAGCGGCCGGCCTTCTGCGCCGCTTCCGCCTTGTTCTGCGAGGCGAGCGCGAAGGCGTCCTGCTCCTCGCGGGAGATCTGGAAGGCACGGGCGACATTCTCCGCCGTGATGCCCATGTGGTAGCCGTTGAAGGCGTCCCAGAGCCCGTCGCGGATCATGGTGTCGATCATGGCGTAGTCGCCCATCTTCACACCGCCGCGCAGATGCGCACAGTGCGGCGACAGCGACATGGACTCCTGGCCGCCGGCCACCACGACGTCGGCATCGCCGCAGGCGATCTGCTGCATGCCGATGGCGACCGCGCGCAGGCCCGAACCGCAGACCTGGTTGAGGCCCCAGGCCGTCGTCTCCTTCGGAAGGCCGGCGGCAACCGCGGCCTGGCGCGCCGGGTTCTGCCCCTGCCCGGCAGTCAGCACCTGGCCGAGGATCACCTCGTCCACCTCGCCTGGCTCCACCTTTGCCCGTTCGAGCAGGGCGCGGATGACCGCGGCGCCGAGCGCGTGGGCCGGCATCTGGGCGAAGGACCCGTTGAAGGACCCCACGGGCGTGCGCGCCGCGCTGGCGACGACGATGGCGTTGGAGGACGGCATGGCTCTCTCCTTGCTGGACGCGGATTGTCTCGATACGCTTTTGTCGCGTTCATTCCGCATCGCGTCAAGCGGCCAGAACGGCGTAGGCGGCTTAGCGCATGCAGCAAAAACCCCTTTCTTTTGCGGTTCTCTTTCGCATATCCTGTCTGGCAGGCAGGGCCCGATGCCGGCCCGACCAGGACACCGCGCAGGGGGTGAGCGAATGCCCGGAAAAGACGACCCGGTGGTCATCAAGAAATATGCCAACCGCCGCCTCTACAACACCGGCACAAGCACCTATGTGACGTTGGAAGACCTGGCCGCGATGGTGAAGCGCGACGAGGAATTCGTGGTGCAGGACGCCAAGACGGGCGAGGACATCACCCATTCCGTTCTCACCCAGATCATCTTCGAACTGGAGAACGACAAGAACGGACAGAACATGCTGCCCGTGTCCTTCCTGCGCCAGCTCATCTCCTTCTATGGCGACCAGATGCAGATGGTGGTGCCGAGCTTTCTGGAGCAGTCCATGCTCGCCTTCGCCAGGGAGCAGGAGCGCCTGCGCGAGCAGATGACCCAGGCCTTCGGCAAGACCCCGATGGGCGACATGATGCAGGTGAGCGCGCCCATGAAGATGATCGAGGAGCAGACGCGGCGCAACATGGAGATGTTCCAGGAGGCCATGCGCATGTTCTCCCCGGTCCCGCCCTCCGATCCGGCCGCCGGGCGCGACAGGGCCGGCGAGACCCGCGACCTGAAGGAGCTGCGCGAGCAGGTGGCGGAGATGCAGCGCAAGATCGACGCCATGTCGAAGGATTAGGGCATCTTGCAGCCAGATGGAATCATCTGGCGTCGCACAAATGCGGCAAAAACAAATAGATGGACCGGATCAGCGTTTCAATGAAACGATCAACCGGTCTGGCGGCCGGAGGAAAGGCCGCCGCCGCAAGGCGGATCGCCAAAACAAAAAGGGAAAGGCTGGCACGAGGCCAGCCCTTCCACATGTTGCCTGAGATCCGGGGAAGCCTGAAACGGAAGGCGCTCACATCTCTTCGCGCATCCGCTCCAATGCGTGATCGGTGCATCCGGCGCCGGCAGGCGGTTCCGCCTGCCCGGCAAGATGCCCCTAAGCCTCCTTCGGCTCCAGAACCTGGCGGCCGCGATACATGCCCGTCTTCAGATCGATGTGATGCGGGCGGCGCAGCTCGCCGGAATCCTTGTCCTCGACATAGGTCGGCTTCTTCAGGGCGTCGGCCGAGCGGCGCATACCGCGCTTCGACGGCGTCGTCTTTCTCTTCGGTACAGCCATGGTACTCTCCGCTGTTCGGTCAGCCGCTCCTGCGGCCCTGATGATCGAGGGCCCTTGACGGTACGGCCGGGCAATCTGGAATTCGCGCCGCCTATACACGCCTCTTTGCTGTTTGGCCAGTGGGGCACGGCGATTTTTTGCGCCGGCGAAGGCGCACGCCGCTCATTCCTCCTCCGCCCGCAGCGCATAGTCGCGGACGAGCGCGGGGTGCGCAAGCCCCGCATGCAGCATCAGGAGCACGATTTGCGCGTCCCGCCCCTCGCCCGCCTCCAGCGCCGCCTCCAGCCGTTGCGTGGCGGCGGCAAGCTGCGCCTCGTCGTTTTCCCGCGCGAAGCCGTCCGGCCCCAGCGCCAGGAACGCCATCAACAGGCCCACCGGCGGATAGGCGGCGGGCGGCGGCTCCTCCGCACCATCCCCCGCCATCAGCCCGACAGCGGCGAGCTTCACCCCTTCCGGCACCTGCGCGGGGTGGAGGCCGGCCAGACGCAGCGCCGCATCGAGCCGGCGCAGATCCTGCGAGCGGCCGAAGATGCCGAAGAAGCCGAGGGCGGTGCCGCGCCTGACCATGGCCTTCTTCCCCCTATCCCAGGCAGCCGACATAGGCGCCGGCCTTGCGCGCCCTGCCCTCGATGATGGCGGCAAGCCGGCTGAGCCCTGCCGTCGGGCTGGCCGGGTTGCGCGCATACGGATTGGGCAGGGTGACGGCCAGAAGAGCGGCCTGACGTGCCGTGAGGCTGCTTGCCGGACGGCCGAAATAGTGCTGCGCCGCCGCCTCGACGCCATAGAGATTGGGGCCCCATTCGGCGATGTTCATGTAGATCTCCATGATGCGCCGCTTCGGCACCAGGGCGTCGAAATAGAGCGCCAGCGGCGCCTCCAGCGCCTTTCGCAGATAGGAGCGCCCGGACCAGAGGAAAAGGTTCTTCACCGTCTGCATGGGGATGGTGGAGGCGCCGCGCGGGCGCTCGCCCGACAGGGCATCGTTGACCACGGTGTTGATCGCCTGCCAGTCGACGCCGGCATGGGAGCAGAACTGGCCGTCTTCCGACATCATGACGGAGTGGATCACGGCCGCACCCATTTCGTCGAGGCCCACCCACCGGCGCTCATAGCCCTGCAGCCGCGCAAGATCCGCCAGCATCAGCGTCGAGACCGGATGCACTGAGGAAAGGCGGTAAAGCGGCGTGAGCGCCAGAGGCAGCAGCGCCACGACGAGAAGGAGGACGCCAAGCCGGCGCAGCCAGCGCCGCCACAGCCCGGCCCCGGCCCGGCGCCCCCGCCGGCGCGCCGCATCCGACCGTTTCTGACCGTCCACCCTTGGCGCCGGCACCTGCTTCTCCCCTGCGACTGCGCCCCGAAATACCCATCGCCGGCCGCACTGGCAACGGGCAGCCTGCCGAAAGGCTTGACCGTGGCGGCGAATAAGGCCATCGCTCGCGCCATGGACGAGACGACGAAACAGACCTTCGAGGCGCTGCTGGCCGAAAGCGCCGAGGCCGTGGAGGCCATGCTGCGCGAGCTTCTGGACGCGCGCCCGCTGGACGGCGAGGTGGCGCGCCCCGCCGGCCTTCTGGCGGCCATGCGGCATGGCGTGCTGGGCGGCGGCAAGCGGCTGCGTCCCTTCCTGCTGATGGAGAGCGCCCGCCTTTTCGACGCGGCCAGCCAGGCGGCGCTGCGCGTGGCGGCGGCGCTCGAATGCCTGCACTGCTATTCGCTCATCCATGACGACCTGCCGGCCATGGACGACGACGACCTGCGCCGCGGCCGGCCGACGGTGCACCGGGCCTTCGACGAGGCGACGGCCATCCTGGCCGGCGACAGCCTGCTCACCCTCGCCTTCGACATCATCGCGGACCGGCGCACCGCGCTGCCGCCCGACACCCGGCTGGAGCTGATCAGTCGTCTGGCGCGTGCCGCCGGGATGGGCGGCATGGCCGGCGGCCAGGCACTCGACATCGCCGCCGAACGCACGCCGCCCGACGAGAAGGGCATCATCGCACTGCAGGCCATGAAGACCGGCGCCCTCATCCGCTATGCCTGCGAGGCGGGCGCGGTGATCGGAGGGGCGGACACGGCCGATCGCGAACGGCTTTGCGCCTTCGGCGATGCCATTGGCCTTGCCTTCCAGCTTGCCGACGACCTGCTGGACATGACGGCGAGCCCCGAGGCCCTGGGCAAGGCCACGGGCAAAGACGCGGCCGCCGGAAAGGCGACGCTCGCCGGCCTGCACGGCGAGGCATGGGCGCGCCGGCAGCTTGCCGGCCTTGTCCAGCAGGCGGAGGAGCTTCTCGAACCCTTCGGAGAAAAGGCCGCCGTCCTGCGGCTGGCGGCACGTTTCGTGGCGGAACGGGAGTGGTGAATAGTGAATAGTGAATAGTGAATAGTGAATAGTGAATAGTGAACTATATATGCGGGTGTAGAGACAAGAAAAGGTGAGCGGTATTTACAAATTTTTCTGATCTATATCCCATTCGCCATTCACCATTCACCATTCACCATTCACCATTCACCATTCACTATTCACTATTCACTATTCGCTACTCGCTATCCACCATCCCCCTCCAGCAACCTCGCGCCCGGCCCCTCTTCCGCCAGCGTGTCGAAGGGGTTGCGGAGAGGGCAGGTCTCCACCGACAGGCAGCCGCAGCCGATGCATTCGTCCAGATGATCGCGAAGCCGGGTCAGCTTGCGGATGCGCTCGTCGAGATCGGCGCGCCAGTGCTGTGAAAGCCTGCGCCAGTCCGCGGCCGTGGGCGGGCGTGCTTCTGGCAGCGTCTTCAGCGCTTCGCCGATGGTCGCCAGCGGAATGCCGAGCCGCTGCGCCACCTTGATGATCGCAACCCGGCGCAGCACGTCGCGGCCATAGCGGCGCTGGTTTCCCGCCGTGCGCCGGCTGGCGATCAGCCCCTTTGCCTCGTAGAAATGCAGCGCCGAAACGGCGAGACCGCTGCGCCGCGCCACCTCCCCGACGCTCAGCTCGCGGGCCAGCGGGGCCTTCCTGCCTTTCATTCCGTCCTCTCCAGAAACATGAAGCAAGGTTGAGATGTAAAGCCGCCCCCGTCAAGAACCGTGCCGGGGCTGCGAAGATCTCTGCTGCTTCTTCATCGTTAATCGCTGCTTAAGCGGTCTGTCCGATCTTTAAGGAAACAGGGAAACGGATGGGGGCACCGTTCATGTCTACTGTCGTGACACGCCGCTACATGCGCGGACGGATGATCACCGTGCTGGTGGGCTTTGTGCTGGCCGTGATGCTGGGAACGGGGGTCGTGCTCTGGCAGATGGAGCGCGCCAAGAACCAGGTCCGCTTCGGCGCCTTGCTCGACTATATGGCCGATGCCGCGGGCGACGTTCTCTACAGCGCCCTGCGGCTTGAACACAGCAGCCTGCACCTGGCGCCCCGGCATTCCGCCCATGCGGCTGGGCTGCACGGCTATGCCGCGCCGCGCCAGGAGCGGGGAGGACCCTCCTCCATGGAGCAGGCCCGCGCCGCCCTCGCCGCGGCGCTGGAACGCCTGGAGAAAGGCTACAACGCGATGGAAATGGCAGCCAGCGGCGACATCACCACGCTGGAAAGCCAGCGCCTGGCGGCCGCTGCGGCCCGGCCCGGCCAGAATGCCCGGCAGGCACCGGTGATCGCCGGCATAGCCGGGCTGACGGTTCCGCCCGCCGTGCGCGTCGTCTGGGAGGGGGGCGAGGGCCACGCTTCGCTCAAGGCGGAGGTGCAGAGCGTCCTCACGCTGGCCAACCGGCTCGACATCTTCAACGACTACTCCGCTCCCGCCGCCCGCCGGGTGTTCGCCGAGCTGCAGGTGCTGGCCAACCAGAAGATCAGGCCGCACATCCACGCCGTCTCCCAGACGCTACAGGCCGAGACCGTGGCCACCTACGGGACGCTGCAGCTCACCCTCGTCTTCGCCGGCCTCGCCATGATCCTGGCGACGGTGATGGTGGGGGCGCGCATTCTGCTTCCCATGATCCAGCGCATCCACGAGGCGCACCAGGAGCTTCATGACGCCAATGTCTCGCTGGCGGCGGAGAAGCTGCGCGCCCAGTCGGCGGACAAGACAAAATCCGAGTTCCTGGCCAATATGAGCCACGAGATCAGGACGCCGATGAACGGCGTGATGGGCATGGCCGAGCTGCTCGCCCGCACCGAGCTCGATCAGCGCCAGGCAATGTTCGTGGATGTCATCATCAAGTCGGGTGCAGCACTGCTCACCATCATCAACGACATTCTCGACTTCTCGAAAATCGACGCGGGCCAGCTCACGCTCGACCCCGCCCCCTTCCGTCTCGGCGAGGTGATCGAGGACGTGGCCACGCTGATCTCGCCGCGCGTCGCCGAGAAGGATCTGGAGCTGATCGTGCGTGTGGACCCCGCCCTGCCGCCCTCTCTCGTCGGCGACATGGGCCGCTTCCGCCAGATTGTCACCAATCTGATGGGCAATGCGGTGAAGTTCACCGAGCGCGGCCATGTGCTGGTGGACGTGTCCGGCACGGTGCACGCGCAAAAGGCGGACATCACCGTGCGTGTCGAGGATACCGGACCCGGCATTCCCGAGGACAAGCTCGAAGCGGTGTTCGAGAAGTTCGCCCAGGTCGACTCCTCCTCCACGCGCCGCCACGAGGGCACGGGGCTCGGCCTTGCCATCGCCTCGCGCCTCGTCGAGCTGATGGGCGGCACGATGGGCGTGGAAAGCACGCCCGGCAAGGGCTCCACCTTCTGGTTCACCCTGACGCTCGACATCGACAGCGCCGAGGCCCGCCCACGGCCCATCCCCATCGACGTTTCCGGCGCGCGGGTGCTGGCCGTCGACGACAATCCGATCAACCGCGACATCCTGCTCGAACAGCTCAGGAGCTGGGGTTTCGACTGTGCGGCGGTGAGCGGCGGCGAGATGGCGATGGCGTTCGTGCGCCGCTCCGCCGAGCTCGGCGCGGCGGTCGACTGCATCGTGCTGGACTATCAGATGCCGGACATGAACGGTGCGGAGGTAGCCCGCCGCCTGAAGGCGGATCCGGCAAGCGCCGCCATCCCGATCGTCCTGCTCACCTCCGTGGACCAGTCGGAGACCGGGCGCCTGGTGGCCGAAGGCGTTATCTCCCAGCAGCTCAACAAGCCCGCCCGTTCCTCCGCGCTTCTGGAGGCGCTGGTGGCGGCCATGCAGGCCGCAAAGGCGGCCACCGACCAGCCCGCCGAAACACCGCCGCAGCCGGCGCCGCGCCCGCGCCTCGTCGCCGATGGCGAGAAGGCGGCGGCGCCCCGCACCTCCTCTGCGCCGCTCGACGTGCTGGTGGCCGAGGACAACGAAGTCAACCAGCTTGTCTTCAGCCAGGTGCTCGACCAGCTCGGCCTGACCTACCGCATCGCCAGCAACGGGCGCACGGCGGTGAAGATGCACCGGGCCTTGCAGCCCAGGCTGGTGCTGATGGACGTGTCCATGCCGGAGATGAACGGGCTGGAGGCGACGGCGGCCATCCGCGAGGCGGAAAGGGCGCTCGGCCGCCACACGCCGATCATCGGCATCACCGCCCATGCGCTCACCGGCGACCGCGAGAAATGCCTGGAGGCGGGGATGGACGACTACCTGTCGAAGCCCATCTCGCCGCAGAAACTGTCGGCCAAGATCGACCAGTGGCGGGAAAGGGACCCGGCGCTCGCGACGGCCTGAGCGCCTATTGCGCGGCCGCCCGGCCGCGCCCGAAGCGGCGTTCGATATAGTCGGCCACCATCTTCTCGAAGTCGGCGGCGATGTTCGGACCGCGCAGGGTGGCGGCCTTTCTGCCGTCGACGAAGACCGGGGCGGCCGGGCTTTCGCCCGTGCCCGGCAGAGAGATGCCGATGTCGGCGTGCTTCGACTCGCCGGGGCCGTTGACGATGCAGCCCATGACGGCCACCTGGAGCGCCTCCACGCCGGGATATTTCTCGCGCCAGACGGGCATGTTGCGGCGGATGTCTTCCTGAATCTTCTGCGCCAGCTCCTGAAACACGGTGGAGGTGGTGCGCCCGCAGCCGGGGCAGGCCGCCACCACCGGCACGAACTGGCGAAAGCCCATGGTCTGCAGGAGCTCCTGTGCCACCTGCACCTCGCGCGTACGGTCGCCGCCGGGCTCCGGCGTCAGCGAGATGCGGATCGTGTCCCCGATGCCCTGCTGCAGCAGGATGCCCATCGCCGCCGAAGAAGCGACGATGCCCTTGGTGCCCATGCCGGCTTCCGTCAGGCCCAGATGCAGGGCATGGTCCGAGCGGCGCGCCAGCTCCGTGTAGACGGCGATGAGATCCTGCACCTGGCTGACCTTGGCCGACAGGATGATGCGGTTTCGCGGCAGACCGATCTCCTCGGCCATCGCGGCCGAAAGCAGCGCCGACTGCACGATGGCCTCACGCGTTACCTCCTGCGCGGTCAGGGGGGAGCCCCTGGCCTGGTTCTCGTCCATCAGCCGGGTCAGAAGCTCCTGGTCGAGCGAGCCCCAGTTGACGCCGATCCGCACCGGCTTGTCATACCGGATCGCCGTCTCGACGATGGCCGCGAACTGGCGGTCCTTCTTCTCCCTGAAGCCGACATTGCCCGGATTGATGCGGTATTTCGCCAGCGCCTCGGCACAGGCCGGATGGTCGGCGAGCAGCTTGTGGCCGATATAGTGGAAATCGCCGACGAGCGGCACGAAAAGCCCCAGCCGCTCCAGTCTCTCGCGGATGCGCGGCACGGCGGCGGCGGCTTCGTCGCGGTCGACGGTGACGCGCACGATCTCCGAGCCGGCACGGTGGAGCGCGGCCACCTGCGCGACGGTGGCATCGACATCCGCCGTGTCGGTGTTCGTCATGGACTGCACGACGACGGGGGCTCCGCCGCCCACCATCACGCCGCCGACATCCACGCCGACGGAAGCCCGGCGCGGGAAGGGAGAAGAGAAATAGCCGGAAACGGCCTGGGCGGTCATGGCCCCGTGTCCCGTGTTCAAACCTGTCGCGCCCCGTGAGGTGGCGAAACGGCGGGCAAATGTCAATGCCGGCCCCTATCTTCTGACGCGCAGGAAATCCGCCCTCACCTCGGCCTCGCAGGCTTCCATGTAGCGCCAGGCGGCGAGCATGTGCTGATACATGATGGCACGCACGCTTTCGCTGTCGCCCGCCCGCAGCGCCGCGATGAGCCGCGTCTGGTAGGAAAGCCCGCTCTCGCGCAGCGCCGGGTTGGGGCGGTCGTAGATGCGGCGGCAGACGGCGAGGTTGCGCAGGAGGTTCTGCAGGAATCCGCACATGAAACCCAGCACCGGATTGGGGCTGAGCGCCGCCAGCACGGCGTGGAAATCGAGCTCCGCCATGCGCTGGCGGTATTCCTCGCCCACCGTTTCGGGTGGATGGTCGTAGACGCGCATGGTCTCTTCGAGCCGCTGATAGTCCTCCTCGGCCAGCCGCCCCACCAGGCTCGCCGCAAGCTCCGGCTCGAGCTGGCAGCGCACCGCATAGATGTCGGCCACCGAGGGCTGGCGGAAGAAGAAATAGTTGCCGAGAAGCTCCATCGCGTGGGTCTCGTCGAGGGCCGCGACGAAGATGCCGCCGCGCGGGCCGGTGCGCGTCGTCACCAGCCCCTGCGCCTCCAGCGAGCGCAGGGCCTCGCGCATGGTGCCCTTGGAGGCGCGGAAGCGCTCGATGAGCGCCTTTTCCTGCGGCAGGGGATCGCCCGGCTTCAGCCGCTGGGCGACGATCCAGTCCTTGATCTCCTCGCAGATCGCCGCCGGCCGTTTCGGCCCGCGCGGCGGCCGCGGCCTGCCCTTCTCGGCCACGCCCGTCATTGCGCACGCTCCAGCGCGTCGTCGCCCAGCGGGTGGAAGCACGCCGCATGGCGGCCCGCCTCGCGCGTTTCGAGCGGTGGGCGGGAGGCACGGCAGTCCTCCGCCGCGCGCCGGCAGCGCGGCGCGAAGGCGCACCCCGGCGGCGGATTGTAGGGATCGGGAAGCTCCGCCAGCCCCTCCTCGCCGGTCAGGCCCTTTTTTCCGGGGACCGGGGCGGAGTCGAACAGCAGCTTCGTATAGGGATGGCGCGGGCATGCAAAAAGCGCATGGGCGGCCGCCTCCTCGACGATGCGCCCGAAATACATCACCGCCACCCGGTCGGAGACGCTTTCGACCACCGACAGATCGTGGCTGATGAAGACATAGGTGAGGCCGAAGCGCGCCTTGAGGTCATCGAGCAGGTTCAGAACCTGCGCCTGCACCGAGACGTCGAGCGCCGAAACCGGCTCGTCCAGCACCAGGATCTCCGGTTCTGCGGCGAGCGCGCGGGCGATGCCGATGCGCTGTGCCTGGCCGCCCGAGAATTCGTGCGGGTAGCGGTCGAGGAACTCGGCCCTGAGGCTCACCGCGTCCATCAGCGCCGCCAGCCGCTCGCGACGCTTGCCGGCCGGATAGCCGAGCAGGTGCTTCATCGGCGCCTCCAGAATGCGGCGGATGGTCTTGCGCGGGTTGAGCGAGGAGACCGGGTCCTGAAACACATACTGGATGCGGCGGGCAAGGCCGCGCGGCGAGGTTCTGGCGAGCGTCGTCACGTCCTCGCCCTTCAGGCGGATGGTGCCGGCCGAGGGCGCGTCGAGCCCCACCAGCATGCGCGCCAGCGTGGACTTGCCGCACCCCGATTCGCCGACAATGCCGAGCGTCTCGCCCTCGCGCAGCGCAAGGTCCACCCCCTGCACGGCATGCACGCCGGGCTTCGGCCTGCCGAGGAGCGTGCGCCCGCCGCCGAAGATGCGGGTAAGCCCATGCGTTTCCAGCACCGTTGCGCTCATGACACCTCCGCCTTCCGCGCTCCCAGCGGCTTGATGCAGCGCACCGCGCGGGCCGGCCCGAAGCCTTCCAGCGCGATGTCGCCCTGCCGGCAGCGTGCCTCCGCGTGGGGGCAGCGTGGCGCGAAGGCGCATCCCTCCGGCAGGCGGTTGACCGCCGGCGGCAGCCCGGCAATCGCGTCGAGCCGCCGCTCGGGCCTGCCCAGCACCGGCACGCAGTCGATGAGCTTGCGCGTATAGGGGTGAGCGGGCGCCGCCAGCACCTCGTCCGTCGGCCCGGTTTCCACGATGCGGCCGGCATACATGACAGCCACGCGGTCGCTGATCTCCGAGACCACGCCGAAATCGTGGGTGATGAAGAGAAGCGCGGAGCCCTTTTCCTCCTGAAGCGCGCCCATGAGCTTGAGGATCTGCGCCTGTACGGTGACATCGAGCGCGGTGGTCGGCTCGTCGGCCACCAGGATCTCGGCATCGTTGGCAAGCGCCATGGCGATTGAGACGCGCTGGCGCATGCCGCCGGAAAGCTGGTGCGGATAGGCGTTTGCCCGCTCGGCGGCGTTGGGGATGCGCACCAGCTCCAGAAGCTCGACCGCCCGCTTCCATGCCGCGCGAAAGGCAAGCGGCTGGTGTGCGCGGATGGCCTCGGCCACCTGATCGCCGACGGTGAACAGGGGATGCAGCGTCGACAGGGGGTCCTGGAACACATAGGCGAAGGCGCCGCCGCGCAAGGTGCGCAGCTCCGCTTGCGAGGCTTCCAGAAGGTCGCGGCCCCGATAGAGCACGCGCCCGCCGGCAATCCGCCCCGGCGGCGTGGGAACGAGCCCGAGCAGCGACATGGCCGTGACGGACTTGCCCGAGCCCGACTCGCCCACGAGGCCCAGGCATTCGTGCCTGCGCAGGGCGAAGCTCACCCCGCCCACGGCCTTGTAGACCTCGCGGCCGACGTGGAACTCCGTGCGCAGGTCGCGCACGTCGAGGGCCGCCGGGGAAGGCGCCTGCGGCATCGCCGGCACGTGCGTGCGCTCGACGGCGGTGGCGGCCGAAGGGCGCGAAAGCGCGCCGGACTTGAGCCTCGGGTCGAGCACGTCGCGCACGCCGTCGCCCACCAGATTGATGCTCATGACGAGGGCGAAGATCATCAGGCCCGGAATGATGGAGACATGCGGCGCGTTGAAGAGCAGCTTGCGCCCCTCACCCAGCATCGATCCCAGATCGGCCTGCGGCGGCTGCGCGCCGAGCCCCAGGAAGGAGAGGCCCGCGGTCTCCAGGATCATCCAGCCCACGGTGGTCGACATGGTGATGACGATGACCGGCAGCACGTTGGGCAGCACCTCGGAAAGCAGGATGCGCAGATGCCCCTTGCCGGACAGGCGCGCGGCATCCACAAACTCGCGATGCGCCAGCGAGATCGTGACGCCGCGGATGTTGCGCGCGAAAAATGGGATGTTGACGATGGCGATGGCATAGAGCGCGTTCATGAGGCCGGGGCCGAGCACGGCGACGATGGCAAGGGCAAGCAGGATGTAGGGAAAGGCCATCAGCATGTCGATGCCGCGCATCATGACATTGTCCGTGCGCCCGCCGGCATAGCCGGCGACAAGGCCGATGGCCGAGCCTGCCACCGCTGCCACCAGCGTGGCCGACAGGCCCACGGCGATGGAGACGCGCGTGCCCCACAGGAGGCGGGACAACAGGTCGCGGCCGAGCTGGTCCGTGCCCAGGAGATGGCCCTTGCTCAGCGGCGGAAGCAGCCGCCTCGCCGGGTCCGTGATGTCGGGCGGGGCCAGCGGCAGAAGGGGCGCCAGGAGCGCGGCCAGCGCAAGGAGCGCGAGCAGCGCCAGCCCGAAGGCGGCCAGCCGGTTGGCCACCAGCAACGTGAGGAACCCCGGCCGCCCGCCGGCGGCGCGCGCCTGCGCCGCAGCACTCATGTCTTCAGCCTCGGGTCGAGCGCATGCTGGGCGAGATCGGCCAGCAGGTTGAACAGCACATAGCTCGCCGCCACCACCAGCACGCCGCCCTGCACGAGAAGCAGGTCGCGCGTGGAGATGGCCTGCACCAGCATCCGCCCGATGCCCGGCCACTGGAACACGGTCTCGATATAGACCGCGCCACCCAGCACGAAACCGGCCTGGATGCCGATGACCGGGATGACGGAAACGAGCGCCGCCTTGAAGGCGTGGCGATAGATCACCCGCCGCTCCGACAAGCCCTTGGCGCGGGCGGTGCGGATATAGTCCTGCCGCAGCACCTCCAGCATGGCGGCGCGCGTCAGGCGGGCGATGACGCCGGTGGCCACCACCGCCAGCGTGACGGCGGGCAGGACGAGATGGCGCAGCAGATCCGCCAGGTCTCCCCCGCCATAGACCGCATACATGCCCGACGGCGGCAGGAGTCGCAGATTGACGGCGAAGACGAGGATGAGCAGAAGCCCCAGCCAGAAAGAGGGCATGGAAATGCCGATGAGCACGAAGAAGGTGACGATGCGGTCCGTCCAGCCGAACTGGCGCACCGCCGAGACGATGCCGGCGAGAAGCCCGAAGACCGTACACAGGAGAAGCGCCGCGCCGGCAAGAATCAGCGTCGCGTTGAAGCGCTCCAGCACCTCGTCGATGACCGGCCTGTTGAGCGAGTAGGAGCGGCCGAAATCGCCCTGCAGCAGGTTGGCGAGCCAGATGAGATACTGCTCGGGCAGCGTGCGGTCGAGGCCGAGCTGGCGGTTCAGCCGCTCGACATTCTCCGGCGTGGCATAGGCGCCGAGAATGGCGGTGGCCGGATCGCCGGGGATCAACGCCATGATGAGGAAGACGATGACGGTAAGCCCCCAAAGCACCGGCACCGCCATGGCGATGCGCTTGAGGAAATAGGCGAGCATCGGCGCCTCCGGCTGGGCGGGCGCAGAGGCGGCATCCGCGGATGCCGCGCCCCGCTTCCCGCGTGGCTTACGGCTTGGCGACGTCCTTCAGCAGGAGGAAGAAGGACGGCTGCAGGTCGAAGTTCTCCACCCGTGCCGTGGAGACGGCGTTCTGCTTCCAGTTTGCGACGAAGGCCCAGGGCGCGTCCTCGTGCACGATCTCCTGCATCTGCTTGTAGAGGGCGGCCCGCTCCTCCTGCTCGGTGGCCTGGCGCGCCTGCTCCAGAATGGTGTCCACCTCCGGGTTGGAATAGTAGCCGGAGTTGAAGCCGCCATTTTCCGGGAAGGCGTCGGTGCGCAGGGTAAGATAGGGCAGCGTGTCGGGATCGTTGGTCATCCACGCCATCTCCGCCATGTCCGCCTTGCCCTCCAGGCCCGGATTGACCTCGCCGAGGAAGGTGTTCCATTCATAGGTCTCGATCTTCACATTCATGCCCACGGCGGCGAGATCGGCCTGGATGGCCGTGCCCATGGCCACCGGGTCGAGCATGCCCGAGCCGCCTTCGGTGACATAGAAGACGACCTCCTCGCCGTTGTAGCCCGCTTCTTCCAGAAGCTCCCTGGCCTTCTGCGGATCGTGGGGATAGGGCTCCAGCGCCTCGTTATAGGCCCAGGCGAAGGCGGGCGGCGTGGGGCCGGCGGCGATCTCGGCCGTGCCCTGCAGCACGTTTTCCACCAGCGCCTGCTTGTTGATGGCGTAGTTCACCGCCTGGCGCGCCGCCTTTTTGTCGAAGGGTGGCTCCTTCATGTTGAGGATCAGGAACCAGACATGCGGCCCGGCCTGTTCATGGACCTTGAACGCCGGGTCCTCGGCGAAGCGGGCGATGTTGTCCGGGGGGACCTCGACCATCAGGTCGATGCCGCCGGCCAGCATCTCCGCCACCCGCGTGTTGGCATCGGTGATGGGGCGGAAGACCACCGCCTCCAGCGCGGGAGCGCCGTCCCAGTAGTCCGGGTTGCGCTCCACCACCACGCGGGTGTTGCTCTGCCACTCCACGAAGCGGAACGGCCCGGTGCCGGAGGGATGGCGGCCGAAATCCTTGCCGTGCTCCTCCACCGCCGCCGGCGAGACGATGAGACCCGTCGGATAGGCGAGGTTGGACAGGAACGGCGCATAAGGCTCGTTGAGAGTGAAGGTGACCGTATGCTCGTCCTCCACCGTCACCGCCTCCACCGCGGAGAAGAAGAAGGCAAGCGGAAACGGGCCCGTGTCGTGATAGGGGTGGTTCTCGTCGAGCATCCGGTCGAAGTTGAACTTCACCGCCTCCGCGTTGAAGGGGGAACCGTCGTGGAAGGTCACGCCCTGGCGCAGGCGGAAGGTATAGGTCTTGCCGTCCTCCGAGATGTCCCAGCCGGTCGCCAGCGCCGGCTCCACCTCCAGCGTGCCGTCGCGATAGCGCACCAGCCCGTCATAGACGTTCATCAGGATGCGGAAATCGTTGACCGCCGTCACGGCGTGCGGATCGAGCGATTTCGGCTCGGCGATCTGGCCCACGATCAGAACGTTCGGCGGGGTCTGCGCCGCGGCCGGTTGCAGGCCCGAGACGGCGAAACCGGCCATGGCCAGCGCCGCCAGCGCGCCTTTGAGCGCGCGCGAAATTCCTGTCATGACAGCCTCCACTGTTTCCCCTCGGAGTTGGATTGCGGATTGAGATCGTAATTTATCATGATAAATATGCAAGGATGAATTTCGCCCCGGCAGGAAACCCAGCATGACCGGCACCGCCCCCCGCATTAACCTTGCGCGCCTGCGTGGCGACCTCGAAAGGTTGGGGCAGATCGGCCGCAATCCCAGGACCGGCGGCATCGACCGGCTGAGCTTTTCCGATGCCGACATGGAAGGCCGGCGCTTCGTCGCCGGGTTGATGGAGGCGGCGGGGCTATCCGTCTCCATGGACGGGGCGGGCAATCTCTCGGGGCGCTGGGAAGCGGGCAGCGGGCCGGTTCTCATGCTGGGCTCGCATCTCGACAGCGTGCCCGACGGCGGCATGTTCGACGGCGCGCTCGGCGTGCTTGCCGCGCTTGAAAGCGTGCGCGCCATGAGGGAGGCGGGCTTTGCCCCGGCCCGGCCCGTCGAGGTGATCGCCACCGCCGAGGAGGAGGGACGCTTCGGTGGCATGTTCGGCGCCCAGGCGCTGGCCGGCCAGGTGACGCGCGAATGGCTGGAGACGGCGCAAGACGAGGCGGGGACGCGGCTTGCCGATGCCATGCGCGCCCAGGGACTCGACCCGCTGGCCGCGCTCGACGCGAAGCGGCCGCAAGGCTCCATCCACGCCTTTCTGGAACTGCATGTGGAGCAGGGGCCGGTCCTGGAGGCCGCGGGCAAGCCGGTCGGCATCGTCAGCGGAATTTCGGGTGTCTTCAACTGGACGGTGCACCTGTCCGGCGAGGCCAATCACTCCGGCACCACGCCGATGGAGATGCGCCGCGACGCCTTCATGGGACTGGCCGATTTCGCCCATTCCATTCCCGAGCTGATACGGCAGCACGGCAGCGCGGCCAGCCGCGTGACCATCGGCAAGGTGGTGGTGGAGCCGAACTTCCCACACACCGTGCCGGGCGCGGCCGAGTTCACCCTCGTGGCGCGCGACATGGAAGAGCGGGTGATGCGGGCGCTGGCGGCGGGCGCACGGGCGCATCTGAAGGCCGCGGCGGCGCGGTACGGCCTTTCCGTTTCCATCGAGGAGACGAGCTGGCTGCCCCCCTCCCCCTGCCACCCCGACGTGGTCGCCGCCTTCCGGCGGGCGGCCGGCAAGCTCGGCCTCGACGCGCCCCTGATGGCGAGCGGCGCCGGCCACGACGCGCAGGTCATGGCGTCCGTCACCCGTGCCGGCCTTCTCTTCGTGCCCTCCGTGGGCGGCATCAGCCACGCGCCGCAGGAGAAGACCGACTGGGCCGACATCGAGGCGGGCGCCAGCCTGCTCATGCACGCGGCCATGGAGCTTGCGGCCTGAGGCAAGGCAGCTTGGCAGCCATGCTGCGTTGCAATACCATCCCCGCCGTTCGGCAGGGAGAGATTTTCCGTGAGCAAGACAAGAACCGCCATCGTTACCGGATCCACCTCGGGCATCGGGCTCGGCATCGCCCGCGCGCTCGCCGCCGACGGCTGCAACGTGGTTCTCAACTCCTTCACCGAGGGGGAGGAGGAGCGCGCGCTGGCCGAGGGCATCGCCCGCGAGTTCGGCGTCGAGACGGCCTATATCCGCGCCGACATGGCAAGGGGCGGGGAATGCCGACGCCTCGTGGAGGAAACGGTGGAGCGTTTCGGCGCCCTCGACATCCTCGTCAACAATGCCGGCATCCAGCATGTGGCGCCGATCGAGGCGTTTCCCGTCGAGAAATGGGACGCCATCCTGGCGATCAATCTCACCTCGGCGTTCCACACCATCGCCGCCGCCGTGCCGCACATGAAGCGCCAGGGCAAGGGGCGCATCGTCAACATTTCCTCCGCCCACGGTCTGCGCGCCTCGCCCTTCAAGTCGGCCTATATCGCCGCCAAGCACGGCATTGTCGGCCTGACGAAGACGGTGGCGCTGGAACTTGCCGACCATCACGTCACCTGCAACGCCATCTGCCCCGGCTATGTGCTCACGCCGCTGGTGGAGGCGCAAATCCCCGAGCAGATGGAAGCCCACGGCATGGACCGCGACACGGTGGTGCGCGAGGTGATGCTCGCCAGGCAGCCGATCCGCGACTTCGCCACCGTCGAGCAGATCGGCGCTGCAGCGGTCTTCCTGTGCTCGGAGCATGCTGCGCTCATTACCGGCACCACGCTTTCGGTCGACGGCGGCTGGACCGCCCGCTAGACCGGTTCATCGTTTCATTGAAACGCTGATCCGGTCCATCTCTTTGTTTTTGCCGTATTTGTGCGACGCCAGATGATTCCATCCGGCTGCAAAATGCTTTAGCACGGCGCGCCGGCCTCTGCGGGCGGGGCCTCCGACGGCGGCTGCGCCCGCAGCGCAATGCCGATGAGGGTGACGAACTGGCCGGCGCGCGCTTCGGCGGCGGTGCCGCACACGCCGCGCGACTTCAACCCCTCCAGCACGTCTAACAGCATTTCCGCCAGCGCCTCGGCGGAAAGGCCGTGCCGCGCGAGCCGCACGCCGCGCTGGCGCGCCTCCCTGTCGATGGCCGTGGCGAAGCAGGCCACCATTTCGCGCACCCAGGCCGCCACCACGTCCGAGGCGATGGCGTGGTTGACATCCACCAGCTCCTCGCCATGCGGCGAATCCTCGATCTGCCGGAAGAGCCGGAAAAGCGCCTGGTCGAGCGCCTGCATCAGCCGCGCCTCCAGCGGCCCTTCTCCCTCCAGCACGTCGCAGGCGCTTGCGCGCGCGTGCTCCAGCGTGGCCATGCAGGCGGCGCGGAAGATGTCGGCCTTGTTGCGGAAGAACAGATAGAGCGCCGGACGCGACATCTCCGCCGCCCGCGCGATGTCGTCCATCGTCGTGCGCGAAAAGCCATAGGCCAGGAAGACCGGCATCGCCGCCTCGACGATGCGCGCCCGCCTCGGATCCTCCGCCCGCTCGTTCTTTATCGTTTGCCTGTTGTTCATCACCATCGCTGAATTGGTTGTTGACAAAATAACGGATTTTGTCAATCTGTCCCCGCTCGCGCGCGGCCTGCCCCGGGCAGCGTTTTCGCGCGGCAGTGCACGAGCGGAACCCGCGACCGGAACCATGGTGACAATCCGTTGTCAGGAGTGACGGGGCGTGCCGCTTTTTTGCAATGCACACTCGCAGTAAAGGATTACGCCACTTTTGTGGTGAGATTGAATTGCCCGCGCGCCGCCCCCATATCGGGTCGGATTTTCCGGCAAGGATCCAGAGCACTGGGAATCGCTATGCCCAAGATCAAGTACCACAGAATTGCGGCCATCCTGGTGCTGGTCGCAACCGCTGCCTGGATCGCCACCGGGGAGTTTTCCTCCGTGGGCAGCGCCAGCCAGGAGGCCGAGGCTGCGCGCAAGGCCGAAGCCGAGAAGGCGGCTGAGCGCCCCGCCACGCTCAAGACCGTGCAGGTGGCGCGGCCGCCACGCCTGGAACATGCGCGCACCATCCGCATCTCCGGGCGCACGGAGGCGCACAAGGAGACCGTGCTGGCGGCGCGCGCCACCGGCATTGTCGAGGAGCTGCCCTTCAGCGAGGGCGACCTGGTGGCCGAGGGCGACCTCATCATGCGGCTCGACCCGCAAGGCAAGGATGTGGCGGTGGAGTCGGCCCGCCAGCTGCTGGAACAGCGCGAGGCCGAGGCCGAGGCCGCCGAGCGGCTGGCCGACAGCGGCAACATCGCCCGCCTGCGCCTGCGGGAGGCACGCTCCGCCGTGGCCAGCGCCCGCTCCGCGCTCGAAACGGCGAAGGCCGAGCTCGACCGCATCAGCGTGCGCGCGCCCTTCTCCGGCGTCATCGACGCGGTACACACCGAAAAGGGCACCGCGCTGACGCAGGGCGACAAGGTGGCGACGCTTCTTCAGCTCGATCCCATTCTGGCCGTCGGCGAGGTGAGCGAACGCAACCTCGGCGACATCCGGCGCGACGACGTGGCCGAGGTGCGCCTGGTGACCGGCGCGACGCTGAACGGGCGGATCCGCCATGTCAGCCGCGCCGCCTCGCCCCAGACCCGCACCTACCGCGTGGAGGTGATGATCGAGAATCCCGACCGGCGCATTCCGGCCGGCATGACGGCCGAGATCAACCTGCTGACGCAGAGCGTGGAGACGGTCGCCCTGCCGCGCTCCGTCATCACCCTGAATGCCGAAGGAGAGCTGGGCGTGCGCGCCGTGGACCCCGAGGGCGTCGTGCACTTCTATCCCATCGACATCGTCGACGACACGCCGGGCGCCCTCTATCTGGCGGGCATTCCCGCCGATGCCCGCATCATCGTGGCCGGCCAGGACCTCGTGACCGAGGGCGAGACCGTGAACGCCGTGATGGCCGACGAGGAGACGCTGCGCGACCTTGCCGGCGGCCCGGCCGTTCAGAAGGCGATGCAGCGCTAATCCGCATGGACGGGAACAGCGACCGATGGACATAGTTCGACTTGCCATACGCAACGCGCGGCTCACGCTGTCCATGTTGCTGTTCTTCGTGGTGGCCGGCGCCATCGCCTATATGGACATTCCCAAGGAGGCGGAGCCGGACGTTCCGATCCCCGTCATCTATGTCAGCCTCAGCTATCAGGGCATCTCGCCGGAGGATTCCGAGCGCCTGCTGCTGAGGCCGATCGAGACGGCGCTCAAGGGACTCGAGGGCGTCAAGGAGATGCGCTCGGCGGCCTATGAGGGCGGCGGCTATGTGCTGATCGAGTTCCAGGCGGGCTACGACTTCTCCAACGCCATAGACGACGTGCGCGCCAAGGTTTCCGATGCCGAGCGCGACCTGCCCGAGGGCGCCGACGAGCCGACGGTCAACGAGGTGAACGTCTCGGAGTTTCCGGTGCTGGTCGTCACCCTTTCGGGAGACCTGCCCGAACGGGCGCTGACCACCGCCGCGCGCGAGCTGCGCGACCGCATCGAGGAGATTCCCGGCGTTCTCGAAGGCTCCCTGCAGGGCGCGCGCGAGGAGCTGGTGGAGATCATCATCGACCCGGTCAAGCTGTCCTCCTACGGGCTGCAGCTCGACCAGCTCATCTCCGCCGTCAACGCCTCCAACAGCCTGGTGGCCGCCGGCGCGCTGGAGGGCGGCGAGGGCCGCTATGCGGTCAAGGTGCCGTCGCTCATCGAGGATGTGGAGGACATCGCGAACCTGCCGATCGTGGCCACGCAGGACGCGGTGGTGCGCGCCCGCGACCTGGCGGCCATCCGCTCCACCTTCACCGATGCCGAGACGATCACCCGGCTCGACGGCCGCAAGGCGATCGCCATCGAGGTGAAGAAGCGCGTCGGCGCTAATCTCGTCGAGACGGTCGACGCGGTGAAGGCCGTCTCGCAGGAGTTCGTCGCCACATTGCCCGAGGGCGCGGAGGTCACGTTCAGCCAGGACAAGTCGGTCTTCATCCGCGACATGCTGAGCGACCTGCAGAACCACGTGATGATCGCCGTGATCCTGGTCTTCATCGTCGTTCTCTACATGCTGTCGGGCCGCTCCTCGGTTCTCATCGGGCTGGCCGTGCCGGCCTCCTTCCTGATGGGCATCTTCGCCCTGGCCATCGCCGGCTACACGGTAAACATGGTGGTGCTGTTCAGCCTCATCCTCGCCGTGGGCATGTTGGTGGACGACGCCATCATCGTCACCGAGTTCGCAGAGCGGCGCATGAGCGAGGGCATGCCGCGCGCCCAGGCGTTCGAGCTGGCGGCCAAGCGCATGGCCGGGCCGGTGGCCGCGGCCACCTTCACCCGCATCGCCGCCTTCTCGCCGCTGCTCTTCTGGCCGGGCATCGTCGGCGAGTTCATGAAGTACCTGCCGATCACGCTGATCGTCACGCTGTCGGCCTCGATGCTCTACGCGCTCGTCTTCACGCCGAGCCTGGGCGCCATCTTCGGCAAGGCGCATGTCGAGGAGGAGCCGCAACCCGACGGCTGGTACATCCGCTTCGTGCGGCAGGTGGTGCGCTTTCCCAAGACGGTGCTGGTTCTGACCATCGCGCTGCTGGTCGGCGTGCAGTTCGCCTACACGCGATATGGCGCGGGGGTGGAGTTCTTCCCCGAGGTCGAGCCCGAATACGGCCTGATGTATGTGCATGCGCGCGGCAATCTCTCGCTTGAGGAGATGGACCGCCTCGTGCGCCCCGCCGAGGAGAAGCTGATCGGCTGGCCGGGCATCAAGACCGTCTACACCCGCGTGGGCAAAACGCGCGGCGGCGGCGAAGACATCGACGAGGACGTGATCGGTGTCCTGCAATACGAGTTCATCGACTGGCGGCAGCGCAAGCCGGCAAGCGAGATCCTGGACGACCTGCGCGCCGAAATGGGCGGCATGCCGGGGGTCGAGGTGGAAGTGCGCGTGCCCGATGCCGGCCCGCCCACGGGCCAGCCCATCCAGGTGCAGCTTTCCGCCGTCAATCCGCAGGGGCTGGACGAACAGGCCAGGGCGGTTTCCGAAATGCTGCGGGGGATAGACGGCGTGATCGACATTTCCGACGGCCTGCCGCCGCCGGGCGTCGACTGGGCCATCCGGGTGGACCGCGCCAAGGCCGCGCAATATGGCGTGAGCCCCGTCGCGGTGGGCACGGTGGTGCAGCTCGTGACCAATGGGCTGAAGCTTTCCGAATACCGCCCCGCCGGCGTGGACGATGCGGTGGACATCCGCCTGCGCCTGCCGGAGGACCGGCGCACGCTTTCGACGCTGGACCAGCTTCGCGTGCAGACGGCACAGGGCCCGGTGCCCATCCTCAACTTCGTCACCCGCGAGCCGCAGCGCAGCACCGGCATCCTCAACCGCATCGACGGCCGGCGCACCATCACCGTGACGGCCAACATCGCCAGCGGCTACCAGGAGGCGGCGGTGCAGCAGCAGGTGATCCAGGCGCTGAACGAGATGGACCTTGGCGCCACGCGCTGGAAGCTGGCCGGCTCCAGCGAAGAGAGCGATGCCGCCGCGTCCTTCCTCTCCAAGGCGTTCGGCGCGGCGATCTTCCTCATTTTCGTGGTGCTGCTCGCCCAGTTCAACAAGTTCACCAGCGTCTTCCTGGTGCTGATGACGGTGGTGATGGCCACCATGGGCGTGCTGCTCGGCCTGCTGATCACTGGGCAGGTCTTCGGCATCGTCATGTCGGGCATCGGCGTCATCGCGCTTGCCGGCGTGGTGGTCAACAACAACATCGTGCTGATCGACACCTACGACCGGCTGCGCGAAGAAGGCATGAACAAGTATGACGCCATCATCCAGACCTGCCGCGAGCGCGCCCGCCCGGTGCTGCTGACGGCGATCTCCGCCGTGCTCGGCGTGCTGCCCATCGCCTTCGGTCTCGGGCTGGAGCTTCTGGACCGCGAGGTGACGATCGGCGCGCCCTCCACGCAGTGGTGGATCTCGCTGTCGGGCGCCATCGTCTACGGGCTGAGCTTCGCCACCGTGCTCACGCTCATCGTGACGCCCGCCGCCCTGATGGTCTTCACGCGCGAGCGGCGGCCGGCGGGCGAGAAGCGTGGAAGCCTGCTCGCCCGGCTGGTGCGCCGTGGCGCAGGCCGGCAGGACGAAGAGGACGATGCGCGGGACGCGGCGCAGACGCCTTTCCCGAAAGCCGCGGAATGACGATGTCCGTCAGGTGCCGGCTGCCGGCTGCGAGGCGATCCCGTCGGCCGGGCGCACCAGATGGGCCATCAGGAACACCACGGCCAGAAGCGCCGAAAAGGCGATGAAGATCGGCGCAAAGCCCGTGCGCTCGGCGACGAAGCCGACCAGCGAGGGCGCGGCCAGCAGGCCGGAATAGCCCACCGTGGTGGCCACGCTCATGCCGGCGGCGGAGGAGATGCCCGGCTGGTTGCCCGCCGCGGAGAAGGCGATGGGAACCATGTTGGCGATGCCGAGCCCGGCCAGCGCGAAGGCCAGCGTGGCAAGCAGCGGCGAGGGCGCCATCCCGGCTCCCAGCATTCCGGCGGCCGCAACCGCGCCCGACAGCCGCATGGTGGCCACGGCGCCCAGCCGGTTGCGCACCCTGTCGCCCAGAAAGCGCATCAAGGCCATGGCGCCGGAAAAGGCGGTGAAGGCAAGGCTGGCCTCGGCCAGCCCGGCGCCCATCTCCTGGCGCAGGTAGAGGGCTGCCCAGTCCAGAACCGCGCCCTCCGGCACCATGGAAAACAACGCCACGATGCCGGTGAGATAGACGAGCGGGCTGCGCGGGAATCCGGCAAAGCCGCCGCCGGCCACCGCCGGCTTGCGCTCGACGATCAGCTTCGGCATGGCGGCAAGCACCAGCGCCAGCGCCACCAGCGTGACGGCGCCGGCATGGCCCAGATGCCCCCAGCGCTCGGCCAGAACACCGCCCACGCCCGCGCCGACGAACCCGCCAAGGCTCCAGAAGCCATGCGAGGAAGACATGATCGCCCGCTGCAGCCGCCGCTCCACCACCACGGCGTTGGAGTTCATGGCGACATCCATGGCGCCCAGGAACACGCCGAAGAAGACAAGCGCGGCAATCAGCGTCGGGACGGCCGACGCAGCGGCGACGAGCAGGAGCGCGGCAGCGCAAAGCAGGCCGGAGACGCGCAGAACCGCCCGCGAACCATGACGGCCGATAAGCCAGCCGCACACCGGCATTGACACCACCGCGCCGACGCCGAAGAGAAGGATGAGCAGGCCCAGCACCGTTTCGCTGAACCCGAAGCGCCCGACCAGAAGCGGGATCTGCGGCGCCCAGCTTCCCACCATGAAACCGTTGACGAAGAAGCAGGCCGCGACGGCCCACCGGCCCGCACGCGCAGGATTTTCAGACATGGCGATCCACCGGGGCTGGCACTCGAACGAGCCTAACCTAAATCGATTTAATCGTTTCGGTCCTGTACCAGCTCAGCCATTTTCGAGGACCAGCAGCAGGTCCTTGGCGTCGATCTGGTCGCCCGCCTTGACCAGCACCTCCGCCACCGTGCCGTCGCGCTCGGCATGGATGGCCGTCTCCATCTTCATCGCCTCGATGGACAGGAGCACGTCGCCGGCCTTGACCGGTTGGCCGGCGCTGACGGTAACGGAGGAGACCACGCCGGGCATGGGCGCGCCGATGTGCCCCTCATTGCCGGCCTCCGCCTTGCGCCGCGCGGCCGTACCCGCCGCGCCGTGGCGCCGGTCGGGCACCTTGGCGCGCCGCGGCTGGCCATTCAGCTCGAAGAAGACGGTCACCATGCCCTTGTCGTTGGGCTCGCCCACGGCCAGGCAGCGGATGACGAGGGTCTTGCCGCGCTCGATATCGACGAAGATCTCGTCTCCCTGCTCCATGCCGTAGAAGTAGACCGGCGTCGGCAGCACGCTGACGGGGCCATAGCTCTCCGCGGCGGAAACGAAATCCAGAAAGACCTTGGGATACATGAGCCAGGCGGCGAACTCGAAATCGCTGACCTCGCGGCCGAGCTTCTCCTCCAGCTCCTTGCGGTCGGCGTCGAGATCGGCGGGCTTGAGAAGCGAGCCGGGGCGCACCGTGATCGGCTTCTCGCCCTTCAGCACCTTCTTCTGAAGTGCCGCCGGCCAGCCGCCCGGCGGCTGGCCCAGATCGCCGCGCAGCATGGCCACCACCGAATCGGGGAAGGCGATATCCTTGTCCGGGTTTTCGACATCGGCCACGGTGAGGTCCTGGCTCACCATCATCAGCGCCATGTCGCCCACCACCTTGGAGGATGGCGTGACCTTGACGATGTCGCCGAACATCATGTTCACGTCGTGATAGGCGCGCGCCACCTCGTGCCAGCGCGTCTCCAGCCCCAGAGAACGCGCCTGCTCCTTCAGATTGGTGAACTGCCCGCCCGGCATCTCGTGCAGATACACCTCCGAGGCCGGCCCCTTGAGGTCGCTCTCGAAGGCGGCATACTGGTTGCGCACCGCCTCCCAGTAGAAGGAGATGCGGCGCACCCACTCCGTATCGAGCCCGGTATCGCGCTCGCTGCCTTTCAGCGCCTCGACGATGGAGCCGAGGCAGGGCTGCGAGGTGTTGCCCGACAGCGCGTCCATCGCCGCATCCACCGCGTCCACGCCGCTTTCCACCGCCGCCAGCACCGAGGCCGCCGAGATGCCGGAGGTGTCGTGCGTGTGGAAATGCAGCGGCAGGTCCGTCTCCTCGCGCAGCGCCTTGAAGAGCACGCGCGCCGCCGCCGGCTTCAAAAGCCCCGCCATATCCTTGATGGCGATGATGTGGGCGCCTGCCGCCTCCAGCTCCCTGGCGAGATTGACGTAGTACTTGAGATCGTACTTGGCGCGGTCGGGGTCGAGAATGTCGCCCGTGTAGCAGATGGTGGCCTCGCACAGCTTGCCTTCCTCGCGCACCGTGTCCATGGCCACGCGCATGTTCTCCACCCAGTTGAGGCAGTCGAACACGCGGAACAGGTCGATGCCGCCGCGCGCCGCCTGGCGCACGAAGTACTGCACCACATTGTCCGGGTAGTTGGTGTAGCCGACGCCGTTGGCGCCGCGCAGAAGCATCTGCAAAAGCAGGTTGGGCGCCGCCTCGCGCACGCGCGCCAGCCGCTCCCACGGATCCTCGGTCAGGAAGCGCATGGCCACGTCGAAGGTCGCCCCGCCCCAGCATTCGAGTGACAGCAGGCCGGGCAGCGCCCGCGCATAGACGCCCGCAATGGCCGCGATGTCGAAGGTGCGCATGCGCGTGGCCAGAAGCGACTGGTGGCCGTCGCGCATGGTCGTGTCGGTGACGAGAACGCGCGTCTCGTCGCGCATCCACCTGGCAAAGCCCTCCGGGCCCAGCGCGTCGAGGCGCTGCTTGGTGCCGTCGGGAATCGGCGCGTCGATATAGGGCACGCGCGGCGGCGCCGCGTCCGGGTTCGGGCGCGGGCGATCGCGCGCCTCCGGGTGGCCGTTGACGGTCACGTCCGCCAGGTAGTTGAGCAGCTTGGTCGCCCGGTCGCGGCGCTTGACCTGGGTGAACAGCTCCGGCGTCTCGTCGATGAAGCGCGTCGTATAGGAGGCTTCGCGGAACTGCGGATGGCCGATGATGGCCTCCAGGAAGGTGAGATTGGTGGCCACGCCGCGGATGCGGAACTCGCGCAGCGCCCGGTCCATGCGCTGAATGGCCTCTTCCGCCGTCGGCGCCCAGGCCGTCACCTTTTCCAGAAGCGGGTCGTAGTACCGGGTAATCACCGCACCCGAATAGGCGGTGCCACCGTCCAGCCGAATGCCGAAGCCGGTCGCGCCGCGATAGGCGGTGATGCGGCCATAGTCGGGGATGAAGTTCTGCTCCGGGTCCTCGGTCGTGATGCGGCATTGCAGGGCATGGCCGTTGAGCCTGATGTCGGCCTGCGCGGGCACGCCGGACTCGGGCGTGCCGATCTTCTTGCCTTCCAGGATGCGGATCTGTGCCTTGACGATGTCGATGCCCGTCACCTCCTCGGTGACGGTATGCTCCACCTGGATGCGCGGGTTCACCTCGATGAAATAGAAGGCGCCGGTGTCGGCATCCATGAGAAACTCGACGGTGCCTGCGCCGATATAGTTCGTGGCCTGCGCGATCTTCAGCGCATAGCCGCACAGCTCTGCCCGCTTTTCCGCGTCGAGATAGGGGGCGGGGGCGCGCTCCACGACCTTCTGGTTGCGCCGCTGGATGGAGCAGTCGCGCTCGAACAGGTGCACGGCGTTCTGGCCGTCGCCCAGGATCTGCACCTCCACATGGCGGGCGCGTTCGACCAGCTTTTCCAGATACACCTCGTCCTTGCCGAAGGCCGCCTTGGCCTCGCGCTTGGCTTCGGTTACCTCGCGCTTCAGGTCCTCCGGCCTGCGGATGGCGCGCATGCCGCGCCCGCCGCCGCCCCAGGAAGCCTTGAGCATGAGGGGAAAGCCGATCTCGGCCGCCATCTTCTCCACCGCCGCCAGGTCGTCGGGCAGCGGCTCGGTGGCCGGCACGACGGGCACGCCCGCCTCCACCGCAAGGTTGCGCGCCGCCACCTTGTTGCCCAGCCGGCGCATGGTGTCCGGCTTCGGGCCGATGAAGATGATGCCGTGCTGCGCGCAGGCTTCGGCAAATTCCGGGCTTTCGGACAGCAGGCCATAGCCGGGATGGATGGCATCCGCGCCGGACAGCTTGGCGACGCGGATCACCTCCTCGATCGAGAGATAGCTCTCGATGGGTCCCAGATCGCGCTCCAGATGCGGCCCGCGCCCCACCTGGTAGGACTCGTCTGCCTTGAAGCGGTGCAGCGAGTATTTGTCCTCCTCCGCCCAGATGGCAACCGTCTTGATGCCCAGCTCATTGGCGGCGCGGAAGACGCGGATGGCGATCTCGGAACGGTTGGCAACGAGGAGCTTCTTGATGGGCACTGGCAGACTCCGGGCAAAGAGAATTGTCCGGGGTCCAAGCCCGCTCGACACCCGCAGCGCCACCGGCGGAACGCATGGGCAGCGGCGATGCCTGAACCCCCCGAGAGGGTTTCATAATTAGCGCGCGCGTTGCTGCAGTGCAAACCTTCTTGCGCCAGCGCCGGGGCACCATGCAGAACGGCCCGGCGCGATGCGCCGGGCCGCCAGCAAACGGAACCGGGAAGACGGCCTACTGTTCGAGATAATCGTACTTGCCGTCCCGCCACTCGTAGAAGACGTAGCCCGGCAGGGTGACGTCGCCCTTCTCGTCGAACTCCAGCGAGCCGAGCACGGTGTCGAAGGTGCCGGCGTCCAGCGCCTCGACCACGGCGTCATAGTCGGTGGAGCCGGCCGTGGTGACGGCCTGCGCCCAGGCCTGGACCGCGGCATAGGTGTAGAGGGCATAGCCTTCCGCCGTCTTGCCGGCCGCCTCCAGCGCCTCGACCACCGGCTTGGCGATCTCGTTCTTGCGCGGGTCGGGCGAGAAGGTCATCAGCGTGCCCTCGCCGGCCTCGCCCGTGATCGCCCAGTACTCGTCGGTCACCAGCGCGTCGCCCGAAACCAGCACCGTGTCCATGCCCTGCTCGCGCATCTGGCGCACGATGAGGCCGGCCTCGGTGTGGTAGCCGCCGACATAGAGCACGTCGATGCCTTCCTGCTTCAGCTTGGAGACCAGCGCGGTGTAGTCCTTCTCGCCGGCGGTGTAGGCTTCGTAGAGGGCGGGCGTGCCGCCGGCCGCCTCGTAGGCCGCCTTGGTGGCGTCCGCCAGGCCCTTGCCATAGGCCGTCTTGTCGTGGATGAAGGCGACCTTGGCGTCGGGGAAGTTTTCCATCAGGAACTGGCCGGCCACATCGCCCTGCTGGTCGTCGCGGCCGCAGACGCGGTAGACGCCGGGGCCCGGGCGCTCATCCGTGAAGGCCGGATTGGTGGAGGCCGGCGAGATCTGGATGATGCCTTCCTCGGCATAGACCTGCGAGGCCGGGATTGACGAGCCGGAGCAGAAGTGCCCAGCCACGAAGACCACGCCCTGGCCGGCGAACTGATTCGCCACCGCCACGGCCTGCTTCGGGTCGCAGGCGTCGTCGCCCACTTCCAGCCTCAGCATCTCGCCATTGATGCCGCCGGCCGCGTTGATGTCGGCGACCGCCTGCTCGGCGCCGGCGCGCATCTGCTCGCCGAACGTCGCATACTGCCCGGTCATCGGGCCAGCCGTCGCAATCACGATCTCGGCCCAGGCGGACCCGCTCATCAGGAGGCTGAGGGCTGCGCCAGCCAGTAGTGCCTTTTTCATGACTTCTCCCCTATCAACACCAGAGGTTCCCACGGCTTTCCGGAAATGGTGTCGGCTTTCCGGTTGAGCCAATGCGGGGCCCTGCCCCGCCTAACCGGCATCAAATCCCAGTTTTGGCCGGAAATAAAGACCTGCTGCCGGTTAATCGTTAATCTCCCTGTCCGCGCGCCTTCCAGCCGAGAAGGCCGTTGCGCGCGTAATAGGCGTTGTATTGTGTGGACATCTGCCAGGCGCGCGTGATCCGCTTGCCGAGAAAGGCGATCACCAGGAGCACGGCGAGATCGACCAGATAGTAGTGCAGGCTGAGCAGCGTGCCGTTGAAAAGCGCGAAATGGATGAAGCGCGTGGCCGCCGCCAGAAGCACGATATAGAAGGCAAGCTGCAGGTTGGATTGCCAGGCCCGCGCGATGGCGCGCCCCGTCAGATAGGCCGCGCCGCCGGCCAGGAGGATGGTGACGAAGAGAAACTCCCAGAAGGTGACTTCCCACAGAAGCGCGTTCTGGTTCTCCATCAGTGCCTCCCGCCTTCCAGATAGGCCGCGCGCACGTCCTCGCGGCTCAGAAGCTCCGCGCCCGTGCCACTCATGGTGATCTCGCCATTGACCATCACATAGCCGCGATGCGCGAGCTTGAGCGCGTGGAAGGCATTCTGCTCGACCAGGAACACGGTCAGCCCCTCGTTCTCGTTCAGCTCGCGGATCGTCTCGAAGATCTGCTTGACGATGAGCGGCGCCAGACCGAGCGACGGCTCGTCGAGCAGCAGCAGCTTGGGCCGGCTCATCAGCGCACGCGCGATGGCGAGCATCTGCTGCTCGCCGCCCGAGAGCGTGCCGCCGCGCTGATGCAGCCGCTCCTTGAGCCGCGGGAACAGCTCGAAGACCCGCTTCAGGTCGTCCTCGAAATGTTTCGGATCGACGAGCGCGGCGCCCATCTGCAGGTTTTCCATCACCGTCATGCGCGGGAAGATGCGCCGGCCTTCCGGCGACTGGGCGATGCCCATGCGCATGATCTCGTGGGTCGGCATCTCGGTGATGTCGAGCCCGTCATAGACGATCTGGCCGCTGCGTGCCCGGGGATCGCCGCAGATCGTCATCATCAGCGTCGACTTGCCGGCGCCGTTGGCGCCGATCATGGTGACGATCTCGCCCCGGCGGACCTCCAGATCCACACCTCTGAGCGCGATGATCTTGCCGTAGTAGGTCTCGACACCGCGCACCGAAAGCAGGGTTTCCGCCTGGCCGCTCATGCCTTGCCTCCCTTTCCGGTGCCGGCCTTGCCGGCGGCTGCAGACACGTCTTCCAGCACCTCGGGAATGTCGATCTCCTCCTCTTCCTCGACACCCAGATAGGCGGCGATCACGTTGGGATCGTTGCGCACGGTCTCGGCATCGCCGTCGGAGATCTTCACGCCGTAGTCGAGCACGACGATATGGTCGGAAATCTCCATCACCACGCCCATGTCGTGCTCGATCAGCAGCACCGAGGTGCCGTGCTCGTCGCGGATGAACTTCAGGAGCTCGTTGAGCTCTGCCGATTCGCGCGGATTGAGCCCCGCCGCCGGCTCGTCGAGGCACAGAAGCTGCGGGTCCGTGCACATGGCGCGCGCGATCTCGAGCCGCCGCTGCGCGCCATAGGGCAGGTCGGCGGCCGGATCGTCGGCCCGGTCGATGAGGCGGGTGCGCTCCAGCCAGTAGACGGCCTTTTCGATGGCCGCCTGCTCCGCCTTGCGGTAGCTCGGCAGGCCGAAAATGCCGCCCACGGTGAAGCCGGAGGCGACGACCAGCGGGTTGTGCTGGGCCACCAGAAGGTTCTCCAGCGCCGTCATGCCGCCGAACAGGCGGATGTTCTGGAAGGTGCGCGCCACCTTGGCGCGATGGGCGATCTCGTGATCGGGCATGCGTTCGAGCAGGAAGATGCCCTTGTCGCCCTCCTTCTTCCAGCGCAGCCCGCTGTTGGTGACCTCTTCCACCGTCTCCGCCTGCCGGCCGGGACCGTGGCGCATGACGATGCGCCCCTCCGTCGGCTTGTAGAAGCCGGTCACGCAGTTGAAGACGGTCGTCTTGCCGGCGCCATTGGGGCCGATGAGCGCGGTGATGTCGCCGCGCCCGGCGTTGAAGGACAGGTCGCCCACGGCCACCAGCCCGCCGAAGCGCATGGTCAGGTGCTCCACCGACAGGATGGGATCGCTCTCCCAGCGCGCCGAAGCGCCCCCCGTCGGTGCTTCTTTCCCGGCAGCCGCAACCATCAGTGACCCTCGCCCTGTGCAACCATGTCTGCGCCTATGCGCTTCTTCTCCTTCAGCACCGCGGAAGGCTCGCGTGTCGACACCAGCCCGCGCGGCTTCCACACCATGATGAACACCATCGCCAGGCCGAAGATCAGCATGCGGTACTGCACGGGATCGAAGCCGGGACCGAAGATCTGGGTGAGGAAGCCCAGATTGCGCAGCATCTCGATGCCGCCGATGGTGACGATGGCGGCGATGACGACGCCGATCTGCGAGCCGAGCCCGCCCAGCACCACGATGGCGAGAATGATGGCCGACTCCAGGAAGGTGAAGCTCTCCGGCGAGATGAAGCCCTGCCGCGTGGCGAAGAAGGAGCCGGCAAAACCGCCGAACATGGCGCCGATGGAAAACGCCGTCAGCTTGGTGTTGCGGGTGTTGATGCCCAGCGAGCGGCAGGCGATCTCGTCCTCGCGCAGCGCCTCCCAGGCCCGCCCGATGGGCAGCTTCCTCAGGCGGATCGTCACCACATTGGTGATCAGCGCCAGCGCCAGGATGATGTAGTAGAGATAGACGAAGCGGTGGATCGGCGAATAGTCGAGGCCGAAGAAGGCGGCAAAGCCGTCATCCCCGCGCGAGAACTCCAGCCCGAAGAAGGTGGGCCGGGGAATGCCGGAGATGCCGTCGGGCCCGCCGGTAAACTCGTACCAGTTGAGCAGCACGACACGGATGATCTCGCCGAAGGCGAGCGTGACGATGGCCAGATAGTCGCCGCGCAGGCGCAGCACGGGAAAGCCCAGGATGATACCCCAGAAGGCGGCCAGGATGCCGGCCAGCGGCAGCGCCATCCAGAAACCGAAACCGAAATACTGCGAAAGCAGCGCAAAGGAGTAGGCCCCGACCGCATAGAAGGCGACATAGCCGAGGTCGAGCAGCCCGGCGAGCCCCACCACGATGTTCAGCCCCCATCCGAGCATCACATAGGTAAGGATGAGGATGGCGAGGTCGATGAACTGGCGGTCCTTGCCGGGAAAGGCAGCCATGAAGAAGAAGGGCAGCACCAGCGCAAAGACGAAGAGGCCGCGCATCAGCCACTTTCCAAGGCCGGGCAGCGCCTCGCCCATCCCCGACAGCCCGGCGCCCACGATGCCCGTGGCCGGCCTCTGCGCCCTGAAGACGAACAGGTTGAGCGCCAGCCTGCCGCCGAAGACGATGAGGATCGACACGACCCAGGCGGTCCAGCGCATGGTGATTTCGAGACCGCCGGGCTCGATGTCCGTGCGCAGCCCGATGAAGAAGAAGCCGAGAACGCCGGCCAGGAAGGCGGCCACGGCGGCATCCTTCAGCGATGCCGCAAGCCTGCCCTGGGCAGCCTGCGCGGGCATTTCTGCCGCCGGCTTGCCATCCGATGCCGGCGCGTCCGTTCTGGTGCTCGCCATCACACCTTCTCCACTTCAGGTTTGCCGAGCAGGCCGGAAGGCAGGAAGATCAGCACGATGGCGAGGATGGAGAAAGCCGCCACGTCCTTGTACTCCACCGTGAAATAGCCCGACCAGAACACCTCGATGAGGCCGATGAGCAGCCCGCCCAGCATGGCACCGGGCAGGGAGCCGATGCCCCCGAGAACGGCGGCGGTGAACGCCTTGATGCCGGCCAGGAAGCCGATATAGAAGTCGATCACCCCGTAAAGCAGCAGGAACATCAGCCCCGCCACCGCCGCCAGCGCTGCCCCCATGACGAAGGTGAGCGAGATGGTGCGGTCGACATTGACGCCCAGCAGCGCCGCCATCTTGCGGTCCTGCTCGCAGGCGCGCTGGGCGCGGCCGAGCGGCGTGCGCGCGATGAGCAGCGTGAAGATCGCCATCAGCACCACGGTGGTCAGGATGATGATGATCTGCATGTAGGAAAGCTGCACGACGATGGTCCCGGCCTCGGTGGAGCCCTGCATGAGCGTGATGCCACCCTGGATCTGCGGCGGCAGCGGCTTGACGCGCGCGCCCTGCGTGATCTGCACGAAGTTCTGCAGCACGATGGACATGCCGATGGCGGTGATGAGCGGCGCCAGGCGGAAGGAGCCGCGCAGCGGCCGGTAGGCGATGCGCTCCACCGTCCAGCCCCAGGCGGAGGTGAAGAGCATGGCCACGATGACGACGATCAGCAGAACCACCGGCAGGAAGGCAAAACCCAGAACGGCCGTCAGCACCAGGAACATGGCCAGCGAGACGAAGGCGCCGATCATGAAGATGTCGCCATGGGCGAAGTTGATCATGCCGATGATGCCATAGACCATGGTGTAGCCGATGGCGATGAGGCCGTAGATGGAACCCAGCGTCAGCCCGTTGATAAGCTGCTGGAGGAAATATTCCATGCAGTTCTCCCCGGAATGTCGCCGCGACGGGCGCATCCCTTGTTGTTGTTCCCCTTGACCGTTCGGAGCCGCCGGCGCCGCATCGGCCGGCTCGCCCCCTCGATCTTGTTCTTAGGCTTCCCCGCAGAGCTGCGTGTTGGCGCGGAAGCTAGCATCGGCACTGTGCAATGTCCTTGCCTTGAGTGCCAGTTTTTTCACATTGTTTCGAAGAATTTTTCCCCGATTTCTGCATATGAGCCAGATTGTTGCGTCTCCCACCTCCCACTGACAACAGGCTAGCGCACGGTGAAGCCCCGCGCAAAGGGGTCGCGCTCGTCGATGAAGATGGTGTTGAGCCCGGTCACGCGCGCCCAGCCGGCGATGGAGGGCACGATGGCCGGCCGGCCTGCCACCTCCGTCTCCTTCTCGATACGCCCCTTGAAGAGCGATCCGATGATGGATTCGTGGACGAAGGGCTCCCCCGCCTTCAGCCGCCCCCTGGCATGAAGCTGCGCCATGCGCGCCGAGGTGCCGGTGCCGCAGGGCGAGCGGTCGATGGCCTTCTCGCCGTAGAAGACGGCGTTGCGGGCGTGTGCGGCCTCGCTGGTGGGCCGTCCCGTCCACAGAATGTGGCTGACACCGCGAATCGACGGCTCCTCGGGATGCACGAAGTCATGCATCGCGTTGAGCCGCTCGCGCAGCACCGGGCTCCAGCGCACGAGGTCGCTCGCCCCGTGATCGGCGATGTCGCGGAAGTTCTCCTGCGCGTCGATGATGGCGTAGAAATTTCCGCCATAGGCGACATCGACGCGCAAGGGCCCGAGATCCGGGCATTCCACCACCAGATCCGTGGCAAGCAGGAAGGCCGGCACGTTGGTGATGCGCACCTCTTCCACATACGCGCCCTCCTGCCGGTAATCGGCCACCACCAGCCCGGCCGGCGTGTCGAGGCGCAGCACGCCCGGCGTCTTCGGCTTAACCAGCCCATGCTCGATGGCGAAGGTGACGGTGCCGATGGTGCCGTGGCCGCACATGGGCAGGCAGCCCGACGTCTCGATGTAGAGAACGCCGATGTCGCAATCCTCGCGCGTCGGCGGATAGAGGATCGAGCCGGACATCATGTCGTGGCCGCGCGGCTCGAACATCAGCCCGGTGCGGATCCAGTCATGGTCGGCCATGAAATGGGCGCGCCGCTCGATCATGCTGGCGCCGCGGAGCTGCGGTCCGCCGCCCGCCACCAGGCGCACGGGGTTGCCGCAGGTATGCCCGTCTATGCAGAAGAAAGTGTGTCTCGCCATCACAGCCCATGGCTCCTGAAGCGGCGCGCCCGGAAGGGGCGCAGGTCGATCGGTGGAGATTGCTCCAGCACCAGGTCGCGAATCAAGCGCCCGGTCGCCGCCGCCTGGGTGAGCCCCAGATGGCCGTGCCCGAAGGCATAGAGCACGCGCGGCGCGCGCCAGGCGCGGTCGATCACCGGCAGCGAGTCGGGCAGGGACGGGCGATAGCCCATCCACTGCCGTCCGCCCTGCGTCCTGAGTCCGGGCAGAAAGCGGGCGGCCTTTTCCAGCATGGCACGCGAGCGCGCATAGTTGGGCGGACGCTTCAGCCCGCCGAACTCCACCGCCCCGCCGATGCGCAGGCCGCCCTCGAGCGGCGTGACGACAAAGCCGTGGCGGGCGAAGATGAGCTGCCTCTTCACCTCGAAGGCGTCGGGCGGCAGGGTGGTGTTGTAGCCGCGCTCGGTTTCCAGCGGCACCCGGTCGCCGAAGGCGGCGGCGAAGGGCCGCGACCAGGCGCCGGCGGCCACCACCAGCCTGTCGCAGAGAAGCCTGCGCCCGCCGGAGAGCTGAACGGCCACGCCCTCCCCTTCCGCCCTGGCCGCGGCGACGGTGGCCGGCATGAAGCGGGCGCCGTTGCGCTCCGCATAGGCCCAGACCGCCTGGCCCAGGCGCTGCGGATCGGCCACCGTCTTCCAGCCCGGCATGAAGGTGGCCCGCACGAAGCACTCCGAAAGACCCGGCTGATAGGCGGCGATCTCCTCCCGCTCCAGATGCCGGAAGGGGATGTGCAGGCGCCTGCGCGCCGCCCATCCCTCCTCGGCAGCGCGAAACTCCTCCTCGCTCTCATAGAGCTCCAGCGCCCCGTCCTCGCGCAGCATGTCGGCCGTGCCGGATCGGATCATCAGGCCGGACCACTCCCGCTCCGCAAGGCGCATCATCGACGCCTGCGCGGCCATCGCCGCGGCAAAGTTGGACGACCTTCCGGCGCGCAGGAACCGCCACAGCCACGGCAGAAGCCGCGGCATGTAGGCGGGCGGAATGGACAGCGGACCCAGCGGATCGGCCAGCCAGCGCGGCACCTGGGAGAGCATGTCCTTGTGCACCAGCGGCAGGATGTCGGGAAAGGCCAGCGCGCCGGCATTGCCGGAGCTCGTCTCCTCGCAGATGCCCGAGCGGTCGAGCACCAGCACGTCGCGCCCCGCCTCGGCCAGATAGGCAGCCACGGCGATGCCGACGATGCCGCCGCCGATGACGATGATCTGCGCGTCCCGCGCCGTCTTTCCCCCCACCGCACGCTCCTCTCAGGTCGCCGGCAGTTCGGGCCGGCTGGCGATTGCCGCACGCACGATCTTCTCCACCTGCGCCCGCCTCTCCCCCTGGAGGGGCTGGCGCGGCATGCGCACGCGCTCGTTGGAGCCGATCTCGATTGCCTCGGCCAGCTTGATGTTTTGCACCAGATAGGTGGAAACGTCGAGATCGAGCAGCGGCCGGAACCACCGATAGATGGCACGCGCCTCCTCAAGCCGCCCGGCCTTAACCAGCCGGAGGATGGCCACCGTCTCGCGCGGGAAGGCCGTCACGAGGCCGGCCACCCAGCCGACCGCACCGGCAACGAGCGCCTCGAAGGCCAGATTGTCGACGCCCGTCAACACCGCGAAGCGATCGCCGAAGGCATTGATGATCTCGGTGGTCCTGCGAATGTCGTCGCTCGATTCCTTGATGGCGACGAACAGCTCGTCGCCGGCCAGCGCCTCCATCACCGGCACCGTCACATCCACGCGGTAGGCGACGCGGTTGGAATAGATCATCACCGGCAGCCCGCCGGCCGCCGCCACCGCCTTGAGCGTGTCCACGGTCTCGCGCTCGTCGGTGTGGTAGATGGGGCTCGGCACGACCATCAGCCCGTCGGCGCCGGCCGCCGCCGCGCGCCGGGCAAGGGCCGCGCCATCGCGGGTGGCCGCCTCGTTTACGGTCAGCAGCACGGGCTTGCCGCCGGCCACGGCGCGCGCCGTCTTCAACACCTCGAGCTTCTCCTCATGGGTGAGCATCGGCCCCTCGCCGAGCGATCCGGCAACGATGAGCCCGTCGCAGCCCGCATCCATGAGAAGCCCGAAGCAGCGCTCCATTTCCCGATGGTCGAGCGCATCGTCGGGCGTGAACTTGGTGGTGACGGCAGGAAGGATTCCACTCCACATCGGCAATGCGTCTCCATCTGATATATCAGTAATATATTACATGTGCACAGGCCCTGTCAATGGCGGGATCGAGTTGATATATGGACGAAATATCAAGGCAGTTGGATGGCGGGCGATTTGAAAGAGCAGCCGAACGAACGCGTTGCCGGGAAAGCCTATCGTGCGTTGGAGCGCATGGTGGTCACGCTGGAGCTTGCACCCGGTTCCGTGACAACGGAGGGCGCACTGATCGCCCGGCTGGGGCTCGGCCGCACGCCCGTGCGCGAGGCGATCCAGCGGCTTGCCTGGGAGGGGCTGATGGAGGTGCGCCCGCGCGCCGGCCTGGCCATCGCGCCCCTGGCCGCCGGCGACTGGCTGAAGGTGATCGACGCGCGCCGCGGCGTCGAGGCGACCCTGGCGCGCGCTGCGGCACGCTTTGGCACCGCCGAGACGGCGGCCCGCTTCCGCGCCGCCGCGCTGGCCATGGAGAAGGCGGTGGTGAGCGGCAGCGCGCTGGCCTTTCTGGAGGCCGACAAGGAGCTGGATGAGGCCGTGGCGGCGGCGGCCGACAATCCGTTTGCCGCCCGCGTCGCCGCTCCGTTGCAGACGCACAGCCGCCGCTTCTGGTTTCGCTATCAGGCCGATTGCGGCCTCGCCCGCGCCGCCGAGCAGCATGTGCGCATCATCTCCGCCATTCTCGACGGCGATGCCGAAAGGGCTGGCCGCGAGGCGGAGGCGCTGATGGGGCTGTTGCGCGAACACGCGGAGGCCGCAGTGCGCCCTTGACGCGGCCGCGGCAGGCCCGCTCAATTCCTCCGCCAGCCGACATCATGACCGGGCGGAACGGGAATCTCCTCCCACTCCGTGCCGGCCGCAACGATGCACGTGCGCCGGTCGGGGCCTGTCAGAAGGATGGTCCACGTGCCGGCGGGCGACAGGAAGAGCTCGACGATGGCCCGGTTGCCCACCAGGCCATAGCCACGCTGGCGCTCCTCGAAGCGTTCGCTCAGCACCTTCACCATCTCGCCGCGCGCCCCGCAGTGGATGGGCTGGGCGACGGCGGCCGCGGCGGCGGCGGTGGCAAGCAGCGCCGCCAGGGCAAGTTTCACGAAATTGCGTGCCATGGGCACCTCCCTTGCCGTCGTCGCCGGCAAACGGAGGTGCGGTCGGGCGCCTCAGCTTGCCGGAACGGACGACGGGCTCGACGGATTGTCGATCACCGTTTCGCTCCTTTGCGTTTCAGCGTTCCGGCATCAGGGACTGCATGTCCCTGTTGCAGACATGGCGCCGACGGCCCGCCCCGGCAAGGGGCAGGCCGTCAATTTCGCGCGAGCGGCATGTGTCCCGCGCAGGTCGGCCGGGGCGCGGCCTATCGCATGGTGGGGATGACGAATTCCGCCCCCTCCTTCACCCCGCTCGGCCAGCGCGAGGTGACGGTCTTCGTCTTGGTATAGAAGCGGAAGGCATCCGGGCCATGCTGGTTCAGGTCGCCGAAGGCGGAGGCCTTCCACCCGCCGAAGGTGTAGTAGGCGATGGGCACCGGGATCGGCACGTTGACGCCCACCATGCCGACATCCACGCGCGCCGCGAAATCGCGCGCCGCATCGCCGTCACGCGTGAAGATGGCCACGCCGTTGCCGTATTCGTGCTCCGTGGGCAGCCTGAGCGCCTCCTCGTAGTTCTCCGCGCGCACGATGGACAGGACGGGACCGAAGATCTCCTCCTTGTAGATGCGCATTTCGGGCGTCACCTCGTCGAACAGGCAGCCGCCCATATAGTAGCCGTTCTCATAGCCCTGCATCCTGAAGTTCCGGCCGTCGACCAGCAGCTTGGCGCCTTCCTTCACGCCGAGATCGACATAGCCCTTCACGCGCTCCAGCGCCTCCCTGGTGACCAGGGGCCCGAAATCGGCCGAAGCGTCCGTGGAGGGGCCGACCTTGAGGCTCTCCACCCGCGGCACCAGCTTCTCCACCAGCCGTTCCGCCGTCTCCCTGCCCACCGGCACGGCAACCGAGACGGCCATGCAGCGCTCGCCCGCCGAGCCGTAGCCCGCGCCGATGAGCGCGTCCACCGTCTGGTCCATGTCGGCGTCGGGCATGATGATGAGGTGATTCTTGGCACCGCCGAAGCATTGCGCCCGCTTGCCGTTGGCCGCCGCCCGGCCGTAGATGTACTTGGCGATCGGCGTCGAGCCGACGAAACCCACCGCCTTGATGTCCGGGTCGTCGAGGATGGCGTCCACGGCCTCCTTGTCGCCGTTGACGACGTTGAGGATGCCGGCAGGCAGGCCCGCCTCGACGAACAGTTCGGCAAGCCGCATGGGCACGCCGGGGTCGCGCTCCGACGGCTTCAGGATGAAGGCGTTGCCGCAGGCGATGGCCGGCGCGATCTTCCAGAGCGGTATCATCGCCGGAAAGTTGAAGGGCGTGATGCCGGCCACCACGCCGAGCGGCTGGCGCATCGAATAGGTATCGATGCCCCGGCCCGCGCTTTCGGTATATTCGCCCTTCATCAGGTGCGGTGCGCCGATGCAGAACTCCACGACCTCCAGACCGCGCTGAATGTCGCCCTTCGCGTCGGCGATGGTCTTGCCGTGCTCGCGCGCCAGAAGTTCGGCAAGCGCGTCATATTCCTTGTGCACGAGCTCCAGGAACTTCATGAGCACGCGCGCGCGGCGCTGCGGGTTGGTGGCCCCCCATTCGGGCTGTGCCGCCTTGGCGTTCTCCACCGCCTGGCGCACCTCCGCGGCCGAGGCAAGCGCCACATGCGCGCGCACCGACCCGTCCATGGGCTGCATGACGTCCTGCGTCCGCCCGCTCTGGCCTGCGACACGCTTGCCGCCGATGAAATGACCGATCTCCTCCATGAGAGTCTCTCCCTGCATTTGGTGATGGTGGATTGTCCCGCGTCCCCGCGCCGAATGCAACGCGAGGAAAATCGCATCCGTTGTGCAGATTTTATAGTATTGATAAAAAGGCCGTGCGGAAAATCGTGTATGAGGCGGCGGTGAACTGGGACGACGTGCGCATCTTCCTGGCGGTGGCCCGCGCCGGCCAGATTCTGGGCGCCGCAAGGCGGCTGGGCCTCAACCACGCGACGGTGTCGCGCCGCATCGCGGCGCTGGAGCGGGCCCTCAGCGCCAGGCTGTTCCACCGGCTGACCACCGGCAGCGAGCTGACGCCGGCGGGCGAGCGCCTGCTCCTCGTGGCCGAACGCATGGAGGCGGACATGATCTCCGCCCGCGCTGCGATCGCCGGCGAGGGTGAGGCGGTGTCGGGCACGGTGCGCATCGGGGCGCCTGACGGGTTCGGCACCGTCTTCCTGGCCCCGCGGCTTGGCCGCCTCGTCGAGCGCCATCCGGGCCTTGCCATCCAGCTCGTCCCGGTGCCGCGCTCCTTCTCGCTGTCGCGGCGCGAGGCCGACATCGCCATCACCGTCGACCGGCCGACGGAGGGCCGGCTGGTGGCCGGCAAGCTGGTGGACTACACCCTGGGCCTATACGCCTCGCGCGCTTATGCGCGCGCCCATGGCCTGCCCGAGGACGCACAGGCGCTTGCCCGCCACCGCCTGGTGGGCTATGTGCCCGACCTCGTCATCAGCCCGACGCTCGACTACGCCACGGAGATCTCGGAAAGCTGGGATGCCGCCTTCGCCGTCTCCTCTGCCATGGGCCAGGTGGAGGCGGTGCGCGCCGGCGCCGGCATCGGCATCCTGCACACCTTCATCGCCCGCGCCCACGAGGACCTGGTGCCGGTGCCCTTCGCAAGGCCCATCCGCCGCAGCTATTGGCTGGTCTATCACGAGTCCATGCGCCCCACCCGGCGCATCCAGGCGGTCGCCGCCTTCATCGGCGAAATCGTGGAGGCTGAACGGGCGCTGTTCGTGTGAGGCGCGGCGCAAGGCCGATGGGGCAAGGCGCTCACACGAAGGGCACCGCCGGTGCATGCCTGCGCGGCAGCAGGCGGGCCAGATAGGCGCGGCAGGCATCCGAGATGCGGTTTTCCTCCGGGTGCAGGAAGTCGGCCGGCATGTGGCGCGTCCTGCCGGCCACCGCGTCAAGCGGCACCAGCCGGCACACGGTGCCCGAGCCGTCGAACTGCAACGCCACCGAACCGCCGCCCCTTTCCGCCGCCTCCACGGCGAAGGCGCCGGCCTCGCGGGCCTCGCGTGCGTCGGTCTCGTCGATCGTGGCGATGTTGCCGCGCGGCAGATAGCCGAAGGTGTCGACGCGTGCGCGCGTGCCGGCCAGGTCCTCGGCCAGGATGCGCTCGATCGCCTGGCCCAGATCGCTGCCGGAAAGGCGCAGATTGCCGTGCGGGTCGCGCTCCTGCAGCTCCCGCGGCACCAGGGTTTCCACCAACGAGCGCCCTTCCGCGTCGGCCACGCCCTCGGACATGGCGACGATGCAGCGCCCATGACGACCCAGCACCGCGCGCACATCCTCCGCGAAGCGCGCCCGCTCGAACGGCCGCTCCGGCACATAGACGAGATGCGGCGCGCCCGCCGCGTCCAGCGGCCACGCCGCGGCGGCGGCGGTGAGGAAGCCGGCATGGCGGCCCATGACGATTCCCACATAGACGCCCGGCAGCGCCCTGAAATCGAGATCGACGCTCAGGAACGCGCCGGCCACGAAGGCTCCGGCCGAGATGAAACCGGGCGTATGGTCGTTCTCGACCAGGTCGTTGTCGATGGTTTTTGGCGCGTGCACGCAGGCGATGCGCCCGCCCGCGGCATCGGCGAGAATGCCCTGCGTGCCCGCCGTATCGTTGCCCCCGATATAGATGAAGGCATCGGCGCCGGCCTGCTTGAGCCCCTTGAGAATGGCGTCGCAATAGGCCGCATCGGGCTTGTCGCGCGTCGAGCCGAGGGCGGCGCCGGGCGTTGCCGCCATGGCGCGCAGCGCCTCCTCCGGAAGGTCCGACAGGACGACAAAGCGGCCGTCGCGCACGCCGCGCACGCCATGCAGGGCACCCAGAACCCTGCAGCCGGGAAAGCGCCGGCGGGCCTCAAGCGTCGCACCCGCCACCGTCTGGTTGATGACGGCGGTGGGCCCGCCACCCTGTGCAATGACGAATGTCTCGGCCATGGCGCCTCGCTCCTCTCGCCGCCCGCCCGCACGATAAGCCAGGCCGGGGCAGCGAAACAAGATGCCGGCCCGGGCTTGCGCGGCGAAAGGAAAAGGAATAAATTCCTCTCTATGCGCCCTCGACCGACCACCCGTCTGTTGTTCTGCGCCCTCCTCGTCGCGCCGTGCTGTCGGCCGGCCCCTGCCGGCGAGCTGTTTGCGGGGCCGGTGGAGGCGCGGGTGGTGCGGGTGATCGACGGCGACACATTCGATGCGCAGGCGCACATCTGGCCGGGCCAGACGCTGCGTGTCCGCGTGCGCCTGCGCGGCATCGACGCGCCGGAGATTCGCAGCCGCTGCGCGGCGGAGAAGGCGGCGGGAGAGCGGGCGCGGGCTGCCCTCGAAGGCATGATCGGCGGCGCCACCGTGCGCATGCGCAACATCGCCGGCGGCAAATATTACGGCCGCGTGCTGGCCGATGTGACGACCGAGACGGGAGAGGCCGTGGCCGAACGCCTGCTCGCGGATGCGCTTGCGCGTCCCTATCGCGGCGGACGGCGCGAAAGCGCCTGCCGTTAGCGCCTGTCGTCGTCTTCCTCGTCCTCGTCGCGCGAGGACTTGAGGGAGGAGAGCTTGGCGAACACCGCGTCGGCGTCGAGCTCCTTCTCCTCCTCTTCCTCAGGCACCCTGGACGCGCCCTCCTCGACGGGCATGTTCTCCGTCTCCGAGGCCGGCAGCAGCGTGTCGCCGGCCGGCGCCTGCGGCGGCGCGTAGCGCGCGGCGCGGCTGACCTCCATGTCGAGTTCGATCTGCGAGCACAGGCCGAGGGTCACCGGGTCCATCGGCACCAGATTGGCCGAGTTCCAGTGGGTGCGGTTGCGGATCTGCTCGATGGTCGACTTGGTGGTGCCGACGAGACGCGAGATCTGCGCATCCTTCAGCTCGGGGTGGTTGCGCACCAGCCACAAAATGGCGTTGGGCCGGTCCTGCCGCTTGGAAAGCGGGGTGTAGCGCGGCCCCTTGCGCTTCGTCTCCGGCACCCGCACCTTCGGCTCGGACAGCTTCAGCTTGTGGTTCGGATCGGCCTCGCCGCGGGCGATCTCCTCGCGGGTGAGCTGCCCGGTCATCACCGGGTCCATGCCCTTGATGCCCTGCGCGGCCTCGCCATCGGCGATGGCGCTCACCTCCAGCGGGTGGAGATTGCAGAACTCGGCGATCTGATCGAAGGTCAGCGCCGTGTTGTCCACCAGCCAGACGGCAGTCGCCTTGGGCATGAGAAGCGTGTTGGCCATTGCAAAACATCCTGTCCTCGCCCGCGTCCCTGGCGCGGGCGGTGGTCCTTACCACCGTTTTGGGAATTGCCCGGCTATATAGTGGCAAACGCCAGGCGAGGCAAGGCGCCTGTCGGACAGGCAATGCACGCGCCGTCACCGAAACGTCATCGCCGCGTCACGCGCCTGCAATCGTACTCTTCCATTAAGGCCCTTTCCGATCAGCGAGAGGGAGACGACGATGGCTCGATACCGGCTTCTGGGCGCGCTTGCCGCAGCGCTTTCGACGGCCACCGCCATGCCGGCGCTTGCCGACATGGCCTTCAACCGCATCGCCACCTTTCCGGTGGCAGAGAATCTGCCCGCCGGCACCGATGCGCAGAGCGTGACCTCCGCGGAGATCATCGCCGCCAGCGAGGACGGCAACACGCTCATCTATTCCGACAGCCCGCTGGGGGCCATCGGCTTCGTCGACATCGCCGATCCGCGCGCGCCCCGCGCCGGCGGGCTGATCGAGGTGGAAGGCGAGCCGACCTCGGTGGCGGTCGCCGGCGCGAAGGCAATCGCCGCCGTCAACACCTCCGAAAGCTACACGGAGCCCTCGGGAAGGCTTGTTCTCCTCGACATCGCGGACAGGACGGGCGAGCCCTCCTGCGCGCTTGCCGGCCAGCCCGACTCGGTGGCCGTCAGCAGGGACGGCCGTTTCCTGGCCGTTGCCATCGAGAACGAGCGCGACGAGGACCTGAACGATGGCGCGCTGCCGCAGATGCCGGCCGGCACGCTGCAGATTTTCGCGCTCGCCGCCGGCGTTCCCGATTGCGACAGCGCCAGGACCGTGGACCTGACGGGCCTGGCGGAGGTGGCCCCGGAAGACCCCGAGCCCGAGTTCGTGGACTTCAACGCCGCCGGAGAGATTGCCGTCACCCTGCAGGAAAACAACCATGTCGTCATCGTCTCCGCCGAGACCGGCGAAGTGACCGGCCACTTTTCCGCCGGCGCCGGCAGCGTCGAGAATGTCGACCTTCTGGACGACGGGGCGCTGCGCTTCGACCAGGCGGCCGGGGATCTGCGGCGCGAGCCCGACGCCGTGAAGTGGCTGGATGATGAGCGCCTGGTGGTCGCCAACGAGGGCGACTACGAGGGCGGGGCGCGCAGCTTCACCATCTTCTCGAAAGGCGGCGACGTTCTCTACGATTCGGGCGCCCGGCTCGAACATCAGGCGGCCCTTGCCGGCCACTATCCCGACAAGCGCTCCGATGCCAAGGGCGCCGAGCCGGAGGGCCTGGAGGCGGCCGCCTATGGCGACGCGTCCTACCTCTTCGTGGCGCTGGAGCGTGCCTCGCTGGTGGGTGTGTATCGCGACACCGGCGCCGACCCGGAATTCGTGCAGGTGCTGCCCTCCGGCGTCGGCCCGGAAGGCGTGCTGGCCATCCCCGGGCGCAACCTGCTGGTGACCGCCAACGAGGAGGACATGGTGGAGGACGGCGGCGCCCGCTCGCATGTGATGATCTACGCGCTGTCGGAAGACGCGCCCGCCTATCCGACGATCCGCTCCGTCATGGAGAACGGCCGGCCCATCGGCTGGGGCGCCCTTTCCGGCCTGGCCGCCGATCCCGCGCAGCCGGGCCGCCTCTATGCCGTCTCCGATTCCTTCTACGGTGCCGAGCCGGCCATCTTCGTCATCGACGCACGCACGGCGCCGGCGCGGATCAGCCGCAAGATCGTGGTCAGACGCGGCGGCCAGCCCGCCCAGAAGCTGGACCTCGAAGGCATCGTCGCCGATGGCGAGGGCGGTTTCTGGCTGGCCTCCGAGGGCCGCACGGACCGGCTCGTCCCACATGCCCTCCTGCATGTTGATGCCGACGGCGAGATCACCCAGGAGATCGCCCTGCCGCCGGAGCTTCTCGCCCACGAGATCCGCTTCGGCATGGAGGGCATCACGCGCGTGGGCGATGGGGAGGAGCGCATGCTGGTCATGGCCATGCAACGCCCCTGGAAGGACGATCCGGAAGGGCAGGTGAAGCTCGTCGCCTACAAGCCCGCCACCGGCGAGTGGTCGGCCGTCCGCTATCGCCTGGACGAGGCGGAGACGGGCTGGGTGGGCCTTTCCGAGATCACCGCCCACGACGGCACGCTCTACATCGTCGAGCGCGACAACCAGATCGGCACCGCCGCCCGCATCAAGCGCCTCTATGGCGTGGCGCTCGACGGGTTCAGCCCCGCCCCGCTGGACGGCGCGCTGCCGATCGTCGAGAAGGTGCTGGTGCGCGACCTGATCGAGGACATGCGCACCGCCACCAACGGCTATGTGGTCGACAAGATCGAGGGCTTTGCCGTCGACGCGGCGGGCGAGGCCTATTTCGTCACCGACAATGACGGTGTGGACGATTCGTCGGGCGAGACCGTCTTCATGCGGCTCGGCCCGCTCGACGCGGTGAACTGAGCCTCTTCGGGAACCGCCTTGCCCATGAAGCTCCCCGGCCCAAGGGCCGGGGCTTTTTCACGCCACGTCGAGCACGATCTTGCCGATATGGGAGCCTTCCTCCATGCGCTCATGCGCGCGCCACGCCTCCCGCAGGGGGAAGATCATGTCCATCACCGGCGCAACCTTGCGCGCTGCGAGCAGCGGCCACACCCTGGCCTCCAGCTCGGCGGCGAGGCGTGCCTTGAAGGCCACGGAGCGGGGCCGCAGCGTCGAGCCGGTGTGGGTGAGCCGCTTCACCATCAGCTTGCCGAGGTCGACCGTCGCCGTGGCCCCGCCCAGCATGGCGATCTGCACGATGCGGCCGTCCACCGCCGCCGCGTCGTAGTTGCGCTGCGCGTAGTCGCCGCCCACCATGTCGAGAATGACGTCCGCGCCGTGCCCCTCCGTCAGCTCCTTGACGGCCTGCACGAAATCCTCCTGGCGATAGTTCACGGCGCGCTCGGCGCCGAGCGCCGTGCAGGCGGCGCATTTCTCGGGCGAGCCGGCAGTCGCCACCACCCTGGCGCCGAAAGCGACGGCGAGCTGGATGGCCGTGGTTCCGATGCCGGAGGTGCCGCCATGCACGAGAAGCGTCTCGCCGGCCTTCAGTCCGCCGCGCTCGAAGACATTGTGCCAGACCGTGAAGAAGGTCTCCGGCAGGGCGGCCGCCTCGGTGAAGGTGAAGCCCGCGGGGATGGGCAGCGCGTTCGATTCGTGCACGATGCAATATTCGGCATAGCCGCCGCCCGGCGTCAGCGCCGTCACCCGGTCGCCGACCTGCCAGCGCCCGACGCCGGCGCCCACGGCCGCCACCTCGCCGGCCACTTCGAGCCCCGGCAGCTTGGAAGCGCCGGGCGGCGGCGGATAGATGCCCTTGCGCTGCGCGACATCCGGGCGGTTGACACCGGCCGCCCGCACTCTGACGAGGATCTCCCCCTCGCCTGGCGCCGGCACCGGCCGCTCCTCCGGCTTCAGCACCGCGGGGCCGCCATATTCGCTGATTGCAACAACCGTCATCCTGTCGGGCAGAGAGTCCTTGTGTGCCATGTTTGAGCCTTCTTCCGGGGGCAGTTGGAATCTGTTGATTCGAGAACAATGGCCGGCGGCGGGAATTGCCGGCCGGTGTGTCGTTTATGTATTGTGGTTTCGAATTGTGGCAACGGATCGGGATTGGGCACGATGGAGGAGGAGCTTCCGGCGGCACGGCCGGCATATACCATCGGCCAGGATGTTTCGACATTCTCCGTCGAGGAATTGATAAGCACGGTTGCCCTCCTGAGGGAAGAGATCGGACGGCTGGAGGGGGAGCTTCAGGCCAAGGACACGACCAAGGCCGCAGCGGAGGCCCTGTTCCGGCGCCAGTGAGGCGCGCCGCGTCGAACGGGCCCCTGCGCGCACGCGCCGCGCGCGGCTGACGCGAAGACGACATTTGAAACGGCCAAGGCTTTAAAGAGGCGGACCCGCTTCATGCTTTCATCCTTCGGTTCCATCGTCGCCCTGTTGCTCGGAACGGCGTTCCTGCTGTCCGGCTCCGGCCTCTACGGCCTGCTGCTGCCGCTGCGCGGCGAGGTGGAAGGCTTCTCGCTGGCCGCCCTCGGCCTTCTGGGCACCGCCTGGGCGGCCGGCTTCATCGCCGGCTGCCTGTTCGCTCCGCGGCTGGTGCGCCGCGTCGGCCACGTGCGCGCATTCTCCGCATTCGCGGCCTCCGGCGCCATCGTCGCGCTGATTGCCGGCATGTGGATCAATGTCGGCGTCTGGCTGCTGCTGCGCGCCTGCACGGGCTTCACCATGGCCGGTGCCTTCATGGTCATCGAAAGCTGGCTCAACGAGCGCGCCACCAACGAGACGCGCGGCACCATCTTCGGCCTCTACATGATGGTCACCCATGTGGCCATCACGGCGGGGCAGATGGTGGTGACGCTGGGTGACGTCTCCAGCGCCACGCTGTTCATGGCCACGGGCATCCTGTTCTGCCTGGCGCTGTTGCCCACCGCCGTCTCGACGGCCATCACGCCGGCGCCGCTCGCCGACGTCTCCATCGACCTCAAGGAGCTTTACGGCAATTCGCCGGTGGCCTTCGTGGGCTGCCTGCTGATCGGCGTCGCGAACGGGGCCTGGGGCACGCTGGGCGCCGTCTACGGCGCCGAGATCGGCATCTCCACCTTCGAGATCGCCGTGATGATGAGCCTGGCCGTTCTGGCCGGGGCTGCGGCCCAGATGCCGGTCGGCCGCCTGTCCGACCATACGGACCGCCGCTTCGTGCTCGCCGGCGGCGCCTTCGTCTCCGCCCTCATCGGGCTTGTGCTGTATCTCACCGCGCCGCGGACGGGCATCATCGTGATCGGGCTCACCGCCGTCTACGGCCTGCTGGCCTACACGCTCTACTCCATCGTCGTGGCGCATGCCAACGACCATGCCCCGCCGGCCGCCTTCGCCCGGGTGTCGAGCGGGCTGCTGCTGCTCTATGGCGTGGGAACCATGGCCGGCCCCGTCTTCGCCGGCCTTGCCATGGAGGGAATGCGCCCGGAAAGCCTGTTTCTGGTGACGGCGGGCGCGCATCTGGGGGTCGCCCTTTATGCGGTGCTGCGCGTGACGCTGCGCGCCCCGGTGCCGTTCGAGGAAAGGGAGGCGTTCAAGACGCTGCCATCGGAGCGCACGGTTACGCCGCAGACCATCATGCTCGACCCGCGCTCCGAGACGGACGATCCGGCGGCAGAGGATACCCGCGAGCCGGGAGCCTGAGGCAGCACGGCGCCGCCCGGCCGGACAGGCCGGGACGGCGGGCAGGCGTTGCCGCCTGGAATGTCGGGTGTCAGTGCCTGGTTCGCTCGGCCTGAAGCTTCTGCATCTCGTCCTTGATGGCCAGCTTGCGTCTCTTGAGCTCGGCAATTTCAAGCGCATCCACGGAAGGATGCGCCATCGCATCGTCGATCTTGCGCTGAAGGTCGCCGTGCTTGCGCTGCAGCTCTGCAAGATGGGATTCAAGCGACATGGTGCATCTCCTCAAATGGGTTCCTCGCAAGACCGCCCTGGAACACAGCCCCACCCTCTTTCCATGACGGTACGATGACAGTCTGCCACTCTCCCGCGCCCTTGTCGAACGCCTTTCGGTAGCATTTATCGCAGCCCTGAAATGTGGTATGAGGCTACGCTGTTCCCGAGATTCGGGAACGGCCTTGGTGCCCGTGTCCACGCGTTCCGGCGCGCGGAAGGGGTTTCCTGCGCCGGAGACGATAAAGACGTGAACATGTCGGAACAGGAACAGGCCGAAATTCGCCGCGAATTTGCCCGTTTGAAGCAGGACCATGCCGATTTCGACGCCGCCATCGACGCGATGATTGCGTCGGGCTGCGATCCGCTGCGCATCCAGCGCATGAAGAAGAAGAAGCTGGCGCTGAAGGACCGCCTCAAGGAACTCGAAGACCGACTGATACCCGACATCATCGCCTGAGCGGGCGGGCTTGCGGTCGGCGGCGCGATTGTCTACAGGCGGTGCCGTGAAGCAAAGCGGACCATCGTCATGAACAGCCAGCGCGCCGATGTCGCCATCGTCATGGGAAGCCAGTCTGACTGGGAGACGATGCGGCACGCTGCCGAGACGCTGGAAGCGCTGGAAATCAGCCACGAAGCGCGCATCGTTTCCGCCCACCGCACGCCCGACAGGCTCTATGCCTTCGCCAGGGGCGCGCGGGCGGAGGGTTTCCGCGTCATCATCGCCGGGGCCGGCGGCGCGGCCCATCTTCCGGGCATGGTGGCGGCGCTCACGCCGCTGCCCGTGTTCGGCGTTCCGGTGCAATCGCATGCCCTGTCCGGCCAGGATTCGCTGCTTTCCATCGTGCAGATGCCGGCCGGCGTTCCCGTCGGCACCCTGGCCATCGGCCGGGCCGGCGCCGTGAATGCGGCGCTTCTGGCGGCTGCCGTTCTCGCCCTTTCCGACACCGCGCTTGCCGGGCGGCTCGACGCCTGGCGCGCGGCGCAGGCGGAAAGGGTGGCCGAGCGGCCGGAGAAGGCATGAAGACGCCGCTTGCGCCGGGGGCGGCCATCGGCATCATGGGCGGCGGCCAGCTTGGCCGCATGCTCGCCATGGCGGCCGCGCGGCTGGGCTATCGCACCGTCATTCTCGAACCGCAGGCCGAGTGCCCCGCTGCCCAGGTGGCGGGGCGGCACATCGCCGCCCCCTATGACGACAACGAGGCCCTGGAACGGCTCGCCGACGCCTGCGACGTCGTGACCTACGAGTTCGAAAACGTTCCGGTGGGGGCCGCCCGCCTGCTCAACGAGCGGGTACCGGTCTTTCCGCCGCCCGAAGCGCTGGAATTCTCGCAGGACCGGCTTGAGGAAAAGATCTTCCTGAATTCCACCGGCTTGTCCACAGCACCCTTCTTTTCTGTGGACAAGGATGCCGACGTGACGCGCGGCCTTGCCAGGTTCGACGGCAACGGCGTGCTGAAGACGCGCCGCTTCGGCTATGACGGCAAGGGCCAGCACGTCTTTCGCGGCGCCTCCGTGGAGGAGGCGAAGGGCGTGTGCGCGGCGATGGGCGGCCGCTCCCTCATCCTGGAGGGTTTCGTGCCCTTCGAGCGCGAAATCTCGGTGATCGCGGTGCGCGGGCGCGACGGTTCCATGGCCAGCTACGATCCGGCCGAGAACATCCATCGGAACGGCATCCTGCACCGTTCCATCGTGCCGGCGCGGATTTCCCCGCAAACGGAAGAGGCGGCAAGGACCGCGGCCTTCGCCCTGATGGCGGCGCTCGGCTATGTGGGCGTCATCGGCGTGGAATTCTTCGTCATGGCGGACGGCAGCCTGATCGCCAATGAGTTCGCCCCGCGGGTGCACAATTCCGGCCACTGGACAGAGGCCGCCTGCCGCGTCTCCCAGTTCGAGCAGCACATCCGTGCCGTTGCCGGCCTGCCGCTCGGCAGCACCACCCGCCATGCCAACTGCATCATGACGAACCTGCTGGGTCGCGAGCAGGACGAGGCGCCCGCCCTTCTGAGCGAGCCGGATGTGGTGCTCCATCTCTATGGCAAGCGCGAGGCCCGGCAGGGCCGCAAGATGGGGCACTACACGCGCCTTTTCCCCCTCGGCGACAAGAGCCCCGCCTGACCGGCGCGCAGGAAGGTTGACACGACGCGGCTTCCTCGTCTATGTGCCGCACGCAAGTTGCGGCGCGCCGGGTGGGCGCGTCTTTCGTTTCGGGCCGCAAGGCCATCACCTTCATTCGGGCCTGAGGGTCCTGCGACGGGCAAGACCATGAAGATCAAGAATTCGCTCAAAGCGCTGAAGAGCCGCCACCGCGAGAACCGCATGGTTCGCCGCAAGGGCCGCGTCTATATCATCAACAAGTCGAATCCCCGCTTCAAGGCACGCCAGGGCTGAGCGCTCCTCACGCGGATTTCACTTTTCTCCGGCCGCGGGGGCGGATAGGCTTGCCCCATGCGCCATTGCGTCCTTTCCGCATGTCTCTGTTTCCTGCTGCTGGCCGCTCCGGCAGCCGCCGATGAGCCGCGCCAGGCGACGGTCAGGATTCCCGCGTCGGACCGGCTTGAGCAGCTCTTTGCCGATCTGAAGCAGGAAACCAACGAGGCAGCCGCCCGCCGCATCGCCGAACGTATCCGCGAGGAATGGCTTCGCTCGGGCGGCGAGACGGCCGATCTCCTCATCGAATGGGCGCGCGCGGCCGTCTCCGAAGAGAAGTATCACGTCGCCCTCGACCTGCTCGACGAGGTGACGGTTCTTTATCCCGATTTCGTGGAGGGCTGGAGCAGCCGCGCGCTCGTCCATCTGATGATGGACGACTACGACCGCGCCATGGCCGACCTGTCGCGCGCGCTGGCCATCGAGCCGCGCCACTTCGGCGCGCTCAGCGGTCTGGCCGGCATCCTGCGCGCCGTGGGGCGAGAGGAGGAGGCGCTGGCGGTCTATCGCCGGATGCTGGAAATCTATCCCATGCAGCGCAGCGCCCAGCGCGCCGTCATGCGCATCGTCGAAGAGCGGACCGACGAGCGGCTGTAGGAACCCGCGGGAAGGGCGCGCCGCGACATGCGGCCGGGCGCGGGGTAGCGCCTACAGCATTTTGCAACCAGATGGAATCATCTGGCGTCGCACAAATGCCGCAAAAACAAATAGATGGACCGGATCAGCGTTTCATTGAAACGATGAACCGGTCTAAAGCCCGCCCAGCCCGTCCGAGCCGATATAGGCAATGCGCAGCATGTTGGTGGAGCCGGGCGTGCGCAGCGGCACGCCGGCGGTGATGATCACCCGGTCGCCGGGCTTTGCGAAGCGCTCCTCATAGGCGATGCGGCAGGCGCGGTCCACCATGTCGTCGAGGTCCGTCGCGTCGTCGGAAACCACGCAATGGGTGCCCCACACCAGGCTCAACCGCCGCGCCGTCTCCACCACCGGGGAAAGGGCGATGATGGGCACGTGCGGGCGCTCGCGCGCCGCGCGCAGGCCGGTGGTGCCGGAAGCGGTGTAGGTAATGATGGCCGACAGCTTCAGCGTCTCGGCGATCTGCCGCGCGGCAAGCGAGATGGCATCAGCCCCCGTCGCCTCCGGCTCGCTGCGCTGGGCGTTGATCACCCCGCCATAGGTGGGGTCGCGTTCCACGCGGTCGGCGATGGCGTTCATCGTCGCCACCGCCTCGACCGGATAGCTGCCGGCCGCCGATTCGGCCGAAAGCATGACCGCGTCGGCGCCCTCGAACACGGCGGTCGCCACGTCGGAGACCTCGGCGCGGGTCGGCACCGGCGCCGAGATCATCGATTCGAGCATCTGCGTGGCCACCACCACGGGCTTGCCGGCGCGCCGGCAGGCCCGCGTAATCTGCTTCTGGATGCCGGGCACCGCCTCCAGCGGCATCTCGACGCCCAGATCGCCGCGCGCCACCATCAGCGCATCGGCAAGCTCGATGATCTCCGGCAGGCGCCTCACCGCCTGCGGCTTCTCGATCTTGGCCATCAGCCAGGCGCGCCCGCGCACCACCTTGCGCACCTCGGCCAGGTCCTCGGGACGCTGGATGAAGGACAGCGCGATCCAGTCCACGCCGGTGGCGAGAACGGCCTCGAGATCCTTGCGGTCCTTGCCGGTCAGCGCGCCGAGCGGAAGGTCGGTGTCGGGCAGGCTCACCCCCTTGCGGTCGGAAATGACGGTGCCGGCCACCACCTTGCAGACGATGGCGTGCCCGTCGGTCTTCACCGCTTCGAGCTGCAGCCGGCCGTCGTCGATCAGCAGCCGGTGGCCCGGCTCGACCGCCTTCAGGATCTCCGGGTGGGGCAGGTGCACGCGCGTCTCGTCGCCCGGCGCGGCATTGTCGTCGAGGATGAATTGCTGGCCCACCTTCAGGCGCACGCTTTTCTGCGCGAAGGTGCCGACGCGCAGCTTCGGCCCCTGCAGGTCGGCGAGAATGCCGATGGGCCGGCCGACACGCTTTTCCACCTCGCGGATGCGCTCCACCAGGGTGCGCATCGAGGCGTGGTCGGTGTGGCTCATGTTGATTCGGAACACGTCCGCGCCCGCCTGGTAGAGCTTGGCGATCATCTCCTCCTCGGAGGAGGCCGGCCCCAGGGTGGCGAGAATCTTGACCTTGCGGGTTCGTTTCATGGATTGGCCGTTCCCGTCACGGCCGAGCCGTCGGTTGCGGGGCCGTCGGTAAGCTGCACCATCCAATTCTCCTGTTCCCCCGTATCGTGTTCCTGGAAGCCGGCGCGCTGGAAACCGCGTGCGAAGCAGTCCTTGACACCGACGATCTTGAACTCCTCGTCCGCCACGCACATCTGCACCGGCCCGTCCCAGCGGCCGCCGCGGGTGGCGTCCTCGGCGTAGAGATAATAGTAGCGAGACTGCAGCGGCCCGGAGATGAGGGTCGTGCAGCTCGACGCCTCTATACGCCACCAGCCCTCGCTGATCCAGCCCTCCCGGGCGCGGTAGCCGATCGCCACGCCGACCAGGTTCTGCGTCGCGTTGCACACGCGCAGATCCGCCAGCGCCGGCGCCGCCCCGGCGAAGACGAGCCCCGCCGCCAGCGCTAGAAGGGCGGCACCCGTCCACAACATCCCATGCAGCCTTGCGAACGGCATCGTCAGGTCCGGCAAAGAGAAATCGACATCGTCATCCTTTTCGGCAAACTGGCCGCCCGTGTCAACGCGCCCCCGTTGCACCGGCCCGCCCTTCGTGGGAAGAGGGGGCATTCGTCACCTCGCATCTCCGGGTCATGACACGCAACACTTCCTTCGCACCCTACGAGCTGGTGGAAGGCGACCGCGCCAAGGGGCTCGTGCTCGTCGCCGACCACGCCTGCAATGCCCTGCCCGAAGAGTATGGCGATCTCGGGCTGCCGGCGGCCGAATTCGAGCGTCACATCGCCTATGACATCGGGGTGGAGGCGGTGACACGGCGGCTTGCCGCGCTCACTGGCGCGCCGGCCGTCATGGCGCGCTTCTCGCGGCTGCTCATCGACCCCAATCGCGGGCCGGACGATCCGACGCTGATACGGCAGCTCTATGACGGTACCGTGATCGCCGGCAACTATCCGATGACGGCGGCGGAGCGGAAGCGGCGGATCGAGCGCTTCTACAATCCCTATCACGACGCCGTCGCAGCACTCATCGAGGCGGTGGCCCGGGCCTCGGGTGCAGCACCGCTCGTCATCTCCATCCACTCCTTCACCCCCTTCATGCAGGGGCGGGAGCGCCCCTGGCATGTGGGCCTGCTGTGGGACAGCGACGAGCGCGCCATACGCCCTTTGCGCGCCGCCCTTCAGGCCGAGCGCGGCCTGGTGGTGGGCGACAACGAGCCCTATGACGGGGCCCTCAGGGGCGACACCATGTTCCGCCACTGCACCACCAGGGGCCTTGCCCACGCGCTGATCGAGCTGCGCCAGGATCTGATCGTCGCCGAGGCGGGGGCGGCCGAGTGGGCGGAGCGCCTGGCGCCCATCCTTGACGCCATCAACGCCCGGCCCGATATGCACGAGGTGAGGATGGCCGGCTCGCGCACCGGCCCGCTGTGAGGCAAGGAGGCTTTCATGACCGACCTTTCGGACGAGCAGAGGCGCGACCTGGAGGCCGCCGCCTTCCGCCGCCTGGTGGCGCATCTGCGCGCACGCCCCGACGTGCAGAACATCGACCTGATGAACCTTGCCGGCTTCTGCCGCAACTGCCTGTCAAACTGGTACCGCGAGGCCGCGGAGGCGGCGGGCATCGCGCTGACGAAGGACGAGTCGCGCGAGATCATCTACGGCATGCCCTATGAGGCATGGAAGCGCCGGCACCAGACCGAGGCGAGCGAGGCCCAGAAGGCCGCCTTCGGGAAGAACCGCCCGGCCGACCACTGAGGCGCCTTTCACGCGGCCGGGCGAAAGCCGGGCCCGAGCGTCTTGACCTCGGATCGCGGCTGGGGCATCGAACCGCATCTTTTCCTGCACGCCCCGACTCGCGGGCGCCCTTCCCAGCCGGAGTGAACCATGGCCGACGACATCACCAACGAAACCGCCCAGACCGTGGCTGCCGGGCAACTGCGCGCCTTCGTCGAGCGCATCGAGCGGCTCGAGGAGGACAAGAAGGCGATCTCCGAGGACATCAAGGAGGTCTATGCGGAGATGAAGGCCAACGGCTTCGACACCAAGGCCGTGCGCACCATCGTGCGCCTGCGCAAGAAGGACCAGGCCGAACGCCAGGAAGAGGAAGCGATGATCGACCTCTACAAGGCCGCCCTCGGCATGACGTGACCGCACTGCCGGCGGCTGCCCGGCATGGCGCGCCGCCCAGCAGGCCTCAGCGCCGGGCGGAAGCGGCAACCCCGCCCCGCGACACCCGCCCCCAATGCGCCCGCCCACACGGGCAACCATCGAGCCGGCGCGGATCTTCCGAAGAAACGAACCTCAGGGAAAATGGTGGAGCTGAGGGGAGGCCCGAAGACGCCCCACAAGACCATTTTTTTTCAAACACTTACATCGTATTGGCCACTTCCGTGTATACCACTTCTGTAGACAGGTTCAAGAGGGGCTGCGAGCAAACTGTATCCCCGCATGCGGGGGAACCCCAGACTTACGCCGCTGTTCGGTGCGCCTCCGGGGGCTATCCCCGCATGTGCGGGGTAGCCATCCGCGGTGAGCACCGCGGCGCTGACGGCTTGATCAATTGCTGGGTTTCGGCTGGGTCTTCTTGACCAATCGTGCCTTGGCGGCGTTGCGGCGGTTCGCGATGCGCGAGAGGGCGTATTTGATCGGGAGTTCGTCGATGGTGTCCGGATCGTAATCGTCGGCCCATTCAGTTGCGTCGGCGTGGTTGGGATGGTCCGGATCTGCCAGCGCGTCGAGCATGTCGTAGAAGCCGGGGATTCCGCCGCAATCCTCCGGCGGCGCGTTTCTCTCGCCGCCGACATAGCGCGGATAGGAGGCCTCCGGATCGCCGATCCTGACGTCGGCCACGGTGAGCCGATGCTCCCAGCTGTCACCGAAGTCGTAGATGTAGTCGATCATCGTCTTGCGAGGCTTCAAGACTTCGCGCAGACGCACCTTGGCCGCCTCCTTGCGCGGCTCCGTCCCCCAATCCTCGTCCATCGGCAGGCCGTATCTCTGCTTGTTGACCGTGAACTCCCAGAGATGATAGTCGAACCAGCCCATCACGGCCTGGATGACATCGTGCAGCACCTTCAGGGTGATCGAGGTCGGCACCTCGACCTCGCGCCAGATCAGGGGATCGGTGTCGCGCAGTTCGATGCGGACCGTTGCGATCTCGTTGATCCTGTCGGATGCGGCGGTCTGCGGGGATTTGCTCATGCCGCCAGTCTTGCAGATTGCGCCTCCCAGTTCCACGGGAGGAGATCGGTAAGTCGGCGAAGCCGAAATCCGCGCGAGGATCGACAAACTCGCGCGCCGCCGAGCTGGTTGCCGACGGCATCGGCGAGACGCTGAGCTTCTATGCCTTCCCGGACAGCCACTGGATCAAGATCCGGACCAACAACCCGCTGGAACGCATCATGAAGGAGATCCGCCGCCGCACGCGGGTGGTCGGCGCATTCCCCGACGGGCAGAGCTGCCTCAACCTGGCCGCGGCCAGGTTGAGGCACATTGCCGGAACCCAGTGGTCGACCCGCAAATACATGAACATGGCCCCGCTCTACGCGGAGCATACCTCAACCGCCGGAGCCGTCGCGTGAGAAATGTGCGAAAGATTCTGGACAATACCCAGATCCCTGAGACCCTCGAGGGAAACACCGCCAAGCTCTGCAAATTACAGATCCCGACCCTAGCACTACTTTGGCACCTTAGTCGATGGTCAACGAAATGGGGAAAATCATACCTCATAGGTCATCTAAAAATGGCCTCCAACGGGCGATTTCGTGCCACATGAGGAACGGTTTCTCCGACACTTCGTACTCACCGGAGAGACTGCCAAAGTAGTGCTAGAGCGGGATGAAACGAGGCTGAATCGGCAGGGATTCCCTTTGGCGGTGAATTCTGATTCAACATGCTGGCTGGA
>NZ_JAODNW010000039.1 GCF_025398255.1 Chelativorans intermedius | reverse complement strand
TGTTCTCCTTGTTGCTTCGAACATTAAGAGAACAAGCTCTCCTTTTGAATGGCCCAGTTTCTTGGGGGCAGGTCACCGGGATCAAACACCAAGATTTGCCGCAAGAAGTTTTCAGGCGAGCCAAAATTCGATTGAAACTTCTGGCTGGTTTCGCGCTTGAAAGATACCGCAATCTCGTCAGGAGCAAACTTTGGTGGTAAAATGCCAAGCGCGTTCTACCAATAAAATCCATATCGACGGAATTTGGGCGGCAAGAACGAGGGTAGCCGTGGTTTATAAGACATGCCCGCAATTGTCGGATACTGCGGTGTTGCCAAGGCGGTGAGTTCACGCAGCCTGGCGATCCGACTTTCTGTGCTTGGATGCGTTCGCAAGAGAGACGGCTCGGGAATGCGCCGGCCGGGAAGAAAAATTTCTTCCCAGAACCTTCCGACACGACGTTCGAGTTTGCTCAGCGCTCTCATGAGACCCTCCGGGTCGCCAGTCAGCTCTGCCGCCGCGCGATCTGCGTCATACTCGCGGGTGCGCGACAGGCCGAGCTGCACGAGCGCCATCAAGGTGGGCGCGAAGATGAGAAGCGCCACGATATGCCACGGAACATAGACCGCGCCCGCGAAAATAAGAGGTAGGTTGAGGAGCAGCAGGAATTGTCCAAGCCAACTCGCGATGGAAACCAGCCGTGACATCATATCTGCCAATCCCATGATCCACAGGTCGCGGTTCGCGATGTGGCCAACTTCGTGAGCCAGGACGCCGACGAGTTCGCGACCGTCGAGGAGTTGAAGCAGTCCATCGGTGACGCAGATTGTACTGTCTTCCGGACTGCCCATCGCGAAGGCGTTCGGCAACGGGCTCGATACGCGATAGAGCTTCGGCGCGCGCGGCAAATCGGCACGTCGCGCAAGTTCCGCTATTCCTGCGACAAGGCCGGGCGCATCACGTCCCGTTATGCGCTCCGCCTGATATGCGGACAGCAAGAAGTCTTGCGGCAGATTGGGGGCAAAAATCAGACCCGCAACCATTCCGAAGGCAAGCAGCAGCCCGACCTCCGCGCCGACGACCGCTGTCATGGACACCCAGGCGATCATCGCCATAAGGCCAAGCAAGAGCGCGGATTGGACGAGATTGATAAATCGATGCCTCGTCGAGACAGCAGGCATTTCCGGCTCCTATCGCGGTTCGCCAAGTGTGATCCTGAGGCTCTTGTGTTGATCGCCGCGCCGGAGGTGCAATTCAACCTGATCCCCGGGGCGATGCGCTTCGAGCGCCGCGATCAGGTCAGCCGCTTCATCAACTCTAGTCGCTCCAAGGCCGATTATCCGGTCGCCGGCTACAATGAACCCATCGCCGCTAATGCGGGCGGGGACCAGTCCCGCGCGGGCAGCGGGGCCGTCAGGATCGACTCCGAGGACCATGACGCCGGAGGAGCCATCCTGCGCGAGCATCGCGTCGACCCTGGGATCGAATAAGATGCCGAGTCGTGGTGGTGCATAGCTGCCGCGAGCGATGAGCTGTGGCACCACCCGGTTGACCGTATCGACGGGAACCGCAAAGCCGATTCCCGCACTGCCGCCGGATGGACTGAAAATCGCCGTGTTGACGCCGATCAGACGCCCCGCGCTGTCAATCAGAGCGCCACCGGAATTTCCGGGGTTAATTGCTGCGTCCGTCTGGATCAGGCCACGTATCGGGAGACTGCCTTCTCCCGGCAATTCGCGGCCGAGAGCCGAGACAATTCCGGTCGTCATCGTCCAGTCCAAGCCAAACGGATTGCCGATGGCGAACACGCTCTGACCGACACGCAACTCGTTGCTGGTGCCGATGGGGATTGACGGTGGCCGGTCGGAACCTACGCCGATATGCAGGACTGCCAGATCGTGCTCGGGTGCGCGTCCCACCAGGCGCGCGGAGAAGGCACGGCCATCAGCCAGCCTGACGACTGCCCGGCTCGCGCCGGCGATAACATGATTGTTCGTCACCACATGACCGAGTTCGTCCCAGACGAATCCTGAACCGTTCCCGCGCGGAACGTCATAGGCATTCCGGGTCCAGGGATCGACTACACGCTCGGCCGTCGTGATGAAGACGACACTGTCTCGAGCGGCGTTGAATACCGTGATGGTGCTTTGTTCAAACGCCGCCAGGTCGCCGCGCGGAGCCACGGCGCGCGGTTCGGCAAACCGACCGAGCACAACGCCCTGAATGATAGGAAAGCTCTGCCACACAATTATGATAAGGAGCGCGGCAGAGGTTGCTGAAACAAGTCGAATGAAAAAGGTTCGGTTCATTGACCGCCATCTGCATTTTCAGTAGGGGGCTGTTCGCGTCGGTCCTGATCGCGCACGAGCCAATGGACAACCCCGAGCGCAAGCGCCGCGCCCGCGAGTGCGGCAATCCTGGATGGTTCCGTCTCGCCGAGGTCCAGGATGATGAATTTGCGCGCGATGGCGAGGAGCGCGATCAGCACGATCGTGCGGACCTGGAGGATCCCGAAGCTGCGTTCGGTCGCAACAAGAAGGGAGCGCTTGAACTCGAGCGCGATCACCACGGTGAAGATCATGCCGAACACCACCTGGAAGGTGGCGTAATCGAGAGTGTCGAATGCCCCCAGAACCAAGCGGTTCACGACTTCGCGCATCAGCGCCCAGACCGACGCCACGACGATCGCCGCAATGATGACGCTGAGGACGAAGATGACAACTTGCTCGAACTTCTCGTAGAGCGTCATCGCCGACCATTGTTCACGGGTCAGCCCGGATCGTTGCAAGTCTTTCATGATTGGCCCTTGAAAGCCGCCCCGGAGAGACAAGCTCCCCGGGGCTTCGCCAGACGGTGCGATATCGCACGGAGCGGAGGGGACGCCGCAAACCGGCGACACCCAATGTGGCAAATCAGCCGTTCTTGACCTCGATGCGCTTGACCTTGGCCTGCGCCTCGGGAGTCTGGGGCAGCTTGATCGTCAGAACCCCGTTCTTGAAGGATGCTTGCGCCTTTTCGCCATCCACACCGGGGGGGAGCGGAATTGTCCGGTAGATCGCGCCGTAGCTGCGCTCGGAGAGATAGTATCCCTTCTTCTCCTCCTGGCGCTCGATCTTCTTCTCCCCCTTCACAGTCAACATGTCATCGTTGACCGTCACCTCGATGTCCTTCACCTCCATGCCCGGCAGCTCGATCGACACTTCGATCCCCTTGTCGGTCTCAACCATGTCGGATTTGGCTTCGCCGCTGCCCCAGGGCCATTCGAACTGACCGACCCGGTTCCAGAAGTTCTCGAACACATGGTTCATTTCGCGCTGGAGCGTCGCGATCGGGTTGTCTTCGCTGCTCTTGGCGTCTGGCGCGCCGTCCTTGCGCGCCCAGGGGATCAGGTCCTTGATCTGCATGATGGTGTCTCCTTCGGTTTTCAGGCGCCCTTGACGGCGATCCTTTTCGGCTGCGCTTCAGGGGCTCGGGGGAGCGTCAGGGTGAGGACGCCTCCGCGCATCTCGGCCTCGATCCTGTCGGGGTCGAAATCCTCGGAAAGCGCGAAGGCCCTTTCGAAATCACCCTCGCCATATTCGGCATAGGCAAGTTCCAGGTTTTCTGGCCGCATCGGCTCAACCTTGCCGCGGATCGTCAGCACGCGGTTTTCGAGTGTGATTTCGACCGCATCGGCGGCGACCCCAGGCATTTCGAGCATCATGGAGACACCCTGATCGGTCTCGACGATATCGGTCAGCGGGCGGTAGATGCGGCCGCCGCCGGCGGTCTCGGGCGCGTCGGTCGGCGTCATTTCGGTGGCTTGCGTGATGTCGGTGCTCATCGTTCCAGCTCCTCTCAGGCTGCCTTGATCTCGATTTTCTTTGGCTTTTCTGCCTCGGGCCGGGAGATGACGATCCGCAATACGCCGTTCGTCATCCTCGCCTCGACCTTGTCATCCGAGGCCGTGAATGGCAGGCGGATAGCGCGTGAAAACCTGCCGTAACCGCGTTCGTTGCGGTGCCAGCGCGCACCTTCGGGAACCTCGGGCGCCTTGCGTTCGCCCGACAGCGTCAGGACGTTGTCCTTGACCGCGATCTCGATATCGCCCGGCTCAATGCCAGGGAGTTCGGTAGTAACGGCGACGGCTTCCGCACCCTGCCAGACATTCACTGCCGGGAATGCCGCGCGAGATGGCGACGGCCAGAAACCGCGGTCGAGATCGCGCATCATGGAGCGCATCAGCGCAAAGGGATCGCTGCGGCGCAGATATGTCGGATAGGGCATTGCTGGCCTCCTGTTGCTGATCGACACCCCAAACCGGCAGCATGGTCCGGCCGGGCAACCGGGCCGGCCGGATGTCGGTTCGGAGACCGTCCATCAAGATAGGCGGTTCCAATTATTATGCAAGCATATACGATGCTTGCATTGCACTTTGGGTGGACCGCAGTCTATCCTGCTTCTCATGCAGATGGAGGAAAGATACCCTTGATCACTTCTGATCTTGCCCTGATCGGGACGACGATCCACCGGGTCGCGCAGCTCATCCAGCAGCGGATCGACAACGAGATCGGCGACAGCGGCCTGACCCGCCTGTCCTGGATGGCGGCGGCACATGTCGAGGATTCGCCCGGGCTGACCATCGGCGATCTGGCCAGGCGGCTGGAGGTGGGCCGGGCCACTGCGGGCCAGCTCGTCGATCGCATGGTACAGGGCGGTTGGGTAGAGCGGTGGGCGTCACCCGACGACCGACGGGCGCAGATCGTCACGGCAACGCCAAAGGCCAGGGCGATGCTGGAGGAACTCGCGCCGCGGCAATCGGCGCTCGAAGATGAAATCCTGCAGGATCTGTCGGCGGACGAAAGGCGCATTCTGCTGGCGCTGCTCGAGCGGATCAGGGCGCGGCTCGGGCGCTAGGGAAAAGGAAAAGCGGTATGGAAAAGAAGACAGAATACAACATCTGGTACTGGGTGGTGGCTTTCATAGCCGTGTTATTCATCCAGAACCTGATCGACGGCTGGCAATCCGTGGCTCCCATCAGCTACAGCCAATTCGAAACCTATCTCGAGGACGGCAGGGTCGCCTCGGTCGCGGTGGGGTCAGACACCATAACCGGAACCTTCACCGAACCCGTCGACGGCAAGACCCAGTTCGTCACGACGGTCGTCGATCCCGCGATCCTCGAGCGCATCGACCGCTCTGGGGTCGAGATCACTGGCGTTCCGCAAAACACTTTTCTCGGCACGCTGATTTCCTGGGTGGCGCCAGCGCTTGTCTTCTTCGGAATCTGGATGCTGCTGTTCCGCAAGTTCGCCGACAAGCAGGGTTTCGGCGGGTTCATGCAGGTCGGCCGCAGTAGGGCCAAAGTTTACATGGAAAAGGAAACCGGCGTCAGTTTCGCTGACGTGGCCGGCGTGGACGAGGCCAAGGCCGAGTTGGAGGAGGTCGTGGAGTTCCTCAGGAACCCGGCCGAATACGGAAAGCTGGGCGCACATATCCCCAAAGGCATATTGCTCGTTGGGCCGCCGGGCACCGGCAAGACGCTTCTCGCGCGCGCGGTGGCGGGTGAGGCGGGCGTGACCTTCTTTTCGATCTCGGGATCAGAGTTCGTCGAGATGTTCGTGGGCGTCGGTGCCGCACGGGTGCGCGACCTGTTCGAGCAGGCCCGGAAATCCGCCCCGGCGATCATCTTCATCGACGAACTCGACGCTCTTGGGAGGGCGCGCTCCTCCGGCCAGATCGCCGGTGGCCATGATGAGCGTGAGCAGACGCTGAACCAGCTTCTGACCGAGCTCGACGGCTTCGACCCTTCGGTGGGCATCGTGCTCCTGGCCGCCACCAACCGGCCCGAGATCCTCGACCCCGCGCTTCTCCGCGCGGGCCGCTTCGACCGGCAGGTGTTGGTGGATCGGCCCGACAAGAAGGGACGCGTGCAGATTCTTGGCGTTCACATGAAAAAGGTGAAGCTCGCCCCGGACGTCGATGCCGATAAGGTCGCAGCGCTTACTCCCGGCTTTTCCGGAGCGGATCTTGCCAATCTCGTCAACGAGGCAGCATTGCTCGCCACGCGCCGCAAGGCAGATGCGGTGACGATGGACGACTTCAACAATGCCGTGGAACGCATCATCGCCGGGTTGGAAAAGAAGAACCGCGTTCTGAACCCGCGCGAACGCGAGATCGTGGCGCATCACGAGATGGGGCACGCGCTGGTGGCGATGGTTCTGCCGGGGGTGGATCCGGTGCACAAGGTCTCGATCATCCCGCGCGGGATTGGCGCGCTCGGCTACACGATCCAGCGCCCGACCGAGGACCGCTTCCTGATGACGCGCGAGGAACTCGAGAACAAGATCGCCGTGCTGCTCGGCGGGCGCGCGGCCGAGAAGATCATCTACGACCACCTCTCGACCGGGGCGGCGGACGATCTGGTCAAGGCCACCGATATCGCCCGCGCCATGATCGCACGGTACGGGATGGACGAAGACCTCGGGCATGTCAGCTACGACACCGATCGGCCCGGCTTTCTCGGCACCGGCGATCAGGCGTCCTGGCTCAACCGCCGCTACAGCGAGGCCACGGCCGAGCGAATGGACCTAAAGGTGCGCGACATCGTGGATGGCGTGTTCAAGCGCACCCTCACCCTTCTTGAAAGCAATCGGGATCTTCTCGAGCAATCGGCGCAGGATCTCCTGCAACGAGAGACACTGGACGAGCCCGATCTGGTGGCAATTGGGTCCAAGGTGAAAAGAACGGAAGCGGTCGCTGCGTGACACTGTCACTGGCGCAGATGATCGGCGAACAACCCTGACTGGATAAAGAAACGGAGAAGACCAATGGCAAACGAAGCTTGCGATATTTGCGGTCGCCCGGCGACGGCGCGCGTGCGCGCCTCGGTGAACGGCAGGGTTCAGAACATGGAGCTGTGCGATCAGCATTACCGCGAGATGGTGCGCCGGTCGGGCCGCAGCGCGTCGCCGTTGGAAGCGCTGTTCGGACGGCATTCCCTTTTTGACGAATTCTTTGGCGATAGTGGTTTCGGCAGCCTCTTTGGTGACAGCCCGTTGCGGGGCGGCACGCTCGGCGCCATGGGTGACGGCGATGACGATGTCGTCGCGGCCACTTTCGGCGAGGGCGCGCCACGACGCGGATCGCGGCGCGGCGGCGGCGGGCGCAATATCGCCGATCGACTGAGCGAACAGGGCAACAAGCTGTTGCAGGATGCCGCACAGAAGGCAGGAGAATTCGGACGCAGCGAGGTCGATACCGAACATCTGCTTCTGGCACTGACCTCGTCCGACGTCGTCAAAACAATCCTGGAACAGTTCAAGGTCGATGTGGACGACCTGCAGCGCCAGGTCGAGAAAGAAGCGAAGCGTGGAGAGGCCAGGACGGAGGGCGAAATCGGCGTCAGTCCTCGCCTGAAGGACGCGCTGAACCGGGCCTTCATCGCCTCGAACGAACTCGGCCATTCCTATGTCGGTCCCGAGCACCTGCTGATCGGCCTTGCCGAGGAAGGTGAAGGCCTGGCCGCGTCGGTCCTGCGCAAGTACGGCCTCACGCCGCAAGCGCTGCGCCAGCAGGTGACCAAGGTCGTTGGCAAGGGCGCCGAGGAAGGCCGGGTGGAGGCGCCGTCCAGCACGCCCGATCTCGACCAGTTCAGCCGTGACCTGACGAAGCTCGCCCGCGAGGGCAAGCTCGATCCCGTCATCGGCCGCGCCCGCGAGATCGAGACGACGATTGAAGTGCTGGCCCGGCGCAAGAAGAACAACCCGGTGCTGATCGGCGAGCCGGGCGTAGGCAAGACCGCCATCGTCGAGGGACTCGCACAACGGATCGTCGCGGGCGAAGTGCCCGAGGCGCTGCGCGACAAGCGGCTGGTCGAACTCAACATCAACTCGATGGTGGCCGGGTCGAAGTATCGCGGCGAGTTCGAGGAGCGGGTGCAGAAGATCCTCAAGGAGATCACCGAGGAGAAGGACAGTCTGATCCTGTTCATCGACGAGATCCATACCATCGTCGGCGCCGGTCAGGGCGGTGGCGAAGGCGGTCTAGACATCGCCAACACCTTCAAGCCGGCGCTGGCGCGGGGCGAGCTGAACCTGATCGGCGCGACGACGCTCAACGAATACCAGAAATACATCGAGAAGGACGCAGCGCTCGAACGCCGCTTCCAGCCGGTCTATGTCGAGGAACCCACGGTCGCTCAGGTCATCATGATCCTGCGCGGCCTGCGCGACACGCTGGAGGCGCACCACAAGGTGACGATCACCGACGAGGCCATCGTCGCGGCGGCCGAGCTTTCGGACCGCTACATCACTGGCCGCTTCATGCCTGACAAGGCGATCGACCTGATCGATCAGGCCGCCGCACGTGTGAAGATCAGCGCCACAGCGCGCCCCGTGGACGTCCAGGAGCTAGAGGCCGAGGTCGCGCAGATCAAGCGCGAGCAGGACTATGCCGCAGCCCGCAAGCAATTCGACCGGGCAGCGGAATTGAAGAGGGAACTCGAACAGAAGCAGAAGGAGCTGGACGAGCTTCTGGAGATTTGGAAGCGCGACCAGGCTTCGGCGACCGCCGAGGTGCGCGCCGATCATGTCGCGCAGATCGTCTCGAAGATCACCGGCGTTCCGGTCACCGAGCTGACCACCGAGGAGAAGGACAAGCTCCTCAAGCTCGAGGAGAAGCTACACGAGCGCGTCATCGGCCAGGAAGAAGCGATCCGCGCCGTGGCCGATGCGGTGCGCCTGGCGCGTGCGGGTCTGCGCGAAGGCTCCGGTCCGACTGCGACCTTCCTGTTCCTCGGGCCGACCGGGGTTGGCAAGACGGAACTGGCCAAGACGCTCGCCGAGGTGATCTTCGGCGACCAGGATGCGATGATCCGCATCGACATGTCGGAGTATGGCGAGCGCCACTCGGTTGCCCGGCTGGTTGGCGCGCCTCCGGGCTACGTCGGATACGACGAAGGCGGGCAACTGACGGAGAAGGTGCGGCGTCGGCCCTACTCGGTCGTGCTCCTCGACGAAATCGAGAAGGCGCATCCGGATGTATACAACATCCTACTTCAGGTGTTCGACGATGGCCGCCTGACAGATGGCAAGGGCCGCGTGGTGGACTTCACCAACACCATCATCATCGCCACCTCGAACCTCGGTTCGGACATCATCCAGCGCAACCTCAAGAAGCGCGGCACCAAGGAGTTCGACGAGGCAAAGCAGAAGTCCGAACTGATGGACGTGCTGCGCGGTCATTTCCGGCCAGAGTTCATCAACCGGATCGACGAGATCATCGTTTTCCATTCGCTGAACCAGACCGAGATCCGCCAGATCGTCGAGTTGCAGCTGAACCGGGTGAAGCGGACTGCACTGGGGCAGGGGGTCGAACTCGAATTCGACGTGAGCGTCGTGGATCACTTCGGCGCGGTCGGCTTCCGTCCCGAATTCGGCGCCCGCGAGCTGCGCCGGCTGATCCGGTCGGAGTTGGAGACCGAGTTGGCCCGCGAAATGCTCTCCGGGCGGATCGAGGATGGTGACAAGGTCCGCGTCGCTTGGTCAGCGGACGAACAGAAGGTCGTGTTCGAAAAGATCGCAAAGGACACCGGTGACAATAGCCCGGACGATCAGGCCGAGGCCGGGATCGACGAGTCCAGCGAAGCTGCCGAAAACAAGGCGGACGCTCCGACACCCGATGTCCCGGTCGACACCAAGGATAGGGAGCAGTCCAAGGACGATAAGTCTACCGGGTGACGTCGTGGAGGACTGGCCGGCGCGATGACGGTCGCGCCGGCTCATCTCGTCAAAAAGCGACAAGCAAGGTCACACGGCATGGAAGTCATCAGAGCATTTCGCAATCTTGACCGGCACGGCCAACAGCGCGCGCCTGAGGTCATCGAGGAAGAGGTGCGGCAACTTGAACCGCATCTTGTACGCTTCCGCGAGAATCTCGTCCGGCTCGAAGTCGTCGCCTCCCAGACGAGGGGCAAGACGCGCATCAAAGTCAGCTTGCGCTTGCAACTGCCATCGGGCGTGATCGCGGCGCAGGAAGAGGGGTTCGAGATCGAGCCGGTCCTGCGCAAGGCCTTTGCCGACCTGCGCCGCCAAGTCGATCGGCATGTGGCGCGCCTCAAGCACGAGCCGGAGTACAAGCGTCCCGCCCGCCGGCGCCGGATCGGCGCCCCGCTGCCGCCCGCGCGGGATGCGGCGGAGGCGGAGCGGCGCCAACTCTTCTTCGACCTGATCGAGGATCATCTCGATACGGTCTACGACACCGTCAGGCGTGAGTTGACCTATCTCGAATGCAGCGGATCGGTACCACAGGGCTATCTTGCCGTTCGCGATATCGTCGATGCGACGATCCTCAATGGGCTCGATCGCTTCGAGCGGCGGCCGACCGAATTCTCCGTCCGGGACTGGCTGACGCAACTGGCCTTCGAGACCATCGAGGCCGAGGCGCAGGCCGCGCGCCGCGCGGTGCCCGAGGATGCCGCCCCGATCGACGTGGCGCCCGAGGTGCTGGCCGGGGAGCCTACTGAGTCGGATGAGGAGATGTTCGAGTTCTACCAGCCCGACGACGTGCTGATGCTCGAGGAACTCGTCGCCGACGACGGTGTGGACGACCCCGAAACGGCGGTCGCTAAACGGCAGGACGCGCTGTTCTTGCATCGGGCGATCGCCGGTCTTCCGGCGCTATGGCGCAGGGTCCTGTTTCTTGTCGACCTGAACGACACCCCGCTTGAGAAAGCCTCTTCGGTTCTCGGCATTCCTGAAGACGACGTGACCCGGATCGTCCAGTCGGCTCGCAATTATCTTCGCGATAAACTGCGTGACTCAGGTCAGTCTTCCGATACCGCTCATGCGCTTTTTGAGAGTGCTCACCAGAGGAGGGTGCGAATTCCACAGCCCCTGCGGGATCGCGCCCGGCTGGAACGCGCTTTTCTGGGGGATAACCGAGGGGAAGCACCATGATGCGCGGTCACAATCGTCCACCCTTTCCGCCGAAGATACCCGGGACCAACATGAGATCATGGGACGTTCCGACCGCGATCATTTACCGGCCGGCACGTTCCGCGATGACATCGGCGCCGCGGCCCAACTACTGGATATTGGAATTCGAGCCGTCGCGCCCGCCCCACATCGAGCCGCTGATGGGATATACCTCCAGCGACGATCCCTATCGTCCGATCCGGCTGAAGTTTCCCGACCGCGAAAGCGCTGTGGCATTCGCGGAGCGGCAGGACTGGCGCTACCTCGTGCGCGAGGACACGACTCACCGACGTGCGCCGCACCACTGGCGGGGAGAGGAATGGCATCGGCTCTACAAGGGAGCCGATGCGCCGGAAGCCTATCGTATACCGTCCCGCGTGGATCACGGTCGCACGGATCACCGCCTCCGGCGCGCGGTCGAGGAGAAAGGCACGGTGGACCTGTCGTCGCAAGAACAGGCCGAATTCGATCCGGTGCTCGAAGCCTCGCTCGAATCCTTCCCTGCCTCCGATCCCCCGGCCTGGACGGGCGTGACGATAGCCGGGAAAGAACAATGAACGGAATGTCTAGCGCGAGCGAGGATCTGCCGCTTGTTTCCCTATCTTGACAGCGTCGCGCGCCGCTACCCGCCCGTCATCGTATGGGCGGTCATCGGCATGAACGTCCTCGCGTTCCTCTATCAGATCAGCCTGCCTCCGCGCGTGCTGGACCGGTTCCTGTTCGAGTTCGCGCTGGTGCCCTCGCGCTTCTTCGGGCAACTGAGCCTCGTCGCCCCGTCCGACTGGACCCCGTTCCTGACCAACATCTTCCTGCACGGGGGCTGGCTGCACCTCATCTTGAACATGTGGACGCTCTGGATCTTCGGCCCCGCCGTCGAAGATCGGCTCGGACCGCGTAGATTCACGCTGTTCTATCTGTTCTGTGGTGTGGCGGCCGGACTGGCTCACGCGCTGGCGAACCCCGACTCAGTCGTTCCCGCGCTTGGCGCATCGGGGGCGATCGCGGGCGTGATCGGTTGCTACGCACGCATGTTTCCGGCGGCTCGGCTGGTGGTGATCGTGCCGATTCTGTTCATTCCCCTCTTCTTCGAAGTGCGCGCGGTCATTTTCGCGATGATCTGGTTTTTCATGCAGGTCATTCCCGGCTTTCTGTCGCTCGGCAGCGATCAGGCCACGGGCGGGATCGCCTGGTGGGCGCATATCGGCGGGTTTCTCGCCGGTTGGCTTGTAACGCCACTCCTGCGAAGGCGCGCCGATGCCTATCGCCACTATTATCGCGACGAGGGCATCTATGGCTTTCTGCCGGATGGCCGACGGGAAGGAGGACAAGGTCCATGGACATAATGCAGCTGTTTTGGCTGTTCTTCATCATTTCGGCGCTGCAGCCGGTTCTGCAGCGCAGATATCTTGAGGCGATGCGCGCACGCAAGATCGCCAGTATCGAGAAGAAGCGTGCCAGTCGCGTCATCCTGCTGATCCATCGGCAGGAGACGATGAACCTGCTGGGATTCCCCCTGATGCGCTACATCGACGTCAATGACTCGGAGGAAGTCCTGCGCGCGATCCAGATGACCGACGATGAAGTGCCACTCGACATCGTGCTGCATACACCGGGCGGCCTTGTGCTGGCGGCAACCCAGATTGCTCGGGCCATTCAGGGCCACAAGGGCAAGGTCACCGTGTTCGTGCCGCATTACGCCATGTCGGGCGGCACGTTGATCGCGCTTGCCGCCGACGAGATCGTGATGTGCGAGCATTCCGTGCTGGGACCCGTCGATCCGCAACTTGGCCAGTTGCCTGCTGCCTCGCTCCTCAAGGTCGTCGCCGAGAAGCCCATCGCCGAGATCGACGACCAGACCCTGATCATGGCCGATGTCGGTCGCAAGGCCATTGCGCAGATCGAGGCATTCGCGAAACGTCTGCTGTCCGACAAGATGGACGAGAACCGCGCGGCGGCGCTGGCGGCGAAGCTGGCGACGGGCACCTGGACCCACGACTATCCCATCTCTGCCGATGAGGCCCGCGACATGGGCCTGCCCGTTGGAACGGACATGCCCAAGGAAATACTGGAGCTGATGACGCTCTATCCGCAGCCGGTTCGGCGCCAGGGCGGTGGCGTGGAATACCTGCCCGAGCCGCGGCAGCGAGAAGCGCGCCGCGCCATATCCACGCGCTGAACGCTTGCATCATTCGGCCGCCGAGCCCAGCTCGTCAACGAAAGGATACAGGATGCCCACGGTCGCTTGCCTGCAGTGCAATTCCACCAACAGGGTGCAGCAAGAGCGCCTGACCGATAATCCCAATTGCGGACGCTGCGGCGCGCCTCTCTTTCAAGGCAGGCCCGTCACGCTTACAGCGGCTAATTTTGACCGTCATGCGAATGCCGAACTGCCATTGCTGGTCGATTTCTGGGCCGAGTGGTGCGGGCCATGCAAGATGATGGCGCCCCAGTTCGAGGCGGCGGCGCGCTCGCTCGAACCCCATGTCCGTCTGGGCAAGCTCGACACCGAGGCCGAACAGCAGATTGCCGGCCGCTACGGGATCCGCGGCATTCCCACCATGATCCTGTTCAGGAGCGGCAAGGAAATCGCGAGGACGAGCGGTGCAATGCCTGCCGCGCAGATAGCGCAGTGGGCGCGCTTGCACGTCTAGAGTTTACAGGTATTGGCCTTACCTGCGCCATGCCATCAGGAGAAGAACATGCATGGCGTGACCGGATTTGTCGAAAGTGCGGCCTTGTTGGTCTTTGCCGCGGTCGTGCTCGTGACGATATGTTCACGGATCGGCGTGCCCAGCATTGTCGGTTACATTCTTGCCGGTATAGTCATTGGACCCGCCGGCCTCGGCCTGATTGCGGAGAGCGCTGCCCTTAGCAGCATTGGCGAGATCGGAGTGGTGCTGCTGCTGTTCGCGCTTGGCCTGGAATTCTCGTTCGAGAAGCTCGTAAGGCTCAGGAAGCATGTCTTCGGTCTTGGAGCCGTGCAGGTTGCAGTCACGACGATAACGGTGTCGTTGGCAGCGAGTCTGATCTTCGATCTCGCGCCCGTCCCCGCAATCCTCATCGGCGGGGCCGTTGCCATGTCATCCACGGCCATGTGCCTCAAGGTGCTCGCAAGCGCGAACGCTCTGGGATCGGCCCAAGGACGCCTGGCCATTGCGGTGCTTCTGTTTCAAGACTTGGCAGCTGTCGCATTCCTGCTTCTGCACGATTCGATGAGTGGAGCCGCCGAAGGGTATGGCGTGATAACGGTCGTCGCCAGTGCAACGGCATTGGTTGCAGCTCTGTTCATTGCCCGTGGCCCGTTGCAGTTGCTGGCCCGTTGGGTAGCGTCGCGTGGCGATCCGGAACTTGCCCAGCTTCTCGCGCTCAACATTGCACTAGGGTCTGCGATTGTCGCGGCCACCGCCGGCCTTTCTCCGGCACTCGCCGCATCGCGGCCGGCATGATCATCGGCGAGGGCGACGCGCGCCATGCTGTCGAGAACGAGATTCGGCCCTTCCGCGATTTGTTTGTCGGGATTTTCTTTGTCGGCATCGGAACGCAATTGCCACTTTGGATCATTCCATCTGTATGGCCTGTGGTGCTGATCTGGCTCGCGATCATATTCGCGGGCAAGACGCTGATCGTTTTGGTCGTCGCCCGACTGTTCGGCGAGTCGCTTCAGAGCTCATGGCGCACTGGGATCATCCTGGCCCACGGAGGAGAATTCAGCCTGATGCTGCTGTCGGTTTCCTCGACCTCAAGCATTGTTGCAGAGGAATTCGCTGGTCCTCTACTCCTCGCGATTGGCATGAGCATGCTGGCCGGGAGTGTCATGGTCAGATGGGCGGGGCTAAAGGTTTAGCGGGACCAAAACAACTAGACCCGGCTGAATGAGCGAACCGGTTGAATCTTGATGCAACGTTCTTACCTAAGCATTTTTCGATCACTCACCAGTCATAATCGGCAGCAGCGAGGTAGTGGAGACATAGACGAGAAAGATGGCGTCGATGCCGTGAGCAATAGTGTCCCAAAGCTCATTGACGAGCCGCGGCGCATGCTTCTTTATGGGAATGCTTTTAGCGTGGAGAAGGCTATTTCTACTGGATTTAAGTCGGAGTTGTAGTCCTGGAAAAGGTGCATTTGGAGGCCGGCCCGTTCGATGGCCCGGCGCACGGCGGTGCGCTTATGGCTGGACAGGTTGAGGGGGCGTCCACCCCATCAATCTGTCCAGCCATAAGGGTCCGCGGACTCGCCAGATGATCGAAACAGCGGGAGCGCCGTTGCTGTTTCTTCCGCCCTACAGCCCGGACTTCTCGAAGCTCAAGGCAATGCTCAGGAAGGCAGCCGAGCGCACCATCGACGGCCTGTGGGACAGGATCGGCAGCCTGATCCCAACCTTCACAGTGCAGGAATGTGCCAATTACATCGCCGCCGCCGGATACGATGCAGCATGAACGAATTCTGCTCTAAAAGCGGAACCTATCGAACGCCGGTCGTAGCAGGTTAGTCCGCTCCTCTAGCGGGCTGCGAAAGTGTGAGAAGGTCGAACGGAGAGTAAGGCGCCACGGTCAATAAGACGGGATCGGGAAAACCAGATCATGGATGCGCACCTCGAGCGCGCCAGATTGTATTGGCCCAATCCGCGAAATCCCCATACGGGCCCGCAGCGTGTGATAGCCGCAACAGAGGCCGGACACATGTCAGCACCCGACTACGCTCCGAACTCTTCGAAAAGATTCTTCTTGCATCAACGGGGGCGTCCAGACAGGTCCATGACGATAGTTTCGCCGGGCCTGAGCGTCGGTCCCAGGACCTGTTCGACTTGGTCGGAAACGCACGACCGCGCATGGCGCCGTCGAGCAGCAAGGGTGCTGTCCTGCTGTCGGTTCGAAGAAAGGCCGATGCCGGCATTGCCGTTGGCGCGGAGGGTACCAACATAGCCACTTAATTGTCCGATGTCGTTCTTGTAGGGGCCTATGTCTTAGAACCGTCTTTCGGCATTTCCACATGGCCTGCACGCTGCTGCTCTTTCGGGTCGTAGTGGCGGGGTCTTCCTCCGTCGATCCTATTGTGGGAGTTGTGCACATGGCCTCGGCGGCATACTTCGTTTGGCAGGCGACTCATTATGCCAAGTGGTTGTCCTGATCGTAGAACGTCGATCGCATTCCATCGTATATAAAGACCATAAGCGCTTCTGTCGCATCGCTCGATTATCGTTCCGTTTGTCTCAAGCAGCGGAACGACGCCCATGACCCCCACCAAGCTCCTGATCGGCCAGATCGCCGTCGTCTTCGCCATCGTCATCCTCGGCGTATGGGCGGCGACGCAGTGGTGCGCCGACATGTTGGGCTATCAGGCGCAGCTTGGCAGCCCCTGGTTCGTCCTGTTCGGCTGGCCGGTCTATCAGCCGTGGAAGCTGTTCGAGTGGTGGTATTTCTACGAGGCCTATGCGCCGGAGGTATTCGACAAGGCCGGGATGCTGGCGGCGGGCAGCGGCTTCATGGGCTGTGCGGCGGCGATTATCGGCTCACTGTGGCGCGCGCGGCAGAGCAGGCTCGTCACCACCTATGGCTCCTCGCGCTGGGCCTTGCCGCGCGAGATTCGCAAGGCCGGCCTGTTCCGTCCGGCAGGCGTGTTCCTCGGTAGGTTCGCCGACCAGTATCTTCGCCATGACGGACCGGAGCATGTCATGGCCTTCGCGCCGACGCGCTCGGGCAAGGGCGTCGGCCTCGTCGTCCCGACCCTTCTCACCTGGACCGGCTCGGCCGTCATCCACGACATCAAGGGCGAAAACTGGCAGTTGACCGCTGGCTGGCGCGCGAAATTTTCGCATTGCCTGCTATTCAACCCGACCGACCTGCGGTCGGCCCGCTACAATCCGCTGCTGGAGGTACGCAAGGGGCCGGACGAGGTGCGCGACGTCCAGAACATCGCCGATATCCTGGTCGATCCCGAGGGTGCGCTCGAGCGCCGGAACCATTGGGAAAAGACCAGTCACGCCTTGCTGGTCGGCGCCATCCTGCACGTGCTTTATGCCGAGGAGGAGAAGACGCTGGCGCGAGTCGCCACCTTCCTGTCCGATCCGCGCCGGTCCTTCGCGGCGACGCTGCGGCGGATGATGGCGACCAACCATCTCGGCACGCCGGAGAACCCGAGGGTCCATCCGGTCGTGGCTTCGGCCGCGCGTGAGGTGCTGAACAAGTCGGAGAACGAGCGCTCGGGTGTGCTCTCCACCGCCATGTCCTTCCTCGGACTCTATCGCGACCCGACCGTCTGATCCACCCCCATTGAACGGGTCCACCTTGAAGTATGGTTTTGACCATGAAGGAGGACCACAATGGCAAACAAG
>NZ_JAODNW010000038.1 GCF_025398255.1 Chelativorans intermedius | reverse complement strand
CTGAGAATTGACGGCGCGTGAACACCGCCATGATATGCCGCCCCTCAGGGCATCACCAACTTTCGCTCATTACTCGCTTCGGATGCCACGGGTGCCCTGAACTCCATCATGGGTATGACGGGGATGAGCGCGGATGAGGTCGAAAGTTGCCTCACTGATCAGGCGCTTCTAGATAAAATTACTGCGGTCGCAGAGTCAGGCAGGAAACTCGGCGTCGACTCTACGCCGACTTTCTTTGTCAATGGCAAGCCCTACAAGGGGTCCATGACGATCGAGCAGTTCAGCGCAATTCTCGATCCGCTTCTGGCGGCTGAGTAAATAACAGCACCCTCGACGGGAAAAAGAGGCCGAGAAAAGATGACTTTCCACATTCACAAAGCCAGTATTCTCGCCGGTTGTGTTTTCGCCGGCTTGACCTTCCAGCCAGTTCTCGCCGTTGGACAGGAAGATGTCGTCGCGCGTGTGAACGGCGAGGTGTTAACGACTGCCGATGTCGCCATGGCCGCCGAAATTTACGGGGATCAGCTCGCCGGCGCTCCCGAAGAGGCGCGCCGTTCGGCGATCGTGGACGTCCTGATCGATATGCGGATCGCCGCGGATGCAGCGAGAGCCGAAGGGATCGAAGAAGAAGATGGCTTTAGGCGGCAGATGGCCTTCCTTCGCAATCAAACTCTTCGGGCGCTCTTCCTCGAACAGCGCGTTGCCGAAGCGGTGAGCGATGAAGCAGTCCGCAAGGCGTACGATGAAAAGATATCTGAAGTTCCTCCCGTTGAAGAAGTGCGATTGAGACACATCCTGCTTTCCACCGAGCAGGAGGCGGAGGACGTGGTCGCCGCGCTTGACAATGGCGCGGATTTTGCCGCCCTTGCTTCGGAGAGGTCCAAGGACGAGGCTTCGAGGAATGCGGGCGGTGATCTCGGCTTTGTGACGGTCGGCCAGACGATCGCGGCGGTAGACGAAGCCGCCGCAGAACTGGCGCCCGGCGAGTATACCGCCTCCCCCGTCAAGAGCGCGTTCGGCTTCCACGTCGTCGAGGTGGAAGAAAGGCGAAACCGGCCCGCGCCCAGCTTCGAAACGGTGGCGCCGCAAATCAGAAGGGCACTGGAGTCAGCCGCCGCTCAAAGAATTATGAATGAGCTTCGTACCGAAGCGAAGGTCGAAAAACTTGTTCCCGACGTACCGCTTCCTCAGGCTGACGACGGGCACAATCACGGCCCCGCTGGGGCGCAGGAGTAGGTGCCCGGTCTCGGCAACCCCAAGCAGATACCGAGCTCATTCTGTATCGCGAAACATCTGAAACCGGAGTCAGCATGAAAAAGCGGAAGAACGTGATCGGTGCCGTCGTCTTTCTGATGACTGGAGGAGTCGCAACAGCCGACGCGCTCGAATTCGAAGTGGCGAAGACCCAATCCTGCGGGTGCTGCCTTGCTTGGATTGAGGTGCTGCAAGCGGCCGGCCACAACGTAGAATCGCGCAACCTGCCTATGGCCACCCTGATGCAGCACAAGGTTAAGAATGGGATCGGTCCGGACATGACATCCTGCCATACTGCCAAGGTTGCCGGATATACCATAGAGGGCCACGTTCCCGTCGAGGACATTGAGCGGCTCGTAAAAGAGAAGCCGGACGCGATCGGACTTGCGGTGCCGGGAATGCCGGTAGGGTCCCCCGGGATGGAGTACGGCGAAACCCGGGACGCATTCGATGTATACTTGGTCAAAGCCGACGGAACGACTGAGGTCTTCAATTCATATAGGGCAGTCGAATAGAGTGGATCCTCGCAATCGTTCTTTAACGCTCGGGTTTCTCCAACGGGGGTGATCGAGCGCGGTGCCCGTGCAAAAATCGTCGGGATCAAAGACCCCCAGCGTTCGCTCGGATGTCGGAATAGTGTTTTGTCGGTCGCCATGGGAGCGGTTTCCTGCCTGGAAACTATGAAACTATGCGGGACGCGCAAGCTTGAGCGTTTGGGCGAATGAGGCCGGAGAGGTCCGCCGACGCAATTGTGATCGGAGCGGGTGTGTCCGGCTTGGTGGCAGCTCGAGGGCTCGAGCTGGCGGGATGGAAATGCCTCGTTTTAGAGGCTCGAAACGAAGTAGGTGGGAGGACGTTGTCCCGCCGGCTCGACAACAAGTCTGCCGATCTCGGTGGGGAGTTCATCAATAGCGGCCACCGGCGCACGCTGGTGCTTGTCTCCGAACTCGGGCTTCGGATTGCGAAGGCAAAGATAATCTGGCCGCAATGGCGTGATCGCCGAGGCCGGTTGCGCAAGCTTCCCGATCTTGCCCCAGGAGACGTGATTCGCGTTGGTCGAGCTCTTTGGAGGTTAGATAAACTGGCCAAGAAAGTTGACCCGTTCCGACCCCTCACTTCACCAATTGGCGCTTGGGCCGATGAGAGATCCGTTGGGGGTTGGTTGCGAGAGCGCGGGGTCCGGGGTCTCGATTATGAATTTTTCAAAGTGCTCATTGGTGCGTTCGCGACGGCTCCGGCCGAGAAAATCTCGCTCCTGCAAGTGCTCTGGTGGATTGCGGCGGAAGGTGGACTGGGCAGAGCCCTGCGACAGAAATACTTCCTGGAGCAAGGGGCTCAAGCGCTCTCGAAATCGCTGGCCGACGGACTTGCCGGGAATGTTATTCTTTCAGCCCCTGTGCGGTCCGTCTCGCAGGCCAATGGGCTCGTTTCGGTCCGGATGGCTTGCGGGCAAACCTACGCTGCTCCCTGGATGATTTCAGCTATTCCGCTGAACCAACTCGCCAAACTCGAATGCGACCCACCGCTGGAACCTGAACAGATCGCACTCTGCGTCGGTCTCAGTTATGGCCGTGCCGCAAAGGTGGCAACTGTAATTGACGATGAATCATCGATGCCGTCCCCAACATTCGGCGGAAGCCCTCTTGCACTCGCCTGGCCCCGCTGCGGGAGCATCTTTTGCGGATTTGCGTTCGGCGAGGATGCAAGCGCGGGGGTGAGTGTCCTTGCGGATGACCTGAGGTTCCTGGCTGACCTAAAAAGGCAGCCGAAGTCGGTCCATGTCGGATGGGAACGGGAGCCGTTCATCCAAGGTACATATCCAGCTCCTGAGCCCGGCCAACTTTCGCGGCTCGGACCTGCTCTCTCGACGCTCAGCCATGGTCGCGTGTACTTCGCCGGTGCAGAAAGAAGCTCGCGCCCGTGGTCGATCGAGGGCGCGGTGGAAAGCGGAGAACGCGCGGCCAGCAATGTCGATGCCATGCTGTCGAAAGGATAGAGCCGGCGCGTTTTGCGCTCAAGTCGCCGTGAGCGTGTTGAAACACTCTGAATGTAAGCGCCCGCCGAAGATTCTGCCGTCGTGAAGCAACCGCTGTCACTACAAATTGGGATGCCTAGCGAGCCGCCGGCAGTCGCCCATCCGCTCTGTGCGATCATAGGAAGCAGTTTGGTAAGTTGACCCGCCGCGGCACCCAAGTGCATAGATTCGTCATGATTCGACTCCCACGCTCGACGATCCCTCGCGTCAAGGTATGTGCGTTCACATGTGTCGTGTTCTTCGTTGGCGCGGCTTCAATCTTCTATTGGTCTTCGACGCAGACCACCGTTGCCGAGAAATCGACATCAGCGCCAAAAGAGCGCCGAGGTATCGCTGATCTGCCTGAGCGAATTGACACCGCACCCGGCAAGGGCCCACGGTTGAGTGCGATTCGAGACCGCGACCTCGATCAAAACCACGGCGAGCCATTTGTTCTGATCAAACGGCCACTGAGCGCGGCCATAAATCATAAGTCTCACCGAGAAGCCATCAGCATCACGGCGATTGGCAAAACACAACTGGGACGGGAACTTGTAAAGGGTATCCGTTCTTCCGCTGCCAGTCGATCGCGGGCGCCGCTGCTTGCCGTCCAGCCCGCAGACCTGTTGCGTGGCGGCGTTGCCGTCAGCTATTTTCCGTCACCGAAATCGAGACCGGTAGCCCTAGAAGCCGCGGTGGTGGACCATGGCGAAGCTGCGTCTTCATCAGCATCGGCTGAGGTGAGGTTCGGCGATGGATTGATCAATGTCCTAAAGAACATTGGGCTGACCCAAGCAGATCTAATCAGCTTGCTTCCAGCTATCGCAGAAACCACTGCCGAAACTTTGTATCCAAGCGAGGTCGTCGGTGTGTGGTGGGCCAAGGATGGTCGCCACGCCGACCGACGGCACATCGAGCAGGTCTCGATTTTTGATGGGAAAACCGAAAGGATCCGTTTCACTCGCCAGACCTCCGGGGCGTTCCGAAGTGAAACGGAGATTGAGGTCGCGGCAAAAATACCGCCCAGGCCTGTGACGTTGGCGGAAGCCCTTTCCTTGGAGCTGATGGCTTCGGGGGTGAAGCGATCCGATGTAGCAGACTTGCTCTTCGCGCTGTGGGATCAGATTGATCTGACTAAGATCGTAACCTCAGATGACGAAATTCAGGCAGTGCTGGAATCCGAACCTTCTTCTTCGCGAATCATGCCGGTTTACCTTAAGCTGGCTACAGACGGTCGGACTTTTGAAACTTTCCGATTCTCGCCGAAGGGAACAAAGCCAGACTATTTTGAACGGACTGGACGGCGTTTGGGCGGCGGCTTCATCGACAAGCCGATGGAGTTTGGCCGCCTTACATCGGCATTCGGTGCCCGCCGCCATCCGCTCAAAAACGGCCAGCGTTTCCATGCTGGGCTCGACTTGGCCGCGCCGCGTGGGACAGCCGTTGTTGCTGCGCGTGAGGGCCGGGTTACGCGCGCGGGAACGACTTCAGGTTACGGCAAGATGGTTGAAGTTTCTCACGACGGCGGATGGACATCAAGGTATGCCCATATGGACGCGGTGCGAGATGATCTAGAGCCCGGCGACCTCGTACGGAAGGGACAGGTCATCGGCTATGTTGGTTCGACGGGTCTATCGACCGGCGCTCACCTGCATTATGAAATCCGCAACGGCGGCAAGCCGATAAATCCCAAAGAAGCTGTTGGCGAGCCCAGCCAACTCAGCGGACGTGATATGGCGACCTTCAAGAAGAGAGTAGCCGAGGTTGATAATTTTCGGGCTAGTCCAAAGTTGTTGGCGGTCAGTAAGTTCGTGCACATCTGAACGATGGCGTTGCCGTTATGTCCCGAGCTTTCAATGCATCCTCCTTGGGATCGGAGTATCGGCTTGTCTGGACTTTAATTGTCGCATGCCGAAGGGACAGATGTCAGCACGTTTCAGATCTGTCGGGACGACGTAAACACATTTATGAAAAGTTTCTGCAATAGCTCGATTGCAACAGCACATTTTCGCGAGGAATTCAGGGACGCTTGGTAGTGCTCCGAGAAAACGAGTTCGGGAGCACGTCATGTTCAGGTCAGTTCTTCTGGCAACCATTGGGATTATTTCAATGATCGGTTCGGCAGATGCCGACGCCCTCCATCTGAACCCGTCGCAGCGAGCGGATAGTCCGACTTTGCGAGAGTTTGAGCCCACCACAGTTCCTTTCGGTTATTACGAATTCTGTAAGCGTTATAGGTCCCGTTGCGCCCGTCCGACAGGAAAGGACAGCATAAAACTGACAGAAGAACGCTGGCAGGCTATGGTGAAATCCAATTGGCTGGCCAACACCAAGATCATGCCAAAAACAGATAAGGAGATCTTCGGCGTCGAGGAGCGTTGGGAATATCCTAACATCTTTGGTGATTGCGAAGACTACGTGCTTCTCAAACGCAAGCTTTTACTTGAGCAGGGTTTCCCTCTCGGCGCTCTTCGGATCACCGTCGGACTTGACGCAGATGGAGGAGGACACGCGGTTCTTACGGTAGCTACTGATCTTGGTGATTTTGTCCTCGACAATGTCGAGCAGGAAATTAAACGCTGGGACGAGACAGAGATTCAGTACCTAAAACGGCAGTCGGGCGAAGACCAGAATGTCTGGGTGAGCCTCGTTGATCCAGTAGTCGCCGAGCGCTCGAACGATCGGGAGCGCAGTACCGCGAGAATGCGCTAGTTTTCTACGTTATTGATACTGCAGGCGGCTGCCAATCGTTCCAAAGAAGCTCCAGCCGTACCATGTAGGCTGCCGGCGCTGGCTAGTTTGGCAGTGCGCCCCGTCGGTGACGGAAAATAGAACATATGGTATCATCAAAGTCGAAGCTCGCGGATATTCGCGGCAAAGCTGAAGACGTGCAGTGGGCTACTGTGAGTGCCATAATGACTTTGCTCGGCAAAATGAGCCGCTGTTTATTTGCAGCCGTTTTCGTAATGGCGGCCGTCTTTTACGCGGATGCAGCCGAATTGTCGCCAGTTGGCACCTATCTTTGGTTTCCCGGCCGGATAGGCGCGAACGCGGACCAAGAGTGCCGTGAACTGGTCGCCCGTGTCCGCCCATCCGGGGAGAAGGCAGAGATGTCGTTTTGGGGAGCCGTTCCGGACGGCGCCCAATTTGAAGAATCATTTTACCTGATCCTCACGGAAAGCCGGATGGAAGCAACCTATGCGGCCGAGGGCGACTACAGCTCCGGCGCAGTGGAGATCGGCGAAACGAAAGCCGGGAAGACATCGTTTAAGCTGATGCCCGACGATCATCCCGGTCTGACAATCCAGGGCGAGATTGTGGCGAAGCCAGGGAAAGAAATCATTGCTGTCACGATCCGAGGGATTCCTGTTGACGGCGGAAAGGTGGACCGGACCACCTATTTCTGCCGGTTCGAAGAGCCAGAATCGGCGATCTAAGGCCGGCAAACCTCGCTGCAGTGGCGGTGCCGCGCGACTGCCGCTGTGTTAGCTGAACCAGAGATGCGAGCAGTGCGAGTATCCCAAGGTAAGCCGGCGTCTGCACGCCCACGGCCGCCGAATCGACGCGCAGAAGATGCTCTCTCTCAGGTGCTTGTCATGTCCGGGGTCGTCCGGGAGATTGCGTTTGCGGGTCGCCAGATAGCCGACCGTGACGAGGATCGGAATGCCGATCACGGTTGAGCCGAGGACAGCGCCCAAGCCGATCCCGGAAGCGTCCCGGATCGCGCTCGTAATATTCACCCCAACTTCGGGGCTGGCCATCGCAATACCGATTAGCGAGCCACCTGCTGCGGCCGAGATACCCCACTACCGACGCACCTTCTTGAAGGGCTTGGCGAGGTTCTCCGGCCCCCAATGCGCGGCGTACACGGCTGCAAGCAGAACCGCCACCCGGATCCAAACATTCATTTAGCCTTCACTTCAGGTCACCTTGCGCGTTCTGCATCATCTCGATCTCGTTTATCCGATGCGTCCGAGCGCCGGGAACGTCTGGAGGAGCCAGATCGCGAAACTGCTGAGATAACCGGTGATCATCGCGATCCCCATGAGCACCATGATCCCGCCGGCGACAACCTTAAGAACGCGGCCCGTTCGCCGCATGGTTTTCATCCGCGCCATGAAGCCGCGCATGAAGAGGGCCGCCAAAATGAAGGGCAGGCCGAGGCCGAGCGAATAGACGGCCAGGAGGACTGTTCCGCTTCCGGCAGTTGCGTTCGCGGCCGACAGCGCCAGAATCGCGCCGAGGACCGGCCCGATGCATGGTGTCCAGCCAAAGGCAAACGCAAGCCCAGAAGATAATTTGCCCAGGGGCCGCCGCCCCGCGAGCCTGAATGAAATCTCATATCGCGATCCAGCCAAGGCATAGGTACCAGGCCGGTCGTGAACAGGCCGAGGACGATGACGATCGTGCCACCGATCAAGTTCGCTTCGTAAAGATGCGTGCGCAGCAGTCCGCTCAGAGCGCTGGCTCCGAGCAGGACGAGCACGGTGGTGAAGCCGAGAACGAAACAGAGGCTCAGGCCAAGTGTGCGACCTGTCCCCTTGAGGCTTGCCCCGCCGCCAGAAAACCCATCAGGGCTGATCGAGCGCCCGGCGACATAAGAGATTTAGCCGGGCACGAGCGGCAGGACGCAAGGCGACAGAAAAGAAACCACGCCCGCGGCAAATGCCGTGGCTATGCCGATGCCGGAGGAGTCCACTACGGCAGCACCTCCGTCACCGCGTGACGCCGGTCGCCGACGCAAACTCGCGCAGATCGGCGCTCGCATCCCGCACAATCGACCACGATGATTGCAGGAACAGACCGGCAATCGCCGCCGCCACGAGAAGGTCCGGCCAAGCCGTTCCCGTCCAGGCGACAAGCCCCGCCGCAGCGACGACTGCCGCGTTGCCGATCGCGTCATTGCGCGAAAACAGCCAAACCGCTCGCACATTGGCGTCGCCGGTCCGGTGAGGCAGCAGCGGAAGAACCGCGATCACATTGACCGTAAGCGCAATCAACGCGAACAGACCCATCAACTCGGCCTCGGGCTGTTGCTGTACGAGCACGCGATAGGCTGTATTGGCAAGAACCCCGAAACCAAGCGCGCTAAGAAACAGGCCCTGCACCAAAGCGGAACGGGCGCGCCAAATAAGGCTCCACCCGATAGCAAGTATGCCGAGGAAGGTAATCAGGCCGTCGCCCAGGAAGTCGAGAGCATCGGCCTTAAGGGCCTGCGATCCCGAGAGGAACCCGCCGAACATCTCGATGACGCCATAACCGACATTGAGCGCCACCACGATCCACAGCGCTCGCTTGTAGGCTGGCGTGACATGCCTCAGATCCTTCGGCAGATCGTCGATGTCGCCTTCTGCATGGAGATTTGGCGCGTCCAGGCGATCGAGCCTATAGCCGATGCCTGTCACGGCGCGTTCAATCTCTGGAAGGCGCACCGCTGATTCACCCACATGCAAGGTCATGATCTGCGTGGCTGTCGAGACCTTCACGTCTTCGACCCCGACTGACCGCACCGCCTTCTCGATTTTCGCCGCGCAGGAGGGGCAGTCCATGCCGATGACGCGGTAGCGCGCCGTCTCGGCATCGTACGTTGGACCTGTTATGTTCATGTCCATCTTCCCTAATCGAAAAGGAGCATATATTATTCGTGGCTGATATGTCGAGCGGTGCTGAACTGATCGAGAGAGTCGATTCCCCGGCCGTTGCCCTGCGGGCGAAGCTGTTTCGGGGATTAGCTGATGCCTCGCGGCTGTCAATCCTGGACGCCTTGCGCACGGGACCGTTGTCCGTGGGCGAGATCGTCGCGACAACCGGGCTGTCGCAGTCGAACGCGTCAAACCATCTGCGGTGCCTCAACGAATGCGGGCTCGTCACCGGGGAGCAGCGCGGGCGCTTCGTTCATTACCGGCTAAGCGATCCTCGCCTGAATGATCTGCTTGTGCTAGCCAACGAGTTGCTGCGGGAGATGGCCTGCGCTCTCGAAGCCTGCGGGAACTATGCCGAGAAGTGATCTTCGGCAGAGACCGTGGCCAACCAGGATACCGAATGTTCATCACCAGCAAGCAGCTCCGAGAAGCGCTCGAAGCGCAACAGATTGGCATCTACTTTGGAGCAGTCCTGCTCGCCGCGCTTACCGCCTTGCTCCTGCCCGAAACGGCCACTCTTGAGGCGGTCATCAATCCGGCGCTGGCCGCCATGCTGTTCGTGACCTTCTTGCAAGTTCCGCTCGCGGACCTTGGACGCGCTTTCCGGCGGATCCGGTTCCTTACGGCCCTACTCGTCGCGAACTTCGTCCTGATGCCGCTCCTCGTAACGCTCCTCTTCCAGTTCGCGCCGGCGGACCCGCTGGTGCAGATCGGCGTTCTCTTCGTCCTGCTCACGCCCTGCATCGACTACGTGGTGACGTTCTCCCATCTCGGTCGCGCCGACGCGCGCCTTCTCCTTGCAGCCACGCCCACGCTCCTGATCGTTCAGATGGCGCTGTTGCCGATCTATCTCCGCCTGTTCCTCGGCGCTGGCGCCGCCGATCTCGTCCAGCCCGGACCGTTCCTTCACGCATTTGTCTGGCTGATCGCCATTCCCCTCGCGCTCGCCGCCCTTGTGCAACTCGGGGCCGCGCTGAACCGATGGGTGGAACGCATGTCAGCTGGGCTTGGCGTGTTGCCGGTCCCTGCGACGGCCCTCGCCCTGTTAGTGGTGATCGCAGCCGTTGTGCCCCAGCTCGGACCCGCGATAAACGCCGCCCTGCGGGTAGTGCCGATTTATATCGCCTTTGCTATTATAGCGCCCCTGATCGGGTGGGGTATCGGCCGGGTGCTGTTCCGTCTCGACGCGCCGGCCAGTCGCTCGCTCGCATTCAGCGCCGGCACCCGGAACTCTCTGGTGGTGCTGCCGCTCGCCTTCGCCGTCCCGGGGGCGGTCCCAATCCTGCCGGCGGTGATCGTCACCCAGACGCTCGTCGAGCTGGTGAGCGAGCTGGTCTATGTGCGCCTTGTTCCGAGGCTCGGCGCGAAACGCCGCTTCCGAGCTTCGGATACGTGACAGGGCGCCGGCTAGCTCAGCGTGGTGAGATCTGGCGGCATCGCGGAGATGCACGAAGTGCGCGCTTCGGCCGGGCACCTGCCCCGTCCGCGGATCAGCTCACCCTTGTCCTCCAACTCTTTAGACAGGGTCAATCCGTACCAGACAGCCCATGAAATCCTCTAGTTCTGCCAACCGGAAATGCACCGAGCGCAGCGGTTTGCGGTTGAAAACCTGAGCAGAGAAGAGTATTATTGCAACTCATTCTCATTTGCAGGAATAGACCAATGATCGACGTTTCCGAGTGGCTGCGAGCACGCTTGAGCAGGCGCGGCATCTTGGCGGCGGGATTGGCGGCTGCCGGCGGTTCGGTAATCTCCGCGGCCGCTGCTACGGGAGAGAGCCGGCGCGAAGCCTCATCGGCGCAGGCGGACGGGCATGGAGCGGGCGAGGCTGGCTCGCCTCACGGCTCAAGCCACGGCGCGATGATGACCGTGGGAGAGGTCGATGCAACGCGCAATGGCTTCGACACGGCAGAGATGCTGACTGAATGGGAGACGGGAACCGTGTCCCGCCTGCCCGACGGGCGGGTTCTGCGCACCTTCGAGATCGACGCGGTCGACAAGGAGATCGAGATCGCGTCCGGTGTGATGTTTCCGGCCTGGACCTACAACGGCAGGGTTCCCGGCCCGGCGCTCAGGGCAACCGAGGGTGAAAGGCTGAAGATCGTCTTCCGCAACTACGGCTCTCACCCCCACTCCATCCACTTCCACGGCATCCACGCGGCACGCATGGACGGCATTCCCGGCGCCGGAGTGATCGGACCCGGCGAGGAGTTCATCTACGAATTCGACGCAAAACCCTTCGGCTGCCACTTCTATCATTGCCACGCGTTGCCCCTGAAGCGACACATCCACAAGGGCCTCTACGGGCTCTTCGTGGTCGACCCCGATCCGGCGCGGCATCCGGAGCACACACAAATCGCCCGCTCGCGCCTCTTCGGTACGCCGGAAAGTACCGAGTGGCAGGAATTCGCGATGGTGATGAACGCCTTCGACACCAACTTCGACGATGAGAACGAAGTTTACGCGGTCAATACGGTCGCACATGCCTACATGAAGCGGCCGATTCCCATCGTGCGGGATAGGCCGGTGCGCGTCTATCTCGTCAACGCCGTCGAATTCGATCCCGTCAATTCCTTCCACCTGCATGGAAACTTTTTCGACTACTACGATCACGGCACGACGCTCACGCCGACGCTCAGGACCGTCGACACGATCATGCAGTGCCAGGCGCAACGCGGCATCCTCGAATTCTCCTTCAATGACCATGAGCCGGGCCTCTACATGTTCCACGCGCACCAGTCCGAGTTTGCCGAGCTTGGCTGGATGAGCTTTTTCGATGTCCGGGAGGCAGTGGCATGAACGACGCACGACCCATTGCCACGGCAACCCCGACTGCGCCTCCGCGATCGCGCACAGCCCTTGTCTGGCTTCTCCTGCCGCTTACGGTGCTCGCTCTTGCCATTGCCTGGCTGGTCGCGACAGACCCGTTGAGAAGCTTCGACAATGGTGCGCCGCCGGTCGAGAATCTGACATTCGAGCGGACGATCCTGTCATCCGACGGTATCGACGTTCGCGTTCGCGCCGGCGGCTCTGAGCCGATGATCATCGCCCAGGTCCTCGTCGACGATGCCTATTGGCAGTTTACCCAGGAACCGTCCGATCCGCTCGGACGCGGCGAAACCGCCTGGATTCACCTGTCCTACCCCTGGGTGCTGGGCGAGGCGCACGTGGTCAAGATCATCACCAACACCGGAGCGACGTTCGAACACGAGATACCGGTCGCGGTACCGACGCCCGTCGCAACCGCGGGAAGTCTCGGCAACCAGGCGCTTCTGGGCGCCTTCGTCGGCATCGTCCCGGTCGCCATAGGGCTCATGTTCTATCCGGCGCTGCGCGGCGTCGGCCAGGCGGGGATGAATTTTCTCCTTGCCCTGACGGTGGGGCTGCTTGCCTTCCTGATGGTCGATGCCGCGGGCGAAGCACTGGAGATTGCCGGCGAAGCCGCTGCCATATTCCAGGGTCAGGTCATGGTCGTTCTGTCGGCCGCGGCGAGCTTCCTCCTGCTGATGGCCGCCGGCCGCCAGGGAGGAACGCCTGCCGGTTTGACGCTCGCCACATTCATTGCGCTCGGCATCGGACTGCACAATCTCGGCGAGGGCCTCGCGATCGGCGCGGCTTTCGCCTCGGGTGCGGCAGGGCTCGGCACCTTCCTGGTGCTCGGCTTCACCATTCACAACATTACCGAGGGCATCGGCATCGCGGCCCCGATGCTGAAGGCACGACCGGCGCTGTGGACGTTTGCAGCGCTGACGCTGCTTGCCGGCGGGCCGGCGGTGCTGGGGCTCTGGGTCGGAAGCCTCGCCTATGCGCCGCAGTGGTCGGCGCTTGCGCTTGCCATCGGAGCAGGCGCGATCCTGCAGGTGGTCGTCGAGGTCACCGCATATCTCATGAAGTCCGACGGGCGCGGCGTCACGGCCCTTGTCTCCTGGCCGGTTTTGTCAGGCGTGGCGGTGGGCGTCGCGTTCATGTACGGCACCGCCATGTTGGTGAAGATCTGACCGCGAACGCCGCCGCGTCGGGTTCCGGCCGTCCCGCTGCGGTTCCCGCTCGGGCACTCGTCCGTGAAGATGGACCGGTCACAGGCGGGAAGGCTTCGGTGCCCATTCATCGAGCCACCGCTTCGCCCGATCGCGATCGGCGAGGGCAAAACAGCGCACGCCCGAAGCGCTGACTGGCCAAATGCGGCCAATTCCCTCTCCAGAGGGAAACGAGAAGTCGAGCCCAAACGCTGTCACTGACAATCGCCGCCGCGAGCCGAATCGATGGCCCGTACCTGAGATCGTGCCATATACCGATCCACGTCGATATGAACGACAGGAAGCCGAACTCCTCGGCCTCTTCTTATACCCGAACGCTTCCAAAGTGTTCAGTCTTCGCGGCAAGTTTGCGGTAGAGCATGTCATAGTCGGCCTTCGTGACCGGGCCCGTCATGCCCACCGAAATCAGATCATCCCGGTCCTCCAGGATCTCGAGCATGGGTCCTCCACCCGATATCTCAGCTTGGCGCTACGTGGTCATCGGCCGAACATTTGGAGTGGTCGGCAAGAACTTCGATGACGCGGCAATCGGCTATCTTGCCGCCATGGCGATGCGCAAGCATCCGCTCCAGCTCCTGCTTGAGCGACTGCAACCGCGCAATGCGAATCTCCACCGCCTCAAGCTGCGCTGCCGCGATCGCGTCCGCTGCCTCGCAGGGCTGCGAGGGGTGATCGGCGAGCTTGAGCAACTCCCGAATCGCATCCAGGGGAAAGCCGAGCTCGCGCGCGTGGCGGATAAACGCCAGCCGGTCGCGATCGCGGTTGCTGTAGAGGCGTTGGTTTCCGCTCGAGCGTTCCGGCTCCGGGAGTAGCCCGATCTGCTCGTAATAGCGGATCGTCTGCACCTTGCAGCCGGTTTCGCGTGACATCTGTCCGATCGTAAGCCGACCGTCTCTCATTAAATCAAGCTCCAGAAGCTATAGCTCTTTGCTGTGAGATAGTTGGCACAGACGGCACTGACAACCGCCCGACCTCCTGTTTGCACGGGTGCCGGCATAGACAGCCGGCTCGTGTCCTTCGAGAACTCTCCATTGAAAACCTGGCATCCTCCAGCCCATGAAGCTACAGCCACTGTAGAGGTTACACTCTTTGCCGAACGTCTATGGGCCGCGCTTGCGCCGGTTTCCAAGCGCACGGAATGGCCCCGCATCCTATCGGCAAACGCTTTGCGAGGACATTGCATGCTCACCGCTACCTTCCTTGTCACCACGGCAGCGGCTATACTGCTGGTTGCGCTGCTGTGCTGGTCCGTTGCGAAACCTGCCCAGCGCATCTGGCCGCCTCCCTCGGGGCAAGCGGGATGGCAGTTCTGGCTGGTGTGGGCGCTGATCGGGCTGCTGATCGTCGGAATGCTCTACGTCGGCATCGCCGATTACGGCAGCCTCGGGCTGGATGCGTGGCCCTGGCGGGTGGTCGGCGGCATCCTTGTGGTCTTGGGCAATGCACTTGCCTGGTGGGGTGTCGCCAGCCTCGGCGGGAGGCCGACGACCGGAATGGCCGGCGATTTGGTCACTGGCGGCCCCTACCGGTTCACGCGCAATCCCCAGTACATCGGCGACATCCTCATCATCGCCGGCTTTGTGCTTGCGGCCAATTCCTGGCTCGCATTGTTGCCGGCAATCTTGGCGGCGATCAGCGCGTTCATCGCCCCATTTGCCGAGGAACCGTGGCTCGAAGCGCGGCTTGGCGACGCCTATTGCGACTACAAGCGGCGCGTTCCTCGCTTCATCTGAGACCACTCGAAATCTTCGCATCGGGTCTTGAACCTACAGCGGCTAGAGGTCCTATCTTTTGGATGGAACAATAAGGGCCGACCGCGGAACGGTGCATCGTAGCCTCCGCGACGCGGACAGGAGATACCATGCGGAGCGAAAAAGAACACGGCCACGGACACCCCCAAGGGCACGAATGTGGGCATTCTCACCCGCACGATCATATGCACTCCCGCGATCACGATCACGGCCATGCCTGCTGCGGCGGCGATGACGAGAGCTTGGCTGCCGGACAGACGCACTCCGCCGGGGCAGCGCGGCTGACCTTCAAGGTCTCGGGTCTCGATTGCGCCGAGGAGGTTTCCATCCTGAAGCGCGAGATCGGCCCGCTCGTCGGAGGCGAGGACAAGCTCGCGTTCGACGTGCTGAACGGACGCATGATGGTGCTGAAAGATGCCGACATTGTCGCGGCCGACGATATCCGTCAGGCCGTTGGCCGCACCGGCATGACGGCAGAGGAGTGGCGGCCCGGCCAGGGGCGGTCGGAAGCCGACGATCGGCACCGCCGTCTGCAGGTATGGTTCACATGCCTGAGCGGGCTTGGTGTCCTGGCGGGGCTTGCCCTGCATGTGTGGCTGGCAGGCGGGTTCGCGCAAGCCTTGGGGCTTTTCGGCGGACATGACGGGCAGGCCCTGCCTTGGCCCGAGATGGTTGCCTACGCCGTCGCCATAGCCTCTGGCGTGCGGTTCGTCCTGCCGAAGGCTTGGTTTGCAGCCAGACGCCTTCGCCCTGACATCAATCTCCTGATGGTCATCGCCGTTGCCGGCGCCATCGTCATCGGTGAGTGGTTCGAGGCGGCGACGGTCGCCTTCCTCTTCGCCCTATCGCTGGCACTGGAGAGTTGGAGCGTCGGGCGCGCACGGCGCGCCGTGTCGGCGCTGCTCGACCTCGCCCCGCCGACCGTCCGAGTGAAAGCCAACGACGGGACGGAAAGAGAGGTGCCGGCGGCCGACGTCGCGGTCGGTTCGCGTTTCGTCGTGAACCCGGGAGAGCGCATCCCGCTCGACGGGCACGTCGTGGCGGGACAAAGCAGCGTCAATCAGGCGCCGATCACCGGCGAGAGCGTTCCGGTGGCGAAGGAGGAAGACGCGGAAGTCTTCGCCGGCACCATCAACGGCGATGGCGCGCTGGAAATCGAAAGCACTAAGGCCGCCGAGGACACAACGCTTGCCCGTATCATCCGCATGGTGGAGGAGGCGCACAGCCGCCGCGCCCGGGCCGAGCAGTGGGTGGAGAAGTTTGCCCGCATCTATACGCCGGCCGTCATCATTCTGGCGATCGCAATCTTCCTGGTACCGCCGCTCGTCTTCGGCGCGGCATGGGGAGACTGGTTCTATCGTGCCCTGGTGCTGCTCGTGATCGCGTGTCCCTGCGCGCTCGTGATCTCGACACCGGTCAGCATCGTGGCAGCGCTTGCGTCTTCGGCGCGCAACGGTGTCCTGGTCAAGGGTGGCGTGTTCATCGAGCAGCCCGCTACGTTGAAGGCCCTGGCGTTCGACAAGACGGGCACCATAACGCGAGGAGAACCCGCAGTGGTCGGTGTGACGCCCCTTAACGGCCACACGGAAGAGGAATTGCTCGATCGGGCAGCCGCGCTGGAAGCCCGCAGCAGCCATCCGTTGGCGCGCGCGGTGATGGGATACGCGAAGGCGCGTGGCATCAGCCCGAAGCCGGCCGAGGACGTCCAGATGCTCAAGGGCAAGGGCGTGACCGGCATGTTCGCGGGGGAGCCGTTCTGGCTCGGCTCGCACCGCTATCTCGTCGAACGCGGTCAGCAGGATCCCGAGGTCGGTCGACAGGCCGAGGCGCTGGAGCGCGAGGGCAAGACTGTCGTTGCGATCGGCAATGATCGGCATGTGTGCGGCCTCCTGGCGATTGCCGACACGGTGCGGCCGGGTGCGGCAGAGACCGTTCGCAGGCTCCGTGCAAACGGCATCGAGCATCTCATCATGCTCACCGGCGACAACCGCACCACGGCGGAGGCGATCGCCCGCGAAGTGGGCATCGATGAGGTTCGCGCCGAGCTGCTGCCCGAGGACAAGGTGGCGGCGGTCGAGGCATTGGTCGATAGATACCGCACGGTGGCGATGGTCGGCGACGGCGTCAACGACGCGCCGGCCATGGCGCGGGCAAGCTTCGGCATCGCCATGGGCGCCGCGGGATCGGATGCGGCGATCGAGACCGCCGACATCGCGCTGATGACCGACGACCTCGGCAAGCTGCCATGGCTGATCAGCCATTCGAAGCGCACGCTCGCCATCATCCGCCAGAACATCGTCTTTTCGCTCGGCGTAAAGGCAGCCTTTGTCGTGCTTACCTTCGCCGGGTTCGCCACGCTGTGGGGTGCGATTGCCGCCGACGTCGGGGCTTCGCTCCTCGTCGTTTTCAACGCGCTGAGGCTGCTGCGGCCCGGCACGGATACGACAATGACGCGTGAGCCTTTCGAGAAGGCCGTGGACTCGATGGTGGTGGGACGGGTGACGCATGGGCACTGATCGAGCGAGCCGCCACAGGCTGGAAACGGCTTGCTGCGTCAATCGCGCGCGCGTTGGGGTGTCGCGTTGAATGAGCGACGATGGCTTGGGATAATGCGCCAGATAATTGAACTCGGTCAGGTTATATGAGTCGATTGCGCAAGAGAAATACGAGGGTGCTCGCCCTGAGCGGAACCCTTCTGGCGATCATGACGGGACTCGTGATCTATTCGCCGACCCTCTACCAGATGTTCTGCGACCTGACGGGCTACGGCGGAACGGTACAGCGTGCCGTCGCCCAGCAGCCGAACGCGGCGTCGAGAAATGAAAAGATCACCGTTCGCTTTGACGCCAATGTGGCGCCCGGACTGTCCTGGGAGTTCCGCCCTGAGCAGCGCATGGTGGAAACCCGTTTCGGGGAGCCGACCAAAGTCTATTACTACGCCAAGAACAATTCCGACGAGACCGTGGTCGCCAGGTGATCCACCCCCATTGAACGGGTCCACCTTGAAGTATGGTTTTGACCATGAAGGAGGACCACAATGGCAAACAAGCG
>NZ_JAODNW010000037.1 GCF_025398255.1 Chelativorans intermedius | reverse complement strand
GTGTTCCACACGATCCGGGAAGCGCGCGACCTGATCGGCGCCACGGACCGCTCGCTGGCCATTCTCAATGCCCTGCTTTCGTTCCACCCGGAAACGGAGCTCGCAGGCGATGGTGAGCTCATCGTCTGGCCATCGAACGAGCAGCTCATGGCCCGAGCCAACGGGATGCCGGCGACGACGCTGCGGCGCCATCTGGCCGTCCTGGTCGAATGCGGGCTGATTATCCGGCGGGATAGTCCGAACGGAAAGCGCTTCGCTCGCAAGGGCAGGGGTGGGCAGGTCGAACAGGCCTACGGGTTCGACCTTTCTCCGATTGTCGCCCGTGCCGAGGAATTCGAGGAACTGGCGGACGCTGTTCGAGCTGAGAAGAACGCCTTCCGGCTTGCCAAGGAACGCCTGACGCTGCTGCGCCGCGACGTCGTCAAGCTCATCGAGACGGGCATTGATGAGAACGTTCCGGGCAATTGGGGCAGGGTGCAGCAGACCTACCAGGCTATTGTCGGCCGCTTGCCGCGATCGGCCCCGCGGCAACTCATCGAAGACATCTGCTGTGATCTCCACGGCCTCTACACGGAAATCCTCGATGTGTTGGAATCATTCGCAAAAACACAGAATCCGGACGCCAATGAGTCCCATTCTGGTCGCCACATACAGAATTCAAACCCAGACTCCATATCTGAATCTGAAAAAGGCTCCCGAAAAGAAGATGAAGCGAGCGGCACCGCCCCGGACACCGACAACGTGCGGAGCCTACCGAAACGAGATCTGCCTTTGGGAATCGTGTTAGATGCCTGCCCGAACCTGCTGGAACTGGCGCAGGGCGGCGATATCCGGCATTGGCGCGATTTTCTGGTCGCAGCGGAACTGGCGCGGCCGATGCTGGGGATCAGTCCCAGCGCTTGGCGCGAAGCCTGTGAGATCATGGGCGAGCGGCACGCGGCGATCACGCTCGCGGCGATCTACCAACGCACGGAAAACATCAACAGCGCCGGCGGCTATCTGCGCAGCCTGACTGACAAGGCGAGGGAAGGGAAATTCTCGACCTGGCCGATGATCATGGCGCTGCTCCGGGCAAAGCTTGAGACTGGAAGATCCCGAGGTACGGGCTCCGATGAAGCTCCCCGGTCGCAGGGCGATCACACCAATGCACCGCCAAATGGAGCTGGTCTGGAGGTCTCCGACGCGTTGCGGCGGAGCCTGCGAAACAAACCGTGGTGACGGAAGGAAGGTGGGTGATGGGCACCCGTGTACTCATTGGCCCAGCGATTGCCGCTGCCTTGTCGCGAGCGCGCGAGGTTGAAAAACGCGCCCCACGGACGCTGCGTATCCGCTTGCACTTGGTGACAGAGAATGGCGGTGGCCTGCAGATTACTGCACGTATTTCCGCAGAGACAGACGAGAAACTCATGGTGCAAGAGAAGAAGGGGAGGCGGCTCGTTTCCTGGGATGAGCTGGATGAAACTGCCGATCGGCTCGTCGAAATCGTCGAGGAGGTCGCCGAGGAGGTTTTGTCTTCCGTCCAAAGTCTTCCACGTCCTGCTCGGCTGTCGGGCGGAGGGAGGTACACTCAGCGAAGGTCTCCAAGAGGAAGCGGCATTGGCTGACCTATGCGCGGAAAAGGTGGTGAGAGCCGCCGATGCGGCCATCAACGATCCAACTGTGAACCTGGATGCTGTGGCGAAAGCCGAAGCCGCTATGATGGCTGGGCTGAAGCTCGCCGCACTTTCCGCCTTTGCGATCGGCGTCAAGGCCGCCGAGTTGGTCGAGGAGTTGGAATGTGAATTGGCCAACCTTAAGCAGGGCACGCGTGACCACCCAATGTTTTCCATGCATCGAAAACTACATTCGTAGCCGATTATGCGGTCTTGCAGGCGAGGGGAGGGGCGATTTATGGCGCGTTCGCGCGCCAAGATCATACTTTGGTTCGCGCATTCAGGCCGCCTCAAGCAAGCCGCTTCGCTTTGCCCGGTCGAGAAGATTCTTGACGGAGGAAGGCGCCCATCTCGTGCCGCCACGCGGTGTGCGCTCATGAAGGCGCTCGAGCTGATTGGCGATTTCGCGCAGAGTGAGGTGCGGATTGGAGGAATGGATGCCCGCCACAAGCGTCATCAGGCGATCCTCGGGCGGTCGAGGCGGCGACTTCCTCAGGAGCGACTTGTCGGCCATGCCTTCGCTGACCATCCATTTTACCGCGCGCCGCAAGCGCTCCGGGGTCCAATCGATGCCGCGTTGCTTGAGGACGCGCGAAATATCGTCCCAGGTGTGGTCCGGTCGCATGCGCCGGACGATCGGAAGCCATTGATTGGCAGTGGACTGGATGCGCGCGCCGTAGGCTGCCTTCTGAGCAGCCGTCATCTTGGCCAGCATCTCCGGCCGACGTTCCCTGACCCCGGGATTGCCTGGTAGCCGGCCTTTTGCCTTGGCAGCTTTGACGCCTGCCTTCGTCCGCTCCGAGTTGAGAGCCCGTTCCAGCTGGGCGACGGCGCCAAGGACCTGCAGCGAAAACATGCCCTGCGGCGTCGTGGTATCGATAGGATCGCTCAGCGAGCGGAAATATGCGCCTTTGGTCGTCAGCTCCTCGATGACATTGAGCAGGTGGCTCACCGAGCGCGCCAGGCGGTCGAGCCGAACCACGACGAGGGTGTCGCCGGCGCCGATCTCACGGACCAGCCGAGCGAGGGCAGGGCGGGTCCGCGAGGCGCCGGAGCCATGCTCCTGGATGATTGTGTCGCATCCGGCCGACCTCAGTTCCATCTCCTGCGCTTCCGTCGCCTGTTCGTCCGTGGAGACGCGCGCATAGCCGATAAGCCGGCTCTGTGGCCGACGGGAAGCGGGATTGCGCGGTGTTTTGGCCATTTGGAGCGCCTGAGTGTCATTTGTCAAAGTTAGCTTCAATGCGGAACGCAGAAAATCAATACCTTAGCGATGGCCATGGTCACACCCGTCGGTCCCTGATTCCCCATAGTTGTCTTCACTATGTAGCATAAATTGCCCATACTTCCCTTCAATGTCTGCGATTCGGGTGGGGCGTGAGAGAGGGCCTTGGCAGAGTTTGAGGAAGATCCTGATCGGATTGCCGAACGCGGTACGCTTTCGCTGTCCGCCCAGGCACGACAGGAGGCGCAACGTCGCTATCCCGTGATAGCGCCCCTGGCGGCCCAGGAAGTGGTTTCAGCCGTCGATGCGCGAGCCGCGGCCGATCTTCTGGGGATCAGCTCTCGAACCACATACGCACTCGTCGCTCGTTTCCGGGCCTCGGGTGGAGTGATGAATTCGCTGGCTCCAGGAAAGCCGTCCGGTGGCCGAGGCAGATCGAGAATGCCTGCGCGGGTGGACGACATTGTCACGGCGGCAATCTACGACACCTACCTGACGCGGCAAAAGCGTCGGATCGTTCGGCTCGTCGAGGAAGTTCAACTTCGCTGCAAGAAGGCCGGATTGGTGGCTCCGTCGGCCAAAACCATACGTCGCCGTCTTGAGACTATTCGCGCCGAAGAGGTTGCACGCCGCCGTGAGGGCCCAGGCAGCGCTTCCGCACGACGGTTGACCTCGGCAGCCGGACATGGACCGATATCGCACGCACCTCTTGATGTCGTTCAAATCGACCACACGCCGATCGATATCATCCTGGTGGACGAAGTCAGCCGCTTGCCGGTCGGGCGGCCGTGGCTGACGGTGGCGATTGACGTCTATAGCCGATGCATCACCGGCTTTCTGGTCTCGTTCGAAGCACCGTCGGCCACCAGCGTTGGATTGTGCCTCGCTCACACCGGAGTCGAGAAGCGAGCTTATCTCGAAGGTCTCGGTCTGGATACCGAGTGGCCCATCGCCGGTATTCCGCGTCTCCTGCATCTCGACAACGCGGCGGAGTTTCATGGCGAAGCTCTTGCACGCGGTTGTCAGCAGCATGGGATCGACCTGGAGTACCGTCCGAAGGGCCAACCGCATTTCGGCGGCGTGATCGAACGCCTGATCGGCACATTGATGGGCCTGGTGCACGATTTGCCGGGCACGACATTCTCGAATCCGGTCGATCGTGGGACTTATGACAGCGACGCTGCGGCAATCCTGACCCTGTCCGAGCTGGAGCATTGGCTGGCCCTGGCGATCACCGGTCGATATCATCACGAGGTCCATGAAGGGATCATGGAGCCGCCGCTGGCGCGGTGGAAGCGCGGTATCGCCGAGCATGGAAGCCCACGAGCAGTCGGCAATGGCCGGGAATTTCTGGTCGATTTCCTGCCTGTGGTGCGACGAACGATCCAACGGGATGGCTTCACGCTCGACTACATCACCTACTATTCCGACGTTCTGCGCCCATGGATCGCAAATCGGGATCGCTGCCGATCCTTCCTTATCCGCCGCGATCCCCGCGACCTGTCGCAGATATTCGTGCTCGAGCCAGACGGCCGCAGCTATGTGACAGTGCCCTGCCGGCGTCTGGAGCGGCCGGGAATCTCGCTTTTCGAGCATCGCCAGGCCGTTCGAATGATCAAGGCTGGCGGTCGGGCCCAGGTCGATGAAGAGGTTATCTTCAGGACGGTGGAGCAGCAGCGCGGGCTGGTGAAAGCCGCGGCACGGAAATCCAGAGCGGCCCGGCGTCAGTTGGCGCGCCAGACCCCGGCCCCCGAGGCGCCGGTGGATCGTGTGGTTGCTGTGCCGATGCCGACCATCGAAAATGAGAGCGACGGTGATGATCTGGCCACCGTCCCACCGCCATTTCCGGTGGAAAAATGGTGACAACGGATCTCAACCACCTTGCTCCAGACCTGCAAACGGTTGCCGCGGGAGACGACGCCCAAAGAATTGCGTTCATCCGGGGGCAGTGGTGGATTGGCTATCCGCAGGCACAAGCCGCACTCGATCTCCTTCGCACGGCCATGGAGAAGAGCCCGGACGCGTTCGACCGCAGTGCTTTCTCCTGCTGGGGCCGACCAACAACGGAAAATCGATGATCATCGAGAAGTTTCGACGGGATCATACGCCAGCGGCCTTGCCCGGCCGTGACGAGGAGAACATTCCCGTTGTCGTCGTGCAGATGCTTACCGATCCGGGTGTGGCGCGGTTCTACCAGCATCTCCTGGAGGTCCTGGGAGCTCCGGTCCGGAGAACCGCACGCAAGCACGATCTCGAGGCGCAGGCGTTGTCCATTCTCAAAAGGGTGGGCACCAAGGTCCTCATCATTGACGAGCTGCACAATATTCTCGCCGGTACGTCGCCGGCGCAGCGTGAGTTCCTCAATTTGCTACGTTTCCTCGGCAACGAATTACGGATACCGGTCGTGGGGGCAGGGACCCGGGACGCCTACATCGCCATCCGCACCGATCCGCAGCTTGAGAACCGGTTCCATCCGATCATCCTGCCGGTATGGGAGGAGGGTGACGAGCTCAGCCGGCTGATCCAGAGTTTTGTGGCGACGTTTCCGCTCCGGAAGCCGTCATTTCTCAACTCGGCCGAACTCCAGCGCTGGGTCTTGGCTCGCACCGGCGGAACGATCGGTGAAATCGCGGCTCTTTTGCGTTCGGCCGCTGTCGCTGCGGTGGAAGGTGGAGAGGAGGCGATCAATCAGCGGTCCCTTCAGCTGATGAAGTATCGCGGCCCGGCGGAGCGGCGGCGCCTCACCGAGAAGCTGCTGACGTGACTATGGCGAAGAGGCTGCCAATTCATCCTCAGCCATTGGCGCACGAAGCTCTGTCGTCATGGCTGTGGCGGCTCGCAGCCGAGTACGACATGGGCGCCGGTGAATTCGCTGAAGCTGCCTTGGGCATCAAGAGGTTGGATATCGGGCTGGTGGATTTCTGGCCGTCTGCCGCTTTGATCACGAAGCTGGCGGAACGTACCGGTGTTCCTTCCGGTCGAATCCGGGCAATGACAATGGCGGCCTACGTGCCCTATCTGCTGGACAGTCTGGCGCCGCAAAACGGCATCTTTTCCAACTATTGCTGTCAGTTTGGCGCTTTCGAGAATCCTGCCCTGCGCATCCGGCCCGTGCGGGCAGCGTGGTGGCTCCCTTGGCTTTCCGGCGATCTTGCCGGCGGCAGGATGGTCGGGTGCATTCACTGCCTGCGGAGCGATCGACGCCGGTTTGGCAGGCTGCACTGGCGAGCGAACTGGATGGCTAGCTGCCCGAAGCATGGCGTTCTGCTGCAAGCTGCCAGCCCCGCCGAACAATCCGAGTATCCAGCCCCCAAAGAAGCTGATGCGGTGCTCGCTACGCTTGACGGTCTGACCTTGCAGGCTGTCACCAAGGGCAGGGTGCGATTAGCCGGTGGCCGCATTGTTCATGGAGGGCTTTGGCTTCGCGTTCTACGGGGCGTGATCGATGAGATCTGCCGCCCGCGCCGCATGAAGGATCCGGCACGCCCGAAAATCGAGGCAGCGTGGGCGCTCGCAGGCCTGACCTATCGGCATGCCTTGGGACGCTGGGGCATTTACGAGAAGTTGGGTCGCTTGGAGCGGGCCAATGTGCTGAAAGTAGCTGCCTTGGCCATGCAGCCGCTGATCAGGGCGGGGCTCCAGCCATTGAAGACATCCACGCGCCCATTGGAGGTCGACGCCTCGCGCGCTGCCTCACCTCCCGTTCTCGCGCGGGATTTCGAGCTGATGCCGATCGAAATCGAGAACATCACCATGCTGGCCCGTGAAAACGACGAAGTTGCGATCGACCTGCGCCGGATGCTCAATCATCACCCACGCAGCGCACGGTTCGTCGCTCAGACTGACGAAACCCTCGAAAGTTTGGGAATTCCGGTGTTGGCGCCGCTTCTCGTTGCCCGGACGCCTGATCGCGCCGGTCACCCCTACTGAAGTCAGCTTTGTCCCGCCAGTGCAGTCCACTGTGACAAATGACATTGACTATAGCCAATTTTTGGGGGTGTACAAAGTAGGAAATTACTAGGAAAGGATCGTTTGTAAATGTCTCTTGCGCACTTGATTGACGGCTTGGGGTCGCTAGATCGCCCGAAAAACGGGCTCTCTCGTCGATCTGAGTACGGTTTGGCAGGCCTCTGTCCAATCCCGGAGCCCGCAAGGCTCTTTAGATAATGAAGAGCCAAAGAAATTCCGATGTGCCGGAAGTGAAAGCTATGTTAGCTTCTGTAACAAAAACGAAGCACCGTGTTATCAATGGCTTATGAAATCGGCAAATTGAACCACGAGAGCCTTCTGCGGCCGATTGCGACCGCGGAGGACGCGCTCGCACGGCTCGACGAGCGTGTGGCGCGATCCGAGGTCGGGCCGGGCTTTGCCGAACGGGCCGTTTTCTTCGAATCCGTCTCCAGTATGTGGGTTGCCGGAGAGCTGGTCCATGTCGAGGATCTGGTTCTTCACGATGCACAAATGGATATCCGTGCCCCCAGCCACGAGCTCGTCATCGCGCACCGTATTGTTCGGGCCAGGCGTCGCGTGTCGAGAAACGATCCCGGCTGGGCGGTTTCGCGGTCAGGGATCATGGCGCTTGCTGGCATAGCTGACGGCAATGCGGTTGATGTTGCGGAGACCGAGAGGGGAGGGGAGGGGGCAGATCAAGCACCGGACGAGGACGTCGATCCCTCTGCCGAGCTGGCCGAGATCGATGAGATCCTCGACCGAACCAAATGGTTGGTCGACGGCGGTTCACCTGGCGAACAACGAGCGAGTGGACCCGAGGTCAGTGTCGGCGAGCTGCTTATTCGTGATCCGGATTGGAACGAAACCGAACGGATCGCTGAATGGCTCGAGCTGGTCAAGCATGTCGAGTCGCTTCCGGCATCCTTGGCGGCGGCCCTCCTTTGGGACGCCTGGGAGCACCTAGAACCTCTGCAACGCCAGCACTGGCTCGGGCAGGTTCTCGTTTCGGATTTCCTTAGATCGCGTGGGAAGGTTCGATCTCACCTGCTGGCCTATTCAGTGGGCTTGCGGGAGATTCCGCGCGATCGCCGTCGTGCGCTCGATCGGAGCACAAGGTTGATTGCCTATCTCGATGCCCTGGGTGCGGCCGCCGGCGCGGGAATGAAACATATCGATCAGCTGACACTCGCAAAGCGTCAACTCGAGCGGCGCGTAGTCGGCAAGCGCTCGACGAGCAGCCTTCCGGTCGCCATCGACCTAATTCTTTCGCGGCCGATCGTGTCAGCACCGATGATCGCGAAGACGGCAAAGGTGACGCCGCGGGGCGCACTCAACCTCATCGGCGAACTCGGTGTCAGGGAGATCACCGGCAGGGGGCGGTTTCGCGCGTGGGGTATTCTTTAGCCGGCAGGATTCTTGCAATCCCCAGTGAGGACGGTCTTTCCTTGCGAGCGACTTGTGATGGCGCTTTTGGTTGGTTCTTTCGCATGCCCTCAAGCGCTGACGATAGTTCCCTGCAGGAACGACATGGGATCGAGGTTGTACTCTGATCTGAATGCTTCGGCCGACCGCGAACCATTGGCGAACTCCTCAAGGAGACCCTCAACGACCGAATTGTGATAAGTAGCGAGCCACTCGAACTTTTCACGTACGCGACCGGCCGTTGCAGCCAGCTTATCGTGGATGAGTTCCGCGTGGCTTTGGAGAAAAAGGAAATAACCGGCAGGGTCGTCAAACTCGGACTCGCTTGCTCCAAGGTAATCGACGAAGCGCGTCCCATCGACGTCGACACGCAGCAGCTGGTCAACGTACTGCAGCTCCTCGTCAAGTTCGTGGTCCTGATTGCGCAGCCGCGCATCGGCGAGAAAGCTCTCGTAGGCGGCTTGGTCCACGACGACGCGGGGATGGATCGCCTCATTTGTCTCGATTTCATAAGCCCGGACCATAGCCGGACCGAAAACCGGCCCCTTGCCGTTTAGTCCCACATGGGCATTGCCGATGGCGACCCCAGCGCGGATCACCACGCCGTGTCCAATGCACTCGACCTGCGCATGAAGTAGATCGAGCAATTCGTGAAAGAAGGCGCCGTCGTTGAACTGGGTGTCGAAGACCCGGACTCGAACGACCGCATCCGAAACGGAATCTGCGAATGCGCGGCTGAGCAATCGCGCATCCTTCATTCTGCGGGTTGGGAGTTCTTCGACCGGCGCCGTGAACTCCCGCAGTTGCACCAACACATCTCGAATGTCGTGGGCGTGGCGTGTTTCAAGCAGGTCTTGAAAGCCCAACACATCGATGAAGCTGACAATGCAGGGTTCGTATCCCTCACCTGGCACGCGCGCGGCGATCTCCGCTACACGCTTTTCACGCGCCCTCCTTTTTCGGGCTGCAGATCGGTCGACCGAACGCAATGCCTCAGCGACGGTTCTGAACCCCTTTGCTTTTTTTTGCATCCCTCAATCCTCCGCCCATCTACATTCATTGCGCAACTTCGACGATACCTACGATGGAACGATACATTATTCTATATCTAATAGCGCTAAATGATCACGACTCTGTATCAAGCGTGTTGACGGAGACCGCGCAAGGCGATAGATATAGTATCCTGATCGAAAACGGTATGTTAATCTGGATTCTATATCATGGCCTACCAAAGCGAAAGCCTGATCGCGCAAGCACGCGAGATCCGCGAGGCCTCCGGCGTTAGTCAGCGCGCGCTCAGCGAGCGGGCCGGATTGACGCAGAGTCACATCTCCCAAATTGAGAGCGGCAAGATGGAGCCGGGGCTATCTAGCTTCATCGATTTGACCCGGGCACTCGATCTCGAGGTCATGCTTGTCCCGAAGAAGCTCGTACCTGCCGTGTTGAACCTGGTTAAGGCCCGGGCGACACGAGACATGCATATCCACGCCGGTCAGCCAAACGACAAGCGATTTGCTCGCGCAGACCGCTTGGTCAAGAAGATGAAGCACCTCTACGGGAGCTCGGCCGACCTCGATCGCATCGAAGATACGCTTGGCTTCCTGCGACGCGTAAACCTAAGCGATCAGGAGATGCAGCTGGTGCGCGAGCTGATCACCCGCCTCGAGCGGTATCAGGCAAGCGCGCAGGCCGCTCCCGTCGTCCGCGACATTGCCCAGAACCTGCAGCAACTGCGCAATTCGATCGTACATGCCGCTCCGTCTGAACCCCGTCCCGCCTACTCGCTGGACGATGGAGATGCCGATGCCTGACGTATCGGTTCTTGATGTGCGGCTCTACGACGAGCCTATCGGCACTCTGACCCATTTGCAGGGCGATCGGACGATCTTCGCGTTCAACGAAGACTATGTCGAGAATCCGGACCGACCGACCCTCAGCCTGTCGTATAAGGACGACCTGGGCGGCCTGATCACAAAGATCCGCCCGACACAGCGGGTTGTACCGCCATTCTTCTCGAATCTGCTGCCGGAGGGTGGCCTACGCCGCTATCTCGCCGAGCGGGCAGGGGTCAATCAGCAGCGCGAATTCTTCCTGCTCTGGGTGCTGGGGCTCGACCTGCCCGGAGCACTCTCGATCCATTCCGCGGTCGGTGACGCCCTTCCACCCAGCGATGACGAGGATTTGCCGGAGAAAGCCAAGCCCAATGCGCTGCGCTTTTCGCTCGCCGGTGTGCAGCTCAAGTTCTCCGCGTTCGAGAACGCGGGGAAGGGCGGGGGGCTGACCATCCCCGCGGAGGGCGTTGGCGGTTCGTGGATCGTGAAGCTTCCGTCCCAGCAGTTCACCGGTGTTCCGGAAAACGAGTTTTCGATGATGACGCTTGCAGGCATGATTGGCATGGATGTGCCGGCCATCAACCTGATTGATCTCGATGCGATCGCCGGCATTCCCGCAGGTGTAGGCGAGCTAAAGGGACAGGCGCTTGCTGTTAGTCGCTTCGACAGAACCGGCGACAGTCCGGTCCACACCGAGGATTTTGCGCAAGTGTTCGGGGTCTTCCCGGACGACAAGTACAAGCGCGCGAGCTACGCCAACATAGCGCGCGTCATCGGCACCGAGGCGGGAGATGTCGGTGCTGCCGAATTCATTCGCCGCCTTGTGTTCAGCGCGCTGATCGGCAATGGCGACATGCACCTCAAAAACTGGTCACTGATCTACCCGGACCGGCGGACTGCCGCGCTGTCGCCGGCCTACGACCTGGTATCGACCATCCCTTATATCGACGGTGAGGATACCGCCGCCCTCAATTTCTCTCGGACCAAAAAGATGGCCGAATTCGATGCGGATGAGCTACGGCATCTGGCGGCGAAAGCGCTTCTACCGGAAAGGCTTGTCATCGACACTGCCGCCGAGACCGTGCAACGATTTCGGCAGGTTTGGGAGGCCGAGAAGGGGCACCTGCCTCTCGCCGCCGATGTCGTGAACGCGATCGACGCACACGCCCCAACTGTGCCACTTTACAAGGAACTGGCATGACTAGGAACCCGGTCACGAACCTGCGCCACCGTCCATCTTCGGAACAATGGAGAGGACAGGGCATGTCGCCTCGTGAACCATCGCTCGAGTTCGTATGTCCACGATGCGGGGCGACGGTCACCGAAATCATTGAAGAAGTCCCGGGCTATAACGTCTCGGCAGACAAGGAATCCGACGCGCAGGGCTATGCCGAACAGACAGTGACCTGCCCCGAATGCGCGCAGGAGTTCGTTGTGAACATCCTGAACACCGGGGCGTGCCTCGTGGCGGACTTGGCGGACGGAACGACGCAGGTCACTGTGATCGACGATCCGGTCCACAGTCCGGAGGATGCGTGGGAAGTGGAAGCGTATCAACGCGAGAACTTGCCACATGACCCCGGAGAGATTTTCAAGTTCGCTACGTACGACATCGATCATATTGCAGCAGAGATGGAGGGTCGCGGTTCCATCAACGCAGTGAACCGCATGCTGCTCGTCCAGTATTTCTCCGCGATCGAGGCATATCTCAGCGACCGTCTAATCAGACTGGTGCTCGACGATCCCGAGGCCATGGCAGCTCTGGTAAAGGGCAACAAGGAATGGGCAGCTGACAAGATCGGTGTTGTTGAACTCGCGTCAAATCCAGATGCCTTTCGCAATTGGGTCCAAACCCGTTTGCGCGAGCTGATGTACCATAACTTCGTGAAGATCGATCTGTACTATCGGAGCGCGCTCGGCTCGACCATTTTTCCAGATGAAGCAATCAAGAGTACGCTGATGGAGTTCGTACCGGTACGGCACGATTGCGTCCATCGCTACGGTCGCGATCACGATGGTCGAGAACGGTCAATAGGCAAAGCCGATATTGAGAGGCTGAGCGAAGCACTCAACGGCATGGTTGCTCACCTTGAAGCTGTATTCGCGCGGCGACGGAACAAATAGCCGTCGTCGAGGAATCGCACCTCGCGAGTCCTGATCACTACGAGGGCTTCCGGCCCGATGTGCGGAGAGGCGCTCGGCAACTTGCAGCCGCATCGCATTTCCGAATTGCCGTGGCTCACAGACATCCCGTCACACCTTCCAGCTCCGGTCGACTCCCTACTTGCCTGCATAGCCTGCTTCTATGCCGCTCTACGTAGGATCGAGGCCCAGCCACCCTGCGCCGAGCTCAACCCCTGCGTTTTCGTCTGATCCCCAAGTTATTGCCAATTCTAACAGCAAGGCGGCATCGAATCTGCTATGCGGGAAGTATTGATGAGCTCGAGCCATATGACTGCAGTCAGGAAGAAGAATAGCGCGCCGCTAGATTCACGTTTCATATTCGCTGAAGACTCGTTCGCACGGTTGACGGAAGGGTGGGATTCGCACCTTCGAACCGCAGTTGGTGCCGCAGACGGCGAGTCGTACCTACTCCGCTTATTCAAAAAGACGGGCACGGCGCTCGACGATGATCTGCGGGCAATTGTCGCCCGTGGATTGAGGCGAATTCGACGTGTGCTCTCGTCTCGACGCGCTCGCGACGTTCTCGTTGAGGTCCTCGAAATTGCGGAAGACCCGCACGAGATCGCCATCGTCATGATGGACCCAGGAGGTCCGATTTCCAGAGCATCACAGCGCCGGAGGACAAGGGAGGGGCGCTATCTGTCGAGCACAAGTCGTGGAGTCTTCTGGCGGAACATGGTCCGCGTCGCCGAAGCGCTCGCGTTATGTCACGACGCTGGCATTGTACACGGCGGAGTGAGCATGCACGCGATATTCTCACACGGAGACGATAGAGCCGATTATCGACTCGGTGGCGTTGAGGCATGTGTCCATATTTCCGACGGCGATCTGGGAGGGTCCGGGCACCTGCTTCGCGCCTCGGCCGCGGTGTCGTTCCGGCAGGACTGGATCGACTTGGCGGCAGTTGCCGGCGCAATTCTCGGCCTCGACAGCGACAACCCTCCCGCTCTTCTGTCCGTCGAACGTCGAATGCTGGAACGGCTGGCCGCTCCACCACAGTTTCAGCTCTTTGACGGCGCGGTCGTCCTCGACGAACTGCGAAACGTCGTCACCGAACTCGACCGAGTCGGCTCGAGCGCGGAGGGCGAACTCGTTCTCTACCCATCGAGGGGAGTTGTTCAGAGCGATTTGCCGACACTCACTTCGGGCACCATCCCTGCAGCCGATAGTGCTGCGATCATGCAGTTTGTCGCCGACGATCTGCTTTCGGACGGCATTCGTCTCGTCCCGGACGGACAGGACACGGCGCGTCTCATGACCGACCTCGCGATCTATAACATAAGGATAAAGAGCGACTCTGTGGGGATGATCGAAGGGGCGCACCAGCGTCGCCCAAACGAATGGTTGCACGGCGCCGTCGACATCGTCCATCGTCTGCACCTCTCCCGTCGTCGAGCGAGTGCCGAAGAGCGGGTCCAAAACCTCGGGCCCGGCGCCAAGCGATGGCGCGACCTATTGGAACCCGTGCACTCTGCCGACGGGACGACCGATGTACCGATTTGGTTCGCTCTCATTCTCCTCGAAGCCTTCACTCTGCTGAGGGAGCAGTTTCGCCTCTACCCCGTCGACGTGCTCGCACCAGCCAAGGCCGAGCCCAACGTCGTTTGGCTGGCCTCCAGCGATGACGCAGAGCGTGATGCTAAGCGCGAAACGATGGGGCTGCGCCCGACTGCCGACGCGCTAAGGCGCGAGCTTAAGTATGACGACGGAAAAGCAAACTGGACATTGTCACAAACTGCGCGCCTTGCCATGGGTCGCGAGCGCGTGCCTGAACTCACCTACGAGGGCAGCAGCCTAATCAACGGGAAAACCGCGTTCGCTTTCGGCACAAACCTGCCGATCCCGGCAGGGCAACGGCTTTTCCTCCGGCCTCGCAAGGAAACCGGCACAGAGCAGGCCATTCGGCGACGGCTGCAGAATATTGTGGCGGCCAGGTCCAATGTCGAGCTTCTGAGGGCACTGGATGATCCGGCCCAGGTTGCCATGGATGAGATGTTGCGCGACATCGCGGTTCCGGGGCCGCCACCCGCCGACGCCGACATGGAGGAATCCAAAATCCAGGCTTGGGAGTCGATCGTCGCCGGCCGCTCCATCAATGTGATTGTCGGGCCACCCGGCGTGGGCAAGACCTTTTTGATCTCACATCTCGTGAAGAGCATCCTGCATCAAACTCCAGATGCTCGAATTCTGGTGTCGTCTCAGAACCATGAGACGCTAGTCCACATGGAGGACGAGCTTCGCAAGTTCCTCCCCAAAACCTCCACCATCGTCGTTCGCGTCGAGCGATCGCGCTCCAGCGAAAAGGCGGGTGCGCTTAGGCGGAGCTCGCATTCGCTGTTGCGCTCCGTTGCAAAGCCTGACCCGGCGAACGCCGCGATCATGGCGAACCAACTCAATCAGATCATCCAGGCACTCAAGCCCACGGATACGTCGGAGCGGTCGATTGCCGACCACGCCTTGCGTGACACTGACAATCTGATGCTGCGCTCGTCAGATGTGACGCTTGCGACAACTTCATCGCACATCCTTGAGGAGATGATTGCCGACGGCGAACAGTTCGACTGGGTCTTCATCGAGGAAGCCGCGCGGGCCAACGGCGCCGAACTGATCGGTGCTCTGCTGCTAGGAAACCGCAGGGTGATGATCGGGGATCACAATCAGCTGTCTCCCTTCGATGCCGTAGATCGACAAAAGTTCTACGATGCCGACCGGGCCAGCGAACTCCTGCGTGATGCGAATGAGAAGCTTGCCGCGATTTCCGACTTGCCCAGCGAGGTCGAGGTCGCGCTCAATGCGTTGAAGGCAGACCCCATCCTGCTCAGCGACGTTCTCGCCATCTCGTCTCGTCTTGAAGAGCCGTTCAGATCTATTGCCGAGCGGGAAAGGACAAGAACCGGCGACACGGGCCGACCCAGTACGATTGCCAACACGCTGCGCGAGCAGAGCCGCATGCATCCGGCCATATGCGAGGTTGTTTCCAACACGTTCTACGAGCGAAAACTGGTATCCTCGGACCGAGTGACGACTCGTAAGCTGGCCGTGGAGTGCGCCGGCGGATTTCCCGCTTCTCCGGTGGTGATTCTGGACGTGCCCTCGCTTAGCGTGGTCAAGAGGCGGGCATTCGAGCAAACGGTGAAGCGCTCTTTGCGTAACGAGGTTGAGGCGACTGCGTTGCTGGAAGCCATGAAGAACCTGCGGCCTGTCATCCGCCAGGATGAGCCGACGCCGACGCTTGCAGTGCTGTCTCCCTATCTGGCGCAAGTCAATCACCTCGAACGACTGCTCAAACCGCAGATCGATGTTTCCGCGGGTACGCTGTTCGGCTTCGCCAGCCCGCGAGGTGATGGAAAGTTCGTCTACACCAGCGACAGTTTCCAAGGTGGTGAGGCCGATCTCGTCGTCGCCTCCCTTGTGCGCAACAACGTCCTCGTTGGGACGAGGGCGCTTGGCTTCATGAAGAACCCTCAGCGCCTGAACGTCTTGCTCAGTCGCGCCAAGCAGAAGCTCGTTCTCGCTACCAGCCGGCAGTTCATCCGCAATGCCGTGGACGGGATCGAGCCTGACGCGGTCAACGACGAACTCGGTTTTCTGCGGATCATGCTCGATGAAATCGCCCGTTTGTCCGAGACTGAATTTCCGGTGGTCGGGAGGGGCGCAACCGTCATCCCTGTAGACGAACAGGGGAGACTGGCCTGGTGAACAACATTTACATCCCGGCCTGGCACTATCGTGCCCCCGGCATCGCCCAGCGGACTTGGGGCTGGAGTCCGGTCGAGGAAATGATCCTGCTGTCACTCGATCAAAGCCCGGGAACGATCAACGACGTCTCCCAAACGCTCAAGATTCCCCGACAGGTGGTCAGCTCGACCGTCGCGCGCCTTATGCAGTTCGGACTCATCGAGGTTCGGATGTCGCCGCAACCTGTCCTGTCCGCCAGCAGCGTCGGTCGTGACTTCATACGCACAGGGCGCGCGCTGCCCGAACGCACGGTCGATCGCGAAATCGGCGTCAGCGTCGTCTACGAAAAGGTCGGACTATCCGTTTTCAGGACTAGGGACGTTGACACGATCCCTGTCACCAGGCTTCCTTCCAATGGGGCCATCATCACGTTTCCTGAAGGCGAGCCACCAGAGACGCACTACTCGATGATGCAGCGTGTCAACGAGTTTATGGTTGGTAGGCTTAGGCCAGGTGAGTGGCTGCGCGGGGTGCAGGCCAACAGTTCCTTCCTTGAGGCAAGATTTCTCGTGCTCGATCTCGATGAGGTCGCAGCAGGCGTTGTCCCGCCAGGGGCAAGCGATCAGCTCGTTGACGCCCTCAACGGGACGATCAAGACCGGCGTCCTGCCGAGTACCACGACACCGCCGCCGGAGCGCCCCGTAACAATCGAAACCAGTTTTGATGCCGATCAACTTGTTGTCGGTGCTGAACAGCATTTGCAGCGCTTCGAGCAGATTGTAGGCGCCGCCAAGTCCAACATCTTCGTTCTGTCCACGTTCGTAGCCTCGCTATCTGATGAAAAAGGCCGGGACCGCCGAGAACGAATTGTGAGAGCACTCGAGGATGCCTGCAGACGGGGCGTCAGATGCCACCTTTTCTTCGGAACGTCACTCGATCGTGCCAAGCATGCCACGGCCATGCAGGAACTCTATCTCCGCTTGTCTGCCGCGAGACAAACAAGAGGGTATCTCCTGGTGCAAAGGGACCCTGTCGACAGCCATGCCAAGTTTCTCGTCGCCGACAACGGTCACGATGGAGCAGTCGTGCTGATGGGCTCGTGCAACTGGCTTCACTCCCCGTTCTCGGCCGTTGAAGTCTCGGCCGAACTCACGGAGGCCAATTCGGTCGCAGAAGGGCTGGATCTGCTTCGTGAGATTGTCTCAAAGCTTTCCAGCGCCAGCCGATCCGTCGAAGCACTCCAATTCATGGCGTCCGAACTACGGCGTCAGCGAAGTCCGCTCTCTATCCCCGAGGATACCGAGGCGCCGTCCGCTACACTGACGATCCTACATGCCGCCGATCACGAACGCCTGCTGCGGGTCGCCGCCCACGATGCGGGGCAACGCTTCGTCTGCTGTACGAACAAGGTCGGTGCGAACATGGTGCCAGCCTTGTTCGATCCTGCTGAGATTGCGGGCCGGCGGCTGAGCGATGTCCGCATCTACTATTCGCGCCGTTCCGGTCCCGTAAAGCGCGGCCATGTAACAAAGCACCGGGAACGGCTCCATGGCATTGTCGAGCTCACCGGTGTGCCTCAGCCGCAACTGCATGCGAAGTTTCTGGCTTGGGACAGCGACAATGTCGTCGTCAGCAGCTTGAATTGGGGTTCCCAGTCAGGGCTTGAGGACAACCCTCTGGATGAAATCGGCCTCTATCTGGAGGGTGCTGACTTGGCGACTTCCCTTCTCGAGAAATTCGAAGCCGAACTCGGGTGATGAGCCAGCCGTGAGATTCGTCTCAACGGTGCCGTGTGATCACAGTTTCGAAGCCGCGAAAATGCGGTCGCTCCGGCGGGCCGCCAGAAATGCTGGATCACAATGCGGGCCTATCGTGACTGCTGCGCCTCCCGGGCACCGCGTTCCTCGCAGGAGCGATCGAAAGTTCCTCCGGGTTGTCACCAGAGGATGTAAGCTGACAACGATATGAGCCGGCCCTACTTCTATCTCGCAGGCCAGCAGGGTCGGCACAAATGGGACATACTGGACAAATGGCACAAAAAGGACTATCTATAGGCTGAAACCTGCAAGGAGTCCCTCCGATGGTCAGTCCAAATTCTCAAACCGAACGCCGCGATCGGAACATCGCCGATCGTGTAGCCGCCAAGGTGACGAACGCCCTCAAGACGGAAAAGGGCTTCGGCCCCGGTTCCCTGGCATTGTCAGCCCTGATTGCTGGCGAAGTTGCTGAGGTTGTTGCCAGGCTGCCGGCTGAACAGCGTCAGGAACTCAACGCGCACAGCGCTGAACTCAAGCAGCGTATCCGCCGTCTCTTCGAGAGCTTTGGACGTGGACAGTCCGGCAAGATCTCTCTGGGTATTCCTGATGAGATTGAGCCCTCGAAAGGGGAGGGCCTTGGGGCCATCGTCACGTCAGAACAGGGTCGGGAAGGCCTGGCTGCGATTGCCGTCCACCGAAAGCTTGAGGACTGGGCGGGTAGAGTGGCAGGTGCCACAGAGCTCAGCCGCAATCTTGGGGTGGCACGATCGTCCCTCAACCGCTGGCAACACGAGGGCGATGTCATTGGGTTGCTCAAAGGGACTAGGAAACATGTCTATCCTGTCGAGCAGTTTATAGATGGTCGACCCGCACTTGGAATTCGGGACATCATCAAACTTGCCAAAAGCGAACGCACGGCCTGGCTCTGGCTGAGCCAAAGGAATCCCGTTCTTGGTGGACGCAAACCTATCGATCTGCTGAAACAGGATCGCGTAAGTGAGGTCGTTGATGCCGCCGCGGCGTACTTCGCCGCCCAATGACGCTTGATCAACGAATTCTGCAGCAGCTCGTCGTTCGGGTTCGCGTCGATGACTACGTGCGCATCCTGGGCCGGGAGCATGCGGCTACTCCACTGGGCATGGGGTTCGGCAAGAGCCGCTTTTCGAGCCCACGGGGCAAATTCAAGCTGTTGTATCTCGCGCAAGACGTGAAAACGGCGGTCGCGGAAACCATCATCCGCGACCGCTTTGAAGGCAAATCCGAACGCTTGCTCCTTCAGGAGGAGTTAGATCGGTATTCTATCACCAGCGTTCGCAATGTCCGCCCTCTCTTCTTGCTCGATCTGCGGTTCGATGGCGCGAGCCTGCTTGGCGTCTCAACCGATGCCGTCCGCGCAAAGGCACAGACAGCGGGCAGGCGTTTGAGCCAGAAGCTCTATGATCAAACTGACCTTGACGGAATTCTCTACATGTCGCGCATCACCAACAAGCAATGCGTGGCTGTCTTTGACCGCGCCGTCGAGATCAGTCTCGATGCCGACAGCCCGGCAAAAAAGCTTCCTGAACTCGCGTGCCTTCCGGCCATCATCGAGGAACTCCATGTCACAATCATACAAACTCAATAGCTTCAGAGATCCCTCCGCCTAGTCTAGGATGCGGGGGAAATCCTGCACGGGGCCTTGCAGAGATTCACGCATTTTACGCGTTAGCCTCGCCTGAAACGTGTGCCAACTCCTTTGCCCTTTCAGGTTCACGCATCGCGATGGCGCTCTGGATAATCGTATCCAGCACCGCTTCCAGTCGGGAGTAATCGTACAAGTGTTGGTGTTCGCTCTGCGCGAGGAAATCGTGCATGTAGCGCGTTTTACACTCGAGTTCACCTTGGTAGCTTTCCACTTTCGAATTGTAGCTAGTCCAGCGTACGCGAGCTTCTTCATTCAGATCCAGGTAGCACTCGATTGCCGCAGCGCGGCCATTGATGTCTGCCACGTGGTCGCCGTTCGGTCCGATCGTGTTGAAGGCTGCGAGAGCCGGAAGATCGGGCAGCTTGATAATGCGCATGTTCGGCGGAACGTTTAGCTTCCTGCACCGGTCGTTGAGAACGGCGGTGAGAAACTAGTCCACGGAAGCGGCGGCATGGAGCTGCTGCGGGCGGCGTAAAAGTCGTCCACCC
>NZ_JAODNW010000036.1 GCF_025398255.1 Chelativorans intermedius | reverse complement strand
CGCTTGTTTGCCATTGTGGTCCTCCTTCATGGTCAAAACCATACTTCAAGGTGGACCCGTTCAATGGGGGTGGATCAGAGCATGAGAACGGCGTCGTGCGCATTCCCGACGGGCCGGGGCTGGGCATCGAGATCGAGCGGGCGGCATTGGAAGAGTTCGCGCTAAAAGAGGCCGACGCGTGATCGAGCGGAAATTTTCGGGCGAAAAGCCCAAAATACCCATGCCGGCCGGTGCGACGGACACGCAGATGCACATGTATCTGCCGGGCTTTCCCGCCAAGCCCGGGGCGCCGGCGCTGCCCGACGGGCTGCCGGGACCGGACGACTACCGGCGCGTGATGGCGTGGCTCGGTATCGAGCGCGTGGTGATTACGCAGGGCAACGCGCATCAGGCGGATAATGCCAATCTCCTGGCCTGCCTCCGCGAAATGGGGCCCGTCGCGCGCGGCGTCGCCGCCATTACGGGAGAGACGACCGACAGCGATATGGAGGCGCTGCACGCGGCAGGCGTGCGCGGCGCACGCATCATGGACTTGCCGGGCGGTGCGGTCGGGCTGGAAGCGCTGGAAGCGGTCGATGCGCGGGCACACGCCTTCGGCTGGTGCATCGCCGTCCAGTTCGACGGCAACATGCTTCCGGAACTTGCGCCGCGGCTCGAGCGGCTGCGAAGCCGCTTCATCATCGACCACCACGGCAAGTTCCTGTCGGGCGGGGCCACTCCGGCCTCACCAGAGGTCGAGGCACTGAAGCGGCTGATCGACGGCGGCAGTTGCTGGTTCAAGTTCGCCGGATGCTACGAATCCTCGCGTGCGGGCCCACCGGATTACGACGATATCGCGGAAGTTGCCCGCCACATTGCGGCGCATGCGCCCGAGCGCGTCATCTGGGGCACGAACTGGCCGCACAACCTCATCAAGCGCACCGAGGACTATCCGGACGACGGGGCCCTTCTCGACACCGTGCTCGACTGGGTGCCGGAGGCACACCACCGTCGGGTACTCGTCGACAATCCCGCCGAGCTCTTCGGGTTCACAGGGTAGGCGCGCCCATGCCGCCCTGGCGGTGACCTTTCAGGGGCCCTCGGAAGGGTCCGGCACAAGCTCGCCGGCTTCGAGGAGCCCCGCGCACTCTTCGGCCCTGTGCCTGTCGAGATCATCGAGAGGGCTTCCCTCCAGCGTGACGACGGTTCCGGTGGAGGTGTAGACCACCTTCCACCGGTCGTCGCCCGTTTCGCGAACCGCAAACCGCTTCGTCATCGCCGCTGCTCCTCGTCTCCGCGCGGGATCGAACGGCTTCGAATGAAATGCGTTCCCTATCGCTTCGCCATTTCGCGCAGTGGGACCGCTCTGATCTTTTCGGCCTGGCCGGCGGTCCCGAAGCCCTCGAATTTTTCCATGCACAAGGCCGTTACCGCGTCCCTGGCCGGTGCCAGATACTTGCGCGGGTCGAATTCTCCGGGCGCCTCTGCGAGGGTACGACGGATGGCGGCGGTGATGGCCAGGCGGATGTCGGTGTCGATGTTGATCTTGCGCACACCATGGCGAATGCCGCGCTTGATCTCCTCCATCGGCACGCCCCAGGTGGGCTTTATCTCGCCGCCATGGGCATTGATGATCTCGCAGAGTTCCTGCGGCACCGACGAGGATCCGTGCATGACGAGATGCGTGTTGGGCAGCCGCCTGTGGATCTCCTCGATCACGTTCATGGCAAGCACGTCGCCGTCGGGCTTGCGGCTGAACTTGTAGGCGCCGTGGCTCGTACCCATGGCGACGGCGAGGGCGTCGACGCCCGTGTCGGTAACGAAGCGCTCCGCCTCCTCGGGATCCGTGAGAAGCTGGTCGTGGGAGAGCTTTCCGGTCGCGCCGTGGCCGTCTTCCTGGTCTCCCATGCCGGTCTCGAGCGAGCCCAGAACGCCCAACTCGCCCTCGACGGATACGCCCGCCGCGTGAGCGACCTCCACGACGCGGGCCGTGATGCCGGCATTGTACGCGTAGTCGGCAGGCGTCTTGCCGTCTTCCAGGAGCGAGCCGTCCATCATGACGGATGTGAAGCCGTGCTGGATCGCCGTCACGCAGGTGGCCAGGTTGTTGCCGTGGTCGAGATGTACGCAGACCGGGATGTGGGGATAAAGCTCGACCAGCCCGTCGATGAGCCGCGACAGGACGATGTCGTTGGCATAGGCGCGCGCGCCGCGGCTCATCTGCAGGATCACCGGGGCACCCGTCTTGTCGGCGGCGGCCATTATGGCGAGCCCCTGTTCCATGTTGCTGATGTTGAAAGCCGGCACGCCGTAGTCGTTTTCGGCGGCATGGTCGAGAAGCTGGCGCAGGGTGATGCGGGCCATTGGCATTCCTCCTTAGGCGTTCAGGTAGCTTTGGACAGTTGCGACCTCGGCCGCGGAGCCGAAGACGAGCGCGGTCTTTTCGTGGATATCGGCAGGCGTCCGGGCGAGAATGGGACCGTACCCGTCCGTCGCGGCGCCACCCGCCTGCTCGATCAGGAAGGCGATCGGAAAGGCCTCATAGAGGAGGCGCAGATGTCCCTTTTCGTATCCCGGGCGATGATCGGCCGGATACAGGAATACACCGCCTCGCAACAGAATGCGGTGGAGGTCTCCGACCGCCGCCGCGATCCAACGCATGTTGACGTCCGCGCCGCGCAGCCCTTGGCGGCCGGCGAGACAGTCGTCGATATAGCGGCGCAAGCCGGGCGGGAAGTGGCGGTAGTTCGACGCATTGAAAGCGATCGTCCGGGTCTTTTCGGGAAGGGCCGGTGCGCGGCCGGCAACCCGGAATTGGCCGTCCCGGGGATCGAGAGTTGCAAGGAACACGCCATCACCCATGCTGAAGCCGAGATCGACACTGTGTCCGAAAGCCACGTAGCCGGCGGCGAGGGTATCGCGGCCCGACCGGAGAAAGCTCTCCCCTTTCGGAAAGACGGCAAACAGCAGACCAAGCGGCGCCCCGGTGCCGATGCTGCCCGAGCCGTCGATCGGATCGATGGCGACGTCCAAGAGGCCTGCCTCATTCAGCAGGATCGGCGCGCCTGCCTCCTCCGAAACCACTCGGGCGACCGATGCCTTGCGCAGGGCATCGAGGATGTACGTATGCGCGCCGAGGTCGAGCGCCTTCTGGATGTCCCCGCTGTCGTTCTTCGCCACCGGTGCTGCAGGATCGCCTGGAAGCCGCGCCAAGGCCAGGCGCAGGGCGAGCGGCACGGCCGCCTCGGCGATGGTCGAGACGAGGCCGGCAAGCGCGCAGCGGCCGCCATCCGCGCCCGCCCATTCGGAGAGAAACCGCGAAAGTGACGGCGCGGAAACGGATCGGTCGCCGGCCAGTTCAAGAGCCGCGGCACGGGCCATCGGCGTCAACCCTCCACCAGCGCGAGCGCCCGCCTGACGACGGCATCGGCGGTGATGCCGAACTTCTCGTAGAGGACGTCGGCCGGGGCGGACGCGCCGAAGTGGTCGAGCCCGATCACGTCCGCTTCCGATGCGACATAGCGGGTCCAGCCAAACCTGCTCGCCGCCTCCACCGCGATACGCGGTGCCAGGCCGAGAACACGCGCGCGGTATTCGGCCGGCTGCGCGTCGAACAGCTCCCAGCAGGGCATGGAGACAACCGCCGCCCGAATGCCTTGCGTGCCGAGCGTGCGTGCCGCCTCGACCGCCAGCGCGACTTCCGTTCCCGTGGCGAGGATGGTCACATCGCGGGCGCCCTCGGTCTCCTCAAGGACATAGGCGCCGCGGGCACAAAGGTTTTCAGCACCATCGCTGCGCAGTTGCGGCACCCCCTGGCGCGAGAGGGCGAGCAGGGACGGCGTTTTGCGATTGCGCACCGCGAGTTCCCAGCACTCGAGCGTCTCCACCGCGTCGGCCGGCCGGAAGACGTTGAGGTTGGGCATGGCGCGCAGGCTCGCCAGGTGCTCGACCGGCTGATGGGTCGGACCGTCTTCGCCGAGCCCGATGCTGTCGTGGGTCATGACGAAGACGGTGCCCACCTCCATCAGCGCGGAAAGCCGTATCGCGTTGCGGGCATAGTCGGAGAAGACGAGGAATGTCCCGCCATAGGGAATGATGCCGCCGTGCACGCTCATGCCGTTCATGGCGGCGGCCATGCCGAATTCCCGTACGCCGTAGGAGATGTAGCGGCCCTCGGGCGTGCCGGCCTGGAAATCGCTCATCGCTGAAACACGCGTGAGGTTGGAGCCCGTCAAGTCGGCAGACCCGCCTATGAGTTCCGGGCAGATTTCGGCAAGCGTTTCCAGCGCCATCTGGCTGGCCTTGCGTGTCGCCATCTTCTGCGGCTCGGCGTAGAGGCGGGCCTTGGCCGCAGCAATGGCCGCGTCGAACCCTTCGGGCATTTCACCTTTCAGCCTGCGCTCGAATTCGGTACGCCGGCCGGTATCGAGCGCGGCGAGCCGCTCTTCCCAGGCGGCCCGTGCCGCCGCGCCACGGCGGCCGGCCTCCCGCCAGGTCGACAGGAGTTCGTCCGGGATTTCGAAATCGCCGGCGGAAAGGCCGAGCGCCTGGCGTGCGAGCGTCCGCTCCTCCGCGCCCAGCGGCGCCCCGTGCACGGAGGCCGTGCCGGCCTTGTTGGGGGCGCCGAGGCCGATCACCGTCTTCATGGCGATCAGCGTCGGGCGGGCGGTCTCGGCCTTCGCCTGCTCGATCGCGCGGTCGATCTCCTCGACGTCGTGCCCGTCGCAGGCGAGAACCTGCCAGCCCGCCGCCTCGAAGCGTCCCCGCGTGTCTTCCGAGAAAGCCTTCGCCGTGTCGCCGTCGATCGAGATCGCGTTGTCGTCGTAGAGCACCGTCAGCTTGCCGAGCTTGAGATGGCCGGCGAGACTGATCGCCTCCTGGCTGATGCCTTCCATGAGACAGCCGTCGCCGCAGATGACCCAGGTGCGGTGATCGACTATCTCACTGCCGAAGGAGGCCGCGAGCGAACGCTCGGCGATTGCCATGCCGACGGCACCGGCAAGCCCCTGCCCCAGCGGCCCGGTGGTGATGTCCACACCCGCGGCATGGCCGTACTCGGGATGACCGGCCGTCCTGGCGCCCCACTGGCGAAAACGCTTGAGTTCGTCGAGCGGCATGTCCTGAAAGCCGGTAAGATAAAGCAGGCTGTAAAGCAGCATCGAGCCGTGACCGTTCGAAAGCACGAAACGGTCGCGGTCCGGCCAGTCGGGGCGGGAGGCGTCGAATTTGAGGTGCCTGGTCCAAAGAACGGTCGCGGCTTCCGCCAGCCCCATCGGCGCGCCCGGATGCCCGGATTGGGCGGCCTCGACGGCATCGATCGACAGCGTGCGGATGCAGTTGGCGAGCGCGAACTGAGCGGCGTTGCCGCCGGCCCGCGCCAGCGCGCGGCTATGTTGGTTCATGTGCAGGTCTCCCACTCCAGATATCTCACCGGACTCGGCGTGACGTTTAGCGACTTATGATAAAAACCACAATGTTAAATCTCAAAATCACATAATTCGCGTTGCATGTCACGCAGACGGTGTTATACTTTCGGAGAACGGAAAGGCGCACCAGATGAAGCCGGAAGATCGTCAGCACGACATCGTCGAGATGCTCGTCGAGGTGGGTTCGGCCTCGTTGGAGGAGCTTTCCCAGCGCTTCCGCGTCTCCAAGATGACCATTCACCGCGACCTCGACGAGCTCGAGAAGGAAGGCCTGTTGCGCAAGGTGCGCGGCGGCGCGACCATCGAGGCGAGCGGCCAGTTCGAAAGCGACTTCCGCTACCGCGCCCGCCAGGCGGCCGAGGAAAAACGGCAGATCGCGCGGCGCGCGGCTGAGTTTGTCGAGCCGGGCATGAGCGTGATGATCGACGACGGCTCGACGTCCCAGAACCTCGTACCCTTTCTCGTCAACAAGCGGCCGCTTTCGGTCATCACGAACAACCTTGCGATCATCGAGGGCTTGTCAGGGGTGTCCGGGATCGAGCTGATCACCGTCGGCGGCACCTATTCGCGCAAGTTCAACGGCTTTTTCGGAGTGCTTGCGCTTGCCGCGCTCGAGAACCTGCGCGCCGACATCGTGCTTCTGTCCAGCTCCGCCATCCACGGGCAGACGGTGTTCCACCAGGACCAGGAGGTCCTCGAGATCAAGCGCCGCATGATCGCTTCGTCGGCACGGCGCTTTCTTATGGTCGACCACGGAAAGTTCGAACGTACTGCGCTGCATCTCATGACCACTCTGGACGTCTTCGACGGGGTGGTGACGAGCCGGGCCCTGCCCGAGGCGAAGGCCAGGGCGCTGATGGACCAGGGAATCAGGCTTTATTTCGCGGAAGAGGAGTAGGCATGGCGGATGCGCCGCAGGCTTGGATCGGCACAAGCTGGAAAATGACCAAGACACTGCCCGAGGCGATGGCGTTCGCCGAGGGACTCGGCCGGGCCGGGGGCGATGCGCGCATCCAGCGCTTCGTCATTCCGCCCTTCACAGCCGTGCGCGAGGTCAAGGCAGCGCTTTCCGGGACCGACGTCAAGGTCGGCGCGCAGAACATGCATTGGGCCGAGGCCGGCGCCTGGACCGGCGAAATCTCCGCCGGTATGCTGACGGACTGCGGCCTCGACATGGTGGAACTCGGCCATTCCGAACGGCGTGCGCATTTCGGCGAGACGGACGAGACGGTGGGGCTGAAGACGGAGGCTGCCGTACGCCACGGACTGATCCCGCTCATCTGCATCGGCGAGACCGCCGAGGACAAGGCCGCGGGCCGTGCCGACACGGTGCTCACGGCGCAGGTCGAGGCGGCCCTGGGCCGTCTCGACGAGGCGCAGAAGACCAGGCCCATTCTCCTGGCCTACGAGCCGGTCTGGGCCATCGGCGAAAACGGCACTCCCGCCTCGCCCGACTATGCCGACAGGCGCCACGCGCTCATCCTCGAGGTGGCGCAGGCCATTGTCGGGCGGCGCCTGCCGTGCCTCTACGGCGGCGGCGTGAACGCCGAAAACTGCAGCGAACTGATCGCCCGCCCGCATATCGACGGGCTTTTCATCGGGCGCGCTGCCTGGAATGCCGAGGGATATCTCGACATTCTGGAGCGTTGTGCCCGTGTTATGTAAGGAAAGGATGGCTCAATGAAGATTGCAGTCGCAGGAGACAGCGCCGGTGCCCCGCTCGCCAAGGCGCTTGCGGAGCATCTGTCCGGCAAGGACGGGTTCGAGGTTTTCGAGGTGAGCACGCCGCCTTCGGGCGACAGCGAGTACTATGCCAACCTCTCGGACCGCGTGTGTCAGGGGGTACTCGACGGCACCTATGACCGCGCCATCCTGTGCTGCGGCACGGGGATCGGCGTGTGCCTGTCGGCCAACAAGGTGCCCGGCATCCGCGCGGCCCAGACGCACGACACCTATTCGGCCGAACGCGCGGCCCTTTCCAACAACGCGCAGGTCATCACGATGGGCGCGCGCGTCATCGGGACGGAACTCGCCAAGTCCATCGCCGACGCCTACCTCGCCTCCACCTTCGATCCCAACGGCCGCTCGGCCGACAACGTGAAGGCAATCGACGCGCTGGACGCCAAGTATCACCAGAACGCCTGATCCGAGCGTGTTGGAGACGGCGTGGAAGGCCGCGCCCATAGTGGGCCGCGCATGGCAGTCGCCCTCGTGGTTGGACAGGCTCACCATGAGGGCTCACTTAAACGCTCAACCCTTCGACCGCAAAGCTGGCGGTCACGCAGGTCTGCCTTCGCCCTCATGGTGAGCCTGTCGAACCATGAGCTTGTCGAAGGGCGAGGGTGAAGGCACACCCCGACGATTCCGCCTAAACCCATCCCGGCCTACAGCGGCGCCAGGTTGCGTCGGCGCAACGTGTCGAGCGTCTCATCAAGCTCCGCCTGCCGGCGCTCCTCCGACCAGCCGAGCACGGCGCCGGCGATCCGCGCGATCGCGTCGAGATCGCACGCGGTCAGGCGCCCCGTCACCGCAAGCGTGGTGCGGCGGAAGACGATGTCGCCGAGATGGACGACCGCCTCGTTTCGCGCGATCCAGGCGATCTCGGCATGGCTGATATCTGGCACGTCGTCGAGGAAGCGCGACTCGGGGAGCGCTGCCTCCTCGCGCAGGATCGCCGCGGCGGTGGTGCCGTAGCGCTCCAGAAGCGTGCGCACGCGTTCCTCAGGTAAGCCGGTTTCACCGGCAAGGTCGGTGATCCAGCGTCTGCGAGCGGGTTCATCCAAGGGATAATCGCGGCCGCCGCCGATGGGCAATTCCCGCGTCGAGACCCGGCGCGTGCGCCCGAGCCGCTCCAGGACGGTATCGGCCACCTCCTCGGCGAAACCCCGGAACGTCGTCCATTTGCCACCGACCAGCGAGATGACGGGAAAGGGGCGCCCGGCCTCCGGCTCGGCAACGGGCGCGGAGTGGTCGCGGCTGATCAGCCCGGGTGCGGTGCTGTCCGAGGCCGGCAGTGGGCGGATGCCGCTATAGGCATAGACGATCTGAGCGCGGTCGAACTCGAGCCCCGGCAGAAGCCCGCGCAGGCTGTCGAGGAAATAGTCGACCTCGTCGTCCTCGCATCGGACATCGTCGGGATCGTCAGCCGGAATATCGGTCGAGCCGACCAGCACACGGCCGAGATATTCGTAGACCAGACAGATGCGCCCGTCATCCGCCTCGAAATAGATCATCCGGCCATCGAGCTGGCGGGCAAGCTCCGCGTGATCGAGGACGATGTGGGAACCCTTGGTCCCGCCGATGAGCTTGCCGGGAATGCCCAGAAGGCGGTTGACGCGATCGATCCAGGGGCCGGCCGCATTGACGACAAGGGCGGCCCGGACGGTGAAGGCCGTTCCGTCGGTCGCTTCGAAGGCGAGGATTCCATCCCGCTGGCCCCTGAGGCTCGTGGCGTTTCGCGCTTCCGACTCCGGATTGGCCGCCAAGCCGTCGCGGATCAGCTCCCAGACGAGGCGCTCCGGCGCGGTCACCTTGGCATCGTAGTATTTGCCGGCCGCCACGATCCGCGGGGTCAGCGCCGGCAGATTCTTGAGTGCCGCCTGCCGGCGCCAGAGGCTGTGGCGCGGCATCACCTTATTGCGGCTGCCGTAGAAATCGTAAAGCGCCAGGCCGATCTTAACGAGAACGACACCGCGGCTGCGCGGTGCGCTCTTGGCGCCGAAGAAGGTTCTGAGTGCAGCCCCGATCCCCTTCGTCCAGGAGAAGATGGGGATGACCGTTGGCAGCGGGCGCACCAGATGCGGCGCGTTGCGCAGCAGAAGATTGCGCTCGAGCGTCGACTGCGCGACCAGCCCGAACTCGCCCGTCTCCAGATATTTGAGGCCGCCATGGATAAGGCGCGAGGGTGCAGCGCTCGTGCCGGAGCCGAAGTCGTTCTTGTCGATCAGCAGACAGTCGACGCCCTGCTCGCACAGATCGCGGAACAATCCCGCGCCATTGACGCCGCCGCCCAGGATGACGACGTCGAAGGCCTTGTCCGTCCCGCGCGTCAAGCCTTGGTCTCCGATCCGAGCGCTTCAAGCTTCCGCCACACCGGACGCAGCGCCTCGACGGCCTCGGCGAAGACGGCGTAGCGCCGGTTGTAGTCTGCGTGGCGGTCCGTGTCGGGGGAATAGGTCCGGCTCAGCGCATCCAGATCGCGCGGATCGTCGAAGGGTGTCTTGAAGAGGCCCACGGCGGCACCGGCGCACAGCGCAGCACCCCATGCGGCAGCTTCGCCGGTCCGGCTCGTGGAAACCGGCACGCCGAGAACGTCGGCCATCATTTGTGCGAAATCCGGGCTACGCGACACACCGCCCGTCAGGCGCGCCGCCTCGAACGGGAAGCCGTCCCGCAGCGCATCGACATGATAGCGGTGGTTGAAGGCGATCCCCTCCAGCACTGCCCGCAGCAGGTCGCCGCGGTCGTGCCAGCCGTGCATCCCGAGGAAGGCCCCGCTGGCATTCGCCCCATGGGGAGAACCGAAAAGGAAGGGGTGAAAGAGCAGCGTCGAGCGGCGCTTCAGGGCTTGGCTGATTTCCGGTGCGAGCCTTTCGTGGATGGAGCTGTCGGCGGCGCCGGCCTCCGCCCGGCAGAGCGTTTCCAGGAACCAGTCGTAATTGGTGGTCGAGGCCGGTGAAATCGACATGCTGTTCCAGGTGCCGGGCTCGATGCCGCTGCGGCAGAACCAGCGCGGATCCGTACGGGGCCGGTCGGACACGATCTCGTTTATCGAATAGGTGCCGGCCACCACGTCCACGACGCCCGGGCGATGTCCGCCGATCCCCAGCGCGGAGGCCGTGACGTCGTGCAGCCCGGCCGCGACGGGCGTTCCCGCGACGAGGCCGGTCTGCCGTGCGGCCGCTTCGGTGACACGGCCGACGACCGCCGCTGGCGGGTCGATGGCAGGCAGGGCGGCGGCGAGTGCCTCGAGACCGAAGAGTTCCAGCGCGTCCGTCGTATAGTCCTGCGTCGCAAGCCTGGTGAAGGCGGTGCTGGCCTCGGTGCGGTCGGTGCCGATGGTGCCGGTCAGGCAGAAGCGCAGCCAGTCCTTGCAGGCCAGGATATGCGCGATCCTTCCGAAACGCTCCGGCTCCTCCCGGGCGATCCAGGCGAGCAGTGCGGAGGGTGCCGCGGCGTGCGGGGTCTGGCCGGTGAGCTTCAGCGCACGGCCGAACAGATCTGTCCTGGACCAATCGGCGACAAGGCCTTCCGCCCGGCTGTCGAGGGAGAGGATCCCTGCGCCCAGGGGCTTCCGATCCGCGTCGAGCAGGTAGATGCCGTCGCCATGCGCGGTGGCGGCGACGGCGGCGATGTCGCTTGCCGGCCGTCCGCTTTGCGCGATCGCAGCGGCGATCGCCTCGGCGGCGGCCGACCAGAGGCCGTCCATGTCGCGCTCGACGTGGCGCGGACGCGGGATATGCTGCGGCACCCGCCGCCGGGCTACGGCGATCTCCGTCCCGTCGCTGTCGAAAAGAACGGCCTTGGTGACGGTCAGGCCGCTGTCCAATCCCAACAGGCTGGGCATCGCCCCACTCCTTTGCCGGATAGTTTCAGGAAACGGCCCTGACCTCGCGCCGCAGCACGGAGAGGACCGGACCGATAGGCGCAGATCTACGTGACGGGCGCCACCACCACGTTGATCCCGTTGGCCCGCATCCTGTCGAGATGCCGCTCGGGCGTCCTGTCGTCGACGATGACGACATCGAACTCGCTCAGGGAGACCATGCCGTAAAGCGCGCGGCGCTCGAACTTGGAGTGATCGGCAAGCAGGATGCGCTTTGCCGATGCATCGAACATCGCCCGCTTGGTGTCGACCATCTCCGGCGACTGGTGGAAGACCATGTCGTCGGTGATTGCGGCCATGGACAGAAAGAGCGTGTCCGCCCTGAGGCGCGAGATCTCGTTCGTGGTCATGCGGCCGATGAAGGCGTTGCACCAGTTGTGAAACTGGCCACCGAGCCCGAGAAGAGACAGGTCGCGAATCCCCTTCAGCTCGTTCATGAGCGTCAGAGAATTGGTGATGATCGTCAGCGGAACCTTCTCCGGCACCAGCTTGGCCATCTGGAGCACGGACGTGGAATCGTCCATGAAGATCGCCTGGCCCGGCTCGATGAACTGAAAGGCCGCCTCGGCGATGGCCGCCTTTTCGGCCGACTGGCGGACGGAGCGATAAACGTCGCTCGCTTCGACCAGGCTCGTCGGCGCGGCGGACACGATGCCACGCGTCTTGCGCAACAGACCGCGATCGACGAGATCGTCCAGGTCCCGGTGCGCCGTCATCAGGCTGATGCCGAAGCGCTCCGTCAGGTCCTCGATCCGCATGGATCCCTCGGCCATGACCGTCTCGGCGATCATCTGGCGGCGGGCCAACTGGCGGGCTTGCCGGGAGTCACTCGGCACTTCCTCGGCCATCAGCCGGTCCATTGCGGGGAGTGCATTACTGTCGTTCATCAGGCACTGCGCGGTCGAATGGATCAGGGGCGGAACAAACGAACTGCCCAACCTGAATTGATCCCCAAACGGGATAGGGGTCAAGCTGCTCTCAGGCCGTCCCGGCGGGCCTGTAAAGCCCGCCGGGAACAGGGCATCAACTGCTCAGTTGCTCATGCCTTCGAGAACGAACGGCCCGGTGTACTGGTCGACGTTGTCGGGCGTGATCAGGACACAGTCGAAGAGCTGCTTCTCTTCCGCGACCATCGGCTCGCCGTTCTTGATGTAGTAGTCGGCCTGGCGCACGGCCTCCTCGGCGAAGACGGCCACCGGCTGCAGGACCGAATAGGCCATTTCACCGGCCTTGATGGCCTCGACCGCGTCGGGCGATCCGTCGAAGCCGCCGACGATGACATCGTCGAGCATATTCGCTTCCTTGAGCGCTGCGATGGCGCCGAGAGCCATCTCGTCGTTGCCGCTGATCACGGCATCGATGTTCGGATTGGCCTGAATGATCGACTGCATCTTGTTGTAGCCCTGGGTGCGGTCCCAGTTGGCCACTTCCTCGGCGACCTTCTCGAGCCCCGGATACTGGCTCAGCACCGTCTCGTAGCCGTTCGAACGGGTGGCGGCGTTGTTGTCGGCCGGATTGCCGAAGAACTCCACATACTTCGCCTCGTCGCCGACGGCCTGGACCCACTGCTGGGCACCGAGGGCCGCCCCTTGTGCGTTGTTGGAGACGAGCTGAGCGGTTGCCAGCCCGCTCTGGTTGATCTCGGCGTTCACCAGGAAGACCGGGATGCCGGCATCGACCGCCTTGCGCACGGCGCCGACCGAACCGTCGGCATTGGCCGGATCGAGGATGATGGCCTTGGCCTGATTGGTGATGGCGGTGTCGATCAGGTTGCTCTCGGTGTTCGTGTCGCCCTTGTGCGCACTCACATTCGCCTTATAGCCGAGCTCTTCGGCGGTTTTTCTGGCGACCTCGCCCTCGGTGAACCAGTACGGGTTGGACGGATCGTTGACGATGATCGAGATCAGCCCCTGATCCTGCGCCCAGGCGCTCATCGACATGAGCGGGGTAGCCGCGAGGACGGCGCCGAACAGCAGGGTCGCTCTTCTGGTAAGCATGGTGTTTCACTCCCTTTGGGTTGTTGGAAAGCCGGTCGCCCGGCCGGACTTTCCGCAAGCGGATTACTCGGAAGCTTTCCCGGTTTGCGGAGAAGAGGTTGCGGCGGCCGCCCGGCGGCGGCCCCGGTACTGGATGGAATTCAGAAGCACGGCCAGAACGATGACCGCACCCGTGAAAACGGTCTGCCAATAGGAAGACACGCCGATGATGACGAGGCCGTCGGAGAGGAAGCCGATGACGAAGGCGCCCAAGAGCGTGCCTCGCACGGTGCCGCGGCCGCCGGTCAGCGCCGCGCCGCCGATCACCACGGCGGCAATGGCCGTCAGTTCGTAAGTGGTGCCCGCCGTCGGGCCGGCGGAGGTCAACTGCGAGCTCAGGACCAGCCCGGCGATCGCCGAACAGATGCCGGAGAGCACGTAGACGGTCACCTTCACACGCTTTACCGGCACGCCGGACAATTCGGCCGCGCGCTCGTTGCCGCCCGTGGAATAGATCCAGCGTCCAAGCGCGCTGCGGTTGAGCAGCAGACTGCAGAGAACAGCAACGGCGACCAGCACGACGACGCCGATCGGCACACCGAGAAGCCGGTTGAAGCCGAGCCATTCGAAACCGGTGTTGCCGAGTTCGGGACGTCCGCCCAGATTGTTGTAGGTGAGGCCGTTGGTCATCAAAAGCGCGACGCCGCGCGCCACATACAGGAGGCCGAGCGTGGCGACGAAGGCGGGAACCTTGAAGAAGGCGACCAGGACACCGTTGATCAGCCCCACGAAGGCGCCCACCGCACAGGTCAGGATCACCACGACCCAGACCGGCGGATACAGAATGACGCCGAACATCTCCAGGCTCACGCCCTGCATCAGAAAGCCGGCGACCACCCCGGCGAGCGCCAGCGTCGAGCCGACCGACAGATCGATGCCGCCGGTGAGGATGACCAGAAGCATGCCGAGCGCCAGGAGGCCGAAGATAGCCACGTGCGACGACATGATGAGGAAGTTGTTCACCGAGAAATAGACCGGCGAGAGCATCGAGAAGGTGATGATGATCGCGATCAGCGCGAAAAAGGCCCGCCCTTCCAGGAGCAGCTTCACGATATCGAAATCGGCGCTCTTGATGCCGGCCCTGGCCTGGTTCGCGGCTGTGGTGGTGTCGCTCATAGGGTGACTCCGGTAAGCGTTCTTATATGGCGTTCACGGCCTCGCCGGAGGCTGCCATGATTTCTTCTTTCGACACGTCGCTCGAAAATTCCGCCGAGATCCGGCCCCGCCGCATGACGACGATCCGGTGGGCGATGCTCAGGCACTCGCCGACCTCGGAGGTGGAGTAGATGACGGCCAGGCCCCGCCGCGCGCCTTCGGCGAGCAGGCGGAAAACCTCGGCCTTGGCGCCGATGTCGATGCCACGGCTCGGCTCGTCCAGCAGGACGACCTTCGGGTTGGTGGCCAGCATCTTTCCGATGACGACCTTTTGCTGGTTGCCCCCCGATAGCGATCCGATCTCGGCCTCGCCGCCGGAGGTCTTGATGGTCACGTTCTTGATTGCGCGCTCGACGAGGGACCGCTCACGGCGCCGCGAAATGATCGAATTGCGGGTGAACGCGCCGATGCTGGCCAGCGAAAGGTTCTTGCCGACCGTCATCGTCTGGACGAGACCGTCCCTCTGCCGGTCCTCGGGGACGAGCACGAGGCCCTCCTCAATTCGCTCGGCGATGGAAAGCGACGAAACGTCGTGGCCGAGGAGGCTCACCATGCCGGAAGCATTGGCGAGGCGCCCGGCGACGCATTCCAGCATCTCGGTCCGTCCCGCACCCATCAGCCCGTAGATGCAAACGATCTCGCCCGCGCGAACGTCCAGCGATACGCCGTCGACAACGTTGCGGCCCTTGCGCGCCGTATCGGGAACGGTCAGGTCGCGGATCGACAGGGCGACCTCGCCGATCCTGTGTCCCTCCGGCGGCGAACCCAGGTCGAAGTTCTCTCCGACCATATTTCGGACGATCCATTCCAGGTTGATCTCGCTGCGCGGCGCGCTCGCCGTCATCACCCCGTCGCGCAGCACCACCGCGTGGTCGGTGATCTGCAGCGCCTCCTCGAGATGGTGCGAGATGTAGACGATGGAAACACCGCGGCTCTTGAGGTCGTGCACGACCTTGAAGAGAACCTCCACCTCCGAGGCGCTCAGCGCCGAAGTGGGCTCGTCCATGATGAGGATGCGCGCGTTGACGGACAGGGCGCGGGCGATCTCGACGAGCTGCTGCTGACCGAGCCGCAGATCCTCGACCAGGGTCAGCGGATCGATATCTTCCTCCAGTTCACGCATCAGCGCCCGGGTCTGCTTTTCCTCCTCCGCGTAGTCGACGCCGCCCGGCCCCATGATCTCGCGCCCCATGAAGATATTGTCGCGAACGTTCATGTTGGGCGCGAGGCTGAGCTCCTGGTGAATGATCGATATGCCCAGGTCGCGCGCTTCCGACGAGGAGTGGAAGGTGACCGGCCGCCCTTCCAGCACGATCTCCCCCGAGCTCGGCTGGATGACGCCGGACAGGATCTTCATCAGCGTGGATTTTCCGGCCCCGTTTTCACCGAAGAGCGTGGTGACCTCGCCCCGATGGACGTCGAAATTCACGCCCTTGAGGGCGTGAATGTTGCCGAAGGACTTGGCAATGTTGCGCGCCGAGAGAACGACCGAGGACTCCTTCTCGCGGACACCGTTCATGTCGTGCAGCGTCATTGGACAGTCATCTCGACCGGCGTGACGAGCCAGTTCTTCGGGTTGATCAGCTTGAAGACGCCGGTGACGGTGATGGTCTTGCCGCTGAGGTTTTCCGTGTCGATGTCGGCCAGGACCTGACGCTTCATCTCATTGTTTATGCCGGCACCGGCGTTCTGGTACTCGATCTGGTTCGTGAACTGCCCGAAGGAGATCGTGCCCGTGGCGTCGCGCAGATCCGTTCCGTTGATCGCCGGGCCGGTCTGGACGCGGATCGTCGTCTCTTCGGGAACGCCTTCAACGGCCACCGTGTAGACGCCGGCGCGCTCCTCGCCCGCCACCCCGGTGAATCGCACCGGGACCACAGGGCCGATCCCGTCACCGACGCCATACTGCTCACCAGCGGCGGCTGCGTCCTCGGCAACGGCTGCCGCCAGCGTCGGCGCGTCGACGGCGCGGCTCAAAACGCTCTCCCGGACCTGCGGGAACATCTCCTCGCCGAAGCGCTCCGGCGAGAAGCTTGCTGCCCGCGCATCTTCCTCCGAGCCAATGACCACCACCTTGGTGTCCAGGGCCATGGCGCCCACCAGGACAACGACGGCCACTACGCCGAGAACCGCTTTCATGCTGAAGCTGTTGCGGCGCGGCGGTTGCGTGATGTCGGTTTGAGTACTCATGGGAAAACGCTTCTATCGACCTGTTTTCGACTTGGGAGAATGGGGCGGCGCCGACCTGCCGCCCGGAGGCGTCAAGAACGGAACAACCGACGCGCCGCCGGCGTCCGGAGATCTCGGCGTACAAATCTGGACAGCCTGTGAAATGATGAGATCATCTTCTCAACTCCTCCCACACACACACCTCATTCCCAAAATGCCCACGGGTCTTTCCTCTGCCGCGGGTCGGCACCGGCCGATGAAACGAGGTGATCCACACATGCAAATGTTAAGTATGTGATATCTTGTGTGAGGATAGTGTTAGATTTCAGGAGCGCTGTCAATGCCGAAATGCAGATGGTCGCGAATTTCCGCGCCCCTGCTCATGGGATACCCCCGTCGCGCCCGAGTGGAATACATGCCCCCCGGCCACAGCGAAACCACTGCTAACCCTTGCTTTCCGGGCAATCTACGCCGCTTTGTGGCGACAGTTTGTCTCAAGCTCCGAAGTGGTGCGCGCGACGAAACCATGACAGATGCGCGGCTTCGGACGCGACCGGAGATCCCATTCAGCCCATATCTCATAGCCGCGGCTCTTGTGTGATTTCATTGAGTGTTTTATGTGATATGGCCTAGGTTTCTAACATAGCTTGTTATGCGGTCGTGTCGGCATCGAATGAACGGGCGCTCTGCGCGATGCAGACGCCGACCGGCGGATGCTGCGGCCCAGGGAGGCTGAATTGACGAGGAATTTTTCCACACGGCGTCCGCCCCTCCAGCGGCCGGCCCGACCTCGTGTGCTGGAGCGTGCTTGAATGGCTGAGCCGGATATTCTGATCGGCATTGACGCGGGGACCTCGGTCATCAAGGCGGTGGCCTTCGACCTGCGTGGCCGGCAGATCGCCGATGCGTCGGTTCTCAACCATTACCGGACGGCGCCGGACGGCTCTGCCTGCCAGTCGCTCGATCAGACCTGGACGGACTGCGCCGCCGCGCTGCGCAAGCTTGGCGAGAAGGTCGAGTCCCTTGCCAGTCGCACTGCCGCCATCGCCGTCACTGGCCAGGGCGACGGGACCTGGCTGGTGGGCGAAGGAAACCGGCCTGTCGGCGATGCCTGGCTCTGGCTCGACGCGCGCGCCGCCCCGGCCGTGCGCCGCCTTGCCGCTGATGCTGAGGCCGACCGGGTGCGGTTCGCGGCGACGGGCACTGGCCTCAACACGTGCCAGCAAGGCGCGCAGATGGCCCATATGGATGCCACCGTGCCCGGGCTTCTCGACCGGGCGGAGGTCGCGCTCCACTGCAAGGACTGGCTCTATCTGAACCTGACCGGCGTTCGCGCGACGGACCCTTCCGAAGCCTCCTTCACCTTCGGTAATTTCCGCACCCGCACCTATGACGATGCGGTGATCGACGCGCTCGGCCTGACGAAGCGCCGCGGCCTTCTGCCGGAGATCATTGAAGGCACGCAAACGACGCATCCGCTGACCGAACGTGCGGCGGAAGCGACAGGGCTCCGCGCCGGAACGCCGGTCTGCCTCGGCTATGTGGACATGGTCATGACCGCACTCGGAGCCGGGGTCCATACGGGCGACGAGAATGCCGCCTGCTCGACCGTCGGTTCGACGGGCGTGCACATGAGGGCCGTCCGCGCCGGTGCCGTGCATCTTAATAACGAGCGGACCGGCTACGTCATCTGCCTGCCCGTGCCGGACCTCGTCACCCAGGTGCAGACGAATATGGCGGCAACGCTCAACATTGACTGGGTGCTGCGCGTCGCCGCGGACCTGATGAGCGAGACCGGGCACGAGCATTCCTACAAGGATCTCGTCGAGCGCATCGAAGGCTGGATGGGCCGTTCGCCCCCCGGCGCCCTGCTCTATCATCCCTACATTTCGGAGGCCGGCGAGCGGGGTCCGTTCGTCAACGCAGACGCGCGGGCGGGCTTCATCGGCCTTTCGGCGCATCACCGCTTTCCCGACCTCCTGCGCGGTGTGGTCGAGGGGCTCGGCATGGCCGCGCGCGACTGCTACGCCGCCATGGGTCCGATACCGGCCGAGCTGCGCCTGACGGGCGGAGCCGCCCGTTCCGCCTCGCTTCGCGCCGTTCTGTCGGCCTGCGTCGCCGCACCCGTTCGCGTCTCGGCGCGCGAGGAGGCCGGCGCGGCGGGCTGCGCCATGATGGCCGCGGTCGCAATAGGGGTCTATCCCGACATGGATTCCTGCATCGCCGAATGGGTGAAGCCGCTTCTCGGGCCGGCGGAGCCTCCCGACCCGGAGCTGGCGCAGATCTATGAGAGGCTTTTCCCGGCTTATGTCTCGGCGCGCCAGGCCCTCTCTCCCGTCTGGGACAGCCTCGCCGGGCACCGCGCCTCGCTCGGCGCCGATGCGGAGGAAGAACAGGCGCAAATGACGCTCGACGCGGCCAGCAGAACGCAGAAAGGCTAGGATGAACAAGCGAGACATGGTGGACCTTTTCGTCATCGGCGGCGGCATCAACGGCGCCGGGATCGCACGCGATGCCGCAGGCCGCGGGCTGTCGGTGGTGCTGTGCGAGAAGGACGATCTGAGCGAAGGAACGTCCTCGCGCTCCGGCAAGCTGGTCCATGGGGGCCTGCGTTACCTCGAATATTACGAGTTCCGGCTGGTCCGCGAGGCGCTGATCGAGCGCGAGGTCCTCATGAACGCCGCGCCGCACATCATCTGGCCCATGCGTTTCGTCCTGCCGCATTCGCCCGAGGACAGGCCCGCCTGGCTCGTGCGGCTGGGCCTCTTCCTCTATGACCATCTGGGCGGACGCAAAAAGCTTCCCGGCACACGCACGCTCGACCTGCGCCGCGCGCCGGAAGGTGCACCACTCCTCGACAGATATACGCGCGCGTTCGAATATTCCGACTGCTGGGTGGACGACGCCCGCCTCGTCGTGCTCAACGCGGTCGATGCGGCGGCACGCGGCGCGACGGTGCTGACCCGCACGCCCTGCATCTCGGCGCGGCGGGAGGATGGCGCCTGGACCGTCACCACCCGGAACACGCGAACCGGGGAAATCCGCGAATTCCGCGCCAAGGTGCTCGTCAATGCGGCCGGCCCCTGGGTCAAGGATGTGGTAGAACGGGTCGCGGGTGCGAACTCGGCTCGCAATGTGCGGCTGGTCAAGGGCAGTCATATCATCGTGCCCAAGTTCTGGGAGGGCGCGAACGCCTATCTCGTCCAGAACCACGACAAGCGCGTCATCTTCATCAACCCCTATGAAGGCGACAAGGCGCTGATCGGGACGACGGACATCGCCTATGAGGGCGCGGCGGAGCAGGTGAGCGCGGATGAAAGCGAGATCGAATACCTGCTCGCGGCGGTCAACCGCTACTTCAAGGAGAAGCTACGCCCCGAAGATGTTCTGACCTCCTTCTCGGGTGTCAGGCCGCTCTTCGACGACGGCCAGGGCAATCCTTCAGCGGTCACGCGCGACTATGTCTTCGACCTCGACGAGACGGAAGGCGCGCCGCTCCTGAACGTCTTTGGCGGCAAGATCACCACCTTCAGGGAGTTGGCCGAGCGCGGTCTCGGCAAGCTGCAAAGGTTCTTTCCGCAGATGGGCGCGGACTGGACCCATGCCGCGCCGCTGCCCGGCGGGAACATCGAGAATGCCGATTTCGACAGTTTCCGCGCGCGCATCAAGGCGGAGTACCCTTGGATGCCCCGTTCCCTGCGCGACCATTACACGCGGCTTTACGGCACCCGCCTGTCGCAGATCGTCGGCAGTGCAACGTCGCTGGAGGGACTCGGCCGCCATTTCGGCGGCGATCTCTACGAGGCCGAGGTGCGCTACCTCGTGGAGGCCGAGTGGGCGACGACGCCGGAGGATGTGTTGTGGCGGCGCACCAAGCATCGCCTGCACCTTTCCGAAGCCGAGCAGGCCGACTTTGCCGATTGGTTCAGCGCCGAGATGCGGGAGGCTGCCTGATATGCCACTCACCCTTTCCCTGAACACCAATCCGCTGGTGAACCGCTTTGCCGAGCCGGACGATCTCATCGATACGGTCGCCCGCTCCCTGCGGGTGCGGGACCTGCAGCTCACCCATGAATTCATCAACCCTTCCTGGCCCTCTTCGCTCGTCCGCAGATTGACGCGCGAGATGGGCCGCGCGCTCGAGCGGACCGGCGTGCGGGTGACGTCGGGAATGACCGGTCCCTATGGCCGGCTCAACCATTTCGGCCATCCGGACCGGGAGGTGCGGCGCTATTACGTCGATTGGTTCAAGACCTTCGCGGATATCATCGCAGACCTGGGCGGTTCATCCGTCGGCACCCAGTTCGCCATCTTCACCTATCGCGACTATGACGACCCCGTCCGCCGCGAAGCACTGATCCAAGTCGCCATCGACTGCTGGGCGGAGGTCGCCGAGCATGCCAAGGGTGCGGGGCTTTCCTACATCTTCTGGGAACCGATGAGCATCGGCCGGGAGTTCGGCGAGACGATCGCCTCCTGCATGGCCCTGCAGGAGCGCCTCTCGGCAGCCGGGATGGCCGTCCCCATGTGGATGATGGCCGACATCGACCACGGCGACGTCACCTCCTCGAACCCGGATGATTACGATCCCTATGCCTGGGCGCGCGCGGTGCCGAAGGTCAGCCCGATCATCCACATAAAGCAGTCGCTGATGGACAAGGGCGGGCATCGGCCCTTCACCGCCGAATTCAACGCCAAGGGGCGTATCCAGCCGGAGCCGCTGCTTGCAGCCTTCTCCGAGGGCGGTGCCGAGGACAATGAAATCTGCCTGGAGCTCTCGTTCAAGGAGCGCGAGCCCAACGACCGCGAGGTCATTCCGCAGATCGCCGAAAGCGTGGCCTTCTGGGAGCCGCATATCGACACCGGCATCTCCGACCTCAAGGTCTGAAGACACGGCATGGCGCGGACCGCGGCCGGCCTTGCAGCCCGGCGCTATCGACGTGTCATGAGGCCGCGCTTCTCGATAGGCCAGGACGCTTTTTTGAAGCGACAATCAGCAAGCGGCATTGCCGTGCCGCGCGTGCGCCCTATCGTCAGGCGCGGAGTTTTCGCACGTCGCCCTCAGATGAAACTGCTGTTGCCAATCCTGCTCGCAGCCGCCTTCCTGTCACTGATCTTCATCATTGCAGGAATGATGCTTGCACTCTAAGTTGGACAATCATTGACCCAGAGATAGGGACTAACGTCGGGGCGCCGCGGGCGCCGGCGTAAGAGGAAGTGCCGTTGATCGGCCCCCACGGACGGGTCCAATTTGATTGTTAGTGCAATGATGGTCGTGGCGCCAGCGCGGGCGGCATCGCT
>NZ_JAODNW010000035.1 GCF_025398255.1 Chelativorans intermedius | reverse complement strand
GGCGCCGTCGATGAAGGCGGCGTTCGGCAGCGTAAGTCCGGCGGCGATGGCCCTGTACTCCTCGGTTGTCAGAAGATCGGTCATTCGGCGGCTCTCGTTTCGGGGGCGGTTTCGTCAGCAATGGCTGCCACGGTTTGCCTGAGGACGCGCACGACCTGCTCAAGGGAGCGCTTGTCGTCCTTGTTGAGCGGCCTGAGCGGCGGGCGCGGCGGCCCGGCGCGAAGGCCATTCATCTCGCAGCCATGCTTGATACATTGGATGAACTTTCCACCCTGTTCGAGGACGCGCATCAGGGGCATCAGCGCCGACATAATTCGGCGCCCCTTGTCGAAGTTGCCCTCCACGGCGCAAGCCTTCCAAAGCGCGATATGCTCTGCGGGCAGGAAGTTTGATCCGCCACAGACCCAACTGCGCGAGCCCCAGGCGAAAAACTCCAGAGCCTGATCGTCCATGCCGCAAGACAACTGGATATGAGGATAATCGCGCGCCAGAAGATGCACGCGATTGATGTCGCCCGAGCTTTCCTTGATAGCGCAGAAATTCCTGCTGCGACCGACGCGGTCGAGGAACTCCTCGCCCATGTTGATACCCATCCGGCCAGGATAATTGTAAAGCATGATCGGCAGGTCGGCTGCCCGGTCGATGGCGAGCGCGTTGAGCGCGTTTTCACGTTCGGTTGGCACCGAATAAGGCGGTGATCCGACAAGAATGGCGTCGGCGCCGATCCTGGCTGCGGTCTCTGCCATCGTGATCGAGTCTGCCAAACGGATCGCGACGGTGCCGACGATCAAGGGGACGCGGCCTGCGATCACATCCTTGGCGAGCTTCGCCATCTCAATCCGCTCGTCCATCGACTGGGCGTAATACTCGCCGATCGAACCGCCATTGATGATGCCGTGGACGCCAGAAGCGATCAGGTATTCGATCATCGCGACAAAAGCGTTGTGATCGATGATGCCGTCCTCCCGATAAGGCGTGATGACCGGCGTATAGATACCATCGAACTTCATGAGGCTCCTTTCTGGTCCCCCATGCCGGGCGCGCGGCCAAGCGGGATCTGGATGCTTGCGGGGGTGACAAAACCCTCAATCTCGGCACGCGAGAGTTCCCAATGTGCGACGGCGAGGTCGGCGGCCGCATCGGCATCACCAGCTTCGATCAACACGATGAACTGGTCATGTTGATCGGCAGCGATTGCCCGTTGTTCGGCCAATGCCACGCTGCTCAGCCGTGGCGCCTTCATCGATGGACTCGGCTACGGGGTGAAATCGGTGAGCGTGTTCGACGAAAACCCGACCCACAGATTGCCGACCATTCAGGGTGCGATGTTCGTTTTTGAACCGAAACATGGCCGGTTGGACGCGATCATCGACAGCCGTCTTGTAACCGAGCTAAAAACGGCGGCAGATTCCGTTCTGGGAGCGCGTTTTCTTGCCCGGCCAGACAGCAGGAGTCTTCTGATCGTCGGCGCTGGAACGGTCGCCCGAAGCCTCGTCACAGCCTATCAGGCGCTTTTCCCAGGGCTGGAGCGGGTGTCCATCTGGGCGCGACGGGTGGAACAGTCCACGGCTCTGGCTCGCGAGTTTGAGACCGAACCCTTCTCGGTCGCTGCTGTTTCCGATCTGGCAGCGGCCGCGACCGAGGCGGACATTATCACCAGCGCGACCATGGCACGCGAACCGATCCTTCGGGGTGCCTGGATCAAACCCGGCACGCATGTGGACTTGATTGGCGCCTATAAGGCCGACATGCGCGAGGCCGATGACGCTTTGATTTCGAGCGGATCACTTTATGTGGATAGCCGTGAGACCACGATCAACCATATCGGTGAACTGACCATCCCCATTGCGAGCGGCGTCATCACCGCAGACACGGTCAAGGGGGATCTTTACGACCTCGTTCAGGGCCGTGCCAGCGGACGCCGTTCGGACGACGAGATCACCGTCTATAAGAATGGTGGAGGCGCGCATATGGACCTCATGATTGCACACTACATCTCGGGAAAGGTCGTTTTGCGAGCCGATTCGTCGTCGTAGCCCAGTCCCGTCACGCCGCCTGCCCATCTCTCCGGAGGCGAGGATCGGAGCCACCTCCGCCAAGGCTACGGCTGCCTCCTTCCAAGGGTGCACTTCTGCCAGGGTAGTAGATTTGTTGCTCACCAGATAGAGCAGAGGTCGCCCCTCTTGATTGGCGCGACCGGCTTTCGCTTTCTCCGGGGGCGCTCCAACCTCTGCTGTCGTGAATCGGCTGGTTCGGTGCCGATCATCATGAATTCGTGCACGATAAAAGTTTCGTGTTGGCGTGCACATCGCGGTAGTGTCCAGAATCTTTCGCACATTTTTTTTCAGGCGACGGCTCCGTGGGTTGAGGCTTGCTCTGCGTAGAGGGGGCCATGTTCATGTATTTGCGCGTCGACCATTGGCTGGCGGCGATGTGGCGCAGGCGCGCTGCGGCGAGGTTCAGGCAGCTCTTCCCGTCTGGGAACGCCCCTACCACCCGCGTGCGCCGGCGGATCTCCCTCATGATCCTCTCCAACGGATTGTTCGTTCGGATTTTCAGCCAGTGGCTGTCGGGGAAGCGGTAGTAGCTCAGTGTTTCGTCGATATGGGCTTCGACCAGTTCAGCCGCTTTCCCCAGCTTCTGGCGGCGCAGGTCCTCTACCACGGTGGCGGCCTTCTCCTGCGCCGTTTCTCGGCTTTCCTGGGCGTGGATCGCCTTCAGCATGGGGCTGATCTCGCGCACCTTCATCGTCGGCACATGGCTGAAGACGTTGCGGTAGAAATGCACCACGCAGCGTTGTCAGCGGGCCTCGGGCAGATACTCGGCGATGCTCTCTAAGAGGCCGCGGCAGGCGTCCGAGATGATCAGCTGCACGCCGCTGCCCTTCCCGAGAGAAGGGTGACAGTTCATTCCGGAGACATGGGTTACACTTTTTGCCTTTGCGAGGAGAGCAAAGGTGCCTTGGCAGGAGTGCAACCTCATGGATGAGCGTCTCAAATTCGTTGCCCGTCTTCTGGATGGCGAGAAGATGGCGGTGCTGTGCCGGGAATTCGGGATTTCGCGGAAGACCGGCTACAAGCTGATCAATCGCTACAACGACAGCGGGCTGGAGGGACTGACGGATCGCTCGCGGCGGCCTTACCGGCACGCCAATCAGCTTCCTTTCCAAATCGAGAAGCTGATTGTGCGTGCCAAGAAGGACAAGCCGAGCTGGGGTGCGCCGAAGATCCGGGAGCGGCTGGCGCGGCTCTATCCAGACGTTCATTGTCCGGCGATCTCGACGGTGCATGCGGTGCTCGACCGCCACGGCCTGGTCAAGCGCCGCAAGCAGCGACGCAACAGGGCCACCGGAACGCCGCTGTCTCACGTCGCCGCGCCCAATGAGTTGTGGTGCGCCGACTATAAGGGCGAGTTCATGCTGGCGGACCGGCGCTACTGCTATCCGTTGACGATCAGCGACTTCGCCAGCCGCTACCTCATCGCCTGCGAGGCGCTTCACACCACCAAGGAGGCCTATGCCTTTACCGTGTTCGAAACCGTCTTCAAGGAGTTCGGCCTGCCTGCTGCGATCAGGACCGACAACGGCGTGCCCTTTGCCAGTCCCAATGCGCTGTTCAATCTTTCCAGGCTGTCGGTGTGGTGGCTCAGACTCGGCATCGCCATCGAGCGCATCAAACCCGGCTGCCCGCAGCAGAACGGCCGACATGAGCGCATGCATCTGACGCTCAAGCTGGAAACCACCAAGCCGGCCGGCGCCAACTTCCTGCAGCAGCAGGCAAAGTTCGATGCCTTCGTTCAGGAGTTCAACACCGAACGCCCGCATCAGGCGCTCGATATGGCTTGCCCCGCCGAGCGCTACAGCCCATCGCCACGCCCCTATCGCGGACTGCCGGAGCTCGACGACCCCTTCCACGACAAGGCTGTCACCGTCACAACCTGCGGCCGCATCTGCTACAAGCGGCGCAAGATCAATCTCAGCCAGGTCTTCGCCGGCCAGACCGTCGGCATCAAGCAGACCGACGACCAAATCTGGCTGGTCAGCTTCATGGACTACGATCTAGGATACTTCGACGATGAGACATGCAGACTGGAACCAATGCCCAACCCGTTCGGGCCAAAAGTGTTACCCATGTCTCCGGTATAAACCGTAACCTATGTCTCCGGTACGGACCCCGCAAAAGGCGGCGCGCAGGATCGAGGCGCAGCGGGACAAGCTGGTTGCGATCGGCGAGTCGTTCGGGCGGCTGAAGGGCGCGATCACAGACGAACAGTTCGCCCGCCTGTCCGGCCTGCATGAAGCGTATCGGGCGGCGCAGAGCGCCGCGGAAGCAGCTGCGGGCGACCTCTTCGCAGACGAGCCGTTGCCGGACGTGGGGTCCGAAGTGTGGCGTGCCCTTTGGGAAGCCGCGCGCGATTACTCGACGCAGAAAGCCTATCCCGACCTTACGTTCCCGGTGACTTCGGAAGGCGCTCGATGCGTCCTATGCCAGCAAGAGCTGAATGCCGAAGCAGCGGACCGGATGGCGCAGTTCGAGAAATTCGTGAAGGACGAAACCAAGCGTAAGGAAGAGCAGGCGCAAGACGCCTACGTTGAGGTCGTGAAAGGCATTGCTGCCGCAGGCCCCCCTATCAGCGACGTTGCCGCTGCGGTCGCCTTCGTTCGGGATGACCTGAACGACGGCGAGCTGGCCGTTGCCATGCAGCGGGCGCTTGTAACCTCGAAATGGCGGCTGCGCGCGATCCTGCGTCATCATGCAGACGAGGAGACCGCGCCGCTTCCCGCCGCAGCGGCGTGGCCGGATGAGGCCATTGCCGCACACGAGACAGCGTTGTCGGACCGGATCTCCGCCCTGCGGGCGGAAGACGAATCCGACGAGCGCGCGAAACTGACGGCTGAACTTCACGAACTGTCCGATCGCGAGTGGCTCGCCGCAGTGCAGGAAGACATGATCGCCGAAATCGGCCGCCGCAAAAAGATCGCGGCGCTGAAGGTTCGCGCGAAAGACACAGCGACCAACAAGATCACGACCAAGAGCGGCGAGATCGCTGAGCAACTAGTGACGAACACGCTGCGCGCAGAATTCGCCCGCCAGATTGACAGGCTTGGTGTTGCGGGCCTTCTGATTGAACTGCGCAAGGAGAAATCGAGCTACGGTGTTCCCCGCTTCCGCGTCAGCCTAATCCGCAAACCCGAAGCCAAGGTGGGCGAGGTGCTGAGCGAGGGTGAGCACCGCTGCGTTGCGCTGGCTGCTTTCCTGGCCGAACTGGCAACGACCGAGAGCCGTTCGGCTATCGTGTTCGACGATCCGGTTTCCTCCCTTGACCACATGCACCGCGAGGCCGTTGCCAAGCGGCTAGCCGCCGAAGGCGAGCACCGGCAAATCATCGTGCTGACCCACGACATCGCGTTTCTGTTCCTCCTCGACCAGGAGTGCCGGGAAAAGGGAACGCATATCGCATTCCGCTCCGTCACCCGCACCGACGACTATGCGGGATTCTGCCAGCCTGATCCGCCCGCCCGCGCCCAGCCGATCGAAAAGGTCATCGAGGGCATGCAGAAGCAGCTCGACAACCAGAAAGTCCTTTACGAAAACGGCGACCACGACGGCTGGGAAAGGGCCGTCGATGCGCTTCAGAAGCGGCTGCGCTCGACTTGGGAACGCGCGGTCGAGGAAGCGGTCGGGCCTGTACTCAAGCGTCTTTCCAACAAGGTCGAGACAAAAGGACTGGCCAAGCTCACCACGCTGACGATGGATGATTGCACCACCATGTGGAAGGCCTATGGCCGCTGTTCGGTGCTGCTACACAGCTCGACCGATGCTCTGAACTCGCCGCTGCCGAAGCCAGACGCCGTGCAGCATGAAATCACAGCGCTCAAGAAATGGGTCGAGGACGTCAAGGCGCGTCAGGCCAAGATCGAGTACCTGCAATGAACGCGATTGAGTGGCTACATCACCATGCGCCGGGCTTTGCAGATCTCTCAGGCGACGAGCGCGACGCCATCATGCACTTCTCGCTGCTTTGGAGCCGGTTCGAAGCGACCGCACTGGAGACGAACGGGAGCGCGAAGGCGATTGTTGATCTCACGAGCCATTGGGCTGACCAGGGTGGCCTGACCAAAGACAGCTTCGCGGAGGCACTCGCGTACTTCCGGAACCGATATGTTGAGCAGGGGGCGTTCACCCATCACTTCGACCATCTTCATTTCCGCCACGGTGACAGGCAGGATCTTGTCGAGTTGATGTTGAAGGGCGAGTCCGACCATCCAGCGGACATCGCCGCGGCCGTACTGATTATCGTGTACCGCTACCGCAACAACTACCTGCACGGCATGAAATGGGCCTATGAGCTGAAAGGCCAGCTCGACAACTTTACCCGCGCCAACTCTGTCTTGATGAAGGCGCTCGAACTCCACGGTCAATTTGGTGCCGTCCCGATGACCGCGCGGGGCTGAAAAAGGATGCCTGACAATTGATAGGCCACAAGTCATTCAAGGAACTGACAAGGGGCGGCAGCGGCAAAAGGCGGCCAAAGGCCGAGAACCGCAATAACGCTATGCTGGCCGAAATTCATGAGGCGGAGATTGCGGAACTGCGCAAAGCGCTGAAAGTATCAGAACAGGAGCTGGCGGCGCTGCTCGGCAAGTCACAGGGCGCGGTCGCGCAGCTTGAGCAGCGCTCCGACATGAAGATCAGCACGCTGCGCGAGACCATCGAAGCGCTCGGCGGCCACCTTCAACTCATCGCCGAATTTTCAGCAGGACAAGTGCGCCTTTCTAATCTCGGGCAGGCCGACGACGACAAGGCCGGAAGCCCTGCCGCTTGAGAAGCCGAGTCGCGCGATTATCCCTCGCGATGACGCCAACGGATCAATATCGCCCGCTTTTCGGGTGGAGATGGGACATTCCTGCGCGGTATCCAATGACCTTTCGCGCTTATTCCTGCCTTGCGTTGGCCAGTGAAGCAGCAATCGCAGAGATCGGGCGAAATAGGACAAGCGGATCGTCTTTGGAGGGCAGGAAGCCACGCCCCCGCCAGAACTGCGCAGCCTCGGCATCCACAGCGTTGACCATCAGCGCGCGACCGCCGACGAGAGCAGCCGCCTGCACACAGCGTTGCAGCGCGTGCTTTAGTAGCCCCGTGCCGATCCCCCGATCGGCCCAGGCCGTGTCGGTGGCTAGTTGGCCGAGAAGGAGACAGGGAACTGGATCCGGTGGCTGGCCTGTACGGATCGAACGGGGCAGCGCTGAGGGCACAACGGCAGTAGGCGCAAGGCCGTAGTAGCCGACGACCCGCCCCTCGTCATGGACGACCATAACAGCGGTGAAGCCTTTCTCCTGGTTGGAAAGCGCCCTCGTCCTTAGCCAGTGGTCGAGGGTGGGCTTGCCACAGGAGAACTCGGAGACGTCATGGGCAGCGGTGACCGGTTCGGGAGCCGATAAGGGCAAGGCCTCACCGCTTGGTGACGTAACCGGCCTCCCAAGGAGCCGGCCGCTCGGCCAGTTCGACAATCTCGGGGACCGGTACAGCCGGGGCAGTCAGCACCTTCATGAAATCGGCAAAACCCTCGGGGCTCATACGGATCAGCCGGTTCTCCATGACAACCTCTTCGGCGGCGCGAACCGCGGCATCGCGCACGAAATCCGTGCGCGAGCGGCCGCGCAACGTGGCGGCTCGATCGATCATCGCGACATCCGATTCCGGCAGTCGCATCGAGATGGGATATTCCTTACGGTCGCCTGTGGTGGCCATGAGGCACCTCCTTTGACCGCAAAGATAATGCCTTGTAGCGCTAAATGCAATACGCTATGGTTGACGGGTCGGACATTGTGCCCGAGTTCGCGCATGACCATGAGGAGACGCCAGGCGGGAGTTCATATGGACAGCCGGAATCCTTGGAGCCGTGCTAGGTCATTTCGCTATGCCAGCACCCGCCATGGTGCGCGGCCATGCGCAGTGATGCGCGAGAGCAGGCGGAATGCCGCCGAATATTCGCATTCTAATTCAGTTGCTTATCGTGATCAGGGCATGAATTCTGCTCTGCATGAGCCGCAAAGCAAACCAATCGAGAACGGGCACCATGCCGACCGAGCGCGAAGAGCTGCTCGAGGCGATGCTCGTCGAGACGCCGGAGCTGAGGTTCACGCCGCGGGGCGATCCCGACCCTCGCCTCGTCCGTTTGGTCGAATTTCTCGCACGGCAGGCGGCTCGCGAATTCTTCGAGAAGGAAAGCAAGAGGCAGGGCTCACGTGGCTCCTGATTGCCTTGGGAGACGCACATTGAAAGTTGCTATCTATGCCCGCTACTCCTCCGACAATCAGCGCGATGCGTCCATCGCCGACCAGTTCCGCATGTGCCGCCTCCATGCCGAAAAGCAGGGCTGGATCATCGTTGAGGAATATTCCGATCATGCCATATCGGGCGCCTCGCTGCTGCGGCCCGGTGTGCAGGCGCTGATCTCTGACGCCACGCGTGGCCGTTTCGATCTCGTTCTCGCCGAGGCGATGGACCGCCTTTCGCGCGACCAAGAGGACATTGCTGGCCTCTTCAAGCGCATGGCCTATTCGGACGTGAAGATCTTCACGCTGTCCGAGGGCGAGGTCACCCACCTGCATGTCGGTCTGAAGGGCACGATGAACGCGCTCTTCCTCAAGGATTTGGCCGACAAGACGCGAAGAGGACAGCGCGGCCGCATCGAAGCCGGCAAGTCCGGGGGCGGAAATTCCTATGGCTACGACGTCGTCAAGAAGTTCGATGCGAATGGCGAGCCGATTCGGGGAGGCCGAACGATCAATGAAACGCAGGCCGAGGTCGTCCGTCGCATCTTCCGCGACTATGCCGCAGGCAAGTCGGCCAAGACGATCGCCTTCGCGCTCAACAAGGAGGGTATTCCTGCTCCCTCTGGTGGGGATTGGGGTTTCAGCACGATTAACGGCAACCCGAAGCGCGGGAACGGCATCCTCAACAACGAAATGTATATCGGCAAGATCGTCTGGAACCGTCAGCGCTTCGTGAAGGATCCCGACACGGGCAAGCGGCAGGCGCGGCCGAATCCGGAAGAGGAATGGGTGATCCAGGACGTGCCGGAGCTGCGCATCCTGGATGACGAGCTCTGGGAGGCCGTGAAGGCACGCCAAGCGGGAAACAGGATCGCGCGAGACGAGAACGGTCAGGCCGATGTGGCGGCGGTCCACCGTCGCCGGCGTCCGAAGTATCTCTTCTCGGGCCTCACGAAATGCGCCTGCTGCGGCGGAGGGTATTCGGCGATCTCTGCGACGCTGATCGGCTGCTCCACGGCGCGGAACAAGGGTACCTGCGATAATCGCGTCAACATCCGGCGCGATGAACTGGAGTCCCGCGTCTTGAATGCCCTGCGCACCCGCCTTGTCGACCCCGCGCTGTTCGCCAGGTTCTGCGAGGTCTTCACGCAGGAGGTCAATCGCCTGCGCATGGACAGCCGCGCCAGCATCAACGCGGCCCGAGCAGAGGTCGAGAAGATCGATCGCGAGTTGGCAAAGCTGTTGACCGCCATCAAGTCTGGCGGACCGATCGAAGCCATCGTCGACGACATGAAGCGCTTAGAGGCCCGAAAGGCAGAGCTCACGTCCTTCCTAGCGACAGCGGACGAGCCTCCGCCCCTTCTGCATCCCTCCATGGCGGAGCTCTACCGGTCGCGTGTCCAGCAGCTCTACGATGCGCTGCAGGATGAGGATGAAGAGAAGCGCACAGAGGCCGCCGATATTATCAGGACACTGGTCGAGGACATCGTGCTGACGCCAGTGGACGGCAAGGTGGAGATCGACGTGCGCGGCGATCTCGCTGGAATCCTTACACTTTCCGTCCAAACGAAAAACCCCGCCGGTCGGGCAGGGTCATCGCAAGTAAAGATGGTTGCGGGGGCCCGCAACGTCTTTTGTTATAACTTGGGATCTGTTGCGGCTTTTGCGCCCGGAAACGATGTCGAGGATGTTCATCGCCTCGCCGCGTAAGGTGGCGTTGACCTCGCCGCGCTTGTCGCCGGGCTCAAGCACCACTTCGTCGACCAGCGCACGGAACGCCTCGGCGGCCTGATCGCGCAGTTCGGGATCGGCCAGAGCCTCGCTCAACTGCGTCACCTTGGCCTTGTAGATTTCGGCGATGTTGGGGTGGATGTCCGGGACATCCTCGGGCGCCTGTTCCATGCGCGCCAGGACATCCGCCTTCTGGCGTTCCAGTTCCTCCATCCGATCCTTCATGGCCGGCTGATACATGCCGTCCTCAATCGCTGCCATGATGCCGGCGATACCGCGTTCGATCTTCTCCAGCGCCTTACGGTCAAGCTCCACCTGCGCCCGGCGTTCACGGTTCTGACTGTTCAGCGCTTCGGCATAGGCGCGCACGGCCTTGGCGACCCGCTCGGCCGAAACCAGCCGTTCGGTAAGGCCGGACAGAATACGCTGCTCGATGTCATCGCGACGGATGGTATGGCCGTTGTCGCAGGTACCCCGCCGATAACGATTGAGACAGCCATAGCGGTCACGGGTGATGATGCCGTAATTGCCGCCGCAGCAGCCGCATTTGAGTAGGCCGGAGAACAGAAAGGCGGGGCGGCGCAGCTCGTTGACGTGCTTGGCACGATAAGCGCGCACGCCTTTGGTGACATTCTCGAACTGCCTGGAAATCTCCTCCTGCCGCCGCCGCGCCGCCTGCCACAGGTCTTCGTCGACGATGCGCAGTTCCTGCACCTCGGTCCTGATCCATTCGGCCTCCGGGTTGACGCGTGAGACGCGCTTTCCCGTCGCCGGGTTCTTGATGTAGCGGAGCCGGTTCCAGACCAGCACACCGGCATAGAGCTCGTTGTTGACGATGCCGGTGCCCCGGCAGACATGGCCGCGAATGGTGGTGTCTCCCCAAGCCTTGCCATTGGGACCGGGAATACCGTCGCGGTTGAGATCGGCGGCGATGGCCTTGGGGCTCTTGCCGGCGGCGAATTCGCGAAAGATGCGGCGGACGATCTCGGCCTCGGCCTCGTTGATCTTCCGTTCGCCGCGCACCTGCTCGCCATCGCCGTTGAGCCGCTTCACGACGTCATAGCCGTAGCAGAGGCCGCCGCCCGCCTTTCCCTTCTCGACGCGGCCGCGCAGACCGCGGTGGGTCTTGGCGGCGAGGTCTTTCAGGAACAGGGCGTTCATGGTTCCCTTGAGACCGACATGCAGCTCCGAGATCTCGCCCTCGGCAAGCGTCACGAGCGTCACGCCCGCGAATTTGAAATGCTTGTAGAGGATGGCGACATCGGCCTGGTCGCGGCTGATGCGGTCCAGCGCTTCCGCCAGCACGATCTCGAATTTGCCCGCCTGCGCGTCCTGCAAGAGCGCCTGAATACCCGGCCGCAAGGTGACGCTTGCGCCCGAAATGGCGGCGTCCTTGTAGACCCCCACCACTTTCCACTTCTCCCGCGCCGCCTGATCCCGGCAAATGCGGAACTGGTCCTCGATGGAGGAAACGCTCTGATTGTCCGAGGAATAGCGGGCGTATAGCGCAACGCGGGTCATAAGACTTTCCTTTCTCTCAAGGGCGGATTTCACCCGTCCGGTTCCCGCCCCTCTTCCTTTGGTCAGTTGTCGTTGGCCGCCCGCTTCCGCCGCTCCCGCTCCCAGGCCCTGATGTGTTCGCAGGCGATGTGGCGGCCAATGGCCCGCGCGATGGTGTCCAAGTGCCGCTCCGCTTCTTCCCTCGCCAGTTGCTCTGGCCCATTATCGTTCGCCGGAGGCGGGATGACCGCGGCCGCCTGGTCCTCCTTTTCCTTCATGGGTCGAACCTTTCCAGTATTGATGCATACTGGATAAGGATCGCGCAAAAGCAGCCGAGTTCTTATGGCCGTTATATACCCTGGTCTTCTCCCACGCCTCCTTTAGGCAAACAGCGCCTTCAACATTTCTCCCTGCTCGGCATGCTTGGCTGGATTTTCTGCCTTGAGCCTGCGCAAGTTGAGAAGCTTCCACTGGATGGCGGGGAGCCGTTCGCCCTGGGGCAGGTCGATGAGAGCGAAATCCGGTTCGGCGTTGTGAAGCGACATCAGGAATGCCGCTGCGTTGTCGGTCAGACGCCTTCGGACATCCGTGATCAGGCGCGTTCGCGCCGTTTCGAGATCGGACAGCGCGATCTCTTCCCGCGTCATCCCAACGAATTCCTCAGTGTACAGTTCTTCTATCGGGATAGCCGGTGGCGCCAGCAGTTCGTGCGGCGGACGGCCGGACGCGCAGACATAGACCAGAAAGACCCGGAACAAATCGTCCGTCAGCCCCTCATTCTCATAGAGCAGGTGGACATCGTAGAGATCGCGCGGGTGCTGGCGGTCGAGGGCGGCATGCAGCTTGCCGGCAAAGAGGTCCTCGAAGGCGAGCACCGGCATCTCGGCGAAGCCAAAGGCCTCCTCCACCGCGTCCGAAACCCTCATCGGCACCGGCGACAGCACCGTTCCGCGCATGACAGGCGAGGTCTCGATCTTCACACTCGCCGCACCGCGAGAGGCCATGATGCGGGTTTCCAGGTTCCCGCCGCCAGCGATGCGCTGGAGCCGCACATCCCTGTTGCTGCGGCCGAATGAGTCCATGATCCGGTCGAGCGTGGCATCGATTTGCTGAAGAGAGACGGCGCGATCCTCGATCGGCACATAGGTCAGATCGATATCGACCGACAGACGCGGCATGTCCCGGTAGAAGAGATTGATGGCCGAACCGCCTTTGAGCGCAAAGACCTCCTCAGCCGCAATGGCCGGCAGGAGGCGCATCAGCAAGCGGACCTGCTCGACATAGCGTTCACGCATGGCTCGCGTCCTCGTCCCCATCCGCAGGCAGAAGCGTCTCGGGCACATAGATCCGGTAGACCGGGTGCAGTTTTCCGCCCTTCACCAGCGCGCGCGGGCCGGATCCGAAATCGATGGCGCTCTTGTCAAGATGCTTCACCCAGGCATGGGCATGCCGGTCGGCGAACACGAAGAACAGGCGCTTAACCTTGATGCTTCGGCAAGCGCGCAGCAGGGTCATCAGGCGCTTGGGACGCAGGTTCGTCAGCCCCTGAAAGATCATGTCCAGATTGTCGAAGGTCGCGTGGGCTGGCAGCTCGTCGAGCGCTTCGAGGATGGCGCGCTCGGGGGACGAAACCTTGAGCGGCCAGCGCCAGGGGCTCACGGTCGGGCCATGTCCCGCCCCCACCCCCGGCGCGCTCTCGAATTGGTGCTCGGCATTCTCGACGCCGGCAAGGTCGTCACCGAACAGGACGCGCGAGCGAACGACGAACTGTGCCTTGCCCGGAAGGCGGGCCAGCCAGGAGGGAACTTCGCCATAGAGATAGACACGCTCCCCGCCGCCAAGCGGCAGATAGTGAGCGAGCCCATGGAAGCCGAGCGCGCTCAAGCCACCCAGATGGACGTCATGTTCCATGATCCATTGGATCGACAGCAGCGGGAGCTGCCAGTCGGTCTCCGGTCGGACAAGCGGGCGCCCTGCCTGATCGGTATGAGGCAGCGGCCGGCGGTAGACCCCGCGTACCACCCGCTCCAGCCAGCCCCGCTCGGCGTAATCGTGGATGGACTTGGGATCGATGCCGAAGCGCTTCAGCCATGCGGCGTCGACCAGGAAGCCGGGAGGAACGCGCTCCAGAAAGGGCTTCAGCCTTGGTGTTCTTTGATGGCTCATAACCATCAAATTCGCATATTTTGAAAATATGCGCAACTTTCATTTCCTATATATCCCCTTTTGATGGTCCATAACCATCAAAAAATGGAGACTTCAAAATTCTCTATGCCATTGCCGTCCGGGACGGGCGCACCGGCAGGAACGACCACGGACGCACCCCTTTTCGAGAGCCCGGCAGGACGATGATACGAATCCTCGGCACATACGCTTATGGTCCGAGGATTCGTAACAATCTCCCCTGCAGGAAGGCTCGCCTTGCCTTCCGCGACATCCACACGACCGCGAAGGGCGCGACTTCCGAATTCATGGGCAAAAGCCATCGCCGTCTGAAGTCTTTTGCGAACGATTTCGGAATAGAGCAAATCGGAGCAGTTCATCCCTCCCGCCGCCTGTTCCAGACGAGCTGCGCCCAGTCCCCCTCCTCGGAGGGGAACAGGGCGGCGGTGAAGGGTTCGGGAAGGCTCGGGTCGTCGAGACGGAGGCGGAGATAGTATTTCGGGTGATCACCCGTTGTCCGGGCATCCCAGGCGTCACCGATGCGGGCGTTGCCGACAAGGACTCGGAATGCCGGGGCGTTGTCATGGGTACGGTCGTCATTGGGGACGAGCCGGACTTTGGCGTCGATGGTGAGCGTGCGGATGGAACCGGTCCAGCCCCCGTCATTGGACAAAGTGAAGGTGCCGATTTGCATAGGTTACTCCTGGAATTGCGATGCGGATGAGACAGCGGGCGACGCCGCTTCGCTATCGCCCGCGCGGGGTGAGCGGGCGCGCCGCGCCGGTTTGTCGATGTTCGTCTCGGGCAACCCCTCCTTGCGCGCCTTGGCGAAGGCGCGGTCGCTGTCGAGGAAGGCCTCCAGCATGAAGGGAATGAGCTCGGCGACGGACTCGGCCTCGCCATAGGTGGCGCGGTAGAGGATCGCATAATCCCGTAGCGCCTGGTTCAGGTCGGCGCCGACGGTGATGGTGATCTTCGCCGGCGTGCGGTCGGGCAGTTTTCCGAGTTTCAGATTGGCCATGATCGATCCTCCTTTGCTAAAGCTTCGGTGGACAGGTTTCAGCCCTGGTAGCGGCGCAATACGAGATCCCTGTGGACGATGATCCTGAGCGGCCAGCCGGGACGGACGGTGATGGTCGGCTGGATGTTCAGGTTCTTCTCGGTGATGCGCTGGCCGGCCCGGTTGACGTTCTGCTGGGTGGATTCGCGGATCGCCCGGACCAGGTCGCTCTCGTCGCTGCCGAGGCTCAGCTCCGTGCCGACGCCGAGCAGGGTGGCAAGCGCGATGCCCTTGATGAGCCGCCAGGTGTGGTAGTCGACCTCGTCCTCGAGGCCGGCATAGCCGGCGGTGTCGGTGGCGGGCAGATTGTCGATCTCGATGGAGGAGCCGTCGGGCAGGATGATGCGCTGCCAGACAAGCAGCGCACGGGACTGGCCGAAGGCAATCACGCTGTCATAGGTGCCGATTAGGCGCGAGCCCTGCGGGATCAGCAGCGTGCGGCCGGTCACCGTGTCGTAGACGTTCTCGGTGACCTGGGCGGCGACGAGGCCCGGCAGGTCGGAATTGATGCCGGTGATCAGGCTCGCGGCGATCACACTGCCGGCCATCACCTGATGGGGCGAGACCGGGGTCTGCAGCGCATGCGGATTGTAGATGCCGCCAGTATCGCGCTGATTCAGGAAGTCGAGCTTGCGCTGCTGGTTGTTCTGGTCGCGTTCGGGATCGAGTGCCAGGCGGTCAGCGTCGGGCAAAACTATCTCCGTCGCTGCCATTTGCTGGGACTGGCCCGTCACTGCCGGCGTGTCCTGCCGCGGCCGGTTCTCGATCCGGAAGAAGACGCCGGCCTCCTTCGCCTGGATGGCCTGCTGGGCGAGGCGCTGCTCCTCGGCGGACAATTCCGATCCTCCCGGCGCGATGCCGAGCTGCCGCTGGCGTTCGAGGATCGGCCGGCCGAGATCGCCGGGCAGCGGCGGCCCGAGCTGCGGTGTCTCCGGCTTGACCTGGCTGTAATCGCCGGGCAACGCGGCAAGGCCGTCCGGGGTCGGTTTGCGTTCGGTGTTGTAGAGCTCCTCGGCCTGGTCCTGGATTCGCAGGGCCGGGCCTTGCAGCGCCATCATGGTCACGCCGAGGATGGCGCCGGAGCCGAGCGCGGCCACGCCGATGACAAGGCCGCGCCTGAAGCGTACGACGCGGCGGGGCGCGGCGCGCAGGTCCAGCTTGCCGGGATCGCGCTTGGACGAACCGGCAGGTTTTGGCGTGGGTGCGGCGGGATCCGTCATGGCCTCTCCCCCTACCGGTCCGTGCGCGAAAACAACGCGGTGCGCCGTGGCGTCTCGTCGGTCCGGGAAATCCGAACCACCTGCTGCGGCTTGGCGCCGAGGCGCAGTTCGGCGGCAGCGAAGAGGCGGTCGACGATGTAGTAGTTGCCGCGCATGCGGTAGTTGACGAGCTGGTTGCCGCCGTCGGCGCCCACCACGAAGAGCGGCGGCGCCTCGCCCTGGTCAATGCGGCGGGGGAACTCAATATAGACCTTGTGGCCGTCGTCGAAGGCGCGCAGCGGTTTCCAGGGCGGACTGTCGCCGGTGATGGCGTAACGGAAGCGGATGTTCTCGAGCGCCACGTTCGAGGCGACCGGCAACGCCGCCTCGGCCGCTGTGTTCTGTCGGCGCAGGGCGAGAATCTGGTCGGACGGATAAGTCCAGGAGATCGCCGCCATGGCGGTCCTCTCGGTGCTTTCAAGCTGGAGGTGATAGGCGCGCCGGTCGGTGGTGATGACGAGATTGGTTTTGAGGTCCGGCGCGAAGGGCTTGACCAGCACATGGATGCGCTCGCTATCGTCCGTGCCGCTCACCGTGTCGCCGATCACCCAACGCACGGTGTCGCCGGCGGAGACGGAGGTGAGCTTTTCGCCGGGCTGCAAGGCAATGTCGCTGACGCGCTCGGGCGCCGCATAGAGACGGTAGAGCGCCCCTTCCGTATAGGGATAGACCTGGATGGCGTTGACATAGCCGTGCTTGGTCGGCTCCTGGGTCGCCGCCTTGTTGGCGTCCTCGACCCGCTCGGTCGGCGGGCGCTTGTCCTCGGTCACCTCGCCGGGCTCCGGCAGAAGCTGGCCCGGCAATGGCAGGACCTTCGGCACCTCGACGATCTTCACCGGCCTGGCCGGTTCCCTGTCGATGACGGCCGGCTTGAAGTCGTCGGAGTCGTAGCTGATCGTTGGCGGCAAAGGCTTTGTGGCGCAGGCGGACAAGGCCAGCGCCGACACGGTGATGACGAACATGTTCTTCTTCATTGAGAGGGCTCCTTGGGCAATTGCGGCGCAGTGGCGTCGAGTTCGCGCGACCAGTCGATGGCGTTGACGAAGACGCCGAGGGGGTTCTTGCGGAGCTGCTCGGCGGTGCGCGGGGTCTGGATCACGACCGTCAGGATCGCGGTCCAGCGCTCGGTGCGGGCCAGGCTACCGCGCTCGAAGACCTGCTCGGTCCACTTGACCTGGAAGGAGGCGTCAGAGGCCCGCACAACGCTCGTCACCTGGACCGAGACGCTGCGGGTGCCGATCGCGCTGAAGGGATCGTTCTTCTTAGCGTGGTCGTTCAGGAACAGCGCGGCGCGGTCGGTGGCGAAATCGTAGGCGGACAGCCAGTTCTGGCGCACCAGCACCGGATCGGTGGACACCGAACGGACGTTGGTGATGAAGCGGGCGAGGTGCCAGGCGATCTGGGCGTCGGCCGGCTGGTAGTTCTGGATTGCCGGCGCGACGGCGCGCGCCTCGCCGAACTTGTCGACCTCGACCACATAGGGCGCGACGCGGCTTTGCAGCGACTGCCAGAGCAAGCCGCCGGAAAGACCGACGGAAAGCGCCAGGCAGCCGAAGGCCATGACCCGCCAGTTTCTTGCCTGGATACGGGACGCGCCGATGCGCTCGTCCCAGAGCTGGGCGGCCCTCTGATAGGGAGTGACGGGCTCCGGCGTCGTGCCGTATCGTTGAATCGGTCGTCGGAAGAACATGGGTCAGTCGTCCTTGTCATTGAGGGAGGGATTGGCGCCGTTGCCGGGCCGGTCACCGTCCTTGATGGCTTGGGTGGCGGTCTGCCGATGCGCACGCGCCGCCTGTTCGGAGCGCAGGCGGTTCGCCCAATCCGGCGGGGAACTGGAGGGGATGCCCGCCGATGCGGCGCTTGCCTCCGACATGGAGGCGGTCGGCGTGCCGCCGGTGGCCGTCCAGGCGCCACGGCGTCCGGCATCGGCGCTTTCTTTCAGAGAGGAAGAGGCGCGACCCGCGACTTGGCGCGCGGCGTTTGTGGCGGCTCCGCCGGCAGCGCGCGCCATGCCACCAACACCGGCCGCGGCGCCTGCCATGCCGGACGTCCCGGAGGTCGCCTGTCCCAGTTGGTAGGCGGAAGAAGCGGCAGACCCCATCGCCGTGCCCGCGCGGATGGCGGAAAGACCGCCGCCAGCGGCCATGCGCGCCCCGGCAAGCGCCGCGCCACCGGCGAGCATGGTCGCGCCCACCGCAGCACCAGTTGCGCCGAGGGCGGCGCCGGCGCCGAGCTGCGGTGCTCCGGATACAAGACCCGAAGCGATGCCGGGGCCGAAGATGCCGAGACCGAGCAGCGCCAGAGCGCCCAGCACCCGCGACATGGCGGCGGCAAGGTCCGGTTCCTGACCCTGAAGGCCGTTGGTGAAGGAAGCGAACAGCGTCGAGCCGATGCCGACGATGACGGCGAGCATCATCACCTTGATGCCGGAGGAAATCACGTTGCCGAGAACCCGTTCGGCGAGGAACGACGTCTTGTTCCAGAGCGCGAAGGGCACCAGGACGAAACCGGCGAGCGTCGTCAGTTTGAACTCGAGCACGGTGATGAAGAGCTGGATCGCCAGAATGAAGAAGGCGATGAGGACCAGGAACCAGGCCAGCAGCAGGACGAAGACGGTGAGTGCGTTGCCGAAGATTTCCGGAAAGCCGACGAGATTGCCGACCTGATCGATGAGCGGATACGCCGCCTCATAACCGGTGGCGGCGATCGTGCCAGGTTTGAGCAGATCGTCGGCGGCGAGCGTGCCGGGCGCGGCCTGGATGCCGAGACCGGAGAAGGACCTGTAGATGATCTCGGCAAGGTTCTGGAAGTTGTTGAGGATCAGCGCGAAGACGCCGACATAGAGCACCTTCCGGATCAGGCGCCCGATGATGTTGTCCTCGCCGCCCAGAGCCCAGAACAGGCCTGCCAGCGTGATGTCGATGCCGATCAGGATGGTGGTGAGGAAGGCGACGTCACCCGACAAGAGTCCGAAGCCGCTGTCGATGTAGCGGCTGAAGGTCTCCATGAACCGGTCGATGATGCCGAGATCATTCATCGCGCGTCGCCTCCCTGCCGGTCAGTTCCCAGAATAGGCGGAGCCGGAACCGAGGAACCTGCGCGTTGTCTCGCGCGCCGCTTCCTCCGCCTGCGCCTTGCGCGCGGCGTCTTCTGCCTCGGCGCGGTAATGGGCGGCCATCAGCGTCTGGATCTGCATCTGCTGCTTGGCCGAAAGCGCAATGAGCTGATTCGCGGCCTGCTGCGCCTGCAGCGCCCCGACGGCGCCATGGCTCCGATTGACGAGATCGGTGAGTAGCCCTTCGTCGACGCGCACGTTCTCGACGATCTGCGATTGCACCCGCATGGTTTGGCGGAAAGCGTTCATGGCACTCTGCCAGCGCTCGCGCGCGGCAGTGGCGATATCGCTGGTGCTGACCGTGGCATCGTACGAGCTTGGATATTGCTGCCGCCACTGGCCTTCGAGCTGCGTCAGGTCGAAGCTGAGGCCGTCGACCTGCATCATCAGCCCGTCGATACGGTTCAGCGCCCCCTGGAGTTGTCCGAGCGAGGAGAAATCCAGCCGCTGAAGGTTCTTTGCCATGTTCTGCAACATGACCGCCTGGTTCTGGAGCTGCTGGATCTGGTTGTTGATCTGCTCCAGCGCACGCGCCGCCTGCAGGACATTCTGACCGTAGTTGGTGGCATCGAAGACCGGCCAGGCGGCATGGCCCACCTGTGGCGTAGCGATGGCAAGAGATGCGGCGAGGAGCGCCGCGAGAGACGTGCGTTTCATGGTGTTGGCTCCTGTATTTGGGGAGAGAACGGGCCGAGGATGTCGGCGGCCCAATCGAGGCCGCGGGCTCTCAGAAACTCGACGGCGAAGGCCTCCCTGCCGTGCTCGGCCAGGATTGTGTCGATGAGGGTCTGGGAGGACGGATCGGAGGCGCCGCAGAGCGCCAGTGCCACGGGGCCGAGGCCCAGCTCGAACAGCCGGTTGCCGCGGCGCGATTGCAGGTAGTAGTGCCGTTTTGGCGTTGCCTGCGCGATCAGTTCGATCTGCCGATCGTTGAGGCCGAAGCGCTCATAGGCCGTGCGCGCCTGGGGTTCGATGGCCCGGTCGTTGGGAAGAAAAATGCGCTGCGGGCAGCTCTCGATGATGGCGGGCGCGATGGAGCTGTCGGCCACGTCCGCCAGCGACTGCGTCGCGAAGATCACCGACACGTTCTTCTTGCGCAGGACCTTCAGCCATTCGCGGATGCGGGCGGCGAAGAGCGGATTGTCGAGATAGACCCAGGCCTCGTCGAGAATGAGCAGCGTCGGCCGCCCGTCGAACCTCTCCTCCAGACGGTGGAAGAGGTAGGTCAGCACCGGCAGGACGACGCCAGCCTCATGCATCAGTTCCTCGGTCTCGAAGCATTGAACCTCGGACAGCGCCAACCGGTCCTCGGCGGCGTCGAGCAGCCGGCCGAAGGGGCCATCGAGCGTATAGGGCTGGAGCGCGGCCTTGAGGGCGTTCGCCTGGACGAGGACGGACAGGCCGGTGAGCGTGCGCTCCTCGGCCGGCGCGGTGGCGAGGTTGCACAGCGCCGACCAGACGGCCTCCTTCACTTCCGGGGTAACGGTGACATGCTCATGAGCGAGCAGCGCGCCGATCCATTCAGCCGCCCAGCTTCGCGTCGCCGGGTCGTCGATGTCGCGGAGCGGCTGGAAGGCGAGCGCGTTCGTGATGTCATCAGGGGCCGCACCCAGCGCATGATGCTCCCCACCCATGGCCAGCACGGCTGCGCGCGCCGAATTGCCCTTGTCGAAGATGGTGACCTGAGAGCCGGCATAGCGCCGGAATTGCAGTGCGATCAGCGACAAGAGCACCGACTTGCCTGCGCCGGTCGGGCCGACGATCAGCATGTGGCCGACATCGCCCACATGGGTGGAGAGGCGGAACGGTGTGGAGCCGCTGGTTTCCGCATGGAGTAGCGGCGGACATTCTGTCTGAGTGACTTTGGCGAGATGGGCGTTGCGCGCCGGTCCGGCCCACACCGCCGAGAGCGGCATGAGATGGGCGAGGTTCAGGGTGTGGACGAGCGGCTGCCGGACATTGGCGTAGACATGGCCCGGCAGTGAACCGAGCCAGGCTTCGACGGCATTCACCGTTTCCCGAATGCAGGTGAAGCCGAGGCCGTTGACGATGCGCTCGACGGCGCGGACCTTTTCCTCCGCGGTATCCCGGTCCTCGTCCCAGACGGTGATGGTCGTCGTCAGATAACCGAAACCGACATGATCACTGCCGAGCGCCTGCAAAGCGGCGTCTGCATCGAGCGCCTTGTTGTCGGCGTCGCTATCGACCAGTACAGCAGGCTCGTTGGTCAGCACCTCGCGCAGGATCGCTGTGATCGACTTGCGCTTGGCGAACCACTGCCGGCGCAGGCGGGTGAGCACCTTCGTCGCCGCCATCTTATCGAGCGGGATGAAGCGCGTGCCCCAGCGATAGGCAAAGTCCTGATGGTTCAGTGCGTCGAGGATGCCGGGGCGGGTCGCGTTCGGAAAGCCGAGGATCGTCAGCGTCCGCAAGTGCCGGTCGCCGAGCATCGGCTCCAGGCCGCCGGTCAAGGGCGTATCGACCAGCACGCCATCAAGATACATCGGCGTTTCGGGCACGGCGACGGGATGGCGCTTCGTCGAAATCGCCCCGTGCAGAAAGGTCAGCGTCTCGGCATCGTCGAGCGCGCGGATCTCCGGCAGGAAGCCGCTGAGCAAATCCAGCACCCGCTCGGTCTCGTCCCGGAACCGGGCCAGTTCCTGCCGCCAGTTGCGGCCGCCGCCGTCCCCTTCCCCCTTCCGGTCGGAATCCAGCAGCGCATTCTCGGTGCGCGCCTGCGCGTCGGGCGGCGGCATGTAGAGAAGTGTGAGGTGATAGCGGCTTTCGAAATGCCGGCCCTGCCCGTTCGCCGGGTCATCGCTCCACCGGGGCGATGACTGAACTGACTCACCTTCAAAGGCCGCGCGGCGTTCCTCATCGACGAGCCATGAGGCCGCATCCGGGAAGTTGGACCGCGGATAATCCTGCGCCTCAAGCCGCTCCGCCTCGAAGAACAGCGCCCAGCCGGAGCCAAGGCGCTTCAGCGCATTGTTGGCCCGTGCGCCGAGCCCGACCAGTTCGGCCTCCGTCGCGCTTTCGAGATCGGGGCCGCGAAAGCGGAAGCTGCGCTGGAAACTGCCGTCCTTGTTGAGGACGATGCCGGGCGCGAGGAGCGCCGCCCAGGGCAGAAGATCGGCGAGCCGGTCGGCTCGCCCACGGTATTCGGCCAAGCTCAGCATCGCCACCACCCCCGTTGACGCAGATGGCGGGCGAGCACGGGCAGGAAGTCCGGATCGTGCCTGGCCGCAAAAACGCTGAGCGTATGCCCGGCGACGAACAGGCCGAGCCCGGCGATCCACTGCTGGAGACCGAGGCCGATGGCGGCCGCCAGCGTGCCGTTGAGGATGGCGACGGCGCGCGGCGCGCCGCCGAGCAGGATCGGCTCGGTCAGCGCGCGATGGACGGGGATTTCGAAGCCCTCGATGTGGCGAGCAGCATCCATCAGACGAGCGCTCCGCCGCCGAAGGAGAAGAAGGAGAGGAAGAAGCTCGACGCCGCGAAGGCGATGGACAGGCCGAAGACGATCTGGATAAGCCGACGGAAGCCGCCAGAGGTCTCGCCGAAGGCGAGTGTCAGGCCGGTTACGATGATGATGATCACCGCGACGATCTTGGCCACCGGCCCCTGAACCGATTCCAGGATACGCTGGAGCGGTTCTTCCCACGGCATGCCGGAGCCCGCCGCATAGGCCGGCGCAACCATGAAAAACGTGAGGGCGGTAGCCGACAGAAATCGGAGCTTTTTGCGCATGAGATGTCCTTTCACGAGAGCGATTGCAGTTGGGGCATGGAAAGCGTGGTCACCGCGTAATCGCCGTTGGCGTCGAGGCCGGTGACTTCGGCGATGGTCTCGATGTGTCGGGATGAGCCGCGCCCGGCGATGAACACCACGAGATCGATCGCCTCGGCGATCAGGCGGCGCGGGATGACGGTGACGCTCTCCTGCACCAATTGCTCGATGCGGTAGAGAGCGGCATGGGCGGAATTGGCATGCACGGTGGCGATGCCACCCGGATGGCCGGTGTTCCAGGCCTTGAGCATGTCGAGCGCCTCGGCGCCCCGCACCTCGCCGACGATGATCCGGTCGGGGCGCAGGCGCAGGGTCGAGCGAACGAGATCGGCCAGAGATACGACACCCCGCTGATCGGCCCCCACGGACGGGTCCAATTTGATTGTTAGTGCAATGATGGTCGTGGCGCCAGCGCGGGCGGCATCGC
>NZ_JAODNW010000034.1 GCF_025398255.1 Chelativorans intermedius | reverse complement strand
GCCTCGCTGATGGTGTGCAGCTGTGAGCCCAGCAGATCGGCGTGCGCACCGATGACGTCATCGACGTTCGGAAGTTCAGACCTGTTATTCAGTTGCATCGGAACGTTCACGCTAATCTCTGCAATCACGGTTTTTCCATAGAACGGGCGAATATCCGTGATCATACCCAGCAAGCGTGGCTCAGCAAGTTTATTTTGGTTACCGAAGTCTTAACGAGAGTCCGTCATGGCGGCACGGATTCCATCGGTTGGCGGAATTTTATTCCGTGTTTTCAGTGGCCTAGACCAGCCGCGTCGTCGTGACCTGGCTTCCGCTCTATCCCGGCAATTCTGCCGGGACCCTTTCAGATTAGAGCCGAAACTGCGACGAAAACTCACCATGTTCGTGGAATCAGCTCCCGAGTCGGGCAAGTGAGTCGGCCATTTGAGCACGCCGGCGACCCTAGTTTGGGACCAGCTACGAGCACCCCGGCAGTTCTGCCGGGGTGACCGATTTTCTTCATTCGGGCAAAAGCCGCATCTCGCCCAGGGGTATTAGCGGTGGATGCAATGCCGGCAATGTTTGGCCGCAACGAAGATATTGTGACGGTTTCGGGAAGGAGGGAACCGTGAGTTCGAGTCCTTCCCGTTCACGGCTCGTGCGCAAACTGATGGACGCACTTGGCGAGGTGGTCTGCGGGGCACTCGAGGATCCGGTCGTCGTCGAGATCATGCTCAATCCGGACGGCCGCCTGTTCGTTGAACGGCTGGGGCAGGGGGTCCAGCCCATTGGCGAACTCGCGCCAGGCGCCGCCGAAATCATTATCGGCAGCGTGGCCCATGCGCTCCAGACCGAAGTGGATGCAAGCCAGCCGATCATCTCGGGCGAACTCCCGATCGGCGGGCACCGCTTCGAGGGTCTGCTCCCGCCAATCGTCGCTGCGCCCACATTCACCATTCGAAGGCGGGCATCCCGGCTCATCCCGCTCGAGGAATATGTGCGCGCCGGAATCATGACACACCGCCAGGTGACCGTGCTGCGGAGCGCCGTTGCTTCGCGCATGAACATCGTGATCAGCGGCGGCACTGGTTCGGGCAAGACGACGTTGGCCAACGCCGTGATTGCGGAGATCGTCTCGCTGTCGCCGGACGATCGCCTGGTCATCCTCGAGGACACCTCGGAAATCCAGTGCGCCGCCGAGAACGCGGTTGCCCTGCATACCAGCGACACGGTGGACATGGCCCGGCTGCTGAAGAGCACGATGCGGCTGAGGCCGGACCGGATCATCGTCGGCGAAGTCCGCGACGGTGCCGCGCTCACCCTCATCAAGGCATGGAATACCGGCCACCCGGGCGGCGTCACGACCATTCACGCCGACAGCGCCATCTCCGCGCTTCGCCGTCTCGAGCAATTGACCGCGGAGGTCAGCCAGCAGCCGATGCGTGAGGTGATCGGCGAAGCCGTCGACCTCGTCGTCTCGATCGAACGTGCCGGCCACGGACGGCGCGTGCGTGATGTCATGCATGTCACGGGCTTCGACGGCGCGCGCTACGCGACCGATCACCATCCCCAGATCGACGAGGAAAGTCATGCCGCATAACAACCGCGCTCTGGCCGCCATCCCGGTTGCGGCAACGCTCTTCTTTATCGCACTCGCGACGCCGGCGCTCGCCTCAAGTGGCGGCGGTCTGCCCTGGGAAGGGCCGCTTCAACAGATACAGCAGTCCATCACTGGTCCGGTTGCGGGCTTCATCGCGTTGGCCGCCGTTGCGGTCGCAGGCGGCATGCTCATCTTTGGCGGCGAGCTCAACGATTTCGCGCGCAGGCTGATATATGTCGTGCTGGTCGCCGGCATCCTCCTCGGCGCCACCCAGATCGTCGGCCTATTCGGCGCGAGCGGCGCCTCGATCGGCTATCCGGCCGATGAGGCGCCGCAGGCCGGGGCAGGGGAGGGGAGCGATGGCTGAGCCAGGCGTTGCTCTCGCACGATCCCGCATCCATCGGGCGCTTTCGCGCCCGAACCATTTGATGGGGGCCGATCGGGAGCTGGTGCTGCTGACCGGTCTTGCCGCGGTGATCCTGATCTTCGTGGTTCTGACGTGGTTTTCCGTGCTGCTCGGGATTGCTATCTGGGCCGCCGTATTGGCTGCGCTTCGCATGATGGCCAAAGCCGATCCGATGATGCGGCAGGTCTATCTGCGGCATATCGGCTACCGTGCGGGCTACCGTCCAACGGCCTCACCATGGCGGAGGCCCTGACTGGAATGGTCGCGCTTCGTCAGTTCCGCAACACCCGCCCGTCCTTCTCCGACCTTCTACCCTATGCGGGTCTGGTCGACGATGGCGTGATCCTGCTCAAGGATGGGTCGGTCATGGCCGGCTGGTATTTTGCCGGCCCGGATTCGGAGAGCTCGACCAACCTCGAGCGCAACGAGGTGTCGCGGCAGATCAACGCGATCCTGTCCCGGCTCGGATCGGGCTGGATGATCCAGGTCGAGGCTGTGCGCATCCCCACCGTCGCCTATCCCGCCCGCGGGGACTGCCATTTTCCGGATCCGGTGACGCGCGCGATCGACGACGAACGCCGGGCGCATTTCGAGGCCGAGAGCGGGCATTTTGAGAGCCAACACGCCATCATTCTCACCTACCGGCCGCCCGAGCGCCGGCATTCTGGCCTCGCACGCTATGTGTATTCCGACAGTGACAGCCGCTCGGAGACCTATGCCGATGTGGTCCTGGACACCTTCCGCACGTCGATCCGCGAGTTCGAGCAGTACCTGGCCAATGTGCTGTCGATCCGGCGCATGGTAACGCGCACGGTGGCCGATCCGGAAACCGACCGCGAGATCCGGTATGACGAACTCTTCCAGTTCATCCGGTTCTGCATCGTGGGCGAGAGCCATCCGGTGCGCCTGCCGGCAATCCCGATGTATCTCGACTGGCTGGCCACGGCCGAGTTTCACCACGGCCTTTCACCGGTGGTCGACGGACGGTATCTGGCCGTCGTCGCGATTGACGGGTTTCCGGCCGAGAGCTGGCCGGGGATCCTCAATTCGCTCGACCTGATGCCGCTCACTTACCGGTGGTCGAGCCGCTTCATCTTCCTCGACGATCAGGAAGCGCGCGCAAAGCTCGAACGCACCCGGAAGAAATGGCAGCAGAAGGTGCGGCCATTCTTCGACCAGCTGTTCCAGACCCAGAGCCGTGCGGTCGACCAGGACGCCATGACGATGGTCGCCGAAGCCGAGGACGCCATTGCCGAGGCCTCGTCCCAGCTCGTCGCCTTCGGATACTACACACCGGTGATCGTCCTTTTCGATACCGACGACGCGCGGCTGCGCGACCAGGCCGAGGCGGTGCGCCGGCTTATCCAGGCCGAAGGGTTCGGCGCGCGCATCGAGACACTCAATGCGACCGAAGCCTATCTCGGCAGCCTGCCGGGCATCACCTATGCCAATGTCCGCGAACCGCTCGTCAACACGCGCAATCTGGCGGATCTCATTCCGCTCAACTCGGTCTGGTCGGGCAGCACGACAGCGCCGTGCCCGTTCTATCCGACCGGCTCGCCACCCCTGATGCAGGTCGCCTCGGGCTCCACACCCTTCCGGCTGAACCTGCATGTCGACGATGTGGGGCATACGCTTGTCTTCGGGCCGACCGGTTCGGGCAAGTCGACATTGCTGGCGCTGATCGCGGCGCAGTTTCGGCGCTACGAAAACGCGCAGATCTTCGCCTTCGACAAGGGTCGATCGCTGCGCCCGCTCACGATCGCCGCCGAAGGCGATCACTACGAAATCGGGGCAGGGGAGGGGACTTCGCTCTCGTTCTGCCCGCTGGCCACGCTGTCGAGCGATGGAGACCGGGCCTGGGCAAGCGCATGGATCGAGACGCTGATCGCCATGCAAGGGGTCGCGATCACGCCCGATCATCGCAACGCGATCTCGCGGCAGGTCGGTCTCATGGCCTCGGCGCGAGGCCGCTCGCTCTCGGATTTCGTGAGCGGGGTGCAGATGCGCGAAATCAAGGACGCGCTCCACCATTACACCGTCGACGGTCCGATGGGGCAATTGCTGGACGCCGAGGAAGACGGCCTGGCCCTCGGCGCGTTCCAGACCTTTGAAATCGAGGAGTTGATGAACATGGGCGAGCGCAATCTCGTGCCCGTGCTCCTCTATCTCTTCCGCAGGATCGAAAAGCGCCTGACGGGAGCGCCCAGTCTCATCGTTCTGGACGAGGCCTGGCTGTTGCTCGGCCATCCCACCTTCAGGGACAAGATCAGGGAGTGGCTCAAAGTGCTGCGTAAGGCGAACTGCGCCGTGCTGCTCGCCACACAGTCGATCTCTGACGCCGAACGCTCGGGCATCATCGACGTGCTCAAGGAAAGCTGTCCGACCAAGATCTGCCTGCCGAACGGCGCCGCGCGAGAGCCGGGCACGCGCGAATTCTATGAGCGCATCGGCTTCAACGAGCGGCAGATCGAGATCGTCGCGACCGCGATGCCGAAGCGCGAATACTACGTCGCAAGCCCCGAGGGCAGGCGGCTATTCGACATGGCGCTTGGCCCGGTCGCGCTCGCCTTCGCAGGTGCTTCGGGCAAGGAAGACCTCAAACGCATCGATCAGCTGCACAAGGATCATGGTCCGGACTGGCCGGCTGCGTGGCTCATGGAAAGGGGGATCGGCAATGCCGAAGCCATTCTTGCACGCGATTAGGATTACGGCCGCCGCGGTGGTGAGCGCCTGCCTGGCTTTCACGGGCCCGGCTCATGCCGGCGCGGTCACCGGGAACGCGACCGAATGGACACAGCTCCTCAACAACGCGGAGCTGGTGGGGCTCACGGGCCAATCGGCCGAGCAGATCCAGAACCAGATCACGCAGATCACGCAACTTTCAGAGCAAATCCAGAACCAACTCCGCATCTACGAGAACATGCTGCAGAACACCCTGCAGCTGCCCGATCACGTCTGGGGTCAGGTCGAAAGCGACCTCATGGCGCTCCAGAACCTCGTCAATCAGGGCGAGGGCATCGCCTTTGCGATGGGCAATATCGACGACGTTCTCAAGCAACGCTTCGAGAGCTTCGCCGAGTTCGAGACGGGGCTCGCGAGGGGCGAGGATTTTTCCTCGAGCTATCAGTCATGGTCGGACACCAACCGCGAGACGATTTCGGCGACCCTGCGGGCGGCCGGGCTGACGGCCGATCAGTTCGCCAGTGAAGAGGCGACGATGAGCCAACTCCGCTCGATGTCGCAGAGCTCCGTCGGACAGATGCAGGCGCTTCAGGTCGGCCATCAGATTGCCGCGCAACAGGTGGCGCAGACGCAGAAACTGCGCGGCCTCGTCTCCCAGCAGATCACGATGATGGCGACCTGGCATCAGTCAGAACAGGCCGCAAAGGATCTCGCGCAGACGCGCCGCGAGGACTTTTTCAACTCGAACGCGCCGTCGACATCGGGCGGCCAGGTCATGGAGCCGCGCTGGTGACACGGACACTTATCATCGTGGCGGCAGCCACAGTCATTATCGGGATCGCAGTTGCGATCTGGTTCGTCCCGAACCTTGGCGGGGAACCGGACCGGGCACGCAGCGTCCTCGACACACCGACTGAGTATGACACCACCGGCGGGCAGGAGATGCGGCCGCGCTGGAATAATGGGAAGGGGCAGGGCGATGAGGCCCCCGGCAACTAAACTCGCGCTTGCCGCCAGCCTCGGCGCGCTGCTTCTTGTCCAGCCGGCCCTTGCTCAGGATGGCACGCTTCTCACGACGCTGGAAAACGAGGTCGCGGACGCCGCGCAGGGCTGGGAGACGACCGTCATGCAGGCGGCACGCTCGCTGTTCTGGATCCTTGCCGGCATCGAGGTCGGCATTGCGGCGGTCTGGCTGGCGCTCGGCGCGGCATCGCTCGACACGTGGTTCGCCGAGCTGGTGCGGCGCATCATGTTCATCGGTCTGTTCGTCTTCATCCTCGAGCAGGGGCCGGACTTCGCACGGGCAATGGTCGACGGCCTGTTCCAGATCGGCGCCGGCGGAGGATCGGCTTCGCCGGCGAATGTCTTCAATGCCGGCCTGCAGGTCGCCAGCCAAATGTCGGAGAAGGCGCAGTTCGGTCTCTTCGAGGACAATGCGCTTGCGATCGCGGCCGTGTTCGCCATGGTGATCGTAGTCATTGCCTTCAGCCTCGTGGCCGCGATCTTCGTGGCGGTGATGGCCGAGATGTATGTCGGCCTGCTTGCCGGCATGATCATGTTGGGCCTCGGCGGATCGAGCTTCACCAAGGATTTTGCGGTCCGCTATCTCGTCTATGCGTTCTCGGTCGGCATGAAGCTGATGGCACTGGTGATGATCGCGCGCATCGGTTCGGAGGTGCTCATCGATCTCGCCAACTCCCCCTCGGGCGCCGACGAGTTTCTCTCTACGCTGGCCATCGGCGGTATTTCCGTCGTGGTGTTCGTCATTGCCATGTATGTGCCCAACATCGTTCAGGGCGTCGTGCAGGGTGTTTCGGTGACAGGCGGCATGGAGACGATCCGCCACGGCGGCCAGGCCGCAACCATGGCCGCCGGCGGGGCCGCGCTGGCCTGGGGCGGGGCGAGGGCAGGGGCCTCGGCCTATTCGAATGCCCGCGCCTCGGGCAGTTCGTTCGGCGCGGCTGCGCTCAAAGGCATGGCCAGCGGCGCGACTGCCGCGGGTTCCGCGCTCGCTTCGGCCGGCCGGGACAAGGCGATCGGCGTTCCGGGCACCTGGGGCGCATCGACGCTCGGTCTTGCCAATTCCAAGCTCGACCAGAGCCAGGGCCTGCCGACCACCAGAAAATCAGCAGACGACAAGGCGTGAAATAGACCATGGCCGCAAAGAGCCCACCGGAAAGCCCCTACCTTGCCGCACGCCAGGAATGGAACGAGCGCTACGGCTCGTATGTAAAAGCGGCCGCGTCCTGGCGCATCGTCGGCGTGACCGGCATGCTGATGGCGGTGATCGGGTTCTCCTATGCGCTCTATCAGAGCACGCAGGTGCAGCTGGTGCCCTATATCGTGGAAGTCGATCGGCTTGGAACTGCCGCGAGTGCCGGCTTCCCGCAACAGATCGAATATGCCGACCCGCGCGTCGTGCGTGCCACGCTCGGCAGCTTCGTCAGCAATTTCCGGTCGGTCACGCCAGATGCCGTGGTGCAGAAGCAGTATATCGACCGCACCTATGCGCATCTGCGCACCGCCGATCCGGCGACGGAGAAGGTCAACGCCTGGTTCCGGGGCAACTCTCCGTTCGACCGCGCCCGCACGATGACGGTCGCCATAGAGGTCACGAACATCGTGCCGCTCTCCAATCAGAGCTACCAGGTCGACTGGACGGAATATGAGCGCGACCGGCAGGGCAGGGAACAGGACGTAAAGCGGTTTCGGGGCGTCGCCACGGTCACCCTCACCCCACCCCAGGACGAGGCGGTCATCCGCCTCAACCCGATCGGCCTTTACCTCAGAGATTTCGACTGGACGGCGCAGCTGTGAGTGCCCGGAGGATGCTTTTCATGAACGTACCCAGACTCCGGAGCGCAGCTTTCTTCACCGGACTTTTATTCTCGATGATCGCGATGCCGGCGCAGGCACAGCATTTGAATGCCACCGAACAGCGCGGCACGAGCCTTTCGGGCCAGTGGCAGCAAGGGCAGGGGGTCGTGACGCGCGGCCCGGACGGTAAGGTCATCTTCCTCTTCGGCCAAGTTCAGCCATCGGTGGTCTGCTCGCCGCTTCAGGTGTGCGACATCGAGCTCCAGCCGGGCGAGATCGTGCGCGACGTGTTGCTCGGCGACACCGTGCGCTGGAAGGTCGAGCCGGCGACGTCCGGAGCGCCGGGTAGCCAGGCGGTGCATCTGATCGTCAAGCCATCGGAAACCGGCCTCGTCACCTCGATGGTGGTGACGACCTCGCGGCGCACCTACCACATCCAGCTCAAGTCCCACCACTCGAACTACATGGCGCGAGTCGGGTTCGACTATCCCGAAGACGTCAATGCGCGCTTCGCCGAGATCGCCGCGCGCATGGAGGCGAGCATCGTGCCCGGCGCCGGCGTGCCGGCCGAGCAGCTCAATTTCTCTTTCCGGGTGAGCGGAACGGCGAGATGGCGGCCGACCCGGATCTACAGCGACGGCCAGAAAACCTACATCCAGTTTCCCTCGTCGCTGTCGGGCCAGGATGCGCCGGTGCTGTTTGTCGTTTCCGGTGGCGAGAACCGGATCGTCAACTACCGCATGAACGGCACCATGATGGTGGTCGACTATTACATCGACAGCGCGATCCTCGTCTCGGGCGTCGGACGCTCACAGGAGAAAATCACGATCAGGCGGGGAGGGTAGGGGATGCACCGTTCGATTTTCCTACCTCGCCTGGTGGCCTTCTTCCTTTGCGCGGCATTGCTGGCCGGCTGCCAGACACTGGGCGGTGCGGGTCTCGTCGCGAGTTCGGCAACCGCGCAGCTCACCCCGGAGGCGGCGTCCTCGATCGCAGGGGATATGGTCGGGCGGTTTGCCGAGCAGGTCGGTCCCGGCACCACGACGATCCAGCTTGAGCCGGACGGCTCCATATTCGGCGCGGCGCTCGAGTCTTCGCTGAAGGGTTGGGGCTACGCCGTCGCCACTGACCAGGTGACGGAGGGGGCGAATACCGTTGGCCTCGCCTATGTCGTCGACGCGTTCGAGGGCAGCATCCTCGTCCGATTGTCGACCCAAACGCTCGACCTCACGCGCATGTACCAGCTGGGCGGGGAGGGGGCGACGCCGGTCTCTCCGCTGTCGATCATGCAGCGCGATGCAAGGGAGCCGTCATGACCGAGAGCTTGAAGCTCGGTGGCTCCGATCTGACTGGCGGGCCGCGAATCCGGCGCCTCAATCGCCTGCCGATCGTCGTGGCGATCGTGCTGGTGGTGCTCTTCCTGGCCGCGATTTTCTATGGCCTGTCCTCGCGCGGCATTCGCCTGGGCGATGACGATGCAGCGTTCACACCTGGCTCCCGCCCGGCCTCGACCCATGCCGACCAACTCAAGGAGGGCGTGCCGGACGGGATCATCGGCGAACCGGCCCAACCGCAGCCGTTACCGATTCCCGTCGAGCCGACCGAGCCAGAGGAAAACCCGTTCATGCCTGAGCCGCCGGCCTCACCCGCGGACGAATCGCAAGGGCCGGCACTGGAGCCGGAAGAGATATGGCGCGCGCGCCTTGAGCGAGAGCAAGAAGAACAGCTCATGCGCGAGCTGCACCGTCAGCGCATGGCACGTTATCAAGCCAATGACGCGGCGTTTGATTCCCCAATCGCCGTTTCCCTGCGCGACCTTTCGGCTGACGCCAATGACGGCACAGCTACGGTGTCTGGCGAACCGCAATCGTCGACAACGCGGCCGCGGAGCGCGCTCGACCTCTATGCCGCCGCCATGGAGGCCGGGATCGGAGGCGCCACTGACGCGAACGGGCAGGCGACCAAGGAGCGCTTCTTCAATCAGGACATCCGGGATCTTGGTTATCTTCCCAATCCGGTCGTCGGCCAGATATCGCCCTATGAGCTCAAACGCGGTTCGGTCATCCCGGCAACACTCGTCACGGGCATCAATTCCGATCTTCCCGGGCGGATCACGGCTCAGGTCTCGCAGAATGTCTATGACAGCGCGACGGGTCGGCACCTTCTCATCCCGCAGGGATCGAAGCTCTTTGGCCGCTACGACTCTGAGGTCACATTCGGGCAGGACGGCGTGCTCGTCATATGGACCGACCTCATCTTTCCGAACGGATCGACGCTTCAGATCAGCGGCATGGCGGGGACCGATGCGGCTGGCTATGGCGGGTTCCGGGACCAAGTCGACAACCATTATCTGCGCACGTTCGGGTCGGCGATCCTGGTCGCTCTGATCGGAGCCGGCACGGAAATGATGCTGCCGCAGGACCGCAACAGCTTCGGCACAGCCAACAGCGCCGAGGACGCCGCAAGGCGCTCCTTCGCCGAAACCTTCGGGCAGATCTCCGAGCAGACGGTCTCGCGCAACGTCAACGTCCAGCCAACGCTGGAGATCCGTCCGGGCTACCGGTTCAACGTCCTGGTCGACCAGGACATCGTCTTCCCTGGGTCGTATCGGTAGCGATGACCCATTTTGTTTTCAACGCTCCGTGCAGAAGGGTCGCCTTCTGTCGCGGGGCTTGCCATTGGACCCGCCCACCCTTGAACTCCAATCTGCTCAATCTCATCGACAGGCTTTCGCTGCCGCTTGACGAGCGTGCAGCCCGCCGTTCGTTGCGAGACTTCGCGGACGATACCGGGTTCGACTTCTTCGCCTATCTCTACCTCCGCGGTCCGGAGAGCTTCGCGGTCTCGAACTATCCGCGCGCGTGGCAGGAGCTTTATGTGGAACGGGAGTTCATCCGGGTCGATCCGGTGGTGACCAAGGCAAAGCACGGACCGCCGCTGTTCTCATGGTCGGCCGATGAGGCGAGGCGCAACGGGCGGCGGGACGTGATCAAGTTCTTCGTTGAGGCCGACCGGTTCGGTATCAGGTCCGGAATCTCGATCTCGATTCCCGTGGGATTCAGGGACCGCATGGTGTTCACGCTTGCGAGCGGGCGGCCTGTGTCCAAACTGACTGAGGACATCGATCCAGTCACCGCGGCGGTTTCGGTCGCCTTTGTGCACTCCCGGTTGGGAGCGGCGAGCGGCGATGCGTCCCTTGCCTCCGCCATTCGCTTGTCGCCGCGCGAGGCCGAGTGCCTGAGGTGGTTCGCTGAGGGAATGTCAATGCAGGACATCGCGCTCATGCTGGACATCTCGTATCGCTCGGTGCGGTCTTATATCGACGACGCGACAAATAAGCTCGGGGCCGCAAACAACCGGCAGGCAGGTACGATTGCCACACGAATCGGACTGATCTAACTCCGACAACGCCAGTTAGTTGAGCACCGGGCGTTGTCCATCGACCTCGGGCACGAATCCGAGACGTTCGACGACCAGGCTGACGATTTGATGCTGCGCATGGAGGTTGAGCATCGCGATCCGGTAGTTATGCCTCAGCTGCGCCAGATGCTCATCTGTTGAACCGGCAGCTACGAGCCTATCTAGCTCCTCGAACAGCTCATGGGCATTCTGCAGACGGTTCCTGTTCTCCCGAATAACCGCGATGGCCACTTGCTTCAGCTCGTGCTCCGTCAAGCCGGCGAGGAGAGCCTGAATGGATCTCGCCGCCCGGCCAGGTCCGATGTCGACGTCTAGTTTCGTCCGCATGCAATCCCTGCGGCTTGGTTTGCGGTACGCCCCCGCTAACAAAGAAAGACCATGACCCCAAGCCGGGGGGTAGAAACCGTTTTCCGACGGCCCTGAGACCTTTAGCACCGAGGCGCCTGGACATGCGTCCCAGGCCCCCGGCCATTGGCCAGAGGATCTCCGGTGCTGATCCGGTCAACACCAACCGCGGAAAAGGGGTTTCTACGCCCCGAGGCAGCGCGTACCGCCTCGGGGCACTTATAGGACATGGTTGTCGCGTCGACCAGAGAACCATGTGACAAAAGCGATGGTCAATCAGGCGTGGCGGGGGTGGGGAATCCGCCGCGGCTCAACAGTCGCCAGCACAGGCGTGAGAAGCCTGCCAGTTTCCCCCAGGCGCTCGCGCATGGCTTCCGACATATCGAATATGCCGGCATAGGTCATCGTCCTACCGATTCGGGCCGGGGTCCCGATGACCTCGAAGGTGCAACCGATCGTGCGAAAGATTCGCGCCATTCGCGCATCGAAGACCGACACGACGTGCTCGATGCCGGCGCGCTGGCAGACCTCGACGATGCCGCACAGAAGCTCGATCGTCGTGCAGTTAACGACATGGTTGGCCTCCGCGCGTTCGCATGCGTTGAATGCGGCAGGGTTTACCGCGAACCGGGAGCTTTCCCAGATGAGGGGACTCGCCGGGGCGCCGCCCGGCACAAGAACCGGGAAGACGTCGCGCAACATGTTTGGCCCGGTAGTCGGCAGCAACCGCACCGCTCCCTGGAGCGCTCCGGTCTGGTTGTCGAGCGACAGAAGGTATAGGGGATCTTCTGCGTCGAAGCGGTCAATCTCCCTGCCATCGGTCACGATGACATCCCACTCGAGCCGGTCGGCGAAGACCGCTGCCCGCATCCGGAACATCTCATCAATCAGGGTGGAGTGACGCTCGCGCTCCGCGCCTTCGACGATGGTGATCATGGTGTTGCTCCTTGCGTTTGTTGAAAACGCTGAAGCAACTAAACCCCGGGAGAAGGACCCTAAATCCGGTGTATCTGCCGGATTTACGGTATTTGGCTGAGCAGACTAGCCTTGCCGGCTTTGTTCACCGCATGGGTGTTGTTGGCAGCTCCGAGCTTATGTCTGGCGCTCTCGAGGTAGCAGCGCACCGTGTGCTCCGACAAACCCAGGATGATGGCGGTTTCCCACGCCGTCTTCCCCTCGGCGACCCACAACAAGCATTCCCGCTCGCGCGGAGACAGGCTGGCGGTCTCCATTCTCTGGCCCTCCAGCCGCAGGATGGCCTGATGCATATGGAGGGCCAGCATTTGGAAGTCGCGCATGTAGTAGAGGCGTAAGTGTCTCCAGTCCCGATCGCTGGCGTCGCTCGTGATCGAGACCAAGGCCCTGTCACCATGCTGGCCGTGGACGGGAAGAGAGATGCCGCGGCGGCCGAGCCCGAACTCAGCGGCCTCTCCGAACAGACGCCGCACGTTCTTGTCTCTCCGATCGAAGGTATCCCAGTCGATCGGCAGCATGCGTCGCATGCCGATCTGCACAGCAGGATCAACATCGACGAAGCGCTGGGCCTTGTAGTGATCGACCCAGTCATCCGAATAGGTCACCGCGAGGTATGGACCTTGCCCAGGCTGCGCCGAGAGCCCAGAGCCCAGATAGGCGACGGACTTCAGTCCATAAATCTCGAGTAGCCTGCACAAGAGCGCGGGAATCCGAGTCGTTTCTGCGATCTCCTCTAAGTTTGCGAGCAGTTCGAACAGTTCTGGATCATCGTCATGTCGATCGCGCCGTCTCATGCTCAATGCTCCTCCTGCAGTGCTGTAGTGCGTACGACCGCTGATCGTCGATCAAGTAAGACTGGACCAAGCGGCATTCCTGCCCGGTGAGGGTCGAGGATTCTATGCCGGCCCCAAGGCAACTTCTGAGGCACAGCCGAGAGGAACCCAAGAAAGGAGCCGCAATGCTCAACCATCGAATCCTCCTCGTAACCGCCGCAGCGGCGACAATCACGCCGCCACCCACCGTTCGGGCGCCCGAACCGCTCACGTTCTGGGGCTGCTGGCCGCGCCTCCATCGTGCTCGCCCAGGCCGTGGCGAACGGTACGCTCGAAGTGATCGACCCGTCGGTCGCATTTAAGACCTGGCCTACGCCCGACGAAATGGCGCCGGGATCAGCTCCGGCTCAATGAAGGCGATCATTGTCCCGAGCTATGTGGTCGCAAATCTCCACCTGACGCCCTGTTTTTGCTGCGTGAGTTCGAGGGCTAAAAGATGACTTTTTTGTTCATCTTTTAGATGCACAACGGCTGCAGAAAATCAAGGAGCATGCGTGATCAGATCCGAGCCTTCGCAAATGCTCTTCATGATCGGGTTGTACTTTCCATTTCGGCTTGGTTCGCGCCATCTAATTTCTGCGAGAAAACATCGCCGCAGGTAGCGTGGTCCCCTGATACTAACCGTACAGCCCGAAAAAACAGAAATTGGCAGTTCCTCGAGGCTGAGGCAATAGTCGCATAGCGACACGGGGTGCGGATAGCTCAGCGCCCATTGTCTGCTCCTCTCAGATGTTGAACGCCATGATAAGTGGAAGATCGAAGAGCCGCGCCCAGGCAATGGATGCTGACTTCTGAATAGCGACGATGCTTGTGCCGTCTGTCCACCAGCCGTTTCCCGTCGCCACAATGATGTCGGGTGCGTAGAGTGCCGATTGCAGGACGGGCCAGACAATCAGCTGCTCATAACATATCAGCGGCACCAACCGCACACCGCCGGTTTCGACGATCGGATTGGCGAAGAAGTGCGCCCGCGCGCCGCCGGACTCGCCAATCAGCGTTAGCCAGGGCTGCCACATTGAGATTGGCACCGGCATTCTCTCTCGGTAGAGGATGCGCGCTCCCTCGCCCGAGATTTCGACCATGACATTGTCATAGCCCTGCCCGTCAACCAGGATCGCTCCGGCATTGACGGTGACGTCGACTCCTTTGAGCTCACGGACCCAAAGGCGTTCAACGGTCGGCGTCCACACACCGGCGGCACCCTCGGGCAATACCACGATCTTGTTGCCCTGGGCCGCTGCTGCCTTTACCGCGGCGATCGTCTCGCGATGCTGGAACAACCCGGCATATGTGCCGCGTTCACCCCCGAATTTCGTATCGACACCGATCCAGCCCTGGGGCAGGCTGGGCTCCGTCCAGGTTGCGGCGGACCAGGCAAACGCTCCTCCCCAGACGAGCGTTGCGATCGGCCAGAACTTCGTCGTCATGGCGAGGAGGCCGATCGCTGCCGCCACGAGGCCCCACCATCCCCAGCCCGGGAACACGATCCCGGCCGCCGTGATCGGATGCGCCCAACCCACGATTCCGAAGGGCGGCACGCTCATGAGGATTGCCGCAGCGGCATATCGAAGGGTTCGTCCCGTCCCGGGCCGCGATGTCCACAGTACAGCATGCACGGCGACGAAGGCGAGCGATGCGCCGAGCCAGAGCGCGAGACCTTCGGCGATCCCGCTGCCAAAGTAATTGACAACACCCTGTGGCAGACCGCGTGACGCGGCGAGGAAATATCCCGCCGACACAATTCCGGCCGCGATCCGAGAAGGAGAATTTGCCCACAAGACGGGGAACGCGAAGGCGAGCGGGAGGGTGAGGAGACTGCCGTTCCATCCGATCGCACCGGTGGCCGCGGCGAGCGCCATGAGTCCTGCGGTCTTGATGGCATCACGGACGAACGGTGAGGACTGGATGGGCCAGGCCGAGGACACCGGCGGCCGGGATCGGCCCGAAATATCTCGAGTCATAGGAACCTGCGAAATCAGAGTGGAGGAAGATGTGACCGGGCGGCACGACGCCGCCGGCGAAGGGAGTGAGCGCCCTGCCCTCGGCGTCCACGGCGCGCAGCTCGGAGCTGGCGAGCGGTACGTCATCAACGCTTACAGCACCGACGATCTCAACGCGCTGTCCCCGCGTCGCGGCGACCGTCTTGATCAGCGGGCTCATCCATCCTGGACAGAGCCCCGAACGGAGATATCCTCTCTGCCGGGCAAGCGTGAACGCGGACGTTGACGGCGGGCAGATCATGACGAGATCGCCGACGGCAACCTCGCGGTCGAGCGGGACGATCCGCCAGACTCCGAGCGGATAGCTCGGCGTAAGATTAATGCGCAGGCCGCCTAGATAGGCGAGAGCGAACAGGCTGATCACGGCAGTGGCGCCGATTCCGAGAATGGCGCGCGCGCGACGCCTGCGGGTCATTTGAGCACCTGCGACTGACGCTGGCTCTGTCGCAGAGCCTCGGTCTCCTTGAGCACCTTCACGGTGCGCTCGTGGGCGGCGAGCTGCTGGCCGGTGCGCATGATCGGCCAGGCCGTAGCGAGCTTTTCGCGTTCGGCCGCTGGCAGGCCGAGAGCTGCCTTGCTGAACACGGCGCCTTCGGTGTCCCGCGCGGCATTCGATAGTAATGTGCGTTCCCCGAACCGTTCGGAAACCGCCTTGTTGAAGCCGTCGATTTCGGCTTTGGCCATGCGATCGGCCAACGCGAACCCAAGTGCTGCCGAAAGATCATTGCGGTCGATCGCATCGCGCACCTTTTCGAGCACGACGCGCGCAGCGGGTGAAAGCGCGGGAATATCGATAGAGACGCGACCGCGCAGCGCCGTTTCATCGGCCTCGAGCCTGCGCGTGGCCGCTTCACGCAAACGCAGGTAGCGTTCAATCTCGCGCCCGAGTGCCGGGATATTCGCTTCGGCCTTCTGCCGCGCCTGCCGTTCCGCGCGGCTTGCCAGCAATCCGTCACGGCCACGCAGCGAACCGATCGAAGCAGGTTCACGCGCTAGCTGTCCGAGACGCTCCGATGCTAATGCGGGATCGGCGAGAATGGCATCGAAGCGCATGGCGCGAAACGCCGCCTCCGGATCGCCGAACACCAGGCGGAACCGGTCAGACACCTCCTCCCACTGTCTGGCAACCTCCTTTTCCGCGTGGACCCTCTCGGCCGCGACGTCGGCAATGGATTTGGCGAATGTGGTGATGCCCTTGACCATCGGCTCGGCCTCCTTTTTCGATTGGACGGCGGACAGGGTGGTGTCGAAGAGGCCGATGCGGGTGCCGACGGCGCGAAGCTTTCGGCCGAGATCGGCAAGGCGCCGCTTCTGGCGCAGCGTCCAGTCCAGCCGGTCGCGGGCGAGTGTGCGGGCGACGCGCATGAGATGAAGTCCGCGGCTGTTGGCGAAGCTGAGCGCGTGCCGGTAGAAGCGTCCGGCGGCATAATCGAGAGTGGTTTCCTTGGCGTTGCGCCGCGACAGGAGCGTGTCGAGGCCGCCCGCGATCTGGAATGACCGCTCGCCGTAAAAGAGCTGGAGATCATCCCTGTGCCGGGTCATCGCCACATAGGTCAGATGCCGGTCCAGCGAGAGCGAGGCGAGCACTTTGACGCGATCGACGGTCGCGCCCTGGCTCTTGTGGATCGTGGTGGCGTAGCCGAGATCGAGATTACGATAGAACCGCTCCTCGACTTCAACGCGGCGCTTGTCCGCACCCTCGCCGATCTCCGCGACAATCCTGCCGGGTCCGGTTTCGACAACCTTGGCGATCATGCCGTTCTTGACACCGAGCGCGCCCTCATTCCTGAGGAACACGATCTGGTCGCCAGTGTCGAAATGCCGTGTCCCCTCCTCCGTCCGGAACGCATGGCCTTCGCCGACAATGCCACGCTCGACCAGCTTTTCGCGTGCGAGCCGGTTGAGCTCGCGCACGTCGCGGCGCAGATGGGCCAGGATCAGCGTGCACTTTTCGGGATCGTATTCGCGGTTCCAGGATTCAATCAGGCTTTCGACCGCATGGGCCTTCAGCTTCTCGCCGATCACCATCCCGTGGCCTCTATAGGCCGAGAGCGCCGCCGTCACATTGCCGCGCGCCAGATCGAGCGAGGCGGTGCGCATCCAGGCGTCCTTCTGGCGGTAGATCGTCTTGAGTTCGGCATAGCCGGTGCGCTCGACGATGGCGCGGAAGGCAGCACCCGCCTCGATCGGCTGGAGCTGTTCGGCGTCGCCGACCAGGACGAGCTTGGCGCCTGCCCTCGAGACGGTCTCGACGAATGTCGCCATCTGCTTCGAGGCGACCATGCCGGCCTCGTCCATGACGAAGATCGTCTTGTTGTCGAAGCGGTTGCGTGCCTCGTTCCAACGCAGTTCCCAGGATGCCAGGGTGCGGGACGGGATTCCCGCTCCCGTCTCGAGGCCCTCGGCCGCCTTGCCGGCAAGCGCGCCGCCGACCACGGTGTAGCCTGCCGCCTCCCATGCCTCGCGCGCCGCGCGCATCATGGTTGTCTTGCCGGCGCCGGCGCGGCCGACAACGGTGGCAATCCGCGCGCCGGAGGTCACGTGCGCGATGGCCGTGCGCTGCTCGTCTGAAAGACGGTCGTGACGCGCGAAAACGTCGGCGACAATCTTCTCCCGGACGCCGAATCCCTTCGCCTTCCCAAGCGCGGACGCGCGGGATACCATCTCCGCTTCAAGGCGGATCAACTCGCGCGTGGTGAGCTTGTCCGGCAAGCGCGCACCGGTCGCGAAATCGACGGTCCCGGTTTCGAGACGAAGACAATCCGGGCTCTGAAGAATCCGCGCCAGGAGCTGCTGGAACGCTACCGGATCGTCGATATAGCGATGAAGCACCTTGGCGATGTCGCGCTCATCGAACACGCTCTTTTCGCGGCTGAGGAGATCGAGCACGATCTCCGGCCGGGCCTGAATGCGCTCGGCGTTTACCGCGCGCGCAGCCGCATGCGATGCGAGACGTTCGAGCCTGGTGTCCCTGCCCTCGCGCATTGCCCTGCGCTCGATCGCCTTTGCGCCCGGGCCGATATGGGTTGTGGGCACGAGATCGATGCCGCGCTCCGCATAGGACCGTCCATCGACGCGGATCTCGAAACCGCCCAACGCGAGGTGCTGGTTCTGGAGATCGAGCCAGCGTTGCCGCTGCTCAAGGAACTCGGCCTTCTCGCCGGCCCAGAGACGATACTGGATCTTGCCGGTTTTCGTGCGGGCCGCCTGGCCATCAGCACCGATCACGGCGACCTTCTTGCCTCCGAAGCCGCTCTCAGTCAGCGGGCGCAGCGTCGTCATCAGATGCACATGCGGATTGCCCGGATCGTCGTGATAGACCCAATCGGCGACCTGACCGCGGCCGAGCACCTGCTCTTGGACGAACTGGCGCACCAAGGCGATGTTCTGCGCCTTCGACAGCTCCACCGGCAGGGCGATGATGAACTCCTTAGCGAACTGCGCGTCGGCGCGTTGTTCGAACGCCTCGACCTTGTTCCAGAACGCTTCCGCGGCGCCCGCGACCGAACGGTCCGCGATCATCTCACGCGCCCATTTCGGCGCATCGGCGGGAAGCAGGAATTCCTCGTGAGCGAGATTGCGCTTGCCCGAATAATCGACGGTTCTGGCCTCGGCCGCATGCTCCATCTTCGCGCAGTGCCGGTAGGCCGCCGACAGCACGGCACTGCGGCCGTCAGCGCGTCCGATGATCTGGGGCGTGAAGTGTGTGATGGCCACGGTGACAGCGAGCCCGGCGGTTGAACGACATCGTTCCGCAGCCCACGCCTCCCCCGGACCGGGGGCCGGGCGCGCAACGTCGCGTCAGCGACGTATTACTGCGCCCTTGGAGGCATTCCTTCGGAACGCCGGGATGATCTCTCAAAGCGTCGGCTTCGCCGACCCGTCATTTCTGCCGGGTCGCGCTGCGCGCGATCCAGGCCGATCCTCGCCATCGCCACAAAGCGAATGGTCGAGAAGGAGACGACCGGAATGAAGAAGCCGTCATCGAAGATCAGGGAAGAAATCGCCAGGCTGCAGGAGCAGCTCAAGCAGGCTGAAACGCGCGAAGCCGAGCGCATCGGACGGCTCGCGCTCAAGGCCGGTCTCGGCGATATCGAGATTGAGGAGCGCGCGCTCGTGGCTGCATTCGAGGAGCTCGGGACGCGGTTTCGCAAAGGGAGCGGCCGGGCGGCCAGGTCCGCGTCCGCGCAGGTCGCGCCTAGCGCGGCTCAGGGGCCGTCTGGCGAAGCTTGAGCGGATGCGGCAGGCAAGCCAGTCAGAGGCGCGCAAGAAGGATACGCGCGAGAAGATCCAGCTCGGCGGGCTGATCGCCAAGGCCGGGCTTCGTTACGAGAAGCGCGCTTTGCTGCTCGGCCTCCTGATCGACGGCGCGAGCCGGATAAGGACCGACGAAGCCGAGCGCGCGCGACTAATGGTGATCGGGATGAAGGCGTTCGCCGATGACCCCGGCTAAGCTCGCCTTGCTCCTTGGCCCTGTCATCATCATGACGGGTGTATGTCTCGGCCTCACGGGTATCGAGCACTGGCTCGCAAGCTTCGCCCGCGCGCCGGAGGCGCGCCTGATGCTTGGCCGGATCGGCATCGCGCTGCCTTACGCGACCGCGGGCGGGATCGGCCTCGTCTTTCTCTTTGCGGCCAAAGGCGCGACCTCAATCCGGCTCGCGGGCTGGGGGATCGTCGCCGGCACGTTGGTGGTGATCACAATCGCGGCGGTTCGCGAAATCGGCCGGCTCGCCGCATTCACCGCAACGGTGCCGCCCAGCCCATCGATCGTCGAATACACCGACCCGGCCACGCTGACGGGGGCGCTCGTCGCAGCAGTCGCCGGCGTGTTCGGTCTGCGCGTCGCCATGCACGGCAATGCCGCTTTCGCGTCGGCCGCGCCCCGCCGCGTCCGAGGCAAACGTGCCATTCATGGGGAAAGCGAGTGGATGACGATCTCTGCGGCCCGGCGCCTCTTTCCCGAAGCCGGCGGCATCGTCGTCGGCGAGGCCTGCCGCGTCGACAGGCAGGCGGGCGGCGGGCGCGGTTTCCGCGCCGACGACCGCGAGACATGGGGTGCTGGGGGAAAATCGCCGCTGCTGTGCTTCGACGGTTCGTTCGGCTCCTCGCACGGGCTGGTGTTCGCCGGGTCGGGCGGCTTCAAGACCACCTCGGTTACCGTTCCGACGGCGCTCAAATGGGGCGGCGGGTTGGTCGCCCTCGATCCATCAAACGAGGTCGCGCCGATGGTGATCGGGCACCGGCGCAAGGCAGGCCGATCGGTCTTCGTGCTCGACCCGAAGGAGCCGGGCACCGGCTTCAACGTCCTTGACTGGATCGGGAGGTTCGGCGGGACAAAGGAAGAGGACGTCGTGGCGGTCGCCACCTGGGTCGTAACCGACACGGCTCGCCAGGCTTCGATCCGCGACGACTTCTTTCGCGCGTCCGCGCTTCAGCTCATCACCGTGCTGATCGCCGATGTGTGCCTGTCGGGGCATACGGAAAAGGAAAACCAGCATCTGCGGCAGATGCGAGCCAACCTCTCCGAGCCGGAGCCCAAGCTGCGCGAACGGCTGCAGCTGATCTACGACAATTCCGAATCCGCGTTCGTCAAGGAGAACGTGGCGCCCTTCATCGCCATGACACCTGAGACCTTCTCCGGCGTCTATGCCAATGCGGTCAAGGAGACGCATTGGCTTTCCTATCCCAACTATGCGGCGCTGGTCTCCGGTGACAGCTTCTCGACTGACGATCTGGCGGATGGCGACACCGACGTGTTCGTCAATCTCGATCTCAAGACGCTCGAGGCCCATCCCGGCCTGGCGCGCACCATCATCGGCGCACTCACAAATGCGATCTACAATCGCAATGGCAAGATGAAGCGTCGCACGCTGTTCCTGCTCGATGAGGTCGCGCGGCTTGGATATCTCCGCATCCTGGAGACCGCTCGGGACGCCGGCCGCAAATACGGCATCAGCCTGTTGCTCCTGTTCCAGTCCATTGGCCAGATGCGCGAGACCTATGGTGGGCGGGACGCATCGAGCAAATGGTTCGAGTCGGCCTCGTGGATCTCGTTTGCGGCAATTAATGACCCGGAAACCGCCGACTACATCTCGCGGCGCTGCGGCAACACGACGGTCGAGGTGGAGCAGCTCAGCCGGACATCGCGCATGTCGGGATCGTCGCGGACGCGCTCGCGGCAGCTCTCCGCGCGGCCGCTGATCCTGCCGGAGGAGGTCTTGCAGATGCGTGCCGATGAACAGATCGTCTTCACAGCCGGCAACCCGCCGCTCAGATGCGGCCGCGCCATCTGGTTCCGGCGAGAAGATATGATCTCGATCGTCGGAGAAAGCCGATTCAGGGCAAGTAGCCCCGTTCCGTAACCCTTGCTTGCCAGGCCTCGCGATCTGTAGACAATGGAAACGGTTGGGGAGGCGACAATGGCGTTATTGAAGTGGTTGTTCGGCAGATCTTCGACGAAGGGCTGGACCGTGTCGGAGAATGGCAATCCGATGCTCGTTGACGGGTCCACCCGCATCACGGTCTTTCCTCAGGATCGCGGATGGAAGTTCTGCATCGCAGACGTCGAGGACAGGATGGAACCCTATTTCTCCGAAGCATACTCAAGTGAACAAGATGCACGCGAAGAGGCAATCGCGTACTACCGAGAAGAACCGCCACGGCATCAGCCTCTTTCGGCGTCCGGTGCCGAAAGCCGCCGTGAGCGTTGGGAAGCACACATCCGCGACCGCACAAAACTGATCAAGGAGATCCGGCGGTTCCTTTCAGAGAACCCCAATTTGGGCATCACCGCGCTGCGGAAACCTGAAGCCAAGGTCGACAGCCATATCAAGCAGCTCGAATGGCAAGTTGCCGAATACTACCGTGCAGATGTTTCGCCGGAACTGATCCAACTGGCGAAACGGCAGGCGCAGACGCTTTCTGAACTTGCCCGAGAGATTAGTGCCAGGATCGAAGCCAGGCAGAAACAGCGCCCACCGCGCAACGCCCCCGTCCAAGACAGCCAATTGACAGATGAACTGGCCGGCAAGGTCGACAAGGTCATTGGCCTCTTCGCAAACGAGCCGGTGATGGATGACGAGAAGCGAGAGCGGTTAAGCAGGCGATCGATGAAGGCCGCCACAAAAAAGATGCTCCATCAAGGGCTCACCTATGGAGAGGCATCTGGTGCGCCGGATTTCCTGAACCAGGACGAAGCCTCCTTTCGTGCTTTCATGAAAGAGGCCGATCAGGACCTGTCGTGGCAGTGCGACACGGTCGCGGATGCCTTCCAACGGTATCTCGCCACAGGCGAAGTTCCGGCGCCTCACTATCCGATGAGGATCGCTGTTCTTTTGCACAGGGCCCGGGATTTTGCTCGGGAGAAGCAGTTTCTGGCCGCGTGGTGCAAGCATTTTCCGTCCGGGAATGGCACCACCTACGCCAAAATTGTCGAAAGAGCCAAGAAGTGCGGCGCGGTGCCCTCCTGACCAGCCGGGTTCCTCTGCATGGCCCCTCTTCCGACTATTGCAGGAACGATCGGCGTTCCCTCCACCCGCGGTTTCCCCGGGTTTGAAGTCGTATCAATCCCGTGAATCGATCAGGGCCAACCGATTCAAGAAATGCGTTGGACGACGCTTCCGCGTGGAGCGAGACTTCCGCACATGAACGATCGCCGTTTGGTTCATCTTCGCCGCATTGACCCGTCGCAGAACATGCGGCGGTTCTACAGCCTTTCCGTTCAGCCCACATTGTTCGGCGGGGCGTCCCTCGTGCGGGATTGGGGTCGGATCGGAACGCGCGGCCAGTCGATCATCGAAACATTCGACACGCCCGCCGAGGCCGGCGATGCGATGTTGCGGCTCGAACGCAGGAAGCGGCGCCGGGGCTATCGCGACCCGCATTTTTCGCTGAGCGGCAGGCGGGAGTGAAGTGGAGACTGGGGTCTAATCTGGCGACCGTTTGACCCAAAAACGGCCCCGCCTTTTCGGCGGGGCCGTTGGGGATCTCGTCAGTCCCGATTGCCGTTGGGGCGGGACCAGATGAGCTGCACGCCTTCCTGGCCTTCCACTTCGATCAGGGTGGCGTAGATGGGAGCCGGAAAGCTCGGGTCATCCAGCTTGACCGAAAGGTAGTCGCGTTCGGTCTGCTTGGCCTGTTTCTGCCACGCCGCACCCAGCTCGACTGCGCCTGAGAAGATGCGGAAATGCGGTCCGTTCTCGGAAGGGCTTTCGACACGCTCGAAGCGGGCCTTGACGTTCAGCGTGAGGGTCTTGATCGTGCCAGTGAAACCGTTGCGGGTGGTGGTGAAGGTGCCGATGTTAGCCATTGTCGTGTTCCTTTCGAAGTTCCGAGCCGCGCCCATCGCGGTCTCGATGGCTGTCGAAAAGATCGGGAACGACCGGCATGCACCTGAAAGGCCGCAATGAAATGGAGGACGGTCGGGAGGAGCTTTCTTGTTGCGCGAGGAATGCGAACTCACGTTCGCAGGGGAAGAAAGTTTTGGACGGGCGTTGCAGAAGCCGGGCGAGGCGAAGCCGGTCCCGGTCAGACATGCCCCATCGAGACGCGCTGGGCGAGCTCCAAATCATCGAGATGAGGGGAACACGACATGGCGCCCGGGCCCGGAGCCATTGCGCTTCCGCAACGTCCGTCGGCGGGATCAATCGCGCGCTCGGCGCCGGCGACTTTGACGGCAGACTGCCACGCCTGCAGCCGGGCTCCATTCGCTGGTTCTCGCGCGCAGGACGAGCGGTGCCGTGCCCAGTCGGTCGAAGAACATAACCGTCGCCCTTACCGTCCTCCGCTGGTCAGCCAGCTTCGATAGAGTCCGCTTCTGGCATCCGCTGGAAGCCTGATGCCCACGATATCTCGCGACCGGACGGCAATCGGAAGGATCGAAGGCTGCCTAGACACCGCACATGCCCTCGCACTCGTTCGGCCACAGGTCGAGTTGCCCGTGGTCGGACAGCGTCGACAGATCGGCTTCGTCAAGAGGAACGGCGGACCGATGGAGAAAGACCTCTCCCCGAATGCCACGCAAACCCGTCCGGATGGCTCGATCGACCTCGACGGCATCGAACCAGGCATCCGGATCATGATCGCGCATGGCGCGCCAGCGTGCGTTGTCGTGAAATGGACACCCGATGCAGGCCGATTTCGGCGGTTCGGGGTAATCGTGGCGGCGCAGCCAGGCGAGGCAGTCCTGACGGCTCATGCGCATCTCGATCAACGGCCAGCGGTTGACCTGCCAGGTTTCGCGGCTCGGCTTCACGCGCATGATCTCGTCGCGCGAGATCCCGATCCATTGCTCGACAACGGCATGGTCGGGTGAGCGCTTGCGGGTCAGCCCCGCAAGCTCCCTGACCTTCCGGCGGATCGGCACGATCTTGAAATCCGTCGTACACTGACGCCGGATCATCCCTATCGAAACGGTGTCGCGTGTTGTGCGACGTGTGGCGACCTGGATGAGTTCGCCGGCCGCGTCCTCGTCGAATACCGGCACGGTCGAACCCGCCGGCGTGACACTCTTGGCGAACGCGGGAATCGACGCCCAGCGTTTACTCTCGGCGGCTCCCATGAGCTGATCACGGATGCTGCCCGCCGAAACGAC
>NZ_JAODNW010000033.1 GCF_025398255.1 Chelativorans intermedius | reverse complement strand
TCCGAGTCAGCATCGGCGTCCGCGTCCGCATCCGAGTCAGCATCGGCGTCCGCGTCCGCATCCGAGTCAGCATCGGCGTCCGTATCGTCAGGTTCATACGGAATTGAAATCTGATCGATGATGTTACCTTCTGAATCCGTGATGATGATATCAACCGTACCGGGCGGCTGCACGCTCGGCGATTCAATTACAAATTTGCCGTTTTCATCCGCTGTCCCGGTCGAGATTGTACCGTCGGGCCACTGAATTTCTATCGTAGCGCCAGGCTTGGTGGTACCAGAGACCTCCGGGCGACCGTCACCATCGACATCCGTGATCTCGATGTCACTATCCGCATCAGAGTCAGCGTCGGCATCCGCATCGGCGTCGGCATCCGCATCCGCATCGGCGTCTGCATCCGCATCGGCGTCGGCATCCGCATCCGCATCGGCGTCTGCATCCGCATCAGCGTCAGCGTCCGCATCCGCATCGGCGTCCGCGTCAGCATCCGCATCGGCGTCAGCATCCGCATCCGCATCGGCGTCAGCATCCGCATCCGCATCGGCGTCAGCATCCGCATCCGCATCCGCATCGGCGTCAGCATCCGCATCCGCATCCGCATCCGCGTCAGCATCCGCATCCGCATCCGAGTCGGCGTCAGCATCGGCGTCCGCGTCAGCATCGGCGTCCGCGTCAGCATCGGCGTCCGCGTCAGAGTCAGCGTCCGCGTCGGTTTCGTCCGGGTTAAATGGAATGGTGATCTGATCGATCACATTGCCGTCCTTGTCCGTGATAGTAATGTCGATCGGACCTTCGGGCTGGACGGTCGGCGCCTCGATCGTGAAATTGCCGTCCTTGTCGGCCGTCCCAGTCGAAGTCGAGCCATCGGGCCACTTAATTTCTATCGTAGCGCCAGGCTGGGTGGTACCGGAGACTTGCGGACGACCATCACCATCGGGATCGGTGATCTCGATATCGCTATCCGCGTCGGAGTCAGCATCCGCGTCAGCGTCAGCATCAGCATCGGCATCAGCATCAGCATCAGAATCCGCGTCAGCATCAGAATCCGCATCTGCATCCGTATCGTCGGAGCCGCTGGAGGACGCGGTAGCCGCGAGCAGCGCGCCGGCGCCACCCAGAAGCACCAGCGGCAGAACACCGCCGCCGGCAGCGCCGCCGGCCTCACACGCGGCACCCGTGATCGTCGGCGTCAGCACGCCTTCATTGGTGTCTGCGAACCAGATCTCCGCGTAGCAGTCGCCGCCCTCAGCGTTCGGATCCTCGGAGGCGATCCACAGGACGGGCGAGCCGTCCGCATCCACGCGGAAGAAATCGACAAGGCGGACCAGCTCGCCGTTGCTCAATCGAATAAACAAATCGGCGCCCTGGCGCTCATAGGCCACCACCGCGCTCACCGGCACATCCAACGCCACACGCGAGACCGACCCGACGTCGAGCGCCGGGGCCATCCCGCTCAGCAGGCGTGCGACGGGCTCGGTGGACCCGGAGCGAACAATCTCTGCACGAACTTCCATGACGGACCTTTTCCAATCTAGTTTCCAATATTCAGCCCGACGAGAAAGCGTATACGCCCCTGCATCGGACCTGCCGGACACCCCTCCACACAGAAACTCCCCGCATGGAAAGCACCCGGCAGTCTTGCGGCATACACAACGCTAAACGGCTTATTGGCAACATTAGAATTGCTGTATACGTACTCTTTTTCGAAGAAGGCAGGAGGGTGTGTCTCTCATGTCACGCCCCGCGCTGGCAGGTTCGGAGCAAGATTCGAGGTGCGTACGCGCAACGCCATATAATAAATGCGTTTTTCGGACGGCATCACCAAGATGCGGTCGGGATGCCATAGGTTCCGCTGAAAGCTCCTATATCGGGGCGGATGGCCGAACCGACCCGGAACGCATCGATCGACGCCCTGTGGAACAGGGGTAAACACACGGTGATTCGCCATTGCACGGATCGTGGGAGAGAACGCACCCGGCCCGTTTCTCGCCGCGCCGCTTACCTTGCGCATTAGCGCTCTCCTGCGCTGAATGGGCAATGCGTCACGCAAGCCCGGGCTCGCCAGCGACGGAAGGCCGCGCCGGGAAGGCAGGTTTACCCGAAACCGCCCTTTGGGCGCGAAGGGAAAAGCGGCTGCAGCGCAGGAACCACAGTGTTCACCCGCCGCGCTGCGCGAAAGGACAATATGTAACCATCGTGCGCAAACGGTGCCCGGTGGCATATTGATTATTCCTGTATAACCCCTATCTGGTATAAGGATCATTCGGCCAACCGGGCTATACATGCGCCTACCCCGCCACGGATCGCGCGCCCTTGCCACCAGATGAGGAGTGCATACATGGATATCGAGCGTCTGTCTCTCGGCACGATTAGATGCATCGGCGAGGTTCTTACCACCAAGAGCGTCACCGTTGCTGCCGAAAGGCTCGGCATTTCGCAGTCCGCGGTATCCCAGCAGATCGCTCGCTTCGAGAAGCTCACAGGCATTCCCGTCGTGGCGCGCAACGGCGCCCGCTTGGCCATCCGCTCGAACGAGGCCGCGCGCGCCATCTCGGCCATGATGGAACCGATCGACGCGATGCGCTGCATCGCGCTCGGAAAGGATATCGGCAAGCTGCGCCTCGGCATCTCGGAATATGTCGCGGCGCGCTATTGCAGCAATATCGAGCTGTTCATCGAGCTTGAGAAAGAGTTCGACGTGCTCATCGGCCGCACTTTGAACCTTTCAGAGATGTACAACAATGGCGAGTTGGACGCCGTCCTGCGCCCGCTGTTCCATCACGAAAGCGAGATGGACCTGATGACGGATGTGCCCCTGGTCTGGGTGGCATCCGAGGCGCTCGCCGAGGAGATCGCCGACAAGATCCATCTGAACCCGATTCCGGTGATCCTCGAAGCTGCCCTGTCGCCCTATTCATACTATGCCGAGCGCGCGTTGAGAGAGGCGCAGATCCGCTACAAGGTGGCAAGCCGTGTCGACGACAGCCTCGTTCGCATCCATCTGGTTTCCGCCGGCGTCGGCTGCATCGCCATTCCGAAGTTTGCGCTCAGCACGCTCCCCTCGGGAGAGAAGATCCGAGTCGTTCCCAGAATACCGGATACGAGCCACATCAGGTTCGGCCTGTTCTTCAACAAGAAGCTCGTGCCCTACAAGAAGGCCTGCCAGATCTTCGAGGCCATTTCAGGCGAGATCGCCTGAGGGGCCCACCCTCAGGAAGGGGCAGAGGCCAGGCAAGCTCTTCTCGCGGGCGCGAGGCCGCGCCTGCCATGGCGGCTCGCACATCCCCACCCGGGCAATCAGCCGGTGCGACGGAGACCATGACTTCCGTCGGTGAATATCGTAAACAGATATCTATCAGTCGATATATGAAAGATATTGCGACACAGACGCGGGTTATTCTGAACATGGAGCTCTCGGGCGGTGCGCGCCGGCATCCGCCGGGGCAGCCGAACAATGCCCTGCCGATGCAGGAGGCGGAAGGCCAGTCCGCCCGAAACGCTCGCCACGCCCGCGGCCCTGCCGCGGCCCGCACCGCAACCGAGGCGACATCGGCGCGTGAAATGACCGACACGTTCAACGCCAAGCCGAGATACAGATTGCAGGATGCCGTGCTCGATGCGCTGGTGGAAACGGTGTTCAGCCCGTTCCTCCTTGCCGTCATCGCGGCCTTCGTTCTTCTGGCGTTGCGCGATATGGCAAGCTTCACCGGTCTGTTCATCGCGGCATTGATGAGCATAAGCGCGGTCGGCGCCTGCCGCCTGCACAAGAACAGGCGGGACCGCCGCAAGCGCGGCATGGACGTCACCCCCGCCCTGCCGGTCTATTGCCTGGTGGTCGTCCCGCCGGTGGTGACGGCCCTTCTCGTCATGCTCTTCCTTGCAGGGCGGATCGCGATGTAGGCCGGTCTGCGAGCAGGTCGCCACGGGCGGTCATCCCACACCCTCCATGCATCGACCATGGATGGTGGGCACAAGGTCGAGAGCACCCAGGAAGTCGCGCGATTGCAGGCGCCTCTCGAATTCGAAGAGCAGTGCAGCGCGCATCGCGCTTTCGGTCGACACGCCGCGCAGATCCTCGCGCGCGGCGGCGGCCTTTTTCAGAATGTCGCCCAATTCGCCGACGGAATGCCGCTTGAAGGGCCAGGCAGCCCCCACCGGCTCCCAGCGCCAGCGGGTCCAGTTGTAGATGACCGGCGCGGTGCCGGCCGCATCGGTCGCCATCATCCGCCGGTCCAGACTGGCAAGAACAAGCTGCCGCGGCATGGCATCGAGCGCCTCGAGAATATCCGGCCATCGGCCCTGCAATGCGTCGCACAGGGCGCCCGTCTCGCCCGATGTGGAAAAGGCCTGCAGGAAGCTCCAGTCGACATCCTGCAGCCGCTGGGAAAGCGAGGGATGGCTGCGATCGTAACGTTGCACCAGCTCCGGCGGCAGCGCACATTCGAGCAGCCGCCCGCGCAGCACCTGCAGCCAGGAGGCACGCTCGGCAGCCCACATCCAGCGCATCTTTCTGTGCCATGGAAAGGCCAGGCAGATATGCTCCTCCACCCTGTGTTCACCGAGCAGGACAGGCGCCGGCCAGGAAGGCGTGGCCGCGCGCAGCGCTTCGGCTTCATGCTGCGCCACGGTTTCGCTGGAGCGATGGTAGAGCTTCAGCAGATAGGCCCTTTCGCCCTGCGCCATCGCAGCCGTCAGATAGATGATCTTCCCGCCCTCTGCCGGCCGGCATGCAATCTCCAGCGGGCCGGGCCTGCTCCCCTCGTAACCGCTCAGAAGATCGCGAACCCATGTCTGGCTGGCTGCAGGCTCCAGCAGCGCCTGAAAACCGCCGTCACGCTGTGGCTTGGGGACCCAGGGGGCATGGGCGAGAAAAATCGCCTCCATCCGGCTGCGGTCGCGGTTGAGCGCCAGAAGGCTATGAAGGATCTGCGCCGACATCACGAGTGCCTGCCTGGCCAGAACCAGCGCGATGAAGGCCGTGGCCAGCCCCGGCAGGGTGCCGCGCCAGTAATCGGCCACCACCCAGGCCACCAAGTAAAGAAAACCGCCGCCCCACCAGGCCTTGCTCACAAGGTCCTGTGGCGGGCGGTGCTTGCGCCACAGTGGCAGCGCGCTGCAGTAGCGCACGGCCGCGAGGCCAAAGGCGAGGTAGAGGAGAAGCGCCAGAAGAAGAAGCGGATAGGCAAGCGCAAGCCACAACGCGATGAGCAGGCAGCAGGCGCCCGCGCCGAGTGTGCGCAGAAGACGCTGATAAAGCCTCGCTGCCTGCTCGCGATGGCCGGTGAAGAGGCCGGTCTTTCCGTTCTTCTCCAACACCGCCTCAGCACCCCTTCGGGCGGCATAGCCGATGCCCGCCTCGCACGCGATGTGCAGGAGAAAGGCCGCAAGGGTGGCCAGGCTCAAGATCAGGACGAGCTCGCGCGTCTCGTAGGCCGAAAGAAAGCGCGGCAGCGTGGTGGGAAAGGCATTGGCGCTGACGACGACGAGCAGCTTCCACGGCAGCAGCAGAGCGGCAAGCAACGCCACCTGCGACATCACGCTGAAAAGGACGGAGGCAAGCCCCTGGCCGGGCGTGGCGGCAAGCGCGGAGCGGCAGATTCCCGCCAGCCATCGCAGGCTCTCCCACAGGGAGGCCGCGTCCGTTCCGTCGAGTCGCCCCGCCATGCTCACAGCTCGCCGCGGGCGCAGCGCGCCGCCACGGTCAGGCCGATCGTATCGCCCAGATTGTGAAACTTCGGCGGGCGCGCCGGATAGGTCGCCATCCGCACCTTGTGCCCGGCGCGCCGCACGGCGCGCGCGAACTTGATCTGCAGGGAAAAGGGCGTCACCTTGTCGTTGAGGTTTCCGATCAGGATCATCGTGCGCTCCGGATCGTGCGCAATGCCATCCACATGTTCCAGCGGGTCATAGGGCTCGGGCAGACCGGTCAGGTCGAAGCCCGGACGCGGCTCCATGCCGTTCTGTTCGCGCACCATGCGTGCCCGCTCAAGAAGCGAGAAGGCCCCGGAAGTCATCACCGCACAGGCCACATCCGTGCGCCCCAGCGTCAGGAGTGCGGCCACCGCCGTCGCCCCGCCGCTGTGGCCCAGCAGGACCAGCCGGCCGATCCCGTGGCGCGCGCGCAATAGGTCCAGCGCAGCGTCGAGCGCCAGAAACTCGCTTTCCTGCCGGCGGTGCCCGTGATCGCCGCTGGAGCCGTAGGTTCCGGGTCTCGAAACAAGCAGAACAGGCAACCCGGCGCGCCGCGCGGCCTCGTCCGCGAGCGCCTGCTGCTCCTGTGCCGTATTGGCGGTAATCTCCTCCGGCGGCAGGTTCATCAGGAAATCCCGGTCACCGCGCAGCATGACGATGGCCAATGGGGCACCTTCGACATCTCCGCCGATGAAATAGCGGATGCACTCCTCTCCCTGAGGATAGTCGGCCCACACCGCCCCATCGGAAACGGGGCAGCGCTGACGGTCGGCCTGCCAGTTCCACGGCAGCGGCTCCGCGAAGGTGCCGGCGGCAGCAGCCATCGCAACCGTTGCAGCGAGCAGGGCAAGGCAAGTCAGTGTGCGGAGCATGGTGTCCTTCGCTGCCGAAGCCACGGTACCTCTAGCTCTCGTTTTCCAGGTAGTTCAGATAGGCGACGTAGCCAGAGAGATAATGCTCCACATCGTCGATGCGGACACGGAACGCATGATGGCGGATGAAGAAGCTGCCCACGATGCGTTCCGGCCTGGCGAAGAACATGGCGAATTCCGGCCAGAAATGCCCGTTGAGGAGATAGTGCGCCCGCGTATGCAGCGCCCTGTAGAACTTCTCGATGTCGACGCGGTCGAGCACGTGCCGCATGTCCTCCTGCTGCTGCAGGCGGGAGACCATCTTCTGGGCCGCCATCATCAATTCGAGAAGCGTCGGAAAGGTGGTGATGCGCTCGATCACGAAATCGAGATGGCCGATGAAGTTCTGGATGCCGAAACGGTAATATTTCTCAAGCGGCCGATAGCGGGTGAGCTCGTTGACGCAGTAGCTCAGCCAGTGGTCATGGGCTCTCCAGTGCTGGGCCTTGATGAAGTGCTCGAATGCCCTTTCGACGGCCTGAAGCCACCGCGGGTCGCGCGTCAGCCCGTAGAGCCGCATCAGGCCGAACGCCGCCTCGCCCTCGTAATAGATGACGCGAAACGCCTCCTTGAGCGCAAGCGAAGGATAGACGAGCACGTGGGAGAACTTGCCGGTCTCCGGATCCTGCATGTGAACGATCCCGAGGGCAAGCTGCTCCAGAAGCGCCAGATAGCGTTCGGTTCCCGTCACCTCGGAATATTTGACGAGCGCGAGCAGGCAGACGGCATTGCCCCCCAGCTTGATCTCTCCACGCTCGTCGACCAGGAAGGCCATCTTGCCGTCCTTCGTCTCCACCGACTTGATGAGAACGTCGGTCAGATAGCCGAGCGCCCGGTCGATCGCTTCCTTGAGGACCGGGTCACGCGTCACCTCCCAGGCTTCGACCATCGCATAGAGCGAGCTGGCGTGACGCAGGGCATTGTAGGCGTTGATCTGCCGGTCGAAACAGGGGTGCCAGCCGTAGATGAAGCGTCCCTCCGGCCCCACCTGCGTGGCAAGATAGGAGCTGCCGCTTTGCACGAGCGCGCGCACATGGTCCGGCGTCAGGCGCTCGATGACGCGCCGGCCGGCATACAGATCCGTACCGCTCAGCGAAAACACCTCCGGCGAGCCGATGGCGGCAAAGGCGCCCAGCGTGGTAAAGACCTGCACCTGACCCTCGTCCGGGAAGTCGAGATCCTTCAGCCCGTGGCGAATGGCGGCATAACGCTGGAAGTTGGCCGTGTTCAACACCGCGCCGAAGATCGCCGCACCGCCATAGAGCATCGCATTGGCGTTCAGCTCCATCTCGAGGAACGCATGCTTGAAGCCGCGGTCGAGCGAGATGCCGCGTCGGAAGTAGTTGCGCTTGGTCACCTCCAGAAGCGCGCGCAGCGCGCTCCATGTCATCTCCTCAACCTCGGTGACCCAGTCCACGCGCAGCCATCGGCCGTTCAGCTTCTTGGCGGCGGCAAGGCGCTGCACGCGCTGCGAGCCCTTTCTCCAGGCCGTTGCAAAATCCGGCCCCGTGACGGTGACGACCTCGGCCCGCTGCTTGCCGTCGGTGAACGAGAAGAAGAGCACAAAGGTGGGCCATGGAGAAGGAAGCGGCGTCGCTTGCTTCTCGACATGTGCGCGCATGCGCATGAGCAGAATGGGAAGGCTGGCGGGTTTCAACGGCGCGCACCCGGCGTTTCGCAGCGGTCAACCAGCCCGCAGCGGCAGAAACTGTGCGTGAAGCCCCCGCCGGCGGCGGAGCCTGCCCGATATGACGTCATCTGTCTTCCCGCAGGTTCGAGGTCTGCCGCTTGCGGCATCGGGCGCGGATGATCATCGCCGCCGGCCTAATGCGCAACATAAGCCCGGCGGATGCCGGGGCGTTGCCCGGTCTATTCGGCCGCCTGCGGGAAGGGCAGAAGATGCTGCGTCTCTCCTTTCTCCTCTTGCCCCGGGGCGGGGCGGCGCACCCGGTAGAAGGCGGCGTAGAGCGCCGGCACGAAAAGGATGGTGAGCACCGTGGCAACCGTGAGGCCGCCCATGATGGCAAAGGCCATCGGCCCCCAGAACACGTTCTGCGACAATGGCACCATAGCGAGGATCGCCGCAAGCGCGGTGAGCACGACGGGACGCGTGCGCCGCACGGTGGCCTCGATGATCGCTTCCCATTCCGGCCGGCCCTCGTCGAGATCGGCCTTGATCTGGTCGACGAGAATGACCGTGTTGCGCATGATCATGCCGGCCAGCGCGATGAGCCCCAGAAGCGCCACGAAGCCGAAGGGCTGGTTGAAAAGCAGAAGACCGAACGTGGCGCCGATGATTCCGAGCGGGGCGGTGGCGAAAACCAGCGCCAGCCGCGAGAAGCTTTGAAGCTGCACCATAAGGATCGTCAGCATGGCAAGCACCATCAGCGGAAAGATCTCGAAGAGTGCGGCATTCGCCTTGGCGCTTTCCTCGATCGACCCGCCCATCTCGATGCGGTAGCCGACGGGCAGCTGCTCGATCAGGGGCTGCAGGTTGGGCCAGATCTCGGCGGAGACATCGGGCGGCTGCACGCCCGCCGGCACGTCGGCGCGCACGGTGATCAGCATGTCGCGGTTGAGCCGCCACAGGATCGGCTCCTCGTGCTCGTAGACGATGCGCGCCACCTGCGACAGCGGCACGGGCGCGCCGTCCCGCGTGGCAATGGTCAGGTCGCCGAGATGGGCGAGATCCAGCCGCTCTTCCTCCACGGCGCGCACGACCACGTCCACCACCTCGATGCCGTCGCGCACCGCCGTGACGGAAACCCCTGAAAGGAGCGTCTGCAGGGTGCGGCCGATATCGCGCGTGCTGAGCCCCAGCGCGCGGATGCGGTCCTGGTCCACTTCCAGGCGGATCGACTTGGCCTGTTCGTTCCAGTCGAGATTGACGCCGAGCGCCTTTGGATTCTCCGCCATGATATCGCGCACCTGGTAGGCGATTCGCCGCACCTCCAAAGGATCGGGACCGATGACGCGAAACTGGACGGGAAAGCCGACCGGCGGGCCGAAGACGAGCTCGGTGACGCGCACGCGCGCCTGCGGCAGCCCACCATTGTGCACATAGTCCTGCAGCCTCGCCTTCACCCGGTCGCGCGCCGCCGCATCCTCGGTGTACATGACGATGATGGCGTAGTTGGGCTTGGGCAGTTCCGGATTCGAGGCGAGAAACCAGCGCGGCGCCCCGCCGCCGGTATAGGTGGCGTAGGTGAGCACCTCCTCATCGGCCGCCACCACCGCTTCGAGCTCCCGCGCCGCAGCCTCCGTAGCCTTGAACGGCGCGCCTTCCGGCAGGCGGATCTCGGCCATCAGCTCCGGCCGCGGCGAGGTGGGAAAGAACTGTTGCTGGACGAAGCCGAAGGCCCAGACCGAAACCGCAAAGAGGCCAATGACGGCGGCAATGACGAACCAGCGCCATGAGACGCACCAGTCCACCACCGCGCGCAGCACGTGGTAGAGGCGGGTATCGTAGATGTCGTGGTGGTTCTCGCCGCCGGCAACCTGTCCCTTGCGGAAGTCCGGCAAAAGCTTCACGCCCAGATAGGGCGTGAAGATGACGGCCACGAACCAGGAAGCAATCAGCGCGATGGTGACGACCCAGAAGATGCCGCCGGCATACTCGCCCGCCGTCGACTGGGCAAAGCCGACGGGCAGAAAGCCCGCCGCCGTGACCAGGGTGCCGGTGAGCATGGGAAAGGCCGTCGAGGTCCAGGCGAAGGTTGCCGCCTTGAGCCGGTCGAAGCCCTGTTCCATCTTCACCACCATCATCTCCACCGCGATGATGGCGTCGTCCACCAGAAGGCCAAGGGCGATGATGAGGGCGCCGAGCGTGATGCGCTCCAGGCTCATGCCCAGCATGTCGAGCACGATCATGACGATGGCGAGCACCAGCGGCACGGCGAGCGCCACGACGATGCCGGTGCGCCAGCCGAGCGAAAGAAAGCTGACGGCAAGTACGACGGCAAGCGCCTCCATGAACACCTTGACGAACTCGCCGACCGATTCCTTCACCACCTCCGGCTGATCGGCGACGAGCTCCACCTCCATGCCCACCGGCAGGTCGGTGCGGACGGCCTGCATCGCCGTCTCCAGGTTCCGGCCAAGCGTGAGAATGTTGCCGCCCTCCGCCATGACGACGCCTATGGCGATGGCGGGATGCCCCTCATGACGCACCGTGTAGGAAGGTGGATCCTCGTAGCCGCGGCGCACGGTCGCGACGTCGCCCAGCCGGAACACGGCACCATTGGCCACGATCGGCACCGCCTCCACGGATTCCACCCCGTCGAACGCGCCCTCCACGCGCAGGAACACCCGGTCGGAGGCCGTTTCGATCTCACCGGCCGGCGTTACTGCGTTCTGCGCGGCGATGGCGTTGAAGATCGCTTGCGGGTCGAGCCCCAGCGTCGCGAGCTTGGCGTGGGAAAACTCCACGAAAATGCGCTCTTCCTGCTCGCCGTAGAAGCGCACCTTTTCCACATCGGGCACGCGCAACAGGCGCTGGCGCATCGCCTCCGCCGCGTCCTTCAGGTCGCGCATGGAAGCCCCCTCGCCCCACAGCATGTAGAGCGCGCTGTCGACGTCTCCGAATTCGTCGTTGAAGAACGGGCCTACCAGATCGGCCGGCAGCGCACTGCGGATGTCGCCGACGCGCTTTCTGACCTGATACCAGATGTCCGCGACCTCGCCCGGCGGCGTGGTATCCTGAAGCTGCACCTGCATGAAGGTGGAGCCGGGCTTGGAATAGGTGGTCACCTTGTCGAAGAAAGGGATTTCCTGCAGCGTCTTTTCGATGGGGTCGGCCACCTGGCGCTGCATCTCGTCGGCCGTCGCGCCCGGCCAGAAGGCGGAGACCACCATCACCTTGATGGTGAAGCTGGGGTCTTCGGCCCGGCCCAGGCGGCTGTAGGAATACACCCCGCCGGCAGCCAGCGCGATGATGAGGAACAGCACCAGCGTCTGGTGGGTCACCGCCCACCGGGAAAGATTGAAACCCTGCATCGCCCTTCTCCGGTCCGGGGTCTAACGGGTGCTGGCGGTCCGGGTGCGGGCCACCCGCACCTGAGCGCCGTCTTCGAGCTTCTGCACGCCGAGCGTTACGATCTCCTCGCCCTCCTTGAGGCCCGCACTCACGATCGCCTCCTCGGAACGGTAGGCTTCGACGACGACCGGCCGGCGTTCGAGCGTGCTGGAGGCGGGATCGACCACGAAGACGACCGGCCCGCGGCCGTCGTCGAGAAGGGCCGTCATGGGAATGCGTGCCACGGGGTCGGGCGCGCCCTTGGTCAGCGACAGCGTGGCCGTCATGCCCAGCCGAACCGTCTCGTCGGCCTGCGGAATGGAAAAGCGCACACGATAGGTGCGGCTTGCGGGATCGGCTTCCGGCGCCACCTGGCGCAACTGCGCGGCAAACCGGGCACCGTTTGCCCAGAGCTCCACCTGCGCCCGCGCCCCTTCGAGATCGGCCAGCCGGCCCTCCGGTAGCGCCACCTCGATTTCCTTCTCGTCGAGCCGGGCAAGGTTCACCACGGTCTGGCCCGCTGCCACCACCTGGCCGGCCTCCGCCATCACCGCGCTGACGGCACCGTCGGCGGAAGCTCTCAGCACCGCATAGTCCATCCGGTTGGCGGCAAGAGCGACAGCCCGCTCGGCCTGTTCGAGGCGCGAACGCGCCTCCTCGAAGGCGAGCCGGCGCGCATCGCGCGTCGCCTCGGTGACGTGGCCACGCTCGAAAAGCTGGCGGGCGCGCGCCAGATCCGCCTCTGCGGTGGCCAGATTGGCGCGTGCTGCGGCCATTTCCGCCTGCCTCTGGCGAAGCTGCAGTTCGAGATCGGCGGTATCGAGACGCGCCAGAACCTGGCCCTCGCTGACACGGTCGCCCACGTCGACGAGGCGGGCCGCCAGCTTGCCGTCCACCCGGAAAGCCTCCGCAACCTCGATGCGCGGCACGATCGTGCCGGTGTAGGTGCGGGTCTGCGCCAGCGGCGCAAGCTCCACCGTGGCCACACGCACCACGGGATCGGGCTGCTCCACGACCTGCCCGTCGCTGCACGCGGCGAGTGCTCCCGCGGCTGCCAGAACCGCAATCCACCTACCCGCCTTCGTCTTCATGTTTCGCCTCGCCTCTTGAATGATTACAATTAACGTTTGACGTTATTCATCACAATTTTGGCGTAGAAAAGCTCGGGCGGCGCTTGCCTCTCCTACTCCGCCGCGCCCAGAGCCTTCAGGATGAAGCGGATCTGCACCCGCAGGTTTGCCTCGGTGTCCTCGCCCTGCTCGATGCACTGCTGGATGAGCAGCGGATGGAAAAAAGGCAGGAAGGACAGCTTCACGGCGCGCGCCGTCTCCACCGGATCATCGACCGAGAACTCTCCGGCCTCGACGCCTTCGCGGATGACCCCTTCGATGATCGTGACTAGCTGCTCGACATGCGCCTTGATCACCGGCCAGTTCTCTTCCATGGCCGCGACGACCATGTCGTGGGTCCTCTTTTCCTTGATCAGCGTCGCCTTGTTGTGGCGGTGAACCGCCATCAGGAGCCGGTCGAGCTTCTCGGAGGCCGGCGCCCTGGTGCGCGCCACGGAGAAGGCAAGATCCACGATTTCCCGCGTCACACGCCCGCAGATCGACTCGTTGATCGCGCTCTTGGAGGGAAAGAAGCGGTAGATGTTGGCCGGGCTCATGCCGAGCTCGGCCGCAATGTCCGCGACGGAAGTCTTCTGATAGCCGACGCGGCGAAAATACTCCTCCGCCACTTCGAGAATACGCGCACGCATCTCGTCGGGGTCGGTTCGCACTCGCTGGGGTCGGTTCATTGCATTCTCCAACTGACGATTTTTATTATTCGTCACTATTCACACTGTCAACCCTGTACGCGTTCTTGGTACAGAGAACGGGCGCGAATCCCATCGCCGTGGGCCGCTGCATTGTATTGGAAGCGTGGTGGCAGGTCACGTCTTGCACGGTGGAAGGTGTTTGGCGGAGAGGGACGTCTTGCCGCAGGCGCGGGAACGCCCTTCACATGGGAGAACCCCAGCGCTTGTCGGCGTAGAGCGCCACCATCCATCCGGTCTCCTCGGCGATGGCGTCGACATCTTCCGCATCCCCTTCCGTCGCCATCTCGTTGGCGGCAAGCGCTGCCTCGACCATCAGGGAGGCAGCGATGTCGAGCTCCTTGTCCGTCGCCTCCCGGCCCTGCACGCGCAGCCCGTCGCGAACGATGGCGACAAGCCGCTCGCGGAAGGTTTTGCGAATGTCGTGCAGCAACGGCACCGCGCGCATGGCGCGCATGATCCAGACGCCGCCCGGCTGGCTGCGCGTCACCCTGTCGAGTTCGCGCATGATGTCGGCCACCTCGCTGACCGACTCCTTCAGGGGCGTTCCGGCCCGCTTGCGCCAGCGTTTCTCCACCGCCTCGAGCTGCGCGCGCGACAACCGCCGGGCAAGCTCCGCAAGGATGGCATACTTGTTGGGAAACCAGCGATAGAGCGCAGGCGGTGTCAGCCCCGCGCGTTCGCAGATCATGTTGGTGGAAAGCCTCTCCACCCCCACCTCTCCGAGAAGCAGACCCGTCACCTGAAGAATCGTCTCGAAAGTGCTTCTTGCGCGCTCCTGTGACGGCAGCAGCTTGGTCTCAAGCTGCGCAGCCGCACTCTTCGCCGCCCGGCGGCTTGCGCGCTCCCGTGGCGTCATCAACGTTCCTGTCCCCATTTCACACCGCGCCCAGGCGCAATGCGCTAGCCCCCAACAAATGGATGTCATTTTTAAGGCCCGGAGGCAAGGTCGGGGTTAGGAATTGTTAGAGTTTTGCCGGTAATCCGGGTGCCATGCTGCGCTCCCTGCCCATCCTTCTGCTGCTTTTGGCATTTGCGGGCTGTGCCACCACGCCCCACAACATCAACAATGTTTGCGCTGTCTTCGACCAGAAGGACGGCTGGTTTGGCGGCTGGTACGACGACGCCAAGCGCGCCGAGCGCCGCTATGGCGTGCCGGTGCCCGTGCTGATGGCCACGATCCGCACCGAATCCGGCTTCCAGGCCAATGCCCGCCCGCCGCGCAGGAAGCTGCTTGGCTTCATCCCATGGAAGCGTCCGTCCAGCGCCTACGGCTATCCCCAGGCGCTCGATGGCACGTGGAACGAATATCGCAGCCAGACGGGACGGTGGGGCGCGCGGCGCAGCAACTTCGCCGATGCGGTGGACTTCGTCGGCTGGTACCACCGCGAGAGCAATCGCCGAAACGGCATTGCGCTCGACGATGCCTACAATCTCTATCTCGCCTATTATGTCGGCCATGGCGGCTATGCGCGCGGAAGCTGGCGCAACAACGCACATGCCAGGAATGCCGCCGCCAGGGCCGCCACGCTGGCGCGCGACTATGAGCGGCAGATGCGCCGTTGCGGGCGGTAGGAGGCGGGCAGGCCGTCCGCAGCACAACTGCGACTTTCGGAAAAGTGAACGACAAGACCGCCCTCTCATAGTACTATGAAAACCCGTGGCAGGGGTTGCGGTTTCGCGCGACCGGCCATTCGACCGGCGACGCATGCCGCAGCCATCCCGGCCCCTTTTCGAGGGAGGAAGGAAATGGCAGGTTTTCATGTCGTTGCAGGCGCCCAGAAAACGCTCGCCCACCCCAAGGTGCGCAGCATCGGCTTTGCGGATGTGGTCGATGCGCTCCGCCGCGGCGTGGATGATTTCTGGGAGAAGCCCTCTCACTACGTCTTTCTGTGCCTGATTTATCCCATCGTGGGCGTCATCCTGCTCACCTGGGCTTCCAGCGGCCAGGCCTTGCAGCTCATCTTTCCGCTGATTTCCGGCTTTGCGCTTCTGGGGCCGCTTGCTGCGGTGGGACTCTACGAGATCAGCCGCCGTCGCGAGCTCGGCCTCGACACCTCCTGGCGCCATGCCTTCGAGGTGCTGCGATCGCCCGCCATCCCCTCGATCGTCGCCGTGGGCGCCATGCTGATGATCATCTTCCTTGTCTGGCTGTTCACCGCGCAGGCGCTCTACACATGGGTCTATGGCGACAGGGTGCCGGAGTCCTTCCTCGGTTTCGTCGCCGAGGTGCTGACCACCAGCGAGGGGTGGACGCTTCTGATCGTGGGTAATCTCGTCGGCTTCGTCTTCGCGCTCATCGTGCTCAGCACCACCGCCGTGGCCTTCCCATTGCTGCTCGACCGCGACGTCGGCGCCTATGCGGCCATCGAAACCTCGGCGCGCGTCATGCTTGCCAACCCGCTGCCGATGCTCTTCTGGGGCTTCATCGTCGCGGCTCTCCTGGTGATCGGCTCGCTGCCCATCTTCGTCGGGCTGGCGGTGGTCATCCCTGTGCTCGGCCATGCCACCTGGCATCTCTACCGCAAGACGGTGGTCTCCGCCGCGCCGAAGAAGCGGGAGGCGCAGAAGGCGTGAGCCCTTGCGGCGGGCGCGATGCCGATGCGCTCGCGCCCTATCCGCCGCCGGAGAAGAACGTCATGCGCGAGAGCGCCGTGTAGTCGGATTCGATCGCCATGATGGCAACGAAGACCAGGATAACCACCGGCGGTGCGAGAATGGCATAGGTGAGCGCCGGGCGCTCCCACACCATGTGCATGAAAACGGCCATGATGAGTCCCGCCTTCAGCAGCATGAAGACGAGAATGAGCCCCCAGCGCAGATAGCCCTCGAAGCCGACATAGTCGACGAGGTAGGAGCAGGCGCTGAGCACGAACAGCCAGAACCATACGACGAGATAGACCCGGATCGGGTGCTGCTGGCCTTCGGCGTGCGAAGTCGTGCGCGCGGCGGTCTCATGAGAAGGGGTCGAAGAGGCAGGCATGGCCATCCCTCACCACAGATAGAAGAAGGCGAAGATGAAGACCCAGACCAGATCGACGAAATGCCAGTAGAGGCCCATGATCTCCACATGTTCGTAGTCGCCGGGCCGGCTGGTGAAGAAACCCTTCGTGCCGCGATCATATTCGCCGCGCCAGACCTTGGCGGCCACGATGAGCAGGAAGATCACGCCGAAGGTCACGTGGGTGCCGTGGAAACCGGTGATCATGAAGAAGGCGGCACCGAATTGCGGCGCTCCCCAGGGATTGCCCCACGGACGCACGCCCTCCGAAATGAGCTTCGTCCATTCGAAGGCCTGCATGCCCACGAAGGTGGCGCCCAACACGGCAGTAAGCAGCAGGAACAGCACGGTCAGGCCGCGGCTGCGACGATAGGCGAAGTTCACGGCGATCGCCATGGTGCCGCTCGACGAGATCAGCACGAAGGTCATGATGGCGATGAGGATGAGGGGGATATCCGCCCCGCCGATGTGCAGGGCAAAGACGCTGCTGGGATCCGGCCACGCCAGGGTGGTGGACATGCGCACCGTCATGTAGGCGAGCAGGAAGCAGGAAAAGACGAAGGTATCGGACAGCAGGAAGATCCACATCATGGCCTTCCCCCAGGATGCGCTCTTGAAGGCGCGCTGATCCGACGCCCAGTCGGCCGCCAGCCCGCGCAGGCCGGAAGGGCGAGCGGGTTTCGCTCCGAAGCCGTTCAACGTGGTCTCACCCATCGAAAGCCCTCCCCTATGCAAGGATCTGCCGGCAAAGGGCGATCAAATCGCCCGCCCAGCCGGCCAGAAGAACGAGAATGCCGAGCCACACGAAAAGCAGGAAATGCCAGTAGGCTGCGCACAGCTCGACGCCGAGACGCAGCCGTTCGGCCGGCACCTCACGCGTCCATGCCCGTCCCATGCTGCGCGCCAGCGCCACCAGCCCGCCCAAAATGTGCAGCCCGTGCACCCCGGTGAGCAGATAGAAGAAACCGTTGGCTGGATTGACGTCGAGGTAGTGGCCAGCCGCGGCAAGGCTGTGCCAGGCGAAAAGCTGGCCGGCGAGGAAGACAAGGCTCGCCAGCCCCGCGGCGGCAAGCCCCAGGCGCACCAGCGCCCGCTGCCCGTCGCGCGCTGCACGCACCGCGCAGGACAGCGCGACGCTGGCCATAACGAGGACGCCCGTGTTGAGCCACAGAAGGCGGGGCATGGGCGGCGCCTGCCAGTCGGCATAGTTCATGCGCATGAAGTAGGCGCTTGCGAAAAGGGCAAACAGGCTGCCCACCACCGCCAGGAAGACGGCCAGCGCGATCTTGGCCGTCGGCATGCCGGAGACATCGGTTTCCGGCAGCGCGGTGTGCACGCCCCGCTCCAGCCATGGCTTCTCCATCACCTTCTGATGGTAGAGCCACCAGAAGGAAAAGCCGATCACCACGGCAAGGAAGACGAGGACGGCGCTCATGGCCGCCTCGCCGGCCTGTCGGGCCAGGGATCGTTCTGGGCGATGAAGTCCTGCGGTGCGCCGGGCACCGAATAGTCATAGGCCCAGCGATAGACGAGGGGCCGCTCCTCCCCCCAGTTGCCATGCGGCGGCGGGGTGGTGGGCGTCTGCCATTCGAGCGTCGTGGCGCGCCACGGGTTGGAACCGGCCTCGCGGCCATGGCGCAGGCTCCACAAAAGGTTGAACAGGAAAACCATCTGCGCAAAGCCGACGACGAACGCCGCCACCGAGATAAAGGCGTTGAGGCCGCCCACCGGCGCCGTCATGAAGGCCTCGGCGCCGATCTCGGGATAGCGCCGCGGCACGCCGACCAGCCCCACATAATGCATGGGGAAGAAGATGGCATAGGCTCCGATGAAGGTGACCCAGAAATGGAACTGGCCCATCCGCTCGTCGAGCATGCGGCCGGTGATCTTCGGATACCAGTGATAGATGGCGCCGAAGATGACGAGGATGGGCGCCACCCCCATGACCATGTGGAAATGGGCGACCACGAACATGGTATCCGACAGGGGCACGTCCACCACCACATTGCCGAGGAAGAGGCCGGTGAGCCCGCCATTGACGAAGGTCACGATGAAGGCGAGCGCAAACAGCATCGGCAGCGTGAGATGGATGTCGCCGCGCCACAGGGTCAGCACCCAGTTGTAGACCTTGATGGCCGTCGGCACGGCAATGATGAGCGTGGTGGTGGCGAAGAAGAAGCCGAACCAGGGGTGCATGCCCGACACATACATGTGGTGCGCCCACACGACGAAGGACAGCGCACCGATGATGACGATGGCCCACACCATCATGCGGTAGCCGAAGATGTTCTTGCGCGCATGTGTCGAGATGAGGTCGGAGACGATGCCGAAGGCCGGCAGCGCCACGATGTAGACCTCCGGATGCCCGAAGAACCAGAACAGGTGCTGGAAGAGGATTGGACTGCCGCCGCCATAGCGCAGAAGCTCGCCCATCTCGACCAGCGCCGGCATGAAGAAGGATGTGCCGAGCAGCCGGTCGAACAGCATCATCACGCAGGCCACGAACAGCGCCGGAAAGGCGAACAGCGCCATCACCGTGGCGGTAAAGATGCCCCAGACGGTGAGCGGCATGCGCATCAGCGTCATGCCGCGCGTGCGGCCCTGGATGACCGTGATCACGTAGTTGAGCCCGCCCATGGTGAAGCCGATGATGAAGAGGATCAGCGACACCAGCATCAGGATGATGCCCCAGTCGTTGCCGCCCGGCGTACCGGAGAGAATGGCCTGCGGGGGATAGAGCGTCCAGCCGGCGCCTGTCGGCCCGCCGGGTGCGAAGAAGCTCGCCGCCAGCACGACGACGGCGAGAAGATAGACCCAGTAGCTGAGCATGTTGACGTAGGGGAACACCATGTCCCGCGCCCCCACCATGAGGGGGATGAGATAATTGCCGAAGCCGCCGAGAAAGATGGCCGTGAGAAGGTAGATCACCATGATCATGCCGTGCATGGTGATGAACTGGTAGTAGGCTTCGGGCGTGATGAAGTCGAAGGTGCCGGGAAACCCCAGCTGCAGGCGCATCAGCCAGGAAAGCACCAGCGCCACCAGGCCGATGGCGATTGCCGTGCCGGCATACTGGATGGCGATGACCTTGGCATCCTGCGAGAAGACATAGGTCGTCCACCAGCTGCGCGGATGGTAGAGTTCGACCTCCGGAACTTCCGCCGGCGGCACGTCCCGGTGCGAACGAGGTGTGGCATCGACCATCGCTTCACCTCCTCACGCGCTTGCACATGGTCCATGACAAGCGCCTTTCAACCCATCCCTCTCCCGGCTCACGGGCCCGCCGCGCCGAGCCGCGTTGGCGCTAAGAGCTGCGCGAAGGTGGACTGGCCGGCCAGCCAGCCCTCGAAATCCTCCTGCGTATCCACCACCACCGTGCCGCGCATATAGCCGTGGCCGGTGCCGCAAAGCTCTGCACACAGCACCTCGAAGGTGCCGGTCCTGGTGGGTGTGAACCAGAAATAGGTGACCATGCCCGGCACCATGTCCATCTTGGCGCGGAACTCGGGCACGTAGAAATCGTGCAGCACGTCGATCGAGCGCAGCAGCATCTTCACCGGCCTATCGACGGGCAGATGCAGATCCGCCGCCTCGATGATGATGTCGTCCTGGCCGGCGGGATCCTCCGGATCCAGCCCCAGCGGATTCTCGAAGGTGACGAGGCGGTTGTCGGCGCGGCCGAACCGGCCATCCTCGCCGGGCAGGCGGTAGCTCCACTGCCATTGCTGGCCCACCACCTCCACTTCGCTGGCATCTTCGGGCACGGTGATGAACTGCGCCCAGACATAAAGGCCCGGCGCCAGCATGGCGGCCACGCCCACTGCCGTCACCACGGTAAGCCACCACTCCAGCCGCTTGTTCTCCGGCTGGTAGGCTGCCTTCGCCCCCTTCCTGTGGCGGAAGCGGAAAACGCAGAAGGCCATGAACAGCACCACCGCGGTAAAGACCGCGCCGGTGATCCAGAAGGTGATGACGAGGGTGTGGTCGATATAGTTCCAGTTGGAGGCGATGGGCGTCCACCACCATGGGCTCAGGATATGAAACAATATCGAGCCCAGAACGACCAGAACGAGTATCAGCGCGACGGCCATCCGTCGTTCCTCCCGGCTCCCCGGAGCGCCTCCCCTCTCCTGGAAACCGGCTCCATCATGCCTGAAATGCCTCCAAATATCCAGTGTGCTCGGCTCACGGCCGCCGGCGGCGGCCTGCCGCCGCCCTTCTGCGCGCTGGCGCGGGCCACCGTTCTCCGCTACCTTATGGTTGCGGCTCGGACCGCCCGGAGGTCGTGCGATGGACCCGAAGACGTCGCTGGTGATAGCAATAGCCCTGGCCGTTCTGCTGTTGGTGGGCTTCGGCCTGATCCCCCTGTGAGCCCCGGTAGAGGGCCGAGGGGGCGCCGGACGGGAACGCCGTCTGCAACGATGGCCTTGCGAGGGAGGAGAGTTGACATGACGAGGAGACTGCGAACCGTCTGCCTGGCGCTTGCCGCGGCGCTGCTCGCCCCGCTGCCGGCGCTTGCCGAGGGCGACGCGGTGGCGGGAAAGCGGGTGTTCAACAAGTGCCGCGCCTGCCACGAGGCGGAGACGGACAGGAACAAGGTCGGCCCTTCCCTGCTCGGCGTCTTCGGCCGTACCGCGGGAACGCTGGCATCCTTCGGCGCGCGCTACTCGCCCGCCATGAAGGAGGCAGGAGAGGGCGGCCTCGTCTGGAACGAGGAAAACCTCGAAGCCTATCTGCGCGACCCGAAGAGCTTCATCCCCGGCAACCGGATGGCCTTTGCCGGGCTGAAGGACGACCAGGAGATCGCCGATGTGATCGCCTATCTCAAGGCGGATCCGAAGCCTTAGGCAGAACAGCCCGATCGTTGCTGCCCTGAGCCTATAAAAGCCCGCGGTCAGCGAGGTTGCGCATCAGCGCGGCGGTGCCGAAGGTCCATTCCGGGCATTCGGTGGCGAGCCTCACGGTGTTGACCAGCCGGCCCAGGCGCGGCTCGCGGATGACGACCGTGTCGCCCGTCTTGTGGGTAAAGCCCTGCCCCGGCGCCTCGCGGTCCTCCACCGGCGCAAACAGCGTGCCCAGAAACAGCATGAAGCCATCCGGATACTGGTGGTGGCGGCCGATCGTCTGGGAGACGAGGTCGAGAGGGTCGCGGCTGATCTCGCGCATGGAGCTTGTCCCTTCGAGCAGGAAGCCGTCCTCGCCCCTGACGGTCAGCTCGAGCTCCGCGCCGCGCACCGCGTCCATGGCGTAGCCTGCATCGAAGAGGCGTATGAAGGGGCCGATGGCGCAGGAGGCGTTGTTGTCCTTCGCCTTGCCGAGGAGCAGGGCCGAACGGCCCTCCACATCGCGCAGATTCACATCGTTGCCGAGGGCGGCGCCCTTGACGCGGCCGCGGCTGTCGACGGCCAGTACCACCTCCGGCTCCGGGTTGTTCCAGCGCGAGATGGGATGAAGCCCCACCGCAGCGCCCCAGCCCACCGCCGCCATGGGTTGGGCCTTGGTAAAGACCTCGGCATCCGGGCCGATGCCGACTTCCAGATATTGCGACCACATGCCCTCCTCGATGAGTGCACGCTTGACGCGCTCGGCCTCCGGCGAGCCCGGCACGAGGCTGGTAAGGCTTTCGCCAATGATGGCACGCGCCCGCTCGCGCACGGCCGCGGCCCGTGCGGGATCGCCGACAGCCTTTTCCTCGATCACCCGCTCGATCATCGAGCGGGCGAAGGTGACGCCGCAGGCCTTGACCGCCTGCAGATCGCACGGCGACAGGAAATGCAACCGCTCAAGCGTGGCCCGCCCGTCCGCGGAATTTTCCTCGACCTCTTCCAGGGCCGCCAGGTTTTCGCCCTTCATCCCCCGCACGAGGGCGGCCGGATCGTCCTCTTCCAGAAGATCGCGCATGGTGGGGGCGGCGCGCGAGGTAATGTCGAACAGCCGCCCCTCGCGCAGCACCACCAGCGCAGGCCCCTGCACGTCCGGTCTCCAGACCCGGCCGACGAAGCAGCCAGCCTCCATCTCCTGTTCCTCGATGATCATCCTCTCCTCCCGCGATCGCCATCGTGCCGCAACGCAGCCTCCGTGTGCTTTAGGACGCGGGCGTGGCGCTGTAAATTGCCGGATCGGGCATCTTGCTTCCCGCGCGCAGTGCGGCTGCCGGTCGAACGCCCGGGAAGGTGGGGGGTTTCAATGAAATGTCATCTCCGGTCAGACCGCTGACACATGGCGCGGCCACCCTTGTGCGCACATGACGCGGCAAGCCGGGGAGCGAAGGGTGTCAGCCAAAGCGAAGACGGGAACCGGCATCTCGGCGCACAAACGCGCCGATGACCTGAGCGATTTTGCCGAGGAGCTCGATGCGATCGAGGCGCTGGGCGTGGAAGCGGCGGAGTTGCCGCTCTACGACATGGATGTCGTGATTGGCGGGCGAATCCGCACCGCCCAGCTTGCCACGCTCAAGCGGGCCTGTGGCGGGCGCCGTCTCGCCTATTCCGTCCATGGGCCGCTTTCCATCAATTTCATGGATGAAAGCTGGCGGCTGCCGCGCCATCTGGAAGTGCTGGAGGCATCCGTGGAGGCGACCGCAGAGTTGGGGGCGGAGCACTATGTGCTGCATTCCGGCCTCCTGCCCGTGCAGCAGGCGGCCGGCATCGAGGCGGCCTATGGGCGGCAGCGCGAATGGCTGGCGCGCGCCGGCGACATCGCGGCCAGACACGGCGTTCTCCTGTGCGTGGAAACGCTGTTCGGCGGCTATGAGGGAAGGATTCACGCCTCCTCCCCCGCCCGGCTGGCCGCGGAGCTGGCGGCCATCGACCACCCCAACGTGCTGGCCACGCTCGACTTCAGCCACGCCTATCTGAAGCTCGACTGCGACGGCCGCCGCGGCGACTTCCTGGGCGAGGTCAAGGCCCTGGCACCCTGGGCACGGCATCTGCACATCCACGACAGCTTCGGCCGCCAGGACGACATCTGGATGTTCAGCGAGGGCGAGCGGCTTGCCTATGGCCATGGCGACCTGCACCTGCCGGTGGGCTGGGGCGACATCCCCTGGGAGGCGATCATCGCCGAATGCCGGTTTCCGCAGGGCGTTCTCTTCAACATCGAGCTGAAGAAGCGCTACTGGTATGCCGCGCAGGAAACCGTCGAGGCCACCAGGGCGCTGGCTGCCAGGGCGCAAACCTTCGAGCGCTCCCGCGCCGCCTGACGGCGCCGGCAACGGGCCAGTACCGATTTTTCCGCGTGTCTTCCTCGGCCGGATGGATTACCAAGGGCCGGGCGGCGCCAGACGGCCGCCGACCATGGAAACCGACACGAGGACAGCAGCATGATCGCCTGGTCGATCTTCATTCCCGCCTGTTTCGCGCTCAACTGCGCGCCGGGGCCGAACAACATGCTGGCCTTCGCCAATGGCGCAAGGCTGGGCTTTGTCCGCGCCATGCTGGGCGGGCTCGGCCGCATGCCGGCCTTTGCCCTTCTCATCCTCGTTACGATTGTCGGCCTCGGCGCGGTGCTCGCCGCCTCGGCCACGGCCTTCACCATCGTCAAGCTCGCCGGCGCTGTCTATCTCGTCTATGTGGGCATCCAGTTCTGGCGCAAGGCAAGGGCGCTGGCAGCCGCGCAATCTCAGGATTCGGCCGTGGCGCTGCTGATGCGGCGCGACTTTCTCATTGCCATCAGCAATCCCAAGGCGATAGCCGTCTTCACCGCCTTCTTTCCGCAGTTCATCACCGCGGCGCAGCCGGCCTGGAGCCAGCTTGCCGCCATGGGCGCGGTCTTTCTTGTCCTGGAGGTTGTGGCCGTGCTGCTCTACGTCGTGGCCGGCATGGCGCTCGGCAAGGTGCTGAGATCGGGAAGCGTCTTCGTGCACCTGAACCGGCTTGTGGGCGGTGTTCTGGTGGCCTCCGGCCTGTCGATGGCCCTGTCGCGCCAGTAGGCGGCCTGTAAAAAAAGGCGCAAACAGACTACGGATTGACGCTTTGCCGCACTTGGCTTCGCATCTGCAACATGTTCTATTTGCGGTGCAACATCCGGCGCCATCCTCCCAGGCGGCCGGACCGACACCACAGCCAAACCCGAGCCGCCCCGGCCTTCCGGGGGCGGCATCTTGTTGTTGAAGGATTGACCATGAAGTTTAGAAAAGTCCCCGACGTGACCTTCCGCACCCGCGTGCGCGACGAAAGCATCGAGGGCCCGAATCCCTATCGCTGGGAAAACAAGACCACGGCCGATTACTTCGCCGGAAAGCGGGTTGTGCTCTTCTCGCTACCGGGTGCCTTCACCCCCACCTGCTCCACCTATCAGCTTCCCGATTTCGAGAAGCTCTACGACGAGTTCAAGGCGGAGGGCATCGACGAGATCTATTGCATTTCGGTCAACGATGCGTTCGTCATGAACGCCTGGGGCAAGGCGCAGGGAATCAAGAACATCAAGCTCATCCCCGATGGCTCGGGAGAGTTCACCCGCAAGATGGGCATGCTGGTGGCCAAGGACAATCTGGGCTTCGGCATGCGCTCCTGGCGCTATGCGGCAATCGTCAATGACGGCGTCGTCGAGGAATGGTTCGAGGAGGAAGGCTTCTCCGACAATTGCGAGACCGATCCCTATGGCGTCTCCTCGCCGCAGAACATTCTGGAGCACCTGCGTACCGCCCGCAAGCAGGCGGCCTGAGCCGGTCCACCGGCAGGACACCACGAGCCCCGGCGCAAGGCCGGGGCTCAGACCGCTGACAAACCCCGTCATTTTCGGCGGGGTTTTGTTTTATGGGTTTGTTGGGGTTTGGGATTTCGTTG
>NZ_JAODNW010000032.1 GCF_025398255.1 Chelativorans intermedius | reverse complement strand
TTCGCCGTCGCATTCGGCGAAAGGTTCGTCAGCCAGTGACGGAAACGGGCCTCAGGCACAAAATATCCGACAGTCCCTTGCGGCGCCGCCGCTTTCCTAGTTCACGATAAAGCGCCTCGCGACTTACACCCAGTTCTGCTGCAAGATCCGTCCACGCTCCCTTCTCGGGCAGTTTCCCCTTTTCGCCCAACCAGGTGTCCAGACGTTCGGCGACGGTCCGTAAGGTTCTGATCTCAGCCCCCATCCGGGCGGATTGAACAGCAAGGGCCAAATGCGCGGCCCAAGCATCTGACGCACTCTGATCCCGGTTGAGCCGCGACCGGAAGGTCCCGACAGAAATGCAGGACACCGTTGATTCGGCATTTGCGCGCGCATCACAGTGATAGACATCCGAATATGCAGACGCTTCGGCCAACACTTGGCCCGGTCGCGCCGTCTGCACGCGCAGCGCGGTTCCCATGCTGGTTTGGCGACTCAAACCTATCTCACCGTCGATCACCAAAAACATGTGACCTACGCGGTCACCGCTATGAAAAAGCGGGTCAGATGCGGCCAGCCGGTGTTCAGCACCTCCGCTGAAAAGTCGTGCGATGCAATCGGACATGATTTCAATCATATGTCTGAAGTTGGATTTGTGCCACTTGGTTGGCATCTGGACAATGACGAATAAGGTTCTCTGATGCTGCGCACCCCTCTTGCCGCAATTTTCTTCCTGCTGACCATGATTCCGTCCAACCTCCTGGCACAGGATCATCAGCATTCCAGGCAGACGTCACCATATGCCGGCTTTGAAAGCCGGAAGATCAAGAGCCTTTCCGGAGAGGATATTGCTGAATTGAAGAAGGGTGCCGGTTGGAGTTTTGCGCTGCCGGCCGAGCTCAACGGCCTTCCTGGTCCGTCCCATCTGCTGGCGCTGAAAGACGAAATTGGGCTTTCAGCCGGTCAGGTCGCAAGAATCGAAGTTATCTATTCCCAGATGAAGACCGAGGCCATAGCTGCGGGCGACAGGTTCATCGCCGCGGAGTGGGCAATAGAAAATGCCTTCGCCAGAGGGCAGTTGGACACACAACAACTCCGTGTCCTGGTCGACAATGCAGCGGCTGCGCGAGCTGATCTGCGTTTTGTTCATCTGTCCCGTCACCTTTCGACGCCACCTCTTCTTACCGACAACCAGATCAAACAGTACAATGTGTTGCGGGGCTATATGCCGGGATCAGGCACCAATACTCCCGAAAGTCACGACGGAGATCTGGGGAAGCGACACAGCGGATCCAATTGACCACTTTGGACCACATCCTCTCTTCAACGGGCGCGTCGTGGACGACCGGAACGGTTGCGGGGAGCGGTATCAAGGAGGCGAGCGAGGCGTTGACTCACAATATGCAGCAAACATTCGTGTTCACTAACGGCCTTCATCGCCCACTGCCGTCATCTGCCAGAGGTGTAACATCGATGGCCTCGGCGCCAGATTCGTCGAGACAGGCGGTTTCGACCTGTAAAGTCACGAAGAAGAAGCCGAATTTCTTTTTAACTTCGGTGTGAGCCGCTTTCAGCACCGCCTGCGGGTCTGTCCCGTCTTTGACCCTCAGATGACCCGAGAACACATAGCGTCCGCTGGTCAGCGCCCAAGCGTGTACGTGATGCACATCAGCAACCCCGTCGACCCCTTCAAGTGTTTTGGTCACCGCGGGCAGGCTGACATCGGCCGGTGTCCCTTCCATTAGCAAATGGGTGGCGTCACGCAGGATGCCCCAGCTCGCCCAGAGCAGAACGAAGCCGAACGCCGTCCCCAAGATCGGATCGATCAGCAGGAATCCGGTGAAATAAATGACAAGCGCGGTGACAATGATGATCAGGCTGCCCACAAAGGTCTGAATGATGTGCCAGAGCGCGCCTTTCACATTCAGGTCGCTTCGACTCTGCTTCCAGATAAGGCCGAGCGAGATGAACTCGGTGAGGAGTCCACCTGCGGCGGCCAAGAGCATCGGTCCCGTGGGCAAGTCGATCGGATCGGTCAACCGCATTGCGCCCATCGCTATCACGATCAACGCCATGCCCAACAAAAAGCCGCCATTGACCAGCGCACCAATAATTTCCGCCCGATACCAGCCGAAGCTACGATCCTCATCGGCCGGACGGCGAGCCATCCGCGCTGCGACGATGGCCACCAGAACACCGCCCACCGCCGAGAAGGTATGGAAGGCGTCAGAGATCACTGCGACCGACCCGGTCCACAAGCCGATACCCATTTCAATGACGAAATACACACCCGTCAGCCAGGCCGAGATCGCCATCCCACGCCCGCTCGATGGCATGTGTCCACCATGCCCGCCCTGCACGTGATCCGTCATCGACCGCAACCTTTCACCGACAATAGTCTTGGCATCGCGCGAACATGATGCCTCCAAGTGGACTGCCTGTTCCGCACCAATTGATTCATTTCCCCTCTGAGTGACCCGACTGGACGCAACGTTCCACGGTCACAGGCGGACCATTGCGAGGTATATGAACGATCCCGACCATGTGATCAGCAACTGGCCGTTCGGCGCTTCAACACCGGTCAGAAAGCGCAGATGCTCGCCTGGATATACGCCACCAAGGCCGAGCGTGGAATAATGAGAGCAGGATGCCGATTCCGAGGAAGCCGCCCCTTCGTTCCGATTTGATTGCGCCCCTGGATTCCGAGATGATCGCGCCCCCAAGGGGACCGGGGCTCTGCTGGCAGTGATTGTTGTCATTTCGTCAGGCGCTTATGTCAAGCCTTCTGCTTCTGGTCCCGACGCAGGCTTTCTCCAGTGAGGCCCTTCCTGCACGCCTTCTTGTGGCTGATCGCCGTGCCGTTGCTGCTGGCGGCGGGCTTGCAGCTCTGGGGGCGGCCCGCACAGCGACCGGCGAGCGCGCATTGACTGCCCTCGGCCTGCTGCCGGTGCCGGCAACGGCCCTCGTGCTCTTCCTCGTCCTGGCCGCCGTCATGCCGAAGATCGGAGAGAGCGCGGCGCTGACCGCGGCGCCGATCTACCTGGCCTATGCCGTCGTGGCGCCCGTGCTTGGCTGGATCGCCGCGCGCAGCGGCCGCCTTGGCCTTGGCGCTATGCGGGCCGTGGCGTTCAGCGCCGCCACGCGCAACTCGCTCGTCATCCTTCCACTCGCCTTTGCGGTCCCGGGCGGTGTGCCGCTCGTTCCGGCCGTCGTCGTCACGCAGACGATGATCGAGCTCGTGAGTGAACTCGTCTATGTGCGCTGGATACTCATCATGGCCAGGTCGCCGAACTGAAAAGCCGAGAGCCAAGAAGCTGTACGTCAGTGCGGCGATCACCCCCTGCCTCTCCAACCATGTCGCGCGCAAGCTGTCAAAGCCGGCAGCCACGCGAGTCAATTGGGGATTTTGCCAAGAGAGCGTGCGAGCCCGGTAAGCTGGAGAAGATTTGTCGTCCGAAGAGTTGCCGATGGTGCCCCTGGTCCAGGCTGCACTTTGAATACTGGTGATGCCCGGGTCCGGGCCAACGAGAAGCGGCCACAGACACGACATCGTGTGCAGATATGAATTTCCAGAAGCGGGCCCGATGTTACTATATGGCCAGGCTTCCATGGAGATCGCCATCTCAGGGATTCATCGATGATAATTTCGCATGCACCAATCGTCCGTCCGTCGGAGATCACGCCGCGGGACGTCTATCTCAACCGTCGCAGCCTGATGCTGGGTGCAGCCGCCGCAGGGCTTTCCGCCGCCATGGCGCCACGGGGCGCGGAGGCGGCGCAGCTTGAAGCCTCGCCCAGGCCGCTGTCGACCGACGAGGAGCCGACCGCGCTCGAACACATCACGAACTATAACAACTACTATGAGTTCGGTACTGGCAAAGAAGACCCGGCGAAAAAAGCCCACACCCTCACCACAGAGCCGTGGACTGTGAAGGTGGACGGCCTCGTCTCGCGACCGGCCGAATTCGACCTTGAAGACCTCTTGAAGCCGGTGACGCTGGAGGAGCGCATCTACAGGTTGCGCTGCGTGGAGGGATGGTCCATGGTCATCCCGTGGGTCGGCTTCCCGCTCTCGGAGGTGCTCAACCGGGTGGAACCCTTGGGCAGCGCTAAGTTCGTCGCCTTCGAGACGGTGATGCGGCCGGACGAGATGCCGGGCCTGCGTGCCTTCTTCAACGTGCTCGACTGGCCCTATGTGGAAGGGCTGCGGCTCGACGAGGCGATGCATCCCCTCACCATCCTTACGGTCGGTCTCTACGGGGAGACCCTGCCCAACCAGAACGGCGCGCCGATCCGGCTCATCGTGCCGTGGAAATACGGATTCAAGAGCATCAAGTCAATCGTCAGGATCACGCTCACGGAGGAGCAGCCGCCGACCTCCTGGAACAAGCAGAACCCGCGCGAATACGGCTTCTACTCGAACGTCAATCCGGAGGTGGACCATCCGCGCTGGAGCCAGGCGACAGAACTGCCGATCGGCCAGGGGATTTTCGCCAAGCGCAAGCCGACGCTGCTGTTCAACGGTTACGCCGACCAGGTGGCCCAGCTTTACGCCGGCATGGACCTCACCAAGTTCTACTGATGCTTCAGATCACTGACGTCGCGAGGAAGCCGAGATTGTCCAAAGCGCTGCGCTTCCGTCTGTTGCGCGCAGCCCTCTACTGGGTCGGCTTCGCGCCTGCCGTATGGGTCTTCTATCTGGGGTTCACGAACCAGCTCGGCGCAAATCCGGTCAGGACGCTGGAACAGGAACTCGGTATCTGGACGTTGCGCTTCCTGATCGCCACGCTCATGGTGACGCCGCTGCGCAACGTAACGGGCATCAGCCTTCTGCGCTACCGGCGCACGCTGGGGCTGTTGACATTCTACTATGCCCTTCTGCATTTCACGACATACATGCTGATCGACTACCGGCTCGACCTGCAGGCGATCGCAGCCGACATCGTCAAGCGCCCCTACATCACCTTCGGCATGCTGGCCTTCGCCATCCTGGTGCCGCTTGCCGTCACCTCGAACGACCGCATGGTGCGGCGCCTGGGAGGGGCTTGGGCAAAGCTTCACCGCTGGGTGTATCTGGCCGCCGCGGCCGCCGCCGTGCACTATCTCTTGGTGGTGAAGTCCTGGCCCATGGAGCCGCTCGTCTATTTCGCGATCGTCGCCGTGCTTCTTGCCTATCGGCTCGGAAAGCACCTGCGCAGGCGCAGGCGCCCTGCCGTGGCGTGAAGCAAGCTAAAGAAGACGCTCAACCCAACAGATCTGGCGTAGTCGAGCCGAGGCTGGTTACCAGGATCGGCGTGCCGTTGGGGACACGCTCATAGAGATCGATCACATCTTGATTGAACATGCGGACGCAGCCCGATGACACGGACTTGCCGATTGTCCACCATTCCGGCGAACCGTGAATGCGGTAGAGGGTATCCTTGCCATTCTGGAAGATATAGAGCGCGCGTGCTCCAAGCGGATTGGTGAGGCCCGGGTCCATGCCGCCATTGGCGATGCTGTAGGGCTCAAGTTCGGGCTGGCGGGCAACCATTTCGTCGGGCGGCGTCCAGCGCGGCCAGGCGCGCTTGTACTGGATGACACCGCGACCGGCCCATTCAAAGCCGGCGCGGCCGAGACCGACGCCATAGCGCATCGCCTTGCCGTTCTCGCGGATCAGATAGAGAAAGTGATGGGCGGTATCGACGACCACCGTCCCCGGCCGCTCGCCGGTGGGATCATCAACCAGCTGCCTGAAGTAAATCGGGTCGATGCGTTCGACTGGGATAGCGGGAAGCGAAAATCTTTCGTTGGGGCGCGCCGCATACATTGACGCGTAGTATGAAATGTCGGGTGCCGCTCCGGGACCAAAACCGCCCTCCGTGGATAGCCCCGAGACCGACTCCTGGACGAATGAATGGGGCACTTGATTGGTCGCGCAGCCAGCCAGTCCGAGCAAAGCGGTACTACCGCTGAGGCGAAGAAATCTCCTGCGGTCAAGGAGATTCGCTCGTTGAAATGCACTCGCATTCATGGTCAGTCTCCGTCCCGTTTTCATTTTTATCTCAGATTTTTTATTTTCGTTCTCCAAATTGGGCGAAAATTAGTCCCCTTGTCGCTTCATGATTTCGATCTCTAAATGCGGTTTATCTGACGAAAGCTTATATAGTTGTAATATACACCTGCATTAATTCTTCAGCCGTTCTGGTGTGTCAGCCAATCCGTACCCTGAGGTCGTCTTGGAAAACGTATGGCGGCACTTCGAGATTGCGCGGCGCTGGACCTTTCCGGACCCGACCGGCGCTGTCATAGATCGAACCGTGGCACGGACAGAACCAGCCGCCGAAAGGACCGCGCGGATCGCCGTCGCTTTGGCCAAGCGGGATGCAACCGAGATGTGTACAGACACCGACGACGACCAGCCATTCGGGCCGCTGAACCCGCGTGCTGTCGGGAGCCGGGTCGATCAGATTCGGGTTGGCGTCGTCCGCGCGCGCCTGTGCGATGAGAGCCTCTGTCCGATGGACGATGAAGACGGGCCTTCCTCGCCATTTGACGGTAACGCGCTGGCCAGGTTCGATCGAGGTGAGATCCACATCGATCGTTGCGACGGCGCTAATATCAGCAGATGGCCGCATGCTGTCGATAAAGGGCCACAGCGTTGCCGCCGTGCCGACAATTGCCGCCGTGCCCGTTGTGATATGAAGAAAATCGCGACGGTTTGTCGATGCTGGCGGGTCTGAGCTGGAAATTTTGGCTTCTATGCTCATAGCGCGTCTCCTTTCCGCTTCCGGATGACCTGTCACCTGCTCGGGTGGCGATGGCCCATTGAGTCAATGAACTGGCGGGAGCGATTGCTATTGCCATTTTCACTCAGATATTCGAAATGCTGCTTGAACGCGTCGTTGCCGGCACCGGCAGCAGGCCGCTCTGCGGAAGCAATGTCGCTCCAGGCCCGGACACGGCGATCATCATCGCTCCGATGAACGTCTGACGCGATCACGAATTTCCGGTCATACCGATATCCTCCTCAGCCGATTTTCGTGAGAATGGGGAACTGCTCGAGCAGCCAGAACGAGAACGTCGTCATTGTGCCGGTCATCATCGCTACGCCCATGACGATCATGATCACGCCAGCCGCGATCTGGAGCAGGCGTCCGGTGCGCTTCATGCCTTTCAGCCGCTTGGTGAGGCTTTCGGTGAACAGAGCCGACAGCAGGAAGGGAACGCCGAGGCCTACCGAATAGATGCTGAGCAGTGCGATCCCGTTCGACGCGGTTGAGGACAGCGCGCTGACGGTGAGGATCGCCCCGAGAACCGGTCCGATGCAGGGAGTCCAGCCAAAGCCGAAGGCGAGACCGAGAACATAGGCGCCGAGCGGCCGGCCGCCGGCCAGGCTGCCATGAAAGCGAAATTCTTGCTGAAACCACGGCAACCGCACTAGGCCGGTCATGAACAGCCCGAAGACGATGATGATCGCCCCGCCGAGTATGTTGGTCTCGTAGCGGTACGCCAGAAGGAGGCGGCTGATCGCCGTGGCGCTCGCCCCTAGCGCCACGAAGACGGTCGAGAAACCGAGAACGAACCAGGTGCTGAGAAGCAGTGTTGAAAGCCGGCTGCCGACAGACCGGTATGGTCCGCCGGCGACGGCCGCATTGCCGGCGACATAGGAGATATAGCCCGGCACGAGGGGCAATACGCACGGTGAGAGGAATGAGATCGCGCCCGCCGCAAGCGCCGTCAGAATGCCGATGTTGGAGATCTCGAACACCGTATCAACCCTCGGGCTTTTCGCGCGCATCGGTGATGAAGCGCTGCAGCGTGGCAAGGTCGACCAACCCCCGGATGATTTCATCGCCGACCACGAAGGTCGGCGTGCCGGTAATGCGCAGATCGTTGGCGAGCGCGCGATTGCGCGCGATGGCGTCTGCGATGGCCGGGTCTTCCATGTCCCGCTTGAGTTGCTCAACGTCGAGGCCGACATCGCCTGCTATGGTCAGGGTCGAACTCTCGCTGACCCGGCCGGAAAAGCCCATCAGGGCGTGATGGAACGCCTCGTACTTTCCCTGTTTGTGGGACGCGAGCGCCGCCCTCGCGGCGAATTCGGACCCCGGCCCCAGGATCGGCCATTCCTTGAACACCAGCTTCAGATTGGGGTCATCCTCGACGGCTTGCTGGATATCGGGGGCCGCCTTGCGGCAATACGGGCAATTGTAATCGAAGAACTCCACCAGCGCGACGTCGCCTTCCGGATTGCCAGCCGTTGGCGCCGCGGCGTCGTTGAAGATGTCGTCGCGCCGCTCCGCGATCAGCGTCTGCAACTCGTTCGCATCCGCGAGCTGCCGGCGATTTTCCAGCCGTTGCAGGGATTCGACGACGATTTCCGGATTTTGCAGGAGATACTGCCGTACCTGCGCGTCGAAACTGCTTGGGACCGGCCTCGCGCTATCGAGCAGTCCGGTGGCAAAAAGCAGCGCCAGCCCGGAGAAGAGCATGGCGAGGACTGAAAGAGCGATCGCGGCGGCAAGGCCGGCGGTTGGCTTAGACATGAGGCAGGCTCCGATCAGAAACGAATGGCAAGGCAGAAACGGCTGGCCTTTTGACGTAAGAGTGGCTCATCGCTCTTGCTCCTTCAGCTCAGCAGCCTTGATCCCATGGGAGGCCATGTAGTTTTCCAGGGCTTCCGGCCCCTTGTCGAAAAAGGTGTAGGAGAGCGTGATGGTGGTGACTGAAGCCAGGTCCGGATCGTCTTCGATCGCCGGATCGACGAAGAAGGTGACGGGAAACTCCTTCTCCTCGCCCGGCATCAGCAGTTGTTCGGTGAAGCAGAAGCACTGGATCTTGTTGAAATAGCTTCCAGCTTGGGCCGGCACGACGTTGTAGGTGGCCGTGCCGAGGATGGGCCGATTGGTCGGATTGCGCCCCGTGTAGGCCACCACTCCGGTCTCACCGAGAGCAAGCTCGACCGGTTTCGGAGCGCTGAACGCCCATGCCATGTTGGCGGCGACATTGGCATCAAAGCGGATGGTTGCCCGTCGCTCGGACTGCTTCGTCGGCGCTGCCGCCGCGACCTGGGTTGTTCCACCATAGCCCGTGACCTGGCAGAAAAGGCGGTAAAGCGGGACCGCCGCAAAGCTCATCCCCACCATGCCAAGCCCGAGGCCGGCAAGCATTATGGCCGTTCGGCGTTTCCGCCGCCACGCAAGTTCGGGGCTGTTCCGGCGACCTTCGGAAAGGGCAGCTCCGGGCAGTTGTTGGCCGCTATACATATTCAGCCTTCGCCTCACGAACTCAAAGCGGCCCAGTTCTTGCCGCCGTCCGTGCTGGTCAGAATCGTACTCTTATCCGTGACGGCGAACATGCGGTTCGGGTCGCTGGGATCGACTGCGAGGTGGAGCAGGATTTGCTCTCCGAAAACGTTGGCCACCGGCTGCCAAGCGAGAGCCTGGGCCGGCGCCTTCATCAAGCCCGAGCCCAGAACAAATGCATAGACCGAGCCATCCGGGGCAGTTTCGACCATGCTTGCCGGCCGTCCCTCAGTCCCCGTCGTCTTCCAAGTCATGCCACCGTCGACGCTGACCATCAGCCCGCTTCGGGTCGCGGCGTAGACCATATCCGGTTTGACGCCAGACGCGGCGAGATCGAACACGTCGGCGGGCGGCGACCCGACAACCTCCCAGCTCTTGCCCCCGTCCCGGCTGACCTGCACCTCGCGGTAAAGGCCGTAGATCACATTGGGATCGGCCGGGCTGACATCCATGGCGTGGAAGTCGACCGGCCCGTCTACGCCGCTCGCCAGTTGTTGCCAGTTCCGGGCACCGTCTCGTGAAACGATTACGCCCATATTGCCGCCATTGGCCGGATGCCCGCTTGCGAAGAACACGTCGGCTTCGCTCGGGTGCGGAGAAAAACCCATATAATCGTTGCTGTTGTCGGATATCCGTTCCGCCATGCCATCAGGAGTGGTGTGCCAAACCCCGTAATGAGTAGCGAGATAAAGCCGCTGCGGATCGGCCGGATCGACCGCAATCCCGTGAATGTGAGAGACCTCGGCAAGGGATATGCGTTCGCTGGCTTGGCTCAACCAACCGACAGTGCCGCCAGCGATGGCCACTGCCAGCGTTACAGCGATGATCGCGGGATACATGCGACGTTTCATGCGAAATTCCTTAGTTGCTTGTGTTTCTTGTTGATTCCTGGAGGAGCGAGCGGACGCGGTCCCACAGCGAGGCTGGCTCTTCGTGATGGGGGACATTGGCGTTCGTCAGGCCATTGATGAAGAGCACGAGGTTTGTCGGCTCGAAGCCAAGACCATGGAAATTCGCCACCCATTGGCCGTTCTGATCGATGATGTGGGTGACGACGCTATGCGTCTGGTACCCGCCATCGCTGACGATGAACTTGTGGCCGAACTTCTCCGCGAGCTTACGAGTGGTGTCCTCGGGCTTGTCGGGACCGCTCGTCAGAAAGACCCAATTCGTCGTCGGATCGAGGCCGTGGACCGGGCCATAACCTTCTAGCACCTCCGGCGTATCGCGCTCCGGGTCAGTGGTGATGGTGACGAACTGCACCCGGTCCTTCATCGGGGTCTCGTTCACCATCTCCTGGACCTCGCCGATTCGGTCGGCATGCAGCGGGCAGACATCCGGGCAGCCGGCATAGATGAAGTGCAAGACAACGACCTTGCTCCGAAGGCCTTCCAGATCGACCGGATTGCCGGCGGCATCCTGAAGCGCAAATTCCGATGCAGGTTCGCTTCTGCTTTCGAAATATCTCTCCTTGTCGAAGAGATCCTGCTGTACGTCCTTAAGCGAGTGCGCCATGGCAACGGGCGGAGCCAGCGCAACCGCGGCACCGACGGCCGCGGTGGCAGCAAACTGGCCTATGAGAAATTTCATGGCGTTCTCCTTGGCCGGCAAGCGGAGGCGGATCGGTCGGCCGACCGATCCGCCTCCCTTTTTGCGGCTAGCCCTTGTTGTCGGGCTTCTCGCTCTCCTCGGAAGGCATATCCTGCATCATGGCCTGCATCATTTTGTTGCAGGTGCTCATCATTTCGTTCATCTGGGACATCATGCCCATCATCGGCATCATCCCCATGCCGCCGCCCTGCATCATCTCCTGCATGCCCGGTGACTGATCCGGTGGCCTGGTTTCCGCATCATCCTGTGCAAAGGCGATCGGGGCGGCGGCAACTCCCGCAAGGCCGGCTGCAATCGCAATGGTTTTCGATATCCTGTTCACTGGAACGTCTCCTTTTTTTGTTTGATGGTCGCACCGGACAAAGGTTCGGTCTCCTCGGGTTGAGCGTCCTTGGAATCGTCAACCAAGTTCGAATTGGCTGGAAGCGGAGCTTCTGAGGGCACTGGCTCCGCAGACCCCTCAGCCGATTTGTCTGCCGTCATCGAAACGGCCGTCTCGTCGACCGACTGCGGCTTCGAGCAGCAGCTCGCTTCGCCGCTGGCGAGGTTTGAACCGCTCGCCTCGGTGCCGCTTGCGCCGGAGGCGACGTGCCGCATGCAAAGACCAAGCGCACACATGATGGCGCATGGCGCGAGCGCGAGCAGAACGGGCGCAACGCCCGCCACCACCAGCCAGGGCCATCCGAGCCACAGTGCAGGGGCGCCGACTGCGATTGCCGCGACGATCACCCCGCGTCGACCGCGGAGCTGGTAGCGCAGGTAGCGCAGGATATCGCCGCTCAACGATGTTTCAGATACGGAATTGTCCATGTGTGGTCCTCTTCTTTAATGCGCCAGCGTTTGCTCAACTCGCCTCGTCGGGCGTCTTCTCGAGTTGTTGTTGGATGAGATTGACCAGTTCCGGGCTGTCCCATTCGGCAGGCCCCACCAGACGCCCGGTTTCCAGGCCATCGGGATCGATCAGCAGGGTCGTGGGTATGCCGACCGTATTGAGCCGGTAGGCCGCCTTGCCGGAGGCATCGACATAGATGCCGATTGCTTTAAGGCGGAGCTCCTCATAGAAGGCCTTGACCTTGGGGAGCCCGTCGCGGTCGATCGATAGCGGGACGACTTCGAAATCGGAACTGCCGAGCTTGGCCTGGAGCCGGTCGAGTGCCGGCATTTCCTCGCGGCATGGCACGCACCAGGTGGCCCAGATGTTGAGCAGGATCGTTCTGCCGCGGAAGTCTGCCAGGGACATCTCGCGGCCATCACCGTCAACGAAGGAAAGTTCCGATACCGGTTGCGGCCTCTCGTGCAGCACGAAGGTACTATCGCCGCCTGCATTGACAGTGGTTGCGGAAGGCGGTGTGCTCGACACCACAGGATGGTTGGGCTGTTGTGCTATGAGATACAGATAAACGGCGCCCATAAGGAGTAGCGCCGTTGCGGCTATTATGGCGGCGGTCGTTATGCGCATGGCACTCCCCCGCTTCTCATTTCCGCAGCTCCTCGATCAGCGGAGCGAGGCTCGTCCGGTAAGCTTCCGGTGTGACGGCACCGACATGCTTGAAGGCAATCCGGCCTTGTTTGTCGACCACGAAGGTCTCAGGCACGCCGTAGACGCCCCAGTCGATCGACACCCGGCCATTGAGATCCGCACCGGTGCGGGTATAGGGATCGCCCATGGTGTTGAGCCATTTTTCCGCATCCTGCGGCCGATCCTTGTAGTTGATGCCGTGGATGGGCACGGCGCCGATCCGCTTGAGCTCCATGAAGACAGGATGCTCCTCCCGGCAGGCCGTGCACCAAGACGCAAACACATTGACGAGCGAAACCTCACCCTTGAGGTCGGCGCTCGACAGGCCAAGGGTACGCCCCTGGACCGGCGGCAGGCTGAATTCCGGCACCTCCTTGCCGATCAGGGCCGAGGGAATGATCTGAGCATTGCGGCTCAGCCCCCATCCGAGTACGACCGCAAGCGCCACAAAGACGCCGACCGGCAGCGCGACTATCAGACGGCGACGCCGGATGGATGGCGGATCAACACTGTCGATCGGCTCCCCCGAAAGGGTTGACGGGGTGCTCGCGTGAATGCGCGCTGTTTGAGAATTGGAAGGCATCCCATCCTCGCTGATTGGATTGTTTCCTCACAGGCGCGTGCCTGCGACGGATACGGTCCAAAAAGGTTAGGCACGACAATGCGTGCTCACCCGGACACGGACGGGGAAATCACCTCAGTCGAGCGGTGAGGCCCGTCCTAAGCGAAAATGTATGCTTTGGGAGGGAAGGGCTCGGGTGAACCCTCGAAGCCCGTGATGCGCTCAGCAACGGCCGGATAGACAACCGAGTCTGGCCGCGGCAGCGTGCTTGCGATAACAGGATCGACGGCCTGCATGCAGGTTCCAAGAGCAGAACATGCCGCTGTGGTCATCGCCTTGTCATTGCCACCGCAGTCGTTGCAGCCACTCGGCATCGGCTGGTCGACCGACGCTTCAATGGCAGGCTGAATCATATCGCCGTTCTGTGTGGTAGCCAAAACCGTCCCGCCCCCGAAAGCGAGGAGCAACAGAGCAGCTAAGAGGCAGCGGACGGATTTCATCACATTGGCAATATAGGGAATTTGCGTTCCACTGCCAATCACCACTTTGAGAGACCGATCGTCACATGGCTACACCACAACTTCGAGGCCCATCGAATGTTTCCCTTGGCCCTTGACCTTACCATCGCTGGAACCTTTATCTCTTCCTGCGATCAAGCGAAGAGGAGTGACGGCTTTGGCGTCCGTGATCGCATCAGAAGACAAAACTCCAGCCAGCCGCGCCGAAGCCGGCCAACTCGGATTTGCCATCGAGGGCATGAGCTGCGCCTCCTGCGTCAGCCGTGTCGAGAAAGCCATTTCCACCGTTCCCGGCATTCAGTCCGCCGCCGTTAATCTCGCGACCGAACGCGCCGACGTCGCCTTTTCCGGGCCGCCGGACGCGGATTCCGTCATCCGGGCAATCAAGGAGGCCGGCTATGCGGTTGGCACCGAAAGCGTCGACCTTTCGATCGAAGGGATGAGCTGCGCCTCCTGCGTCAATCGAATCGAGACCGCCCTCAAGGCCGTGCCCGGCGTTGCCGACGCTGCCGTGATCCTCGCCACCGGAAAGGCATCGGTGCAGATCGTTTCCGGTGCGGTTGCCTTTGCCGATCTCGAGGCCGCGGTCGCCCGCGCTGGCTATGCGGCTCGGCGCGTGGTCCCGGACGAGCCCGTTGATCATGAGGCCGACACCCGCGAACGCGAAACGGGGAAGCTGGCGGGTGCCCTCATGCTTTCCGCTGTCCTGACCGTGCCCGTCATCGCGCTGGAGATGGGGACCTATCTGATCCCCGCGCTCCAGAGTTTCGTTGTAGACCGCATCGGCATGCAGGCGAGTTGGTATCTCCAGTTCGTGTTCACCACTGTAATCCTGTTCGGGCCCGGGCTGCGCTTCTTCCAGAAAGGCCTTCCAGCACTTGTGCGCCGTGCCCCGGACATGAATTCGCTGGTCGCGCTTGGGACCGGAGCGGCCTGGCTCTATTCGGTGGTCGCGACCTTCCTGCCCGGTCTTCTGCCGGAGGGCACGCGGCATGTCTATTTCGAGGCCGCCGCTGTGATAACCACCCTTATCCTGGTCGGCCGCTATCTGGAAGCGCGCGCCAAGGGCCGCACCAGCGAGGCGATCAAGCGGCTGATGGGCCTCCAGGCCAAGACGGCCAGAATCCTGCGCGACGGCGAAGCCGTCGAAGTGCCGCTCGATGAGGTCAAGGTCGGCGACCTGGTTCTCGTGCGACCCGGCGAAAAGATCGCCGTCGACGGCGAGGTGACCGAGGGTTCGTCCTTTGTTGACGAATCCATGATCACGGGCGAACCGATGCCCGTCGCCAAGGGCGCCGGCAACACGGTTGTCGGCGCCACGATCAACAAGACCGGCTCGTTTTCCTTCCGCGCCACCAAGGTCGGCGCCGACACGATGCTGGCCCAGATCATCCAGATGGTGGAGCGGGCGCAGGCGGCGAAGCTACCGATCCAGGCGTTGGTCGATAAGGTCACGGCCTGGTTCGTGCCGGCGGTGATGGGTGTGGCGTTGATCACGTTCCTCGTTTGGTTCGGCTTCGGGCCGGAGCCGGCGCTCACCTTCGCGCTGGTGGCGGCGGTCACCGTGCTGATCATCGCCTGCCCATGCGCCATGGGACTGGCCACGCCGACGTCCATCATGGTCGGCATCGGCCGCGGCGCAGAGATGGGCATCCTGTTCCGCAATGGCGAAGCCCTGCAAACGCTGCGCCAGGCAGAGGTGATTGCGCTCGACAAGACCGGCACGCTGACCAAGGGTCGGCCGGAACTGACCGACCTCGTCACCGAGAACGGCTTCGAGCGCGAGACGGTGCTGGCACTGGTCGCCGCCGTCGAAACACGGTCGGAACATCCGATCGGCGAGGCGATCGTGGAAGCGGCCAAGGAGGTCGGTCTGGCGATTGGCACCCCCGAAATGTTCGAAGCCATACCGGGCTTCGGTGTCAGCGCCACGGTCGGCGGCCGCACGGTTGCGGTCGGGGCCGACCGGCTGATGGCCCGTTTCGATATCGATACAGCGCGCCTTGCGGATGCAGCCGCGCGACTTGGCGACGAGGGTAAGTCGCCGCTCTATGCGGCGATTGACGGCAGGCTTGCGGCGATTCTTGCCGTAGCAGACCCGATCAAGCCGACGACGCCCCAAGCGATCGAGGCGCTGCACAGGCTCGGTCTGAAGATAGCGATGATCACCGGCGATAACCGACACACGGCGGAGGCCATTGCCAGGCGGCTTGGGATCGACGAGGTCGCGGCCGAGGTGCTGCCGGACGGCAAAGTGGAGGCGCTGCATAGGCTCAGGGAAAAGGGGCGAAAGCTGGCGTTTGTCGGCGACGGCATCAACGATGCACCAGCACTCGCGGAAGCCGATGTCGGCATTGCCATCGGCACCGGCACGGACGTGGCAATCGAAAGTGCGGATGTGGTGCTGATGTCGGGCGAATTGACCGGCGTGCCCAACGCCATCGGCTTGAGCCGCAGCACGCTCAGGAACATCAGGCAGAACCTGTTCTGGGCCTTTGCCTACAACACCGCGCTCATCCCGGTGGCGGCAGGCGTGCTCTACCCAGCATTCGGGATTCTGCTTTCGCCGATGCTTGCCGCTGCCGCGATGGCGTTCTCCAGCGTCTTCGTCCTAGGCAATGCGCTCCGACTCAAGAAGTTCCGCCCGCCGGTCGCTGCGGGCGCCAATCATGCGTCGACCGAAGGCGTCCAACCGATCCCGGCAACCCAGTGAAGGAGGATCTCATATACATCGCGTGGGACGCCAAAGGCGATCTCGCCGAATTGCCAATCGCGAGGCGTGGCGCTCTCGAGAATTTAACGCCAAATGCATAGCAGCGCCGTTCCAGAGTTTTGCGATGTGCTTGACCACTCACACAGGCTCATCCTCTCGGCATATGTTGCGGTGTGGGGCGAAGCGGCTGCCGGCGATCACACCGTTCAAACCTCCTTGCGACAACGCAAGAACCGAACCAGCGCGTACCAAATCCGCAATCACGTATCGCTAAGGTCTTGTTGAGGGCGGCAATATTCATTTTCTTAGCTTTTTGGCGCTATCAGAATGCCATGCGTCGCGCTGTTTTGACCATTGTGCTGGTACTGTTTGCTGGCTTCCATAGCCCGCTCGCACAGGCTGCAGTAGGAGCCAATGCGAATAGTGCCGGAAGGTTTTTGCTTGGGAATGGCCGCCCTATCGTCACTGCCACTACCGAAAATCCGTCATTGAATTCAAACTGCTGTGCCGACGGGCCGGCCGCCGAGCAATTGTCCGATGAACACTGCGTGGTCGAGTGCACTGCCTTGCCATTGCGGGCCTACACCCTTCTCAAGGCTGACATACCGTTGCCGGACCCTGTTATGCACTCCCTGCCGCGGGTCGAAGCAAGGCATTTACTCCTCCGTCCCCCGATCCTGGTCTGAAATTGAGAGATCCGGTCTCCCGCAGACGTGAGCCGGAGTGTTCATGATCGGAAAAAGGGGATAGTCATGCCCACAAGAAGACAACTTGTGTTCGGATCGGGCCTCTGCGTACTGGCGAACGCCCTGCCGGCAATCGCGCATGAGGCGACGGCGCAAAAGCCGTTCAAGCTGGATCGAGAGTTCGAACCGCAGATCGTTCCGTTCCCGGATTATGCGCCCGGAACGATCGTCATCCATCCGGGCAACTACTTTCTTTATTTCACGCTTCTCGGCGGAGACGCCGTTCGCTATGGCGTCGGGGTCGGCAGAGCCGGACTTGTATTTCGCGGTGAGGCAGTGGTTGGCCGCAAGGCCAAATGGCCGAGCTGGCGGCCGACCGACAATATGATCCGGCGGGAGCCCGGCAAATACGCGCGTTATGCCAACGGCGTGCCCGGCGGCCTCAACAACCCCCTCGGTGCGCGCGCGCTCTACCTCTATCGCGGCAATCGCGACACCATGTACCGCATTCACGGCACCAACGAGCCGTCTTCGATAGGCAAATCGGTCTCAAACGGCTGCATTCGCATGCTGAACGACCATGTGATCGATCTCTACGAGCGTGTGCCAGTCGGCACGAAGGTGGTCGTGCAATGAACATGACGGTCGTTTCAATAATGGCGCGGTGGCACCTGTAGTGGCGCGGACGACATGATGAATTGATCGCATTGCGGAGGCGATAGTCGGAGGCGGAGAACATGCCCCCTCTGGCAAACGGCCCGTGATTTTCGATGCATTCACAATTTCCTTGATGGCGTTGTGCGCGACGTCTCGCAGGCGTACATAATGATTGCGAGCAAATCGGGGTGAGCACCAAACTAGGCCACTGTCTCGTGGCGATATTGGAAAAGGCGTTGATTTGCATCGGTCAACTCGACATTCGTCAGGACTCCACTGGCTAATGAAGCGAATGGCGAGGGCAACTCACGCTCTCGGCGCAGGAGTTTGGCGTCGATTGTTGCGTGAGGCGGCGATCGGCCTTTGCATGCTTGTGCTGTTCGGTGGAGCGCTGCATGCCACTCCAGTCGTCGACGCACCACTACGCACCGATGTGGTCGTTCAGATGTCTGACGCCGCAATTGAGATTGAAAACCACGGCGTAACCGAGGACAGCAATGGTTATTCCCCTCAAGGTGAAGCGTCATGTCTCGGCGTGGACGGGTGTTCATTGACATACGCCCCATTTGGCACCGTTGCCCTCCTGATGTTTGGCAAAAAACAGTTCAACGGTGATGCCCGCTTTCTTCTTGGCGCTGGTCCCTGGCCCTACTTTCGGCCGCCAATAGCTTCCCTTTACATGTGACGTGAGCCTCTACGGGGCGTGCAGGATAGCGTGGCCTGCGTCAGGCCGCGCTTTCCAGGCCAATGCTTCAGGCTGTCCGAGTTACTGCGAGACGCGGCGTTGAGTGCCGTCTCGCTGGAGAAGACGAGCAAGGCCGCACCAAAAAGTGAACTGACGCTTCGCACCGACTTGGCCGGCACCTGTTTGTCGGAAGGGCAAGCATGGCATCCGCAGCTGAACAATTTGCCGCCAATTTGAACTTCGGCGCGCTCGCCAAGGCGACCGAGCTGAAGAAACGCATCTGGTTCACACTCGGCGCGCTGATCGTGTATCGGGCGGGTACCTACATCCCATTGCCGGGCATCGATCTGGGCGCCGTAGCAGAACTGTTTCGTCAACAGTCCACAGGTATTCTGGGCATGTTCAACATGTTCGCCGGTGGCGCCGTGGGCCGTATGGCGATCTTCGCACTGGGCATCATGCCCTACATCTCGGCCGCGATTATCATTCAGCTGTTGACGGCGGTGTCTCCACAGCTCGATCAGCTCAAGAAGGAGGGCGAGCAAGGCCGCAAGGTTCTCAACCAGTACACCCGCTATGGCACGGTGCTCCTGGCCATGGTGCAGGCCTACGGAATTGCCGTCGGTCTGGAGGGAGCGGGCAATGTGGTCGTCAATCCAGGCTGGTTCTTCCGCTTGTCGACGGTGATCACGCTGACAGGCGGCACGGTATTCCTGATGTGGCTCGGTGAACAGATCACGCAGCGGGGCGTCGGAAACGGAATCTCGCTGATCATATTCGCGGGTATCGTAGCAGAGATACCCACAGCGATCGTGCAAACCCTCGAACTTGGCCGTCAGGGCGCGCTCTCGACCAGTCTGATCCTTTCGGTTCTAGCTGCGTCGATTGCCATCGTCGCCTTCATTGTTTTTGTGGAGCGAGCTCAACGGCGAATCCTGATCCAGTATCCGAAGCGCCAGGTGGGGAACCGGCTATTCCAGGGCGATTCCTCACACCTGCCGCTGAAACTCAACACGGCCGGCGTTATCCCGCCGATCTTCGCCTCGTCGCTACTTCTGATGCCAATCACCGTTGCCAACTTCACCAGCGGACAGGGGCCGGATTGGCTGACCACGGTGACGGCGCTGCTGGGCCGCGGCCAGCCGCTGTTCATGGTGATCTATGCGCTCCTCATTATTTTCTTCTGCTTCTTTTACACCGCCATCGTGTTCAACCCGTCGGACACGGCCGATAACCTGAAGAAGCATGGCGGCTTCATCCCGGGAATCCGGCCGGGAGAACGCACTGCAAAACACATCGATCACGTGCTGACTCGCGTGACGGCGCTCGGAGCACTCTATTTGGTCTTTGTGGTGCTCCTACCCGAAGCTCTTGTGGCGCGGACGGGAATGTCGATCTCCTTTGGCGGCACGTCTCTGCTCATCATTGTCAGCGTCACCATGGACACGGTCGTGCAGGTGCAGGGCCATCTGCTGGCGCATCAATATGAGGGCCTCGTTCGCAAGGCGCGGCTGCGGAGCCGGTCGAAATCCCGTTAGCCGAACTGGAGAACAAGACAGATGTCCGATTGTACCGAGTGGCTTCCCATCGCAACGAAGTTGTTTTCCGGCCGGGAATTGGCACCCGAACAGCCGGCAGTTGGGGTTTGCCGCGGAGGACATCGTCGAGAAATTGCTCTTCGGCGAAGTGCCTTGCCGAGGTTCAAACAGAAAGCCAGATGCGCGCGACATTTTGGGTGCGGAGAGGCCCGCGAGTGATGTTCGCAAGCGTCGGCTCGGATCAAACCAACGGTTCGTGGTCAAGGCGGTCATAGGAGCGGAATACGCAATCAGTACGGGAATCTCGGTCATGAACGATCAGACGTACGGCTATGGCTTTTGGTCCCTCATGGTAGTGAATGTGGCGATCTATGTTGTCCTCACCTTCTATTTCTTTAGGCCGCAAACGCTGCGAGACTGGTGTTCGTTCGGTGCCTTCAGCGTCTTCCTTATTGTGCATTTCACGGAGATGTATGGCACGCCTCTTTCGGACGACTTGTTGGCCGCCTCGCTGCAAAATCGGTTCGCCGATATTGGCTGGCTTTCGCGGAACGTCGGGCATCCGCTGGACGCGCTGGCCGGCTGGAGAGCCAATCCGCTTTTCGGCCCATTCAATCTGATGAGCTATGCGCTGATTGCGAGTGGCCTTGTCCTGATTTCGGCGGCATCGCACGTTCTCCATGCCGTACAGCAACAACATGCACTGGCCAGGACAGGTGCCTATGCTCACATCCGCCATCCGCAATATGTCGGCTTCATGCTGATTATGTTCGGCTTCCTCCTGCAGCGGCCGACATTGCTGATCATCGCGATGTCCGCCGTGCTTGTGGGCATGTATGTGCACCTTGCGCGCGAGGAGGAGGATGAGTTGTCGGCTGAGTTTGGCGAAGCGTATTCCATTTACTCGAGGCGGGTTCCGGCTTTCATGCCGAAAATCGCTACGGATCCACATTGAGGAGTGGCGCAACTGCTTGAGAAACAACGCCAAACTTGAGGATTGTTGCGGTGCCGCGCAGCCGGGCTCCGGATCAACGGATCATGAGCACAGGTTGACCTGAAGGCAGGTGAAGGCTGTGCGAGTGCGAGGAGGAAAAATCCATGCTGGCAACGCTTACCGACTGCGGAATCGAGAACTGGTTCGCAATGGCTCTGATGTCGGCGGCAGGCTTCCTGGTGCTGCTGATATTGATCCTGGCAGTGGCTTCACTTTGTCGATATCTCCTGGAAGGATCGAGGCACGGCTAATGCACCGCCGCTGAGGACGAGTGTCACGCGGGAGCTATGCGACATCGAGTGGGTCGCGGTTACCTATAAGCGCGACGGTATCCCTCTACCTCCCTCCGATTCATCCCAATCCTGTACCCGTCACGCTCTCGCTGTCTACCGGCATTCCTGAACCGGAGGGACCATGAGAACATGCGAGCTCGGGGACACAACAAGCGTCGAGTTTACACATTCTTATCACATTCGTGCTGTTTGGTAGCGAGCCGAACCATGATGAAATGAACAAGGGATTGCGTTCCCCCAAGCATGCGGCAGATTTTCCTCGCGTTCATGATTGTCCTGGGATTGATCGCAACCCAGATATCTGCCATCGCACATGGGCATATGGGCGGGGCAGCAGTGGCGACTGCCCAAACGCAGGGTGACGCCCACAGCCATCCGCGGGGACAAAGCACTGGTCATTGCTCAGCGAAAATTTCCTGTGCGCACGCGCTGCTGGCTCTAAAGCCAGTCCCGGATTCCGCACTGGCGGGTAGCTCGGGCGGATTTGCTCTGTCGCTTGCTGAGCGCGATCTGCGCCGATTCTTACCAGGAATCGACCCGCCGGTGCCGCGGGGCTGATCCACGCATCCCTCTAGAAGCGGCCGTTCGGCGCGTCCAAAACGCAGCTGTCGAGCGGTCGATGTTCAACCGAACAAATGAATATGGAGAATGAAATGCGCGCAAAACGCATGCGAGCAGCCTTGTTGTGCGCCGCCGCCACAGCTGTGGCTGGTGTTGCTTCGGCATCGGCGGAAACGGCGACTATCGAAATGCTGAACAAAAAGGGCGATGAGCGGTTCGTCTATTCCGCGCCGTTGGTTCGGATCGAGCCCGGCGATACGCTGAGGATCGCCGCCACTGACAAAGGGCACAATGCGGTCTCGATAGACGGCATGCTTCCCTCCGGTGCCGAGCCGATCAATGTCCCGTTCAACAAGGATGGCGAGATCACCCTGACCGAGCCGGGTGTCTACGGCATCAAATGCACCCCGCATGTTGGCCTGGGCATGGTCGCTCTTGTCGTGGTCGGCGATCCAGCCAATCTCGATGCGGCCGCGGCCGCCGCAGAGAAGCTCCCTCCCAAGGCAAAGAAACGCATGTCAGAGCTGTTCTCTCAGCTTTGACCGACATCCACTCGTCAAACTCAGGATAAAGATTGTCATGATGAAAATTTCCATTCACAGCCTCCCCATTCTCGCCGCTTTCAGTGCTTCGCTTCTCGCCCATGCATCTGTCGCTTGGGCCGATGCCGGGCATGGCACCGTGAGTTTCGGTAAACCGGGCAGTGCCGCTGAAGTCGACCGTACCATCGAATTGACCGCGGACGGGATGAGCTACGGGATCGACAGCTTGCAAGTACGCGCTGGCGAGACCATCCGTTTCGTGATCGAGAATGGCGGCGAGCTCAATCACGACTTCACGATCGGCGATCAGGCCACGCAGGCGGAACATCGCGCCAAAATGACGGAGATGATGGCGTCGTCGTCCGGCATGATGGATCATGACGACGCCAACGCCGTGTTCCTCAAGCCAGGTGAGACGGGAGAACTGATTTGGACCTTCTCCAAGACCGGGCGATTTGAATTTGCCTGCAATGTCCCCGGCCATTACGAAGCCGGCATGCACGGACCGATCACCGTAGCAGAAGCAGACGTCGACACGTAAGATGACATAGAACGGCTCAACCCCGGTCTGACTGACAGAGCGGGGTTGAGCTTTGCTGCGACCCGCGTCGTCTTGCTCGTCGGTCGTAGGACGGCCTGCTTGCAGCCTCGGCATTGATCGAAGGATGCCAACCGGCAGTGCTTTCGTCCCCGCCAGCTGCGCACATATGGTTCTGTTTGGACCTCTCCGCCGCGGGAAGGGTCAACACTCTTGATCCGAAACCCGCGTTTTTCGGCGCCAGATGTGCTATGGTGTCTCCTGCAGATCCAGGGAGGAGACAATGTATGTGCAATCTCTTCTGGCAGGCGCTCTGATCACAACGACCGCCGCAGCAGCGGAACCTATGGTATTTCATACGGCCTATTTCCCGGATGCAACAGCGGTGAACCTCAGTGTGGCCGACAAAACACTGTCGGCAGACGGTAGCTACGACTTTGATGTGATGATCAGGTTGACCGAGGTGGATGCAGCGGGAGCCGTTATTTATGAGGATTCTGTGAGTCATGGCGCGCGCGTAAGATGCAGCGCCCCGGCCAAGGTCCTTGTCGGAGGACTCGACTATGCTGTCGGGGCAACTTCAGTCTCCCCGGACATAATCAGCTGGAAGGAAGACCTCTGGCGCACTGTCTGCGGGGCGCCCGTGTCCTGACGGAATTGGATACTCCGCGGCGTGCCGGAATATGCGTCGGAGGCAGTGCGCCTCCGACGCGTGCTTGCCTAGCGGTTGATCTGATACCGCGGCCCCGTTAGATCATTTGCATCACTGGGTCCAAAACCCTGTGCAGCGGAGAATCCAACGGATCGAACACTCGACGTGACCTGTACATCGACCGCACGGGGGTGGCCGGTCGAGGGAACCGGGGCCGCGACGTCCGGCGCTGAATCTGGTTCACTCAGCTTAAACCGTTGCGCAGCGGAGGGGCTCACCGCGTGGACGCTTGACGTAATTGCTCTGTCGACCGTCTGTTGGTTGTCAACCGGATGGAACGCTGTCGCACTCTCGGGAGCAGAGTTTGGCTCGCTCGGCGTGAAGTCACGAGCGGCAGCGGCCCCGGTGTTCGCAAGAATGAGGGTCGTAACAAGGATCAGTGCTTTCTGCATTTTCTGTCTTTCACAATGTCGTTTGATGACTTTTTCAGCTATGCACCCAACAGGGTCGGAAGGTGCAGATCTTTGCAGCAACCTGGAGCTCACTTGATCTCGGTGACCGTGAGGCGCCCGTTCACCCGTTCGGCGACGAACTCGATCGGCTGACCCGCCTTGGCTTTCTCAAGAAGTGTATCGTCAGCAACGACGAACACCATCGTCATTGCCGGCATACCGAGGTTCTTCAGCTCCTCATGCTTGATGGTGAGCTTCTTTTGCGCGGTATCGATCTTCTTGATTTCACCCTTGGTGTATTCGGCAGCGAGGGCTGTCCCGGCGAGGGTGCCCGTCAGCGCGAGAGCTGCAATCAGCTTTGCAATGAGCTTCATTTTTTTCTCCTGTTCAGATGGGTACTAGTTGGTGACGATGATGTCGCCCTTCATTCCGGACTCGTAGTGCCCCGGAATGAGGCAGGCGAACTCGAACTCCCCGGCCTTGGCGAAGGTCCAGACGATTTCCCCCTTTGCACCGGCACCAAGGCGAACGGCATTCGGGTCGTCGTGTTCCATCTCGGGGAACTTCTCCATCAGCGCCTTGTGCTCCAAGATGCTCTCATGGACGTCCATGACGAACTCGTGCTCCAGTTCGCCCTCATTGACGAACGTCAGACGGATGGTCTCGCCCTCCTCGATCTTCAGTGAGGCGGGTTCGAAGACCATCGCACCGTCGTCATTCTCCTTCATGGTGATGGTCACGGACCGCCCCGCCGCGGCGGCCTCGCCTGGCTTGCCGATCGCCATCATATCGGCTTCACCGTGGCCGTCGGCATGATTGCCGCCGGCATATGCGATGCTTGTGAGTGCCGCCATCGAAGCGACGGCCATGATTAGTCGTTTCATGTCGTTCCTTTCGTTGATCTCGGGTGGATTTATCCCTGATTGCCGTGACCGCCGTGGGGATTTGCCGGGGTCATCGTTTTTGCGTCACCGGATTTGACCGGAGCGGGAGTGTCCCCGGTCCACTCATAGGCGACGGTTCCCTCCGGATGCTGGTACCAGCCCGGATCGGAATAGTCGGTCGCCGACAGACCCTGGCGGACCTTCACGACCGAAAACATCGAACCCATTTCGATGGCGCCGAACTGTCCCCACCCCTCCATCATCTTGATGGTGTTGTCGGGGAGCGGCATCTCCATCTCGCCCATGTCCGCCATGCCGCGGTTGCCCATGGGCATGTATTCGGGCTGCACGCGTCGGATCTTTTTCGTCACTTCGGTCTTGTCGACGCCGATGAACGTCGGCACATCGTGGCCCATCGCATTCATCGTGTGATGCGACTTGTGGCAGTGGAACGCCCAGTCGCCCTCATATTTCGCATCGAACTCGTAAGCCCGCATGGCGCCGACAGGAATGTCGATGGTGACCTCCGGCCAGCGCGCCTCGGGCCTGACCCAGCCGCCGTCCGTACAGGTCACCTCGAAATCGTAGCCGTGCATGTGGATCGGGTGGTTGGTCATCGTCAGATTGCCGACGCGCACGCGCACCCGATCGTTTTTCGAGACGGCCAGAGGGCTGATCCCCGGGAAGACCCGGCTGTTCATGCACCACAGATTGAAGTCGGTCATCTCCATCACACGCGGAACGTAGGAGCCAGGCTCGATGTCATAGGCGTTGAGGAGAAAGACGAAGTCGCGGTCGACGGGCATGAAGGACGAATCCTTCGGGTGGATGACGAAGAAGCCCATCATGCCCATTGCCATCTGCACCATCTCGTCGGCATGCGGGTGGTACATGAAGGTCCCGCTCTTCACGAGGTCGAATTCGTAGACGAAAGTCTTGCCGGGTGGGATGCCGGGCTGCGTCAGACCGGTCACGCCGTCCATGCCGTTGGGCAGGATCAGGCCGTGCCAGTGAATGGTCGTGTGCTCGGGGAGTCTGTTGGTGACGAAGATGCGGACGCGGTCGCCTTCAACGGCCTCGATGGTCGGGCCCGGCGACTGGCCGTTATAGCCCCAGAGATAGGCCGTGGTTCCCGGCGCCAGTTCGCGCTCGACCGGCTCGGCGACGAGGTGAAATTCCTTGACGCCGTTGTTCATGCGGTGCGGTAGGGTCCAGCCATTGAGGGTGACGACCGGCTGGTAGTCCGGCCCGCTGGTTGGGAACAGCGGCGGCTGCATGTCGGGCGATTCCATGATCGGCGCCTCGGGAAGCCCCATCGCCGAGGTTTTCGTCCATGCGGCCGCTCCTGCAAGGAGCGCGCCACCGCCGAGGATTTGACGTCTTGTAATCATCGCGTTTCTCCTATGATGCTTGTCCAGCGGAAAGTGGTCTTTCCGCGAAGGTGTATGTTGTGAAGTCCTCGAAGACCCACTTGT
>NZ_JAODNW010000031.1 GCF_025398255.1 Chelativorans intermedius | reverse complement strand
TGAGGCCAACGCTTGCTATGAGGCGCAGCGTCGTGCCGCCCGGGCACGCGTTCGCGGCGAGAAAGCCGAATTCTATCACTGGGCCAAGGTCGCCGCCGAAATCGCCCGCATCTCCCCGCAGCGGTTGACGCGCAGGGTGTGCGTGCCGCTTGCGCGCTGCGCCCGGCAAGGGAGGCTTCGCCGCGGCGGGCGAAATCGGTCCGGCCCCGCAAATCTGCCGGGTTGCCCGCCGCGCCCTTGCCCGGCTTGCTCTTCGCGGCCTGCCGATCCTCGTCCCGGCACGGACCGGGAGCGGGAATCGGATAAGAGGAGCGCGCGAAGGCGCAGGCGAGATATGGAAAAAGCAGACCTGGAAGAGCTGAGAGGGAAGGTGCCCTGCAACTCCGTGCTGGAGGACGCGGGGTTCGAGCTCGATCTTAAGGAGAGCAGCCGCAAGGCGATGAAGTATCGCCGCGCCAGCGAGATCATCATCGTGATCCATGACGGCAAGGGCTGGTTCGATCCCTTGTCCGATGCGAAAGGCGACGTCTTCACGCTGGTGGAACATCTCGACGGCGTGCCTTTTGCCGCCGCGCTTTATGTCGTTGCCGAGCTGGTCGGCTTTGTCCTGACCGAACCTGTCTGGACACGCGAGACCAGGGACCGTGCGCCCGACCTGACGATCATGGAAGGTTGGCGGCTCCGGCGCAAACCATGGCCCGGCTCGGCAACATGGCGTTATCTCCGCGACACGCGCCGCGTCCCCGAACAGGTCATCGGGAAGGCCATTGCCGCGAACCTCCTGCGCGAAGGCCCAAAGGGCAGCATGTGGGCCGGCCACACCGATCACGCCGGTCAGGTGACCGGCTGGGAGGAGCGCGGCCCCGATTGGCGCGGCTTCGCGTCCGGCGGCGCCAAGGTGCTGTTGCGTCTCGGCCGGTTCGATGCGCTCCGGCTCTGTGTCACCGAGGCGGCGATCGACGCCATGAGCCTGGCTGCGATCGAAGACGTCCGCGCGGATACCCTATATCTGAGCACCGGCGGCGGCTGGGCACCGGCCACGGCCGAGGCCCTTCGCGCACACGCCCACCGGCCGGGCGCCCATCTCGTGGCGGCCACCGACAACAACGCGCAGGGAGAGATATACGCCGGCCGTCTGCGAGACCTTGCTGCCGAGGCAGGATGTGGGTTCGCGCGGATGCGTCCGCTGGCGGAAGACTGGAACGCGGAATTGAGGAAGGAACCAGGAATCGGGAGGGAGGGAGAAGCCGAAGCAGGACGGCTGCCGCATGCCCGCCGGCCGCCTCAAGGGTGACGCTTCGCCCGGCTGACGCCGGCCCTTGACCCGGCCGGACAGAGAGGCGGCCGCTCGAGAGGGGTCCGGAAGGGCTGAAGATGATGGCGACGTCGAAAGGATGAGCCGCCCTCCAGCCCCGGAGGCCAAGTGTCGCTTGGCACTTAAGCGTAAGAATGCGCCCGTTTCGCTACAAGTGGGCACTTAATTGTGCGAATCCGGGCGGCTGGATTATCAAATTAAGTGGCGGCGCAAGCCACTGAAATCGTCGGTATGCGATTCGCGCAATTGAATGGAAACTCACAGTTCCAGCAAGCGCTGTCCCGGGTATCGCCAAACGTACTTTATGACGAAATGACACTCGGTCTGCTCAATCCAGAGAGGCGTTCGTTTGGGTTGCTTTTTCCGAGCCAAATCAGCCAGGAGCTGATGGGTGCACCGCGCCCGGATCGCAGCGCCTCATCCTTGTGTGGCCGCAGATGGCGAACAACGCGTCGATGCGGCTGGCCGCTTCTGGCGCAATCAGCGAGATGGTCGGCCTCCTTCAGACTTCCGGCTATAACACGTAGCCGAACCGGATCGGCGCGAACCCGGTGAGATTGAAGACGACTTCGTGCTTATCGGTCCAACCGCTCGTAGCAGCGGGTGCATGCGCGTCAGCTCGTCCTCGGCGAGCTGGCCCTCGCAGGCGAGGCTGACGTGATCGTCATGCTCCTAAAGCGTCTTAGTGAACCTGGTCGCCCTCATTTGCCGCCGACGCGCCATGTCCATAAAGGGCAGCGTTCTCGTGTACGAAATCGGTGTGCTCGAACTCCAGGCTGGAATGGGTAACACCGAAGTGGTCCCTCAGGCTCTCCTTGATTTTTGTCTTTATGGCCTCAATGCGCTTCCAACCCTCCGCTGTCAGGACCACGTGGCAGTCGAGCGCCGCCTCGTGCTCCTGCATCTGCCAGAGATGCACATGATGAACGTCCCGGACGCCCTCGACGCTCCGCATCGCGACGATAAGACCCTCACTGTCGATGTCGGGAGGACTGCCCAGCATCAGCGTCCGGATAGGCTCGCCGATCTCCGTGAAGGCAAGGTACAGGATGTAGAGTGCGATCCCGATCGTGATCGCTGGATCGACCCAGCGCATGTCGTAGAGGATGATGAGCGCCCCGCCGACGATCACAGCAACCGAAGCCAGCGCATCGGAAAGATTGTGCAGAAAGAGCGCGCGGATGTTCACGCTGCCCTTCTGCATCGAGTAGGTCAGCATCGCCGTCAGCGTGTCCACTGCGAGTGCTACACCGCCGAGGATCACCACAGTCCAGCCCGCGACCTCGGGCGGGTCGATCATTCGCATGCCGCCCTCGTAGATCAGGTAGAAGCCCACGATGATCAACGTGGTGTAGTTGACGAGCGCGGCGACTATTTCAATCCGCCCGTACCCAAAGGTCATCCTTTCGTCCGCCGGACGCCGCGCGATCTTGCGGGCTGCAAAGGCGATCAGAAGCGACGCCATGTCGGAAAAATTGTGCAGCGCATCCGCGATCAGGGCGAGACTGCCGGCCAATATGCCGCCGACGATCTGTGCAACAGTCAGTATGCCATTCGCCCAAATCGCTATGGACACCCGCCGGTCTCCGGACTTGGGATCAATGTGAGTATGGCTATGATCATGCTGCATAGGACACCTCCTCGTGGTGATGGTTCAGCCGGTCGACCCCCGGAATGCGAGTACGCGCCCAACGCACATTGCACTGACTCAACGGTTCATGCAGTTGCGGGCGATACGCAATAGATCCAGTCGCGTAGTGGACCGAAGTCCTGACGATGCTTTTCGCAAAGCAGTCAGAGCTGTCGAAGGTTCCGAAATCGCGGACGATGCCGGTATTTCGAGTATGGGTGGCGCCCTTCGTGCGACCGACCGGCAGCGCACTCCATTTGGGGCTTCGGTCAACTCGGCAACCGACTGTGTCTCGAAATCGAAAATCCACGTGAGAGCATGTAGCGGAACGGTGCAGATCATGGCATCTCTTATCGCATCGTTCCAAGGGAAAGATAATTGCTACAGTAACTGGAGATTCATGCCCCATTTCCGCCATGCGCTGCGCGGAGCAATCGGCATAGGCGATGTAGATCGGCGCCACGGTCAGTGCTACCTCCACAGCCTCACCCATATGCGGCATGACGGCGGCGAGGACCAGAAAGAGAATGAGAGCAGTTGCCGGCTCCGTAGCAGTCTGAATGCCATGACGCATATTTGCCGCTCGACACTCGCTGCGCCTGTAACTGGACGGAAGCGGTAAGCATCAGCGGTCCTGCGATCAGCCACACGAAGGCGTGGAGGAAGAGCTTCGGATGGACGAGACCGGAAGTGTCGCTGCTAAGCAGCAGGCGCAACTAGACTGGCAGCAGTGGGAAGTAACCTCTGTCACAACTGGTCGGCGGCCACAGCGTTACCAATGCCGATCTGGTTCCGCGTATCATGCAGTGCCGCGATGAGGACCTCGGTCTGTGTGGATTTCAGTCTTTCCTTTGCAGTCAGAATCAGTGCGCGAAAAGGGATTGTGGGGGAGAAGGGGCGAGCAACCAACCCGCGCTGATCGAACTGGCTGGCACGGTAGGTCATCGCATTGGCGATGCCAATGCCTACGCCTTCAAGCGCGAGATTGCAAACGACCTCGGAGTATTGCGTTTCAACCACCGTACGTGTTTCTAGACCCGCGTCTTCCAGGATACGTTCGATGCGCCGTCGGACGGTATCATCCGGTGACAGGGCGATGAACGGCTCGCCGACGAGATCGGCGGGTGTGACGGTTTCGCAGTTGGTCAAGCGGTGACCTTTCGGCATGACGCAGATCGCCGGCGCGGTCATGAAGGGCTGCGTGGAAACGCGTGATACGTCGATCTCGTCGGCTGCCAAACCCACGTCTGCCTGACCGGAGGCGACCATGTCGCGCACAGCGTTGGATCCGGCAACCAGAAGCGTGACGTGTCCCGATCGGTCCTTGGCGCGATAGCGCTGGATTGCCTTAGGGGCAAAGGACAGCCCGAGGGCCGGATAGCAGGCCAACCGCAGTCCACCTGCGCCGAATTCGCGGATTGCAGCGGCGCGCGCGCGCAACTGATCCAGACCGATGAAGGCGCGCTGCACTTCTTCGTGTAAGGCATGCGCTTCAGGCGTGGGCACTAGTCGTCCGCCAACCTGGCGAAAAAGAGTAAGCCGTGTTGATCGGGCAAGGCGGGCGACAGCGCGACTTACAGCCGGTTGGCTGATGCCCAGGAAGTCGGCTGCCCGATTGGTGCTGCCCATGCGCATCACCGCGTCGAACGACTCAAGCTCACCCAAATGCATAATAACACCAACGCATAAACAACCCGCACGTGGGACATTATCGCACATAGGCGAGCTGGACTACAGTTCGATCAAGGAGATCAGCATTGAAAAGAGAAACCAGACTGCTGCGTGCCCAACCTGCAGGTGATGAGGGGTTCGCCAGCCTCTCGGTACCGGTGACGCGGGCTTCGACCATCGTCTTCCCCACGTCAGACGCCTTTGAGCGGCGCTACGAGCAGTTCTATGATGGCTACACCTACGGACTGTATGGAACGCCGACGAGCCGGACGCTCGAGGCGCGCATGGCAGAGCTCTATGCGGCCGAGTACTCCCTGTGCATGCCGTCAGGTCAGTCAGCGACGGTTCTGGCGCTGACCGCTCTTCTCAAGGCTGGCGACCGGGTCTTGGTCACTGCCGCAGCCTACGGTTCGACACGTACCTTCTGCACTGAGATGCTCGCACGGTTCGGAGTGGAAACTGTACTTTACGATCCCGCCATCGGGACAGACATCGGCGCACTGATAAACGAGCGCACGCGGTTGGTCGTGATCGAGTCTCCTGGTTCGAACACCATGGAAATTCAGGACATTCCGGCCATCGCGCAGGCCGTGCGCACTGCTGGAGCGTGTGTGTTGGCTGACAACACCTGGGCTTCCGCACTGAACTGCAACCCGCTCGATCTCGGAGCCGACATTGTCATGGAAGCCCTGTCCAAGCACGTCGGCGGGCATGCGGACTTACTGCTTGGCGCGCTCGTGACACGCGACGAAGCGTTGTTCAGGCGCATGAAGGATGTCAGCCGCATGATGGGGCTGGGCGTCTCGGCTGATGACGCAAGCCTGGCATTGCGAGGTCTCCAGACCATGCCACTACGAATGGAGCGGGAGGGCGCCTCTGCACTAACTCTTGCGCGGTGGCTCGCCTCCCGTCCGGAAATAGAACGAGTGTTGCACCCGGCCTTGCCAAACGATCCGGGGCACCGGTTGTGGCGGCGCGATTTCCAGGGCGCGAGCGGCCTCTTCTCGATCGCGCTGGCGGTCCCCTTTCAGGAACGCATGGCAGAATTCGTGGATGCGCTGCGCGTCTTCCGTATCGGGGCCAGTTGGGGCAGCGCACAGAGCATTGTCACACCGCAGACCCCGCACCGAGTAGGTGACGAGGCGGGAGCGACGGCAGGCAACAAGCTGATCCGTTTCTCGATCGGGCTAGAGCCTGTCGAGGACTTACAGGCGGACATCGAGGCAGCCTTGAGCCTCTTGGGCGCCGACGCCGCGCAAACCACGCGGGCACGTGCTCTTGATAAGAGGGAACTACAACAAGAGGAGAGATGACCCAGATGAAACGTGCTATCTTGTTTGCCGCCGCGGTGGCCGCCGCGGCACTGATCGTAGGGTCGGCGCAGGCCCAATCCATCGCCGACAAGGTCCGCGAAAGGGGCTATGTCAGCTGCGGTGCAAGCCAGGGCGTGCCTGGCCTTTCACGTCCCGACGATCAGGGGGTGTGGACCGGCTTCGATGTCGATAATTGCCGTGCCGTCGCGGCCGCAGTGCTGGGAGACAGCGAGAAGGCGCAGTTCGTGCCTCTGAACGCCGCCCAGCGCCTGCCCGCGCTACAGACAGGCGAGATCGATGTGCTGTCGCGAACCACGACCTGGACCTATACCCGGGACGTCGCGGTCCGTTTCGTCGCCATCAACCTGGTGGATGGCGACGCGATCATGATCCGCAAGGCACTGGAAGTGAAGACGGCCGCCGATCTCGACGGCCTGACAATCTGCCTCCAGGGCGGCGGCAGTCTCGTAGAGAACGCCCTTGACTTGATCGAGCAGAACAATGCGGTCCAGGTCGAACGCGTCTATTTCGACTCCACAATTCTAGCGCGGGATGCGTATTTCGGCGGACGGTGCGACGGCTACATGAGCGACGGGTTCGCGATTGCTGGGCAGCGCGCCTCCGTCGCCAGCAATCCCGACGAACACACGATCTTCTACAGCGGCGCGACGACCGAACCGCTCGCTCTTGCCGTGCCCCGCGGTGACGACCGATGGTTCGACATCGTTCGATATGCGTTCAATGCAATGGTCTGGGCCGAAGATCGCGGCATCACTTCGCAGAACGTGGACGAGGTCGCGGCCAGCACCTCCGACGCTGAGACCCGCAAGGCTCTGGGTGCGGAACCCGGCATAGGAGAGCCCCTCGGGCTTGATGACAAATGGGTCTACAACGTCATCAAGCAGGTCGGAAATTACGGTGAGGTCTTCGCCCGCAATCTCGGCGAGGACAGCCCCTTGAAAGCAGAGCGACGGCTTAACGCTCTTTCGCGCGACGGTGGCATCCTGTTCCCAATCGCGTTCAAGTAATCCAGTAGCTCTGGCCGTCCGGCACCATCTGCCAGACGGTCAGACCGGTAAGGGGAGCAGGCCATGCTGCAGGATGCCCGTTTTCGCGCCATCGCCGCCCAGATGTTGCTTACGATAGGCGTCGTCGCCATCATGTTCGTGCTGTTCACGACAACGGCGCGAAATCTGGAGCTTCGCGGGATCCCGATTGGGTTCGGATTCCTTTGGAAGCCGGCGAACTTCCAGATTGCCGAGACCATCCTGCCTTATTCATCCTCCGACCCGAACTGGTGGGCCGCGGTGGTCGGGTTGGTCAACAGCCTGTTCGTGTCGGTTCTCGTCATCCTGTTGGCCAGCATGATTGGCCTGTTTATCGGTATTGGCCGGCTGAGCCAGAATCCGCTGTTGCGCGGTATTTGCCGGGTCTGGGTGGAAGTGGCCCGCAATACACCTCTAGTCGTCCTGCTCATATTCAACTACGCGCTGTGGTGGGAGATCCTGCCTTTGGCCTCGGAGGCCTGGAGGCTTGCGCCGGGAACGCATGTATCGGTACGGGGTCTGTCGATGCCGGCCTTGCGCTGGTCGGAGTCGGGGGTCGTGCCGTTCGTGTTTCTTGTTGCCAGCGTGGCATGTCTGATTGGGGCGGCCTATGCCGCGAACTGGCGACAATCGGTGACCGGGCGACGCCCGGCCTATCTGGCAGTGGCCTGGCCTCTCGTCGCAACGGGCGTTGCGCTGCTTCTTTTTATGCATCGTGACGCAATATCGATTGAAATGCCGGAGTTCCGACGGGCGAACTTCGCCGGCGGCTGGTCGCTTACTCCCGAACTGACCACCATCCTGATCGGTCTCACCTTTTATACCGCGGGCTTCATTGGCGAGATCGTGCGCGGCGGTATTCTGGCGGTCCGCAAGGGGCAGTGGGAGGCTGCCACGGCCTCAGGGCTCACGCGAGCGCAGACCTACCGGCTGGTAGTCGTGCCGCTTGCATTGCGCAGCATCGTCCCGCCGCTGAACAGCCAGTACATCAACGTCATCAAGAATTCGACGCTGGCTATCGTCGTCGGCTATCAGGATTTCATGACGGTCGTAAGCACCATGATCAACAAGACGAGCCATGCCATCGAGGGCGTCGCAATGATCCTCGGTGTCTTTCTCCTGGTGAACCTCGCCTTGTCCGCGCTGCTCAACGCGTACAACCGACGCATCGCCATTGTGGAGCACTGAGACATGACCGACACTGCATCCAACACGCTTGCGCTGCCTATTCGCCCCTTCCTCCGGCCCTTGCTGCAACGCTTGGCACCGTTCGTGGGCACTCCACTGAATGTCGCGCTTAGCTTGCTGCTCCTCTGGCTGATCCTCCGCGTTGGCTGGCTGCTTCTGGATTGGGCGGTCGTCAATGCAGCGCTCCTGCCCGCAAAGCCGGAGACGTGCGCCGCCACGACCGGTGCCTGCTGGAGCTTCGTGATTGCCAAATCCGGGCAGATCCTGTTTGGCATCTATCCGCCTGCGGAACGGTGGCGCGCCGGCCTTGTGTGCGTCCTGATCCTGACCACGCTCGTGGCGTCTGCCCGGCCGTCGTCATGGCGCCCGTGGCTCGGGTTTGCATGGGTGGCTATGATGGCGCTCGTCCTGTGGCTGATGGGCGGCGGTTTCGGGCTGAGCCGCGTGCCGACGAGTTCGTGGGGCGGCCTTCCAGTGACGCTGATCCTTACCGTCTTCGCCATCGGGCTCGGGTTTCCGATGGCGATCCTGCTCGCACTTGGGCGCAGGTCCGGCCTGCCGGTAGTTCGGACATTGAGCGTGCTGGTGATTGAAACGATCCGGGGCCTGCCACTGCTGAGCCTGCTCTTCGTCGCTTCGATCCTGCTGCCCCTGCTTCTGCCTGAGGCGCTCCTGCCAGACAAGTTTGTGCGCGCGCTTCTCGCCCTGACCATCTTTGCCGCGGCCTATCTGGCTGAGGTCATTCGCGGTGGCTTGCAGGCTATTCCAAGCGGTCAGTCGGAAGCTGCCAAGGCACTGGGCCTGGGCTACTGGAACACGCAGAGGCTGATCATCCTGCCGCAGGCGATCCGCATAGTTATCCCGGCCCTGACCAACACGATCATCGTCATGATCAAGAATACGAGCCTCGTCTTGGTGGTCGGGCTGTTCGACCTGATCAGTTCCGGCAAGGCGGCACTCTCCGATCCGGACTGGCCGGCACCGTCGACCGAAACATTCCTCTTCATCGGCCTGATCTATTTTGCGCTTGCCTTTTCCTTCGCGCGATTTGCCGATTTCCTTGAACGCAGCGGTATGGAGAAGCGTGGATGACCGAGACCATAACCTCGAGTGCCCCCGTTGCCGCGATCAGGATTGAGAACCTGGGAAAGTCCTATGGTGACTTCGAAGCGCTCAAGAATGTCAATCTCATTGTCGCGGAAGGCGAAAGGATCGTCATCTGCGGCCCATCTGGTTCCGGCAAGTCTACGCTGATACGCTCGATCAACCGGCTCGAAGAACACCAGATCGGCCGGATCTTGGTAGATGGCACCGAACTCACCAATGATCTCAAGGGCATCGAGAAAATCCGCTCGGAAGTTGGTATGGTGTTCCAGCACTTCAACCTCTTTCCGCACCTGACGATCTTAGAGAACTGCACGCTTGCTCCGATCTGGGTCCGCAAGCTACCGCGAGCGGAAGCCGAAGAAATCGCCATGCGCTTCTTGCACAAGGTGCGCATCCCCGAACAGGCCAACAAATATCCCGGTCAACTTTCGGGTGGTCAGCAGCAGCGCGTGGCGATCGCGCGGGCGCTGTGTATGAAGCCGCGCATCATGCTATTCGATGAGCCCACCTCGGCGCTCGATCCGGAGATGATCAAGGAGGTTCTCGACACCATGATCGAACTGGCCGACGAGGGCATGACCATGCTGTGCGTGACGCACGAAATGGGTTTCGCACAGGCGGTGGCTGACCGGGTGGTCTTTATGGACCGTGGCCAAATCGTGGAACAGAACGAGCCGATGGCATTCTTCTCGTCGCCCCAAAACGAACGGACCAAGCTGTTTCTGAGCCAGATACTCGGTCACTGAGCGCGCGGCAGCCGGCGAATCTCAGCATCATATGAAGTAACAAACTTGCGGTCGACATCGCTCCTCAAGAATATTCTGTCACACATTTGTTGGGCAATGTGAACGACAAGTGCGGCTTTCTTGCACTATTCCGAGCATGGATCCTGGTTACTGTACTGTTAGCAGCAAATTTCAGTGCTTGTGCAGCGATCGGCAAGGTAAAGGGGAAAGCATCAGCGTCGAGAGGCGGGGACAAAGCGGGAGAACCTCAGCGCGTGTATCGTGTTGCAGATCCCGCTTTGGTACTCCACAATGCGATGCCCGGTGGCGCGATGTTCAGATGGCGCGGGAAGCTTGTAAACCCGTTAACCAGACCGGTATGGTAGATAATAGCACATCTGCATGTGCCCAAAAAGGTTGGGGTACTTTTGAAACGAAAAGTGTTTGGAATTTTGGTGCTCGTCTCGTTGGCGCTCCTTGGAGGCTGCGTATCAACCGTTCTCGATGTAGACAGCAAGGCTTTTCAGCCGATCCCCGCCGGTCTTCTGGGCGAGATGAGCAAAAAAGAAATGTCTCCAGCAGCCCCGATCCTCGTGCGCATATTCAAGCAAGAGAGTGAGCTCGAAATCTGGAAACGCGATCGCTCCGGCCGCTACGCGCTTTTGAAAGTGTATCCAATGTGCCGGTGGTCGGGGCGACTTGGCCCTAAGACCCGTGACGGCGATCGTCAGGCTCCCGAGGGCTTCTACCATGTCTCCGCCGGCATGCTCAATCCAAAGTCCAAATATTATCTCTCCTTCAATCTCGGTTACCCGAATGTGCTCGAAAGCGGGCTTGGCTACACCGGAGACGCACTGATGGTCCATGGCGCATGCTCGTCATCGGGTTGTTATGCGCTGACGGACGGAGGTGTCGCTGAGATATATGCGATCGCGCGGGAGGCGCTCAGGGGCGGCCAGACAGCTTTTCAGGTGCAGGCATTTCCGTTCAGGATGACGCCGGAGAACATGGCGAAATACAGGAGAGATCCGAATTTCACTTTCTGGTCTAATCTGAAGGAAGGCTACGATATTTTTGAAGTTACGCGCAGGCCGCCAAAGGTCTCTTATTGCGAAAAACGCTATGTTTTCGACACCGAGTTCAGCGGCGGCGAACCGCGTGATCCGCTGGCAGCCTGCCCACCCGCCGTATCGGAGCCGAATCCGGCGGTGGCACTTCGCGCACAATCGGATCGGCTTGCGATGGAACAGATCCTGTCGGACGAAACAGCGCCATCGGCCCACGCGTATACTGACGGAGGCATGCACCCATCGTTCCGCAAGCTGCTTGAGCGGTTCGGTCCGGAGGAACTGGCGAAGCGGACGTCCACGGACCTGGTGCCCGTCAGCCGGCCCGAAGCCGCCCTTGCTGACCCGCACACCGAGGGAAGGTAGCGCGGGCTTTACCTTCGGTCAGTTTCCTCACCGCGCGTTCGACAAGATTGCGGCTGAAAAGGTCGTTGGGAGCCTGCTCGGCACGCTCGCGAGCAAAAAATTTCTGCGGCGGCCAATGGGCGCCGTCTTAGGCAAACTTGAAGGGATAGCTCTAGTTTCGCTGGCAACGCCACAAGACGGAGTTGGTAATGTTGTCAGAGGGGTTGCTGTGGACAATGTTAACCCTGCGTCGTGATGTCTCTCACCAGCGGTTGACCTTCAATATTGCGGCTTTTAACGTTCTATTAACAAAAACAACAAGACTCCGAACCATGTGGGGGTAAGGAATGATCCTGAGATGCCTACGGGGCGCCATCCCGTTGTCCGCCGCCGTTGTTCTAAGTATGGCCAGTGTCGCAACGCATGTTGCATTGGCGGAAACAGCCGCGATGAAAATCGGCGGGTTTACATCCCAGCCCATCGGCCATTTTGATTTCTGCAAACGTTACCCGACTGAGTGCGCAGTTCGCTCGCAAGGAGGTCAGCCGGAACGTATGTCGGAGCAGTTTCGGGAGAGGCTTTCTGCCTTGACGCTTGCCGTCAACGAGGCCGTCAAGCCCGTCAATGACACCGAACTGTTTGGTCGTGAGGAGTTCTGGACCTATCCGGGTCGTGCGGGCGATTGCGAGGATTATGTCCTGGAGAAGCGGCGGATCCTGATGCAGGAAGGCGTCTCGCCATCGAACCTGCTGATTACGGTGGTCCGTAAGCCGGACGGTGAAGGGCATGCCGTCCTGACAGTCCGCACAGACGTCGGTGACTTGGTTCTCGATAATCTGAGCGACGTGGTGAAGCCGTGGTACGAAACGAAGTACACCTATCTCAAGCGGCAAGCGAGCACCGACACCGGCCGGTGGGTGACAATTCGCGAGGATCATGCCCCGCTTGTCGGTTCGGTGAAGTGACGGTTCAACTTCGTTGATAATTGCGATCTGGCGAGTTGGCCTTGCATGAAGGGGCAGTCGCCCTCGGGGCGGGTGGCCACCCCTTGATCTCATCATCGCAGTGACGGCGCATGCGCTTTCCTTAGACCGCTTCCATCCTCGCCACCCAAGCGGTCGCACGGTATTCATCGTCATAGCATATTTCGGTGTGTTTTTGAGCCCCTGCAACGTGCTTGAGAAGACCTGGAGCATTCACCGACAGTGCGAACGCGCCTGCCTTCGCGGCTCAGAGCGTCCACGGCGGACCACTCTTTCGGAAGGCGCGATTTCGCCTGGAACGCTCCTTCGTGGTGAGTCGCGCAACCCTTTGAGAACTCCGCATTGTCTTGAGAGACAGTGAAACGGCAGCGATGGCCGCAACTGCGACGATAGGACGCCAACTCATGCTTCGAAGTAGCCTGCTATAAGAGTGAAAAGCACGAAGCCGCCTAGGAAGAATGCGGCCGTTGTCCTGGTGTCCTCGGCACTCTCGTGCGCCTCGGTCAGCATCTCCTCGACGGCGGCAAGGATCAAAAGGCCTGCCGTGAAGGCCAACGCGGTGAGCTTGAGGGCTTCGCTTTGGTCCCGAAGCAGCCAGTAGCTGATGCTTGCGCCCAGGATAGTGGCAATGACGAATGAGGCCGCCAGCGCCAGACGCTTTCCGCGCTGCAGACCCTTGTCCCGGAAATTGGCTATGGCCGCGAAACCTTCTGGTATGTCGGCGGTCACCTGGCCTATGGCGAGAACAAGGGCAAGGCTGAACGACACGGCCGAACCGGCGCCGATCATCAGCCCATCACTGAAGAGATCGATGAAGACGGCCGCGTAAATCATCCAAGCGCCAGCCGTCTTGGTCCCGGCGTTGAGACGCTCCAGGGCCGCATCCAAGCCTATGAACATCGCACCGCCGAGCACGAATCCCAGCATCACCAGCCAGACAGGTGCGCCGCCGAGCGCCTCAGGCAGGAGTTCGACTCCCACCACAGCGACAACGATCCCGGCTGCCATATGCAAGGCCCGGCTCAGGGTCCTTCTCGTGGTCGGCACGAGTTCGGCGAATAATCCACCGGCGAAGTTCCCGGCGGCAGGCATCAAGGCCAACATGAGCACCTGGAGATAATCCATCAATGGTCATCATCCTTCGAGATGAGTTCCTGATCATGTTGAATCCTGTCCGCCAACTCGAATTCCAGGGTGGCATGATGGATTCCAAACCTCTCACGCAGCCGGTGCTTGATCTGTTCCTTCAGGTCAGTGACTCTCCCGAGATCCGTTTCCGAGACCGCGATGTGGCTTCCGAGTGCAAGCCGGTGTTCTTGAAGCTGCCATACGTGCAGGTGGTGGACGTCTTTCACTCCGGTGAAGCGTTTTAGCTCGGCCAGAAGTCCATCGTAGTCGAAGCCTTTGGGCGCGGTGTCGATCAGAACAGCGATGGCTTTCTTGATCTCGCGATAGCCATGAATGAAGATATAGACGGAAATCGCGGCCGTAATAACCGGATCGATCCAGTAGGCACCGGCTCCCCACAGCATAATGACGAGCGCGCCCACTATCACGCCGACTGTCGTGAGAGCGTCTGCGATCATGTGCAGATATGTGCTCTTGACGTTGAGGCTGCCGATCTCCTTGCGAAGCACCCATGCAGCGGCGAGGTCTTCCACCATGGCGATGATGCCGACCACCAGCATGGTCGTGCCGGCTATTTCCTGCGCATTGAACAAGCGGCTGGCCGCTTCGTAGAGGAGGTAGACCCCGATCACCAGGAGAGTGGTCAAGTTGATCACCGCCCCCACCGTCTCGGCCCGACCGTAGCCGAAGGTGCGGCGGCGATCGGCTTGGCGGCGCGAGATCCGCCAGGCGATGTAGGAGACGAGCACCGAACCGGCGTCGGAAAAGTTGTGCGCGGCATCGGCTAGAAGCGTGAGCGAGCCGGAAATTACGCCCCCGATCACCTCGGCAACTGTAATGCCAAGGTTTAAGGCTAGCGCGATTAGAAGCCTTGGTCCGCGATGTGACGGTGACGCTCTTCCGGTATGAGCGTGGCTGCCGTGGGCCATGTTTCGCTCCCGAACGGTTAAAGTGGGCGTTCAGCACGCTCAGGACCCGGCCTTCAGCTGCACTTCCTTGAATTCCGTCACCACAGCTTGAGAGTAGCGTGCGCCATTGGTCTTGTCATGGCGTCCGAATTTCGGCGGATCGACGCGAACGCGCAAAGTGTAGTTGCCGGTGCCCGGCAGCGTGATGTTGCGCCCGTAATGATAGAGCCCCGGGTGCCAAAGAAAGGGAACTTGCATAGGGCCGATAGGATCGCCCCTCTCGGGAATGATCGTAAGCTCTACACGGAGACCGGGTATGAAGCGCCGATCCGCCTTGTCGCAGACCGCGATTTCGATGTGGCAATTTTCGCTTTCCGGCTCCTTCCAGACGAGTTGCCCCTCGCCTTCGAGGTGATAGAGGCCCTCCGCGCTCTCCTGTGCAAAGGCGATCAGATACTCGCCCGCCTCCTGCATTCCGCCATTCGCGACAACCTTGTCGATCATGTATTGCAGTGATTCCTGGTAGGCGTCGCCCTGTTTTCGCGCGAGGTCCAATTGTTCCGCGGTCGCTTCGCTGCTCTTTTGCATTGGCGTCGGCATGATAACCCCGTTTTGCTTCAAACTCGTTCCACACAGGGTCTAACGCATAGCGTCCGAATATGTGCCGGCTGCCTTGTTTGCACCGTCTACACTCCATCTCAAGATTCATCGAACGCGTGCCGCGGGCGAGCCCAATGAACACTCGCATGCGCCAACAGGGTGACACCGGGTGTCTTGGCCGGCCTGAACCGTCATGCACTCTTCATGTCCAGGGGGACCAACCGCCCATGTGCAGGTTCTCAGGATGCCTTGAAGGCCCGGCATTCTGCCCTAGAACACTTGGCATTGCCCCTTTGAAAAAATGGATTGCGAATTTCGGGAGGAGCTGTTGTTTTGGTTGCGTTTTCACATCTTTCATTGGCCAGCCAAGAACGGGACCGTCCCCGGTTCCAGCTATTACAGCTTCTCAGAGGAAAAGGTATAGAGCGGCCGCGGCGTAGCACCGTGGGTCTGCACCATTGGCAACTATCAGTTGCAGGTAGCATCGGTCTGGGGACAAGGCGAGCGGAATACCCGTTCGGCCAAGTACCGGCACCCGATACGGGTGATTGTTTGGCGAACGGAACTGCAGGAAAGCCTCTTTTATTCGCAGCCACGCGGTCGAGGATCAGCTCAGCTGTCCATAGCCTCTTTGGATTTTGCAACGTTTACGTGCTGCTGATGCCGATCGTCCTGGCCGCCTGCAACGATGCCGACGCGCCGGAAGAGCAGCGGGTGCTTGAAGGTGACGCGGAGGCTGGGCGCGCCGCAATCGCCGAAGTTGAGTGTGGCGTCTGTCACAGGATTCCGGGGGTCGCCGGGGCGAACGGCATAGTCGGCCCGCCCCTCGACTCGTTTGGTCGGCGCCAACTCATAGCGGGCGTACTGCCGAACCGACCGGGCGTGCTCGTCCGCTGGGTCAGTGACGCCCCGTCGCTTGTTCCCAATACGGGAATGCCGCAGATGCCGCTTGATAAAAAGCAAGCCCGTGACGTCGCGGCCTACCTTTATACGCTTCGGTAGGCCGATGAAGATCTCAAGACCTGTCCTTCTCGCCGCCCTAGCCACGCCTCTTACCGCCTGCTCGGGGTCGCAATCCGTCCTTGAGCCGAGCGGCCCGCATGCCGATGCGATCTGGAGAATCGGCTGGATCATGTTTACCGGCGGAGCGCTCATCTTCCTGCTGGTTATCGGGCTCACTGTGCTCACGATCATCCTGCCGCAGGAACGGCGACGTTGGCTCGCGCAGCAAAATGTCGTCATCGCCGGTGGAATCGTCTTCCCAGTCGCCGTCCTGTCGCTGCTCCTTGGCTACGGCTTTTTCGTGACCCGCGGGCATGTGGGCGCGGAAGAGCCCACGCTCCGGATCGAGGTCATCGGTGAGCAGTGGTGGTGGCGCGTGCGTTATCTCGACGAGTCCGGTGGGGTGCGCTTCGCCACAGCAAACGAGATTCGCGTACCGGCTGGGGAACCGGTGGAATTCATCCTCAAGAGCGCTGACGTGATCCACTCCTTCTGGGTTCCGAGCCTGGCCGGAAAGCTCGACATGGTCCCGGGGAAGGTGAACACTTACACTTTCTCCGCCGACAAGCCGGGCGTCTACCGGGGCCAGTGTGCTGAGTACTGCGGTGCCCAGCATGCATTGATGGCCTTCTATTTGGTCGCGATGGAGCCGGGTTCATTCGATGCCTGGGCGGCGGGTCAGGCAGACCCCGCATGGGATCGCGTGGCCGCGGAACTGAAATACGGTCGGGACCTGTTCATCGCGAATGGCTGCGGCGCCTGTCACACCGTGCGCGGGACGCCGGCAACGGGCGACCTCGGGCCTGATCTGACGCATGTCGGCGGACGGCTTTCGATTGGTGCGGGGACTCTTCCGACGAATATCGGGACGCTTGCCGGGTGGATTTCGTCCACTCAGCATGTGAAACCGGGAGTATCCATGCCCTCTTTCGGGAACCTCGAAAGCAGGGATTTGCGAGCCATTGCGGCGTATCTGGAAAGCCTGGAATGACGCAGACGGATAACCGCACAGAACGGGCCGCTCCGGACAGGGAGCTACCGAATTCCACCCCTCGGCCAGAAGGCGAGCTGGAGGAGCTCGAGCGCGTCTGGAAGCCGCCGTCGGGATGGAACTACATCACCGTCGTCAACAACACCTACATCGGTGTCTTCTATGTCGGGACGGCGTTCCTGTTCTTCATCCTGGCCGGGGTCCTGGCCCTGATAATGCGGACGCAACTGGCCGTCCCCGAGAATGATCTTGTCGGTGAGGACCTCTACAACCAGCTCTTCACGATGCACGGCACGATCATGATGTTCCTCTTCGCCGTGCCCGCCGTCGAGGCCATGGGCGTCTACCTCCTGCCCAACATGCAGGCAGCACGCGACCTCCCGTTTCCGCGCCTGTCCGCGTACGCTTTCTGGGCCTATTTCGTTGGAGGCCTGGTCTTCTTTTCCAGCATCTTCTTCGGACTGGCGCCAAAGGGCGGCTGGTTCATGTATCCGCCGCTGACGAGCTATGAGTTTTCCCCCGGCATCAACGCCGATTTCTGGCTGTTGGGCATCGGCTTCATCGAGATATCAGCTATCGCCGGGGCCATCGAAATCATCGTCGGAGTCCTGAGAACCCGGGCACCCGGCCAGAGCCTCGACAAGCTGCCGATCTACGCCTGGACGATGCTGATCTTCGCCGGCATGATAGTCTTCGCGTTCCCCGCCGTCATACTCGCCACCGCCCTGCTCGAGCTTGAACGCGCCTTCCAGTGGCCGTTTTTCGTGGCCGAGAAAGGCGGTAGCCCGCTCCTGTGGCAGCATCTTTTCTGGTTTTTTGGCCATCCGGAGGTCTATATCATTTTCCTGCCTGCGGCCGGGTTTGTCTCGATGATCATTCCCACGGTCGCGCAGACGCCATTGGTCGCATACCGGCTGGTCGTGGTTGCTTTGCTCGCGACGGGCTTCTTCAGCTTTGGACTGTGGGTCCACCACATGTTCACGACAGGCCTTCCGCAGCTTTCGCTGTCTTTCTTTTCAGCCGCCAGCATGGCCGTTTCGATTCCCAGTGGAATCCAGGTTTTCGCCTGGATCGCAACGCTTGCCGCAGGTCGCATTCGGCTCAACACGCCGGCCCTGTTCGTCCTTGGGTTTTTGTTCACTTTCGTCCTGGGTGGACTGACGGGTGTCATGGTGGCAATGGTGCCCTTCGACTGGCAGGTGCACGACACCTATTTTGTGGTCGCACATTTTCACTACGTCCTGTTCGGCGGAATGGTCTTTCCGCTGTTTGCGGCCTTCTATTACTGGATCCCAACGGCGAGCGCGCGGCCGCTTTCAGAGCGGCTTGGACGGTGGGTATTCGGGCTCATCTTCATCGGCTTCAACACCGCATTCTTTCCGATGCATATCACCGGACTGATCGGGATGCCGCGACGGGTCTATACCTATCCCGCCGAGCTGGGTTGGAATACGCTCAACATGATCTCCACCGTCGGCGCGTTCATGATCGCAGCCGGCGTGCTCCTGTTCTTGGTCGACCTGATCAGGAACTTCCGTCCTTTCACAAACAAGAGCCCTGGCAATGTCTGGAACGCCGGTACCCTCGAATGGCTGCCGAGCGGTAACTACCAGACCCGGAGCATCCCGATCGTCACGAGCCGCGAGCCGCTCTGGGATCAACCAAACCTGCCGGAGGACGTCGAGGCGGGCCGCTATTTTCTTCCGGGTGCGCCGACCGGCGGACGCGAGACCATCGTCACCAGTCCGATTAACGCAACTCCGCAATATGTGGTGCAGATGCCGGGTCCGAGCTGGCCGACCGTACTCGCCGCCGTATTCACGGCCGCCTTCTTTCTGGGCCTGACGGTGAAGTTGGTCATCCCCGCTGTCATTTGCGGCCTGCTTGCGATCGCCATGGTGATGTTATGGCTGTGGGACACCGATCCCGGCCCGACGGTCGATCAGGTGGATATCGGTGGCGGGCTCCGCCTGCCCGCCTATGTGACGGGGCCGTCATCGCACTCGTGGTGGGCGATGGTGGTGCTCATCCTGGTCGGCGGCACTCTCTTCACCACTCTCATTTTTTCCTATTTCTTCTTATGGACTGTGAACCCCGGAGCCTGGCCGCCGGGGAGCGTCGAGCTTCCCTCACTGGGCTGGCCCGCTGTAGCGGCCGCGCTTTACGCATCCTCGAGCGGTGCCATATGGCTCGCCAGTGGCTTTCTGAAAAGGCGTAAACGAAATGGGCCCTGGTGGAGCGTGCGCCTCCTTCTCCTGGTTGCTTTTCCGCTGATGGCCGGAGGCCTGGCCGTTGATCTTTTCGGACAGTGGCAGACCGGACTGAGGCCAGAGGAACACAGCTACGGCGCCGTCGTCTACACCGTTATTGGCGTTCAGGGCCTTTATGTCGTGGCCCTGACGCTGATGGCGTTCTACACGATCGCCCGGTCTCTGGCAGGCATGTTGGACGGTGTGCGCCGTGTGACGTTCGATAACACTATGCTCTTCTGGCACTACATGACAGCTCAAGGCCTGGTCGGGCTCGCCGTCATCCATTTCTTCCCGCGGCTGATCGGGTGATGCCCATGAGAGAGCGATTTGTGACCCGAATTCTCCTCATGACGGCCGGCCTGATCATATGGGCCGCTCATTTAGGCTTTGTCTATGGCTTGAACGCGCTTGCCTGCACCTTCGATTTCGCACGACTTGAACTGTTCGGAATGGCTCTCAATACACTTACGATTGGAGTCGTGACCTTAATTGCTCTGGGAGCCGAACTTCTCGTCCTTTCCTTCGCCGTCGCCGGTCGGGGAGCGATGGGTTTCGGCGGAGAGGAACAACTTCGCTTCATGGGTCCGATCACCGCCACTCTGGCCGGCCTTTCCGCCGTCGCTGTCCTCTGGCAGGGCCTGCCGGTGCTGGTTGTCCCGGCGTGCACGGGTGCGGGAGGTTGAACGCCATGTCCAGACCGGCTGTCCGTTGGCATCCAGGTAGACGTGTTCATACGCACGCTCCGGGCACTTCACGCCGGACATGTCCTTCAGGAGCAACACGGATTGGAAGGCCGAAGCGAATGGAACGGCACGTTCGGAAAATGGGGTTCGTGTGCGGACTTGCCACGCTGGCTGCCGCTCTCGCGACCGGTCCCGCCTCCGCGCATGTGGATGGTGCCCCGCCTAGCCCGCACGACTTCTGGACCATGTGGAGCCTGGATCCGCTGGTGATTGTTCCGCTGGTCCTGGCAACCACGATCTATGCGTTTGGACTTGTCCGTCGATGGGGTGGCACAGGGCTGGGCCGCGGCGTTCCCGTTTGGAAGGCTGCCACTTTTTTCGGAGGTATGTTCGCCCTGGTTGCGGCTTTGGTCTGGCCTCTTGACGCGATGGGCGAGAGTCTTTTTGCCGCTCATATGGCGCAGCACGTAGTTCTGATGAATGTTGCGGCTCCCCTTTTGGTGGTGAGTACCCCCCTCCCGACGATCGCCTACGGACTGCCGCGCAGCTTTCGCCATCGCTTCGCCATGGCTCTCACATGGCCGCCACTGCGTATGATGTGGCGGGTTCTGACCGGGGTCCTGGTTGCAACCGCACTGCAGCAGGTCGCCCTTTGGCTATGGCACACGCCCAGCGCGATCTCGGCGGCTTTGCGCGACGACTTTGTTCACGCTCTCATGCACGGTTCCCTGTTCGTGGTTGCGTTTCTTTTCTGGATCGCGGTGAGCCACCCGCGGGGCATCGGCTACGCGCGGTCGATCCTGGCCTTGCTTGTCACAGCAAAGCTGTGTGGTTTGCTGGGTGCGCTTATGATCTTCGCGCCTCGGGTTCTTTACCCGGCCTATGCCGACCGCGGTGGACCATGGGGGATGTCACCCATTGAGGATCAACAACTCGCCGGCCTCATCATGATGCCAACGGCGGGCGCGGTATACCTGAGTGCGGCCATAGCCTTGGCCGCCACCTGGCTCGGCCGCATAGCCAAGCAAGCAGATAGCAAGGCGGCTTTCTTACCTCCACCTGCGGGGCTTCGTTAGGAATTGAGAGGCGCAGACGGAGCTTGTAAGACAATTTCGCACCGGGCCAGTTCCATTACAGCCTGGATCTGAGACCAGATGGCAGTGCACACATGGCTCTGAGCAGGCTTGACTGATGGCACGAAGGCTCAAAACCATCGGCTTTTTTCTCTTGTTTGTCGGCCTTGGCGGATTCCTGTTTGCCTGGTCGGGATTGTATAATGTCGCAGCGAGCGCGGGGCACTGGGCGATTACCAGATGGTTCCTCACATTCGGCATGGAGAACTCGGTGGAAACCCAGTCGGTGGGTTTGAAGGTGCCACCGCTTGACGATCTGGCAATGATCCAGCGCGGCGCGAGCCACTATTTCGGAGGGTGCATGAGCTGCCACGGCGCGCCCGGCGAGGCACGCAGTGTTGTCGCCAAGCAGATGCTGCCCGCGCCGCCCTATCTGCCGGACAAAGTCGACGAGTGGCGTGCGGATGAACTCTTCTGGATCGTCAAGCACGGCCTTAAATACACCGGAATGCCTGCCTGGGCCGCCCAGGAGCGTGACGATGAAGTCTGGTCGGTGGTGGCCTTCCTTGCGCGCTTGCCGGAGATAGGCCCAGACGAATACCGTGAGCTCACACAAGGTGAACAAGCAAGCGGAACCGAAACGACTGCCGAACAGCTTCAGCCTTTCTCTCTGGGCGACGGGAGCACGGATGCTCTTGTCAAATGCATTCGCTGCCACGGCTCAAATGGCACCGGCCGCGGCACCGGGGCGTTTCCGCGGCTGGCCGGCCAAAGCGCTGAATACCTCTATTCCGCATTGCAGGATTATGCGCTTGGTTTGCGTCCGAGCGGCATCATGCAGCCGATCGCGGCCGATCTGACTGAGGAGGAAATGCGCACGCTCGCAGCCTATTATGCCGGGATCGAGGACGCTCCTTCCGCAGACCCGCAGCTGCCTGCCGATCGCGAAGTGCTGAGGAGAGGCGAAGCCATTGCGACCGAAGGTATTTCTGATCAGGGAATCCCTGCTTGTGCAAATTGTCACGGGCCGACGACTGCTCCAAGGAATCCTCGCTACCCTTCACTTTCCGGGCAGTATGCCAGCTACATCGCCCAGCAGTTGCGGCTTTGGAAGCAAGATGCAAGGGGGAACACGGAATATTCGCGCATCATGGCAGCGGCCGTTCGCAACCTGGACGAAGAAGACATAGAAGCTGTCTCGCTATACTATGAACGGCTTCAGACCATGGCACCGGACCCGGAGCCGAACGGCCCAGCGTCCGGGCCTACTGGTGAATAGGGCAGAACGGATCGGGACCATTGTGGAGCAACTCCATTTCGGCCGACCGTGCCAGTCAGAGCATAGGATCCCCGCCGCTATCGTGGATTTCGCACCTGCCCAAACTCTGTTTCGAGCTACTGGCCGTCTTGTGAAGTAGCCGAGTTTTGCTGGCCCGAGTCCCCGGAGGCTTGCTGGCCGAAGGGCTGAACCCAGAACACGACAAGCGCGACGTAAGCCGCCGCGACCGCCGGCAGCGCGATGACCTGCCAAAGCTTGAACCCGTGCCTGTCTGCCCCCAAGTGAATGAAGGCCCCATAAAGCGCAGGCATAAGCGCCACGAAAGCAAGCGTCACCCAGAAAAGTTGCAGATTGCTGATGGGCATCCCGATGATCGTGAGCGGAATGAAGGCGAGGGTCATCGTGACGGCGTGATCGCCTATCACGCTGGTGATGGCGGATGTTACCTGTCCGCTCCTTGCGACGTACCAGGTGGCGAATATCTCCGGAAGCGCCGCCACCGGCGCGGTGATGAACAAACCGCCGACGATGTTGGAGATCCCGAGCGCACCGACAATCCTTTCCGTCGAAAAGACCGTGAAGTAGGCGCCGATTGCGAGCGCTCCAAGGCCTGCTGCAGCCATCCACCTCTCTTTGCGTTGCCATTCGACCTTCTCACCGGCTTGGCGTCCGCGCAGCAGTGCTTGCGCGAGGTAGGCGAGATAGGCCACCAGAAGGATCCACCCGTCGAGTGGCTGCAGACCGCGCCAGGGTTTTGGCAGCGTGAGAACGGCGAACAAAGCGACAATACCGAGGTAAGGAATTGCCTGAACGCTGACGGCTCCTCGCTCGACCCGAAGAAGTTGCTCACTGCGATGTTCGGCATGATCCCTGGACTGCCGCCCGCCGTCATTGCCGGTCTTCTGGCCGCCGGAAGACAGACCTTTTTTACGCGTGACGAGATAGCCTACTACGATCATGATCGGGATCGCGATCACGTTGGAGCCAAGCAGAGCTCCGAGCCCGATATCACCGACACCGCGGATCGCGCTAGTAGTGTTAATGCCGATTTCCGGAGCTGCAGAGGCAAGGCCGAGGAAGGATCCCCCGGCAACAACGGAAAAACCCCACTGGCTGCGTAACTTTTTCAGAGGGCTGGAAAGGCGCTCGGCGCCCCAATGTGCGGTCCAAACCGCTGCAAGAAGAACTGCCACCCACACAATCGTCATGATCGCCACCGATGATGCGTTACCTTGCCGGAACGCCCAAGGGCGACTTTTGGTCCCTTTGTCTGTTAACCCCAACTCAAGCTTGGCAAGGCTTACAAGGCCCCGATGCTGCTCGGGGAGACGACCTGCGTTTGCAAGCGCCGGCGGCTTTAGGTGTGAAACACGCAATGGGGATGTAGCGTGCGTGGAATGTTGTGGGCACTTGCCCTGACGCTGTGGCTGACGGCCCCGAGCAACTCCTTTTCGGCAGGTGAGATACCCGTTGCGATTTCGGTCCAGGCCGCCATTGAAGGGGAGCGGCTGCGCATAAGCGGTCGGGCCAGCGTCCCGGACGGAGCATGGATCATATATGCTGTCTACAGGCCCGCTACTCCGCAAAGGCGCACGACCGGTTATGCTCAGATCGACGACGGCCGGTTCTCAGCCAAGATTGATGTCTCGGATTGGCCGCCAGGCGAAATCGCGGTCGACACCCATTTCCAACTTCTTATGCCGCATCGCGTGCAGCCGGATGGGGTAATTGATCGCTTCGGACCGAACGGAGAGCGAATGATCGGCGACAGCGTGGTCGAAGGCGGAAACGCTTTTCGTGCGGCGATCGCCTCAACGACCGTCGCCAAGCCCTGAGTGCTTTGTTTTCAACCTGCCGCACGATCATCCGAATCGACACCCAACCTGCTTTCACCGCCAAAGCCGATCCGACTGATGTTTGGCAAAGCAACTCTGAAATCTGCGGCAACGCCGTTCAAGGCGAGATCGGTTCGAGCCAGTTCAGCGGCACGCTCGAGACAGTTCGAAGCCTTGGAAAGAAAGAATGTCCGTCTCGCAGTTGGGGCCGCCCAATCCGAGATTTGCGCGGCAATGTCTTGAACAGAAGATCGAGGCAGCTTAATGGCCGGGAACGTTGCGCTCAACTTGTTCCCGAATCCCGGCGTTCGCTGCAAAAGAGATCATTTTGCCGCAAACCAGGCAAACTCGACCGAAGCGACCAGAGACAAAAGGTAAGTCGCTGTCGTCCCGTAAAGCGCCTCGGTGAAGTTGTGTCCGCCGACCAAACAGTAGAACCAGAATACCATCCCGATCGCCAGGTAAGAACATAGCCAGGCGGCGACGAACACACTCAGTTTTCGAATGTACTGCAAAGCAGCGACCCCATCTGAGGATGCCGGAACGTCAATATGTCCCGCGATACGGTCAGCGGCCATTCAACGCTGTGTGATCGAGGCGGGAGCAGCCTCCACGGAAGCGGCTGCTCTGTTTTCCTTCGAAATGTGGAAAAGGCTGCCGGCATAAGTCAGGCCGACGAAGAGCAGAAGGCCACTCAGCACGAGAATGTTCATGCGCTTTCGCTTCCGAACGAGCCGCAGCTTTTCGTCGTTGGATAGTTCTACAAATGCTCTTTGCATCATGAATTCCGATATGTTGGATCACTCGATCCCACCGCTTTGGTTTGAGGTCCTCCGCAGGTAGGCAATCACAAGTGCTGTAGCACCGAGCACGACTGCGATATCAGCAAGGTTAAAGGCTGGCCAATTCCAGTCTCCGACATGAATGTCGATGAACTCCGTCACTGCGCCGCGTTGCACTCTATCCCAAGCGTTGGCGATAGCGCCACCTGCGAGGAGGCCGAGAGCGCTGGATTGAAGGCGGCTCTTCGTCGCAGCAGCCCAGGCGAGCACAAGGATGGCGGTCGCCGCGTCAGCAGCAAGCACGAGTTTCGAAGTCCGCATGAAGAACTCTGAGTAGAGCCCAAAAAAACTCCCCGAGTTGAAGCCGAGTTCCAGACTTAAGAAGCTGGTCACCGGAATGGACCTGGGCGGCTGCATAACGAGGTCGATAATGACCAACTTGGAAAAGAGATCGAATGACACCACTGACAAGACAATGAGCAGCGCCATTCCGAGGCTCGCCGGCTCTAACCGATACCACATCGTTTTCGGGCCTCTTCGGCTATGTTGCAGATCCACAATGCAACCTCTAGCCGCTAGAGGTGCAACGTTTTGTGGCAACCTTTCAACTCAAAGAAGTGCGGTGCTTATTATCTTCGCCACTGATTTCACGGGTGGAGCTACAGCCCTGCACACCCGCCGATGTGCGGCCAAAGAGCAGGCGCGAGGAACATCCAACCACTCCAAATGGAAGCGGGCCCGTTACTGGATATCCAGACTAGATGGAACGTACCGCCCGGGCGCTTGAGATCTCCAACCAGGCCGACCGCGTAAGGGCGCACGTTTCGGGGTGCAGATCCCCCCTAAATGGTTGCTCCTGATCTAGGCTAAAGCAACGCAGTGCGAATGCGGCTGAACCGATTTCAAGGCTTGCACCTCTAGCGGCTAGAGGTGTTATCGTCAGCAACACGCGAATGGGAGAAACATATCAATGATACGTCGCAATTTCTTCTGGACCGTTGTTGCTCTCGGTCTGATCTTGCTGCCGCTGCCCGCCGTGGCACAAGAGCAAATCGCAGCCCTTATGGATCCGGGCCCTCTTCCTGAGCAATCGTTCGGTTCTGCCGACGCGCCGGTTACGATCATTGAATACGCTTCCCTGACCTGCGGACACTGTCGAAGCTTTCATCTGACCACTTGGCCCGCGCTCAAGGAAAAATATGTCGACACAGGCCGCGTCCGGTTCATCATCAGGGAGTTTCCCTTCGACCCCCGGGCCTCCGCGGGTTTCATGCTCGCCCGCTGTGCAGGCGAGGACAAGTGGTACGCCACGATCGATCTACTATACCGCTCACAGGAGCAGTGGGTACGCGCTTCGGATGAGATATGGGCGAAAGTTGGTGACGCTTGATCAGGCGGCGACTTGAAGTTGGCGGAGGCCGTCGCGGAACTCAACC
>NZ_JAODNW010000030.1 GCF_025398255.1 Chelativorans intermedius | reverse complement strand
CACGCGGCCTCGGCGAGCGGCAGGTGGCGTAGATGGACGGGAAGCTTTTCCGAGATCTGCACGTCGGTCAGATGATCAAGCAGCGCGAAGCTGCTTCCATGCCTGCCATAGACGATGATGGTGCGCTGGCCCCGATGCTCGGGCCGGAAGTTCGGCCCGGCATAGCCGCGATACCGATCCTCGGTGGCGCTCCAGATATGCTCGATCCGCTCCTCGCGGGTCATCGCCTTGACCGGGCGGCGCTCCCGCTCGACGATGGCGTCGCGCATCTCGACGGGCGAACCCGGCCGGGCGAGATCGCAATAGGCATGGAAGTAGCGGTCAACCCCATTGATGCAGAGCGCATAGAACACGCTGGTGATGCTGCCGGTCAGGAATTCGCCCAGGGCGAACATCTCACCGCGCATCCAGAGCGGCGGCAGGATATCGAGCATGTAATCGTGTTCGGGCCGGGCGATCTCGAACCATTCGCCCGCGAACAGGGCGCCGTCGTCGTTCTGCCAGCGGTTCGGGCGCTGGGCGTGGCGATCGAACAGTCGGAACATCTGCCGGCGATCGGCTATCCCGAAATAGATCTTGCGGATAGGAGAGAGGGTCATTGGTCGGCTCCTTGGCCTCCGGGGCTGGAGCGCGGCTCATCCGTTCGACGTCGCCATCATCTTCAGCCCTTCCGGACCCCTCTCGAGCGGCCGCCTCTCCGTTCGGCCGGGTCAAGGGCCGGCGTCAGCCGGGCGAAGCGTCACCCTTGAGGCGGCCGGCGGGCATGCGGCAGCCGTCCTCCTTCGACTTCTCCCTCCCTCTCGACTCCTGCTTCCTTCCCAATTCGGCGTTCCAGTCTTCCGCCAGCGGACACATCCGCTCGAACCCGCATCCTGCCTCGGCGGCGAGGTCTCGCAGACGGCCGGCGTATATCTCGCCCTGCGCGTTGTTGTCGGTGGCCGCCACAAGATAGGCGCCCGCCCGCTGGACGTATGTTCGAAGGGCTTCGGCCGTAGCCGGTGCCCAGCCACCGCCGGTGCTGAGATAAAGGGTATTCGCTCGAAGGTCCTCGATCTCGGCCAGGCTCATGGCGTCGATTGCCGCCTCGGTGACACAGAGTCGGAGCGCCTCGGGCCGGCCGAGACGGAACAGCGTCTTGGCGCCGCCTGTCGCGAAGCCGCGCCAATCGGGACCGCGCTCCTCCCAGCCGGTCACCTGACCGGCGTGATCGGTGTGGCCGGCCCACATACTGCCCTTCGGGCCTTCGCGCAGGAGGTTCGCGGCAATGGCCTTCCGGATGACACGTTCAGGGATGTGGCGCGTGTTGAGGAGATATCGCCACGTCGCCGAGCCGGGCCAGGGTTTTCGCCGGACCCGCCAACGTTCCACGATCGTCAGGTCGGGCGCACGGTCCCTGGTCTCGCGTGTCCAGACCGGTTCGGACGGGACAAAGCCGACCAGTTCGGCGACGACATAAAGCGCGGCGGCAAAAGGCGTGCCGTCGAGATGTTCCACCAGAGAGAAGACGTCGCCCTTTGCATCCGACAAGGGATCGAACCAGCCCTTGCCGTCATGGATGACGATGATGATCTCGGCGGCGCGGCGATACTTCATCGCCTTTCGGCTGCTCTCCTTGAGATCGAGCGCGAACCCCGCGTCCTCCAGCACGGCGCTGCAGGGCACCTTTCCTCTCAGCTCTTCCAGGTCTGCTTTTTCCATCATCTCGCCCGCGCCTTCGCGCGCTCCTCTTATCCGATTCCCGCCCCCGGTCTTTCCGGGACGAGGATCGGCATGCCGCGAAGAGCAAGACGGGCAAGGGCGCGGCGGGCTACCCGGCAGATTTGCGGGGCCGGAGTGTGTCAGCCGCGGCGAAGCTTCCCTTGCCGGGCGCAGCGCGCAAGCGGCACGCACACCCGCACGTCAACCGCTTCAGCGCTCTTCCTCGGCGACGATCGCGGCCACACCTTCTCGATATCCATTTCCGCCTGCAGAGAGATGCGGGCGATTTCCGCGGCGACCTTGGCCCAGTGATAGAATTCGGCTGTCTCGCCGCGAACGCGTGCCTGGGCGGCACGGCGCTGCGCCTCATAATAAACGTTGGCCTCCTCGGCCGCGGCGAGACGACGGGCATCGGTCTGCCAGCGCCGGCGGATTGCGCGTCTGTGATCGAGCCAGCCGCAGATCACAGCGAGCATAGATCCCCTATTCCCCCTATCCCTAACTCCTGGTGGCGCGTAGTCGCCGCCTGGTGGATAAAGACCCGCGCAGAAGAGCTTCAGCTTCGACAACGGCCCGACCCTAGTGTCGCACAGGCGAAATGCCACAAGAGTAGCGAATTAATGCGCGGGCGGCATGAGGTCAGCCAGCCCTTCACCCCTTCACAACAGGGGCTGAAGCGCTTCGGGGCGTTTGTCAGCATTTCTCCTCTACAAGGGATTCGAGGTCGGCGAGGCTGGAAAAGACCACCGAGAAGCGGTCGCCGGCCATACCGGCGCCGAGAATCACGGCAACGCCCTCCGGCGGTCCCGTTTCCACGCTGTCGATTTTCAGCCTTATGTTCTTTTCCCAGTAGGGTGTCTCCTGGCCGTCCTCAGTCTTGATGAAATAACTGTCGCCACAATGACGGATGGCGGCAATACGTATCTCCGGCGATGCATCGCTGATTGGCTCCGGCGCACCTGCACGAAGGTATTCCGCCGGGATGAGACCGTCTGCCACAGCCTTCTCTCCGCCGCCTGGCTTTCCCGCGATCTCAAGAAACGCATTAAGATCGGCGCGCGCCTGGGGATCGTCAATTCCCTGAAACACCATGTAGGTGTCCGGGATCATGGCGGCCGGCTCCTTGAGCCAGCCGTCGAGGGCAGCGGCGTTCCAGGAAAAACCCGCTGCTTTCAGTCCGGGCGAATAGCGCACGAAGCCTTCGGCGGTTCCGGTCTTCCGTTCGAAGACATTGCCAAGGCTCGGACCGCTGAGGTGCAGCCCCGGTTCGAGCGCATGGCAGGCGACACACGCACGGTAGTACTGCGCGCCGCGTGTCGCGTCGCCGTCGGCAAGCGCGTCAGAGGCCGTGTTAAGGCCGACGAGTGCCATCACTGCGAATACGGCCGCTCTCATATCCACTCCTCCCATTCGCGTGCCCGATGATACCTATGGCGGCAGCCCGATGGAAACCCAGAAGTGTTGTTGGAACGTTCAGGGGGAGGCCAGAAAGCAGGCGCGCCGAGCACCAATCAGACTTGAACGGCACCACGCCCGATCAGGAATCGAAGGAGTCTCAGCCAATGTGCTTGAATGATCTGCCGGCACCGGTTCATTTGTCGCTGGGCTGCCGAACATTCGATGTTCTGTCCCAGAACACGCCCAATATGCCGAGGACCAAGCCTGCAACGGCAATCCATGACAGTCGACGAACGGTCATCGTGCGCCTCCGGTCTTTTCACGGGCTCGTGGTCCGTCCTCAATCGGATGGCGACGGTTCTGCCACCATTGTCATAGAAGCGCGGCCGTCACGGCTATGGCGGCGAGATTGAGAAAGAAGACATAGTCGATGCGGAACTGCGCGAGCTGCTGAACGCTTCCGGCCTGCGGCTCGGGAATCAGACCGAGCAACCAGAACAGAGCGTGCATGATGATGCCCGCGCCGATGGCCGAGACGGTGAAGATCGCACCCAGATAGGCGGCGAAGCGCCAGCCATAGTAGGTCGTGTTGATCCGCAGCGACGGGATCACCACGAAATCCGCATATAGGAACGCGATGATGCCTGCGAATAGCACACCATTTTCCCAAAGCACGGCGGCGAGTGGGCCGTTTCCCATCGAGCCGATGATCGTCAGCAGGGCGAGCACCGGTCCAAGGAAAGCGTGAACGATGATGAGCAGCACGGGCGTCAGGTCCTGCGGAAAGATGGCCTGGAACACCGCGTCCGGCACGAGCACGGCGACCACGCCGGCGACAACGAACCCAAACAACAAGTCTTTCCAGACCATGTTCCACTCGTCAAAATAAGTGGTGCCGATGCGACGCCACGCTTTGCGGCTCGCCAGCTTCTCCCGCCAGGCGCGAGGTAGGCCTTCCGCCGGGTCGTCATGCCCCGCGTGACCTGCCCTGGAAGCATCCTGTCGTGCACGCTCCACCATCGCTTTCAGATAGGTGAGCCGTACCGCCGTCGCCATAACGAGCACATGCGCGATGGAGCCGACGACGACGGCGAGTGCGAACTGCCAGCCGAGGAAGATCCAGGCAAGAGCCGCAACCTGTGGGGATAGGTTGGTTGCGCCAAACAGGAACGCCATCATAGGCGTCAACGCCGCCCCCTTCACGAGCAGGGCACGCCCGGCAGACAACGCCGCGAACGAGCAGGACGAGGACGCCGGCCCCAGCACCATCGCCAGGGCGGTCTCCTTGAGACCGGGGCGTCCCATATAGCGGGCGATCACATCACGCGGCACCAACACCTGGATAAGCGAGGAAAAGGCATAGCCGAATGCGAGCGCCCAGAAGGCCTTCCAAAAGAGGCCGGCGCTTACGTACAGGGAGGTGCCGATGCTTTCGAACATCCGTTCGCGCTGCTGGAATTACCAAACCGCCGCTTGGCTGATCCAACGTGTGCAGCACTCTCCTGTTCCCCAGTTCCTTGCCTCCCGGAACAATGCGCGTGCGCATTCCGTTCTGTTTCAATGTTTTCGGAGCGAACTTCAGGCTGCCTGTTGGGAAATGCATGATCAGCAGCTCCGAACGCAAAGATGCCGAACCTATTGACGTGGAAACAGACCGATGATGATGGAGTGCATGGGCATGCAGGGCATGAGCAGCTGGATCATGGGCGCAGCCAGTCTCGCCTCGATCCTGTTCCTGATCCTGATCATCGTCGCGATCGCTGCGCTCGTGAAATACCTCAGGGCCTGAACGAAGTGTGCTCACCAGGAGCAGCGGATGGATACCGGCAAGGACGTTGTCATCGTCACGGGGAGCAGCGGCTTCATCGGAACGGCAGTGATCGAGAAGCTGGCCGGGCGGTTTACGCTGGTCGGCTTGGACCGGTATACGCCCCCAAATCCGCCGGCTGACGCCGAATGCGTGTGCATCGACCTGACGTCCGAAAGCAGCATCAAAGCAGCGTTTGAGCGCGTAAGGAAAGGTTATGGCAACCGCATAGCGTCCGTGATCCACCTTGCCGCCTATTTCGACCTGACCGGTGAGCCGAACCCGAAGTACGAGGAGGTGACGATACGCGGCACGGAACGGCTGTTGCGCGCGCTCGAAGAGTTCGAAGTGGAGCAGTTCGTCTTTTCCAGCACGATGCTGGTCCATGCACCCGGCAAGAAGGGGCAACCGATCGATGAGGATTGGCCGCTCGATCCCAAGCTTCCCTACCGCGCGTCGAAGATCGAGACGGAAAAGCTGATCCGCGATCAACGAGGCGAAATCCCGATCGTCATGGCGCGGCCGGCTGGCGTCTACGACGACTTGTGCCGTTCAGCGTTTCTTTCCCACCAGATCGCGCGCATTTACGAGCGCCTGCTTGTCAGCCACGTTTATCCCGGCGACCTCGATACCGGGCAGCCCTTCATCCACCTCGACGACTTGACGGACGCGCTGCTCGGGATCGTGGAGCGGCGGAAGGAGCTGCCGCCCGAAATTCCATTGCTCCTGGGCGAAACAGAAACGCCGACGTTTGGCGAGCTGCAACGCGAAATCGGGAAACTGATCCACGGTGAGGAATGGGAGACGCGCCAGATTCCGAAAAGCGTCGCCCGTACCGGTGCCTGGGTTCAAGGCAAGGTGCTCGACCAGGATCCCTTCATCCGTCCGTGGATGGTCGATATTTCAGACGATCACTACGAGCTCGACATCTCGCGTGCCAAGGAACTCCTCGGCTGGGAACCGAAGCATTCCCTGCGCGAGACCCTGCCGAAGATGATTGATGCACTGAAAGCAGATCCCGCGGCATGGTACAAGGCCAACAAATTGAATCCGGCCTCTGTGGCACCGGAAAAGGTCGAGACGGCAGAGCGCGAAGAAGAGGAGAAGAAGAACCCCAAGCAGCATCAGGCCGCCATGCGTGAGCACATGCAAGAGATGCGCAAGATGCATTTCGACATGCTCTGGGTGCACTTCTTCAACATGGCTCTCGGCCTGTGGCTCGCCACCAGCCCCTTCGTCTTCGGCACCTTCGGCGCTGACACCTTCAGCGAGGCCGTCATGCGTGTGACGGAGGAACGCGGTTTATGGGATCCCTCGCTGCGCAATTCGCTCACCGCCTGGAGCGACCTCGTCAGCGGTTTGCTGATCATGGGGTTCTCGGCGCTGGCGCTCTCGCCGCGATACAGCTGGGCGCCTTGGGCCAACACCGCGGTCGGCGTGTGGCTCCTGTTCGCTCCGCTGTTCTTCTGGGCGCCGAGTGCCGCCGTCTACGCCAACGATACCTTTGTGGGCGCGCTCGTAATCACCTTCTCGATTCTCGTGCCAATGATGCCGGGCATGAGCCATGAAGGCATGATGGACGATTCCGACATGCCGCCCGGCTGGACCTATTGTCCCTCCACCTATCTGCAGCGCCTGCCCATCATCGCGCTCGGCGCGATCGGTTTCGTCATCGCCCGCGCGCTCGGGGCCTATCAGCTTGGACATATAGACTACGTATGGGAGCCGTTCTTCGCAGGCGAAGGCGGCCGCAACGGAACGGAGTTCATCATCACCTCCGACGTGTCGAAGGCCTGGCCGATCGCCGACGGCGGGCTGGGTGCCACCAGCTACATGTTCGAGGTGCTGATGGGGATAATGGGCGGCCGCGCGCGCTGGCGCACCATGCCGTGGATGGTGCTTCTGTTCGGCATCGTCGTGGTGCCGCTCGGCGTCGTCTCCATTTATTTCATCATCATCCAGCCGATCATGATCGGCACCTACTGTACGCTGTGCCTCCTGGCGGCGCTCGCCATGCTGATCATGATTCCCTACGCGCTCGACGAGCTGGTGGCGATGGGACAGTTCCTCGTCCTCAACACGCGCCGCGGCCGCCCCTTCTGGCGTTCCTTCTTCATGGGCGACGCGCTGCCGGGAAGCGGCAAGGACACGGAACGGCCGGGCTTTGACATGCCTCTTGGAAAGCTGGTCCGTAACGCCGTACGCGGCGTGACTGTGCCGTGGACTCTGGTTGCGAGTTCGTTGCTCGGCGCCTGGCTGATGTTCAGCCGGCTGGTTTTCGGCACGGAGCCGCCGATGGCCGACAGCGATCATCTGGTCGGCGCGCTGATCATCACCGTCGCCGTCATGGCCATGGCCGAGGTGGCGCGGCCACTGCGTTTCATCAACGTTGCCTTCGGCCTCTGGCTGATCGCGGCTCCCTGGCTGTTGGTCGGCGGCGGTGCGGTGGCGGCGGTCCACAGCATTGTCGCCGGGCTCGTCCTGATCGCGCTGAGCCTGCCGCGCGGCCCCCGCAGCAAGGAGCATTACGGTGGGTGGGACCGATACGTGCTATGAATGCTGGGAGCAGGCAGGAGCCTGAACGGACCTGGATTTGTCCACCAGTGCGCCAGTGCAGAAGAGAAAAGACGTTGGGTCCAGTCTCACCCTGCCAGCCACTGTAGCCGGAGCTCGCGATGAATGGACGGAACGACGCTTTGGTCAATGGTGCCCTGATAGCCATTGGGGCCTTGGGTATTGCCGACAATCTCCTGTTTCACTGGCTTCTAGACCTTCACCGTGCGGTTCCTGGCCCTTACGCCCTCCACGTGGGGTGGTTTTGGTGATCCTGAGCGGAGTGCTGCTGGTACTTGGGATTTGGCGTGAGAAACGTCAGCGCCTACAGAGCCTGGATTGAGCGTCTTGCAGCAAATCCCTCGCGGTGCGTATGGCCCCGTCAGCGAGTTTGAGGTGCACCGACGATTCTAAACCCGTCCGATCCTGAGAGCTTTCGACAAGAGCGCTCCGTAGGCGGATTTAATCCCCGCACGGCAAGTCGCACGCACAGGCGACCGCGGTTTGGTTGAATAACGCAAACTTGAGCCACCTGCCGCCCAGGCTCTGTTATCGTGCGAGGGGCAATAGCTTTCGAAAAAGAAGGAAAAGCCTTCGGCCGTAATGTTTCGCTTCCTAATCAAGGTCCTCCTGCTCGTGGTTGCCTTCTTCGTCGGCGCCTTCGCCCTCCTGACGCTGCTTTGTCACGCGTCAGGGCATGAGGCGCTGATCATGCTGCACATGTATTTGACGCCAGCCGTGCTGTCGGGCGTGCTCGGGCTGATTTTGCTGATGACGCATCATCGTCCCGCCACGTGAACCGTTGCAGTTCAACGCCCCGCCTAATTGAACCGCAAGCCGCCGTTTCCCTGCAAAGGCTCAGCGGCTTCGCCGGCAAGATCATCCAGAATCGGACAGTCGGGCCGGTGGTCGCCCTCGCAATGCGCGACGAGGTGCGCCAGCGTGCGGCGCATGGCCTTGAGCTTCGCAAGCTTCTCGTCAAGTTCGCTCAAATGAGCGAGCGCGAGCGCCTTGACCTCGGCGCTTGCCCGCGTCCGATCCTGCCAGAGCGCCAGGAGCTTGCGGATGTCCTGTACGGAAGACCCGGGCTCGCGCGCTCGGTGAATGAAGCGCAGGGTATGGACGTCCCTTCCGTCATAGACGCGATAGCCGCTTCGCGACCGGTCCGCCGCCGGAATGAGGCCCGTATCCTCATAGTAGCGGATCGTCTTGGCGGGGATACCCGATGCCTGTGCCGCTTCTCCAATGTTCATGATAACCTCATCACGACGGTTCGGGCACCGGCTCCCGGACAGCAGCCTCGAAGGAACCGTTGCCCGCGATCAAGGGCGGGCGGAAGGTCTTGAGCCGGAGCGCATTGGTCACGACAAAAACGCTCGAAAACGCCATCGCTGCAGCGGCGAGCATGGGCGACAGCAGCAGGCCGAAGGCCGGGTAGAGCACGCCCGCCGCCACGGGAATAAGCGCTGTGTTGTAAGCGAATGCCCAGAACAGGTTCTGCTTGATGTTGCGCAGAGTGGCGCGGCTGAGCGCGATCGCGCCGGGAACCCCGGTCAACTCACCCGACATTAGGACGACATCCGCGCTCTCGATCGCCACGTCCGTGCCGGTTCCGATGGCGATCCCGACATCGGCTTCCGCCAGCGCGGGCGCGTCGTTGATGCCGTCGCCGACGAAGGCGATCTTGCGGCCGGCTTCCCTGAGCCGGTGCAGCGCCTCGACCTTGCCCTCGGGCAGGACCTCGGCCACGACCTCATCGATCCCCAGTCGCCGAGCGATGGCTTCCGCCGTGCGCCGGTTGTCGCCGGTGATCATTGCGATCTTCACGCCGAGCCCGTGCAGCGCCGCGACCGCCTGCGGCGTCGTCTCCTTGACGGGGTCAGCCACCGCCAGGATGCCTGCAAGCCGTCCGTCGACGGCGGCGTAAAGCGGCGACTTGCCCTCGTCGCCGAGCCGCGCCGCGTCGTCCGCAAGGCGGTTGGTATCTATCGATTGGCGGTGCATAAGCCGGTCTGCGCCCACGACCACCGTACGGCCGCCGACCATGGCGCTGACGCCGAAGCCGGGAATGGCCTCGAACGCGTCAGGAGCCTTGATCTCGAGGCCCGCCTTCTCGGCAGCCTCCACGATGGCCTCTCCGATCGGATGCTCCGACCGGGTCTCGACCGCAGCAACCAGCGCCAGCACCTCGTTGCGGCCAAAACCGTTCTCGGTGAACAGGTCCGTCAGTTCCGGCCGGCCCTTGGTGAGCGTTCCGGTCTTGTCGAGCGCGATCACCTCCGCGCTGCGCAAGGTCTGCAGGGCCTCGCCATTGCGGAACAGGATGCCCATTTCCGCCGCCCGCCCGATACCGACCATGATGGAGGTCGGCGGGGACGAACCAGGCGGTGACCTTGTCGACCAGGGCCTGGATCGGAAGCTTCGCTCCCTGCGCGCGCTCCACCATCTGGATGATTTGGGCGAGCACGGTATCCGCGCCGATCTTGGTGGCCCGGAAGGAGAACGATCCCGTCTTGTTGATCGTCGCGCCGACCACCGTGTCTCCGGCCTGCTTGCCGACAGGCATCGGCTCGCCGGTGATCATGGATTCATCGACGAAGGACGAGCCTTCCTCCACCTCACCGTCGACGGGAATCTTTTCGCCGGGACGGACCAGAACCACGTCCCCGACCCTGACCTCGTCGAGCGGCACCTCGACCGTTCCGCCCTCGCGCACGATCCGGGCCGTCTTGGCCTGCAGGCCTACCAGCCGCTTGATCGCCTCGCTGGTGCGGCCCTTCGCGCGCGCCTCAAGAAAGCGCCCGAGAAGGATCAGGGTCGCGATGACGGCCGCGGCCTCGAAATAGACGTGTCTGGTGCCTTCCGGAAGAAGCCCCGGCGCGAAAGTCGCCACGACGGAATAGAGCCAGGCTGCCCCGGTGCCGAGCGCGACCAGGGAGTTCATGTCGGGCGCCAGGCGCGCGAGCGCCGGGATTCCCTTTTGGAAGAAGCGCAGCCCCGGGCCGAAGAGGACAATCGTGGTCAGCACGAACTGGATGACCCAGCTCGCCTGCATCCCGATCCCCTCCGTGACGAAGCGCTCGATCGCGGGGACCAAAAAGCTGCCCATCTCGAGGGTCGCCACCGGCACGGTGAGAACGGTGGCGAGCGCGAAGGAGCGCGCGAGCTTTCGCGTCTCGCGCTCCCGTGCTGCCGTCTGATCATCGGCGGCCTTTTCGGAAGCCACCGGCCTCGCGCTATAGCCGGTGTGTTCCACTGCCGCCTCGAGGTCGGAAATTCCCGCGGTACCGGAAACGAAGTGAACAGTTGCCCTCTCACTGGCGAGATTCACCGTCGCGTCCGTCACGCCGGGAACGGCCTTCAACGCGGCCTCGACGCGACCGACGCAGGAGGCGCAGTTCATGCCCTCGATCGAAAGCTCGACCGTTTCAGCCGGGACGTCGTAGCCCGTCTCCCTGACGGCTTGCACGACGGCCATCGGATCGGGCGCGCCGGCGAAGGCGACCTCGGCGCGCTCGCTCGCCAGGTTGACGGCGGCGGATTGGACGCCAGGGACGGCGGAAATGGCCTTCTCCACGCGGCCGACGCACGAGGCGCAGTTCATGCCTTCGATCGAGAACGCGAGCCGGTGTGTGTCGGGGAGGCTTTCCTCGGCTCGCCCTTTGAGTGCGATTGGGGAGTTCATGTCATCACTCCTGATTTATGGATCGCACGGGAAGATAAAGGTTCCAGCGGTGGTAAGGTCAACCCTTCCTCAGTTAAACTCGGTCGTGCCTTGCAGTTGCCACTTTGTCCTGTGACGATCCGCCTCTCGAACTAAGGTTGGCAGTCAGGCATCGACCTCCTATATTGCGAAGTCATGAAAACCGTCCGCTGCATCCTTGCTGCTCTGCTGCTCCTCGTCTTCGGGGGCGGCATGGGTATGGCCGAGGGTCAGCCGGACGAGATGACACACGCCCATGCCGCTATGGAAACGTCGGCCGACCAGACGCTGCCTGGCGGCTGCGATCGCTGCGACGAGAGTGACATGGCCATGTCCGGGGTGCCATGTGCTGCACTCGGGAACTGTTTCCACGGCGTCGTCCCTCCTGCCGTGGCATTCTTGATGCGCGGTCAAGCGCTGACATATGTCCCGTACGCTGACACCCTCAGCGGGTTTCAGGGGACACCCGATCCCTTCCCTCCCAGATCCGACATCCTCGCCTAGGATGATCCGCACCGTGCGGTGCGGCTGATCGTTCTTGAGTCCGGGCAAGCACGCCTTCTACGTGCGGCCTATTGGAATCGAGGTTCCTCGCGGGTTTCCCTGCACGAGGACCTCAGACCAAGTCGGTGAGGAAAATGTCCTCGGAACTGCACATGGCTCGCATCGAGGCGAGCAATCCGACGTCTGTTTCAGAAGAAGCGGTCGGGAAGGATGCACCGCCGTCTGTCGGACGCCGCCGCGCGCTCCTGATGTTGCCGGCCGGCACATTTGCGGCGCTGGCGATCGTGCTCGGCTGGGGCTTGAGCCGCAACGCCCAGGTCATACCCTCGGCGTTGATTGGCAAGGAAGTTCCGGAATTCAGCCTTCCCCCGGTTCAGGGGCGCTCTCTCGGACTTTCGAGCGCAGATCTCCGCGGCGAGGTCTCGCTTGTCAATGTCTTTGCCTCCTGGTGCACGGCGTGCCGTGAGGAGCATCCCGTGTTCATGGAGATCAAAAGAAGCGGAGCCGTTCCGATCCACGGCATCAACTACAAGGACCGGCCGCAGGATGCGAAACGCTGGCTCAACACCATGGGTGATCCATATACCCGGACAGGCGGTGACCGTGACGGCCGGGTGTCGATCGACTGGGGCGTCTACGGCGTTCCCGAAACGTTCGTGGTCGATGCCGAAGGCAAGATTGCCTACAAGCACGTCGGTGCCGTCACGCCTTCCGTCTACCGCGAACGGATCGCGCCGCTGATTGCGGAGTTGCGGCAATGAGGACCACCGTGCTCGGCATCCGTTGGCCCGCGGCTCTTCTTTTCGTTGTTGGCGCCGCCGCCTTGGCGGGGGCCGGGCTATACGCGACGTTCTCTGATGCGCCCGTTTCAGAGCCGGCGACAACGGGTCGCGACGCCACGGCTACTGCCCAGGACCAAGGGAATACCGGCTCTTTCGCCTTTCATGACGAGCCGCAATCCGTGCCGGCGCTTTCCTTCGTCGACGGGGACGGAAGCGACATAACGCTCGCAGATTTCCGGGGCAGAACCATTTTGCTCAACATCTGGGCGACGTGGTGTGTCCCCTGCCGGGAGGAGATGCCTTCGCTCGACCGGCTCCAGGCAAAGCTGGGCGGCCCCGATTTCCAGGTCGTTCCTCTGTCGATCGACCGTGGCGGCCTGCCGGCGGTCGAGGCGTTCTATGAAGAGCTCGGCCTGAGCGAACTCGGAATCTATGTCGACGAAAGCGGCCGGGCATCGCGAGAGCTCGGAGCCCTCGGCATCCCCACGACGCTGCTCCTCGACCACGAGGGACGGGAACTCGGGCGTCTGGTCGGCCCCGCCGAGTGGGACAGCCCGGACATGGTCGCCCTTCTGCGGCGCAAGCTGCCGTCAGCGACCGCCGCCACGCAGGCTGACGCGATCTCCGCGGAATCACCGGGAAGCAACGGAGCGAAAGGCTATGAATAGGAGGTTGGTTCAAGGTGTGGTGATCGGCGTTCTCCTCGCGGGCGTGGCTTCCGCGGGGGCCTTTGTCACGGCGTATTTCATGCGCGAACCTGCTCCCGCGCTCTCCATGTCGAACGGTCAGTCGGAATTCGTCGAGCCCGGCTCAGTGCCGATCGGCGGACCGTTCACGCTGGTCGACCACACCGGTCAGGCCGTCACGCAAGCGGACTTCCGGGGCAATTACCTTCTCGTCTTTTTCGGCTTTACCCACTGCCCGGACATTTGCCCGACATCGCTCGCAGAAATCGCCCAAACCATGGACCTCCTCGCGGAAGACGCCGACGCTGTGCGGCCGCTCTTCATCAGTGTCGATCCGGAGCGCGACACGCCGGAGGTGCTGGCCGAGTATGTGACGGCGTTTCACCCGAGGCTCGTGGGCCTGACCGGAACGCCTGAGCAGATCGCTGCGGTCGCCCAGGAATACCGCACCTGGTACGAGAAACAGCCCGTCGAGGGGAGCGACGACTACATGGTCTCCCATCAATCCAACACCTACCTGATGTCGCCTCAAGGCGAATACCTCACCCATTTCTCCTACGGCACTCCACCGAAGGAGATGGCGGAAACCATTCGCAACGCACTCGTCCGCTTTGGCGACCCTTCCGAGGGAGGTGGAGCATGAAATGGTTCGCTCTCTCCTTCGCAGAAATCAAACCCGGCCCTCGGCAGGTTCCCAGCGCGCGCCGGGCGTCGGATGTCGATCCCGAAAGCTGTCATGAAGACCACTTGGAACCGAGAGGAGATTGAGACCAACGATGAGCAACACGGCACAAGAAACCTCACTCAGCGCCGACATATACCGCTACATCCGCTACCAGCTTCGCGGCTGGCGCGGCCTCATTGCGGCGGCTGTCGCTCTTGCGATCCCCGCCCTGTGGTTTAGCTGGCCATGGCTGGTGCTGGCCGGCGTGGCACCGATCCTGATCGCGCTCGCGCCCTGCGCCATCATGTGCGCCTTGGGCCTGTGCACGATGAAGGCCTGTTCTTCCACGGGCGGCACCCAGGCAGGGTCCTGCTCCAAGGCTCAGGCGAACGATCAAGCGCTTCCGACGGTAACGGCCGGCACGGCCGTAGCGGATCAGGCGCTGGAGCCACTGGCAATCGAGGCTCCACGTCAGCCCGTCGGGCAGCCTGTCGAAATCGAGATCGAGGCCAGCCCCATGGAGGCCGGGCAGACCGGTGAAACCGAAACCCAAGAAAGGGAGAAGCTCCAATGAACAGATCGAAAGCCTTGGCGGTCGCGCTCGCAGTAGCGGGCATTGCCGCAATCCCCGTCGCGTTTGCCCAGGACAATGCGGAAACCGGGCAGCCGGCGCAATCCCAGGACATGCAAGAGATGATGCAGGGCATGCAGGGCGACGGCATGGGCATGATGCCGATGATGCGCATGATGTCCCAGATGAACGAGATGATGGGGAACTGCAACAAGATGATGCAGGCCATGATGTCGGACATGGACATGCCATCCGAAGAGGGCGAGCAGCCGACCACCGAGAATTGAGGAAGAAGGCGGGCCGTCGCTCGCGGGCCCGCCTTCACCCTTTGGATTGCAAGGAGAACGTCCATGCCTTTCCGGACGCACGTATTGGCAGCCGCCGCATTGGCCGCACTGGTCCTGGCTCCCGCGCCAGCGTCGGCCCATTCGCTGGAAGACCTGAAACAGGACCTCTACGACAAGGAAAAATACTTCGAGACCAAGGACCAGGCGGCGCCGGGCTTCGCGCTGCAGGACGCTGATGGCAAGCCGGTCAGCCTGAAGGACCTGCGAGGAAAGGTGGTGGTCCTGCACTTCATCTATGCCGGCTGCCCGGACGTGTGTCCGCTGCACGCCGACTTGATCGGCGAGATGCAGGAGATGGTGAACGTTTCACCGATGAAGGATCAGTCGAGTTCGTCACCGTGACCACCGATCCCGAACGCGACACGCCGGAGGTGCTGAAAGGCTATGGTCCCGTCCATGGCCTGGATCCCGCAACAAACTGGCTCTTTCTGACGAGCGGGCCCGATAAGCCCGAGGACACAACCCGCAAGTTCGCCGAACGGTTCGGCCACGGCTTCACCGTGACCGAGGACGGATATCAGGTGCACAGCGTGGTGACCCACATCATCGACCAGAACGGACGGTGGGTGGCCAATTTCCATGGGCTCGGCTTCGAACCGACGAACATGGTCCTGTTCATCAACGGGCTCATCAACGTGAACGTACCGCATCACGAGCCCGAGCCCTCCCTGTGGTCGAAACTTCGCTCGCTCCTGTAGCGACTTCATCTGGAACAGCACATGACGATTGATAACAAAAAATCGAAGGTAAAGGCGGCGCTGGCACGGTTCTGCGTCGTGGCGCTTGTCTCGGTATTGGCGGCGCATAATGCCGCCTACGCGGGTCAGCTGGACGGACAAAGCATGCCGTCCAAAAGCCTGGCTTACGACTCGGGAGCAGGCACGCTCCTGAAACTCGATAACGGCGAACTTTCCCGCAGTGACGACCAGGGGCGAACGTGGACAACGGTCCCGCTGCCGTCGCTGAAAGGGCACGTCACCACCGTCACAGTGGCGGCCAAGGAGGACGGTATCTTCTACGTCGCGGGACCCGAGGCAGGCGTTCTGAGAACGACCGACAACGGAAAGAACTGGGCTGATATCGGAGAGGCGCTGCCGAGCAAGCAGGTAACGGCGCTGGCCGCCCACGCGACAGAACCGGACACGCTTTATGCCTCGGTGGCAGCCGAGGGCATCTATCGCACCCAGGATGACGGCAAGAGCTGGAAATTGATGGACAAGGGCATCGACGGCATCCGGCAGCTGCTCCACACGAACATGGAAGGAAGCATGGAGACGGGCTGGCTCTACGCGGCGACGGCGGACGGCGCGCGCGTTTCCATGGATTGCTTCTGCCTCTGGCGCGACGCTGGCGAACTGTCCGGCCCAGTCCATAGCCTGACCTACGATCCGCGGAAGCCCGAGAATCTCTTCGCCTCCACAAAGGAAGGCGTCTTTGAAAGCACGGATGGAGGGCAGGCGTGGAAAGAGATCGCGCCCCTTCCGAAGGAGGCCCTCGCCCTGGCCGTGTCGGAGACCGGCGGTCTCTATGCTTTGGCGAGCGACGGCGCGCTGTTCGTGAGCGGCGACGGGGCCGAAACGTGGGAACCGGCCGGTGACAGGTAAGACATTCGCCATGAGCCTCCTCCTGACGATTGTGACTGCCAACGCCGCCGCCGAGGCGACGCCCGCCCTCGATCCGGAGGAGGTCGAGAACGGTCGGGCGATCTACGAGCAGTACTGCGCGTCCTGCCATGGAGCCAAGGCGGAAGGCGCGCCCGGCTGGCGCGAACAGAACGAGCTCGGCGAGCTGCCTGCACCGCCCCACGATCCCGAAGGGCACACCTGGCGGCACTCCGATGCCGACCTTTACGCGATGATCAGCAAAGGCTGGCGCGATCCGTTCAACAAGACGGACCGCCTCACGATGCCGCCTTTTGGCGACATCCTTACGCATGAGGAGATCAAGGATGTGATCGCCTATCTGAAATCGCTCTGGACCGAAGAGCAGCGACAGTACCAGCGGGAGGAAAGTCTCGAGGAACCCTTCCCCGCCGAAACCACGAAATCCTCAATGGAAAAGGAACACCAGTAATGCGCTATCTCACTCTCCTCACGGCCGTCATGGGACTGACGGTCTCCATGGCCCATGCAGGCATGCCGACAGAAGGAACCCTGTACAAGAACCCGAACTGCGGATGCTGCGACGCGTACGCCGAGTATCTGGAAGAAAACGGCTTCAAGATCACGCTGCAGAACACGAACGACATGGCGCAGATCAAGAAGATGGCCGATGTGCCGGACGCGTTGGTCGGTTGCCATACGATGCGGATCGGAAACTATGTCGTAGAAGGCCTCGTGCCCGTCGACACGCTCAAGCGGCTTCTGACGGAAGAACCTGACATTCGGGGAATTTCACTGCCGGGTATGCCGACCGGTGCACCGGGTATGCCTGGGCCGAAGCCCGAGCCGTTCAAGATCTACACGATCTCCGCAGAGCCGGAGGTTTATGCGGAGGAATAGCCGCCGGGTTGGCAAACGAACAAGTGTTTTCGGCCGAAACCCGGTTCTGCCGCATACGGACGAGGTGCGCATGCACGAGCAATCGCAAAAGTCAGCCCGCTCCTGGGTCGCCCTGGGAGGAAAGCGCTGGACCGCCATATCTCTTGGCCTTCTCGTGCTTGCGATGGTTGGCTTGAGCTTCGCGGCGGTGCCGCTCTACCGGTGGTTCTGCCAGGTGACCGGCTACGGCGGCACAACACAGGTCGCCGAAGCCCCCGAAACCCGGTCGGAACGTCGCATGATGGTGCGCTTCGACGCCAATGTCGCGTCCGGCATGCCGTGGGTCTTCGAGGCCCCGAAACCGGTCGAACTCGTACTGGGCGAGAGCGGGCTCGTGGCCTACAAGGCGCGCAATACCACCGATCGGCCGATCCTGGGTACCGCGATCTATAACGTCGTGCCGCAACAGACCGGGAGCTACTTCAACAAGGTCGAGTGCTTCTGCTTTACCGAACAACTGTTGATGCCCGGGGAAGAAAAGGAGTTCCCAGTCACGTTCTTTGTCGATCCCGCCATAGAGGAAGATCCGAACCTCGACCGGGTGACCACGATCACGCTCTCCTACACCTTTTTCGACAAGGGACCGGAGGCGCTGAAGGAGTACATGTCGAGGCATGAAGTCAGGGCCGCCGAATTGACGGGGGCTGGCGAATGATCGGCAACGATGCTCGCGAAAGTAAGCGCATTGTTCTGACGGCACATCCGTGGCTTTTGACGATGCGCCGGTATTTCCTGTTCGTAGCCGTCGCCAACCTCGCTTGGGAGGTCCTTCACCTGCCGCTCTACACCCTGTGGGCGGAGGGTACGGCTGGCGACGCAGCCTTTGCCGCCCTCCACTGCACCGGTGGCGACCTTCTGATCGCTCTCTCGTCGTTGATGCTCGCGCTGTTCCTGGCAGGGGATTCGGATTGGCCGCAGCACCGTTATCGCACTGTTGCCGGCTTGGCGATCATATTCGGCTTCGTCTACACGGTATTCAGCGAGTGGCTGAACACCGTCATCCGCGAGAGCTGGGCCTATTCGGAGCTGATGCCGGTCATCCCGGGAATTGAGATCGGCCTATCGCCGCTCGCCCAATGGATTGTCATTCCCCTTCTCGGCTTCTGGTGGGCGCGCCCCATGGCCCGCAATCTCAAGAGCGAACTTTCCGCTGATGCACGCGGCTCCGAACGGAGGCGACGCCATGTCTAAACCGTCCTCCGGCATTGCTGCAACGATCCTCTCCGCCTTCGCGGTCCTCGTGGCCGTGCTTGCATTGCTCGTTGCGACCGGCACGCTCGACGTCGGACGGTCGGTCCCGCGTGATTTCGAAGCACAGGCGCGGCAGTATCTTCTTGATAACCCTGAAGTCGTCGTCGAGGCACTTCAACGGCTGGAGGAACGCCGGCAGCAGGCGGAAGCCAACGAGTTGCAGACGCTGATTGTCGAGCGTCATGACGAGATCTTCAACGACTCAACGGCGCCGGTGGCCGGCAATCCGGACGGGGACGTCGTTCTCGTCGAGTTCTTCGACTACAATTGTCCCTACTGCCGGAAGGCGACCTCCGATATCCGGCAGGCCATTGAAGACGATCCCAATCTGAAACTCGTCTTCAAGGAATGGCCGATCCTCGGTCCCGGTTCGGAATTTGCCGCGCGGGCAGCGCTTGCTTCCCTGAAGCAGGGCAAATACGACGCTTTTCATCATGCCCTGATGGGCTTTCCCGGTCGGATCGGCGAAAATTCCACTTTGACCATCGCAGGCGATGTCGGCCTCGACGTCGAGCAGCTCAAGCGGGACATGCAGGATCCCGCGATTGCGGCGGCGATCGAACGCAATCGCGCACTTGCCGACGATCTGCGCATCACCGGCACCCCGACCTTCGTCGTCGGCGATGAAATCATTCGCGGGCTGGTCGATCTCGCAACGCTCAAACGCTTCATCGCCGATGCGCGCCAGAATCCCGAGGGTTGAGCCCGTGTTTGAGATCTCCAACATCGGCATTCTTACAGCGCTCGCGGCGGGCGCGATTTCCTTCCTCTCGCCTTGCGTGCTTCCTCTGGTTCCAGGCTACATCTCCTATGTCGCCGGCAATGCCGCCGTCGCGGGCGCGCCTTCCAGGTCCATCGGCAGCCGCCTTTCGACGCTGCTTCTCAGCACCTGGTTCGTCCTCGGCTTCTCGACCGTCTTTGTTGCGCTCGGAGCGAGTGCGACGGCAATCAGCCGCCTTCTTCTCGCCTACCGCTACGAAACGAATATCGTCGGCGGCGCCATCATCATCGTTTTCGGGCTGTTCATGACCGGCCTGGTGCGGCTGCCGTGGCTGCAGCAGGAGTTCCGCTTGCACGGCAGGCTTGCCGGCGGACGACCGATCGGTGCGTTCATGCTCGGCCTCGCCTTCGGCTTCGGCTGGACACCGTGCATCGGACCCGTGCTTGGCGCCATCCTGACCGTCAGTGCGCTGTCCTCGACGGCCTCGAGCGGCATTGCGCTTCTCAGCATCTATTCGGTCGGCCTCGGTGTACCCTTCCTGCTGTCGGCTCTCTTCACCGAAAGCCTCGCCAAGCGGCTGAAAGGCATGAAGCGCACTGGACGCCTCCTGCAGATCGCAGCCGGCGCGATCATGATCGCGATGGGTGTGGCGATGATGACCGGCACCATGACGACCTTCTCATTCTGGCTGCTCGAGCAGTTCCCCATTCTTTCGAAGATCGGTTGAGGAGACCTGGCGATGACTCGCACATTCCGACCACGCCGGATGATCATCGAAGCCCTGGCTGTCGTGATCCTTGGGCTTGGAGCTGTCATGCCGGCGCGAGAGGGCCTTGCAGCCCCGGAAGCCGGCGATGACGCGCTCAAAGCGCACTTTGCCTATCTGAGTGAAAACGGCAATAGCAACTGTTCGCGGCAGTTCATGGAATCCATCGCGACGATGCCGGTAACGGCGCGGCTGCAAGGTTCATGCTGCAGTCCGATGGACGAGCACCGCTACATCGAACAGGTCAAGGGGCTCAGGAAATACAATGACATCGCCTTGATCCCGCCCGACCCCTACGACATCCCGGGCGGTCTCGCGCAACAACTTCTGCCCCGCTACGCGGACACGCTCGCGCCTCATGAGCAGGCCGCCTACGGCTTCGCGATGGAGAATTCCGACGAAAAGGGGCCCTGCTGCTGCCAATGCTGGCGCTGGCACGTCTACGGCGGCCTGGCGAAGTATCTCATCCGGGAGCACGGTTTCACCGGCGAGCAGGTAGCCGAGGTCTGGGATCTTTCGGACGGCTGCGGCGGAAGCGGCGACCACTCCCATTAGGCAAGATTGACTGAGGCCGAACATACGTCCGCAGAACTGGTTGGACGCAGAGCTCAAACCCATGGGGTCCGACATGGAACTGACATCAGCAACGGCATACACCATCGCAAACGCTATTCGCCGCAAGGAAATATCCTCCAGGGAGGTGGTGACCACCTGCCTCGAACAGATCGAGGCAACGAATGACGCTATCAATGCCGTCGTCCAGCGCGCACCGGATGCGCTCCACGGCACGAGCGGCGGACGAAGCGCTCACCCGCGGCGGCGGGATGGGACCGCTCCATGGCGTGCCCTTCACGGTAAAGGACAACATAGACGTCGCTGGGCTCGCCAGCACCATGGGAACGACCGGCCGCGCCGCCTTCGTGCCGCCGCAGGACGCAACCGTAATCCGCCGGCTGCGCGCGGCCGGAACGATCGTGCTCGGCAAGACCAACATGCCGGAACTGGGACTCGCACCGGAGACCGACAACCTTGTGTGGCCGAACGAACAATCCCTACGACTTGGAGCGGACTCCAGGCGGCAGCAGCGGAGGCGAAGCTGCCGTGCTCGCCGTCGGCGGCTCGCCCTTCGGCATCGGCAACGATTCCGGCGGCAGCCTGCGCATTCCGGCGCATTGCTGCGGCATCGCAGCGCTGAAGCCGACGACCGGGCGCGTGCCGAAGACCTCCGGCGATCCTGCTATGCCTATGTTTGGCAGCATGGCCCGATGGCGCGCCACGTCGACGACCTCGCCCTGGCATTCTCGGTGATTAGCGGACCCGATGGAGTGGATCCGTCGGTTGCCCCGGTGGCAATGGCCGACCCTGATGAGGTCGAGCTTGGGAGCCTACGCATCGCGTTTTATACCGACGACGGGACCATGCCCTCCAATGCTGACGTTGCCAAGACGGTGCATGGAGCCGCTCAAACCTGCAAGGACGAAGGTATGCTTGTCGAAGAGGCGCGTCCACCCGGTCTCGATCGCGTCTACGACCTCTTCTTCGGCCTCTACGGTGCGGATGGCGGCGCCATGATCCGCGGCTTTGCGCAGACGCTTGGAACGACCGAGCTGCACCCGCTGGCCGAGCGTTTCCTGGATTTGGCCGCGCCCTACGAGACGTCAAGCGCCGGTCTCCTTGCCAGGATCTTCGAACTCGACGCCTTTCGCGTTGCGATGCATGCCTTCATGGCAAAGTACGACGCGCTGATCTGCCCGGTTGCCGCCTTTCCGGCGCCGCGACATGGCGAGGCGCTCCAACCGGACGTGGTCCGCGGCTTCGTATATGCCACCGCCTTCAACCTCACCGGCTGGCCCGTCGCTACCGTGCGCGCAGGCACCTCGGCAGACGGGCTGCCGATCAGGGTGCCGGTCGCCGCACGGCCATGGCAGGAGCACGTTGCGCTCGCCCTCGGCCGACACATCGAAGCTGCGTGCGGCGATTGGCAGCCGCCAACGATCGCAGCGAATTCGAAGGAGCCTGGCACGGCCAGCGCCGACCGTTAGCGGGAGTCCAGCGATGGGCATGGACGGCGTGGGCTGGATGATGTGGGGCTCGGGGCTGCTCTGGCTGCTCCTCATCGTCCTTGTCATCCTCGCCATAGCCGCCCTGATCAGGTATCTGAGGCGTTAGGCCGGCTGCCGGCGATGGAGCCGGGAAGAACGGCGATGGAGCGGGACATATGGGCTTCTATGAGGAACGCATCCTGCCGCATCTGGTGCATCTTTCGATGCGCAACCGCTATCTCGTGCCCTATCGTCAGCGCGTGGTGTCGTCCGCAGAAGGCCGCGTGCTGGAGGTCGGCATCGGCTCCGGCCTGAATCTGCCCGTCTACGGCCCGCAGGTAAGCGAAGTTCTCGGGATCGAACCCTCGCCGCGACTTATCGGAATGGCCCAGCGCGTTGCGGGCAGTTCCGTCGCGCCCGTCAGCTTCATCGAGGGTTCGGCCGAGAAAATCCCCCTGGACAAGGCGAGTGTCGATACCGTCGTGACGACGTGGACGCTCTGCACGATTCCTCAGGCGGTTCAGGCACTCGAAGAGATGCGCCGGGTGCTGAAGCCCGGCGGGCAGCTTCTCTTCGTGGAACACGGCCTGGCGCCCGAAGAAGGTGTGCGGCGATGGCAGAACCGCCTGACGCCGCTCTGGACCCGAATCGGCGGCGGTTGCCATCTCAACCGGCCGATCCGCAGTCTCATCGAAACCGCCGGCTTCGACATCACGAGCATCGAAACGGAATATGCGCGCGGCCCGAGGCCCATGGCCTTCTTCTACGAAGGCCGCGCCCGGCCGTAGATACCAATTCAGCCGTGCCGCAGACGTCTCATTTTTTCAGCGCGCCTTCGGCAGAGATGTAGACATACTCGGCACCCGAGCCGAAGCCGCACCACAGCGCGACCCACTCAGACGGCGAGCGCCGCCTCTCCGTGTAGTCTGTGCCCTTCAGATAGTGATGGGCCACTAGTTGCGTTGGGATTTGAGCCTAACGGCAAGTTGATCATCCAATTTAGCGTGTTTGCGACTTCCTCAGTGTCTTATAGAGCGACTTCTGTGATGTTGCCGATCCCCGCCCGCTGATCGAACGACCGCTTTCAGGCGAAGACTAACCCGGTGCGAACGTCTGAGAGGGGCGCGTTGCCGTCGAGCGAGGCCGCTACCTTAACGGCCGCGATCCCAGCTTAGCCACCCAGAAGCCGTCATGCACATTGCCCTGAAGGTTTTTCGATGCGGGCCGCAGCGCGACGTTGGTCGCTGGCGTTGGCGGCCCGCGTTGACAAACCTTGGAAGGAGGAAGCCGCGGGGGTGGGCGGGACCTATGGCGAAAGCGCGCGGGTGCGGACGTCTGTTGTGGAGTTCGACGCTGGCGGCAGAAGCAAACGGGCCGATCTGAGGGCGTGCGATGACCTGATCGGAAGCAGGTCTGACGGTCTCCTTCCTGTCGTGTTCGATGGTCTTGCGGTGTTCAGCGTTATGTGGCGCAAACCGATGCCATCCCGGAGCGCCGTGTCTTTCCGGGTCAGCTTTGGCCGCTGTGACGGGCGGCTCGTCATGCTGCCTGCTCCCTTGGTGGGGCACGGGATCTCGGCTTCTGGCCGCGTCGGAAGATCTCGATGATGCGCATCGGACCGCCGCAGGCTGGGCATGGCTCGCGCAGGGTGAGCGGTACGATCTCGGCACTTGGCGGATCATCCTGTTTGGCCGTTTCCGTAGTGAGCACTGCGCGGATTTTTGCGATTGCGGCCTTGCGGCCTGCGCTGGCCAGAAATCCGTAATGACGGATGCGGTGAAAACCATCGGGCAGCACATGGATCAGGAAGCGGCGGATGAACTCGCCGGTGGCCAGCCGCATGACCTTTTGACGGTCTCGATTCTTGATCCGGTAATCCTTCCAGCGGAAGGTGACCGTCTCGGCATCGGCGCTGATCAGGCGGTTGTTGGAGATGGCCACGCGATGCGTGTAGCGGCTGAGATAGGCCAGCACGGCCTCCGGCCCGCCGAAGGGAGGCTTGGCGTAGACCACCCATTCGGATGTGCGGAAGGGGGCAAGCCAGGCGGCGAAGGTGTCGGCTTCAGCCAGCCCGGCCAGATCACCGAAGAAGACCAGATTGCGTGCGCTATGCAGCGCCAGCAGCCCTTCGATGAACAACCGTCGAAACAGCCGCGACAGGACCCGCACGGGCAGAAAGAACCCCGGACGGCAGGCGATCCAGCGCGTGCCATCCGGCGACAGGCCGCCGCCGGGTACGATGATGTGGACATGCGGGTGATGGGTCAGTGCCGAGCCCCAGGTGTGCAGCACGCTGGTCATGCCGATGCGGGCACCGAGGTGACGCGGATCGGCGGCGATGGTGGTCAGCGTCTCGGCCGACGCCCGGAACAGCAGCCCATAGACCGCCTCCTTGTTCCAATAGGCGATCTGCGCGATCTGTGCCGGCAGAGTGAAGACGACATGGAAATATTCCACCGGCAGCAGATCGTCGATCCGCGCCGCCATCCAGTCGCGCGCGGCGGGTCCCTGACACTTCGGACAGTGCCGATTCTTGCAGGAATTGTAGGCGATATGCTGGTGGCCGCATTTGGCGCAGGCCGCCACATGCCCGCCAAGTACCTCCGTCCGGCAGGCCTCGATCGCCGACATGACCTTGAGCTGGCTCAGGCTGACATGCCCCGCATTGGCCTGCCGCCACGCGGGCCCATGGGCACGGAAGATGTCAGCGATCTCCAGCTTCGGCCGGGCCACCCCGGCGGCGTGTCATTCCAGCCGACGCATAAGGGTCTGATCCTCCAACTGCTTCAGGTGCTCGAAGGGGCTGATGGTGTCGCGGATCATCTTCGTGGCGACATGGGCATATCGGGCCGTCGTGCTCAGCTTGGCGTGGCCGAGCAGAACCTGGATCACCCGTACATCCGTGTTGGCCTCCAGAAGGTGCGTGGCGAATGAGTGGCGCAAGGTGTGCAGCGTGGCGGGCTTGGCGATCCCCGCCTTGCTTGGCCGAGGTGAAGGCTCGATTGAGCTGACGCGGCGACAGCGGATTGATCTTCGGCTGGCCCGGAAACAACCATCCCCGCGGCCGCGATTCCCGCCAGTACTCGCGCAATAAAGCCAACAAGGCCGGCGAGAGCATGGCCTTGCGATCCTTGCCGCCCTTGCCTTCTTCGACGTGGATCAACATGCGCTCGCTGTCGATATCGATGACCTTGAGGTGGCAAACCTCTGAGGCCCGCAATCCCGCGCCATAACTGATGCCGAGCGCAGCGCGATACTTCAGACCCGGCCCGGGAACCGCAGCCATAAGCGCGGCGATCTCTTCGACGCTCAAGACAACGGGTAGGTTGCGCGGTTTGCGCTGAAACTGCATATGCCGCTTCATCTCTTCGCGACCGCAGGTGATGCCGAAGAAAAACCGCAGCGCGACAATCCGAGAATTGAACATCCAGGGTGACACCCCGGCATTCGTCATGTGCAGCTGATAGGCGCGCAAATCGTCGGGTGTAGCGAGGTCCGGAGATCGCCTCAAAAACCCAGCGAAATCCTTGATGGCCCGAATATGGGCCTCCTGAGCCTTGTCGCCCATTCCACGGATACGCATGTCTTCGATCATGCGCGCGCGCAGTGGGGTGGTCCTCTCCTCCTTCATAGGAACCTCCTGTCTGATGATTGAGAAGACCCCAATCGTCAGACAGGACTACCCGTCCTCAAATGCACTGCGCTCAGATCACGGCAAAACGCTCATCACAGGCGCCATTGCCGCGCGAGCGGCTTAGTCCAACCACCCAATTGCGGACTCCCTCACCTATCCAGTGATGGAGGAAATCGACGCCCCGGATCCGTGCTCATGATAGATACGTTCGCATCCTACTATGCCCTTCTGCATTTCGCGACATAGAATGCTGATCGTCTAACGGCTCTACCTGCAGGCGATCGCGGCCGACATCGTCAAGCGCCCCTACACCACCTTCGGCATGCTGGCCCTTGCCATCCTGGAACCGCTTGCCGCCACATCGAAGGACATCATGATGCGGCGTATGAGAAGCGCCTGGACCAAGCTTCACCGCTGGGTCTATTTGGCAGCCGCAGCGGCGGCCGTGCACTATCTGCTGGTGGTGAAATCCTGGCCCACATAGCCGCTCGTCTATTTCGCGATCGTCACCGTCCTTCTTGTCTATCGGCTCGGAAAGCACTTGCGCCGCCGCAGGTGGCCTGCCGTGGCGTGAAGCAAGCTAAAGAAGACGCTCAACCCAACAGATCTGGCGTGGTCGAGCCGAGGCTGGTTACCAGGATCGGCGTGCCGTTGGGGACACGCTCATAGAGATCGATCACATCCTGATTGAACATGCGGACGCAGCCCGATGACACGGACTTGCCGATTGTCCACCATTCCGGCGAACCGTGAATGCGGTAGAGGGTATCCTTGCCATTCTGAAAGATATAGAGCGCGCGCGCGCCGAGCGGATTGGTGAGGCCCGGTTCCATGCCGCCATTGGCGATACTGTAGGGCTCAAGCTCGGGCTGTCGGGCAACCATTTCGTCGGGCGGGGTCCAGCGCGGCCAGGCGCGCTTGTATTGGATGACACCGCGACCGGCCCATTCAAAGCCCGCGCGGCCGAGACCAACGCCGTAGCGCATCGCATTGCCGTTCTCGCGGATAAGATAGAGAAAGTGATGGGCGGTATCGACGACCACCGTCCCCGGCCGCTCGCCGGTAGGATCATCAACCAGCTGCCTGAAGTAAATCGGGTCGATGCGTTCGACCGGAATAGCGGGAAGCGGAAATCTTTCGTTGGGGCGCGCCGCATACATTGACGCGTAGTATGATAAGTCGGGTGCCGTTCCGGGACCAAAACCGCCCTCCGTGGATATTGCCGAGACCGACTCCTGGACGAATGAATGGGGCACTTGATTGGTCGCGCAGCCAGCCAGTCCGAGCAGAGCGGTACTACCGCTAAGGCGAAGAAATCTCCTGCGGTCAAGGAGAATCGCTCGTTGGAACGCATTCATGGTCATTCTCCGTCCCGTTTTCATTTTTATCTCAGAGTTCATATTGTCATTCTGCAAATTGGGCGGAAATTCGTTCCGTCGCTTCATGATTTCGAACTCTAGATGCGGCTTATCTCACGAAGATTTTATATAGTTGTGATCTTCGCCTGCATTAATTCTTCAGCCGTTCTGGTGCGTCAGCCAATCCGTACCCCGAGGTTGTCTTGGAAATCGTATGGCGCTGTCATAGATCGAACCGTGGCACGAACAGAACCAGCTGCCGAAAGGACCGCGCGGATCGCCGTCGCTCTGGTCAAGCGGAATGCAACCGAGATGTGTACAGACACCGACGACAACAAGCCATTCGGGCAGGTGAACCCGCGTGCTGTCGAGGGCCGGCTCGATCAGATCCGGCTTAGCGTCGTCGGCGCGCGCCTGTACGATGAGAGCCTCTGTGCGGTGGACGATCAAGACGGGCCTTCCTCGCCATTTGACGATAACGCGCCGGCCAGGTTTGGTCGGGGTGAGATCTAGATCGATCGTTGCGACGGCGCTGATATCAGCAGATGGCTGCATGCTGTCGATGAAGGGCCACAGCGTTGTCGCGGTGCCGACTGTAGATATCTCCTGGAAGGATCGAGGCACGGCTAGAATGCACCGCCGCTGAGGGCGAGTGTCATGCGGCGGAGCTATGCGACATCGCGTGGGTCGCGGTTACCGATAAGCGCGACGGTATCTCTCTACCTCTCCCGATTCATCCCAACCCTGTAGCCGCGACGCTCTCGCTGCCTACTGGCTTTCCTGAACCGGAGGGACCATGAGAAAATGCGAGCCCGGGGAAACAACAAGCCTCGAGTTTGCACATTCTTATCACATTCGTGCTGTCTGGTAGCGAGACGAACCATGATGAAATGACCAAGGAATTGCGCTCCTTTAAGCATGCGGCAGATTCTCCTCACGTTCATGATTGTCCTGGGACTGATCGCAACCCAGATGTCCGCCATCGCACATGGGCATATGGGTGGGGCAGTCGCGATTGCGCAAACACAGGGTGACGCCCATGGCCATTCGCGAGGGCAAAGCACTGGTCATTGCCCGGCGAAAATTTCCTGTGCGCACGCGCTGCTGGCTCTAAAGCCAGTTCCGGATTCCGCGCAGACGACTAACGCGGGGGGATTTGAACTTTCGCTTGCTGAGCACGAACTACGACGATTCTTACTAGGAATCGACCCGCCGGTGCCGCGAGACTGATCCACATATTCCTTTAGAAGCGGCCGTTCCGTGCGTCCAAAACGCAGCTGTCGAGCGGTCGATATTCAACCGAACATATGAATTTGGAGAATGGAATGCGCGCAAAACACATGCGAGTAGCCTTGTTGTGCGCCGCCGCCACGGCTGGGGCTGGTGTTGCTTCGGCATCGGCGGAAACGGCGACTATCGAAATGCTGAACAAAAAGGGCGATGAGCGGTTCGTCTATTCCGCGCCATTGGTTCGGGTCGAACCCGGCGATACGTTGAGGATCGCCGCCACAGACAAAGGGCACAATGCGGTCTCGATAGACGGCATGCTTCCCGCTGGGGCCGAGCCGATCAATGTCCCGTTCAACAAGGATGGCGAGATCACCCTGACCGAGCCGGGTGTCTACGGCATCAAATGCACACCGCATGTTGGCCTGGGCATGGTCGCTCTTGTCGTGGTCGGCGATCCAGCCAATCTCGACGCGGCCGCGGACGCCGCAGACAAGCTCCCTCCCAAAGCAAAGAAACGCATGTCAGAGCTGTTCTCTCAGCTTTGACCGTCATCCACTCGTCAAACTCAGGATAAAGATTGTCATGATGAAAATTTCCACTCACAACCTCCCCATTGCCGCCGCTTTCGGTGCTTCGCTTCTCGTCCAGGCATCCGTCGCTTGGGCCGATGCAGGCCATGGCACCGTGAGCTTCGGCAAACCGGGCAGTGCCGCTGAAGTCGACCGTACCATCGAGTTGACCGCGGACGGGATGAGCTACGGGATCGACAGCCTGCAAGTACGCGCTGGCGAGACCATTCGTTTCGTGATCGAGAATGGTGGCGAGCTCAATCACGACTTCACGATCGGCGATCAGGCCACGCAGGCGGAACATCGCGCCAAAATGAAGGAGATGATGGCGTCGTCGTCCCGCATGATGGATCATGACGACGCCAACGCCGTGTTCCTCAAGCCAGGTGAGACGGGAGAACTGATTTGGACCTTCTCCAAGACCGGGCGATTTGAATTTGCCTGCAATGTCCCCGGCCATTATGAAGCCGGCATGCACGGACCGATCACCGTAGCAGAAGCAGACGTCGACACGTAAGATGACATAGAACGGCTCAACCCCGGTCGGACTGACAGAACGGGGTTGAGCTTTGTTGCGACCCACGTCGTCCTACTCGTCGGTCCTAGGACGGCCTGCCTACGGTCTCGGCGTTGACCGAAAGATGCCAGCCGGTGGTGCTGTCTTCCCCGCCAGTTGCTCACATTAAGGTTCTGTCTGGACCTCTCCGCCGAGGGAAGGGTGAACACTCTTGATCCGAAACCCGCATTTTTCGCCGCCAAATGTGCTATGATGTCCCCTGCAGATCCAGGGAGGAGACAATGTATGTGCAATCTCTTCTGGCAGGAGCTCTGATCACAACGACCGCCGCAGCAGCGGAACCTGTGGTGTTTCATACAGCCTATTTCCCGGATGCAACGGCGGTGAGCCTCAGTGTGGCCGACAAAGCACTGTCGGCAGACGGTCGCTACGACTTTGATGTGATGATCAAGTTGACCGAGTTGGATGCAGCGGGTGCCATTGTCTATGAGGATTCTGTGAGTCACGGCGCGCGCGTAAGATGCAGCGCCCCGGCCAAGGTCCTTGTCGGAGGACTCGACTATGCGGTCGGGGCAGATTCGGTCTCCCCGGACTTAGCCAGTTGGAAGGAAGACCTCTGGCGGACGGTCTGCGGGGCGCCCGTGTCCTGACGGAATTGTCCAAGCGGCTTATCATACCCAGTAGAAGCGACGGAAGTGAGCTGCCGCCTGCTAAGCGGCCGGGAGACTCGCGAGCACCGAGACGAGGAGCAGGTCGTATTTACTTCCGAGGGACGAGTGACAACGGGACAAGCCGCTGCGGGCGGATCTCCAACGCCGGCCCACAGCGGCCACAGTTTACGGTTGAATTTCGGTGACTGTCAGGCGCCCGTTGACGCGCTCGGCAACGAACTCAACTGGTTGGCCCACCTTGACTTTGTCGAGCATCGTATCGTCGGCGACAACGAACACCATGGTCATTGCCGGCATATCGAGGTTCTTCAGTTCTTCATGTTTGATGGTGAGCTTTTTTTGTGCCGTATCGATCTTCTTGATTTCACCCTTGGTATATTCGGCAGCGAGGGCTATCCCGGCGAGGGTGCCCGTCAGCGCGAGAGCTGCAATCAGCCTTGCAATGAGTTTCATGGTATTTTCTCCTGTTCAGATGGCTACTAGTTGGTGACGATGATGTCGCCCTTCATTCCGGACTCGTAGTGCCCCGGAATGAGGCAGGCGAACTCGAACTCGCCGGCCCTGGAGAAGGTCCAGACGATTTTCCCCTTTGCGCCGGCACCCAGGCGTACTGCATTCGGGTCGTCGTGTTCCATCTCGGGGAACTTCTCCATCAGGGCCTTGTGCTCCAAGATGCTCTCATGGACGTCCATGACGAACTCGTGCTCCAGTTCGCCCTCATTGACGAATGTCAGACGGACGGTCTCGCCCTCCTCGATCTTCAGTGAGGCGGGTTCGAAGACCATCGCGCCGTCGTCGTTCTCCTTCATGGTGATGGTCACGGACCGCCCCGCCGCGGCGGCATCGCCCGGCTCGCCGATCGCCATCATGTCGGCTTCGCCGTGGCCGCCGGCATGATTGCCGCCGGCATATGCGATGCTTGTGAGTGCCGCCATCGAAGCGACGGCCATGATCAGTTGTTTCATGTCGTTCCATTCCTTGATTTTGCTGATTGGGAGGGTGGATTCATCCCTGCTTGCCGTGACCGCCGTGGGGACTTGCCGGAGTCATCGTTTTTGCGTCGCCGGACTTGACCGGGGCGGGAACGTTCCCGGTCCATTCATAGGCGACGGTTCCCTCCGGGTGCTCGTACCAACCCGGATCGGAATAGTCGGTCGCTGAAAGCCCCTCGCGTACCTTCACGACCGAGAACATCGAACCCATCTCGATGGCGCCGAACTGCCCCTGATCGGCCCCCACGGACGGGTCCAATTTGATTGTTAGTGCAATGATGGTCGTGGCGCCAGCGCGGGCGGCATCGCT
>NZ_JAODNW010000003.1 GCF_025398255.1 Chelativorans intermedius | reverse complement strand
TTCAGGGGCGGGTCGCTTCAACATGACCCAGTGAATCAAAAACCCCCGGCCAAAGCCAGGGGTTTGTCAGCGGTCTGAGCCCCGGCGCAAGGCCGGGGCTTTCTTTTGCCGGAAAATGCCCGGGATTGAACCCCATTTGCGCCTGAAGCAGACACGCTGCCACGCGAAAGCCGGAGACATTCCATGACACCAGTCGCAGCGGTATGCGATGGACAATGAGCTGAGCGGCGTGGAGATCTTCCCGCATGTCCGCGTCATCATGGGGGTCATCGTCGGTATGGGCATCACCCGGCTGCTCGCCGGGGTGGCCCGTTTCGTCCAGCACCCCTCACGCGAAGAGATGTCCACCATCCATCTGGCGTGGGTGGGCGCGATACTTCTCATGCTCGTGCACTTCTGGTGGTGTGAGATGGCGCTCTACGGTGTTCGGGACTGGTCGTTCGGCGTCTTCTTCTTCCTCGTCGTCTACACGGTGGTGCTCTTCCTGATGAGCGTTCTGCTCTTTCCCGACAACATCCGCGAATATGCCAGTTACGAGGACTTCTTCCTCAACCGGCGCAAATGGTTCTTCGGCCTGCTCGCACTCAGCCTTGTGCTCGACATCGTCGACACCTCGATCAAAGGCGCCAAGCATTTCGAACGCTATCGCCTTGACATCCTGGTCTTCACGCCACTGTTCTTCATCCTATGCCTGCTTGCGATGCGCACGGCCAACCGCCGGTTCCACCTCTTGATGGTGACGCTCAGCATCGCCTATGAGGTGCTCTGGGTCGCCCTTCTGTTCGGCGCACCCCGCTGAACGGCGGGGACCGCAAGGCATAAAGTCTCACCAGCCGGGTTGCGCACTGACGCCGCCATCGACCACCAGCTCGATGCCGGTGATCCAGCGTGCGGCATCGCTGAGAAGGAAGAGAACGGCATCGGCCACATCCTCGGGCTGTCCGAGCCGGCCGAGGGGAGCGGCCTTCTTCCAGCCGGCCACGCCCTGCGGCCAGTCTTCCTCGATGCCCTTGCGGTGGACGAGACCCGGCGAGATGGCATTGACGCGGACGCCCAGCGGCCCGAGCTCCAGCGCCGCCGCCTTGGTAAACGTCACAAGCGCAGCCTTCGAGGCAGCGTAGTGAGCGTGGCCCGAAATCGGCCTCCCGTTCTCGATGGAGGCGATGTTGACCACCGCACCGCCGGTGCCCGCCGCGCGCGCATGGCGCGCGAAGATGCGTGTAAGCAGGAAGGGGCCGCCGGCATTGACCGCCATCATCCGCTCCCAGCTTGCCTGCGAGATCTCTCCCAGCGGCGCCACCGGCTGCCAGCCGGCATTGTTGACGACGGCGTCGAGACGGCCGAAGCGCGCCACCGCCCCGCGCACCAGCGCCTCCGCCTCCGCTTCCTCGGCAAGGTCCGCCCGGTGGGCTGCGGCCCGGCCGCCTGCCTGCACGATCTGTGCGGCAAGCTCTTCCGCCGCGGCCTGGTTTCCATGGTAGTGGCAGAGAACGCCGGCGCCCGCCTCGGCCAGCCGCCGGGCGATGCCCGCGCCGATGCCGCCGCTCGCCCCCGTCACGATCACCACGCGGCCGGACAGATCGAGCAGGCGGTCAACGGGGGGAGCGTTGGCCGCCATCCTTCACCCCTCCTTGCCGCCCGGCAGATCGGGCAGAAGCTCGGAGAGAACGGCGGCGATCTTACGGCCGCAGATGGCGGCGTGGGCGAAGATCTCCTCCACCGTATCGGGCTGCTGGTCCGGCCCGCCGGTCGCCTGGTTGGTGATGGCCGAGAAACCGACCACGGGCAGGCTTGCATGGTTGGCGGCGATCACTTCGGTCACGGTGGACATGCCCACCGCATCGCCGCCCGCCGAGCGCAGGAAGCGACGCTCGGCAGAGGTTTCGAGCGAAGGGCCGAGCACGCCCGCATAGACGCCATGGTGCAGCGCGACGCCGGCGCGCTGCGCCGCCCTTTCCGCCATGCGGCGAAGCTCGGGATCATAGGCCCGCGACATGTCGGGAAAGCGCAGGCCGAGCGCTTCCTCGTTCTCCCCGCGCAGCGGATTGTGGCCCGTGAAGTTCAGATGATCCTCGATCAGCATCACATCGCCGGCCTGATAGTCGGGGTTGAGCCCGCCGGCGGCGTTGGTCACCACCAGCGTTGCAGCACCCAGCCGCCTGAGCAGATAGACGGCGAGCGCGATGTCGCGCGGCGACCAGCCCTCGAAAAGGTGCAGCCGCCCCTGCATGACGACGACGCGGCGACCGTAAAGCCGGCCGATGACGAGCTGCCCCTTGTGGCCAGGCGCGGTGGAGACGGGAAAGCCGTCGATTTCCTGATAGGGGATGATGGTCGCCCCTTCCACGACATCGGCCAGATGGCCCAGGCCCGAGCCCAGCATGAGGGCCACCTCGCAGGAGGCGCCGACGCGGTTCTTGATCGAGGCATGGGCCCGCTCGAGACGGGAAAGCTGGCTTTCTTTCATACGGTTCCTCGTTGCGCTTCACTCAGGCGATGCTCGCCGCAATCCGGGGCTTCAGCCGTTCGACGGCCTCGATGGTCTGGCCGATGGCATGGCGGGTGAGCGCGCCGTCGCGCACCACCTGCTCGCCACTCAAGAAGACGTGGCGCACGTCGGACCTGGCGGTTGAATAGACGAGATGGGTGACGGGATCGAACATCGGCACGGCGTGCGGACGCTTCACGTCGATCAGGATCATGTCGGCGAGCTTGCCCGCCTCCAGGCTGCCGATGCGCCCGGCCGCGCCTAGCGCTTCCGCGCCCGCCGAGGTCATCATGGCGAGAGCCTGTGCGGTGGAGACGGCATCGGCCTTTCCGGTCACCGCCTTGTGCAGGGTGGCGGCAAGGCGCAGCGCCATCCACATGTCGAGATCGTTGCCGCTGATGGCGCCGTCCGTACCCAATGTGACCCGAACACCGGCGGCGAGCATCTCCGGCACCCGCGCAAAGCCGGAGGCGAGCTTGAGATTGGAGACCGGATTGTGCACGGCAGTCGCGCCGGTGCGGGCCAGAATCTGGATCTCCTCGTCGTCGAGATGCACGCAGTGGGCGAGCAGCGTTCGCTCGTCGAGCAGGCCCAGATCGTCAAGATGGCGGATGACGGAACGGCCATAGCGGCCCGTCACATCGGCCTGCTCGGCACGGGTTTCCGCCGCATGGGTGCTGAAAAGCGCGCCGTGGCGTTCGGCAAGCTGCTTGGCCGTCTTCAGATTTTCCGGCGCCACCGTATAGGCGCCGTGCGGCAGCACGGCAGGGAACACGTCCTCGGCATCCGAAAACATCTCGAAGAAGCGCTCGGCGGCGGCGATCCGGCCCTTGAGATTGTCGCCCGTCACCCCCGGCGGGTCGAAGAAGATGCCGCCGGTCGAAACGCGCATTCCCACCGTGCGCGCCGCGCGCACCGTCTCTTCCGGGTACCAGAACATGTCCATCACCGTGGTGACGCCCGACAGCAGAAGCTCGGCAAAGCCCAGAACGCTGCCCAGATAGCAGGTCTCGGGGTTGAGGATCGCCCCTTCCGCCTTCCACACCGTCTGCAGCCAAGGCTCCAGCGGCAGATCCTCCACCAGGCCGCGAAACAGGCTGTCGCCGGCGTGGCAATGGGTGTTGATAAGGCCCGGCATCAGGATGTGGCCCTTGCCGTCCACCAGGCGCCGGGCGCCTGCCGCTGCCGCTTCCAGCTCGACGCTCGCAGCGACCTGCTCGATGCGGCCGTCGCGCACCGCCACGCCGCCATCGGCGATCACCGTGCCAGCGGGATCGCATGTCACCACCGTCGCATTCCTGATGACCAGATCCGTCATGGCGCTCCTCCGTTCGCTGTCCGCCCGCGACGCCACCAGGACAGGGTGATCAGCACCGCAAGCGTTGCCAGATAGGGCATCATATCCGTGAATTGCTGCGGCATACCCAGCCCCTGCACGCGGAACGACAGGCTGTCCACCGTGCCGAAGATGAAGGCGATAAGCAACAAGGGCCAGGGCCGCCCGCGCGTCAAAAGCACGGCAACCACGGCAATCCAGCCGCGCCCGGCGCTCATGTTCTCCACGAAGAGATTGACATTGGCGATGGAAAGCTGCGCCCCGCCCAGCCCGCACAACGCGCCGCAGCCCATCAGCGCATAGAGCCGCACGCGCCGCGGGCTCACGCCACCGGCCACCAGCCCCGCCGGGTTTTCGCCCGCCGCGCGAATGCGCAGGCCGAGGCGGTGGCGGGCAAAGAAGAGGCTTGCCACAGGCACGGCGACGAGCGCCAGATAGAACAGCGGCGACTGGCCGCCGAACACCGGCCCCAGCACCGGCAGCCAGCCAAGACCGGGGATCGAAACCGGCCCGAAACCCGCAATCGCCGGATCGCTGAAGGCGCCCATGGCATCGAAGATGGCACGCAGCAGATAGGTGGTAAGCCCGGCGGCCAGAATGTTGATGGCGATCGACACGACGATGGGATCGCCGCCGCGGCGCAGGTTGAACTCGGCGAAGACGAGGCCCATCGCAACGCCGCCCAGCATCGCCGCCAGCGCGCCAAGCCACGGCGACCCCGAGAAATAGGAGCCGACGACGGCTGCAAAGGCCCCCATGAGCAGGAACCCCTCAAGCGCGATGTTGAAAACGCCGGCCCGCTCGCACAGCGCACCGCCGAGTGCCGCAAGCAGGATCGGGGTGACGAAGCGCGGCACCGAGGCCGCGAAGGAGGGATCGAACAGAAGCTCAAGCACCCTCGCCTCCCCCTGCCCTGCGTTCGGAGGAGGCGACGAGCGCGCCGGACACGCGGCTGGCCACGAACAGGATGATGACCGCCTGCATGACGAGCGCGATTTCCTTGGGCACGCCGGCCGAGCGCTCCATGCCTGCCGCCCCAGTCTGGATGGCCGCGAAGAACAGGCCCGAAAGCGGCACCGCCCAGGGAATCATGCCCACCAGAAGCACGGCGATGATGCCGGTCCAGGCATAGAGCGGCTGCACCAGCATGCCGTCGATATAGCGGTGATGGACACCGAAGACGGCGACGGCCCCCACCAGCCCGGCGATCGCCCCGCTCATGGCAAGGGTCTGCAGGGTCAGCTTTCCGACCGGCAGGCCCACGGTGCGTGCGAAGGCCGGCGACAGGCCGTTCATGCGGGCATGATAGCCATGCAGGGTGAAATGGCTGTAGATGATCGCAAAAAGGCTTGCTGCCGCGATGAACAGGATGCCGATGTCGAGCCGCGTGCCCGGAAAATAGGGAAGCCAGGTAGCCTGCGGCACCAGATGGGATTGCACCATGCCCGACTGCACGTCGCGAAACGGATGCGCGACGAGATAGGAGGCGATGTAGCGGATGGGATAGTTGAGCAGGAGCGAGCCCACCAGCAGCGGTACACCCAGGTGAAGCTGCAGGAGACCGGCCAGAAGCGCCCAGCCCGCCCCCGCCACCATGGCCGCCAGGATGGAGGCGCCAAGCACGAAAAGCGGCGGGCCGGGCAGGAAAAGGGCAGCCAGCGCCGCCACCAGCCCGCCGGCGACGAGCTGGCCTTCCCCGCCGATGTTGAACAGTCCGGCGCGGAAGCTCAGCATGACGGACACCGCCATGCCGGCAATCAGCGCGGCGCGGCTGAGCGTTGCCATGAGATAGGAAAGGCGTCGTCCGCCAAAGGCATTCTGCAGAAAGGCGGACAGCGCCTCGCCGAAGGGCGCGCCGACAAGCGCCATGAGAAGGAACAGCACGCCCGCGATCCAGGCGAGCGCCACCCCCCAGGAGACCGCTTCGCGCAGCACCGCGCTTTCCCGAAGGGTCCTCATGCCACCTCCGGCAGCGCCTGGTGGGCGCGCGAGGTCATCATCCGGCCTATGGTCTCGCGGTCGGCCTCCGTGCCCGCCACCTCGCCGGCAATGGCGCCCGCATACATCACCAGAATGCGGTCCGACAGGGCCATCACCTCGTCGAGCTCGGTGGAGACAAGCAGCACGGCATGGCCCTCGTCGCGCATCCTCATCAGCTCCCCGTGGATGAAGTCGATGGCGCCGATGTCCACGCCCCAGGTCGGGTTCTCCGCGATGACCAGCGGCGTGTTGCGTGCCAGCTCCCGCCCGACCACCAGCTTCTGCTTGTTGCCGCCGGACATGGTGGCGGCAAGCGCTGACGGCCCGCCGACGCGAATGCGAAAGCGCTCGATGAGCCCGCTGGCAAAGCGCGCCATCGCCGCGCGATCGAGAAAGGGGCCGCGAGTGAAGGCCCGGCGGTCGTCGCGCCCGGCATTGGCGTTCTCGCTGACCGTGGCGCCAAGGGCCAGCCCCATGCGCTGGCGGTCCTCGGGAATGTAGCTCATGCCGAGCCGCCTTCGCCGTTCGACGTCGAGATGCGTCACCGGCCGACCGCAAAGCGCAATCTCCCCGGAAAGCGCCGGTGCGAGCCCGGTGATCGCCTGGATGAGCTCCCCCTGGCCGTTGCCGGCAACGCCGGCGATGCCGACGATCTCTCCCGCGTGCACGCGCAGCGACAGGGGTCCGACCGCGCCGCTGCGACCCGCCACCTCGAGGTCGCGCACGGCAAGCACCGGCTCTCCCGGGGTCCGCACCGCGCGCTGGCGCGCCGGCGGCAGCGCGCCGCCGACGATGCCGCGCGCGATCTCCTCCTTGCTGGTTTGCGACAACCGCCCCGACCACACGAGCCGGCCCGCCCGCATGACGCTCACCCGGTCGGCCAGTTCCATCACCTCGTCGAGCTTGTGGGTAATGAGCACGATGGCCTTGCCGGCGGTCCGGAAGCTGCGCAGCGTGGCGAAAAGCCGGTCCTTTTCCTGCGGGGTCAGAACCGAGGTGGGCTCGTCGAGGATCAGCACCTCCGCCTGCCGGTAGAGCATCTTCAGCACCTCCACCACTTGCCGCTCCCCGACGGAGAGGCGGGCCACCGGGCGGTCGAGGGCGAGGGAGATGCCGTGCTGCTCGGCGATCCGGCGAAGCCGGCTCCGCGCGGCGGAAAAATCCACGAGGCCAAAGCGGCCAGCAGGCTCCGCGCACAGGACGATGTTTTCGAGAACACTCATCGACTCCTGCAGCATGAAGTGCTGGTGCACCATCCCCAGGCCGTGGCGGATCGCATCCTGTGGCGAGGTCCAGCGCCTGTCCTGCCCGTCGAGGCGGATGGCGCCCGCCTGCGGCGCCACAAGGCCGAACAGCACGTTCATGAGTGTGGTCTTGCCCGCCCCGTTCTCGCCAACGACAGCGTGCACCTCGCCCGGCTCGATGGCCAGCGAAACGTCCTCCACCGCGGTCAGCGCGCCGAAACGGACGGTGATGCCACAAAGCGCCACGCGCATGGGCATCAGCCCTCCGGCGCGCGCCCGGCGGCCGCGCTTCCTGCTGTACCAGCCGGCGCCCTCACTGGGCGAACATCGGGTCTTCGAGCACCAGCGAGCCGTCGGCGATGCTGGCGGCCACGCTGCGCATCTTCTCGACGACCTCGGGATGCTCGGCGACCACGCACTGGCTGTCGGCCAGAGCGTCCTTTTCCAGCGCCATGGCCGACATGCCGCCCTCCTTCAGGCCGAGGGACATCATCACATGCTCGCCCCCGAGAATGGCCTCGATCGCCTGCAGCATGGCCGTGTCCACCCGTTTCAACGTCACGTCCACCACATGGCCGGGCGCTTGCGGACACTGATTGATGTCCACCGAGAAGACCAGGAAATCGTTCTCCTGCGCTGCCTCGAAGACGCCGAAATCGCCGCCCGAGGTGGCGGTGAAGATGAGATCGGAGCCGGCAGAATGCATGGCCAAGGCCTGCTCCTTGGCGCGCACCGGATCCGAAAACGGATTCTCGCCGCCCACCCAGCGCACATCGACCGCCGCATCGGGCGCCACCGATTTCACACCCTGCGCATAGCCATCGGTGTAGCGGTGCAGAAAGGGAATATCGAGCGCGCCGACCACGCCCACCTTGCCCGATTCGGTGAGCATGCCGGCGGCGACACCCATGAGATAGCTTGCCTCATACTCGCGGAAGACCGCGCAGTGAACGTTCTCCGGCCGGTCTTCGATGCACTGGTCGACGATGAGGAACTGGATGTCGGGCGCCGTGGGTGCCACCTGGCGCACGATATCGTTGAACTCGAAACCGAGCAGCACCACGATGTCCGCACCCTCGTTCACGGCCGCATTCACGTTTTCAAGCCTGTCGGCGGCCGTGCGGCTTTCATAGGTGCGCACCTCGGCGCCGAACTTCTCCCCTGCTGCCTCGATGCCCTCCCGACCCATCTGCAGGAAGGCGTTGACGCCGATGGGGTCCGGCGAGACATAGACGAAAAGCCTGTCCTCCTGCGCGGACGCCGCTCCCGCCGCGCCTGCCAGCCCGGCAACGAGAAGTGCTTTCAAGAACTTCATTCGGTCATCTCCCTGTTCACCCTCGCGCCGGCAGCGCCCGAAGGCGACCGGCAGACAAGGCGGATCGGCATTGGAGGCACGTCCGGTGCCGCAAGGCGGACATGCATTCGGACTGTCGGAGCCGACCGGCACCATGCAACGGAAAACGGCGCTGCTTCGCAAGCCCGGCTGTACGCTTTTGACAAATTAGGATGCCATTTCTAACAATTGTCAAGCGACCTGATATTTGCTGAAATTGTTCAACCGGGCGAGGTGGAAATGCAGGCCGAGTGGTTCGTCCCCGCGACTGGCAAGCCGGAATTCTGGACCGAGGAGCGGTGTTTCATCACCGAGCTTCTGAACACGCCCGCTTCACCGGAAGCCTCGCTTGCCCTTGCCCGGGTAGAGCCCGGCGTGACAACCCAGCTTCACAAGCTTGCGGGCGTCTGCGAGCGCTACATCGTGCGCAAGGGCCAGGGCGTGGTGGAGATCGACGGTGAGCGCCAGACCCTTCGGGCCGGCGATCAGGCCATCATCCCGGCGGATGCGGCCCAGCGCATCACCAATACGGGCGAGGACGACCTGGAGTTCTACTGCCTGTGCACGCCGCGCTTCCAGCCCCAGAGCTATGTGAATCTGGAGGAATAGCCCGCCACGTCAGGCGAGCGATAGCGCCACCGGCGCGTTCAGCGAATTGCTGACCGTGCACATCTCCTTGCCGCGGCGAAGAAGCTGCCTGGCCGTTTCCTCGTCCTGCGGCTTGCGCTCGAATGTGACCACAGCCTCGATGCCGGCGACGCGGCTCGGCAGGTCGAGCGCCCTTTCCGCCTTCGCGGAGACGGCAATGTGCCCGACATCGAGCTTCATGCCCTGTGCAGCCGCGGCGAGCGAGATGGCAAGGCATGAGGCGACCGCGGCCACCAGAAAGTCCACCGGCGAGGCCGCGTCCTCGACCGGCGGCGAGGCGATGGTCACGCTCTGGGCAGGCGCGGTCTCGACCGTAACGCGCCCCGCCTCCAGCCGTGCGGCAAGCGGCCCATAGGTCTTCGGCTTCAGTCTCAAGGCCATCGCGTGCTCCTTCACATCAGCTTTGCGGGCAGGTAGAGAGCTAGCTGGGGTGCGGCGGTCAGAATTGCAACGCCCAGAAGCAGGATCATCCAGTACGGCGCGGCCGCATAGGCAGCCCGTCCCAGCGTCACCTCTTCCCTGGCAACGGACACGAGGACGGAGAGGTTGAGCCCTACCGGCGGCGTCACCTGGCCGATCTCGATCAGGACGGTGATGATGACGCCGAGCCACACCGCATCGAAACCGAGCCCGGTCATCAGCGGAAAGACGATGGGCAGCGTCATGATCATCAGCGACAGGCCGTCGAAGAAGCATCCAAGCACCAGATAGATCGCCACCACGAGGGCAAGCACCGCAAGCGGCGGCAGGTCGGCCGCCCTCACCGTCTCCAGAATGGCCTGCGGCACGCCGAGCAGGCTGACCGCCTGGGCCAGGATGGTGGCACCCATCACCACGAAGGCGATCGCGGCATAGAGCAGCATGGCGCGATAGAAACTCTCCGCCAGCATGGCGAGCGTGAGCCTGCCCCAGGCGCGCGCCACGACGATGGTGGCGAGCACGCCGATGCCGGCGGCCTCCGTAGGCGTTGCAAAACCGTAGGCGATGCTGCCCATGATGGTGAGGATGAGCAGGAGAAACGGCCAAAGGCCCAGAAGGTCGAGCAGGATGCGAAGGGGGCGCACCCGCGCTGTCTCCTTCGGCGCCAGACCCGGCTTGGCCAGACAGCGCAGGAAGATGTAGACCATGAACAGGCCGGCAATCATGAGGCCCGGCACGATGCCCGCGATGAACAGCCGGCCGATCGAGGTCTCCGTCAGCGCGCCATAGATCAGCAGCGACAGCGAAGGCGGGATGAGCAGCCCCAGCGTGCCGCCGCCGGCCAGCGAGCCCACCACCATGCCGCGGTCATAGCCGCGTGCCGTCATTTCCGGATAGGCGACGGAGCCGACGGCCGCCGCCGTCGAGAGGCTCGACCCGCTGACGGCGCCGAACACGGTGCACACGGCAATATTGGTGTGCAGCAGGCCGCCCGGCACGCGCTGGAAAAGCGGCGTCAGCGCGCTGTAGATACGCTCGCTCATGCCGCTGCGCAGCATCACCTCCCCAAGGATGATGAACAGCGGAATGGCGCTCAGCGTGAAGGCGTTGAAGACGTTCCACACCGCATCGACCGCCACGAAGGTGGCGCCGCCGGCCACGAAATGCAGGATGAGAAAGCCGGTAAGCCCGAGGGCCGCACCGAGCGCCAGCCCCGATCCGGCGAACACGCCGAGCCCGCCGAGCAAGAACCCCCAGAACATGAACGACACTCCGTTTTTCGGATTTCCCCGCCGCCTTGCGCGGCTGCCTCAGGTTCCCACCCCGTTGCGCCGGCCTGCCAGCGCGCGCACGGCGAAGGCAAGTGCGGAAAGCATCAGCGAGAGGGGCAGAAGCGCCATCCACGGATAGAGCAGCAGGCGCGCCACCTCGGACTTGAGGTTGCGCGAAAAGGCAAACTCCAGCCAGGGCAGGCACAGCGCGAAGAACCACAGGCAGAAGACGACCCCGAAGAGGCCGGCCAGAAGGCCCGCCGCCCGCCGCATGGCCGGCGGCAGGTTGGCCACCAGGATGGTGACGCGCACATGCTCAGCCCTGAGCGTGACCAGCGGCAGCGCCAGGAAGAAGGCCGCCGTCATGAGAAGACCCACCAGCTCCTCGGTGTAGTAGAGCGGCGCATTGGCGAGATAGCGCATCGCCACGCTGACGCCGACCAGGGCGACGATGGCCGCGCCGGCCGCCGTCGCCAGGACGGCAAGACCGACCAGAAGCGGCGAAAGCAGCCGCTCGACCGCCTGCGCAGCAGCCGCCAGCCCGCCATAAGACGACGGTTCGCCCGCCATCAGCGCCCGAGCGTGTCAAGGATGCGCTGGCGGTATTCGGGCGCATTGCCGCCCGCTTCCTCCGCCATCTCCTTCCAGGTCTGGGAAGCCGCTTCGAGGAAGGCAGCGCGGTCTTCCTCGGAGAAGGGCTCCAGGAACTCGACCCCCTGCTCCTTCAGCGCGGCGCGGGCCGCCTGCTCGTTCTCCTCGGCCTGGCTGTATTCGTTGGTACGCGCCCACAGCTGCTCGGCCGCTTGGGTGACGGCCTGCCGCTGTTCCTCCGTCAGCCTCTCCCAGGCATCCGGATTGGCGCCCAGCACATAGGGCACGCTGGCGATGGGGTAGAGATAGGCGGCGTAATCCGTCACCTCCTGCAGCGAGATCGTGTGGGCGAAGAGCGCCGGATAGACCGCGCAATCCACCACGCCGGTGCGCAGCGCCACATAGAGCTCGTTCTGGCCGACGATTTGCGCCGACACGCCCAGGCGGCGGAAGGTCTCCACCTGGTCGTTGCTCCACACGCGCAGCTTCTTGGTCTTGAGCTCTTCGAGGGTGCGCACGGGCGCATCGCGGCAGAAGATGGAGGCCTTCAGCAGCGGCAGCGCCATGAAGCCCGCAGTGACGACGCCCCACTCGTCAAGCTCCTGGCGATAGATGTCCTGAATCTCTGGCAGCACCTCGATCAGCTCTTCGGAACTGCCCACCGAGCCCTGTATCAATACGGCATTGAGAGCCGGCGCGTCGCGCCCCACATAGTTCGCCCACACGAGGCCCATCTCCACCGCGCCGCGCGGCAGCCAGCGCAGGACGTCGCTGTCCTTGAGGTTGAGCGAGCCGCCATGGAAGACCTTGATGGTGAGGCTGCCCTCGCTCAGCCGGGCGACATCCTCGGCGAACTGGTCGAGCTGCTTCGATTCGTTGCGGCCTTCCGGCAGACCGTTGTTGAACCGCCATTCCTCGGCATGGGCCGCGCCGGCGAGCAGGCTGGCGCCGAGGAGGGCTGCGGAGATGTGGGAAAGAATGCGGAGCATGGGAGCCCTCCTGTTCGGATTCGGGGTGGATTGCAGGCAAGCTAAAGCGGCGCGCCGAAAAGTGGAAGCCGGTTTTCGGCATCAACGCCGCGGCCTATGTCCCCACCTGCCTGGTCGAGCGCTCGTAGAGGCGTTCGCCCGTCACCGCGTCGATGCCTTCGAGGCTGACCTCATATCCCCACAGGCGGCGCACATGGCGCAGCGTGGCGTCGCGGGTCGCCTCCTCAAGAAGCACGCCGTTCCGCACCCTGTGCTGAAGCTTCAGGTGGCGGTCGCCCAGAAGATCGACGTCCACCACCTGCACGTCCGGCTGGATGATGCCGATGTCGTAGCTGCGCGCAAGCGCGGACCGGATCGCCTCGTAACCGCGCTCGTTGTGGATGGCTGCCACCTCGCAATAGGGGGTACCGGCATCGTCGGCGAGCTGGAACAGCCGGAAACGGCGGATCACGGCGGGGCTCAGATATTGCAGGATGAAGGATTCGTCGCGGTGGTTCGCCCACGCGTCGAGCAGGGTCTCGCGCCAGTTGCCGCTGCCGGCAATATCGGGAAACCAGTCGCGATCCTCGGGCGTCGGCTCGGTGCAGATGCGCTCGATGTCCTTCATCATGGCAAAGCCCAGCGCATAGGGGTTGAGCCCCGAAAAGCGCGGATCGTCGAAACCGGGCTGGAAGATCACGTTCGAGTGGCTCTGCAGGATCTCCAGCATCGCGCCTTCGCTGATCTTTCCCTTGTCGTAGAGGCGGTTCATGATCGTGTGGTGGACGAAGGTGGCGCAACCCTCGTTCATCACCTTGGTCTGGCGCTGGGGATAGAAATACTGCGCGATCACCCGCACGATGCGCAGAAGCTCGCGCTGCCAGGGCTCCAGGATGAGGCTGTTCTTTTCCAGGAAATAGAGCAGGTTCTCCTCCGGCAGATGGAGATTGCGTTTGCGCTCGCGCACCTCGCGGTCGCGCTCCTCCGATCCTCCCTCGGTCTTCTTCCTGGGCAGGGTGCGCCACAGGTCGCTGTAGGTCTGGGCCTCATAGTCCAGCCGCTCGCGCACCCGCTCCCGCTCCTTCTCGGAGGAAAGACGCGGCGGGCGGCGATAGCGGAACACACCCTGATCCATCAGCGCGTGGGCCGAATCGAGGATTGCCTCCACCGCGGAGGTGCCATATCGCTCCTCGCAGCGGGCGACATATTTCTTGGCGAAGTCCATGTAGCTGAGAATGGCGCCGGCATCGGTCCACCGCTGGAACATGTAGTTGTTCTTGAAGAAATGGTTGTGGCCGAAGGCGGCGTGCGCCGTCACCAGGGCCTGCATGGCCGCGGTGTTCTCCTCCATCAGATAGGTGATGCAGGGATTGGAGTTGATGACCAGCTCATAGGCCAGCCCGCGATAGCCCTTGCGATAGAGATGCTCCTCGAAGGCGAAGCGCTTGCCGAAGGACCAGTGCTGGTACATCAGCGGCATGCCGATGGAAGAATAGGCGTCCAGCATCTGCTCCGAAGAGATGATCTCGAGCTGGTTGGGATAGATGTCGAGTTTCAGCTCCTCGAGCGCGATCTCGGCGATCGCGTCGTAGAGGCGGGCCAGCGTCTCGAAATTCCAGTCAGAACCCGAAAACAACAGGCCGGAGGAGGACACACCCTTTTCCGTCATATCGGCCCTCCTCGCCTAGCGCATCTGGCTGCCGGGCTGCCTGGCAAAGAGCTTGCGGAAGACCGGATAGATGTCCGCCGGCCGGGCGATCCGCGCCATCTGGAAGTTCGGCCACGACTCGCCCACCGTGCGGTAGGCGCGCCACAGCGAGGTTCCGTTGTCGGTGGCGCCGAAAATCTCGGTCTCGCGCTCGTCGATGATCTCCACATAGGCATAGTACTGGCACAGCCGCATCACCTCCTGTGTGAGAAGCGAGGCGCAGCGCTCCGAATCGCCGGCGATGTTGTCGCCGTCGGAAGCCTGGGCGGCATAGATGTTCCACTCGCGGGAAGGATAGCGCTTGCGGATGATGGACAGCATCTCCTCAAGCGCCGTGGAGACCACCGTGCCGCCGCTCTGGGTGGAGTAGAAGAAGGTCTCCTCGTCCACCTCGCCGGCCTCGTGCGTGTGGCGGATGAAGACGATGTCGATGCGCTCGTAGCGCCGCTTGAGAAAGAGGTGCAGCAGCACGAAGAAGCGCTTGGCCAGATCCTTTTCGCGCTCGCCCATGGAGCTGGAAACATCCATGAGGCAGAACATCACAGCATTCGCGTTCGGCAGGGGCTGCGGCTCGAAGCGGTTGAAACGGATGTCCACCGGATCGACGAAGGGCACCAGCCGGCGCCGGCGCTGCAGCCGGTCGAGCTCGGCACGCAGCGCTTCGAGGCGCGTGCGCCTATCCGGCGTGCCCGGCTTTGCCTCGAGTTCCTCGATCTGCCGGGCAAGTGCCTCGATCTCCTCCTGCCGCGGGCGGCGAAGTGCCAAACGGCGGCCATAGCTGTTGCGCATGGTGCGCGTGACGTTGACATTGGTGGGCGTGCCGGACGTCGTGTATCCGGCGCGGCGCGGCTTGAAGGCCACCGCCTCCTTCAAGGAGAGCTTCACCATGTCGGGCAGTTCGAGGTCCTCGAAGAACAGGTCGAGCACCTCCTCGCGCGACAGCACGAAGCGGAAATCGTCCTCCGCCTCGCCGATGCCGGCGCGCGAGCCGTTGCCGCCGGCGCCCGCCGGCGGCTTGGGAATGCGGTCGCCCGGCGCGTACTCCCGGTTTCCGGGCAGCACATAGTCCCTCCGCCCGCTCGCCCTGGCATGCTGGAAGGATGGTTCGCTCGTCCCGTCCTGCGGCATCGGCACGGCGTGGCGGGCATCGGCATCGGCGATCTTGCCGGACCGGATGCGCTCCTTGATGTTGCGCTTCAGCTCCTCCCGCGCCCGCTTCAGGAAACGCCGCCGGTTGCCGAGGCTCTTGTCCTTCGGGTTGAGGCGGCGATCAATGAAATTCGGCATGGGTGGCCCCGCAGGTCCCGTGTCCTCAGCCCGCCTTGTTCACGCGCATGTACCAGTCGACCAGCCGGCGCACCTGGCGCTCGGTATAGCCGCGTTCGACCATGCGGCTGACGAACTCCGCGTGCTGCTTCTCCGTTTGGCTGTCCTTCTTGGTGCCGAAGCTGATGACGGGCAGAAGGTCCTCGACCTGCCCGAACATGCGCTTCTCGATCACCTCCCGCAGCTTCTCGTAGCTCGTCCACGAAGGATTGCGCCCGTGGTTCTTGGCCCGCGCGCGCAGGGTGAACTTGACCACCTCGTTGCGGAAATCCTTCGGATTGGCGATGCCGGCAGGCTTCTCGATCTGCGACAGCTCGCTGTCGAGGATCTCGCGATTGAGGATCTGCCCGGTATCGGGATCCTTGAAATCCTGATCCTCCAGCCACGCATCGGCATAGGCGATGTAGCGGTCGAACAGGTTCTGCCCATACTCGCTGTAGGATTCCAGATAGGCCTTCTGGATCTCGTGGCCGATGAACTCCGCATAGCGCGGGGCCAGCTCGGACTTGATGAAGTCGAGATAGGCCGTCTCCTGCTCCTTCGGAAACTGTTCGCGCCGGATGGCCTGCTCCAGCACATACATGAGGTGCACCGGATCGGCGGCAACTTCCTTGGTGTCGTAGTTGAAGGTCTCCGACAGCACCTTGAAGGCGAAACGGGTGGAAACCCCGGTCATGCCCTCGTCCACGCCGGCGGCATCGCGATATTCCTGCACGGACTTCGCCTTCGGGTCCACATCCTTCAGGTTCTCGCCGTCATAGACGCGCATCTTGGTGTAGAGCGAGGAGTTCTCGTGCTCGGCAAGCCGCGTGGAGACGGTGAAGCGGCTCAGGATCTCGAGCACCTCCGGCGCGCAAGGGTTGTGGACCAGCTCGCTCTCGCGCAGAAGCTTTTCGTAGATCTGCTTCTCCTCCGTCACCCGCAGGCAGTAGGGCACCTTCACCACCAGGATGCGGTCGAGGAAGGCCTCGTTGTTCTTGTTGTTCTTGAACTGCAGCCACTCCGATTCGTTGGAATGGGCAAGCACGATGCCCTGATAGGGGAAGGCACCGAAATTCTCCGTGCCGTTGTAGTTGCCCTCCTGGGTGGCGGTGAGCAGGGGATGCAGCACCTTGATCGGCGCCTTGAACATCTCCACGAATTCCAGCAACCCCTGCGTGGTGCGGTTCAGCCCGCCGCTGTAGGAGTAGGCGTCGGGATCGGACTGGTTGTAATGTTCGAGCTGGCGGATATCCACCTTGCCCACCAGGGCGGAGACGTCCTGGTTGTTCTCGTCGCCCGGCTCCGTCTTGGCAATGCCGATCTGGCGCAGGCGCGAGGGCATGAGCTTGACGACCGAGAACCTGGAGATGTCGCCGCCGATCTCGTCCAGCCGCTTGGTCGCCCAGGGCGAGATGAGACCCGTCAGGCGACGGCGCGAAATGCCGTACTTGTCCTCCAGCAGATCGGCCATGCGCTCGGGGTGGAAGAGCCCCAGCGGCGATTCGAAGACGGGGCTGATCTGGCCGTCGATCGCCAGCGTGTAGATCGGGCGCTCCTCCATCAGCTTCTTCAGCCGTTCGGCGAGCGAGGACTTGCCGCCCCCCACCGGGCCCAGCAGATAGAGGATCTGCTTGCGCTCCTCCAGGCCCTGGGCGGCATAGCGGAAGTAGCCCACGATGCGTTCGATCGTGTCCTCCATGCCGTAGAAGTCGGAGAAGGCGGGATAGATCTTGATCGTCCGATTGGCGAAGATACGGCCCAGGCGTTCGTCCGCGCTGGTGTCGACAAGAGTGGGTTCGCCGATTGCATCCACCATGCGCTCGGCGGCGGTGGCATACATGGAGGGGTCGTCGCGGCAGGCAAGGAGATATTCCTGCAGGCTCATCTCCTCGCGCTTGGCGCTGGTGTAGATCTCGGAAAAGAGATCGAAAACTTCAGATTCTCTCCTGTGCATCGCTCTCTCTCGTGACAGGACTGTTGGCGGTCATTTGCACTCTGCCTGTCGGTTCCCGCATTGGCTGAACGGTGTCTCGCCATCGAAGGTTCCTGGCAGGAACTGACGCGACTTACGCAACCAAGGCTCTTACCGCGCACCTTGCGGCCCGACTGCGGCACCGGGTGCGCCTCGCCGTCGCCTTCCTCTTATGTATGTACGCCACGGCAGTTTTTCAGGTGCGACGGCACTTGATCACGATACCGCACGATACCCGCACCCGCCACCGTCATTTTGCGGATTTGATTGAGGAATTTGCACGGAAGACGGCAAAGCGCCCGTGCGTACGCAACGCTCCGCCCGCCCCACCGCGAAGCGGCGCTGCGCACGATGCGATCGCCGCAAACGCCGCCCGAAGCCCCGTCGAAGGGGCATGCGAAGCGGCGAATCTCTCGGCTCGCACGGTCCAGTATACGCACGGTCCGGCGCGCTGCCCGATCACGATTGCGGGAGCCGGTCGCCATTCGGCGCGTTCTTGACGCGAATCAGCAGGCCACCCTATCGTTGCGCCCATGCGGGGGCGATGGTGCGGCATGAGCGCGCATCGCAGTCTTGATGTGTCCTCCCGATCTTGTTCCCGGCAGATGCGGCCCGGCCGACAGCGGCCCGACGCCTTGCCACCAAGTATCGTGTGATGCGTAGAGCCGAAAGCTGGAGAGAACAGGCGGGCCATGGCGGCGCAGATCTGCGACGAAACCGAGAGGGCAACCGCGCCCGGCGCATCGACGGACCGTTCCCTCGCGGCGTTCATCGGCAGCCGGGCGCGCGCAGCGGGAGCTCAGTTTCATCTGCTCCTGCGTTCGCAGGCGCCCGCCGGCGGACGGCGCATCGTGCTGTGCAACTGGCTCTACGATGCCGTGACGGCGGTGGGCGTGGAGGCGCTGGCGCATGTGGCGCAGAGCGCGGCGGCCTGTCTTCCCGGCAGGGCGGCCCGCGGTTTCCACCCCCTCGCCCTCGCCGCGCTGGTGGAGCGCGAGGAGATTGCCGAGCTTGCCCATCACGGGCATCAGGAGATTTTCGTGCTGGCGCTGCCGGTGGGCCAGGCGCGCTGGCACCTGATGCTTTCGGCAGGTCAGCCGGGCCGCATCGACGACACCGCGCTGCCGGCCCTGCAGATGGCCTGCTGCTACGCCCTCTCCAGTTCCCTGCCGCATGGCGCACCCCGCGAGGCCAACCCGCTTTCCCGGCGCGAGCTCGAGTGCCTGTCATGGGTGTCGGAAGGCAAGACGGCGGATGAGGTGGCGCTCATCCTGGGAATCTCCCCCAACACGGTCAACAGCCAGGTCGCCCATGCCATCCACAAGCTGCAGGCCAGAAACCGGGCCATGGCGATCGCCACGGCCATCCGGCGCGGGCTGATATGAAACCATGACGAGAGACATGCCGAACGACGTCGCATCCCCGCCCGACCAGCCGGCGGAAGCCGGAGCAGTCGCCGGGGAACTTGCGCGGCTGTGCGTAATGCTTGGCGCCGACAGCTTCCACCTCTACCGCATCGCCGCCCGCAAGCGCCGGCTGGTGCCGGTTCTCGACGCCGGATGGCCGGCCGTCCACGCGCTGACGCATGCCCTTCCCGATGCGCTGCCGAACAGTTTTGCCGAGCGCGCGGCAACACGCCAATGCATCTTCTGGTGGGGAAAGGAAGCGTATTGCGCCCTGCCGGTCACTTCCGGCTGGATGCTGCGGCTGGACTGCAGCGCGTCGCGCGCGGGCCTTGCCTTTCCCCTCGTCGGCGCGGCGGGCGGGCATGGCACCATTGTCTTCGCCGGCAGGCGGATATGCGGCGAGGAGGAGATGCTCATGGGCATCCATGCACGCGCCCATGCCCTGTTCGACGCATTGCCGGAGGCGCAGCCGGCGCGCACGGCGCCCGATCTTCCGGCCGTCTCACCGCGCGAGCTGCAGTGCCTGCGGCTGACCGCGGATGGTCTGACCAGCGACGACATCGCCCGCCGGCTCGGCCTTTCGGTCCACACCGCCAACCAGTATCTGGCAAATGTCGCGGAGAAGCTGAACGCGGCCAACCGCGTTCACGCCGTGGCCAAGGCGCTGCGCGAAGGGCTGATCGAATAGGCTTATTCCACGGTGCAGTCGGGCATCGTCTTGCGGATGCGCGCATCCGCAAGCGCCGCTTCCAGAAAGGCCGAGTTGTCTTCCGGGTCGTCGAATGGACGGTCGAAGGCCACATAGTTAAGCTCCACGGCCGCCTGCTGGGGGCCCAGAGACAGGGTGAAATAGACCGTGGCTCCCCTCGGCCGCAGCTCCAGGTCGAGCGCGATCCAGGGCGTTTCCGTCCAGCCGACATGGGCCTCGCAGCCGCGGCCGAAGCGCAGCGTGCCGGGAAGGAAATAGAGCTCGGCCGCCGACTCCACGATGTCGGCGATGCTCGCCATGCTCTCCAGGCGGATGAAGGCCACATAGTCGGCGAGCTCGATGAGCCGCAGCTCGTTGACAACATCGCGGATGGCCCTGGCAACGATGACCTCGCGCGCGGCGGAGTGCGGCTGTCTGATCATTTCATGTCGCCTTTCCTTGTCCCCTCCCCAATCCGGTAGACGCGACGCACCAGCTCGGCCACCGCCTTGTAGAATTCAGATGGGATCATGCTATCCACCGAAACTTGCTTGTACATGGAGCGGGCAAGCGACGGCTCCTCGAAGACGGGGATGCCGTGCTCGCGCGCGATTTCGCGGATTTTCAGCGCGATGAGGTCCTGCCCCTTGGCGACGACGACGGGGGCCGCGTCCTCGCCGCGCCGGTAGCGCAGGGCGATGGCATAGTGGGTCGGGTTTGCGATCACCAGCGTGGCCCGCGGCACCGCGGCCATCATGCGCCGGCGCGCCCGATCCCGGGCGAGCGAGCGCTGCCGCGCCCTGACGATCGGGTCGCCTTCCGTCTGCTTGAGCTCGTCCTTCACCTCCTGGCGCGTCATGCGCAGGTCCTGCCGCCAACTGAAGCGGGACCAGGCGATGTCGGCCACGGCGATCACCGTCATCACGGCGGTGACGGCAACCAGAATGTCGACGGCAATGTCGCGTATGGTCACGGTGAAGGCCAGGGGAGGGGTAATCATGCCGGAGAGCAGCCGCACATCCGCCGCCCGCAACGTCCACGCGACGAAGCCGCCGACCACGAGGAGCTTGCCGAGCGACTTCGCAAACTCCACCATCCCCCGCGCGCCGAACAGGCGCGACCAGCCTTTGACCGGCGAGATGTGCGACGCCTTGGGCCGGATGCGCTCCAGCACGAAGCGCGGCGTGTTCTGCAACAGCGAGGCGGCCAGCCCCGCCGACACCAGGAGCAGCATGACGGTGCCGCACACCTTGGCGATCTCCAGAAAGACGATGCGGTAAAGCGCGATCGCGTCCGACTGGGTGCCGAGCTGCCATTCCTCCGCCCGTTCGATGAAGATGGAGAGAAAGCCGCCCAGCTCGGCCGCACTGTCGCGGGCGAAGAAAAGCACGAAGACCAGGATGGCGAGAAAGGAGGCAAAGGCCGGTGCCTCGCGCGAGAAGGGCAATTGGCCCTTTTCCACCGTGTCGCGCACCTTCTTCTCGGTGGGCTCTTCGGTCTTGCTTTCCTTGTCTGGGGCGTCCGACATCGGCTCTGGACACTGGCTCTGTTTCTGTGCGCATCAACGCCGAAGCCCCCGGCGCAGATGCCATCGTGGGGGCGGCACGCCCGCCCAGGCGTTCGACAGCCTCTATGCCGCCTTCTGCGCGGAGGGCAGATCGAAGAGTCCCTTCTGCGACAGCTCCACGGCCGTGGCCGCGATGCGCCTCTGCGCCTGCGCAATGTCCTCGGCCGGGATTCCGTCTGCCGGCATCGCCAGCTCCGCCTCGATCATTCGCCGCGAACGCTGGCCGAGTGCCGAAAGCGCCGCCTCCACCAGCTCCTGCGGCGCGTTGCGCAGGGCAAGCGTGACGAGATCCGTTGCCAGCCCGTCGAACAGCGCCACACGCGCCTTGTGCGGCAGATCCACGATTTCCTCGAAGCTGAAGAGGCGCGCCCGGATGGCCTCAATGTCTTCCGCGCCGGCCGCCTCCAGATCGCCGATGAGCTCGTCCACCTCCGCCTTGTCCATCTCGTTGAGGACGCTCGCCACCCGGGCCTGGCCGGCGGAGGCATCCTTGCCGCCGGCCTCCGCACGCAGGATCTCCGCGATGCGCTTCTCGATGAGCGCCCGCGCGGCGGGCGGCACCTGCCCCAGCGCGGCCATGCGGCGCATCACGTCGCCGCGCCTGGCCTTGCCGAGGACGAGGATCACCTTCGAGGCGGTCTTGGGCGCCATCTGGGCAAGGATCACCGCCGCGGTCTGCGGGTGCTCACGCTCCAGAAGCTGCGCCAGCCGCGCCGGCTCGACCTTTTCGAGCTCCGCCCAGACCTCCTCCCTGGAAAGCGCCGGCTTGCTGCGTCCCATCAGGACGCTGATCTCCTCCGGGGACAGCGATTCGCTCAGTATGGTGTCCATGCTGTCGGCCGAGTCGAGCAGGCCCGCGCCTTCGGTGAACTCGTGCTCGAACTCCTCCACCACCTTTTCGAGCTCTGCCTGGGGAATGGTGCGCAATACCCGCGCCGCCTCCACCAGCGCCTTCAGTTCCTCCTGTTTGAAGAACTTGAGCAGCCGCCCCGCCGAAGGCTTGCCCATGGCGACCAGGATGGCCGCCGCCTTTTGCGCCTGGGTAAGCTTCACCGCTGCCCCCATCGCCCCATACCTGTAGTGGAGATGTCGCCCGTCATTGCGCCGCCGCGCCGCCGATCTCCGTCAGCCGGACGCCGAAACGGCTCGGATCGTCCTCCAGCAGGGTAATCTCGCCGCGCGCGATCCGCCGGCCGTTGACCACGATGTCGACCGGCTCCCCGATGCGCCGGTCAAGGGAGACGGTGGAGCCCTTCTGCAGGGCCATCAGCCCGGACACCGGCATCTCCGCCGTTCCCAGCACGATCTGCACCTCCACAGGGATGTTCATGACAAAGCCCGCATGGCCGGCAGCGGACGATGCGCCGTCCTCCTGCAGGGCATCGCGCAGCTCCTCGATCGCCTTGTTGAGCGGCTCGTCGCCCAGTTCCTCGCTTGCCGGTTCGCTCTTGCGCATTTCCTTCTCCTGTCTAGCTGGCGGCCAGCCCGTCGAGCACTTCCTGCCTGGCATCGAATGGCCGCGTCAGCCGCACCGTATAGTGCTGCCCAAGCTTGCCGAACTCGCAGATGAAAATCGTGCGCCCGCGCACCGAAAGCCGCGTCTCGGACTGCGCCTTTTCGTGCAGCTCCAGAACCTGGCCCTCCCTGAGCCCCATGAGCGCCTTGAGCGGCAGCTTCGCCAGGGGAACGGTCGCCGTCAGCTCCACGTGGGAGCGCAGCACCTCGTCGCTGAAGCGGCGGCGCCACTCGCTGGCCTGCAGCTTCTCGCCGGCGGCATCCGGTGCGGCCGCGCGGCGCCCCTCCAAGACGACGCGCTGGGGCATCCAGGCAGTCAGCCGCCCGGCAGACTCGCCCGCCCCGAGCGAAAAGGTGATGCACACGCCCGGCCCGTCACGCACCACGAAGCGCTTGAAGTCGCCGGGTCCGGCGAGCGGCTGCGGCACGGGCAGGCGCAGGCCCAGCGCGCGCGGCCCTTCGCCATTGAGGGCCTTGGCGAAAATCTCGAACACCATTGCCGCGACATCGAGCTCGATGCGGGAGGGAACCCGTTCGAGCGGCGGCGGGGGAATGTCCGGATCGCCGCCGAAGAAGGAGGAGACGAGCAGGGAGAGCGCCTGCGGGTCGAGCCGCATGGTCAGCGCGTCGCGCGAGGCTGCGGCCGGAACCACAACCAGGGCATCGAAGGAATCGGCCTGCGGCTTCAATTGCGCAAGACGCACCACCTCGATCTCTGTCACATCGACGGCAAGCGGCTGGGGAAAGCGCTCTTCCAGCGCCTCGGCAAGCGCCGGCAAGGCCCGCATGGCGGCAGCGCGCGCCGACTCGGTGACATGATGCGGATCGCCGGTCTCGCCGACCAGCCGCTCGACAATGAGCTTGCGCATCAGCTCCGGGTTTTCGGCCTTCGCCGCCATCGCGCTCACGCCGCCTTCCTCTCCGCATCGCTCGGCTGTCCGGGTGCCAGCGTGCTCTGCTCGACCGCGTCGATGGAGGGACGATCATAGGCGGAGATCGTCTTGCGCCCGAACTCCACGGCCACCTGCGGCAGCGAGCCGTTCATGTAGGCCAGCAGCGTCTGCTTGACGATCACGTAGAGGCGGTTGTTCTTCTCGCGCACGAGCTTGATCTTGGCGGCGATGGGACCGACCACGGCATAGGACAGGAAGATGCCGAGAAAGGTGCCGACCAGTGCCGCACCGACCAGCGCGCCGAGGATCTCCGGTGACTGGTCGAGCGCCCCCATGGCCTTGATGACGCCTAGCACCGCCGCCACGATGCCGAGCGCCGGCAGCCCGTCGGCAACCGAGGAAAGCGCGTGGTAGGGCTTCAGCTTGTCACGGCGGATGGTCTGGATCTCCTCGTCCATCAGCGCCTCGATCTCGAAGGGTCGGGCATTGCCGATGATGATGATGCGGCAGTAGTCGCAGATGAAATTCGTCAGGTCCCGGTTCTTCAGCACCGTGGGGAATGCCTGGAAGATCGCCGATTCTTCCGGGTTGTCGATATGGGCCTCCACCTCGCTGCGCGACTTCGCCCGCAGCTCGCGCATCAGGCTGTGCAGCACGCCCAGCGTTTCCAGATACTCCGTCTGCTTCGGCACGGCATGCTTGAAAGCCTCCATGCACGCCCGGCCCGTATCCTTGACCGTCGCCATGGGCGTGGCGACCAGAAAGGTGCCCAGCGCCGCACCACCGATGATGACGAGCTCCCAGGGCTGGATCAGCACCTCGATGTGCCCGCCCATGGCCATGAAGCCGCCGATCACGCAGCCCAGGGTGACGACAAGTCCTATAAGAATGCCCACGTTGCGACCCTTGCCATGACAAATCTCCCCTTCCGCACTAGCCGTCGTGGCTTGCGTGAGGCTTGAAAGGGCGAAGGAAAGCCTCGCGCAAGGCAGCACCGCTAGCGTTTCCACCCGGAGAGCGGGAACGTCGCGATGAACACCTACACGAGCTATCTGCTGATTACGCGCGACATCGGCCAGTCCTTGAGCCGTATCGAGGCGCAGCCGATGGTGAGCCGCGAGACGGCGTATTACCGGGAAAACATCGAGAAGGTGAAGACGATCGAGGAGTTCGTCGCCGACGACCGCCTCTTCCGCTACGCGATGAAGGCGCACGGGCTGGAAGACATGGCCTATGCCAAGGCTTTCATGGTCAAGGCGCTGAAGGAGGGCATCGACGAGGAAGACAGCTTCGCCAACAAGCTCACCGACCCGCGCTACAAGGAGTTCGTGAAGACCTTCAATTTCGCCCGCTACGGCGAGGAGACCACGAGCTTCTACAGCCCCACCACAGGCACGGTGAACAAATATTTGCGCCAGACGCTGGAGGAAGAGGCGGGCCGACAGAACGAGGGCGTGCGCCTGGCGCTCTATTTCGAACGCAAGGCAAAGGACATTGACTCCTTCTACGACGTGCTGGCCGACGCCGCGCTTTCCAAGGTGGTGCGCACCGCGCTCGGCCTTCCCGATCTGCTCGCCCAGGCCGACATCGACAAGCAGGTCGAGCTCTTCAAGGAGCGCATCGACATCGCCGATTTCCAGGACCCCGAAAAGCTGGAGGACTTCCTCAAGCGCTTCACCGCCATGTGGGAGGCCAACAATCCCGGCGGCGCCCAGAACTCCATCGCCGCGCTGTTCACCCGGCCCGCCGCCTTCGGCGTTTCGACCGACGTGCTCCTGAGCATCGCGCAGATGAGGAAATAGACCGTGCAGACCGGACTCTACGTCGCGCTGTCCTCGCAGATGGCGCTTGAGCGCCGCTTGACGACGCTGGCCGACAATGTCGCCAATGCCGGCACGGTGGGCTTCCGCGCCGGAGGTATCACCTTCGACGCCGTGATGAGCGGGCTGACCGACGAATCGGTGAGTTTCGTCGCCACCGGCAGCGACTTCTACGACACGCGTTCAGGCGGCCTTCGCGAGACGGGCAGCCCCTTCGATTTCGCCGTTCAGGGCGATGCATGGTTCGCCGTGGAAACGCCGGCCGGACCGATGATGACGCGCGACGGCCGTTTCACCATGCTGGAGACGGGCGAGCTCGTCACCCTCGAAGGCCATCCCGTCCTCGACCCCGGCGGCGCGCCGCTGGTTCTCGACCCGCAGGCCGGCCCGCCGGAGGCCGGTGCCGATGGCACGCTGCGCCAGAACGGCCAGCTTCTCGGCGCCATCGGCCTGTTTGCCTTCACTCCCGGCCCCAACGCACAGCGCTACGGAAACTCGGGCTTCCTGCCGGACGTTCAGCCGCAGCCGGTGGTCGACCGCCCGGATGTCGGCGTGGCCCAGGGCTTCCTGGAAGAGTCCAACGTGAATCCGGTGCGAGAGATGATGCGCCTCATCCAGGTGCAGCGCGCCTTCGAGCAGGTAAGCGCCCTGATGCGTGACAGCGACACCGCCATGAAGGACGCCATCAAGACGATGGGAAGCTGATGGATGGCATGGAGCCGGCCGGCACCAACGCGCTTGCCCTGCTGGAGGGCACTTATCTGCGCTTTCGCGCGCCGCGGCGCATCGTCCGTCCCGGCGGTCGCATCTGCGAGGTGACCCCCACTCACTATCGTGTGCGCGGACTGTCGCAGGCGGCGCGGCTGGGAGACATCGTTTCCTTCCGCTGCGGCGGGGCGGAGCACCGCGGCGAAGTGGTACGCATCAGCGCCGAGGATCTTCTGGTCGCCCCCTTCAAGGAGAGCGCCGAGGCCGGCCTGGGCCAGCCGGTCTTCAACGCCGGGCCGCTCCACATCGCGCCGCACGAAAGCTGGCGCGGGCGCGTCGTCGATGCGCTGGGCCAGCCCGTGGACGACGGCCCGCCCCTCGTCTGCCGGCCGGCAGAACCCGATGCCGCCAGGCCGCGCACGCCACCGGTCCTGCGCCGCCAGCGCATTGCCACGCCCTTCATGACCGGGGTGCGCGTCATCGACATCTTCACCCCGCTTTGCCATGGCCAGCGCCTTGGCATCTTCGCCGGCTCGGGCGTCGGAAAGTCGACGCTTCTGGCCATGCTGGCGCGGGCCGAGGCCTTCGACACCGTGGTGGTGGCCATGATCGGCGAGCGCGGCCGCGAGGTGCGCGAGTTCCTCGAGGATACCATCGGCAAGGCCGGTATGGAGAAGACCGTGGCCGTGGTGGCGACCAGCGACGAAAGCGCCATGATGCGCCGCCGCGCCGCCGACACCGCCATGCGCGTTGCCGAAAGCTTCCGCGACCGGGGCGAAAAGGTTCTGCTTATCCTCGATTCCATCACCCGCTATGCCCATGCCGCCCGCGAGGTGGCCACCGGCGCCGGCGAGCCGCCGGTGGCGCGCGGCTATCCGGCCTCGGTCTTCACCGACCTGCCCCGGCTGCTCGAACGCGCCGGCCCCGGCGAGGACGGCCACGGCTCCATCACGGCCATCCTGTCGGTGCTGGTCGACGGTGACGACCACAACGACCCCGTGGCCGATTGCGTGCGCGGCATCCTCGACGGGCATGTGGTGCTGGACCGGGCCATCGCCGAGCAGGGGCGCTATCCCCCGGTCGATCCGCTGGCCTCCATCTCACGGCTGGCCCAGCGGGCGTGGAGCGAGGAGAAGCGGCTGCTCGTGCAGCGCCTGAAGGCGATGATCGCCCGTTTTGAGGAAACCCGCGACATCCGCCTTCTGGGCGGAGTGCAGACCGGCCTCGATCCGGAGCTGGACATGGCGGTGCGCCAGGTGCCGGCGATCTACGAGGCGCTCAAGCAGGCACCCGGAGAGCGAACGTCCGCCGACCCCTTTGCCGAGTTGGCCCAGAAACTGAAGCTGAAGGAGGAAAGGCGTGAAGGATAAGCTTGCCGGCCTCGTTCTGCCCGATGCCACCCCGGTGGAAACCTTGGAGGAGGTGCCCGAGAAGGACAAGAAGAGGCGTCTCCGGCGACCTCGGCTGCCGCGCGTCAGCAGCGATTGGCTGATCGCCGGCTGCGGCATCGGTCTTGCGGCGGTGTGCGCGCTGTTTCCCTGGTACATCTTCCTCCACCAGGAGAAGTTCGGCATTCGCCCGCTCACCTTCTCCGGCCAGGCAGACGGACGTGCCGCGCCGGGCCTGGCGGCAAGCATACAGCCGCTGGGCGAACGGCTGATGCCGCCGCCCGAAGGCCGCCCGCAACTCGACTTCTTTCCCACCGGCACGGTGCCCGACGCGCCGCGCGTCGAGCCCGACGACCTGCCCCGCCAGCCCTTTCCCGGCGACCGGCTGAGCTTCCGTCTCATCGACGCGGGCAATGGCCGCGCCATGATCGAGGACGAGGAAGGATTCTGGATCGTCCAGCACGGCTCGCCGCTTCCCGACGGCAGCCGGGTTGCGAGGATCGTCGAGCGCGAGGGCTCCTGGGTTCTCATCACCTCCAGGGATACCGAGGTACGATTGGAGCGATAGGCAGCGCCTGACGCAAGGCCCACGCAAGACTGGCCCCCTACTTTGGGCCGCGAAAGCCGATGGGAGTTGCCATGCAACCTGTCAATCTGTTCGATCTCGCCACGCAGCAGGCGCGCTGGCTCTCGGTGCGTCAGGCGACGGTGGCCGGCAACATCGCCAACATCAACACGCCGGGCTACAAGGCCATCGACGTGGAACCGTTCGAAAGCGTGCTCGGCGGCACGCGGGTGGCCCTGCAGGCGACCAACCCGCTACACCAGAAAATGGGGGCCACGGAGGCGGGCTTTGCCCTCAACGAGCAGGAGGATGTCGAACTCCTGCCCTCCGAGAACAGCGTCGTGCTGGAGAACGAGTTGATCAAGGCCGGCGAGATCCGCCGCGCCTTCGAGCTCAACACGGCCATCGTCAAGGCCTTTCACCGCATGATGACGATGACGGCACGGGGCTAGAGGCATGGTCGACGCGCTTTCCGCCGCACTCAAGGTCTCCGGCTCCGGTCTCACCGCCCAGTCGGAGCGCATGCGCGTGGTCTCCGAGAACCTGGCCAACGCGCAATCCACCAGCGACATTCCCGGCGGCGACCCCTACCGCCGCAAGACCATCAGCTTCTCCGCCGAGCTCGACCGGGTCACGGGCGGCAGCATGGTGGAGGTCTCGGCAATAGCCCGCGATCCCACCGAGTTCCCCGTCGAATACATGCCCGGCCACGAGGCGGCGGATGAATTCGGCTACGTCAAGCTGCCGAATGTGAACATGCTCGTGGAGATGGCCGACATGCGCGAGGCCAGCCGCAGCTACGAGGCCAACCTGCAGACCCTCAAGCAGGCCCGCGAGATGATTTCCATGACCATCGACCTGTTGCGGAGCAATTCATGATCAACGGCCTTGGCGGCATCGCCCCCCTTTCCGACACGCGTTCGCTGCTATCCGAGACGCAGACGGCGAAGACGGCGGCAGGCGATGCCTTTGCCTCCATGGTCACGGAGCTGGCGGGCAACACCGTTGCCCGGCTGGAAAAGGCCGAGGCGCTGTCGCTCGATGCGCTGCGCGGCGAGGCCGACACGCGCGCCGTGGTCGATGCGGTGATGAGCGCCGAGCAGTCGCTGCGCGCCGCGATCGCCATCCGCGACAAGATCGTGGAAGCCTATCTCGACATAAGCCGCATGTCGATCTGAGGAAGACGCCCATGAAAGCCCTTTCCATCGCCGCCACCGGCATGAGCGCCCAGCAGACCAATCTGGAGGTGATCGCCAACAACATCGCCAACATCAACACCACCGGCTTCAAGCGCGCCCGTGCCGAATTCTCCGATCTGCTCTATCAGGCGGAGAGGCTGCAGGGCGTACCCGAAAGGGCCAACCAGAACATCGTGCCGGAAGGCGCCAATATCGGCCTGGGCGTGAAGACGACCGCGGTGCGCAACCTGCATACCCAGGGCTCGCTCACCAACACCGGCAACGAGCTCGACCTGGCGCTGGTGGGCAAGGGATGGTTCGAGATCGAGGGCGCGGACGGCGAGATTCTCTATACCCGTGCCGGAGCCTTCAACACCAATGCGAACGGTCAGCTCGTCACCGTCGACGGCTTTCCGGTGGTGCCGGAGATCGTGGTGCCGAACAACACGGTGGAAGTGGTGGTCAACAAGTCGGGCCAGGTCTTCGCCCGCGTCGAAGGCCAGGCCGAGCTTCAGGAACTCGGCCAGCTCACGCTTGCCACCTTCGCCAACGAGGCCGGGCTGGCCCCCATCGGCAACAACCTGTTCCGCGAGACCGCCGCTTCGGGCCCGGCCACGGTGGGCGTGCCGGGCGATCCGGGCTTTGCCACGGTCGAGCAAGGCTATCTGGAGGATTCCAACGTCGATCCGGTGAAGGAAATCACCGATCTCATCTCCGCCCAGCGCGCCTACGAAATGAACTCCAAGGTCATCACCGCGGCTGACGAGATGGCCGCCACCGTGACCCAGGCGATACGGTAGGGCGATGATGAGCGGTTTCCCAGGGCGGCGGGTTCTTCTGGCGGGGCTTCTGGCCACCCTCGCCTGCGCCCCCCTGCCCGCGGTCGCCCAGGACATGGTGGTCGTTCCCGTGCGCGTGATCTATCCGGGCGAAACCGTGACCGCCGAAGCCCTGCGCGAGGTGGTTCTGCGCCGCCCGCAGCGCCACATGGCGGAAGTCGCCCGCGGACCGGAAGAGCTGGACGGCAAGGTGGCCCGGCGCACTCTGCTGCCGGGCCGGCTGGTGCCCCTTTCCTCCGTACGCGAGCCCTATCTCGTCGAGCAGGGAACGGCCGTGACCGTCGTCTTCACCGCCGGCGCGCTGACCATCTCGCTGGTGGCCGTGCCGCTGCAATCGGGCGCGGCGGGCGACCTCATCAGGCTGCGCAATCTGGACAGCGGCGCCGTCATCACCGGCACGGTGATGAGCGACGGAACGGTCAGGGTCGGGGCCTCATGATCGCGCGCCTGCTGCTTCTCGCAATGGTCCTTCTCGCCGCGCAGCCCGCGGCGGCGGCCTCGCGCATCAAGGACATTGCCGAACTTCAGGCAAGCCGCGACAACCAGCTCATCGGCTATGGCCTGGTGATCGGCCTGAACGGCACCGGCGACAGCCTGCGCAATGCGCCCTTCACGGAACAGTCGCTGCGCGCCATGCTGCAGAATCTCGGCATCGCCACGGAGGGAGGGCGGGCACGGGCAAAGAATGTCGCCGCGGTGATCGTTACCGCCAACCTGCCGCCCTTCGTGCAATCGGGCATGCGCATCGACGCCTCGGTCTCCTCGCTGGGCGATGCCACCTCGCTGGCCGGGGGCACCCTGGTCATGACTCCGCTGCGCGCCGCCGATGGCGAAATCTATGCCGTCGCGCAGGGACCCGTGATCGTTTCCGGCTTTCAGGCCGAGGGCCAGGCCGAGACGCTGACCCAGGGCGTGCCCACCGCCGGGCGGGTGCCCAACGGCGCCCTCATCGAGCGCCATGTCGAGGCCACCTTCAACGACATGCTCATGCTGACGCTGCAGTTGCGCAACCCGGACTTTTCCACCGCGCTGCGCGTGACGGACACCATCAACGCATTCACGAACCGCCGCTACGGCGCAAGCCTCGCCTCCGAGCAGAATTCGCGCACCGTTGTGATCCGCAAGCCGAAGGGCGTCTCCGCCGCCCGCTTCTATGCCGAGCTCGAAAACCTCCCCGTCGAAGTGGATTCGCCGGCGCGCGTGGTCGTCGACGAGCGCACGGGAACGGTCGTCATCGGCAACGACGTGCGCATCTCGCGCGTCGCCATCAGCCACGGCACGCTGACGGTGCGCGTGACGGAGATGCCGCGTGTCGTCCAGCCCGAGCCCTTCTCGCGCGGCGAGACCGAGACCGAGCCCTTCACCGTCATCGACGCCGATCGGCCCGACGCCAAGCTGGCCGTGCTCGATGGTCCCGATCTGCAGACGTTGGTTGCCGGGCTCAACCGGCTCGGCGTGAAGCCGGACGGCATCATTGCCATCCTGCAGGGCATCAAGTCCGCCGGTGCGCTGCAGGCCGAGCTGGTGTTGCAATAGGAGCGCGACGAGGATGGTTCTCTACCGCAAGATCGCAACATTCCCACCCCGCGGCGGCCTGGCGCTTGCGGCGCTGGTGCTTGCCCTGTCGAGTGTTCACGCCGCCGAGACGGAAGGCGGGCGGAGCGACGAGGTGCAGCGCTTCTGTACCAACATCGCGGATGCGGCGCGCGACCGCCGCTACGCGCTGCAGGCGCAGGAGCTGGAAAGGCTGCGCGGCGAAGTGGATTCGCGCATCGCCGCCCTGGAGAAGAAGCGCGCCGAATATGAAGGCTGGCTGGCCCGCCGCGACGCCTTTCTGGCGAAGGCGGAAGGCAACCTCGTGCAGATCTATTCCAACATGCGTCCCGACGCCGCCGCCGAGCGCCTGTCGGAGGTGCGCGCGGAGCTGGCCGCAGCCATTCTGATGAAGCTCGACCCGCGGACGGCGGGCGTCATCCTAAACGAGATGAACAGCAAGAACGCCGCCACGCTGACCACCATCATGGCCAGCGCGGCCCGTCCCGAGGATCCCTCATGAGCAGGGTCGCCGCGCTTGTCCTTGTCACGGCCGTGGGCCTCGGTGGCTGCACACCGATCAAGGAGATCGGCAGGCCGCCCAGCCTGTCGCCCGTCGGCGCCGGCGAAGAGCCGACCATGCTGCCCGCCTATCACTATCCGACGCAGCCGGCCAGACCAGCCTCCCGCTATTCCCTGTGGAGCGACCGCCAGAGCCGTCTGTTCACCGATCCGCGGGCGCTCGACGTGGGCGACATCCTGACGGTGGAAATCGTCGTCAACGACAAGGCACGCTTCCAGAACGAATCGGAGCGCTCGCGCCTGGTGGGGCGCAATCTGGGTCTTGCCGGCTCCTATGGCTGGAACGATGCCGGCGGCTCGGCCAACGCGGAAGGCGAGATCAACTCCGGCACCTCGACCACCGGCACCGGCGCCACCGAGCGCTCGGAGAACATCAAGCTCACCATGGCGGCGGTGGTGACGGAGAGGCTGCCAAACGGAAACCTGCGCATCTCCGGCACCCAGGAGGTGCGCGTCAATGCCGAGCTTCGCGTTCTCACCCTTGCCGGCATCGCCCGGCCCGCCGACATCGGCCCCAACAACACCATCTCCTATGACCGCATTGCCGAGGCGCGCATCTCCTATGGCGGGCGTGGGCGCCTGACGGAGGTTCAGCAGCCCCCCTACGGGCAGCAGATCCTCGACGCGGTGCTGCCGTTCTGAGGAGAGGAGAAAGCATGGCACTGGTCGCGCAGGAAGAAGAGAAGAAGAAGGGAGCACCGCTCGTCGTGCAGCTTGCCGCCCTCGTGGCCGTGACCGCGCTTGCCGTAGGCATGGGCTGGTTCACCGGCGGCTATCTGGAGCGCCGGCAGCCGGCGGCCCCGGCTGCCGAGCCGGCCCCCGTCAAGGAGGAAGCCGGCGCCGCCGACGGCGAGCACGGTGCCAAGGCCCCTGCCGGCATGCCGCAAAGCCTCGTTCCGCTCGAGCCCATCACCACCAATCTGGCAGACCCCACAGAGGTCTGGCTGCGCATGGAACTGGCCATCCTCTTCGATGGCGAGCCGGACCCCGTCCTCGCCCAGGCCGTCCACCAGGATCTCTTCGCCTTCATGCGTACGGTGAAGCTGCGCCAGATCGAAAGCGCCAGCGGCTTCCAGTACCTCAAGGCGGACCTGCGCGAGCGCGCCCGCATCCGCAGCGACGGCCGCGTCGTCGATGTTCTCGTCAAAACCCTGCTCTACGAATGAGACCCGGCCGCCTCGCCATAGCCCTGCTGCTTGCCGCCAGCGCGCCCGCCGGCGCCCAGACGCTCGACCTCGGGGCGCTCGCCGGCGAGGCCAACGGCACGACCGTCGGTTACATCATCCAGCTTTTCGGGCTTCTGACCGTCCTTTCCATCGCGCCGGGGCTGCTCATCATGGTGACGAGCTTCACCCGCTTCGTCATCGCCTTTGCCATCCTGCGCGCCGGCATGGGGCTGGCAACGACGCCGGCCAACCTCATCCTCATCAGCCTGTCGCTGTTCATGACCTTCTATGTGATGGCGCCCACCTTCGATCAGGCCTGGGCCAACGGGGTGCGCCCGCTGATGGACAACGAGATTTCCGAGGAGGTGGCGGTGGCGCGCATCGCCGAGCCCTTCCGCGCCTTCATGGCGGCGAATGTGCGCGAGGAAGACTACAACCTGTTTGCCGATCTGGCGGCCGAGCGCGGAGAGGTGGCGACATCGGCGGAGACAGCCGATCTGCGCGTGCTCATCCCCGCCTTCATGATCTCCGAGATCCGGCGCGGCTTCGAGATCGGCTTCCTGGTGGTGCTGCCCTTCCTGGTCATCGACCTGATCGTGGCAACCATTACCATGTCCATGGGCATGATGATGCTGCCGCCGACGGTGGTCTCGCTGCCCTTCAAGATCCTGTTCTTCGTGCTGATCGACGGCTGGAACCTGCTTGTCGGCAGCCTTGTGCGTTCTTTTGCATAACGATGGAGGTGCCCACGAAAACCCGGACCCGCTTACCATTTGGTAGGAACTTGCCGCCATAACGGCAATCGATGCATGGCGGGCTGATCTTGGACCCAAGGTCACAGGCATGATGCCGCCCCGCCATACCGGACAGCCCGGTATGTCCCGTTCAAACGTTACTTGAGGGACACTTTCCCATGGCTAGCATCAACACCAACACCTCGGCGATGACCGCGCTGCAGACGCTGCAGAGCATCAACAAGCAGCTCGAGACCACCCAGGAGCGCATCTCCACGGGTTATCGGGTGAACCAGGCGTCCGACAACGCCGCCTACTGGTCCATCGCCACCACCATGCGTTCGGACAACAAGGCCAACTCGGTCGTTCAGGACGCCCTCGGCCTCGCCGCCGGCAAGGTGGACACCGCCTACACGGCGATAAACAAGGCCGTCGAGGTGGTCGACCAGATCAAGGAGAAGGTCCTTCTGGCCAAGAGCTCGGGAACCGAGGACCGCGCCAAGATCCAGACGGAAATCGGCGCCCTGCAGGATCAGCTCTCCGAGATCGCCAATGCCAGCTATGCCGGCACCAACCTCCTGTCGACGGACTCCACGGCCACGACGACGACCTTCAGCGTGATCTCGTCCTACAACCGTGACTCCTCGGGCAATGTGACGACCGGCAGCCTGCAGATCACGCTGGCCGATGTGCGCCTGGTCGACACGGGCGGCATGAACGCGGGTATCCTCGACACCCAGTTCACCACCACCGGCGCCGGTGCTGCGACCTTCACGGTGCTGAACATCGACGTGACGACGGCCGGCCTGGACGAGACGGACTTCAACGACACCCTGACGGGCATCGAGACCGCGCTTTCCGGCCTTGCCACCGGCGCCTCGGCGCTCGGTGCCGCCAAGTCGCGCATCGACCTGCAGACGGAGTTCACCTCGGCGCTGATGGACGCCATCGACCGCGGCGTCGGCCAGCTGGTCGATGCCGACATGAACGAGGAGTCGACGCGGCTTGCCGCCCTGCAGACGCAGCAGCAGCTCGGCATTCAGGCGCTGTCGATCGCCAACTCCAACGCCCAGAACATCCTGTCGCTCTTCCGCTGATCGGAAAAGCGATCTGGCGATGCGGGGGCCGCGTTCTGCGGCCCCCATTTCATTTTCGCACAAGCTTCGCCCGCTAGCCTCACCCCCGGGTTCACTGCTGGGAGTATCGAGGCTTTGCCGGAGCAGCTTCAGACCGTCGTCGAAAACCTGAAAAGCCTGGGACCGAGGCGCCTGGCCATGATGGGCGGCGTTCTGGCGCTGGTGATGGCCGTCGTCGTGGCCGGCGCGATCTACCTCAACCGCCCGGCCTATGAGACGCTTTATGTTGGGCTCGAACGCTCGGACGTCAACCAGATCGGCCTGGTGCTCGGCGAGGCCGGCATCAGCTTCGACGTCGCCTCCGACGGCACCACCGTGCTCGTGCCGGCCGGCCGCACCGCCCAGGCGCGCATGCTGCTGGCCGAGAAGGGCCTGCCCACCAGCACGAACGCGGGCTACGAACTGTTCGACAATGTGGGCTCCCTGGGTCTGACCACCTTCATGCAGGAGGTGACGCGCGTGCGCGCGCTGGAAGGCGAGATCGCCCGCACGATCCAGTCCATCGCCGGCATCAAGGCGGCGCGCGTGCACATCGTGATGGCCGAACGCGGCAATTTCCGCCGCGAGGCTCAGGAGCCCTCGGCCTCCGTCGTCATTCGTGCCTCGGGCCTCGACGCAGCGGAAAAGGCCGCTGCCATCCGCTACATGGTCGCCGCCGCGGTGCCGGGACTGGCGGCGGAGAAGGTCACGGTGCTCGACTCCTCCGGCGCGCTGCTGGCCGCCGGCGACGATCCCGCCAACAACACCGCCCAGCGTTCGCTCGGCATCGAACGCACCGTGGAAACCCAGATCGAGCAGAACATCCGCCGCGCGCTCACCCCGTATCTCGGACCGGACAACTTCCGCGCCAGCGTCAAGGCGGATGTCAACACCGACAGCCAGCAGGTCGAGGAAGTCATCTACGATCCCGATTCGCGCGTCGAACGCTCCGTGCAGATCGTGCGCACCGAGGACAGCGCAATGCAGGAGACGGCCGCCACGCCGACGACGGTGCTCCAGAACCTGCCGCAGGAGGAAACGCCCGCCGCCGAAACGCCGCGCTCCTCCGAAGCGAGCGAGCGCCGCGAGGAAACCACCAACTACGAGATCAACACGCGCCGCATCGCCACCACCAGCAACGGCTACCGCGTCTCGCGGCTGTCCATCGCGGTGGTGGTGAACGAGGCGCGCATCGCCGCCCTTCTGGGCGAGAATGCACCGCCCGAGGCGCTGCAGGAGCGCATCGCCGAAATCCAGACGGTGGTGGCCTCGGCGGCCGGCTTCGACGAGACACGCGGCGATGTTCTCAATGTCGCGGCCGTAGAGTTCATCGACGGGCTCGACGGTGTGGAGGCCGCCGAGCCGGGTGCGCTGGCCTTCCTCGGCCAGCAGGCCGGCACCCTCATCAATGCCGCCGCCTTCGTTCTGGTCGCCTTCCTTGTCACCTGGTTCGGATTGAAGCCGCTTGCCGGCGCCCTGATGCGGCCTGCCGGCGAGGAGGCAGCGCAGCTTGAAGCTGCCCAGCGTTCGCTGCCGGATGCAGCGGAGAACCCCCGCCTGCCCCCCGCTGAGGGTGAGGCAGCCACCGAAATGACGATGGAGGAAGAGGACGAGGACTACCGCCTGAAGATCAGGCCCGCCCCGCAGGCACGCCTTGCCCGCATGGTCGATCTCAGCGAGGAGCGCACGGCCCACATCCTGCGCAAGTGGGCACGTGCCGAGGCGGAGGCCACGGGCTGATGCCGGGGCTGGCGCTTGCCGATGCGCTGCCGGATTTCGGCGCGGCGGCTCCCGCCCGCCGCGCCGTCGCGCCCGACATGGAGCCGGCCTTCGCCCCGCCCCGCCCGGAGGCACCCGACGCGGGGGAAGAGCGGCAGACGCTGGAGGAAGCGGTGGCGCGCGCCGAGGAAGCGCTCGCCCAGCGCCTGGAACGCCAGCACGCCGAAAGGCTGGCTGCCGAGCGCGCACGTCACGAGGAGGAGATGGCTGCGGCCAGAAGGCAGCTTGCCGAGGAGGCCGGCGCTCTCATTGCCGCACGCTTCGACAAGATGCAGCGCGAGGTGACCGCGCTTACCGCCGCGCTGAGTGCGCGCATCCTCGGCGTCGTTCTGACGGAGGACCTGCAGAAGCGCGCCGTCGAGGAACTGACGCGCATCGTCGCCGCCGCGCTTGAGGACCGCGAGGCCGTGCGCATCCGCGTGAAAGGCAGCGCGCTGTTGTGCGATGCGCTGAGGGCCAGCCTCGGCGAACGCGCCGCACAGGTGGAGTTTTCCGAGGCCGGCGATTTCGACCTGACCGCCGAGATCGACGAAAGCCTGTTCGAGACACGGCTTGGCGAATGGTCGCAGGCGCTGGCGGAGGTGCTGTCATGAGCGCCGCGCAGGGCGAGGAACGGCGGGCCGAGATCATCATCGTGCGCCGCGGCGGCGACGATGAGGATGAAGGCCATCATGGCGGCGTATGGAAGATCGCCTTTGCCGATTTCATGACGGCGATGATGTGCTTCTTCCTCGTGATGTGGCTCATCAACGCCGCCAACGAGCAGACGCGCGCCGCCCTGGCGAGCTACTTCAATCCCATCAAGCTGATCGACCGCAACACCAGCAGCAGGGGCGTGCAGGACATCGGCCAGGGGCCGCAGAGCGCCGCAGAGCCGCAGGAGCCCGACCCGTCGGCGGAGCCGACGCCAGCCGCCATGCCGAGCCCGCCCGAGGCAGGCAGGGACAAGCCGGCCTCCCCTGAAGAGGCCGGCCGGCACTCGGACGACAATTTCTTTTCCGACCCCTATGCGGTGTTGGCCGAAATCGCGGCCGACATCGACAAGAGGCAGAACGTCTCGGACAAGGGCGAAGGCGGCGTGCAGAACGCCGGCCCCTCCTCCGGCGCCTCCGGCGGCGAAGCCTATCGCGATCCCTTCGCGCCGGACTTCTGGTCCCAGCAGGTGGCCGAACCCCAGGTGGGCGTGCAGGGAGACCCCGACGAGGAGCGCGGGCAGCCGGGCGGGAAGGGTGGGCCCCCGGCGCACACGCCCGACGGGCCGGCGCAGGCGGAAGCCCGCCCCGCGCAACAGCAGGAGACACGGTCGCAAGCCCCCTCGCCGGCTCCCGTGCCGCCCGTCGAGCCGTTGGCCGAGGAGGAGCGGCAGGCCGAGGCCGCGCGCGAGCAGACCGCAGATGCGGTGCGCCGGGAAATCCGCGCCGCGCTGCAGCGCGAGGGCATCGCCACCACCGTCACCGTGACCGCGGGAGAGGACGGTGTGCTGATCTCCGTCACCGACGACATGCGCTACGGCATGTTCCCCGTCGGCTCGGCGGTGCCGGCGCGCCAGCTCGTGCTGGCCATGGAGAAGATCGGCAAGACGCTTGCCGGGCATCCAGGCACCGTGCGCGTCCACGGCCACACCGACGCCCGTCCTTTCAGCAATGGAGACTATGACAACTGGCGCCTGTCGACGGCCCGCGCCCACGCCGCGCGCTACATGCTGGTGCGCGGCGGGCTTGCGGAGGAGCGCATTTCCGAAGTGGCGGGCTTTGCCGACCGGCGGCTGAAGGTGCCCGACAACCCGCTGGCCGATGCCAATCGCCGCATCGACATCCTGCTGGAGGTGCCACGATGAGGTGGCCTGTCGTCGCCGGCATCGCGCTGATGGTCGGCCTGTCCCTGCCGGCGGGCGCGGAGGGCATGCAGCCCTATCAGATGGTACGCTCGCTGCACCGCCTGCAGGACAGGATCGCCGATGGCGACCATGCCGCCCTTCCCATGCAGCGCAGGCTGCTTGGCGTCATCGACGAGCGGCTGCGCGCCACCGATCCGGCGGTCTTCGAGGATCCGCGCAACATTCGCGCCCTCCTGGTCTATGGCGCCAGTGGCGGCAATCCCGCCACGCTGGAGTCCATTGTCGGGCGCCTGGCGCTCGGTGAGCGCGAAAGGATGCTCAGCGAAGGCATCGTGCGCTATGCCCGCGGCGATTTCGCCGGCGCGCGCGCCATGCTGGAGGGCTTCGATCCGCTGGCGACGGAGGACACGCTCGCCGCACCGTTGGCGCTGATGATGGGGGCGCTGCTGAGCCAGGAAGACCCCGTCGGCGCGCTGCGGCTGTTCGACAAGGCGCGGCTTCTGAGCCCCGGCACGCTGATCGAGGAGGCGGCCCTTCGCCGCTCCATCACGCTCAGCGCCAGCGCGCACGACGTGCAGCGTTTTGCCCTGGCCTCCCGGCAATATGTCCGCCGCTTTCTGCGCTCGCCCTATGCAAGCCAGTTTGCGGAGAGCTTCGTCTCCGCCGTCATTGCCCTGCAGGCAGAGGTGGATCTGGGGCTTGTCGAGGAGGTCGTTGCCGGAATGACGCCCGAGCAGGCGCGAACCATCTATCTGCGCATCGCCCGCCAAAGCGCCATAGAAGGCCATGAACGCCTGCTCGCCTTCGCTTCGCGCAATGCGCGCAAGCACGCCGTCGAACAGGGAGACGAGCGCGACCCGCGCGCCGTGCTTTATGCCAATCTCGCCGCCGTGACCGGCGAAAACGCGGAGAAGGTGCTCAAGACGCTGAAGGAGATCGACGCGCAGCGTCTCTCCCCGGGCGACCGGCGGCTTCTGCGCGCGGCCACCGAAATCGCCGAAGAAGTGGTGGCACCCCCGTCCCCCGAGGCCGCTCAGGATGCAACGATAGACGAGGACGGCGCCCTTTTCCTGGCCGAGACGCGAGAGAAGCTCGCGGCCATCGACGCCCTGCTGCGGGAGGAAACACCATGACGGAAGCGGTGGGAACGGCAAGATCCATGGCCCTGCCCCGCACACAGGGCAGCCCGCGCGGAAAGGAGACCCCGGGCCAGATGCCGGGCTTCAGCCGCGCCCTGGAGGAGGACGCAGGGCCGGCAGGCAGACAGCAACCGCCCGGCGAGACGGGCGAACGGCCGTTGCGTCTCGCCGCGCTCATCGGCCGCCTTTCCGCCGCCCTGCAAGGCGATGCCGGCCCGGCGATGGCCGGGAGCAGGGCGTCTGTCAGCGCGCAGGAGGCGCAGCCGCGCGCGATGCGCCCCGTGCAGATGGAGCCGGATGAGGAACGAGAGGCCGTCGGCGCCGGCACGGGCGAAAAGAAGGCAGAGGATGCGCTTGGAGGCTTCGCCCCGGTTCCGACGGAACACCGGGAGCCGATCGCCGCTGCCACGCGAACGGACATGGCAGGGGCTGTCGCGCCAGGCCCGGAGGCCGGCACGGCACGGACCCCAAAGGCCCGGCCTGAAATGGAGGCTCCCTCCGCACCGCGCGCCCGGGGCGCCGAGGCACCACCCGGCCCCGCCGGCAAGGCCCCCCTGCACGGCCAGCCGGCGATGACGGACGCCACCGAGGCACGGCAGGATGGGCATGCCGGCGGCAGGGACGCCGAAAGCGGCCGGCTGCAGCCGGTGCGCATCGTCAGCCTGCACACGGCGCCGGCGCCGGCGCCCGGTGCCACGCCATCCGCCATGAGCGGCACTGGCGCGTCGCTGATCTCCGGTCTCGAGGCCAGCCCGGCCTTCGCATCCGCCGCCGGCGAAGCAGCGCGCGCCATGGCCGCCGTCGCGCGCGGCACCGAGCCCGTCCATACGCTCAAGATCCAGCTTCATCCTGCCGAGCTTGGCATGGTGACGGCCAGGCTGAAGGTTTCGGATGGACAACTTTCGATTGAACTTCAGGTGGAAACCGCGGAGGCCCGGCAACGGCTGAACGCCGATGGCGAGGCCATGACGCGGGCACTGCGCGCGCTGGGCTACGAGGTGGACCGCATTACCGTCCAGCAGGCGCCGTCGGGCGGAACCCCCAGCGCAGGCAACCAGGCGAACGGTCATGTCGGCGGACGCGATTCCGGCCCTGAAACGGGCACCGGCGAAGGGCGCTCCGGTGGCGGCGCCGCCGACGCGCAGGGAGAGAAGGGCAGCGGGCGCCGGGAGGCCGGAGGCCGGCAGGAGCAACGCCATGGCGCTGCGCGCGGCGGTCTCTATATCTAGCCTTCTCCTGTCCGTAACGATCGCCGCGGCCAATCCCTGCGAGGCCGAGATCCTGCGCGCAGCGGACAGATACGACATTCCGCCGGGCATTCTGTATGCCGTGGGCCTGACAGAAACCGGGGTGAAAGGCAGCCTGCAGCCCTATGCGTTGAACATCGAGGGCAAGGCTGTGTTTGCGAAGAGCGCCAGTGAAGCGGTGCACGTCTTTTCCGAGGCGCGCGGGCGTGGCGTGAAGCTCATCGACCTGGGCTGCATGCAGATCAATCATCACTATCACGGCGAGCACTTCCGCAGCATCGGCGAAATGCTGAACCCGGCCCGCAACGTCGACTATGCCGCCCGTTTCCTCAGCCAGCTCAAACGCCGGCACGGCACCTGGTCCATGGCGGTGGCGCGCTATCACGCCGGTCCCGACAACGACCCCGCGCAGAAGCGCTATCTGTGCAGAGTCATCACCAACATGGTGGCTGTCGGCTTCGGCGCATGGACGCCCAAAGCCCGTGCTTTCTGCAATTCCTGATTGAAATCGCGATTCGGACGGCGGTGCTCACGAATCCCTAAAAATTTGTTACGAAAAATAATGGTTGTGTGTGATTCCCATCAGCGGGTACCTCTTGACAGGCAACTGATTCGGAGGCGGGCTGATGATTGTTGTGGTGGATGAGCGGGAGCTCGTAACCGAGGGGTACAGTTCACTTTTCGGTCGGGAGGGGGTCGCCACGGCAGGTTTTCGCCCCGGGGAGTTCCGGGAATGGGTGGAAACGGCGCCTGAAGACGATTTGAAGGCCGTCAGCGCCTTTCTTCTCGGCCAGTGCGAGGCGCCCGAGAAGCCGGCGCGCAGCATCCGCGACCGCTCCAATGCGCCGGTCATCGCGCTGAGCGAGCAGAACTCGCTGGAAGACACGCTCAGGCTTTTCGAATACGGTGTCGACGATGTGGTGCGCAAGCCTGTGCATGTGCGCGAGATCCTTGCGCGCATCACCGCCATCAGCCGCCGCGCCCAGCACCAGGAGCCGAGCTTCACCGACGTCGGGCCGATGCGCATCTTTGCCGACGGGCGCGATCCCGAGATCGACGGCGAGCCCCTGCCCCTGCCGCGCCGCGAGCGCCGGATCCTGGAATATCTGGCCGGCAACGCCCCGCCCCGCGTGACCAAGACGCAGATCTTCAACGCCATCTACGGCATCTTCGACGAAGAGGTCGAGGAGAACGTGGTGGAAAGCCACATCAGCAAGCTTCGCAAGAAGCTGCGCACCAGGCTGGGCTTCGACCCCATCGAATCCAAGCGCTATCTCGGCTATCGGCTGGTCGTTTAGGTGGGGCCAAAAACCGGCGACAGGCCAGCTTCACGCAAGTCCCGCCGTCTACTCTCCCCTCGGGAACAAGAAAGCGACGAGGGCCTGCAATGAGTCTGTACGGCATGATGAAAACCGGCGTCTCCGGTATGAACGGACAGGCCAACCGCCTGTCCACGGTCGCCGACAACATCGCCAATTCCAGCACCAACGGCTACAAGCGGGCCAGCACCGAATTTTCCAGCCTTGTCCTGCCCAGCACGGCCGGCGCCTACAATTCGGGCGGCGTGACGACGACGGTGCGCCATTCGATTTCCACGCAGGGCGTTCTGCAATACACCACATCGGTCACCGACCTGGCCATTGATGGCGACGGCTTCTTCAAGGTTCAAAACGCGGACGGGCAGAACTTCCTGACGCGCGCCGGCTCCTTCGTCCCCGACGAGGCCGGTCGGCTTGTCAACGCCGCAGGCTTCTACTTGATCGGCAAGAATATCCAGACGGGCGCAGAGGAGCCGATCAGCATCGAGGCCGAGAACCGCCTGCCCACGCCGTCGAGCGAGGGCAGCTTCGCGGCCAATCTGCCGGCCGATGCCGATGTCGGCCACACGCACACCACCTCGCTGTCCTATGTCGATCAGACCGGCAACACGCAGGTGATGGAGATCGTCTTCGAGAAGGTGAGCGAAAACGTCGCCACGGGCGAAGCCGACTGGGACATCACCGTGAACGGAAACGCCTTCGGCACGGCCAGCTTCAACGCGTCCGCGGGAACGTTGACCGACACGGTGTCGGGAACGGCGAACCTGCCCATGGGCCAGACGATCGCCCTCGACTTCTCGCTGAGCCAGACGGGCAACGAATACCAGCTAGACCAGGCCGAAACGAACGGCACGCTGGGAAGCGAGATCGATACGATCCAGATCGACACCGACGGCACGGTCTACGCGCAATACGAGGATGGCTCCTTCGTGGCTCTCTACGAGATCCAGTTCGGCAAGGTCGCGAGCCCGGACCAGCTCGAGGTGCTGTCGGGCAACGTGTTCGCCCAAAGCCCGGATTCCGGTCCCATCTTCTACGGCAATGCCGCGGAGATCGGCGTCGGCAAGGTGGTCTCCGGCGCCCTGGAGAATTCCAATGTCGACATCGCCGAGGAGCTGACCGAGATGATCCAGTCCCAACGCAGCTACACGGCAAACTCCAAGGTGTTCCAGACCGGCTCGGAGCTCATGGAGGTTCTGGTCAACCTGAAGAGGTAGCCAGGCATTAAGAGGGGACAGGAAGGCAGGCAATGTCGCTTACGTCCGCATTGAGTACGGCCCAGTCGGCACTGTTCAACACGTCGCGCAGGACCGACATCGTTTCGCGCAACATCTCCGAGGCGTCCAATCCGGACTATGCCCGCCGTTCCGCGGCACTTGCCAGCTCCGGCGACGGCGCCCGCATCACCGGCATCCGGCGGGCGACCGACGATGCCCTGTTCCGCCAGAACCTTTCCGCCCTTTCCCAGTGGAGCGGCCAGTCCGTCCTTTCCAAGGGTCTGGATACGCTTCAGGTGCGGGTGAACGGCGTGGACAATGCCGGCTCGCCGGCTGCCGCCCTGACGGCATTGCAGGAAGCGCTGCAAAGCTACGCCGCCACGCCCTCCAGCCAGTCGGCAGCGCAAAGCGTGATGGAGGCCGCGCGCGGGGTCGTGCGCTCCCTCAACGAGGGCACCGCCACCGTGCAGTCCTTCCGCGCCGAGCTCGACCGGGAGATCGCCACCTCGGTGGGGGAGCTGAACCGGCTTCTCGCCGAGTTCGAGGCCGCCAACAATGAGGTCGTGACCGGCACGCGCGCCGGCCGCGACATCTCCGACGCCCTCGACCGGCGCGACGCGCTTCTCAAGGACATTTCGGCCTATGTGCCGGTTTCGTCGGTGGCGCGCGGCGACAACGACATGATGCTGGTGACGGGCGATGGCGTGACCCTCTTCGAGACTGTGGCGCGCACCGTCACCTTCTCGCCCAACAGCACCTATGCCCCCGGCATGACGGGCAATGCCGTCTACATCGACGGCGTGCCGCTGGCCGCCGGCAGCGGCGGCAACACCAGCGCGGCGGGAAGCCTGGCGGCGAACCTGCAGCTGCGCGACACCGTGGCCGTGCAGATGCAGCGCCAGCTCGACGAGACGGCGCGCGGCCTCATCACCGCCTTTGCCGAAACCGACCCGAGCGGCACCCTGGCCGACCGGGCGGGGCTTTTCACCTGGCCTGGCGGGCCGGCCCTGCCGGCGGCGGCCACGCTGGTGCACGGGCTGGCCGGCAATATCGCGCTCAACACGTCTTTCCTCGCCGATCCGGATCTCTTGCGCGACGGCGGCGCCAACGGCGCCGGCTATGTGCACAACACCGAGGGCGGCGCTTCCTATGCCGACCTTCTGAACGCCTATCTGGGCAAGCTCGACGCGCCGATGAGCTTCGACCCGGCAGGCGGGCTGGAGGCCACGCAGAGCCTCAACGCCTTCGCCGCCGAATCCATCGGCTGGCTTGAAAGCCTGCGCAAGGACGCCGCGAGAGGCGCGCAGACCAAGGAGGCGCTGGCTACGCACACCCAGACCGTGCTCTCCGATGCCACCGGCGTGAACATCGACGAGGAAATGTCGCTGCTGCTCGATCTGGAAAATTCCTATGAGGCGTCCGCCCGGCTGATCGCCACCATCGACACGATGCTGTCGGCTCTGATGGAGGCCACGCGCTGACCATGAAGACGTCCTTCATCTCCACCCTCAGCCTCTCGCAGACCCTGCGCCACCAGCTCATGCGCATGCAGGCGGACCTCTCGCGCGCCCAGGAAGAGATGAGCACCGGGCGCCTGGCCGATCCGGGCGTTACGCTCGGCGCGCGTGCCGCCACCAGCTTCTCGGCCACGCGGGACATCGCCCGGCTGGAGAACCTTGCCGCCACCAACGGGCTGGCGACCGCACGGCTCGACGCCACGCAGGATGCCCTGGAGAAGCTCGGCAGGATTTCCCAGGATGTCCTGGAGGCGCTGACTGCCGCCTCCTCCGGGGACACGGACACACAGGTGATCCGCGCCAGCGCTCGCCACGCACTGGAGTCGATGACCAGCGTTCTCAACAGCAGCCTGAACGGCGAGTATCTGTTCGCCGGCATCAACACCGACGAGGCGCCGATCAACGATTTCACCGACCCCGCCTCGCCCAACAAGGCCCAGTTCGACACGCTGTTTGCGAGCCATTTCGGCTTCCCCCAGACGGACCCCGCGGCCGCGAACATCACGGCAGCGCAGATGGACGCCTTTCTGGATGTCGTGGAGGCAAGCTTCATGGGCACGGGCTGGACCGATGCCTGGTCCAATGCCTCCGACCAGAAGATCACCACCCGCATCACGCTGAACGAGACGGCCGAGACCTCGGCCACGGCCAACGAACGGGGTATGCGCAGGCTGGCCATGGCAACGGCAGCGCTGAGCGACCTTCTGCAGATACCGCTTGGCGACGAGGCGATGCAAACGCTCTACGAGCGCTCCACCACGCTCGTCGGGGGGGCAGTGGCCGACCTTGCTCGAACCCAGAGCGAGGTCGGCCTCGTCCAGGGGCGCATCGAGGAAGCCAACACGCGCATCTCTTCGCAAAGGGACCTGTTCAACGCGCTGGTCAGGGATCTCGAAGGGGTCGATACCTATGAGGCAGCGACGAGGGTCAACGAGCTGCTGACCCAGATCGAGACGGCCTATGCGCTGACCGGCCGCATCCGGCAGCTCAGCCTCGTGAATTATCTGTGACGATCGGGGGCGGGACCCAAGAAACCATGTACCAGTTTTCCTACAGCGAGGTTCAGACAGATTCGGTGGCCGACGCGAAGGACCGCGAACGCCAGGTGCTGACGCGCTCCATCGAGCTTCTGACGGCCGCCCGCGAGGCGGGAGCCGGCTCCCCCGAGGCGATCGACGCCATCCTGTTCATGAACCGGGTGTGGACCGCGCTTCTGAGCGATCTGGGCAGCCCGGACAATGAGCTGCCGAAGGAACTGCGCGCCAACCTGATCTCCATCGGCCTTTGGCTCCTGCGCGAGGGCGAGGCGATCCGCCAGGGGCGCTCCGAGAATTTCGACGGACTCATCGAAATCTCGCAGATCATCCGCGACGGCCTGAAATGACCAACACACTGAAGATATCGCTCAAGGCGGGAGAGAAGATCTACGTCAACGGCGCCGTCATCAGGGTCGACAGGAAGGTCTCGCTGGAATTTCTCAACGACGTGCAGTTCCTGCTGCAGAACCACGTACTGCAACCGGAGGACGCGCGCACGCCGCTGCGCCAGCTCTATTTCGCGGCGCAGATCATGCTGATGGATCCCGAGGGCGCGGAGAAGGCGCGCGAGGTCTTCCGCGACACGCTCGCCAATCTTCTGGGCGTGTTCCGCAACGCGCGCGTGCTGGCGGGGCTGAAGCACGTGGACACGCTGGTGTGCGAGGGCCGCGTCTATGATGCGCTGAAGGCGATCCGCGCCCTCTACCCGCTGGAGGAAGAGATTCTGGCGGCAGGAAGACCGAGGGAAGACGCGCTCTCCAGGGCGGTCGCAGAATAGAGGAGACGGGCATGGACGTTTCGACGGTCACGGGCACGGCCGGCAACCAGACATCCTCCACCGCTGCACCGCAGACGGTGGACTATCAGGCATTCCTGAGGCTGCTGGTCGCCGAGATGCGCAACCAGGATCCGACCGCGCCCATGGATTCCACCGAGTATGTGGCGCAGCTTGCAAGCTTTTCGCAGGTCGAGCAGTCGGTGAGAATCAACGACAAGCTGGACCAGCTTCTGGCCGCTGCCTCGCTGTCCCAGGCCGGCGGCCTCGTCGGCCGCGAGATCACCTCGGCCGATGGCTCGGTGAGCGGCACGGTCTCCCAGGTAAAGATCTACAGCGACGGCGTGGTGGCCACGCTGGAAGGTGGCGAGGAGATCGTCGTCGGACCCGGCGTGGTCATCCGCTGACCATGAATGAGGCCGACGCCCTCGACATCGTGCAATATGCCATCTGGACGGTGCTTGTGGCCGCCAGCCCGGCGGTGATCGTCGCCATGGTGGTGGGTGTCGGCATCGCGCTTGTCCAGGCCCTGACCCAGGTGCAGGAGATCACGCTGACCTTCGTGCCGAAGATCGTGGCCATCCTGCTTGCCGTGGCGTTCTCCGGGCCATTCGTCGGAGCGCAGATTTCCTCCTTCACGACGGTGATCTTTCAGAGAATCCAGGACGGGTTTTGAGCCCTCCCCGGCCTGATCGCCGCCCATCCTTTCCGCCCTCGCACAAGCTTCGCATCCTATCCTCGCAGCCCACAAGGAGGTGCAGATGGCGTTGAGCGAAACCTTTGCGGGCACGCAGCCGCGGCGGCATGGGCGTGACATCGGCTTTGCGGTCGGCATCGTCATCATTCTGGCGGTGCTGTTCCTGCCCATTCCGCCCTTTCTCATCGATGTCGGCCTTGCCTTCTCCATCGCCTTCTCGGTGCTCATCCTGATGGTGGCCCTGTGGATTCAGCGCCCGCTCGACTTCTCCTCCTTCCCCACCGTGCTTCTGATCGCCACCATGATGCGCCTGTCGCTCAACATCGCGACGACGCGCATGATCCTGTCCAACGGCCACGAAGGCACAAACGCGGCAGGCCATGTCATCGGCGGCTTCTCCAGGCTGGTGATGAGCGGCGACTTCGTCATCGGGCTCATCGTCTTCCTCATCCTCATCGTGGTGAACTTCGTGGTCATCACCAAGGGCTCGACCCGCATCGCCGAGGTGGGCGCGCGCTTCACGCTCGATGCCATTCCGGGCAAGCAGATGTCCATCGACGCCGATCTTTCCGCCGGCACCATCGACGACAAGGAGGCGCAGCGCCGGCGCCGCGAGCTGGAGGAGGAAAGCGCCTTCTTCGGCGCCATGGACGGCGCCTCGAAATTCGTGCGCGGCGATGCCATTGCCGGTCTCGTGATCACCGCCATCAACATCGTGGGCGGCATCGCCATCGGCTATTCGCGCCATGGCATGGACCTCGCCCAGGCGTCCGACGTCTTCACCAAGCTGTCGGTGGGCGATGGCCTCGTGACACAGATTCCTGCGCTCATCGTCTCGCTTGCCGCCGGCCTTCTCGTCTCGAAGGGGGGCACGCGCGGCTCGGCCGATCAGGCCGTCTTCGGGCAGCTTGGCGCCTATCCGCGCGCCCTGTTCGTGGCTGCTGCGCTGCTTGCCACGCTTGCGCTCATGCCGGGACTGCCGGCCCTGCCCTTCCTGGCGCTGGCAGGCGTCATGGCGGGGCTCGGCTACGTGCTGCCGCGGCGCGAGAAGGCACGCGAGGAGGCGGTTGCCGAAGCAGAGCGGCGCAGGAAGCTGCACGCCGCCGAGGAAGAGCAGAACTCCGTCAAATCCTCGCTGAAGACGGCCGAGATCGAGCTGTTGGTGGGCAAGCAGCTTTCCACACGGCTCATCGCCTCGCACCAGGAACTGGCCTTCCGCATGAACAAGATGCGGAAGAAGTTCGCCGCCCAATACGGCTTCGTGGTGCCCGAGGTGCGTCTGACCGACGATTTCACCATCCCGCCCAAGAGCTACCGCATCAACATCCACGGCACGGTGGTGGCCGAACATCAGCTTCGCGTCGGGGAGCTGACCGTTCTTCTGGGCAGCAAGCCTGCCCCGGACCTGCCCGGCGAGGAGGTGAAGGAGCCGGCCTTCGGGATGCGCGCCTACTCGGTCTCCGAGATGTTTATCGAGGAGCTGAAGAGCAAGCAGCTTGCCTATGCCGACAACATGTCGGTGCTGCTGACGCATCTGAGCGAGGTGATCCGCAACAACCTGCCGCAGCTTCTCTCCTACAAGGACATGAAAGCGCTGATCGACCGGCTGGACCCGGAATACCGCAAGCTGGCCGACGAAATCTGCTCCGCCCACATCACCTATCCGGGCCTGCAGGCGGTGCTGAAGCTTCTGCTGGCGGAGCGCGTGTCGATCCGCAACCTGCATCTCATCATCGAGGCCATCGCGGAGATCGCGCCGCACATCCGCCGCACGGAGCAGATCGTGGAGCATGTGCGCATCCGCATGGCGCAGCAGATCTGTGGCGACCTTTCCGAGGGCGGCGTCCTGAAGGTCCTGCGCCTCGGCAACCGCTGGGACCTGGCCTTCCACCAGGCGCTGAAGCGCGACGCCAAGGGCGAGGTGCGCGAGTTCGACATCGATCCGCGCCAACTGGAGGAGTTCGGGCAGGAGGCGAGCAAGGCCATCCGCACCCATATCGACGCCGGAGAGCGCTTCGTGCTGGTCACCGCCCCCGAGGCACGGCCCTATGTGCGCATGATCGTCGAACGCCTCTTCCCCACCCTGCCCGTGCTGAGCCATGTCGAGATCGCCAAGGGGGTGGAGATCAGCGTTCTGGGCTCCATCTCCTGACCCCGCGCGATGATCGAGACGGCCATCCTCGCCGCCTTCCTCGCCTTCTGCCGCATTGGCGCCTGCTTCATGCTGATGCCGGGGTTGGGCAGCGCCCGCCTTCCCGTGCAGGTGCGCCTCTTCGTCGCCATCGCCGCCTCGCTCGCCCTGCTGGCGCATCTGTGGGGCGCCATCGTGCCGCACGTCTCGCGCCAGCCGCAGGCCATGTTCGTGCTCATCGGCTCGGAGGTTCTGATCGGTGCGCTCATCGGGCTGGTGGCGCGCTTCTACGTGCTGGCGCTGCAGTTCATCGGATCGGCCATGGCCATGATGGTCGGTTTCGGGATGGCCGGCGGCGGCGTGGCCGTGGAGGAGAACGAGCTGCAGCCGGAGCTTGCCGCCCTCATCTCCTTCTCGGCGCTGCTTCTGCTGTTCGTCTTCGATTTCCACCACGCCGTCATCCAGGCGCTGGTGGCCTCCTACGAGCTGGCCCCGGTGGATGGACTGTTCGACCCGCAAGCCGCGCTGGTCGATCTTTCCGACACGCTCTCGCAAGCCTTCCTTGTGATGATCCGGCTGGGCAGCCCCTTCGTGGCCTATGCCATTCTGGTCAATCTCGCCGTCGGTTTCATCAACAAGCTCACCCCGCAGATTCCCATCTATTTCATCTCTTTGCCTTTCGTCATCGCCGGCGGGCTGCTGCTTCTCTATTTCGGCATCGCCACCTTTCTGCGCCTGTTCGTCGATGGCTTCCTTCCCACCACGATCGGCGGATAGACGATGGCAGGAGACAGGCACAAGCGGCTGGCGCGGCTCGTCAAGCTCCAGAAGCAGCTTCAGGAGCTTCACGAGACACGCCGCGCAGCGCATCTGGAGCAGGCATCGGCGGCCGAACGGGAGGCCGAGTCCCTCGCCCGGCAGTTCGATGCGCCGGACAGCTTCGCCTCCCTCTTTCCCGCCCTTTATCATGATCGCATCGCCCGCGCCCTGAACGAGAAGGAACGGCAGCTCGATCAGGCAATGGCCGAGACGCGCAAGGTTGCCGCCGCCCGTGCCCGCGTGGAAGTCGCCGGGCGCGCGCATGACAACGCGGTGCGAAAGCACGAACGCGCGACGCAGGAAAAGGCGCTGTTGGAGCTTCTGGAACAGCGGCGCAAGCCCTGAGCGGCAAGCCTGCCGCAAGCTTTGCCTGCCATAGTCGGAAGCAGGCGAAACGGCTCGCGGACGGTGCTCGTGGCAATCTCACCACCCGGCGACATTCTCATGGACGTGGCAAGGGCGGCCGACCCGGAACGGGCGGAGGCAGCCCGCGCGCGCCTGAAGGCCCATGCGGCAGGAACGGCCGACGGCACCTTCGAGGTGTCCGCCCCCGCGCCGAAGGCCGCTGCCGCCCGCATGCCCGAGCATTATGTGCAGTTCGAGGCGATGGTGCTGCAAAGCTTTCTGCAGACCATGCTGCCGGAGGAAAACGCCTTTTACGGCGAAGGGCTTTCCGGCGACATGTGGCGCGGCCTCCTGGCCCAGGAGCTGGGCGAGGCCATGGCCCGGCGCGGCGGCATAGGCATCGCAGAGCGCGTGCTTGGCGACTACACGCTGGAGGACGGCCGCAAGGTGCCGGTCTCCGGCGTCTCCTCCGGACCGCAGGTCGCGGAAGCGGCAAGCCAGAGCGCGCTTGCCAACGGGCTGGTGCAGGAGATCGAACGCCAGATGGCCAGGCGCCTGTCCGCCGATGCCGCTGCCCTTCCCGCAAAAGACGGACGACAATAGCCAGCGTGAGCAGACACCCATGAATGATCCAGCCTCCCTCGCCAGCACTGCCGCTCCCGCGCCGGCCGACGGCAGCGCCGTTGCGCTCATCCCGCTCCTGGAGCGTGTCACCGAGGCCATCGAGGCCGAGACGGCGGCAATCCGCAGCGAGCCGCACTTCGACATAAAGGCCGCGAACGCCCGCAAGAGCCGCCACCTCCACGAGCTGGGCCGCGCCTTCAAGGGCGTCAAGCCGCAACAGCTCGGCGAAGAGCACCGCCAGGCCATGATGCGCCTGCGCGACAGCCTGGCGACCAACGAGGCGACCATTCAGGCGCATCTGAGCGCCGTCGGCGAGGTTGCGGCGCTTCTGCAAAGCGCCATCGAGCGCGCCCAGGCCGACGGCACCTATTCGGTGCGCGAGTTCGGACGCTAGCATGTTCAAGTTCCTTCTCGCCGCCGTCTGGATCAGCGCCGCCACCCTCGGCGCGGTGCTCTACTCGTTTCAGACTTCGCAGGCGGCGAGAAATGCCACGCCCCTGCCCGCCTTCTTCGGCGGGCTCGACTATGTGCGCACGCCGGTCATCTCCATTCCCGTGGTCAAGGAAGGACGGGTGGACGGCTATTTTCTCGCGCGCCTCGTCTTCACCGCGCCGCCGGAAAGGCTTGAAGCGCTGTCCCTGCCCGCCGAAGCACTCTTGACAGACGAGCTCCACAGCTATCTCTACGCCAATCCGCAGATCGATTTCACCGAGCGGGCGAACATCGACCTGGATGCCTTGCGCAATGGCATCAGGGAGAGCATGAACGCACGGGTGGGAGAGGAATTGGTTCACGAGGTGATGGTCGAGCAGATCGACTATCTTTCCAAGGCAGAAATACGCGACAACGCCATTCGCCGCCGTTTACCGCCCCAAAAATGACGCAATTTGAAATGTAAACGGCGTAACTGAGATAGGAAACAGGCTTCATCTGTCCTATTCAGTTATTGTTTTTGATGAAATATTTGAGGAGAATAATCCTTATCTCCGCACGCTGAAGTGCGCATTTTTCCCATGGCGCAGTTCCCGCCGGCACGGCTTTCGCCGCCTGCTCGATGCGCAGGTCGGCTGTCCTGCCGCAACTCTGATCACGCGCCGCAACCACCAGTCCTGGAGGTGTCATGATTTCTTCCGCAGCCCAGACCAACAGACACTGCAACGACAGCCAGGCCATGCCAGCGGTTCGCAGGCGGCTGCCCTGCATCACCTCGCTTCTCGATTTCAAGCTGCGGCGTGCACAACTCCTCGTGTTTCAAGACTTTGCCGCCACGCTGGCGAAGGTGAAGCTGCGCCCGGCCGAATTCTCGGTGCTGGCCATGATCGCCGAATATCCCGGTCAGAAGCAGACCACCATTGCCGAGTGGCTGGGCATCAAGAGGGCGAACTTCGTGTTCCTGATGGACAGCATCGAATCCCGCGGCCTGGCGGAGCGACGCAAGGGTCAGGCGGACCGCCGCTCCCATTCCCTGTACCTCACCGAGGAAGGAGAGCGCTGCGTGGAGCGGATGACGGCACTCTGGCAGGAGCACGAGAACCGCATGATTGCCCGTCTCGGCGGACGGCAGAATCTGGAGCGCCTGACGGATCTCCTCGACCGGCTGCTGGATGAGCCGGGCAAGGGGGGAAAGCCCTCGCCCGCAGATTCACATTGACGTAAACGTAACTTGGCTGCTACGCCATGGTGCCTCGCCGGTTCAAGCCGGCGGGCGGAGCGGGCGGGCTTATCCGCCTGCCACCCAAGCCGCAGGAAGGAGCAGCCATGGGACTGGATGAAATCGCCGAGAAGATGCGTGAACGTTTGGCCGGCCGGTCACTCGACGGTTCGGTGAAGTTCGACTGCGGCGCCGAGGGCGCCCTGCTGCTGTCCGGCACCGAGATCTCCGTGGGCGATGGCGACGCCGACTGCACGATCGCGCTTTCCAGGGACGATCTGGAGGCGCTGATCTCCGGCGATCTCGATCCCACCTCTGCCTTCATGCAGGGCAAGCTGCGCGTCGACGGCGACATGGCGCTGGCCATGCAGCTGAGCCAGGTGATCTGAGCGGCCCAATTTCTCCGCGCGGCGAGCGCCCGGCACCAGCACCCCATGCGCGCCGTCGAGCGCGCCCTCGACAAGTTCGAGCGCCAGGAAACGCTCCCTCTCATAGGGACCGGGCATGGCAAGCGAGCCGGTCTTGCACGCAGAAAAGCCGAAGCGGGCATAGTAGCCGGCATCGCCCACGAGCAGTATGGCGCGGTGGCCAAGCTGTCGCGCCGCGCCGATGGCGTGGCGCATGAGGGCGGAGCCGATCCCCGCCCCCTTCATCGCCGGCTCCACGGCAAGCGGTCCAAGAAGCAGGGCCGGCGCGCCGGCCGCGCCGAGCCGCACCTCCCACAGCCGCACGGTGCCCACGAGCGCCCCGTCCGCGCTGCGCGCGACAAAGGCCAGCCCCTGCGCCGGCCGCCGTCCGCGGCGCAGCCTCTCGGAAGACTTGCGCTTGCGCTTCGGCCCCATGGCGCGGTCGAGCAGCGCCTCGCGCGCGCCCGCGTCACCGGGGGTTTCCTCGGTGATGATGAAAGCGGCGGCCCGCCCGGCGGCGGCCGGGTTGCCAGCATCCTTGAAAGCGTGTCCGAGCATCTCTGCAATCCTTCCCGGTATGAAATGCCCGCCAGGGTTCGTGCCCGCGGGCGGGACGCCGGCAGGCACGGGTGGAAAAGGGCGCTGATGCGCCCCTCAGATCACGTAGGATCGCAGCGGCGCAAAACCGTTGAAGGCCACCGAGGCATAGGTGGTGGTGTAGGCGCCCGTCCCCTCGATCAGCACCTCGTCGCCCACCGTCAGCGACAGGGGCAGCGGATAGGGCGTCTTCTCGTAGAGGACGTCGGCCGAATCGCAGGTGGGGCCTGCCACCACGCAGGGCGCGGTTTCCTCGCCATCGTGCCTGGTGACGAGCGGATAGCGGATCGCCTCGTCCATCGTCTCGGCCAGTCCGCCGAACTTGCCGATGTCGAGATAGACCCAGCGCACCGCATCGTCTTCCGACTTGCGGGAGATCAGCACCACCTCGGACTTGATGACGCCGGCATTGCCCACCATGCCGCGGCCCGGCTCTATGATGGTCTCCGGCAGCCGGTTGCCGAAATGCTTGCTGAGCGCGGTAAAGATCGCCTGGCCGTAGGCCTGGGCCGCCGGCACGTCGCGCAGGTAGCGCGTGGGGAAACCGCCGCCCATGTTGACCATCCTGAGCACGATACCCTGCTCGGCCAGCGCCTCGAAGACGAAGCGCGCATCGCCCAGCGCGCGGTCCCAGGCGGAAAGATCCGTCTGCTGAGAACCAACGTGGAAGGATACGCCATAGGCATCGAGGCCGAGCGCCGCCGCATGGCGCAGCACGTCGACGGCCATCTCCGGCACGCAGCCGAACTTGCGCGACAGCGGCCACTCCGCACCCGCCCCATCGGTCAGCACGCGGCAGAACACGCGCGAACCCGGCGCGGCACGGGCGATCTTCTCCACCTCCTCCTTGCAGTCGACGGCAAAGAGCCGGATGCCGAGATCGAAGGCGCGGGCAATGTCGCGCTCCTTCTTGATGGTGTTGCCGAAGGAGATGCGATCAGGGGTCGCGCCCGCATCGAGCGCCATCTCGATCTCGGGCACGGAGGCCGTGTCGAAGGAGGAGCCGAGATCGGCCAGAAGCTTCAGGATCTCCGGCGCCGGGTTGGCCTTCACCGCATAAAAGATCCTGGAATCGGGCAGGGCCCGCTCGAAGGCGCGATAGTTCTCGCGCACGACGTCGAGATCGACGACGAGGCAGGGCCCCTCGGGACGTCGGGTTGCGAGAAAGTCGAGAATGCGCTGCGTGGCCATCGGGGTATCTCCTTCTCCGGCGGCGGCAGGCCGCCCTTGCTGGAAGCTCAAGCTCAACGGGCCATCGGCCCGCGGTGGACAAAGGATGCGGCAAACGGATCGACGGGCCGGAGGGTGGAAGTTGCCGGAAACCCGTGGATGCGCTTAACGCATGACAATGAGCGCCCGCCTCTCGGCGAAAGCTCCGCTTTGTCTGCCTCAGCTTTGGTATGGGAGATTCCCATCCGCACTGCCGGCAATGAAGGTGTGCCTCTTTAGTAACCCCGGTCTTTGGACAACCGGCAGACACCAGAAAGGCCCGCACCGTCGTTGCTTCAAGGTGTCCTCGGTTTCGTGGTTGGCCGCGAAACCGACTGGAGGGGTTAGGTCCAGGTACCTTACCGGTTTCCTCGCCATTTCCGAGGCCCGGCGGACACCCACAGGCACGTGCGACTTTGGGCAGGCGCGGATATAGGCGCCTTGCCTGTCACAATCAAATGAAAAATCGGCCTCGGCTTGAAAAATTTCGAGCAAGCGCCGATTGTCGGCCGCAAACCCACCGAGGAGCAGGAATGACGGCGACACGAGATGCGTTGAATGCCTTTCTGGATTACGCCCAGGCGGCGGTCTCCTCTTCGCCGGAAGGGCCGTTGATGGGCCTTACCCTCGCCGTCAAGGACATCTACGACGTGGTGGGCTATCCGACGGGCGGAGGCAACCCGCAGAGGGGCGCCGAGAGCGGCATCGCCCGGACCACGGCCCCCGCCATCCAGGCGCTGCTCGATGCCGGGGCGCGGTTCCTGGGCAAAACCCAGACCGACGAGCTCGCCTACTCCATGATCGGCATGAACGCACACTTTCCCGCGCCGGTGAACCCGCGGGCGCGGGATCGGGTGACGGGCGGCTCCTCCTCCGGCTCGGCGGCCGCCGTCGCCGGCGGTCTCGCCGACATCGCCATCGGATCGGACACCAACGGCTCGATCCGCGTGCCCGCCTCGTTCTGTGGGCTGGTCGGCCTGCGCACCACCCATGGGCGCATCTCCATGCAGGGGGCCATGCCGCTCGCCCCTTCATTCGATACCTTCGGCTGGTTTGCCCGCGACATCGCCACCTATGCCGCCGTGGGCGACGTTTTGCTGGGTGCCGACAGCCATGAGGTGCCCCTCGCCCGCCCCGTGCGCATCGCCGAAATGGAGACGTTGCTCTTCGGACAGGAGGAGCGCACGGCCTATGGCGCGATGCTGAGGCGCGTGCTGGAACATTTCGAGCGGCCGGCAGGCTTCCTCGCCCTGCCCTGCCCGACGGGCGAGCTGTTCGAGCATTTCAAGGAGATCCAGGCCCACGAGGCATGGCAGGCGCACGGCGCCTTCCTCTCCCGAGGGGAGCGCGGTCTGGGTCCCGGCGTGAGGGAGCGCTTCGCCTATGCCCGCTCGGTGAGCGCGGCGACGGCTGAGGCGGCACACCGCTTCCGCCGCGACGTCATCGCCGATTTCACGGCGCTCATGGACCCGGACATGGTGGTGGTCTTGCCTTCTGCGCCCAGCGCCGCACCGCTGAAGATCGCCACCCAGCCCGAATTCGACGCCTATCGGGAGAAGGCAGCGCCGCTCACCTGTCTCGCCGGCATGCTGGGCTGGCCCCAGATCACCCTTCCCCTGGGTGAGGTGCATGGCGCGCCCTTCGGCATCTCGCTGCTCGGCCCGCCGGGAAGCGACCGGCAGCTCATCCGCCTGGCTGCCGCCATCCTGGCCTGAGGAGGGGACCCGGCATGGACACGCTGACCCGCATGCGCGCCTTTATCGACGTGGTCGAGGCGGAAGGCTTTTCCGCCGCCGCCCGCAAGGTGGGCCGTTCCAAGGCGCTGTTGTCGAAATATGTGCGCGAACTCGAGGACGAGCTCGGCGCCCTGCTGCTCAACCGCACCACGCGGCAATTCTCGCTCACCGAGGCAGGCCAGACCTACTACCGGCGGGCCGTCGAGATCGTGCGCGAAATCGACAGCCTGGCCGAGACCATTCGCGACTCATCCGGCGACATCAGGGGGCGCATCCGGCTTTCCGCACCGCGCACCTTCGCCGACGCGCCCATCGGGCGATCGCTGATCGACTTTGCGGCCGCCCATCCCGAGGTCGTGCTCGACATCCAGCTCGACGACCGGTTCGTCGATCTGGTGGAAGAAGGATTCGATCTTGCCATCCGCATCACCAGGCTGGAGGATTCCTCGCTGATTGCCCGGCGCCTGGCACCTTTCACCCTGCCGCTCTGCGCCGCCCCCGCGCTCATCGAAAAGGTGGGCAGGCCTGCCCATCCGCGGGACCTCGAGCGCCTGCCCTGCATCGTGGACACCAACGGCCGCTTCCGCCAGAACTGGCCCTTCAGGGAGCGTGACGGCACGCCGCTCACCGTCTCCGTCTCCGCGCGCATCGAGGTCAACAGCCCGCTGGCCGTGCGCAATGCCGCGGTGGCGGGGCTGGGATTTGCCTTCCTGCCGGATTTCATCGCCGCGCCCGAGATCGAGGCGGGGCGCCTCGTGACGCTGCTCGACGAGCACATCACCGATGGCGCCGGCATCTTCGCCGTCTATCCGCATCGCCGCCACCTGCCGGCCAAGGTGCGCGCGCTCGTGGATTTCATGGCCCGCTGGCTCAAGGAAAACTGCGACAGGGGTTGAGAACGGGCGGCCGGCGGACAACCGCCGCTGCCCCGTTCCGCTGTCCCATTTTCGCCTGCTTCGTGATAGACAAGTCGCCTCTCGGCTCAGATGGGGGACGACTGCACATGCATTGTTGGACGCGAATGGCAACGCTCGCCCTTGTGTGTGCCGCGAGCACACCGGCCTTCGCCCATCCGCATGTATTTGCCGAGGCGCGGCTCGACGTGATGGTGAACGGCAATCGCGAGGTGGAGGCGCTGCGCCATGTGTGGCGGTTCGACGACCTCTTCTCCAGCACGGTGCTGCTCGAATTCGACCGCAACCAGGACCTCACCCTGGACGCCGAGGAGCTTCAGGAAGTTGCCGACGTCGTCCACGAATCGCTGGCCGAGTTCAATTACTTCCAGGTCGTCACCGCCAACGGCCGCGACGTCGGGATGCAGCCGCCCGAGCGGCTGATGACCGATTTCGTGGATGGCCAGCTCATCATCCTGTTCGAGTCGCGGCCCGCAGGCCCGATGCCCCTTCAGGGCAGGGTGGAGTTCGGCGTCTACGACCCCACCTTCTACACCGCCATAGACTTCGTGGAAGACAGCTACATGAATGTCGAGAACCTGCCCGAGGGCTGCAGCCGGGCCGTCATCCGCCCCGACCCCGAGGAAGCCATCGCCCAGAATCAGCAGACGCTGACTGAAGCCTTCTTCAACGATCCGGGCGGCAACGACCTGAGCAAGATCTTCGCCACCAAGCTCGAGATCCGGTGCGACGCCAATGGCTAGCCTAAGCTCCAGGGCAGGTCTGGCCAGGCTGCTGCTCGCTGTCGGGGTTCTGGCGCTCCTGGCGCTGCCCGCCCATGCCCAAAGCTCCCTCGGCATCGGCGCCGCCGAGCCTTCGCTCGCCCCCGTGGGGCCTCTGGCCGGCCTCATGCAGTGGATCAACACCCAGCAACAGGCTTTCTACCGGGCGCTGACGGGCGCGCTGAAGGCCATGCGCCAGGACGGCTCTCAATTGTGGGTGCTGGTGGGCCTGTCCTTCGCCTATGGCGTGTTCCACGCGGCGGGCCCCGGCCACGGCAAGGCGGTGATCTCTTCCTATATGGTCGCCAACGAGGTGACGCTCAGGCGCGGCGTCCTCCTGTCCTTCGCTGCCGCCGCGATGCAGGCGATCACCGCCATACTGCTCATGGCGGCGGTCTTTCTGGCGCTGCGCGGGACCGCCATTTCCATGACGCACGCCACCCGTTTTCTGGAAAGTGCGAGCTTCGCGCTCATCGCCGCCTTCGGTGCCTGGCTTCTGTGGCGCAAGCTTCGCCATCTGGTGGCGAAGGGAGGGCCTTCACGGCCGGCCGCCCACAGCCTCTCGGCCGCCCATGCCCAAGAAGAACATCACCATCATGGGCACGGCGAGGGCGAGGACCACCATCATCACCATGACCATCACGATCATGCGCCGGGCGAAGCCTGCCCCACCTGCGGCCATGCCCACGCGCCGGACCCGACGGTGCTCGCCGGGGAGCGCCTCGACTGGAAAACGGGCTGGTCGGCCGTCGCCGCGGTGGGGTTGCGCCCCTGTTCCGGCGCTCTCATCGTGCTGACCTTTTCCTTTCTCAACGCGTTGTGGCTTGGCGGCATCGTCTCCGTCTTCGCCATGGCGCTCGGCACGGCCATCACCGTCTCCATCCTCGCCACACTCGCCGTGACAGCCAAGAACTGGGCAGTGGCGATCGCCGGCGGCGGCGCATGGAGCGCGCGCATCCATGCCGGCATCGAGATTGCCGGCGCGCTTCTCATCCTCGTGCTGGGGCTCATGCTTCTGGCGGCAAGTCTGGCGTAGCCCTCACCGCCCCTTGCGCCGCTGGCTGCGCGCGCGCAGCCAGAACAGGACGAAAAAGCCGGCGACGAACAGAACCGCCACGCCCGCCGCCGCCACGGTCGAGATGTCTCCCACCACCAGCATCACGTGCGGCAGGAAGAATGCGGTAAGCCCGAAACCCACGAGAATGAGGGCCGCGGCGACGGCAGCTTCACGATTTTCCTTCATCGCCGGTCAACCTCTCGCATCCGTCTCGCCCTGCCTGCCTGCGGCACGCTCCATCTGCATCATCGCCTCCAGCCGCTTTTTCTGCCGTCCCGACACATCGAAATTTTCCGGCGAAAGCCAGGTTTCGAGCGCCGCCCGGATCGCCGGCCATTCATGGTCGAGAATCGCATACCATGCCGTATCGCGGTTTTCGCCCTTTATCACCATGTGCTGGCGAAAGGTGCCCTCGTAGCGGAAGCCGAAGCGCAGGGCAGCCCTTTTCGACGGCTCGTTGCGCGCGTTGCATTTCCACTCGAAACGGCGGTAGCCGAGATCGTCGAACAGGTGGCGGGCAAACAGGAAGAAGGCTTCGGTGGCAAGGCGCGTCCGGGCGATCGTCGGGCCCCAGTAGATGCTGCCAATCTCCGCCACACCATTGGCCCGGTCGATACGCATGAGGGCCTGCCGGCCGCCGACCTGCCCTGTCGCGGCATCGACGACGGCAAAGAACAGCGGGTCGTGGCTGGCCGCGGCCCTTTCGAGCCAGGGCTGGAGCGCCGCGCGGCTTTGCGGGGCCGTTTCGGCAAGCCAGCGGAACCGCTGCGCCGCATCCGCCACGCTGCACGCTGCGTAGAGCCCATCGCCATGGCGGTCGGGATCGAGCGGCTCCAGCCGCACATAGCGGCCCGCAAGCAGCGCCCGCGCCGGCGCGGGACGCGCGGTCCAGTGTTTCAGATCATCCACCGGGTGGCTCCTTCAATTGACGATTTCCGCCCGAAGCCTCACAAAAGCGCACGCAGCACAACAGAACCAGGACGGAAACGCCCAATGCTCCAGACTGTAGCCGCCTTCGACCGCATCGGCGAGGAGAATGCCTTCGCCGTCCTCGCGCGGGCGACGGAACTGGCCCATCAGGGCCGCGACATCATCAATCTCGGCATCGGCCAGCCCGATTTCCAAACGCCGGAGCACATCGTCGAAGCCGCGGTGAAGGCGTTGCGCGACGGCCATCACGGCTACACGCCGGCCACCGGCATTCTGCCGGCCCGCGAAGCGGTGGCCCGCCGCACCCTCGCCACCACGGGCGTGGAGGTCTCGCCGGACAACGTGATGATCCTGCCGGGCGGCAAGCCCACCATGTATGCCGCCATCGTCATGTTCGGTGAGCCGGGGGTGGAAATTCTCTATCCCGATCCGGGCTTTCCCATCTACCGCTCGATGATCGAGTTCACGGGCGCCACCCCGGTGCCGGTGCCGATGCGCGAAGAGAACGGCTTCGCCTTCTCGGCGGAGGAGACGCTCTCGCTCATTTCGCCGAAGACGCGGCTCCTCATCCTCAATTCGCCCGCCAATCCCACAGGCGGCGTGACCCCGCGCGAGGAGATCGAGACGCTGGTCAAGGGGCTGGAGGCGCACCCGCAGGTCGCCATCCTCTCAGACGAGATCTACGACGTCATGACCTATGACGGCCACGCAGCGACCTCGCTCCTTACCTTCCCCGCGATTCGCGACCGGCTCATCGTGCTCAACGGCTGGTCGAAGACCTGGGCCATGACGGGCTGGCGGTTGGGCTGGTCCATCTGGCCGGACCAGCTCTATGACAAGGTGCGCAAGCTCGCGGTCAATTGCTGGTCCTGCGTCAACGCGCCGGCACAATATGCGGGCATCGCCGCCATCGACGGCCCGCAGGACGAGGTGGAGAAGATGATGCGCGCTTTCGACGCGCGCCGCCACATCGTGGTCGAGGGGCTGAACGGGCTTCCCGGCGTCACCTGCCTGATGCCCCGGGGCGCCTTCTATGCGTTTCCCAACATCAGGGCGACCGGCTGGAAGGCCAAGGCGCTGGCCTCCGCCTTGCTGGAGGAGGCGGGCGTGGCGCTCATCGGCGGCCCGGATTTCGGCGTGCTCGGCGAGGGCTATGTCCGCGTTTCCTACGCCAATTCGGAGGAGAACATCCTGCGCGCCATCGAGCGCATCGGCGACTTTCTGGAAGCAGGCCGCCGGTAGCGCTTTCGCCGGCACGTGGCTTGAAATCCAGCCCGAACGGAAGGGGCGGCACCAGGGGCGCCGCCCCCGTTCGAACCGCGCTTGGGAGGAGGAAAGCCGATCCGAAGGACATATAGTCCCCTCGCAGGGTTAAGAAGTGCTTAACGCCCCTCCTCAGCGTGTCACGATCTCCGGTCCCATCAGGCTGTAGGGCAGCCAGGTGGAAAGCACCGGCGTATAGGTGACGAGGATCAGGAACAGGAAAAGCACCGCCACGAACGGAAGGGCCGCGCGCACCACCTGCACCAGGCTCATGCCGGTGATGCCCGAGGTGACGAAAAGGTTGAGCCCGATCGGCGGCGTGATCATGCCGATTTCCATGTTCACAACCATGATGATGCCCAGATGCACCGGGTCGACGCCGAGCTCCATGGCGATGGGAAAGACCACCGGCGCCACGATGAGGAGCAGGCCCGAGGGCTCCATGAACTGGCCGCCCAGAAGCAGAAGCACGTTGACCGCGATCAGGAAGGTGAACCACGTGAAGCCGGCATCCAGCATCAGGCTGGTGATGGCCTGCGGAATGCGCTCGGCGGTGAGCACATGCGCGAACAGCAGCGCGTTCACGATGATGAACATCAGCATCACCGTGGTGCGCGCCGCGTCCACCATCACCTTGCGCGTATCCTCGTTGAAGAAGGCAGGCAGGAGGTTGCGTGCCATCAGCGCCAGATTGCGCCGCCAGATCGGCAGGCTGGCCGCGAGGAGCAGAGGAATGTTGCGCGGGCTTCTCTCCTCGTCGCGCCACAGCACATAGGCGACCATGACGCAGACCGACAGCGCAAGGCCCGCCAGCGCCCGCCCGGACAGGCTCACCCCTTCCCAGCCGGCCGTGAGGAAGAAGGTGAGGATCATCCACACGAAGAAGAAGGCGATGGCATAGACCGTGGCGGAGAAGCCGGTGCGCGCGCGCCGGCCGTCCTCCTCGCGCACCCACGGCACGCCCTTCATCGGCCCCATGTCGCGATAGACGAACAGCGCCACCGCGAAGGCATAGACGGCCGCCACGGCCGCGGCCTCCGTGGGCGTGAAGACGCCGCCATAGATGCCGCCCAGGATGATGATGATGAGGAACAGCCCCCATCCCGCCTGCTTGCCGCCTTCCACGATCTCGTGGAAGCCCTTCCACTCCTCCGCCGGCAGGTTCTTTACCCTGGCCATGACGTAGATGGCGATCATCAGCATCAGCCCTGCGACGAGGCCCGGCACGACGCCAGCCAGGAACATGCGGCCCACCGAGACATCCGTGGCTGCGGAATAGACCACCATCACGATGGACGGCGGGATGAGAATGCCCAGCGTGCCCGCATTCGCCACGACACCGGCGGCGAAGTCGCGCGTGTAGCCCACCTGCCGCATCCCGGCGATGGCGATGGTGCCGATGGCCACCACCGTAGCCGGCGACGAGCCGGAAAGCGCGGCGAACATCATGCAGGCCAGGACGGAAGCCATCGCCAGCCCGCCCCGGAAGTGCCCGACGGTCGCAATGGCAAAGCGGATGATGCGCCGCGCCACTCCGCCGGTGGACATGAAGGCGGAGGCGAGGATGAAGAAGGGAATGGCCAGCAGCGTGTAATGCTGCGAGGCGGTGAAGAGCTGCAGCGCCACCGAGGAGATGGAATCGTTGGAAAAGAACGCGATGACGATGAGCGAGGACAGCCCCAGCGACACTGCCACGGGAACGCCCAGAAACAGCAGAGAGAGAACGAGAATGAAGAGGATCAACGGTTCCATGGCCTGGCCACTCAATCACCTGCCGCGTTGCGGTTTTCGCTGACGAGGTCTTCCGCCTCGTGCCCGGCGATCAGCAGCTCCCGCCGGCCCGTGGCGATCGCCACCACGCCTTCGAGCCCCCGATAGGCGAGCAGGGCGAGCCCGACCGGCAGCATCAGATAGGCCACCCAGCGGTGCACCCTGTCCTGCAGGCCGAAGGCCTCCTGCATCCACAGCGGATAGCGCAGGTCGGTCAGCCCCGTCCCGCGGTCGAACATGAAGGTCCAGTAGCCGACGGCCCCGGTCTGGCGCCAGTTGGTGGAAACGTCCGCCCCCAGCCAGGCAAGCCAACCCGCATAAAGCAGGATGAAGGCATAGAGGAAGATGCAGACGGCACCGAAAATCGCCACCGCGCGAAACAGCGGCCCCGGCATGAGACGGATAAACGCATCCACGCCCAGATGGATGCCGTGCTTCACGCCGTAGCTCATGCCGAACAGGATCATCCAGGCAAACAGGATGCGCGTGAACTCCAGCGCCCCGCCCCAGCCGGTGTTGAACCCGTAGCGGGCAATCACCTGCGAGAAGGAGACGAAGGTGATCGTGGCAAGCAGGATGGACAGGATGTTTTCTTCAAGCCGCTCGATGGCCGCCGGCCAGCGCCTTTCGGCAAGAAACAGCCCACCCACCAACGCCAACAGCGCCAGCGATGGCCACAGCAATGTCATCGAAGCCTCCCGATCGGATTATGCCCGCGCGCTGCATCCCCGGGCCGAAGCCTTCTCGTTGTCACGCGGGAGGAGCGGTTGCGCCCGCCGCTGCGGGCGCAACCGGATGCAATCAGGACCCGGCCGAGGCCGCTGCCTGGATGAGATCCGCACCGATGTCGCCCTCGAACTGCTCCCAGACGGGCTTCATCGTCGTCAGCCACTTCTGGCGCTGCTCGGGCGTCAGCTCGCGGATCACGCCGCCGGCGTCGAGGATGTTCTGCCGGCAGGCGGCCTCCTTGTCGGCCACGGCTGCATTGGCCTCCACCGTCACCTCATCGACGATCGACAGGAACTGGTCGCGCACCTCCGGCTCCAGCCCTTCCAGCCAGTCCGTGGACGTCACCACCAGATAGGCCAGAAGCTGATGGTTGGTTTCGGTGATGCCGTCCTGAACCTCGAAGAACTTCTGGGTGTAGATGTTGCACCAGGAATTTTCCTGGCCGTCCACGACGCCGGTCTGCAGCGCGCCGTAGACCTCGCTGAAGGCCAGCTTCTGGGCGGAGGCGCCCATCGCCTCGATCATCGCCACGGCCACATCCGAGGTCTGCACCCGGAACTTCAGCCCCGCCGCGTCGCCCGGCTCGAGAAGCGGCTTGTTGGCGGAGAACTGCTTGAGGCCCGACATCCAGTAACCGAGCCCCGTATAGCCCTCATCCTCCGTCACCTTCAGCAGGTCCTTGCCGGCATCGGAACTGATGAAGGCGTTGACCGCATCGAGGGTGGGAAACAGGAAAGGCAGGTCGAACAGCCGGTACTTCAGCGTGTAGGCCTCGAACTTGGCAAGCGAGGGTGCGGCAAGCTGCACGTCGCCCAGAAGAAGCGCCTCCATCACCTTGTCATCGTCGTAGAGGGTGGAGTTCGGAAAGACCTCCATACAGGCCGTGCCGTTCATCTCCTCGTTCACCCGCTCGGCGAGCAAGGTGGCCGCATCGCCCTTCGGGTGGCCCTTCGCCGCCACCACATGGCTGAACTTGATGACCATCTCGCCATCGTCGCAGGCGGCCTGAGCCCCGGATGCCAGCGCCGTCAGCGCGACGGCGGACAATGCCGCGATCAGCGTTTTCATGGGTTCTCCTCCTCACTCGTTCTGACTTCGTTCCCCGCATCGCAGCCGATAGGGCTGCTTCTCGGAATGTTAAGGCATAAATAATGCTGCGGCCTTCCACAAGCGCTACGATCCTCCAATGCCGGTCTTCCCCACCTCCACCGGCCGCATCAGCCTGGCCTGCTCCACCGACACCGCCTTGACGAGCGCCACCACCCGCCGGCCGGGACCGAGCGCCAGCGCCTCGGCCGACTGACGCGTGATGCGCGAGAACAGCCGTTGCCGCCCGAGCGCCAGCGTGATCTCGACCGCCGTTCCACGGGGCACCACCTGCTCCACCGTGCATTCGAGCTGGTTGCGGATGGAAAGTCCCTCGTGCCGATGGGTTGCGATCGCAACATCGCCCGCCCGCACCTTCAGCCGCACGCGCCCGCCGAGCGGCAGGCCCGGCGCGCCGAGCTCCACGGTCGCGCCGCCAAGATCGACGGTAGCGGTCTCGTAGCGGGGATCAATGCCGCTCACCCGGCCTTCCAGAAGGGCCACGGCCTCTCCGTCGCCGCTGGGGGCCAGGATCTGCGCCGGCGTTCCCACCGCGCGCACGCGCCCCGCCTCCAGCGCCACCACCCGGTCGGCAAGCCGCGCCACCTCGTCCGTCTCGTGGCTGACATAGAGCACGGGAATGCGCGTCTCGTTGGCCACCGCCTCCAGATAGGGCAGGATCTCGGCCCGCCGCTGGCGGTCGAGCGAGGACAGCGGCTCGTCCATCAGCAGGATCTCCGGCTCGGCCAGAAGCGCGCGGCCGATGGCCACACGCTGGCGCTCGCCGCCCGAAAGCGTGGCCGGCAGGCGGTCGAGATGCGCCTCCAGCCCGAGCAGCGCCACCACCTCCGCCACGTCGCGCCGCGCCGCCCGCCGCCCGGCCCAACGCGCGTAGGTGAGGTTCCGGTGCACCGAAAGATGCGGGAAAAGCCGGTCCTCCTGGAAGACGAAGCCGATGCCGCGCGCCCGCGCCGGCAGGTCGATGCCGGCACGGGCGTCGAACAGCACGCGCCCGCCGGCGACGATCCGCCCCGACTGCGGCCGTGCCAGACCCGCGATCATCTTGAGGATCGTGCTCTTGCCCGCGCCGGAGGGGCCATAAAGCGCCGTCACTCCGGGCGGTGCCCGGAAGCGCGCCTCGACCGCAAAATTGCCGGCGCGGCCGGCAATGTCCACCTCAAGCGCGTCCATCGCTGCCCCTCCGGACAAGCCGTCCCGCCCACTCGGACACGAGCACCGCGCCAAGCGCCAGCAGCACCGAGACGAGGATGAGACGCAGCGCCGCCGGCTCCGCGCCGGGGCTTTGCAGCAGCGCATAGATGGCAAGCGACAGCGTCTGCGTTTCGCCGGGAATGTTGGAGACGAAGGTGATCGTGGCGCCGAACTCGCCCAGCGCCTTGGCAAAGCCCAGCACGGCGCCGGCGACGAGGCCCGGCAACGCCAGCGGCAGCGTGACCGTGAAGAAGACCGTCACCCGCCGGGCGCCAAGCGTGGCCGCTGCATCCTCCAGCCCCCGGTCGACGGCCTCGAGCGACAGCCTGATGGGGCGCACCAGCAGCGGAAAGGCCATGACGCCGGCAGCCAGCGCGGCCCCCGTCCAGCGGAAGGCGAAGGTGAGGCCAAGGAAGTTCTCCATCAGCCGCCCGAGCGGCCCCTGCCCGCCGAACAGAAGGAGAAGCCCGTAGCCAGTGGCCACCGGCGGCAGCACCAGCGGCAGGGTGACGAGCGCCTGCAGCAAGCCACGGCCGGCAAAGCGCCGGCGTGCCAGAAGCCATGCCACGGCGAAGGCCGGCGGCAGCGCAAACAGGATGGCGGCCAGCGCCACCTTGGCCGAGAGCAGGATGATGTCCACCTCGCTCATCGCACGCCCCGCCGCCCGCCGGCCTCACCGCGGTGCCGCAAAGCCCAGCCCCCGGAATATTGCCTGCCCCTGCGGGCCGGAGAGGAAGGCCAGGAACGCATCTGCCGCCGGCGCCGCATTCCCGGTTGCCGCCGCCGGATAGACGATCGGGGGATGGCTGCCGGGCGGGAAGGTGTAGAGGCGGGCAAGATCGCCCTCCACCGCCTTCTGGTCGGAACCGTAGACAATGGCCGCCGTCACCTCGCCGCGCCGTGCCAGCTCCAGCGCGACGCGCGCATTCTCGCCGAAGACGGCCCTGCCCTTCAGCGCCTCCCAGAGGCCGAGACTTTCGAGCGCCGCCTTGGCATAGGCGCCGGCCGGCACATGGCCCGGATCGCCCATGGCGAATCGGCCTCGGCCGAGGAGCACACCGGCATCCGCAATGCGCGGCATCGGCCCGCCAGCCGCGATCACCAGATCGTTGCCTGCCACATTCCTGCGGCTTTCGGCGCGGAGGAAGCCCCGCTCTTCCAGCCAGTCGGTCCATGCGAGATTGGCGGAGATGAAGATGTCGGCCGGCGCACCCGCCGCGATCTGGCGGGCCAGCACGGAGCTTGCCGCGAGCGAGACCACGGTCTCGACCCCGCTTTCGGCCTCGAACGCCGCGGCGGCCTGTTCCATCGCCTCGCGCATGCTGGCGGCGGCGAACACGGTCAGGCGCTCCTGCGCTGCCGCGAAGGAGGAGGCAAGACCGGCAAGCAGAAAGAAGACAATGGCAGAAATTCTGGACAACACATCCCCCACGCTCGACGTGCGAACGCGCACGAACTGCAGGACGTGATGGTGGACAGGCCGGGCATCCGCGCCCCGGATGCGCCGCCGTCCTTGCTGCAGAGGCGGCCGATCACTGCCGCCCGCGCCGCATGGGCGCAGCCGCAGTTATGCAGGCCGTACCGCGATTTGGCAAGCCGGTGAGGCTCAGGCGGTGGTCTCCGCCACCGTCGCCTCGATGTGATCGACCAGCATGTCCGGCAGCTTCAGCCGCCCGGCCAGCATGTCCAGATAGCCGCGCTCGGCGCGGCTTTTCGGTTCGATGGCAAGACGCGAGGCGGTGTAGAGCTCGACCTTCTGCGCGTCCGTCTCCGCCGCCGCCACCAGCGCATCGAGATCGACAGGGCGCGCGAGCTCTTCCACGAGAAAGGCTTCCGCCTCCGCACCGATCGACGTTTCCTTCAGCCGCTCGGCAATCTTCCGGCGCTCCTGCGCGTCGATATGGCCGTCGGCGCGGGCGGCCGCGATCATGGCCCGCACCAGGGCAAGGGCAAAGGCGTCCTCGCCCTGCGGCGCCTGGGCGGGATCGAAGGTCGTATCGGCAGGCGGCGGCAGCAGCTCCTGCTCCTGCGGGGTCTCGCCCGGCTGGCGGCCGGCCTGATAGTCCCGATAGGCCTTGTAGGCGAGGCCGGCAATGGCGGCCATGCCGCCCAGCTTCAGGGCACTCTTCGTCAGCTTGCGCCCTTTCCCCGTACCCAGCAGCACCGCCACGATCGCTCCCGTGGCAAGCGGATTGTCCTTGGCAAGCTGCGTGATCTGGCCCGCCTTGTCGCCCACCGTCGATTCCGTCCCCGGAACCCGCGAGCCCAGAAGGTCGTTGAGCAGCTTCTTTGGGTCGATCATGGCGTTCTCCTGGCAGCCGGCATACCCCACATCGCTGGCAGAGGTAGGTGCGGGGGCCGCACAATGCAATCCGGCGGGCACGCCAAAATGCGCTCATGGCGGGGACAGAATCCCGCGACAGCAGCGGCAGGGAAGAAAAATACGGTGCATTTCCAGCGGGTTGCCCAGGAGGGCAAGACAGTTTTGTCCCCGCTTCCCGCGACCGGCGCAAAATGGGCCGAGCAGCAGGGAGGTTTGCGCATGTTTTCAGAAAAAACGACGACACTCGTCCGGGAGGCAGCCCGCCGTCTCGAAGTGGAGCCGGCCGCGCTCCTTGCCGTGATCGAGGTGGAAAGTGGCGGACGCGCCTACACGCTCGTAGACGGCAGACGCGAGCCGCTCATCCGTTTCGAGGGCCATTACTTTGACCGCCGCCTTTCCCCCGCGCTGCGCGCCAGGGCGCGCCGCGCCGGCCTTGCCGCGCCAACCGCCGGCGCGATACGCAATCCGCCCGGCCAGGCCGCGCGCTGGCGCATGCTGAAGCGGGCGGCAGAGATCGACCGGCACGCCGCCTACGAATCGACTTCGTGGGGCCTCGGCCAGGTGATGGGCGCCCACTGGGCCTGGCTCGGCTATGAAAGCGCGGAAGCGCTGGCGGAGACGGCGCGCAGCGGGGTGGGCGGACAGCTCGACCTGATGCTGCGCTATATCGAAAGGGCCGGCCTGACGGAAACGTTGCGCCGGCGCGACTGGCCGGCCTTTGCCCGCGCCTATAACGGCCCGCGTTATGCCGCGCGCAGCTATCATGTAAAGCTTGCCCTCGCCTATCGCCGCCATGCCCGCCGTCTGGCGGCGGCGAAGGCACCCCCCGCGGCAGAGCGCCTCCAAGAGGGGGACCGGGGCGAAGCGGTGCGGCATCTGCAGCTTCTGCTGCGCGCGCTTGGCTACCCGCTCGCCGTCGATGGGATCTTCGGCGCCCAGACGCGCCAGATCCTGCGGCGCTTCCAGGCCGAGCACGGCCTGACGCCCGACGGAACCGCCGGGCCGCGCACCCTTGCCGGGATTCGCGATGCGCTGCCGCTCAGCCGCGCCGCAAGGGCGCTATGGACGGGCATCGTCGCGCTGCGCCAGCGGGTGGGCGCGGCCGCCGCCGCGCGGCGCGGCATTTGAATTCGCGCTGAATCGGGCTATGAGGTGCCGCAAGGACGATGTGCTGGAGCCGGTGATGAAGAAAACGAAGACAGAAGAGCTTCTGGAGATCCTGTCGGGGCAGCCGGTCATTCCGGTGCTGAAGATCGAGCGCATCGCCGATGCGGTGCCGCTGGCGCGTGCCCTCGCCAGGGGCGGGCTGCCGGCGGTGGAAATCACCCTGCGCACGCCGGACGCGCTGGATGCCATTCGCCTTGTGGTCGACGAGGTGCCGGAGGCCATTGTCGGCGCCGGCACGATCCTTACGGGCAAGGACTTCTCCAACGCTGCCAGCGCGGGCGCGCGCTTCATCGTCTCGCCCGGCACCACGCAGGAGCTGCTCGACGCCGCCGCCCGCTCCGACGTGCCTTTCCTGCCCGGCGCGGTGACGCCGAGCGAGATCATGGCGGTGAGAGAGGAAGGCTATGAGGTCCTGAAGTTCTTCCCGGCCGAGCAGGCCGGGGGCTCGGCGTTCCTGAAGTCGCTTGCCTCGCCGCTGTCGACCGTGCGCTTCTGCCCGACGGGCGGGATTACGCCGGACAACGCCAACGACTATCTCTCCCTGCCCAATGTGGTGTGCATCGGCGGTTCCTGGGTGGCGCCCGAGGCGGAGCTTGCCGCGGGCAACTGGGACGCGGTGGAGAGGCTGGCACGAGAGGCCGCGGCCCTCGCCCGCAAAAAGCGCTAGTCGAACTTCGCCAAAGACAGGAAGGTGACAGCACGACCGCTGAACTGGCGGGCGTCCGCCACATCGAGGTCCCGCCGGAAGCCCGTCGTATAGACGGCCTTGGGCGCGGCCGCGATCACCGGGCTGAAGGCCGGCACGGCGGGCGGCGGCAGAACCGCTTCGAGCATCGGCTCGCGGCTGAGCATGCGGCTGGCCAGTGTCGCGGTGGTGGGCAGCACCATCGGCTTGCGCGCGCCGCCCGCATCCTGCGGGCCGGGCCGCGGTCCCTTCTCAGGCGTCGTCGGCACGCTGCCGGAAACCAGCATTTCCGGCGAAATCCCGCTGTCCTTCTGCAACAGCGCTGCTCGCGGCGAAGCGGCCGCAAGAGCCGGCTTCTCCTCGCCGCGCGCATCGCCTGCAATGGTTCTTCTGCTCGTTTCGTCTTCACGCCTGGCCTGTGCCGGCACCGGCACGGACAGCGCGGCAAGGGCATAGGCCGGCCGTTCATCCCCGGCGGCGCGCGCCGGCACCGGCCTTGGAGCGGGCGGTGGAACGTCGTCTTCGTCCTGCGATTCGGGCTGGGTTGCCAGAAGCTCGGCGATCACGTCGGGCGAGCGCGACGGTTGCGGCCGTGGCACCGGCGTGGCAAAGGCCGTCGCCACCGGCGCCGCCTCCTCGCGCGCATCCTGCGCACCGGGCGGTGTATAATCCGGCCGGCGGGTGGGCAGCGGCACATCGGCAAGGGCCACCTGCACATCCGCCTGTTGCGGCTCCGGTGTCGGCTGCTCGGCGGTTTCGGCTGCCGGGGCCTGCCCGGGCGGCGGCGTTCCCACCTCCGCCTGCGGGCGCGGCGCAAGGCGGGGAACGGGGAGCGCGCGGGCCGGCAACGCGGCGAGAATCGTTCCCGGCGTCTCCTCCTCGCGCTGCGGTTCCGCCCGGCGGGCCGGCGGCTGCTGCGCGGTGCGTGCCTCTTGCACCGCGCGTGCGGGGCGCGCGGTGGAGGCAATCTGCGTCTCCGCGTTGTCCTCCTCCTCGTCCGCGCCACCGCCGAAGATCATGGCCAGAAGCCCGCGCCCGCGGTTGGGCCGCGAATCGTCAGCAACCTGGATCGTGCCGCCGCTGCGCTTTCGCGCCTCATAGGCGGCAAGCGCCTGCTGGTAGCCGGGCATAGGCTTGCCGTCGGACGGCACGTGCAGCGTCTTGCCGTCGGGGAACACCGATGCCAGCTCCCTGCGGCTCATCCGCGGCCAATGGCGCACGCTGCCCACATCGAGATGGACGAAGGGCGAGCCCGAACGCGGATAGTAGCCGACACCGCCCTCCTGCATCCTCAGCGCAACGTTGCGCAGCTTGGTGAGGTTGACGTCGGGCAGGAAAAAGTCGATCGCATTGCCCAGCATATGCTGGCTCTTCTTGGCGACGCCGCTGGAGCGCTTGCGCAGCATCGCGTTGGTCTCCGGCGAGCGATAGGCGGAGACCACATGGATATAGTCGCGCGAGCCGGAGGCGCGATAGACCTCCCAAAGCAGGTCGAGCAGGCGGGGATTCATGTTTGTCGGCTCGTTGCGCCGCCAGTCGCGCAGGATGTGGTTGACCTGCCTGAGACCGCTCTGCAGATAGCGCCCGTTGCGCTTGTAGGTGATCTCGGCGCGTTCACCGGTGTGCAGGAAGTAGAGCTTGAGCGTGCGTGTCTCGGCGCTTGCGTGCGGGGCGGCGGCAAGCAGGAACGCCAGGGCAAGCATGATCCCGGCCAAGAGCCCGGCCGGTCTGCTCCCTCTCCCGCGCAATCGGCGATGTAAAACGTCGTCGCTTTTCAAACCGTGGCCTTGGGCTGAAGTTGTCCCCGAAACGAGAGCCGATCACCGACCCCGAAAGGTACCCTCACTCTCGGCGATAATGGTTAATCGAGACTTAGCAAAACCGCAATGCATCAAGAGCATGGCGACAACGTGGCACCGCGCTCCCCGGCGCCGGCCTTGGTGAATCGAACGTCAACGAAGGCCGGTGGCGCCGTCACGCGCCGCGCTGGCGCGTGGCGGAGGGATCGAGGTCCATCTCCTTGAGCTTGCGATAGAGCGTGGAGCGGCCAATGCCCAGCCGCCGGGCGACCTCGCTCATCTGCCCGCCGTAATGCTCGATCGCAAGGCGCAGCATGTCGCGCTCCGTCGCCGCCAGGGTGCGGATGTGGCCATCCTCCCCGAAGGCGCGCAGATGGCCGGGCGGCGATGCGGCCTGCCGTCTGGTCCGCGTTTCCGCCTCCTGCGGTGCCGGCCCGCCCTGGCGGGCGGCGAGCAGCGTCTCGTCGATGCCTTCGACCTGGGCGCGGATCTGCGGGAATTCGGCCGCCGTCAGCATCTCTCCCTCGCTCAGCACGACGGCGCGGAAGACGGCGTTTTCGAGCTGCCGGATGTTGCCCGGCCAGTCATAGGCCGACAGCATCTCCAGCGCCTCGCCGGTGATGCCGCGCACGCGCGCCCCGGCCGCGGCGTGCGAAAAGCGCTCGATGAAATGCTGAACCAGCAGCGGGATGTCCTCCCGGCGCTCGCGCAGCGGCGGCACCATGATCGGAAACACGTTGAGCCTGTAGAACAGGTCCTCGCGGAAGCGGCCTTCCTTCACCCGTTCCAGAAGGTTGCGGTTGGTGGCCGAGATCAGCCGGATGTCGACGCTCACCGTGCCGCGCCCGCCCACCGGGTCCACCTCCCCCTCCTGCACCGCGCGCAGCAGCTTCACCTGCACCTCGGCCGGCAGGTCCCCGATCTCGTCGAGAAAGAGCGTTCCGCCATCCGCCTCGACGAACTTGCCGCGGTGTTTCTCCGTGGCGCCGGTAAACGCGCCCTTCTCGTGGCCGAACAGGATGCTTTCCACCAGATTCTCGGGGATGGCGCCGCAATTGACGGTCACGAAAGGCTTGCTGCGCCTGGCGCTTTCGCCGCGGATGGCGCGGGCGATCATCTCCTTGCCGACACCCGACTCCCCCTCGATGAGGATGGGAATGTCGGAGGCAGCCGCCTTGCGCGCCAGCCGGATGACGCGCTCCATCGCCGGGCTGCCCGTCACGATGTCGCGGAAGGCAAAGCCCCTGTCCGGACCGCTCTTCCTGCGCACGGCACCTTCCAGCGCCCCGACCTTGAGCGCGTCGCGGATTGCCGCGCCCAGCCGCTCCTGCGAGACGGGCTTGACGACGAAATCGAAGGCGCCGGCACGCATCGCCGCCACCGCCGTCTCCACGCCGCCCCTGGCCGTCTGCACGATGACCGGCGTGGCAACACCCGCCCGGCGCATACGCTGCATCACCGCGATGCCGTCCATGTCCGGCATCGCCAGATCGAGGATGACAGCGCGCGGTTCCCACTTGAGGGCGGCAAGCGCCTCCGCGCCGCCCGACGCCGACAGCGGTGCGTGGCCAAGCCTGCGGACCGCCGCTTCCAGCAGGCGGCGCTGCACCGGATCGTCGTCGACAATCAGGATTGTGTCGGACATGAATGCAACAGCTTCCAAAAAATCACGCAAGAGTGGTCGTCGGCATACTGGAACAATATCGCACAGGCTTCTAAACAGGCGCTCAAGAAACCCGGTGAACGAATCCTTGACGATGCTTCGCATTCCGCCGGGCAAGAACATTGCGATTTCAACGGGCCAACGCCCGCAGACAGGGAGTGTCTCCATGGCTCGATCTCCTGGCCGCCCCGCCGGCGTCGTCCTTTCCGCGCAGGCCGCCCCGGCAGGGAAGGCCGCCGGTCTCGGCAGGCTGCCCGAATGGAACCTCGGCGACCTCTACCCCGCCATGGACAGCCGCGAACTCAGGGAGGATCTTGCCCGCGCCGAGCGCGAGGCGGAGCTCTTCGAGAAGGAATGGAAAGGCCGGCTTGCCGCCGAGGCGCAGAAGGGCGCCGAGGGCCGCCTCGGCGAGGCGGTGCGCGCCTACGAGGCGCTCGACGAGCTGTTCGGCCGTCTCGGCTCCTATGCCGGGCTGATCTATGCCTCCGACACATCGGACCCCGCGCGCGCCAAGTTCTATGGCGACATGCAGGAGAAGCTGACCAACGCCAGCACCCACCTGCTCTTCTTCACCCTTGAGCTGAACAAGATCGACGATGCCCTCATCGAGACGGCTCTGGCCCAGGATGCGCTCTTGGGCCACTATCGGCCCTGGGTGCTCGACATCCGCAAGGACAGGCCGCACCAGCTCGAAGACCGCATCGAGCAGCTCTTCCACGAGACCGCGGTGGTCGGGCGCGGCGCCTGGAACCGGCTGTTCGACGAGACCATGACGAATCTGCGCTTTTCCGTCGACGGCGAGGAGCTGACGCTGGAGCCGACGCTCAACCTGCTCCAGGACGCCGATGCGCAGAAGCGCCGCAAGGCGGCGGAAGCGCTGGCCGGAACGCTGGGCGAGCACATCCGCCTTTTCACGCTCATCACCAACACGCTGGCCAAGGACAGGGAGATCGCCGACCGCTGGCGCGGCTTCGGCGATGTCGCCGACTCCCGCCATCTGGCCAACCGGGTGGAGCGCGAGGTGGTGGACGCGCTGGCCGCCTCCGTGCGCGCGGCCTATCCGCGCCTGTCGCATCGCTACTATGCGCTGAAGGCCAGGTGGCTCGGCATGGACGCGCTCAACCACTGGGACCGCAACGCCCCCCTGCCCGAGACGCCGCAGGCCGTCATCGGCTGGGACGAGGCAAGGGAGACCGTGCTTTCCGCCTACCGCTCCTTTGCGCCGGAGATGGCCGACATTGCCGCCCGTTTCTTCGAGAGGAACTGGATCGACGCGCCTGTGCGCCCCGGCAAGGCGCCGGGAGCCTTCGCCCATCCCACCGTGCCTTCGGTTCACCCCTATGTGCTGCTGAACTACATGGGCAAACCGCGCGACGTGATGACGCTCGCTCACGAGCTCGGCCACGGCGTGCACCAGGTGCTGGCCGGCGGGCAGGGCGCGCTCATGGCCGCCACCCCGCTCACCCTCGCCGAAACCGCCTCCGTCTTCGGCGAGATGCTCACCTTCCGCTCGCTGCTCGCGCGCACCGGCGACCGGCGCGAGCGAAAGGCGATGCTGGCGCAGAAGGTGGAGGACATGCTCAACACCGTGGTGCGCCAGATCGCCTTCTACGAGTTCGAACGCAAGGTGCACACCGAGCGCCGCAAGGGCGAGCTCACCTCCGAGCGCATCGGCGAGCTGTGGCTGGAGGTGCAGGCCGAAAGCCTTGGCCCGGCGGTCAGGCTGCGGGAAGGCTACGAAACCTTCTGGGCCTATATCCCGCACTTCATCCATGCGCCGTTCTACGTCTATGCCTATGCCTTCGGGGATTGTCTGGTGAACTCGCTCTTCGCCGTCTATCAGCAGGCCGAGACGGGCTTTCAGGAAAAGTATTTCGACATGCTGAAGGCCGGCGGCACGAAGCATCATTCCGAGCTTCTGGCGCCCTTCGGTCTCGATGCCTCCGATCCCTCCTTCTGGAGCAGGGGACTCGCCGTGATCGAGGGGCTGATCGACGAGCTGCAAGCGCTTGACGAGGAGTGATATCCTCGCCGACATGCCGAGCCCACGCCGCCCCATCGCGCTCTTCCGCAACGACCTGCAGGGCGAGACGCTGTGTTTCGCCGCGCCGCGGGAAATCCTGCTGGCCGAAACGCCGGATGCGCTGCACCCCGCGCTGGCGCGGGCCGAGGCCGCCCGCCGCCGCGGATTGTGGCTGGCGGGCTACATCTCCTACGAGGCCGGCTATGTGCTGGAGCCCGCCTTGCGGCCCCACCTTCCGCCGGACCGCCGCGCGCCGCTGATGTGCCTAGGCGTGTTCGACGCGCCGGCGGAAGAGCCCGTGCCCTCGGCCGAAGGTCCTCCGCCGCGCCTCATTGCGCCGCGCGCCGCCTGGAGCTTTGCAGACTACGAGACGCGTTTCCTGCGCCTCCACGACCACCTGCGGCGCGGCGACTGCTATCAGGGCAACCTCACCTTCCCCGTTACCGCACGCTGGCAGGGCGATCCGCTGGCCCTCTTCGACAGGCTTACCGAGCGCCAGCCGGTGCGCTACGCCGCCTATGTCGATCTCGGCGGGCCGGTGGTGCTGTCGCGCTCGCCGGAGCTGTTCTTCGAGGTCTCCCGCGACGGCTTCATCGAAACCCTGCCGATGAAGGGCACCATGCCGCGCGGCGACACGCCGGAAGAGGACGCCGCCCTCAGGGAGAAGCTGCGCAACGATCCCAAGAACCAGGCGGAAAACCGCATGATCGTGGATCTCCTGCGCAACGACATTTCGCGCGTCACCGAGGTGGGCACGCTCGACGTGCCGGAGCTTTTTCATGTCGAGACCTATCCGACCGTGCACCAGATGGTCAGCCGCGTGCGCGCCAGGCTTTCCGCCGGCGTCACGCTCACCGACATTCTGGCCGCCCTTTTTCCCTGCGGTTCCGTGACCGGCGCGCCGAAGATTTCGGCCATGAAGATCCTGCGCGCGCTCGAAGGCGCGCCGCGCGACGTCTATTGCGGCGCCATAGGCTGGACGGCGCCCGACGGGCGCATGCGCTTCAACGTCGCCATCCGCACCATCGCGCTCCATGCCGATGGCGAGGCCGTCTTCAATGTGGGCGGCGGCGTGGTCTTCGATTCCACCGCGCACGGGGAATATGCGGAGTGCCTGCTGAAGGCCCGCTTCGCCACCGGCGAGGTGCCCGCCACACCGTGAAGGTGCGTTTCTCCCTTTGATTGTGACGCTGTTCTGTGTTTTGACGCTTGAAAGCTTCGTCCGTCCAACGAGGAGACCTCCCCGAAATGGCAAATACAGACTGGCCCATTCACGGCGCGATCGCCGGTCCCTTCGTCATGATCGGCTTCGGCTCGATCGGTCGTGGCGTGCTGCCCCTGATCGAGCGCCATTTCCACTTCGACAAGTCGCGCATGGTGGTCGTCGATCCGGTCGACACGCACCGCCACCTGCTCGACGAGCGCGGCATCAGGTTCCTCAAGGCTGCGGTGACGAAGGAGAACTACGAAGAACTGCTCACCCCGCTTCTGACCAAGGGCGAAGGACAGGGCTTCTGCGTCAACCTTTCCGTCGACACCTCCTCGCTGGACCTGATGCGCCTTTGCCGCAGGCTGGGCGTTCTCTACATCGACACCGTGGTGGAGCCGTGGCTCGGCTTCTATTTCGACCGGGGGGCCGGCAATGCCGCGCGCACCAACTACGCGCTGCGCGAGACCGTGCGCCGGGAAAAGGCGCAGAACCCCGGCGGCACCACCGCCATCTCCTGCTGCGGGGCCAATCCGGGCATGGTCTCCTGGTTCGTCAAGCAGGCGATGGTGAACCTGGCAGAGGACATGAAGCTCGACTTCGAGGAGCCCGGCCCGGACGACCGCGAGGGCTGGGCACGCTTCATGCAGAGGCTGGGCGTGAAGGGCATCCACATCGCCGAGCGCGACACCCAGCGCACCAGACGCCCGAAGCCTCTCAACGTGTTCTGGAACACCTGGTCGGTCGAAGGCTTCATCGCCGAGGGCATGCAGCCTGCCGAACTCGGCTGGGGCACGCACGAAACCTGGCGGCCAGACAATGCCCGCGACCAGGAGGAAGGCTGCAAGGCGGCGATCTTTCTGGAGCAGCCGGGCGCCAATACGCGGGTGCGCAGCTGGTGCCCGACGCCCGGTCCCCAATACGGTTTTCTGGTCACCCACAACGAGTCGATCTCCATCGCCGACTTTTTCACCCTGCGCGGCGAAGACGGAAAGGTCGTCTACCGCCCCACCTGTCACTATGCCTATCACCCCTGCAACGACGCGGTGCTTTCGCTGCACGAGATGTTCGGCAATGGCGGCACGCCGCAGCCCGTGCAGCATGTGCTGGACGAGGACGAGCTCGTGGACGGGATGGACGAGCTCGGCGTGCTCCTCTACGGCCACGCCCGCAACGCCTACTGGTTCGGCTCGCAGCTTTCGCTGGAGGAGACGCGCAGGCTCGCGCCCTATCAGAATGCCACGGGCCTGCAGGTCACGTCGGCCGTGATGGCGGGCATGGTCTGGGCGCTGGAGAACCCCGAAGCCGGCATCGTCGAGACCGACGAGATGGACTACCGCCGCTGCCTCGATATCCAGCTTCCCTATCTCGGGCCGGTGAAGGGGTACTACACGGAGTGGACCCCGCTGGCCGGCCGTCCCGGCCTTTTTCCCGAGGACATCGACACCCGGGACCCATGGCAATTCCGCAACATCCTGGTGCGCTAGCGCCGGTCCCGGTCGATTTTTGCTTGCCTTCGCACGGCATGAGCGGCGAAGAAATGGCGATTTCAAGTGAGGAGGCCGATATGGTCACAACCAGAAAGATCGCGTCCTGCGCCGCGCTGCTGTCTCTGCTGGCCGTCTCCGGCTGCGTGGGCATGGGTGCAGGCATGGGGCCGGGCCCCGCACCGGCGCGCGCAAGCAACGTCGATGGGGAATGGGTCGGTGCGGAGGGCATCCGCTCGACCTTCAGGGCCGGCGCCTTCGAGACCCGCGCACCCGACACGGGCGAGGTTCTCGCCACTGGAAGCTATCAGGAGCAGCCGGGCGGTCTCGTGCGCATTTCCGTGCAGTCGCGGGTGCGCGACCCGCAGATTGTCGACTGCCTGAAGGTCGACGCCGGCGGCGGGCGCGTCCACCAGCTCAATTGCACGAGTTCGAGCGGCCAGAGCTTCGTTCTCACCCGGGCCGGCTGACCCCCCCGCGCGTACATGCGGGCTGGCCGGCGGCATGCTGACCTTGCCGCCGGCGCCCCACCGACCACGGACCGGCCGCCGTGCGGCGCTTCCGAATCTGCTCCCTCTCCCCTCCTTGCGCCCTTCAAGGTTTCGCTTGCATCGCCGGCAGGCCGATGAAACCATGCCCGGCGCGTTGCGAAACCGACACGCTGCGGCGGTAGAGCTGAACAATCAGGGAAGCATTCGGGAGTACAATCATGAAAAGACTCGCGCTCTTCGCTTTCGGCACATCGGCCTTGGCGCTGTCCGTGGCGCCCGCCTTTGCCGACTATGCGCTCAACATCCTGCACATCAACGACTGGCACAGCCGCATCGAGCCGATCAACAAGTACGACTCCACCTGCTCCGCCGAGGACGATGCGGCCGGCGAATGCTTCGGCGGCGCCGCCCGCCTGGTCACGGCCGTGCGCGAGCGCCGCGCTGCGCTGGAGGGCCAGAATGTCCTGTTCCTCAATGCCGGCGACAATTTCCAGGGCTCGCTCTTCTACACCACCTACAAGGGCACGGTGGAGGCGGAGTTCCTCAATCTCATGAACACCGACGCCATGGTGGTCGGCAATCACGAATTCGATGACGGCGAGGACGGCCTCGCCGCTTTCCTGGAGAAGGTCGAGTTTCCGGTCCTGGGCTCCAATGTGAAGGCCAGCGAGGCATCCGCCCTTGGCGACCGGGTGAAGGAATACGTGGTTCTGGAGGTGGGCGGCGAAAGGATCGGCATCGTCGGCGCCGTGGCCAACGACACGGCGGAGCTTTCCTCCCCGGGCGAGAACGTCTCCATCATCGAGGATGTCGAGGGCATCCAGGCGGCGGTCGAGACGCTGGAGGCGCAGGGCGTGAACAAGATCATCGCGCTCACCCATGTGGGCTATCCGCGCGACCTTGCCGCCATCGCCAGGATTCCCGGTGTCGACGTGGTGGTGGGCGGCCACACCAACACGCTCCTTTCCAACACGATCGAGGGTGCCGAAGGCCCCTACCCCACCTTTGTCGACAACCCGTCGGGCTATCGGGTGCCGGTGGTGCAGGCCGCTTCCTACTCCAAGTATCTGGGCGAGCTGAACGTCGTCTTCGACGACGCCGGCACGGTGACGGATGCCTCGGGCGACGTCCATCTCATCGACGCCTCGGTCGAGAAGGATGCGGCGGTGGTGGCCCGCGTGGAGGAGCTGGCCGGCCCCATCGAGGAATTGAAGAGCACCGTCGTCTCCGAGGCTGCCGCCGCCATCGACGGCAGCCGCGAGAGCTGCCGGGCGATGGAATGCGCAATGGGCAATCTGGTGACGGATGCCATGCTGGCGCGCACGCGCGACCAGGGCGTGCAGTTCGCCATCACCAATGGCGGTGGCCTGCGTGCCTCCATCGACGCCGGCGAGATTACCATGGGCGAGGTGCTGGAGGTCCTGCCGTTCCAGAACACGCTCGCCACCTTCCAGTTGAAGGGGGCGGATGTCGTCGCCTCGCTGGAGAGCGGCGTCAGCCGCATCGAGGAAGGGGCCGGGCGCTTCCCGCAGGTCTCGGGCCTGCGCTACACCTTCGACCCCGCCGCCGAGCCAGGCAGCCGCATCTCATCCGTCGAGGTGCAGACGGAGGGTGGCTGGGCGCCCATCGACCCGGAGACCACCTACACCATCGCCTCCAACAATTTCATGAGAGCGGGGGGAGATGGCTACAGCCTGTTCGCCGAGAACGCCATGAACGCCTATGACTACGGGCCGGGGCTGGAGCAGGCGGTGGCCGACTATCTGGCCGAGAACCGGCCCTACCAGCCCTACACCGACGGCCGCATTCGCGTCGCGGCCGCGCCGATGGCCGGCACGGCGGACGCACCCATGGAGGACACACCCGCCGAAACGGAAGGCATGGCCGACACGGGGGAGACGATGGAGGAGGCCGAACCCGCCATGGGCAACACCCATGTCATCGTGCGTGGCGACACCTATTGGGACCTGGCGCGGACCTATTACGGCGACCCGGCCAAATGGTCGCTCATCGCCGAGGCCAACCCGCAGTTCGCCCCGCGCCGCCTCGTCATCGGCGCCACGCTGACGGTGCCGCCCGCCCCATAGGCCGGCGGCCGGCGCGCCCCTTCGCCGAGTGCCCCGCGCCCGCGCGGGGCATTCCTTTTGCCTGCGGCCAGAAGCGCCATTGTTTTTGCGGATAACTTCGCTAGGTGCGGTGTCAGCGACAGGAGCACATGATGACCATCACCATCGACCGCGAGACGGCCAGGGCGGCAGGCCCGAAACCGGCGGACCATCCGCCCGTCCACATCGGCAAGGTGGGCGTGCTGCTCGTCAATCTCGGCACGCCGGACGGGACGGACTACGGGCCGATGCGCCGCTATCTGGCCGAATTCCTTTCCGACCCGCGCGTCATCGAGTGGCCGCGTGCCATCTGGTATCCGATCCTCTACGGCATCGTGCTCAACACACGGCCGAAGAAGTCGGGCGCCGCCTACGCAAAGATATGGAACCGGGAGCGCAACGAATCCCCGCTGCGCACCTTCACCCGCGCCCAGGCGGAGAAGCTGGGGCAGGCGCTGACCGACCACGGGACCGTGATCGTGGACTGGGCCATGCGCTACGGAAAGCCCTCCATCGAGGCCGTGACGAAGAGCCTGATGGAACGCGGCTGCGACCGCATCGTGCTCTTTCCGCTCTATCCGCAATACTCCGCCACCACCACCGCCACGGTGAACGACAGCTTCTTCAAGGCGCTCTTGGCGATGCGCTTCCAGCCGGCCATCCGCACGGTGCCTGCCTATTATGACGAGCCGGTCTACATCGAGGCGCTCGCCCGCTCCATCGAGCGCCACCTGGCAACGCTCGATTTCGAGCCGGAGGTCCTGATCGCCTCCTATCACGGCATTCCGCAGAGCTATTTCCGCCGCGGCGACCCCTATCATTGCCACTGCCGGAAGACCTCGCGGCTGCTTGCCCGGCGTCTGGGCTGGGAAGAGGAGAGGCTGCTCACCTGCTTCCAGTCCCGTTTCGGGCCGGAAGAATGGCTGCAGCCCTATACCGACAAGACGGTGGAGAGGCTGGCGCGCGAGGGCGTGAAGTCGATCGCCGTCTTCAATCCCGGTTTCGTTTCCGACTGTCTGGAGACGCTGGAGGAGATCGCCATCGGCGCGGGCGAAATCTTCCATGAGGCGGGCGGCGAGAACTTTGCCCACATCCCCTGCCTGAACGACAGCGAGGAGGGCATGGCGGTGATCGAGGAGCTGGTGCGCCGCGAGCTTTCCGGCTGGGTCTGACGCCTGCGGCGCGACGCCCTACGCGACGCCCAGGCGCAAGAGATCGTGGAAATGCACGATGCCCACCGGGCGCTCGCCCTCCGTCACCACCAGCGCGCTGACATTGTGCTCGTTGAGCAGCGCCATGGCCTGGCTTGCCAGGGTTTGCGGCCTCACCGTCTTGGGCTGGCGCGTCATGATGTCCTCCACCACCAGCTCTGCCATGTTGCGGTGCAGGTTGCGGGCAAGATCCCCGTCGGTGACGATGCCGGCAAGCCGCCCGCTCTCCTCCACCACACACACGCAGCCCAGCCGCTTCTGCGACAGCGTCATCACCGCTTCCGGCATCTTCGTGCCCGGCCGCACAACCGGAATGTCGTCGCCGCGGCGCATGATGTCCCCGACATGGGTGAGATTGGCGCCGAGCTGACCGCCGGGATGGAAGGTGCGAAAATGATCGGCGGTGAAGCCGCGCGCCTCCAGCAGCGCGACCGCCAGCGCATCGCCGACGACCAGTTGCAGAAGCGTCGAGGTGGTGGGCGCCAGCCCGTGCGGGCATGCCTCGGAAACGCGCGGCAGGCGGAGGACCACGCGCGCCTCGCGCGCCAGCGCCGACTTCTCGCGCGAGGTGACGGCGATGATCGGAATCGAAAAGCGCCGTGCGTAGGCCACGATGCCCTTGAGCTCCGCACTCTCGCCCGACCAGGACAGGGCGATGATGGCATCGTTGCGGGCAATCATGCCGAGATCGCCGTGATTGGCCTCCGCCGGATGCACAAAATAGGCCGGCGTTCCCGTGGAGGCGAGCGTGGCGGCAATCTTGGAGCCGATATGGCCGCTCTTGCCGACGCCGGTGACGATGACGCGGCCGGAAAGCCCCTTGATGAGCCGTACGGCCTCGACAAAGGGCTGCGAAAGCCCGTCCTTGAGCGCCTCCTCAAGAGCGGCAAGCGCAGCCCGGTCGGCATCCAGCGTGCGCATGGCCGAGGCAATGGCGCCCTCGGCGACGATCTGTGCGGTATCCGTCTTCAACATGGGAATTGCGCTTAGCGCTTTCGGCGCGCGATGTCCAACCATTGCGCGCTTTTCCACCTGCCTGGCCCGCCCATGCCTCTTCGTTCCCGCGCCTGGGCTACAGGCCGGGTCTTGCCAAGGAGCTCGGAAAACGGAGCGCGCCGATCGCACCTCTCTGCTTGTTTGCGACGCGTCCACGGCCCTCTGCCATGGCTCCGGGCGTTCGTCGCTCGAAAAGCCAAATCGTTGGCTTTTCGTCCGCTTCGCGGTGCGGACTCTGTCCCCGCGCGGGCACGGGCTTTCAACCTTGTGTTAACCAACGCCATTTACCCTTTGGTTACCCTGGTGCGGCCGCGCCGGGGAGGTTTCGGGGTGGGCATGCCGCACATTCGCTTGCAAAGGAAAAGCCGATCCTTCTGCCTTGCCTGCGCAGTGGGCGCGCTTCTGGCGCTGCCCGCAGCCGGCCAGGAGGCGGATTTGCGCGGCACGGTGAGCGAGACGCGGAATGCCGGCATCCCCTCGCCGGTCTATCAGCCTGCAAGCGCCGGCGCGCTGCCCGCCGAGACAGGGGAAAACGGCACGCTGTTTCCCGACCGGGGCGCCGATGCCGACCAGACGCCCTTTTCCTCTCTCGATTCCCAAGGCCCGCCGCGCACGCCCTCCACGGCAAGGGAACGTCGCGCAGACCGCGCCCGGCAGGCCGCCGACGCGCCGGCAGAGAGAGAAGCACCCGAAACAGGGGCGGTCGAAGCCACGAGCACGGCCTCTCTGGACGGGGGAGCCGAGGCGATCCGCCCGCTACCGCTGCGCACCAACGCGCCCGTGCAGCCGATCGAGGGCCGGCGCCCGACACGGGAAGACGACCCCTATGCGCCGCTCGGCCTGCGGGTGGGCAGCTTCACCGTCGTCCCCACCCTTGAACAGGGGCTGCGATGGACCTCCAACGCCAACGACAGCCCGCAGGGCAGCGAAGCCCTGTTCTCCGAGACGACGCTGCGGCTCAACGCCGTCTCCGACTGGCCGCGCCATCGGGCAGCATTGAACGGCTATGCCACCTATCGCGAGACGATCTCCGGCGAGCAGGATTCAGAGCTTGAGGGCGGGGCAGACGCCGCGCTGGAGCTCGACCTTGCCGACGGCCTGTCGGCCCGCGCCGCGCTTTCCTACGAGGTGCGGCGCGAAACGGCATCATCGCCCGTTTTCGTGGCGGGCGTGGAGCGCCAGCCCCTGCGCCACACCCTCGACGGCGCACTGGGCGTAGAAAGGGCACTCGGCCGGCTGCGCCTCGGCGTGACCGGCGCGGTAACGCGCGACTGGTATGGCGATGCGCGGCTTGCCAATGGCGACACGCTTTCCCAGAGCGACCGCAACTCCACCCTGGCGGTCATGAGGCTGCGTGGCGGCTACGAGCTTTCGCCGGCGCTCATTCCCTTCCTGGAGGTGGAGGCGGGCCGGCGCTTCCATGACGAGGACCGCGACAGCGCCGGCTATGCCCGCTCCGCCACGCGGCTGGCGGGGCGCGCCGGCCTGGCACTCGACCTGACGGAGAAGCTTGCCGGCGAGGTCTCCGCCGGCTGGGTGGCCGAGGATTTCGAGGACTCGCGCCTTGACACCGTTTCCGGGCTGGAGCTGGCGGCGGCACTCGACTGGTCGCCCATGCGCGGCACCAATGTGCGCCTCGACGGCACCACGACCGTGGAAGGCTCGACGAATGCCGGCGAAAGCGGTTCGCTGCTCTATGCCGGCACGCTGCGGATCGAGCGGCGGCTGCGCGCCAATCTTTCCGGCGACGTGGCGCTGGGCGCCGCCTGGCGCGACTACGCCGGCGACGGCCATGACCTGATCCTGAGCGGCGAGGCGAGCCTGACCTGGTGGCTCAACCGTTATGCCGGGTTGACCGGCCGCGCCCGACATGAGCGGCAGCACAGCAGCCTGCCCGACCGTGACTATGAGGAAACCAGCGTCTTCATGGGTGTGACGCTGCAGCGATAGGCCCGGCCGCCAAGGCCGCAGACAGCCGCCTAGGCCCCGCGCGCCAGCCTCTCCATCAGGCTGCGAAGGCGCGGACGCATCTGCTCGTCCTGCAGGGCGAAAGCCAGATTGGCCTCGACGAAGCCTTCCGGCGTGCCGCAATCGAAGGTGAGCCCGCGATAGACATGCGCGTAGAAGGGCTGCTCGGCATGCAGGCGCAGCATGGCGTCGGTGATCTGGATCTCGCCGCCCGCGCCCTTTTCCTGTGTTTCCAGAAGGGTGAAGATCTCCGGCTGCAGGATGTAGCGGCCGGAGATGAAGAAGTTGGAGGGGGCGTCCTCCGGCTTCGGCTTTTCCACCATGGCGGTGATCTCGAAACCCGTGTGGGCCTCCTTGCCGCGCCCGACGATGCCGTATTTGTGGGTCTGGGCGGGGTCGCATTCCTCCACGGACACCACGTTGCCGCCGGTCCTGGCGTAAAGCTCCACCATCTGCTTCAGGCAGCCGGGGCTCGACTGCATGATCATGTCGGGAAGCAGCAGCGCGAAGGGCTCTCCCCCCACCAGCTCGCGCGCGCACCACACCGCGTGGCCAAGACCCAGCGGCTCCTGCTGGCGGGTGTAGCTGAAGGTGCCGGCCCGCGGCTCAATGGCCCGCAGCGCCTCCAGAACATCCGTCTTGCCGCGCTTCGAGAGCGTTTCGTAGAGTTCCACCTGGATGTCGAAATGGTCTTCGATGGCGGTCTTTCCCCGCCCCGTCACGAAGATGAAATGCTCGATGCCGGCCTCGCGCGCCTCCTCCACCACATACTGGATGACGGGCCTGTCCACCACGGTGAGCATTTCCTTCGGCACCGCCTTGGTGGCAGGCAGAAAGCGGGTGCCCAGACCGGCGACGGGAAAGACGGCTTTACGGATTTTCTTCATGCGGCAAATCCCCTCGACATCTTGCTGCCTTGAACGCATCGCAGGATGCTTGGGCAAGGCCGGCCCTTCCTTTAGCGTAAATGCCGCAGGTGCGGGCCCTGCCCGGCCTTGGCCCGGTTATATATGGTAAACTCTTTCCTAACCGCAATCGGCGATAAGACCGCTTGGTTGTTCCGATGGAGGTTGGAATGTTTGCGAAAAGAGCCACGACGGCCATGCTTCTCGCCGCTGCTGGCCTTGTCCTGCTGGCTGGCCTGCCAGCGCGTGCCGATGCGGGTTTCCAGCGCTGGATCGCCGATTTCCGCAATGTGGCCGTCCAGAACGGCATTTCCGGCGCCACCTATGACCGGATTTTTCGGGGCGTTGCCGCGCCCGACCCGGAGGTGCTGGAGAAGGCCCGCTACCAGCCCGAGTTCCGCGCCGAGCCGTGGGAATATTTCGATAACCGGGTGCAGGAGGACGCCATCCGCAGGGGCCGGCAGCTCGCCCGCCAGTGGAAACCCTGGCTCGACCGCATCGAAAGGCGGTTCGGCGTCGATCGCCACATCCTGCTCGCCATCTGGTCGATCGAATCCAACTATGGCGAGGCGTTGAAGAACGACCGCATCATGCGCAGCCTGCCCCGCTCGCTGGCAACGCTGGCCTATGCCGACCAGCGGCGCGCGAAGTTCGCCCGCACCCAGCTACTGGCCGCGCTCAGGATCGTCGAGAACGGCGACATCTCCGCCGAACAGCTCACCAGCTCATGGGCGGGCGCCATGGGACACACCCAGTTCATTCCCACGAGCTATCTCGCCTATGCGGTGGACATGGACGGCGACGGGCGGCGCGACATCTGGAATTCGGTGCCCGACGCGCTGGCCACCGCCGCCAACCTGCTGCAAAAGAACGGCTGGCGCACGGGCGAGACCTGGGGATACGAGGTGGTGCTGCCGGGGGGACGCAAGTTTCCCGCCGGCACCATGCCGCTTTCGCGCTGGGCCTCGATCGGCGTGGTACGCGCCAACGGCAAGCCCTTTCCGCGCCCTTCCGACAGCGCGGAGCTGAAGGTGCCCGACGGCCGCGCCGGGCCGGCCTTCCTGGTGGTGAAGAACTTCTTCGTGCTCAAGCGCTACAACAATGCCGACAAATATGCGCTGGCCGTCGGCCTGCTGGCCGACGAGATCGCCGGCTATGGCGGGCTCGTGCGCGACTGGAACCGGCCCTTCGAGCGCCTGTCCTATGAAGAGACGGAGGAGCTGCAGAAGCGTCTTGGCGCGCTCGGCTACTACAGCGGGCCGATCGACGGCAAGATCGGGTCCGGCTCGCGCAGCGCCATCAAGGCGTTTCAGGAGCGCATGGGGTTGGCGCCCACCGGCCACCCGAGCAAGGAAGTGCTGCGCAAGCTGAGAGGGCAATAGGGAAGGAAGCACGCCATGGCCAGGACCCAGCGCCGACAGACCCGCCCCGGTTGGCGGCCGGCGCTCGCCGTTCTGGCGATGGCGCTGCTTGTGACCGCGCTGCCCTCCTTCTGCGACAGCGCGTCTGCCCAGGAGCTTATCCGCAGGCGCGGGCTGTTCGACATGCTGTTCGGCGGCCCGCCGCCGCGTGAGGCGCTGCCGCCGGCGCGCCAGCCGCAGCGGGCAGCCCCCGGCCGGCCGCCGCAGGCCCCGGCCGCGCGCCGCGCGCCGCCGGCCGCAGCCGCCCCGGCGCCGCCGCCTGCCCCGACGGTGGAGAAGCTGGACAATGCGCGCGTCGTGCTGGTGGTCGGCGATTTCCTGGCCGCCGGACTGGCCGAGGGGCTGATGGCGGCCTATGCGGACGCGCCGGGGGTGCGCATCGTCGACCGCACCAACGGCTCCTCCGGTTTCGTGCGCGACGACTTCTACCACTGGAACGCCGCCATCGGCCCCATTCTCGAAGAGGTGGAGCCGGATGTGGTGGTCGTCATGATCGGCTCGAACGACCGCCAGCCGCTCGTCGTCGCCGGTCGGCGCGAGAGCCCGCAGAGCGGCCCGTGGGTGGAGGAATACACGCGCCGCGTGAACGCCTTTGCCGAGACGATCGGGGAGGAGGGGCTGCCGCTGGTGTGGACGGGCCTGCCGCCCTTCAAGTCCTCCTCCATGTCCTCCGACATGCTGGCCTTCAACGACATCCACAGCCGGGCGGCGGAGGCGGTGGGCGGCACCTTCGTCGATATCTGGGAAGGCTTCGTGGACGAGAACGGGGCCTTCGTCTTCACCGGGCCGGACATGAACGGCCAGCCGGTGCGCCTGCGCGGCAGCGACGGCATCAACCTGACGCGGCCGGCCAAGCGCAAGATCGCTTTCTATGTGGAGAAGCCGCTGGCCAAGCTTCTGGGCGCGGCGGTGGAGCCGGGCATCGAGCGGCTGGACCCGGACAGCCTGACGGCGCCGGGGCTTGCCCCGCAGGAGCCGGCCGACCGAAGCCGCACGCATCCCGTCTCCCTGGCCGGCCCCGAACTTGACGGGGGCGCGGCCCTTCTGGGCGCTCTGCCGCCGGGGGAGAGCGCCGAACGCCCGCAACCCGAAGCGCCGAAGCCCGGCCGGGCCGACGACTTCCTGCTGCAAGACGACGTGGGACCGCGCTGAGGAGCTGCCCTCAGCGCGGCAGGAGGGACGTTCCCATCAGGAACTCGTCGATGGCGCGCGCCGCCTGACGGCCCTCGCGAATGGCCCAGACCACCAGCGACTGGCCGCGACGCGCATCGCCGGCTGCAAACAGCCGGTCGATGCTGGTGCGGTAGTCCCTGTCATTGGCCACGATGTTGGTGGAGTTGCGCCGGTCGACGCTGATCGCCAGCCGGTCGCCGAGTTCGGACAGCAGCCCCGTCTCCAACTGGCCGGCAAAGCCGATGGCGATGAAGGCCAGATCGGCCTTGATGACGAACTCCGTGCCCGCGATGGGCTGGCGCTTCTCGTCCACCTGGCAGCACTTCACGCCGGTAAGCTGCCCCTCCTCGCCGATGAAGGCCAGCGTGGCCACCTGGAACTCGCGCTCCGCACCCTCGGCCTGCGAGGAGGAGGTGCGCATCTTGGTGGCCCAATAGGGCCAGACGGTAAGCTTGTCCTCCTTCTCCGGCGGCTTCGGCCGGATGTCGAGCTGGGTCACGCGCACCGCACCCTGGCGGAAGGCGGTGCCGATGCAGTCCGAGGCCGTGTCGCCGCCGCCCACAACCACGACATGCTTGCCGCCGGCGAGAATGGGCTCGGAGGGCCAGGCGACGGACTGAATGTCCTCGCCGCCGATCCGCCGGTTCTGCTGCACGAGATAGGGCATGGCGTCGTGGACACCGGCAAGCTCCACGCCAGGAATGCCGGCCGGGCGGGGCTTTTCCGAGCCGCCGCAATAAAGCACGGCGTCATATTCGGAAAGAAGCTCCGCAACCGGCTTGTCGACGCCCACATTGACGCCGCAGAAGAAGGTGACGCCCTCGCCCTGCATCTGCTCGACGCGGCGGTCGACATAGTGCTTCTCGATCTTGAAATCGGGGATGCCATAGCGCATCAGCCCGCCGGGGCGGCTCTCGCGCTCATAGACGTGCACCTCGTGCCCGGCGCGGCCGAGCTGCTGGGCCGCGGCCATCCCGGCCGGCCCAGAGCCGATGATGGCCACGCGCTTTCCGGTCTTCCTCTCCGGCGGCTGCGGGCGGATATAGCCGAGCTCGTAGGCCTTGTCGGCAATCGCCTGCTCGACCGTCTTGATGGCAACGGGCACATCCTCCAGGTTCAGCGTGCACGCCTCCTCGCACGGCGCGGGGCAGATGCGACCCGTCCACTCCGGGAAATTGTTGGTGGAGTGGAGATTGCGGATCGCCGTCTCCCAGTCGCCGCGATAGACGAGATCGTTCCAGTCGGGGATCTGGTTGTGCACGGGACAGCCCATCGGCCCATGGCAGAAGGGAATGCCACAATCCATGCACCGCGCGGCCTGCTTCTCGACCTCCTTGTCCGACATCGGCAGCGTGAACTCGCGAAAATGCCGAATGCGGTCGGAGGCCGGCTGGTACTTGTTCTCCTGCCGGTCGATCTCCAGAAAGCCTGTAACCTTGCCCATGCTCATCCCTTGTTCCTGACGGCCGCTCAGGCGTGCAGCCAGTTTTCAACCCTATTCCGCCGCCACGCCCATGCGCATGCGCTCCATCTCCTCGAGCGCGCGACGGTATTCGACCGGCATGACCTTGCGGAATTTCGGCCGGAAATCCGCCCAGTTGTCGAGGATCGCGCGCGCACGCTCCGAACCCGTGTAGCGGTAGTGGTTGGAGATGAGGTGCGCGAGCCGCTCCTCGTCGTGGCGGGTCATGTCGCCAGAAACGTCGACGCGGCCCATATGCGCGATGTCGCCGCCATGGTGGTGCAGCTTTTCGAGGATGTCGTCCTCCTCCGGCACCGGTTCGAGCTCGACCATCGCCATGTTGCAGCGCTCGGCAAAGTCTCCCGCCTCGTCCAGCACATAGGCAACGCCGCCCGACATGCCGGCGGCGAAGTTGCGCCCCGTCTGGCCGAGCACGACGACCACGCCGCCCGTCATGTACTCGCAGCCATGGTCGCCCACGCCCTCGACAACCGCGACCGCGCCCGAGTTGCGCACGGCGAAGCGCTCGCCCGCCACACCGCGGAAGTAGCACTCGCCCTCGATGGCGCCGTAGAGCACGGTGTTGCCGACGATGATGGAGCGTTCCGGCACGATCGCCGAACGCGACGAGGGCCTGATGACGATGCGCCCGCCCGACAGGCCCTTGCCCACATAGTCGTTGGCATCGCCTTCCAGCTCGAAGGTAATGCCACGCGCCAGAAACGCGCCGAAGGACTGGCCTGCGGTGCCGGTGAAGCGCACGCGGATGGTGTCGTCCTTGAGCCCCTTGTGGCCGTAGCGCTTGGCCACCTCGCCCGACAGCATGGCGCCGGCGGTGCGGTCGATGTTGCAGATGTCGAAGGCGAGCTCGACCGGCTCCCTGCGCTCCAGCGCCGGCTGGCTGGCGGCAATCAGCTTGCGGTCGAGCACGTCGTCGATCGGGTGCTTCTGCCGCTCGGTCCAGCGGATTGCCTCGCGCGGCGCCTCCGGCTTGTAGAAGATGCGCGAGAAATCGAGGCCCCTGGCCTTCCAGTGCTCGATCATCGCCCGCTTCTCCAGAAGGTCGGACTGGCCGATGATGTCGTCGAGCCGGGTAAAGCCCATCTCCGCCAGAATCTGGCGCACCTCCTCCGCCACGTAGAAGAAGTAGTTGATGACGTGCTCGGGCGTGCCCTTGAAGCGCTTGCGCAGCACGGGGTCCTGCGTGGCGATGCCCACCGGGCAGGTGTTCAGGTGGCACTTGCGCATCATCAGGCAGCCGGCGGCAATCAGCGGCGCGGTGGAGAAGCCGAACTCGTCCGCCCCCAGCAGGGCACCGATGATGACATCGCGCCCGGTGCGCAGGCCGCCATCGACCTGCAGCGCCACGCGCGAGCGCAGGCCGTTGAGCACCAGCGTCTGGTGCGTCTCGGCCAGACCCATCTCCCACGGGCTGCCGGCATGCTTGATGGATGTGAGCGGCGAAGCGCCCGTGCCGCCATCATAGCCGGCGATGGTGATGTGGTCGGCCCGCGCCTTGGCGACGCCGGCTGCCACCGTGCCCACACCCACCTCCGAGACCAGCTTGACGGAGATGTCGGCGGACGGATTGACGTTCTTCAGGTCGAAGATGAGCTGCGCCAGATCCTCGATGGAGTAGATGTCGTGGTGCGGCGGCGGCGAGATGAGGCCGACGCCGGGGGTGGAGTGGCGCACCTTTGCGATCGTCGCATCGACCTTGTGGCCGGGAAGCTGGCCGCCTTCGCCGGGCTTGGCGCCCTGAGCCACCTTGATCTGTATCATGTCGGAATTGACGAGATACTCGGTGGTGACGCCGAAGCGGCCCGAGGCCACCTGCTTGATGGCCGAACGCTCGGGATTCGGCGTGCCGTCGGGCAGGGGCAGGAAGCGGTCGGCCTCCTCGCCGCCCTCGCCGGTGTTCGACTTGCCGCCAATGGCGTTCATGGCGCGCGCCAGCGTGGTGTGCGCCTCGCGGCTGATGGCGCCAAAGGAGATAGCGCCGGTGGAGAAGCGCTTGACGATCTCCGAGGCCGGCTCCACCTCGTCCACCGGCACGGGCCTGCGCCCGGTCTTCTGCGCCGTCCTGATCTCGAACAGGCCGCGTATGGTCTTGGCCCTGGCCGTCTCGCCATTGATGATTTCGGCAAACTCCCGGTAGTTGTCCCAGGAGCGCTTGCGCACCGCGTGCTGCAGCGTGGCCACGGCATCGGGTGACCAGGCATGTTCCTCGCCACGGATGCGGTAGGCATATTCGCCGCCCACCTCGAGCGCGTTGCGCAGCACGGGATCGTCGCTGAAGGCGGCGGCGTGCCGGGCCACCGTCTCGGCGGCAATCTCCTCCAGGCCCACGCCCTCTATGGTGGTGGCGGTGCCGGTGAAATAGCGCTCCACGAACTCCGAGCGCAGGCCCACCGCGTCGAAGATCTGCGCCCCGCAATAGGACTGGTAGGTGGAGATGCCCATCTTGGACATCACCTTGAGGATGCCCTTGCCGATGGACTTGATGTAGCGCTTGACCACCTCCTCGGCATCCACCTCCGGCGGAAACTCGCCCTTGGCGTGCATGTCGTTGAGGGTGTCGAAGGCCAGATAGGGATTGATCGCCTCCGCGCCGTAGCCTGCCAGGCAGCAGAAATGGTGCACCTCGCGCGGCTCGCCCGATTCCACCACCAGGCCGACGGCGGTGCGAAGCCCCTTGCGGATGAGGTGATGGTGCACGGCCGCCGTGGCGAGCAGCATGGGAATGGCCACGCGGTCCGGCCCGATCTGCCGGTCGGACAGGATGATGATGTTGTAGCCGCCGGCGACCGCCGCCTCCGCCCGCTCGCACAGCCGGTCGAGCGCACCGGCCATGCCGGCAGCGCCCTCCAGCACCGAATAGGTGACGTCGAGCGTCTTGGTGTCGAAGCGGTCCTCGGTGTGGCCGATGGAGCGGATCTTTTCCAGATCGCCATTGGTCAGGATCGGCTGGCGCACCTCCAGCCGCTTGCGCCGCGAGGTGCCCACCAGATCGAAGATGTTGGGTCGCGGGCCGATGAAGGACACCAGGCTCATCACCAGCTCCTCGCGGATCGGGTCGATCGGCGGGTTGGTGACCTGGGCGAAGTTCTGCTTGAAGTAGGTGTAGAGCAGCTTTGGCTTGTCGGACATGGCCGAGATCGGCGTGTCCGTGCCCATGGAGCCGATGCCCTCCTGGCCGGTGGTGGCCATGGGCGCCATCAGCATCCGCGTGTCTTCCTGCGTATAGCCGAAGGCCTGCTGCCGGTCGAGCATGGAAACGTCGCGACGAAGCTCGCGCGGGGCCACCGGCTTGAGCTCCTCCAGGATGAGCTGCGTGTTGTTGAGCCACTCGCGGAACGGATGCTTGGTGGCGATCTGCGCCTTGAGCTCGTCATCGGAGATGATGCGCCCTTCGGCCAGGTCGATGAGCAGCATGCGGCCGGGCTGCAGCCGCCACTTGGAGACGATCTTCTCCTCCGGCACGGCGAGCGCGCCGGCCTCCGAGGCCATGATGACGCGATCGTCGTCGGTGACGATGTAGCGGGCCGGGCGCAGGCCGTTGCGGTCGAGCGTGGCGCCGATCTGCCGCCCATCGGTGAACGCCACGGCCGCCGGACCGTCCCAAGGCTCCATGAGGGCGGCATGATACTCGTAGAACGCCTGCCGCTCCGGGCTCATCAGCCTGTTGCCGGCCCAGGCCTCGGGGATGAGCATCATCATGGCATGGGCCATGGGATAACCGCCCTGATAGAGAAACTCCAGCGCGTTGTCGAAGCAGGCGGTGTCCGACTGGCCTTCGTAGGAGATGGGCCACAGCTTGGAGATGTCGTTGCCGAACAGCTCCGAATCCACCGACGCCTGGCGTGCGGCCATCCAGTTGACGTTGCCGCGCAGCGTGTTGATCTCGCCGTTGTGCGCGACCATGCGGTAGGGATGCGCCAGCTTCCAGGAGGGGAAGGTGTTGGTGGAGAAGCGCTGATGCACCAGCGCCAGCGCCGACTCGAAACGCGGGTCGCGCAGATCGCCGTAATAGGCGCCAAGCTGATAGGCCAGGAACATGCCCTTATAGACGAGGGTGCGCGCCGACAGCGACACGATATAAAAGCCGTTGTCGCGCCCTTCCGTCTCGGCGTGAACGCGGCCCGAGACCACCTTGCGCAGGATGTAGAGCCGGCGCTCGAACTCCTCCTCGCTCGCCGCGCCCTCGCCGCGGCCGATGAAGACCTGGCGGTGCACCGGCTCGGAAGCGGCGATCTCCGGTGCCTTGGAGAGGCAGGAATTGTCCGTCGGCACGTCTCGGAAACCGAGAAGCACCTGGCCTTCCGCGCGCGTGACCTCGGCGATGATGTCTTCCAGGTGCTGCCTGAGCGCGGGGTCGCGCGGCATGAACAGGTGGCCGACGCCATAGTGGCCGGGCGGCGGCAGCTCGACGCCCTGCCGGGCCATCTCCTCGCGGAAGAAGCGGTCGGGAATCTGGACCAGCATGCCCGCCCCGTCGCCCACCAGCGGATCGGCACCGACCGCGCCGCGATGGGTGAGGTTTTCCAGCATCCTGAGGCCATCCTGGACGATGGCGTGCGACTTGACGCCCTTCATGTGGGCGACGAAGCCGACGCCGCAGGCATCGTGCTCGCGGGCGGGATCGTAAAGGCCCTGCGCCGCGGGCAGGCCGGCGGGAGCGCCCGCGCGTTTGACGGCTGCCGTCCGGGCCCGCATGGCGGGCACCTGCCCGGTGGGTACAGATGGCGTCAGCTCCGTCATCGTCTCTTCCTCCGCGTTCGGCCCCCTGCGGGGCGTCGGGTCTGTTTCGGGCGGCCCTTCCTCTGGCGGCGCGTCCCGGTCGGTCGCTCGGCATATCTTGCGAAAAGCCGGAGGAACGCATTTGCGTCGCGATGCGTTCCCTCGCGTGACGTCGCTTCGGGCCTTGCCGGCCCTCGCCCGCCACGTCCGCATATCCTCCCGGTGTCCGGCCCGGCGCCGTTCATTATAGCGCAAACCGACCGGTGGACAGCGGATAAATAAGACAGCAATCCTGTCCTATTTCCTCACATGCCAGAAAATGGCGCGTCGTACAAGACGAAAATGCAAAAAAACCGCAGGGGCTGAGCAACAAAGTTGCGGCATTCGCGCCTTTCCGGCAAGTTCGGGACGATCCACAGAACGCTGGCCGCCGCCCGCACTCAAGTCTTGAAATGCCGGCGGGCAAGAAGCCACTGTGCTCGCCGCAGCCTGAGAGGACCGCAATGCCGATCAATTTCGCCTCCGACAACTGGGCCGGCGCCCATCCCGCGATCACGCAGGCCCTGGCCGAGAACGCGCCGGGCTTTGCCGCCGCCTATGGGCTGAGCGACCTCGACCGCAAGGTGGAGGAGCGCTTCTGCGAGATCTTCGAGCGCGAGGTGGCGGTCTTCTTCGTCGCCACGGGCACCGCCGCCAACGCCCTTTCCATGGCGCTCGTCAACCGGCCGGGCGGTGTGGTCTTCTGCCATGAGCACGCGCATATGGTGGAGGATGAGGGCGGGGCGCCGGAATATCTGACCGGCGGGGCGAGGACCCACGGCGTGGCCGGCGCGCGGGGCCGCATCGACGGACCGGCGCTCGAACGCGCCATCGCGCAGTTTCCGGCCGCCTTCGTGCATGCCGGCCAGCCCATGGCCGTGTCGCTGACCCAGGCCACGGAGATCGGCACCGTCTATTCGCTCGACGCGATTGCCGCCATCGCCGGGATCTGCCGTGCCCACGGCATACCCCTGCACATGGACGGCGCGCGCTTTGCCAATGCGCTGGTGGCGCTCGAAACGACGCCGGCGCAGATGACATGGCGCAGCGGCGTCGACATCGTTTCCTTCGGCGCCACCAAGAATGGCTGCTGGTGCGCGGAGGCCATCGTCGTCATGGACCCGGCAAAGGCTCGCGACATGCCCTTCCTGCGCAAGCGCGCCGCCCATCTCTTCTCCAAGTCGCGCTTCATCGCGGCCCAGTTCGAGGGCTATTTCCGCGACGATCTCTGGCTTGCCAATGCCCGCCACGCCAACGCCATGGCGGCGCAACTGGCCGACATTCTCGACCGGGCGGCAGCCACGCGCCTGGCCTGGCAGCCGCAGACCAACGAGGTCTTCGCGCTGATGGGCGAGCAGACGGCCGCCGCGCTGCGCGAGCGAGGAATCTTCTTCCACCCCTGGGCCGTGCCGCGCGACATGACGGCACGGGCCGGCGAAGGGCTCTACCGCTTCGTCACCTCCTTCGCCACGACGCGCGAAGACCTTTCGGCGCTGGCCGCCGCGCTCGGCTAGGCCGCGCACATCGCCCTCACGGAATGGTGAGGGCGCACTCGCGCGCGGTTGATTTCCACGTGACCGCCCGTTCTGCGACAAACGGAAGCGCCGGACAGCCTTCCGGCGACGTTCATTCGCATCTTTCAATGGCGAGAGGAGAATACCCATGTCCAAGAAAACCATCGCATTGAGCGCGGCCTACATTGCCGGCTCCGTGGCCGCTGCCCTTTCGAGCGGCGCGCTGGCGACCGCCGCCCAGGCGCAGGAGAAGGTGAAGTGCTACGGCGTGGCGCTGGCCGGCCAGAACGACTGTGCCGCCGGCCCCGGCACCACCTGCGCGGGCACCTCCACCCTCGACTATCAGGGCAATGCCTGGAAGCTGGTGGATGCCGGCACCTGCGAGACGATGGAGCTGCCCGGCGGTCGCACCGGCTCGCTGGAGCCGCTCGACCGCGACCTGCCGGCCTGAGCGCCGAACGGCGGCGCCGGCCCGCGCAAACGGGCCGCGCCAGCCCGGCCTGCGGGCCGGGATCAATCGGAGGGAAGCGGACAATGACAGGCGAAATGCGTCACGGCCCATCGGCGGGAAGCTCCCGCTTTCCGCGGCTGGATATCGGCGGCCGCGCCGGCGCCAGCTTCAAGCCGCAGCACATCGAAACCATCCTTGACGACCCCGCGCCCGTCGGCTTCTTCGAGGTTCACGCGGAGAACTACATGGGTGCCGGCGGCCCGCCGCACGCCGCGCTCGCTGCCATCCGCGAACGCTGGCCAGTTTCGCTGCACGGGGTGTGCATGTCCATCGGCGGCCCGCAGCCGCTCGACAGGGACCACCTGAACCGCTTCAAGGCGCTGGTCGAGCGATACGAGCCGACGCTGGTTTCGGAACACCTGGCATGGTCGACCCACGAAACCACCTACTACAACGATCTTCTGCCCCTGCCCTACACGCCGGCCACCCTGGCCCGCGTGGCAGGCCACATCGAGCAGATGCAGGAGGCCATCGGCCGGCCAATCCTGCTCGAAAACCCCTCGACCTATCTTCTCTTCAGGGAATCCACCCTTTCGGAGACCGACTTCCTGCGCGCCCTCGTGCGCCGCACCGGCTGCGGGCTGCTGCTCGACGTCAACAATGTCTTCGTCTCGGCCACCAATCACGGCTTCTCGGCGCTCGAATATCTGGCCGACTTCCCGCTGGAGCATGTCGGCGAGATCCACCTGGCCGGCCATGCCGAACAGCAGGACGACGAGGGTGCGCCGCTGCTCATCGACAGCCATGACGGGCCGGTGGCCGATGCCGTGTGGAAGCTCTACGAGATCGTGATCGCGCGCACCGGCCCGGTTCCCACCCTCATCGAATGGGACAGCGCCATTCCCGAATGGCCGGTGCTGAAGGCGGAAGCCGCCGCCGCGCAGGCGATCCTCGACCGCCACGCGGCCCTGCCCGAAGGACAGGCCGCCCATGGCTGAACTCGTCCCTTCCATCGCCGGGCGCCTGGCCTATGCGGCCGCCTTCACGCCGGGCCTGCTCGACCCGCAGCGCGCCGAGCCGACCCTCGTGAGCGGGCCGAACGGCAAGGCGGTGAAGAAACGCTATGCCGTATACCGCAACAATGTGACGGTGAGCCTCGTCAACGCCCTCGCCGAGACCTTTCCTGCGACCCGGCGCATCGTCGGCGAAGACTTTTTCCGCGCCATGGCTCTGGTCCATGTCCGGCAAAGCCCGCCGACCTCGCCGCTTCTGTTCGAATATGGGCGCGGCTTTGCCGAGTTCATCGAGGGCTTCGCGCCCGCCCGCGCTCTGCCGCACCTGGCCGATGTGGCGCGCATCGAGCGCGCCTGGCTCGACGCCTATCACGCCGCCGACGCGGCGCCGCTGGCGCCGCAGGCGCTTGCCGCCGTTCCGCCGGAGGCACTGGGCGCGGCGGTCTTCACCGCCCATCCGGCAGCCCGCATCGTGCGCTCGCGCTTCGCCGCCGTCAGCATCTTCAGCGCCAGCCGGCAAGGCCGGCCGGAACCGCCGCGCGAAGCGCAAGGCCCGGAAGATGCGCTGATCACCCGCCCGCATCTGGAGGTTTTCGTGCGGCGGCTGCCGCCCGGCGGTGCGACCTTCCTGCAAGACCTGATGGCCGGCCGGCCGCTTGGCGAGGCGGCGCAGGCCGCGCTGGACGCGGCGGAGGCATTCGACCTGGCCGGCAATCTCGCCGGCATGCTGGAGGCCGGCGTCTTCACGGCTGTCAACACGAGCGAGGAATGAGCAGGATGACCAAGATCGAACACACCGGACCGGCCGGCAGCACGCGCGCGCTTCACGCGCTGGTCGAGCAGGCAAATGCCCTTGTGCGGGCCATCGCCGTTCCCTCGCTCACCCAGTTCGTGCTGCGCCTGGGGCTTGCCGTTCCCTTCTGGCGGTCCGGGCTCGGCAAATGGGACGGCTTCCTGCAGCTCAACGATGCGGCGGTGTTCCTGTTCGCGCAGGAGTTCAAGCTGCACCTGCCGGGCGGCCCCTACAGCTATCCGGCTCCGGGGCTGACCGCCTTTCTGGCGGGTTCGGCCGAGATCCTGCTGCCGCTGCTGCTCGTCGCCGGGCTTGCCACGCGGCTTGCCGCCTTCGCGCTGCTTGCCATGACGGTCGTCATCCAGCTTACCGTGCCGAGCGGCTGGCCCATACACGTGACGTGGGCGGCGATGGCGCTTGCCCTGATGGCCTGGGGGCCGGGCAGGCTGTCTGTCGACCACCTGCTGGCGCGGCGCGCGCGATAGGCCCCCATGCAAAAGCGGCGCCCGCCGGGCGCCGCTCCGTCAGCTTCCCTCGAAGCGCCGTCGGCCTCAGGCCGCCTTGGACTCGATCTGCTTCGAGGCGGTTTTCGGCGTGGTGATCGCAATCTTGCGCGGCTTCATGTCTTCGGGGATGTTGCGGACGAGCGCGATGTGCAGCAGGCCGTCCTTCAGCGTCGCACCTTCCACTTCGACATGGTCGGCAAGCTGGAAGCGGCGCTCGAAGCTGCGCGCGGCGATGCCGCGATACAGCACCTCCGTGTTCTCGTCCTGCTTCTCCTCGTTCCTCTCGCCCTTGACCGTCAGCACGTTGCGATGCGCCTCCACCGAGATCTCGTCCTCGGAGAAGCCGGCGACAGCCATCGAGATTCGATAGGCGTTCTCGCCCGTGCGCTCGATGTTGTAGGGGGGATAGGTCTGGCCGTTATCAAGCTGCCCGAGCGAGTCGAGCATGGTGAAAAGCCGGTCGAAACCGACCGTGGAACGGTACAGCGGGGAAAAATCGACGTGACGCATGGTCTGTCCTCCTGTCGAGCAACAAGTTTGCGTTTGGCCGTTTGCGGAAACCCTCAGCGGCGCTCCCTGCGAGCCAGCGGCCCCGTCATCGGCGACCGCAGTAGAAATCTGGGTATTTCGCCCGGCGCATTCAAGAGGCGGCGAGAGCGCGCGGGAAGCTGAACGCAGGCTGAACGACGCCTTCGCCCTGCGTTCAGCTTTGCCCGTCTAGCCTTCCTCTCACCGCAGCTTCCCGGGCGCATGCCAGCCGTCCCTTCCATGTGGCCGGGAAGCGCCGGGGGTGGCAAGAACGGGCCGCCCCCGGCACGCGGCGCGCAGAAAATCCTTTGCTTTTGCCCGGCTGTCTTCCTATCACGTGCGGACCCGTGCCCAGGGACACCCGAAATGGCCGATCTGCTGCGCAAAACACCGGACAATCCCGTGCCCAAGGGCGCGGTGGCCGGCATGATGACGGCAGGCGACGGCGTGCGCATACGCCACGCGCATTTTCCCCTGCCCGGCGGCGAGGGCGGCACGGCCATCATCCTTCCCGGACGCAACGAGTGCATCGAGAAATATTTCGAGACGGTGGGAGACCTCGCCGCGCGCGGCTTCGCCGCTGTTACGCTCGACTGGCGCGGCCAGGGCGGCTCCGACCGGCTCCTGCGCGACCCGCGGCGCGGACATGTGGACAGCTTCGACGACTATGTGGCCGATCTCGACCAGTTCTTCCGCGAGATCGTACTGCCGGACTGCCGCCCTCCCTTCACGGTGCTGGGCCATTCCATGGGCGGGCTGATCGCCCTGCTCGCGGCGCCCGATCTTGCCAGCCGGGTGGAGCGCATGGTGCTGCTCGCACCCCTCCTTTCCCTGCGCGAGCCGCGGGCGCCGTTCGCGGCCAAGCTGCTGGCCAATCTCTATTTCGCCATCGGGCTGGGCGCACGGCCGATGCCGGGCGGAGGCCGCCGGGGAAGCGAAGGGGGCTTCGAGCACAACCGGGTGACGAGCGATCCCCGCCGCCATGCGCGCAACCAGGCGCTGTTCCGCGAGCATCCCGAGCTTGGCGTGGAGCTTCTCACCGCCGGCTGGCTGCGCGCCGCCATCATCGCCATGGAGCGGGTGAGCGCGCCGGATTTCATGGCGCGCATCCGCCTGCCGGTGCTCTTCCTGGCCGCCGGTGCTGACCGCGTGGTCTCCACCCCCGCCATCGAGCGCTATGCGCGGGGCCTGCGCGCCGCTAGGGCGCTGACCATCGACGGCGCACAGCACGAGATCCTGCAGGAGATCGACCTTTACCGCGAGCAGGCACTGGCCGCCTTCACGGCCTTCGCACGGCCGGCGGCAAAGGGCCCGCGGGCCGGCACGGGCGAAGAAGCCGCCAGAGCCGGCTGAGGCGCGCCGGAAACGGTGAACCCGGCCTTTCTGCCGCCCTGTCAGCCACGCAAAAGCTCGAGCGCCCTTTGGTGCAGCTCCGGCGTGGCGGCAGCGACGATGTCTCCGCCGCCTTCCGCCCGCCCGCCATCCCAGGTGGTAACGACGCCGCCCGCCTGCTCGATGATCGGGATGAGGGCCACGATGTCATAGGCGTTGAGGCCGCTTTCGATCACCAGATCCACATGGCCGGCCGCCACCATGGCGTAGGCATAGCAGTCGGTCCCGTAGCGCGGCAGGCGCACCGCCGCCTCCACTCGGTCATAGAGCTTTCTGCGCGGCGCGTCGAACAGCGCCGGCGTGGTGGTGCACAGCGTTGCCTCCTCCAGCCGCGTCGTGGGCCGTACGGCAAGCCGGCGCCCGCCCCCCGGCCCTTCATAGTGCGCGCCCTCGCCATCGGCATAATAGAGCTCGCCCGTGAAGGGCTGCGACATCATGCCGGCCACCGCCCGGCCCTCGACGGTGAGCCCCACCAGCGTGCCCCATAGCGGCAGCCCGGAGATGAAGGCGCGCGTGCCGTCGATGGGGTCGATCACCCAGACATGGCTGTTGTCCGTGCCTTCGGCGCCGAACTCCTCGCCCAGAATGCCGTGGCCGGGAAAATGGCTGCGGATGAGGGCGCGAATGGCTTCTTCCGCCGCGCGGTCGGCCTCCGTGACGGGGTCGAACCCGGCCGCGTGCTTGTTGGTGACGGCACCCTGTCCGCGGAAGCGTGGCAGGGTCTCGGCCGCCGCGGCGGCCGCCAGGCGGCGCATGAAATCGGGCGTGGGCGCGGTCTCGGACATTCGGCTTTCTCCGTCAGGAAACGGCCACCCGGCTCGCAGGCTGGCGATCCTGCAATCGGGCTTGCATTAGGGGCTTGACAATTGTGCAGCGCAACATAAAATTCGAGCTGGATAGGTTGATTCTATCCATGCCCTCCTTGGGCGTTTCCTCCCTAGACTTCTGACCGTGTCGTGTAAACGATGCGGTCACTTTTTTGCCCGAGGGGCGGCTCTGGCCGAGCCGCTGCGCACGGTTCTACTCCGCGGCCAGCGGCATGGCGAGGAAATATGGATCGGGGATGCTTGTCAAAGCGCGCATGAAGGCGGCGAGATCCGCGGCGAGCGCCTCGAAGCCGGATGAGCGTTCGAGCGTGCGTTCGTTCATGTAGAGCCCGCGGTTGATCTCGATCTGCAGCGCGTGGAGCCGATCGGCCGGCCGGCCATAATGCTCGGTGATGAAGCCGCCGGCATAGGGCTTGTTGCAGGCCACCGCATAGCCACGGGCGGAGAGCAGCGAGACGGCATGGTCTGTCAGCGCGCGCGCGGCCGAGGAGCCGAAACGATCACCGATGATGAAATCCGGCCGCACCGACCCGTCGCCGACGCGCACATTGGCCGGCATGGAGTGGCAGTCGATGAGCACCGCATAGCCGAAAGTGGCGCGCGTGCGCTCCAGAAGCCCGGCAAGGCAGGCGTGATAGGGCTTGTAGATGTGTTCGATGCGCGACAGCGCCTCGGCCAGCGGCAGGCGCGCGGCATAGATGTCGAGCCCTTCGCCCACCAGCTTCGGCACGGTGCCGAGGCCCCCGGCCACCCGCGGCGAGCGGACATTGGCGAAGGAGGGCACCGGCTCGCGGAACATGCGCGGATCGAGCTCCCACGGCTCGCGGTTCACATCCAGATAGGCGCGCGGGAAATTGGCGACGAGGAGCGGCGCGCCGAGGGAGGCGGCGGCGGCGAACAGCTCGTCGACATAGCAGTCCTCGGAGCGGCGGATGGAGGCGGCATCGAGCCGACTCATGGCAAGAAAGCGCGGCGGATAGTAGCGGCCGCTGTGCGGCGAATTGAAGACGAAGGGAACCCGCTGCTCGCCTGCCGCCTGCACCTGGAAGGCAGGGATGTCGGTAAAGTCCGCCTGTGCGCCCATGTGGGTGGTTCGACCCCGCAAAACCCTTGATCTTGTTGCCTGCAAGCCTGCCACCGGGACGCCCCCATGTCCAGAGCACCGGCCTTGCATGCCGCCGTTCACTTGATATTTACCATGCCGAACGCATATAGCGTGCGTTCGCTTACTGCGCGCATTTCGGGGCGGCGGGTTATTTCGGAAGTTACCATGGCACGGATCCTTCTTGCGGAAGATGACGACGACATGCGGCGCTTCCTCGTCAAGGCGCTGGAGCGCGCCGGCTACGAGGTGGTCGATTTCGACAATGGCGCCGGCGCCTACGAGCGACTGCGCGAGGAGCCCTTCTCGCTGCTTCTGACCGACATCGTGATGCCGGAAATGGACGGCATCGAGCTGGCCCGCCGCGCCACCGAGATCGACCCCGATCTCAAGGTGATGTTCATCACCGGCTTTGCCGCCGTGGCGCTCAATCCCGATTCCAACGCCCCGCGCGATGCGAAGGTGCTGTCCAAGCCCTTTCACCTGCGCCAGCTCGTCGACGAAGTGGAGAAGCTGTTGCAGGCGGCGTGAAAGCGCCCTTGACGCCGGGCGCGAATAGTGGTGTATGGCGCGGCGTCGGATGGGCGTGTAGCTCAGCGGGAGAGCACTACGTTGACATCGTAGGGGTCACTGGTTCAATCCCAGTCACGCCCACCATCCTCCCCCTCAAATTTGACGGAACGTTCCTCCTGCCGGCGCGGGCGACCTGCCATGCGAGACGGGGGCGGCTGCGGCATGCTATGATTTTGCAGGCGCTTGGGCGGAGAACGGCCCTCGATGCCTGCCGAGCCCCGCGCCCTGCAAGAAAACCCGGAGGGAGGCCGCCGATGAACACCGCGAACCTGCAGATGGAGGGCATGCTGATGGCCGTGTCGGCGCTGTGCTGCCTGCTGCGCGAGAAGGGCCTGGCCGAGGCGGAGGAGATCGACGCGGCGCTTGCCGGGGCCGAGACCGCGCTTGCCGGAGACCGGCTGCGGCCCGGGCAGCTTTCGTCCGCCAATGTCGAGGCGATGCTGTTTCCCCTGCGCTTCCTGCGCGAGGCCAACAGGCGCGCCCTGCCCGGCGCCGCCTATAGCGAGATCGCCGGCAGCGTGGGCCGCATGCGGCGCACCACGGCCTGAACGGGCGCCACGTTACGGCAATTTAAGGTGCGGCCCGCCCCACTTCTGCCCTAGAAGGAGGCAAGGCGCAAAGACGGCGTGCGCCGGCATGCACGCGATGGCACCCGGAGACGCGGATGAAATGGTGGAAACAGGCCCTGTTGTGCCTCCTGATCCTGGGGGTGGCGGCCGTCGTCTGGTACCGCTTCTTTCCCGGCGCTGCGGAAATGGCGGCGGAATGGGGCATCGGCGAGGCCCCGGCAGCCACCGCCCCCGCCGCCGGCGCGCGCCGGGGCGGCCCCCGCGCCACGGGAAGCCCGGTGGTGATGGCGCCGGTGGAAAGCGCCACCATCAATGACCGGCTGAGCGCCATCGGCACGGGCAGCGCGCTGCGCACCGTCGCTCTGCGGCCTTTCGCCTCCGGGCAGATCGTCGAGATCGCCGTGGAACCGGACAGCCAGGTGGCGGCCGGCGAGGTGATCGCCCGGCTGGACTCGGAGGGCGAGGTCATCGCCGTCGATCGCGCCAAGCTTGCCTTGGACGACGCGCGCGCCCGCCTGGCGCGCATCGAGGCGCTGCGCTCCTCCAACACCGCGACGGCAGTGCAGAAGACAGATGCCGAGCTTGAGGTGCGCAATGCGGAGCTTGCCCTGCGCGAAGCGCGGCTGGCGCTCGAAAGGCGGGCCATCACCGCCCCCATCGCCGGCCATGTGGGCATCCTGCCGGTCTCGGTGGGCGACTATGTGACCTCCTCGGACGACATTGCGGTCATCGCCGACCGCTCGCAGATCCTCGTCGATTTCTGGGTGCCGGAGCGCTATGCCCGCGCCGTCGTGCCGGGTGCGCCGTTGACTGCCGAATCCATCGCCCGGCCCGACGAGACCTATCGCGGCACGGTGCGCGCCGTCGACAATCAGGTGGACCCGGAGAGCCGCACCCTGCGCGTCCAGGGCCGCATCGACAACCCCGCCGACACGCTGCGCTCGGGCATGGCCTTCCGCGTGCGCATGGCATTTCCCGGCGAGCGCTACCCGGCGGTCGACCCGCTCGCCGTGCAGTGGGGGCGCGAGGGCGCCTATGTCTGGGCCGTGCGCGACGGCGTGGCGCGCCGCGTTCCCGTCACCATCATCCAGCGCAATGCCGACAGCGTGCTGGTGGAGGGCGCGCTGGCCGCCGGCGAGCAGGTGGTGATCGAGGGCGTTCACGCCGTGCGCGAGGGCGTGCCTGTGGCGCGCGGCGAGGAGCCGGCGCGCTCGTAAGCGGAGACAGGGCAATGGGCGCGGCAAGACGGATGACACAGGCCGATGGCGGCATCACCGCGCTTTTCGTGCGACGGCCCGTTCTCGCCTTCGTCTTCAACACGCTCATCGCCGTGGCCGGCCTGGCCGCCCTCTACGGCGTCGAGGTGCGCGAGCTGCCGGCGGTCGACCGCCCGGTCGTCTCCGTGACGACACGCTTCGAGGGCGCGGCGGCGGAGACCATCGACCGCGAGATCACCGCCACCATCGAAAGCGCGGTGACACGGATCGCCGGCGTTTCGGCCATCTCCTCCTCCTCGTCCTTCGGCCGCAGCCGGGTGACGATCGAGTTCAACGAGAATGTCGACATCGACGCCGCCGCCTCAGACGTGCGCGACGCCGTGGGCCGCGTGCAGAACGACCTGCCGGAGGACGCCGACGTGCCGACCGTCGTCAAGGCCGACGACGACGCCCAGCCGGTGATGCGCCTGGCCGTGACCTCCGACGAGATGAGCATCGAGGACATGACGGTCTATGTCGAGGACGAGATCGTCGACAAGCTGGCAACCGTGCCCGGGGTTGCCGATGTCCAGGTTTATGGCGAACGCGACAAGATCTTCCGCGTCGATATCGACCAGGCGCGGCTTGCCAGCCTCGGCTTTACCGTGGGCGACATCGGCAATGCGCTGTCCACCGTCGCCTTCGACAGCCCCGCCGGCTCGCTCACAAGCGCCTCCCATGACCTGATCGTGCGCGCGACGGCCACCGTCGCCACGCCGCAGGATCTCGAAAACATCCAGCTTTCACGCAATGTGCGCCTCGGCGACGTGGCGGCGGTCGCGCTGGGCCCCGATATCGGCGAAAGCCGCCTGCGCTCCAACGGAAAGAACGGCATCGGGCTCGGCATCGTGCGTCAGGCGCAGTCGAACACGCTCGACATCTCCGAGGGCGTGCGCGCGGCGGTAGAGCGCATCCGCCCGGTGCTTCCCCCGGGTGTGGAGATCGCCGTCACCAGCGACGACGCGATCTTCATCAAGGGCGCCATCCATGAGGTGGAGATTGCGCTGGCCATTGCGGTGACGATCGTGCTCGTCGTCATCTTCCTGTTCCTGCGCGACCTGCGGGCCACCGTCATTCCCGGCGTGGCGATTCCCGTGGCGCTGATCGGCACGGTGGCGGCGATCTATCTGGCCGGCTTTTCCATCAACATCCTGACCCTTCTGGCGCTGGTGCTGGCCACCGGCCTGGTGGTCGACGATGCCATCGTCGTGCTGGAGAACATCGTGCGCCGGCGCAACCAGGGCATGGGGCCGCGCGCCGCCGCCGTGCTGGGCACGCAGGAGGTCTTCTTCGCCGTCATCGCCACCACGGCGGTGCTGATGGCGGTCTTCGTGCCGCTCTCCTTCCTGCCCGGCCAGGCGGGCGGGCTGTTCCGCGAATTCGGCTTCGTGCTAGCCTTCTCCGTCTTCCTGTCCTCCATCGTCGCCCTGTCGCTGTGTCCGATGCTGGCATCGCGCATGCTCGTCTCCGGCGAGCGCGGCGCGGCGCAGGAAGCGGCCACCGGCCCGCTCGGTCGTCTCGGCAACGGGCTTTCCCGCCTCTATGCGCGCACCCTGCATTTCTGCCTCGACGCGCCGGCGGTGGTGCTGCTCGCCTCCGCACTGTTTGCCGGCGCCGCCTACGGGCTGTTCGGGCTGGTGAAATCGGAGCTCACGCCCACCGAGGACCGCGCCGTGGCCTTCATGCGCGTTTCCGCCCCGGAAGGGGTGAGCCTCGACTATCTGACCAGCAAGATGCGCAGCATCGAGATGCTGATCGAGCCGCTGCGCGAGCGTGGCGAGATCCGCAACACCTTCTCCATCGTCGGCTGGGGCGGTTCCAACAGCGGCTTTCTGGTGCTGGGCCTGGCCCCCTGGGAGGAGCGCGAGCGCACCCAGCAGGAGATCCTGGACGAGGTGAACGGGCTTGCGGCCGGCGTCTCCGGCGTGCGCGCCTTCGCCTTCCAGCCCAACAGCCTGGGCATTCGCGGCTCCGGCAGCGGCCTGCAGTTTGCCGTGGCCGGCTACGATTACGACCGGCTGAGCGATGCGGCCATCGCCATCGTCGAGGAGATGGAGAAGGACCCGCGCTTCGACAGGCCGCGCCTGACGCAGGATGCCACCCAGCCGCAGCTCAAGGTGGAGATTGACCGCCAGCGCGCCGCCGACCTGGGCATCGAGATCGCCGGCCTCGGCGAATCCCTGCAGGCGCTGCTCGACGGGCGCCGGATCGGCTCGCTGTTCATCGAGGACAAGAGCTTCGACATCAAGCTTGTTTCCACCACCGACCCGGTGAACGACCCGACAGACCTGGAAAACATCTTCGTGCGCACCGGCGATGCGCGCTTCGTTCCGCTTTCGACCGTCGCCACCCTGCGCGAGGAGGCCGTACCGCCCTCGCTGCAGCGCGAGGAGCAGATGCGCGTGGTGCGCGTGACATCCGGCCTGGAAAACGGCTTTGCGCTGGGCGACGCGCTGGCCCGTGCGGAGGAGATCGCCGCCCCTCACCTGCCGGAGGGGGCCCGCATCATCCCGCTGGCCGAGGCGGCAACGCTCGGCGGGACGGCCGACAGCATGCTGACCATCTTCGGCTTCGCGTTGATCATCATCCTGCTTGTGCTGGCGGCCCAGTTCGAAAGCTTCATCAGCGCGCTCATCATCATGGCGACAGTGCCGCTGGGCCTCGCCTGTGCCGTCTTCGCGCTGCTTCTGACCGGCACCAGCCTGAACGTCTACAGCCAGATAGGCCTCGTGCTGCTGGTCGGCGTCATGGCCAAGAACGGCATTCTCATCGTCGAGTTCGCGAACCAGCTCCGCGACCGGGGCCTCGGCGTGCGCGCGGCGGTGGAGCAGGCCGCGCTCATCCGCCTGCGGCCGGTCGCCATGACCATGATCTGCACCGTGGTGGGCGGCGTGCCGCTGGTGCTGGCCACGGGCGCGGGCGCGGAAGCGCGCATTGCCCTTGGCTGGGTGATCGTCGGCGGACTGGGGCTTTCCGCCCTTTCCACGCTTTACCTGACCCCCGTGGCCTATCTGCTGCTTGGCCGCTTCACCACCCCCAAGGCCGAGGAGGAGGCCCGCCTTCAGGGTGAGCTCGAACGCGCCGCCTCCACCCAAGGACGCTGAGCCCCACCGATCGACGCAGCCGGAGACCCGGATGACAATGCCGGCATGACACGGTATCTGTGCGGGCAAATCGGCCGTGCGGGAAGGGGTAGGCAGTTGCGCGAGCAGAGGATCGGAATCGAAGAGGCCAAGGCTCTGGTGGGCGAAGAGGTGGGCGTGTCGAACTGGCGCACCGTCTCGCAGGAGATGATCGACCGCTTCGCCGAGGCGACCGATGACCATCAGTTCATTCACACCGACCCGGAGCGCGCCGCGCGCGAAACGCCCTATGGCGGCACCATCGCCCACGGCTTCCTGTCGCTGTCGCTGCTTTCGACGATGATCTTCGAGGCCGTGCCGCCGCTGGAGGGAACGAGCGCCGGCGTGAATTTCGGCTTCGACCGCATTCGCTTTCTCAATCCCGTAAAATCCGGCGCCCGCATCCGCGCCCGTTTCGTGCTCGCGCAGCTCAGGCTGCGCCCCTCCGGCATCGTGGAATGCCACTACGACGTGACGGTCGAGATCGAAAACAGCGCCAAGCCGGCGCTGACCGCCCGCTGGCTGACGCTTGCCATGCCGGAACGGCCCGACCAATCGGCCGCATGAGGACAACCGCCCCCGATGGCCGTTAACGGCTTGACTGTGCCGCTGCAAACCGGGAAAAGGCAGCGGAATTTCACGTGCGGGCCGTCAGCGCAAGCCACGCCCTGCAAGGGGATAGACGGACCATGAAGGCCGCCGGAAACAGGCCCCCCATGGTTCACCGGACGATGCGGAGAGGAAGAACGCATGGGGCGTTTTGACGGTCTGACCGTGCTCCTGACGGGCGCCGCCGGAGGTTTCGGTCGGCGCCTGGCAAGGGAGCTGGCCCGCGAGGGCGCGCGCCTCGTCCTGTCGGATCTGCGTGAAGAGGCCCTCGAAGCGCTCGCAGCCTCGCTGGACGCGGAAACGGCGCTCCTGGCCGGCGACATCACCGAGGAAAGCCTTTCGGAGCGGCTGGTGGGGCTGGCGCAGGAGCGATTCGGCGGCCTCGACATCGCAATCAACAATGCCGGTGTGGCCCAGCCTTTCGTGCGCTTCCACCTCATCCCCTCCGAGGAGGCGCGGCGCATCATCGACATCGATCTGATGGGTGTCTTCTACGCCATGAAGCACCAGCTGCCGGCCCTGGAGCAGCGCCGCCGCACGGTGGGACGCAAGGGAGCGATCGTCAATGTGGCATCCGTCGCCGGGCTTGCCGGGGCGCCGCGGCTTGCCGCCTATACGGCGGCCAAGCACGGCGTGATCGGCCTGACCCGCGCCGCGGCCGCCGAATATGCCACCAAGGGCATCCGCGTGAACGCCGTGTGTCCCTCCTTCTCGCGCACCGAAATGGTCACGGAGACGTTGAAGATGACGCCCGCCAGGACCGACAAGGCGGAGGCGGGCCTGACCCGCGGCGTGCCGATGCGGCGGCTGGCGGAGGTGGACGAGGTGGTGCGGGTGATCCTCTTTGCCGCCGACCCCGAAAACAGCTTCATGACCGGCCAGGCGCTGGCCATCGATGGGGGAATCACCGCAATCTGACACCGGCCGCCCGGCCTGTCGGGAACGGGGGGCCTTCTTCGTCCTTGGCATGTGTTTCCAGCGGAACACGCGACAGCACCAGAACGGAGAGGTTCCATGAAGGTCATCCAGCACTTGTGGTTCACGCAGGACATGGAGGCGGCGATCCGCTTCTACACCGCGCTCATTCCCGGCTCGTCCATGGGCGAGATCTCCACCTTTCCCGCCGACACGCCGTCCGGCCCGATCGGCAGCGTGAAGGTCGCCAGCTTCACCCTCGGCGACCAGCGCTACATGGCGCTCGAGGCGGCGGGACCGGCAACCTTCAACCACGCCTTCTCGATCACAGTCGAATGCGAGGACCAGGCCGGGATCGACCGGCTCTGGGAAGCTTTGAAGGACGGCGGGGCGGAGGAACAGTGCGGATGGCTGCGCGACCGCTGGGGCCTCTCCTGGCAGATCGTGCCGCGGCGGCTGAGCGAGCTGATGAGCGACCCGGACCCGCGGAAGAGGCAGCGCGTGGCCGAGGCCATGCTGAAGATGGTCAAGCTCGATATTGCCGGGCTGGAGGCCGCAGCCGCCGGCTGACCGCCGCTGCAGCATTTTGCAGCCAGATGGAATCATCTGGCGTCGCACAAATGCCGCAAAAACAAAGAGATGGACCGGATCAGCGTTTCATTGAAACGATGAACCGGTCTAGAGAATGTTGCAGGCGCGCACCAGCTTGAGAAGCCGCGGCAGCGCCGGCGGCGTGTTCATGGCACAGTAGGTCTGCCGGCCTTTCCCGCCGTAGCTCTCCTTATGGCGGGCAAGGCTCTGCGTCGGGTAGACGAGGCGCTGGGCAAGCCAGTTGGTGTGCATGAAGCGGAAGGCCCGGCGGGTAAGCCAGTCCTTGGTGAACTCCTTGTCGTGGATGCGATGGAAGGGCATGAGCCCGAGATGGAGGCGCAGCACGCCCTCGCCCTGGAAGGTCTCGATGGCGCGGCGCACCAGGAAATGGGCAGCCAGGGAATCGGTTTCCGGCAGCCAGCGCCGGGTTGCCGAGAGATAGCCGACGATGTGGCCGTCCTCATAGAGCGGATCGAAGAAGGCAAAGGCGACGGGCCGGCCTTCGCCGTCGAGCAGGAAGAACTTGCGCACACCCGGTTCCTCCCCCAGCACGACGGGGCGCACGAGGAAGGAAAGCTCGCGTCGCCGGTTGGTGCGCGTGCGGCGCCAGCCGAGCGAGATGGCTTCAAGACGCGCCGGATCGAACATCGCGGGCGAAAGCTCGGCCACCCGGTGGCCGGTGCGCACGAAACGGTTCACCGCAGTGCGAAAACTGCGCTTGCGCGGCCCCGCGAAATCGTAACCGTCGAGCGCGATCCAGCTTTCCAGGCCAAGCTCGTTCACCGTGAAGCCGCGTTCTGCAAGCAGCTTCGCCATGGGGCGAGAGACCTGCCAGAAGGTGACGTCCCCCTTCTCCCGCACGAAGGAATCCACCAGAGCCGCCCAGCGCGCCCGCGGAGCCAGCGGATCGGCCAGCACGAAGGCCGTGCGGCCGACCATGCGATAGGCAAGGAAGCCCTCCTCGTCGCCAAAATGCGAAAGCCCCGGCTGGAAGGCCACGGAGTATGCGAGCACGAAATTCCCATACCGCTCCAGCGCGGCGCGGCGCGCCTGGGGCGAAATCGTATGCCAGGAATCGCATTCCCTTGTGGCGGGTGCCGCAGAAAAGACGTTCATCGCCGCGTTTCCGATCGTCTAGCGCCCCGCCGCCCCATCCCTGCATGAGATGTGGCGATTCGACAAGATGGATGGAGCCGCACGCGGCACGGCAGGCCGATTGACAATAAAGAAACCATATGGTTTTTTTAATAGAGGAGGCCATCATGACGATCCGCACTGCCGCAGCATCGCACGCCACGCACGCCCGTGGAGAAGAACGCATCCTCTTCGCGCTCAAGACGAAGGGGGCCGCCACCGCCCAGCACCTGGCCAGTCGGCTGGGCATCACGGTGGTGGCCGCGCGCAAGCAGCTTGTCCGACTGGAGGAGGCGGGGCTCGTCTCCTACCGGGAAGTTGCCGAGGGGCGCGGGCGGCCGGAACGCCTGTGGCGGCTGACGGCGAAGGGCCATGCCCGTTTTCCCGACAGCCATGCGGAACTGACGCTGGAGCTCATTGCCTCCATCCGCCGCATCTTCGGCGAGGCGGGGCTCGACCGCCTGATCGCGGAGCGGGAGGAGACGGCGCGCACGGCTTATGACGAAGCCCTGCAGCCATATTCCGGGCTGGAGCAGCGCGTCGCCGCCCTCGCCCGGCTGCGCCGGCGCGAGGGCTACATGGCGGAGGTGGAGAAGCTCGAAGATGGCACGCTGCTTCTGATCGAGAACCACTGCCCGATCTGCGCCGCCGCCACGGCCTGCCAGGGCTTCTGCCGTTCAGAGCTTGCGGTGTTCCGCACCGTTCTGGGCAGCGGCGTGCGCGTCTCGCGCATCGACCACATCCTGGCCGGCGCGAGACGCTGCGCCTACCGCATCGAGGCGGCAACCGGGAAAGGAAAGGACAGATGAGCGCCGACCCCGACGCGCAGGCGGGCAAAGCCGGCTGGGCGGAGATCGTCCGCACCGGACACCTGCCGCAATATGCGCTGCTCTGTCTCGGCATCTGGCTGCATGCCGCCGATTCGCTGCTGGTGGCCACGGCGATGCCCGCGGCGGTGGCCGACATCGGTGGCGACCGCCTGGTGAGCTGGACGTTCTCGCTCTACATGCTGGGCTCCATACTTTCCGGCGCCGGTGCAGCGCTGGCGGCCGGCAGCATGGGGCTTCGGCGTGCCTTTATCCTCGCAGCCCTCGTCTATGCAGCCGGCTGTGCGGCAAGCGCACTGGCGCCGTCGATGATCGTGATGCTGGCGGGGCGACTGGCCCAGGGACTGGGCGGCGGGCTTCTGGTGGCGCTCACCTATGTGGCGATCCACCGGCTTTTCCCACGCCAGATGTGGCCGCGGCTGATCGGGCTCATGTCCGCCGTCTGGGGCGTGTCGGCCTTCTGCGGACCGCTGATCGGCGGCTTCTTCGCAGATCTCGGCCTATGGCGCTGGGGCTTCTGGAGTTTTGCGCTGCAGGCCATGGCGCTGGCGGTGCTGGTGCCTGCCTTCATGAGCCCGGTCGGCGCGCAGGCGCTCACGCCGCAACGCTTTCCCTTGCAGCGGCTGACGCTGCTGACCGGCGCCGTCCTTCTGGTGGCGGCGGCCGGCCTCGAAGGCGCGGCGTGGCGCGCCCTTCTCATGGCAGCGGCGGGGGCGGGCCTCTTTGTCGCTTTTCTGGCGAGCGACGCGCGCCGAACGGCCGACAGGATGTTTCCCCGCCGCGCCTTCGATCCGCGCACCACGCTGGGGGCCGGCTTCATCGCCAATCTGGCGCTCGGCACGGCGGCGATTTCGTTCACCGTCTACGGACCCTTTCTGCTCAACCGCATCCACGGCGTGCCGGCGCTCGGCGCAGGCTACATCATCGCCGCCGAATCGGTGGCCTGGAGCACTGCCGCGGTGGCCCTGGCCGGCGCCGGTGAGGCCGCGGAACGGTGGGTGATCCGCACCGGCGCGCTGGCCATCATGCTGGCCATCGCCGTGCTCGGCCCCCTGATGGCCGAAGGGCCGCTCTGGGCCATCGTTCTGGCTGCCCTCGCCCAGGGCGCGGGCTTCGGCATGTTGTGGGGCTTTCTCATCCGCCGCGTGGTGGCCGCCGCCAGCGCCGCCGAGCGCGACCAGGCCTCCGCCGCGATGCCGACCGTGCAGCAGGTGGCCTTCGCGCTGGGAGCAGCGCTGTCGGGCATTGTGGCCAATATGGCGGGCTTTGCGGGGGCGAACGGGGCGGCAATGCACGACGTTGCCATATGGGTGTTCGCCGCCTTCGTGCCGCTTGCCGCGCTGGGAGCGGCGGCGGCCTGGCGGGTGGCGCGCGACTGAGGCAACCGTAAGGCCGCCTATCTCCTGCGATCGGGTGCGCCGGCGTGGGTGCTGGAGGTTACCGAGACGGGATCGCTGGCGGGGAAGGTGTCTTCCAGCCCCTCGTCCAGCTCCTCGTCATGCTCATGCCCGGGCTCGATCTTCTCCTTCCTGCCACCGGCCTCCGGCCGGCCGGCGCGGCCGGTGCGGGTGACGGAGACCGGGTCGCTGGCCGGGAAGCTTCCCTCCAGGCCCTCCTGCAGGGCGCGTTCGCGCTCCGCAGCCTTGCGCTTCTCGGGGTCGGGCATGGGCACTGTTCCTTCTCATGAGAGGGGAAGAACGCCGCAACCCTGCAGAGGTTCCAGCGCGGGCCTACATGGTTTCGCGCGCCGCCTTCTCCAGAAGGGAGAACACATAGTCGCTGAAGGAACGCCAGCACTCGACGCGGAAGACGGTCTTCCCGGTGCGCCACAACACGATCTCCGCCTTGCCGAAGACGGTACGCGAGGCCGCGCCGACGGGAAAGCGGGCCTCGCAGAGATCCTGCGGGCAACCGGCCGCCAGCACCTCCTCCGCCCGCTTCCCGGACACCAGGATGGCCGTGTTGCGGTGGGAGATGTCCACCGCCGAATGCAGTGCGGAAACGCCGGCGGCAAGCGCCGGCAGGTCGGCGCCCTGTTCGTCGATCACCAGCCACTCGTCGGGACCGAGCCACAGCGCCGCACGCCCGCCTTCCGCGGCGCTTGTCTTGGGCCGGCGCGGTAGGGAAAGCCCCAGCGCCTTCGAGAGGGCGGGCAGCGCCTCCTCCGCAGCCCGCAGCGACAGGCGGCTGGCGGGGGCGGCAGGCGCGAGAACGATGCCGTGGCCGCGGAAGGCGCGACCTTCGAGCGGCGAAGTGCGGCGGGCGGCCTCAACCATGGACGCGCTCTCCCTTCTCGTCGAAGAAGACGGTGGAGGTGACCTCCACCTCGATCGTGCCGTCCGGCATGGGCACATAGAGGCGCTCGCCCATGCGGGCGCGGCCGTCCTCGACCAGCGCCAGCGCGATGGAATGCCCGCAGTTCTCCGACCAGTAGGCGGAGGTAACGAAGCCCAGCATCTTCATCGGCACCTTCTGATTCGGGTCGGCGACGATCTGCGCTCCCTCTTCCAGCACGATCGACGGGTCGAGCGTCTTCAGGCCGATGAGCTGGCGCCGCCCCGGCGCAACGAGGTCCGTGCGCCTGAGCCCGCGAATGCCGACGAAATCCGTCTTCTTCTTGCCGATGGCCCAGGCAAGCCCCGCATCGTCCGGCGTCACGGTGCCGTCCGTATCCTGGCCGACGATGATGAAGCCCTTCTCGGCACGCAGCACGTGCATGGTCTCCGTGCCATAGGCGACGGCGCCGTGCCTCTCGCCCTGCGCCCACACGGCCTCCCACACGGCAAGGCCGTGATCGGCAGGCACATTGATCTCGAAGCCGCGCTCCCCGGTGAACGAGATGCGGAAGAGCCGCGCCGGCACGCCGCAAACCCGGCAGGTGCGCACCGACATGTGCGGCATCGCCGCGTCGGAGAGGTCGACCCCCTCGACGAGGGGGGCCACGATATCGCGCGCCCTTGGCCCCTGTACGGCGATGACCGCCCACTGCTCGGTGGTGGAGGTGAGCCAGACCTTGAGATGCGGGAACTCGGTCTGCAGATAGTCCTCCATGTGGTGGAGAACGCGCGGCGCACCGCCGGTGGTGGTGGTGACGTGGAAGCGGTCCTCCGCCAGCCGGCCCACCACGCCGTCGTCATAGATGAAGCCGTCCTCGCGCAGCATGATGCCGTAGCGGCAGCGCCCGACCTCCAGCCTGGCCCACGGGTTGGTGTACATGAGCTCCATGAAGCGGGCGGCATCGGGCCCCACCACCTCGATCTTGCCGAGCGTGGAGGCGTCGAAGATGCCTGCCGCCTGCCGCACCGTGCGGCACTCGCGGGCCACCGCCGCGTGCATGTCTTCGCCGTCTTTCGGAAAATACCAGGCGCGCTTCCACTGGCCGACATCCTCGAAGACGGCGCCATGCGCCTCGGCCCAGGCGTGGATCGGCGTGCGTCGAGTGGGCTCGAACAGCGCGCCGCGGCCATGGCCCACCAGCGCCCCGAAGGTGACGGGCGTATAGGGCGGGCGGAAGGTGGTCAGCCCCACCTCGGGCACCGGCTTGTCCAGCATCCGCGCGGCGATGGCGAGCGCGTGCAGATTGGACGTCTTGCCCTGGTCCGTGGCCATGCCGGTGGTGGTGAAGCGCTTGACGTGCTCGATGGAACGCATGCCCTCGCGCACCGCCTGGGCGATGTCCTTGGCGGTGACGTCGTTCTGGAAATCGACGAAGGCCTTGCCCCCCTTGCCGGCCTCGGCGCCCGGAGCGGGACCGGCAATGCCCGCCGACCATCCCTCGGGCGAGCGGGCCTCCGGCCTTGCCGTCGCGCCGCGCGCCTGTGCGCCGGTCTGGCCGGCGGCCTCGGCGCCGGCGTGCAACGCCTCCTCCACCACCATGCCCAGATCCGTGGTGCCGTTGCAGGCGCCCACGCAGACGGCGTTCTGCGCATGGGTGCCGGGCAGGAAGCGCCCGGTCCCGGCGTCATAGGCAAGCTTGCCGCGCGACTGCGAGAACAGGTGGACCGCCGGTGTCCAGCCGGCGGAGGTGAGAAGCGCATCCGCCTCCACGCGGCGCTGCGGACCGCCTGCGACGGGCACCACCTCGATCGCGGAAAGCCGCAGCCGACCGCGCGTGCCGGTGACGGCATGGCCGGCCAGCACCTCGATGCCCGCCTCCCTCGCCTGTTCGACGAGGCCGCCCTGCGGTGCCTGGCGCGCATCGACGAGGACTGGCACGGCGATGCCCTGCTTCTTGAGATCGAGCGCTGCCGCATAAGCCGAGTCGCAGGCCGTGTAGACGGCGACCCTGCGGCCCACGGCCACGCCGTAATGATTGAGATAGGTCCGCCCGGCCGCCGCCAGCATGATGCCCGGCCTGTCGTTGCCGGGAAAGACCATGTGTCGCTCGATGGCGCCGGTGGCCAGCACCACCCGGCCGGCCCGCACCTGCCACAGCCGCTCGCGCGGGGCCTGCGCATCGGGTGCGGCGAGGTGATCCGTCAGCCGCTCCGCCAGCGCCACCATGTTGTGCGCGTAGTAGCCGAAGCCCGTGGTCCGGGTGAGAATACGCACATTGTCCTTTGCGGCAAGCCGCGCCACCGTCTCCTGCGCCCACTCCCAGCCTGGCTTTCCATCGATCACCGCGCCCGACTCGAAGCGCAGGCTGCCCCCGGGCTGCGGCTGCTCGTCCGCCAGGATGACGCGCGCACCCGCCTCCGCCGCCGCAAGGGCGGCGGCAAGGCCTGCCGGCCCTGCACCAACGACCAGCACGTCGCAATGGGCGAAGCGGTTGGAATAGTTGTCCGGGTCCGGCTGATCCGGCGCCACGCCCAACCCCGCGGCACGGCGGATGACAGGCTCGTAGAGCCGCTCCCAGGCCGCGCGCGGCCACATGAAGGTCTTGTAGTAGAAACCGGCGGAGAAGAAGGGGGCCGCCAGATCGTTGAGCGCCCCCACGTCGAAGGAAAGAGACGGCCAGCGGTTCTGCGAGACAGCATTCAGGCCGTCATAGAGCTCCTGCACCGTGGCGCGCACATTGGGCGTCCTGCGCGCGGCGTCGCGATGGATGCCGACGAGCGCATTGGGTTCCTCGGCGCCGGCGGCCAGGATGCCGCGCGGACGGTGATACTTGAAGGAGCGGCCGACGAGATGCACCCCGTTGGCAAGCAGCGCAGAGGCGAGCGTATCTCCGGCAAGGCCGGTGTGGGACACGCCATCGAAGGTGAAACGCAGGGTCCGGCCCGCATCCAGGCGCCCGGCGGCGGGAAGGCGGAAGGCGCCGGCCATCACTGCCCCTCCCCTTCCAGGCGCGGCTTCGGCTCGCCGGTCCTGTAGGTTGCCAGGAATCGGTCGGACACCGTGTCGCGCGCCGCATTGAAGAAGCGCGCACAGCCGTGGATGTGGCGCCACCGCTCATAGGCGATGCCCTTCGGGTTCGAGCGGATGAAGAAATAGCGCTCGAACGCCTCGTCGGAAATCCCGGCAATGTTCTCCGGCCGCGCGATATGCGCCTCGCCGGCATGGCGGAACTCCAGCTCCGGCCGTTCTTCCTCGCAATAGGGGCAATAGATGAGCAGCATGGGAAACCCTCAGTGCGCGACGGCGGCGGCCGCCGCCTCGTCGATGAGCCTGCCTGTGCGGAAGCGTTCGAGCGTGAAGGGGGCGTTGATCGGGTGCGGCTCGTCGCGGGCGATGGTGTGGGCGAAGACATGGCCGGAGCCCGGCGTGGCCTTGAAGCCGCCTGTCCCCCAGCCGCAGTTGACATAGAGCCCCTTGACCGGCGTCTTGGCCAGGATGGGCGAGCGGTCGGGCGTCACGTCCACGGTGCCGCCCCAGGAGCGCAGCATCTTCATGCGCGTGAAGATGGGAAACATCTCGCAGATGGCATCCAGCGTGTGCTGAACGATGTGCAGGCTGCCGGCCTGCGCGTAGGAGGTGTACTGGTCGGTGCCGGCGCCAATGACGAGCTCGCCCTTGTCGGACTGGGAGATGTAGGCGTGCACCGTGTTGGACATGACCACGCAGGGAAAGACCGGCTTGACCGGCTCGGAGACCAGCGCCTGAAGGGGGAAAGACTCCAGAGGCACGGACACGCCGGCCATCTGCATCAGCACGGAGGAATGGCCGGCCGCCACCACGCCGATCTTCCTCGCCCGGATCGGCCCGCGCGTGGTCTCCACCCCCGTGACCGCGCCGTCCGGCCCCCTGCGGATGGCGGTGACGGCGCAGTTCTGGATGATGTGGACGCCGCGCGCCGAGGCCGCCCGCGCATAGCCCCAGGCCACGGCATCGTGGCGCGCCGTACCGCCGCGCCGCTGCAACGCCGCGCCCATGACGGGATAGCGCGCCTGCGGCGAGATGTTGAGCGGCGGGCAATATTCCTTGGCCTCCTGCGGGCTCAGCCAGACATTGTCGACGCCGTTCAGCCGGTTGGCATGGATGTGCCGCTTGAAGACCTGCACGTCGTGCACGTTGTGGGCGAGCATCATCACGCCGCGCTGGGAGAACATGACGTTGTAGTTGAGCTCCTGGGAGAGCCCCTCCCACAACTTGACGGCATGATCGTAGATGCCGGCGCTTTCGTCATAGAGATAGTTGGAGCGGATGATGGTGGTGTTGCGGCCGGTGTTGCCGCCGCCGAGCCACCCCTTCTCCAGCACCGCGACATTGGTGATGCCGTGCTCCTTGGCCAGGTAGTAAGCCGTGGCCAGCCCGTGGCCACCCGCACCGACGATGATGACGTCGTATTCCTTCTTCGGCTCGGGCGAGGCCCACTGCTCCGGCCAACCCGTGTGCCCGCGCAGCGCCTCGCGGGCAATGGCGAAGACGGAATATTTGCGCATGCGCTTGCCCCTTTCGCAACCGGCCTGTTTCGACGCACGAGACCTACCCCTAGCGAAACTGGCCCCGCCGTCTTGCGCTGATTGCGACGGCGCTTGCCGCTTTGGAGCCGGAGGGGCGCGCGACATGGGCCTCGACAAACACAGCATATTCTGCTATCAGCCCGCCCATCCTGCGGCGGAGGTCTGCCGCGGGACTTTGGTGTTGAGCCGGTATCGGTGCCGTGCTCGATACCGGAAAAGATCAACCTTTGACAGGAAAGCCCCAGGTGCAGGTACTCGTCCGCGACAACAACGTTGACCAGGCGCTTCGCGCGCTGAAGAAGAAGATGCAGCGGGAAGGCATTTTCCGCGAGATGAAGATGCGCGGACACTACGAGAAACCTTCCGAAAAGCGCGCCCGCGAAAAGGCGGAGGCCGTGCGTCGGGCTCGCAAGCTGGCCCGCAAGCGCGCCCAGCGCGAGGGGATTCTCGGTGGCGGACGGGCGGCTCGCTAGGAGCGCCCACATTTCGTCCCTTTTGCCCGCTTGAATCACCAAGGTGGCGCGACGGAGATTCGGCGCCGCCTTTTTTGTTGCCAAGAGGAAGCGCTTCCAAGAGGCGGAAAAAGGATGGCTGATGTGAGAACCGCAGGCACCGGGGCGTTCAGGCGTGGCAGGATGGCCCTGGCGCTGGCTGCACTTCTGCCGCTCGCCGCCTGCCAGTCGGCCGGCGACGCCATGGAAAGCCTGACCCGGATCGACCCCGCGCAGGGCTCGGCGGAAAACATCGCATCGCTGAGCGCCGTCATCGAGCGCACGCCCAACGATCCCGAAGCCTACAACATGCGTGGCGCCGCCTATGGCCGGGCCGGGCGCTACCGCGAGGCGCTGAAGGATTTCGACCAGGCGATCGCGCTCAACCCGCGCTCCTACCAGGCCTATGCCAACCGGGCGCTGATCTACCGCTACATGGGCGAGCGGGAAAGGGCGCTGGCCGACTACAACCAGGCGATCGCGCTCAACCCGCGCTACGACACGGCCTATATCGGTCGCGGCGAGCTCTACCGCCAGGCCGGCCAGTCGGGCGAAGCCTTCCGCGACTTCGAGCGCGCCATCCAGCTCGACACCACCGATCCGCGCGCCTATCACCGCCGCGGCCTGCTTTATCAGGCCAGCGGCCAGCATCAGTTCGCCATCGAGGATTTCTCCAAGGCCATCTCGCTCGCCCCGCGCGAGCCCTATGGCTATAACGGCCGGGGGCTTTCCTATCTGGCGCTGGGGGACGAGGAGAACGCCTTCTCCGACTTCAACACCGCCATCCGCCTGGACGACGAGCTGGCCGAGAGCTGGGCCAACCAGGCGCTCGTCTATGAGCGGCGCGGCGAGAACGAGCGCGCCGCCCGCTCCTACTCCCGCGCCCTTCAGCTTGATCCCGAGTACACCCCGGCCCGCGATGGACTTGCACGCACGCGTGGTGCGGCATAGGGCGGGTTTTGGAGTTGGAAGGCCCGCCTGTGGCGGGCCTCTGCCTTGTGTTGCGGGCTATTCGTCGAGGGCCTTGACGATGTCCTCGGTCATCTTCTTGGCGTCGCCGAGGAGCATCATCGTGCCGTCCTTGTAGAACAGGGTGTTGTCGATGCCGGCATAGCCGGAGCCGAGCGAGCGCTTGACGAACAGGCAGGTGCGCGCCTTGTCGACCTCGAGGATGGGCATGCCGTAGATGGGCGAGGACTTGTCGTCGCGCGCCGCCGGGTTGGTCACGTCATTGGCGCCGATCACATAGGCGACGTCGGCCTGCGAGAACTCGGAGTTGATGTCTTCGAGCTCGAACACCTCGTCATAGGGAACCTGCGCTTCCGCCAGCAGCACGTTCATGTGGCCCGGCATGCGGCCGGCCACCGGGTGGATGGCGTATTTCACCTCCACACCCTTTCCCTTCAGCTTGTCGGCCATCTCGCGCAGCGCATGCTGCGCCTGGGCCACCGCCATGCCGTAGCCCGGCACGATGATCACCTTCTGCGCATTGGCCATCAGATAGGCCGCATCCTCCGCCGAGCCCTGCTTGACCGTGCGCTCCACCCCGTCGTCGCCGGCCACCGCGCTCTCGCCCCCGAAGCCGCCAAGAATGACCGACAGGAAGGAGCGGTTCATGCCCTTGCACATGATGTAGGACAGGATGGCACCCGACGAGCCCACCAGCGCCCCGGTGACGATGAGCGCCAGATTGCCCAGCGTGAAGCCGATGCCGGCCGCCGCCCACCCCGAATAGGAATTGAGCATCGACACCACCACCGGCATGTCCGCCCCGCCGATCGGCACGATGATGAGCACACCGAGCACCAGCGACAGGGCGACGATCAGCCAGAAGGCGGCGTGGCTCTGCGTCGCCACCAGCATCACCACCAGCACCACCAGCGCGATGCCGAGGCCGGCATTGACGGCATGTCGCATCGGCAGCAGGATCGGCTTGCCCGACATGCGCCCGTCGAGCTTCAGAAAGGCGATCACCGAGCCGGTGAAGGTGATGGCGCCGATCGCCACCCCCAGCGACATCTCGACCAGCGCCTGGGCGTGGATGGCGCCCACCGTGCCGATGCCGAAGTTTTCCGGCGCATAAAGGGCCGCCGCCGCCACCATCACCGCGGCAAGCCCCACAAGGCTGTGAAAGGCTGCCACGAGCTGCGGCATCTTCGTCATCTGGATGCGCCGGGCGATCGTCGCGCCCACCGCGCCGCCGAGCGCCAGGCCCAGCACGATCAGCCCCAGACCGCCCGCCGACGGCCGCGCCACCGCCAGGGTCGTCACAATGGCGATGCCCATGCCCACCATGCCGAAGATGTTGCCCTGGCGGCTCGTGGTGGGATGCGAAAGCCCCCTCAGCGCCAGGATGAACAGAATGCCGGAGACGAGGTAGAGGAAGGCTGCAAGATTGGCGCTCACGTCACTTGTCCTTCTTCTTGTACATCGCCAGCATGCGGCTCGTCACCAGAAAGCCGCCGAAGATGTTCACCGCCGCCAGAACCAGGGCGACAAACCCGAAGCCCGTGGCAAGCCCCGAGGCCGAAATGCCAACCGCCAGCAGCGCCCCCACCACGATCACCGAGGAAATGGCGTTGGTCACCGACATCAGCGGTGTGTGCAGCGCCGGCGTCACCGACCACACAACGTAGTAGCCCACGAAGATCGCCAGAACGAAGATCGCCAGGCGGAACACGAACGGGTCGATCGCGCCGCCCGTCGCGCCGTGCGCCAGCGCCCCCGCCGCCTCCGCCATCTGCGTGTCCTCCAGCGCGGCGCGCAGGCCGGCCATGGCGCGCTCGAGCCGCTCGAGCGCCTGTTCGACGGTTCCTGTCTCCATCAGTTCTCTCCCCGGGATTTGCGCGTCGCAGGTTTCCTGGACGCGCCCCTGGCGCCCGCCGGCGCCGCCCGCCGCCGCCGGCCGCCCGCACGCGCCTCATCGTCTGCCCCTTCCGCGGCCGCCGCCGCCTCCACCAGCCGGGGATGGACCACCGCACCGTCGCGCGTCAGCAGCGTCGCCTTCACCAGCTCGTCCTCCCAGTCGACCGCAAGCTGTTTCTTCTCCTTGTCGACCAGGGTCTCCAGAAAGGCGAACAGGTTGCGCGCATAAAGCAGCGACGCCGACGCCGCCACGCGCCCCGCCACATTGACATGCCCGACGATCTTCACCCCGTTGTCGGTGACCACCACGGAACCCGCCTGCGCGCCCTCCACATTGCCGCCACGCTCCACCGCAAGGTCGACAATCACCGAGCCCGCCCGCATCGAGGCCACCATCGGCGCCGTCACGAGCCGCGGCGCCGGACGGCCGGGAATGAGCGCCGTCGTGATCACGATATCCTGCTTGGCGATGTGGCCGGCGATCAGCTCCGCCTGGGCGCGCTTCTCCTCCTCCGTCAGCTCGCGTGCATAGCCCCCCTCGCCCGAGGCGTCCTTCAGCGCATCGGTCATGACGAACTTCGCGCCCAGCGAGGCCACCTGCTCGCCCGCCGCCGCCCGCACGTCCGTCGCCGTCACCACAGCTCCCAGCCGCCGCGCCGTGGCGATCGCCTGCAGGCCCGCAACCCCGGCCCCCATCACGAACACCTTCGCCGCCGGAACCGTGCCCGCCGCCGTCATCATCATCGGCAGCGCCCGATCATACTCCGCCGCCGCGTCGATCACCGCACGATAGCCCGCAAGGTTCGCCTGGCTCGAAAGAACGTCCATCGACTGGGCCCGCGTGATGCGTGGCATGAGCTCCATCGCAAAGCCCACTACCCCCGCGCGCGCCATCGCCGCCACTTCCCCCTCGTGGCCAAACGGGTCCATCATCGCAAGAACCAGCGCACCCTTGCGGTAGCCCGCAAGCTCCTCCCGCGTCGGCCGGCGCACCTTCAGGATCACATCCGCACCGCCCGCATCCCCCGCCTTGCCAAGCCGCGCACCCGCCTTCTCAAACTCCGCGTCCGCAAGCCGCGAGCCAGCGCCCGCACCCGCCTCAACGATCACCTCGAAGCCAAGCCCCAAAAGCCGCTTCACCGTGTCAGGCGAAGCCGCAACCCGACCCTCGCCTTCCAAAACCTCCCGCGGCACAAATAACGTCTGTCCCACCGTTTGTTCCTTGTGTTGGACACCCTCCTCCCACGCGGCCGGCGGCCGCGCCCAAGCTTGTGCTAGCGCAGGATCCAGGCGCCGAGCGCGCAGACGAGGATGAAGAGGATGATGCTGGAGATGAAACCCGCGGATGTGAAGAAGCCGAACGCCATCGCAATCAGCGTCGCGGCCACCACAAGGCAGCCATATTTGGCGATGGTCAAGAAGAGGTTGTAGGTGCGCTCATGCTCCGCATAGTCCATATCCGCACCCATTTCGACCGGTCCTTCCGGCTGTCTGTCTGCCATGGCAAGATCCCTCGGGAAGAAGATTGGGCAAGGGGAATAGCGAAAACGGAGCCCAAGGGCAATGGGCCCCTTGGACGCAGTTCACGCCCATTGCCTTGGCAGGCCAGGTCGCCGGACGTGCAAATGGCGGACGCGGAGGCCCCGGACGAAGCGGAAGAGGGACCGGACCCGCGCCGGCGCGCAATCGCCCAATCAGGCGGCGTCTCTCAGATATTTCGCCGTCGGCAGGATGGTGAGCGGCGCCGGCTCGCCCCGCTTCGGGCGCTCGAACAGCAAGCGGCGCTCGAAAGCCGTGGAGCGAAAGAACGGGAAGCGCCTGATCGTGTCTTCCATGTTCTCCGAGCACCGCGACTCGAGCAGGAGCACAGGCACCGTCAGCCCCGGATAGTCGCGGGCGTCCGTTGCCGGTGTCGAACGGAAGATGCGATGGTAGAAGGCCCCGTGCTCCTCCTTCACCGCCGTCAGGCAGAAGGTGGGATTGAAGTGCTTGCAGGCGACCACGGCAAGGCGTAGCGTGATGTAGGGAAGCACGCGCAGTGTCCGCGCCCATTCGCGCTCGGCAGCGAAGCGGCTCGGGTCCACAAAGGTTTCCCCCGCCGCAATCCTGGGTTCGAGAATGTCGCCGAACACCTCGCTGCTGGGCGAGACGGGAAAAGCAGAGTTCACGTAGTGCAGCCGGATCGTGCTGACCAGATTGCCTTCGTAAAAGACGCCGAAGCGGTAGGAATTGGGCAGCTCGTCGTAGCGATCCGTCACCATTCGGGCGGCGTCCTCGCCGACCATTCCCGCGTTGAGATAGGAATCGTAGCGAAGCCGGTAGATGGCTTCGAGATCCTCGCCGCTTTCGCAGAGGCGATACTCGATGTTCTCGAGGACCGACAACACCATCCTGTTGAAAGGAGAATCGGGATCCCCACCCGCTTGTCGATGACCTGCTGCCAAAACGTTCCGATCGCCAGACATGAACAACCCCCACAATGTTCCCCGCAAAGAATAGAGTGAGGGATTATTACAAAAAAGATAAAAATCGAATAAAAATTATTTACTATACGTTAACCTTAACATAAAGTTTCGCGCTCGATAATCTTGGGTTGATACTTAGAGAAGCCCTCAACTTTGAATGGTGAGGCTCTGCCGATCGCTTCCACCTTCGAGCGACCAGCTCGTGTTCGACATGGTTTGGATGCCGGAGGAGGAAAGCGCCGCGCCGAAGAGGAAGCCCTGCACCCTGTCGGGCCTGACCGAGCTTTTCAGAAGCTTGAGCTGCTCGAATGTTTCCACGCCCTCGACCGTGACAGCAAGGCCGAGATTCCGGGACAGGTCGACGATGCTCTTGAGAAGCTTGTAGGAGCGCGTGTTGTAGGTGACGTCCTTCAGGAAGCTGCCGTCGATCTTGACGCGGTCGAGCGGCAGCGTGTGAAGATAGCTGAGGCTCGAATAGCCCGTGCCGAAATCGTCGAGGGCGATTCTCACGCCGAGGTCCTTCAGCCCTTCGATGTAGACGCGCGTGGAGTTCTTGTCGTCGAAGAGCGCCGTTTCGGTGACCTCGATTTCCAGGCGCTCGGGCGCAAGGCCGGACGTGGACAGCGCCTTGCGCACCTTGTCGACGATGCTGCCGTCCAGGAAATCCTTTGCCGAAAGGTTTACGGACACGCCGAGGTGCTCTGGCCAGCGCGCACATTCCTGGCAGGCCGCATCGAGCACCAGCGCGCTGATTTCGGAGATGAGCCCCATCTCCTCCGCAAGCGGTATGAACACGGCCGGAGAGACGGGGCCGAGCTCGGAGTGGTCCCAACGGCAAAGGGCTTCGCAACTGGAAATGCGCATGGTACGCACATCGACGATCGGCTGATAGACCACCCGCAACGTCTTGGCCTGGACCGCGCTTCGCAGGTAGGATTTCATGATCTGCCGGTTGCGGAAGGCGACATCCATCTCCGCCTCGAACAGGCGCCAGCCGTTCTTGCCACGCTCCTTGGCGCTGTAGAGAGCCAGATCGGCTTTCACCGTGATGGTGTCCATGTCGTTTTCGCGAACAGGCACGATGACGCCGCCGCCGCTTGCCTGAAGCCTCAAGGCCAGCCCGGCGACATCCACCTCGCCCTGAAGCCTGGCGAATATCGCGTCGAGCCGGCGGGCGAAATCGTCCTCGTCCTCGATATGGTTGAAGAAGATCATGAACTCGTCGCCGCCGAAGCGCCCGACCAGCACATCGTCGCTCACGAACTCGATCAGCCGCTCGGCAGCGGCATAGATCAATCCGTCGCCCACGGGATGGCCGAAGGTATCGTTGACGCTCTTGAAGTCGTCCAGATCGAGCACCGCCAGACCGCACAGCCGGTCAGGGTCCCCGCCCATCATGAGCTCCGTGACCATCTCGTGGAAATAGGCGCGGTTGGGCAGGTTGGTCAGGCTGTCATAGCGCGCCATGTAGCGCACGCTTTCCTCTGCCTCGATGCGCTGGGTGACCTCCTCGAAGGTGATCACGCCGAGTTCTTCCCTCCCCTCGCGCGCCGAGAACTCGAAGTGCCGGCCATCCTTGAGCCGCAGGAGAACCTTCCTGCCACGGCCCTCGCTCAGCGCCCTCGTCAGGTGCGTCTCGGCGTAGCGGTAGTCCTTGTGGCTCAGCAGATTTCCCGCAACGCCGCGCAGCAGCAGCGCCCTCAAGGTTCTGCCGAGAAGCTGCTCGGAGGATCCGAAGCCCAGCATCTCGGCGGCCTGGGCGTTGCTGACGATGACCCGCCCCTCGGGACCGAACATCACCAGCCCGTGCGACATGGTGTTGAGCGCGCGGTCGAAGCGCTTCGCGATCTGGCGCGCTCTCTTGCGGTCCAGCACCGCGGAAAAGAGGATCTTGCGCACCTCGGCGGCGGTGCCGGTGATGATGACGATAAAGGGTGTGATCAGCAGTCCGAGGACCACATGCGGCAAGTCACCGCGCAGCAGCAGGCCGGCGGAGATGGGCCCGACCAGCGTGGCGGCAAACACCAGAACCATGCGCTGCGAGCCGTAATTGCGCCCGACGACGGTGACGAGGGAGGCGAGATTGACGGCCAGCGACCCAAGCTCCGCGAAGGAATCGGGATAGACATAGATGGAGATGAAGCAGAAGCCGCCGAGCAGAAGCCCCTGCATTCCGCCCTTTACGATGTAGTCGAACTCCCACCTGCGCGCAGTTTCGAAGTCCAGCCGGTCCAGCTCGCCCACGCGTCGCTGAAGCCCGACAAAACGCCAAACACCCACCGCAAGCAGGAGGAGTGAAATCACGCCATAGATGGGCTGGTCGGTGTGCAGGTAGGCCATCAGCGCCACCAGCATGTGACAGATCGCCCCGACAAGCAGCGTATGCCTGCTCTCGAACAACGACCTCACGAATTGGACATAGACGTCCTCGGGAATGTCACTGCCTGCGCGATTAACCATGGAGACTTCCAGCTGAGCAGTAAAATTATGAAGGACCCACCTTAAGAAAGAATTATCTTGTCAAAACAGGGTGTTTATACGAGTGATACCGGCCGATGAGCACGGCGGGCGCAGTGCTGTGCGGCGCATCGGAAAATAAATCGGGTGCGCAGCGCCGGCAATGGCGAAATCTATTGATCGGGGATTTGCCCGCCCTCACTCCGCAGCGGCCAGAAGAGGATCGGGGTCGGTCTTTTCCAGACGCGTGAGCAGGCGGCTGCGCTCCTCGGCGGCGCGGGCGACGCTTGCCTCCTTCACATGGCCGAAACCGCGAATGAGGGCGGGAACGCTGGCAAGGGCGGCGGCCGCCTCCAGGCGCTCCGGCGCGAGCGCCGCCTCGATGCGGTCGAGATCGGCCTCGTATTGCGCCAGAAGCGTGCGCTCCATGCGCCGCTCCGCCGTTCGCGCGAAGGGATCGAAAACCGTACCACGCAGGCGCCTGAGACGGGCAAGCAGAGCAAAGACCTTCTGCACCCACGGCCCGTAGCGCGCCTTCTTCAGGTGGCCCTGTGCGTCGCGGCGGGCGAAGATCGGCGGGGCAAGGTGGAACTCCAGACGGTCGTAACTCTCGAACTCGGCGGCAAGCTGGCGCTGGAAGCTGCCATCCGAGTAAAGGCGCGCCACCTCGTATTCGTCCTTGACGGCCATCAGCTTGAAGAGGTTGCGTGCCGCCGCCTCCGTCACGGCGGTCGAGCCGGGGGACGCCGCCGCCTCTGCCTTGCGCAGGCGCGCGATGCGAGCGCGGTAGCGCTCCGCATAGGCGGCATCCTGATAGTCCGTGAGGAAGGCCACGCGGCGCTCGATGATTTCGTCGAGCGTGCGGGCGGGCGCCGCGGCGGCGGCCGGCGCGGCACGCGCGACCAGCCCAGCGACATGGGCAGGATCGTGGGCCGCGCGGCGGCCCCAGCGGAAGGCGGCCACATTCATGGAAACGGCCTGGCCGTTGAGCGCGATGGCCTTCTCGATGGCCTCTGCCGAGACCGGCAGACCGCCGAGCTGACAGGCCATGCCGAGCATGAACATGTTGGCGCCGATCGAATTGCCGAACAGCACCGTGGCCGCACGCGTGGCGTCGAAGAAATGCGCGCGCTCCTCCCCCGCCGCCTTGCGGATCGCCTGTTTCAGCCGCTCCGTGGGCAGCGAGAAATCGGCCGAGCGGGCGAAGTCGCCCGGCATCACCTCCGCCGTGTTGGCGAGAAACAGCGTGTGCCCCTCGCGCACGGTGGACAGGACCTTGCGGGCGCCGGAGACGACGAGATCGCAGCCGAGAACCAGGTCGGCCTTGCCGGCCGGCACATGGATGGAATTGATCTCGGCGGGCGAGCGCGCAATGCGCAGATGCGAGTAGACCGCCCCGCCCTTCTGGGCGAGGCCCGCCATGTCGATGATGCCGGCACCCTTGCCTTCCAGATGCGCCGCCATGCCGAGGATGGCGCCGATGGTGACGACCCCCGTGCCGCCGATGCCGTCGACAATGGCCGCCCAGCCCGTCCCGTCCAGCGGGAAGAGCGCAGGCTCGGGCACGCCCTCCAGCGGGTCGCCGGCCTGGGCAACGCCCTTGAGCTTCTTCGGCCGCGCCCCATGCACGGTGACGAAGGAGGGGCAGAAGCCGTTGACGCAGGAGAAATCCTTGTTGCAGCTCGACTGGTCGATGCGCCGCTTGCGGCCGAACTCCGTCTCCACCGGCTGCACGGACACGCAGTTGGACTTCACGCCGCAGTCGCCGCACCCCTCGCAGACCAGCTCGTTGATGATGACGCGCTTGTCCGGGTCGGGATAGGTGCCGCGCTTGCGCCGCCGCCGCTTCTCGGCTGCACAGGTCTGATCGTAGATGAGAACGGACACGCCCTTCACCTCGCGCAGCTCCCGCTGCAAGGCGTCGAGGTCGTCGCGGTGGTGCACCGTGGTGCCCTCGGGGAAGCGCACCCTGCCCCTGTATTTCTCGGGCTCGTCGCTGACGACGGCGATGCGCTCGACGCCCTCGGCGCGCACCTGCTCGGCAATCATCGGCATGGTCAGCCCGCCCTCGTGGGGCTGGCCGCCGGTCATGGCCACGGCATCGTTGTAGAGGATCTTGTAGGTGATGTTGACGCCGGCGGCCAGCGCGGCCCGCAGCGCCAGAGAGCCGGAGTGGTTGTAGGTGCCGTCGCCGAGATTCTGGAAGAAGTGCTGGCGCGTGGAGAACGGCGCCTGGCCGATCCACTGTGCGCCCTCCCCGCCCATGGCGGTGTAGCCCACGGTACCCCGGTCCATCCACAGCGCCATGAAATGGCAGCCGATGCCGCCACCGGCGATGGAGCCCTCGGGAAGCCGGGTCGAGGTGTTGTGCGGGCAGCCGGAGCAGAAATAGGGCATGCGCACGGCCACGTCCTTCGTGTCGGCCAGCATGGCCTGGAACTGCCGCAGCCGGGCGACACGGGCGGAGATTTCCTCCGACGGGCCGATGACCCTCAGGATGCGCTCGCCGATGGTGATGGCAATGTGGTTTGGGTCGAGCGCCCCCATGGCCGGAAACAGCCGCGCGCCGCGCTCGTCCTTCTTGCCGATCACCGTCGGCTGCATGGAGGTGCCGTAGAGGTCCTCGCGCACCTGCACCTCGATCAGCGAGCGCTTCTCCTCGACGACGATCACCATTTCGAGGCCGCGCGCGAAGTCCTTGATGTGCTCCAGGTCGAGCGGCCAGGGACAGGCCACCTTGAACAGCCTTACGCCCAGCGTGTTGGCGCGTGCCTCGTCGATGCCGAGATCGGCGAGCGCCTGGCGCACGTCCAGATAGCTGGTGCCGACGGTGATGATGCCGAGCTTCGGCCGGCGGCCGCCGGAAAAGACGATGCGGTTGAGCCCGTTCTCGCGCACGAAGGCGGAGGCGGCCGCGCGCTTGTATTCGTGCAGGCGCTCTTCCTGGCCGAGCTGATTGACCTCGTGGCGGATGTTGAGCCCACCGGGCGGCAGGTCGATCTCGGGCAGCGTGATCGACAGCCGGTCGAGCGAGGCATCGACGGATGCCGTCGATTCGATGTTGTCCTTGACGCATTTGATCGCCGTCCAGGTGCCGGCGAAGCGCGACAGGGCATAGCCGTAGAGCCCGTAGTCGATGAGCTCCTGCACGCCCGCGGGATTGAGGATGGGCATCATCACGTCGACGAAGGCGAACTCGCTGGCATGCGCCACCGTGGATGACTCGGCGGCATGATCGTCCCCCATCAGCGCCAGCACGCCGCCATGGCGGGAGGAGCCGGCGAGATTGGCATGGCGGAAGACGTCGCTGGAGCGGTCGACGCCCGGCCCCTTGCCGTACCACAGCGCGAAAACGCCATCATACCTGCCCTCGCCCAGAAGCTCTGCCTGCTGCGAGCCCCAGCAGGCCGTGGCGGCCAGCTCCTCGTTGAGGCCGGGCTGGAAGACGATGCCGGATTTCTGCAGCTCCGCCTGCGCCTTCCAAAGCTGCAGGTCGAGCCCGCCGACCGGCGAGCCGCGATACCCGGAGACGAAGCCGGCCGTATCAAGGCCGGCGCGCCGGTCGCGCTCGCGCTGCATCATCAGCATGCGCACGATGGCCTGGGCACCGGAAACGAATATGCGCTCCTTGCCGAGGTCGTATTTATCGCTGAGCGAAACCTCGTGAAGCGTCATGAACGTCTACCTCCCCGACGCGGCGCTGTACGGCCGGGAATCTGCCTCCCATCGCGGCACCCGCGCCCCGCCGCGCAAGGGGTGAGCGCTTCGGGACCGTCCCGGCCCGGCTGCGTCCGAATTGCTGGCAGGCTCTTCGGAGTCATGCGTTAGTGTTGTCCCGGAAGGTCATGGCGTCAAATGATTTCCAACGTCCGCTGAGAAAGAGCAAGGCTGCAACCGGATACCATTCGCAAGCGACAGAAAATAGCGCTTTCGATGCGTTTTACGCAGGATTGTTTCCAGCGAAAACGAAGCGCCCCTCGCCCCGCGCGAGACGTGCCGGACCGGCGATTCCCATGCGACATTGTCGCGCAAGGCTGTGAAAAGACGGTGTATTTCTCCCCGCCCGCGCTTCCCTTCGCACGGGGAAACTGCTAGCTGCGCGCCGGCTGTGGACAAGCTGCCGCCTTTTGAGGTCGACATTTCAATCCGCGCATTGCAGTGTGTCGGCCAAAAAAGGCCCGCAAAGGGCCTTGGGGAACTGCTGGAGGAGTGAATGCAAGGGCTGCTGGGGCTGTCCCGCGTCGTCGATCGCATCAATCAATTCATAGGCAGACAGGTTTCCTGGCTCATTCTGGTGGCGGTGCTGGTCTCGGCCTACAACGCCATCGTGCGCTTCCTTGGCGAGGGGCTGCCGGACTACCTGCCGATTCCGCGCGCTTCCAACGCCTTGTTGGAGCTGCAGTGGTATCTCTACGGCACCGTGTTCATGCTGGCTTCGGCCTATACGCTGCTGAAGAACGAACATATCCGCATCGACATCATCTCGGGCAGGCTGTCGAAGCGGGTGCGCGACTGGATCGACCTGTTCTGCCACATCTTCTTCCTTCTGCCCTTCGTCGTGCTGCTGGTCTATCTGTCCTGGCCTTGGTTCCTGCGCTCCTTCCTGAGCGGCGAGGTGTCCACCAATGCCGGCGGCCTCATCATCTGGCCGGCCAAATTCATGGTGCTTGCGGGCTTCGTGCTTCTCACGGCCCAGGCCCTTTCGGAGATCATCAAGCGCTACGCGGTGATCCGCGGCCTCATCGACGAGCCCAATCCGCAGCACTATGCGCATCCGACGGTGGAAGCCGCCATCGAGATGGAGGACAAGGAGGGGATCGGCCGTGGTTGACCTGATCGCGCACAATCTCGCCCCCATCATGTTCACCTGCGTGATGGCGATGCTGCTCATCGGCTATCCGGTCGCCTTCACGCTGGCGGCGGGCGGGCTGTTCTTCTTCGTCATCGGGGTGGAGCTTTCCACCATCTCCAGCGAGATCCGCCTGTTCTGGCCGCTGCTCCAGTCCCATCCCGAGCGCATTTACGGCATCATGTACAACGACACGCTGCTTGCCGTGCCGTTCTTCACCTTCATGGGGCTCATTCTCGAACGCTCGCGCATGGCCGAGGACCTGCTGGAGACGATCGGCCAGCTTTTCGGTCCGGTGCGCGGCGGCATCGCCTATGCGGTGGTGGTGGTGGGGGCGCTGCTGGCCGCCACGACGGGTGTCGTGGCCGCCTCGGTGATCGCCATGGGGCTGATCTCGCTGCCCATCATGATGCGCTACAACTACAACAGCGGCTTCGCCACCGGCGCCATCGCCGCCTCGGGCACGCTGGCGCAGATCGTGCCGCCATCGCTGGTGCTCATCGTGATGGCCGACCAGCTCGGCCGCTCGGTGGGCGACATGTATGTGGGCGCGCTCCTGCCGGCACTGATCATCGTCGGCGTCTACTGTCTGTTCGTCTTCGCCGTGACGCTGGTGCGCCCGCAATGGGCGCCCGCCCTGCCGCCCGAAACCCGCACGCTGGGCGGCGGCGTGTGGTCTCTGGTGGGTGTCCTGGCGGCGGCCGTGGGGCTGTATTTCGCTGCCTATCACCTGCTCTTCACGGAGATGCGCGAAGAGGTGCGCGTCGTCTGGTCGGCAACCACGGCAACGATCGCCGCGCTGGTCTTCAGCCTCGCCAACCGCCACCTCAAGCTCGGCATCCTGTCGCGCCTGGCCGAGCAGGTGGTGATCGTGCTGATCCCGCCGCTTGCCCTCATCTTCCTGGTTCTGGGCACCATCTTCCTCGGCATCGCCACGCCGACCGAGGGCGGCGCCATGGGCGCGACGGGAGCGCTGATCCTGGCGTTTGCCAAGCGCCGGCTCACCCTGAGCGTGCTCAAACAGGCGCTGGACGCGACGACCAAGCTCTCCGCCTTCGTCATGTTCATTCTCATCGGGGCGCGCGTCTTCGGCCTGACCTTCTATGGCATCAACGGCAATGTATGGATCGAGGAGCTGCTGTTGAGCCTGCCGGGCGGCGAGACGGGTTTCCTGATCACCGTGACGATCCTCGTCTTCATTCTCGGCTGCTTTCTGGATTTCTTCGAGATCGCCTTCATCATGGTGCCGCTTCTGGCGCCAGCCGCCGAGACGCTGGGCATCGACCTCATCTGGTTCGGCATCATTCTGGGCATCAACCTGCAGACCAGCTTCCTGACACCGCCCTTCGGCTTCTCGCTGTTCTATCTGCGCTCCGTTGCGCCGATGAAGGAGTGGAAAGACACCGTGTCCGGCCGCATGCTGCCCGCCGTGCGCACGCTGGAGATCTATCGCGGGGCCCTTCCCTTCATCGTCATCCAGTTCCTGATGATCCTGCTGGTGATCGCCTTTCCCGGGCTCGTTACCCACTACAAGAAGGAGAGCGTCGTCGATCCCAGTCAGATCGAGATCACCATACCGGGCTTCGGAGAGGGCGGGGGCCTGGAAGGCTCGCCGTTCGGCACACCCGGCGACGATGCGCAAGGCGGTGGCCTGCAACTGCCGGGCATGGAGGGCCTGCCGCCGCTCGGCGCACCGGAACAGGGCGGAGACGCCGCACCACCTGCCCTGCCGGGCGACGATCTGAGCCAGCCGCCAAGCTTCGACTGACAGGGAGCGGCGACAAAAGGAAGGCCCCGGAGCGCGACGCTCCGGGGCCCTTTTCTTCCCGCGATAGCTGCTGGCAGGCGCCTTACAGCTTGCCGGCGCGCTGCAGGCGCATCATGAAGGTGTCGAAGGTGTATTCGGTGAGCTGCGCCCACAGATAGGCATCCTTCTTGAAAGCCTGCTGGCTCTCGTAAACCTTCTTGAAGGTGGGGTTCTGCGCGTTGATCTCTTCGTAGGTCTCCATCGCCGCCGCATAGCAGGCTTCGAGGATCTCCTGGCTGAAGGGGCGGAGCTGGGCACCCTCGGCGACGAGCTGGCGCAGGGCGGCGGGGTTCTTGTAGTCGTAGCTCGCCATCATGTCGGCATTGGCCGCCCGGCAGGCCGCGTCAAGAACCGCCTTGTAGCTCTCGGGCAGGCCGTCCCACTTCTCCAGATTGACCAGCGTGTTCAGCACCGGGCCGCCTTCCCACCAGCCGGGATAGTAGTAGTACTGGGCCACCTTGTTGAAGCCGAGCTTCAGGTCGTCATAGGGCCCCACCCACTCCGTGGCGTCGATGGTGCCCTTCTCCAGCGCCGGGTAGATGTCGCCGCCGGCGATCTGCTGCGGCACCACACCGAGCTTCTCGATGATCTTGCCGCCCATGCCGCCGATGCGCATCTTCAGGCCGTTCAGGTCGGCCACGGTGTTGATCTCCTTGCGGAACCAGCCGCCCATCTGGGCGCCCGTGTTTCCGCAGATCAGCCCGTAGAGGTTCTGGGTGGCATAGAACTCGTTCATCAGCTCGTTGCCGCCGCCATAGTAGAACCAGGCGTTCTGCTGGCGGTAGTTGAGGCCGAACGGGATGGCCGTGCCCAGCGCATAGGTGGGGTCCTTGCCCCAGTAATAGTAGGAAGCGGTGTGGCAGAGCTCCACCGTTCCCGCCGAGGCGGCATCAGCCGCCTGCAGGCCCGGAACGATCTCGCCCGCAGCGAAGACCTGGATCTGGAAATTGCCGTCCGTGGCCTCGCTGACGAACTGCGCCATCGTCTCCGCCGCGCCGTAGATGGTGTCCAGCGACTTGGGGAAGGACGAGGTGCAGCGCCAGGTGATCTTGGGCTGCGACTGGGCAATCGCCGGCGCGGCGAGCGCCGCGGACCCTGCGGCGCCGACGCCGGCAAGGCCGGCCTTCTTGATGAATGAACGACGGTCCATGGATCTTATCCTCCCATTATATGGATCGTAAGGTCGGTTCGATGTCGCGCGGCCATGCACGCTGGCAGGTTCCCCGCGAATCGATGGGTAGCAGTGCCACGCCGCGCAAGACAAGTCCAGAACGTGGCAGGCAGTTGGAAAGGATCGCGCAAGGGGCTAAATGTCGGGCAGCGCGCCGGGCCGGCCGGAGCGCCCGACAGGCGGAAAGGAAGCCATGGATCAACCCCTCGTTGCCGTTTCCACGGATGTAAAGACGTTCGAGCGCTACACCTGGCACGCAACGCCCGAGCCCTATCTGGAAGCGGCCATATCGGCCGCCGGCGTGCTGCCCGTCCTCGTGCCCTGCTTCGGCGGGCGCCTCGACCTCGATTCGCTGCTTTCCTCGGTCGACGGGGTGATGCTGACGGGGGCGAAATCGAACGTCCACCCCTCCCGCTACGGGGCCGAGGCGGACGAGAAACACGGCCCCTATGACGAGCGGCGCGACGACACCACGCTGCCCCTCATCCGCAGGGCGATCGAGAAGGGGGTGCCGCTTCTGGCCATCTGCCGCGGCATTCAGGAGCTCAACGTGGCGCTGGGCGGCACGCTGGCTGGCGAGATCCAGGAGCAGGAAGGCGCGCTCGACCACCGTTCGCCGGAAAGCGAGAACCAGGATGAGCGCTTCGCCATCCGTCACGGTGTGAACATCGCGCCGGGCGGCTGCCTGGCCCGCCTCTTCGCGGAGCGAGAAATTCGCGTGAACTCGGTGCACCGCCAGGGGATCGCCCAGCTTGCCCCGAACCTGCGGGTGGAGGCGACAGCGCCCGACGGCACCATTGAGGCGGTCTGCGTGGCGGGGGCGCCGGCCTTTGCCGTCGGCGTTCAGTGGCATCCCGAATACTGGGCGGCGAGCGACGCGCCCTCGCGGCAGATCTTCGAGGCCTTCGGCGCGGCGGTTCGTGCCCATCGCAGCGCCCGCGCGGGCGCCAGCGCCGCCGCATAGGCGCCTACTGGACGACAAGGGCCATGAGCGGCCGGGCCGGGCGCAGCGACTCATAGGCCACGCCGTCGGCGGCGAAGAACTCCGCCACGATCCGGCCATCCGCCGCCTCCAGAAGAACCGTGCCCTCCTGCTCGCGCCAGTAGCGCGCTGTGCCGAGCGACAGGGCGGGACCGCGGCAGTCCCCCTCGAGCGCGACCTCTGCGCGGCCGCTGACATCCGCCCCGCGCCGTGCCAGGGTGCATCCCGACCGGCGACCGGCGACATCCAGGCGATAGTGCGCAGGCACCGACCCGGCGGTCGCAAGGGCCGGCTCGGCATTTTCTTGCGAGTCGAAGGCCGGCAGGGCAAGCGCGGCGAGCGCCGTGGCAGCGAAGGCGGCAAGGGCCGGTTTCATGGGCTTTCCCCCTGTGCCGTTGAAGGGCCCGGCCATTCTCTCCGGCAAGGGTTAAGCCAATCTTTCGGCGCGCAGCCTCAGCGGCCGGCCACCAGATGCGCCGTCTCCGCAACGGGAGTGAGCGCCCGACCCCTGGTGAACCAGGCGACGAGATTGTCGACCACCAGATCGGCCATGGCCTGGCGCGTGTGCAAAGAGGCCGAGCCGACATGCGGCAGCAGGCAGGCATTCTCGCAGGCAATCAGCGCTTCCGGCACGTTCGGCTCGTCGGCGAAGACGTCGAGGCCGGCGGCCAGGATGGTGCCGGCGCGCAACGCCTCGATGAGGGCCGGTTCGTCCACCGTGCTGCCGCGCCCGACATTGACGAACACACCGTTGGGGCCGAGCGCTGCAAGCACCTCGGCATTCACCGCCTTGTGCGTCGCCGCGCCGCCAGGCGCCACCGAGATGAGCGTGTCCACGGCCGAGGCCAGCGACAGCAGCGTCGGGTGATACTCGTAGTCGACGCCTTCCACCGGGCGGCGGTTGTGATAGCTGACCGGAAGGCCGAACGCCTCCACGCGCCGCGCAATCGCCCGGCCGATGCGCCCCAGCCCGAAGATGCCGACGCTGCGCCCGCGCAGCGTGGCGCGCGTCAGCGGATAGGCGCCGTCGCTGCGCCAGCGCCCGGCGCGCAACCACGCCTCGGCCTTCGGCAACTCCCGCACCGTGTTGATGAGCAGCCCCAGCGCCGTATCCGCCACCTCCTCGGTCAGCACGTCCGGCGTGTTGGTGACCATCACCCCCCTGCTGCCGGCATGGGCGGCATCGACGGAATCGTAGCCGACGCCGAAATTGGCGATGATTCGCAGCTTGGGCAAGGCGTCGATGAACGCCGCGTCGATGACCGTGGCGGCAGCGATTCCCTCCACCGACTGCTTCATCTCGTCGGTGAGAAGCGCCGTATCCGCCCTGTCGATCCTGACCAGATGGAACTGCTCCTCGATGCGCTCCAGCGCTCGGGAGGGCAGCTTTCCCGGCACCAGGATCGTGGTTTGCGCGCGCTTCTCGCTCATCAGGCTTGCCTCCTTGCCTTTGCAGGTTGCACGGTAGGCGCTGGCACGGCGCTTGTGAAGAAGGTGCCGTGCCATGCCCGCCACCAGTCTGCACGATTGCCTTGCAGCGGCGGATGTGCATATTTGTTTCGGAGCTCGAAAAAATTGATCGTTGCGGTGCCGGCGCCCACGAACGGGCGAGATTGCCGGCGGCAGCGGGGAGGAAACGCATGTATCTCGGCATCGACCTCGGCACCTCCGGGGTGAAGGCGCTCGTCATCGACGAGGCGCAGACGGTGGTGGCGTCGGCCACCGGGGCGCTGACGGTTTCGCGCCCCCATGCGGGATGGTCCGAGCAGGATCCGGCGGACTGGATCCGTGCCACGCAGGAGGCGCTGGCGACGCTCAAGCGTTCGCACGGCAAGGCACTTGCGGCCGTCAGGGGCATCGGCCTGTCCGGCCAGATGCACGGCGCGACTCTGCTGGACGCGGCCGACACGTCGCTGCGGCCCTGCATTCTGTGGAACGACACCCGCAGCCACGAGGAAGCCGCGGCGCTCGACGCCGATCCGCGCTTTCGGCAGATCACCGGCAACATTGTCTTTCCCGGCTTTACCGCGCCCAAGCTCGCCTGGGTGAGGCGGCACGAGCCGGACATCTTTGCGCGTACGGCACGGGTGCTCCTTCCCAAGGACTATCTGCGCCTGTGGCTGACGGGCGAGCATGTCTCGGAAATGTCGGACGCGGCGGGCACGGCCTGGCTGGACGTGGAGAAGCGCTGCTGGTCGCCGCAGCTTCTGGCGGCAACCGAACTTGGCGAGGACCACATGCCGCGCCTGGTGGAAGGCACAGAGCCGGCCGGCACGCTGCGCGGCGAACTGGCCGACCGCTGGGGCATGGGCCGGGATGTCGTGGTCGCGGGAGGCGCCGGGGACAACGCGGCGTCCGCCTGCGGCGCAGGCACGGTGAAGCCGGGGGCGGCCTTCGTCTCGCTCGGCACGTCCGGCGTGCTGTTTGCCGCAAACGGCGCCTATCTGCCCAACCCGGAGAGCGCGGTGCACACCTTCTGCCATGCTCTTCCCGGCACCTGGCACCAGATGGGCGTCATCCTTTCGGCCACCGATTCGCTCAACTGGCTGTCCCGGATCACCGGCGCCAGCCCGGCGGCGCTGACCGGGGAGCTGGGCGAAACGCTGCGCGCGCCGACGGGCGTGACCTTCCTGCCCTATCTTTCCGGCGAGCGCACACCGCATAACGATGCCGCCATCCGCGGCAGCCTGACCGGGCTTGCCCACCAGAGCGACCGGGCCGCGCTGACCCAGGCGGTGGTGGAGGGCGTGGCCTTCGCCTTTCGCGACAGCCTGGAAGCGCTGCGCCGGGCGGGCACGACGCTTTCCCGCGTCACCGCCATCGGCGGTGGCTCGCGTTCGTCCTACTGGCTGAAGGCCATCGCAACGGCGCTGGGACTTCCCGTCGACGTGCCGGCGGAGGGCGATTTCGGCGCCGCCTTCGGCGCCGCCCGGCTGGGCCTTGTGGCCGCGCGCGGTGCCGATCCGCTGGCCGTCTGCACACCGCCGAGGATCGCCGCCACGGTGGAGCCGGAGGAGACACTGACCCCGGCCTATGAGGCGGCCTACCGCCGCTATCGCGAACTCTACCCTGCCATACGAGGAGCCACGACATGAGCACTGGATTTTTCGGCGACATCAAGCCCGTCGCCTATGAAGGGCCGGACAGCGACAACCCGCTTGCCTTCCGCCACTACAACCCCGACGAGATGGTGCTGGGAAAGCGCCTGGAGGACCACCTGCGCTTCGCCGTGTGCTACTGGCACAATTTCGTCTGGCCGGGCAACGATCCCTTCGGCGGCCAGACCTTCGAGCGGCCGTGGTTCGGCGAGACGATGGAGAAGGCGAAGCTGAAGGCGGATGTGGCCTTCGAGATGTTCAAGATCCTGGGCGTGCCCTTCTTCACCTTCCATGATCACGACGTGCGGCCCGAAGGGGCGAGCTATGCCGAAAGCGTCGCCCGCCTCGACGAGATGGCCGACTACATTGCCCGGAAGATGGAGGACGGGGGACCGAAGCTGCTGTGGGGCACGGCGAACCTGTTCTCCAACCGCCGCTACATGGCGGGGGCCGCCACCAACCCGGACCCCGACGTGTTCGCCTATGCCGCGGCAACGGTGAAGGCGTGCATGGACGTCACCAAGCGCCTGGACGGCCAGAACTATGTGCTCTGGGGCGGCCGCGAGGGCTATGAGACTCTGCTCAACACCGACATGGGCCGCGAGCTGGATCAGCTTGGCCGCTTCCTCTGCATGGTCGTGGACTACAAGCACAAGATCGGCTTCAAGGGCACCATCCTCGTCGAGCCGAAGCCACAGGAGCCAACCAAGCACCAGTACGACTACGACGTCGCCACGGTCTACGGCTTTCTCAAGCGCTACGGGCTCGAAGGCGAGGTGAAGATGAACATCGAGCAGGGCCATGCCATCCTCGCGGGGCACTCCTTCGAGCACGAGCTGGCGCTGGCCGCCACGCTGGGCATCCTCGGCTCCATCGACATGAACCGCAACGACTATCAGTCGGGCTGGGACACCGACCAGTTCCCCAACAACGTGCCCGAGGTGGCGCTGGCCTATTACCATGTGCTGCAGGCCGGCGGCTTCACCACCGGCGGCACCAATTTCGACGCCAAGCTGCGCCGCCAGTCGCTCGACCCGGAGGACCTGATCGCCGCGCATGTGGGCGGCATGGACGTGTGCGCGCGCGGGCTGAAGGCGGCAGCGCGCATGATCGAGGACAAGGCCCTGTCCGCCCCCCTGGAGGCACGCTATGCCGGCTGGAAGGACGCCGAGGCGCAGGCCATGCTGAGGGGCGAGCGCACGCTGGAGGAGATCGCCGCGCGCGTGGCGAGAGAGGGAATAGACCCGCAGCCGCGCTCCGGCCAGCAGGAAAAGCTGGAGAACGTCGTCAACCGCTACGTCTAGCGACACGGGCGCGTCTCGGCAGGTCGTCTCGCCGGCCGAGAGAAAATTTTGCCCTCCGCCCGCGCCTTCCGAAGGCGCGGGCGTATTTTTTGCCGCCACGGGCACCGGGGCTGACATATTTTTCTATACAACTGTCGTCAAAACTTCATTGGACCGCCTTCATCCCGACAGGATTATCGCGCAGATTCCGGGCTGCAGATTCGAGGACGCCAGCTCTCCCGGTTGGAGGCGACAGGATGACTTTTGACAAGAGAATCGAAGCGGAAATCGACGCGCTTCTTTCGCGCAGCGAAACCGAATCCTTCGTCGACACGCTTCTGAGGATGCCGCACGCAGCCGCCGCCAACGACGCCGACGAGAGCTGGGAGAAGCTGCTTAACGCCCGCCTTCAGGCGCGGTTGGCCCGCAGGATGCGGGAAAAGCTTGAAGGGGAGCAGACGTCCAGGGATTCGCGGACAGCGGCATGAGCCGGCATGCGCGCCTATTGCAGGGCGAGAAAATCCTCGATTTTCCGGGCCGCATCGAGAAGGCACGGCAGAACGATCTGCCGCATCTCCTCGCAGGTGAACCGCGCCGACTGCGTGGAAACGTTGAGGGCGGCGGCAATGCGCCCGCCAGGCGCGCGCACCGGCACGGCGATCGACCGCAGACCCAGCTCCAGTTCCTCGTCGACGATGGCATAACCCTGCCGCCGGACCATGGCCACGCGGGCCGCCAGCGCCTGCCGGTCCGTCACCGTCTTGGGCGTGTTGGCGCGGATCGCCGCCTTGTCCAGAAAACGGGCGAGTTCGGCCTCATCCAGGTCTGACAGGAGCACCCGGCCCATCGACGTGCAATAGGCCGGCAGCCGCGCCCCCGGCCCGAGCGAGACGGACATGATGCGCCGCCCCGCCACGCGCGCGACATAGACCACATCCTCCCCCTCCAACACCGCCGCCGAGCAGGACTCCCCCAGCGCCTGCGAGACCGCGCGCATGACGGGCTGCGCATGGGCCCAAATCGACGAGCCGCCGAGCCAGGTGCGGACAAGCGACAGAAGCCTGGCCGAAAGCAGGAAATTGCGCCCCTCCTGCCGCACATAGCCCTCTGCCACGAGCGTAAGCAGCAGCCGGCGGGCACCGGCGCGCGTCAGCCCCGTGGCTTCCGCCACCTGCGTAAGCCGCAAACCGGCCGGGGCGCCGGCAAGAACCTCGATCACGCCGAGCCCCTTGGCCAGCGACCCGACGAAATCGCGCGCGGAGGCCCCGCCTTCCCGCATTGACTTGTCTGCATCATCCATCTATTTCTGTATCGCATATAAAACTTATGTTCGCAATACGAACTTTGGAGAGAGCGATGGCGCGCTTCCTGCCGCTAGAGGAGGCCATGCGGGAGAACCTCAAGGACGGGGACGTCGCCGCCTTCGAGGGCTTCACGCATCTCATCCCCACGGCGGCCGCGCACGAGGCGATCCGGCAGGGCCGGCGGGAGCTGACCCTCGTGCGCATGACACCGGACATCGTCTACGACCAGATGATCGGCATGGGGCTTGCCCGCAAGCTCGTCTTCTCCTACGCCGGAAATCCGGGTGTCGGGCTGCTCAGGCGCCTGCGCGACGCGGTGGAGAACGGCTGGCCGCATCCCATCGAGATCGAGGAGCACTCGCATGCCGCGATGGCCAATGCCTACGAGGCGGGTGCGGCGGGCCTGCCCTGCGCCGTCTTTCGCGGCTACCGCGGCGCCGGGCTTGCGGCGGTGAACCCCAACATCAGAACCGTCACCTGCCCCTTCACGGGCGAGCTGCTGGCCGCCGTGCCCGCCCTTCGGCCCGATGTCGCCTTCATCCATGCGCAGAAGGCGGACCGGCAAGGCAATGTCCTGGTGGAAGGCATTGTCGGCGTCCAGAAGGAGGCGGTGCTGGCCGCCCGCCGCGCCGTGGTGACGGTGGAGGAGGTGGTGGAGGACTTCTCCGGTCTCCACCCCAATCTTTGCGTGCTGCCACACTGGACCGTGACGGCCATCTGCGTGGTGCCTGGCGGCGCGCACCCTTCCTATGCCCATGGCTACTATGCCCGCGATAACGCCGCCTATCTGGAGTGGGACGCGGTGGCCGCCGACCGGGACCGCTTCCGCGACTGGATGGAGGAGAACGTGATGAGAGCCGCGCCGCAGGACTTTGCCCGGCGCGTCGAAAGGCTGCGGGTGGGACGATGAGCGATTTCACGCCCAACGAGATGATGACGATCGCCGCCGCGCGGGCACTCACCAGCCGGGATGTCTGCTTCGTCGGCATCGGGGCGCCATCGGCCGCCTGCAATGTCGCGCGCCTCACCCACGCACCGGGCATCACCCTGATCTACGAATCCGGTACCATCGGCACCGCGCCCGATGTGCTGCCGCTGTCCATTGGCGATGGCGAGCTGTGCGAAACGGCGCTTACCACCGTTTCCGTGCCGGAGATGTTCCGCTACTGGCTGCAGGGCGGCCGCATCACCGTGGGTTTTCTGGGCGCGGCCCAGATCGACCGCTTCGGCAACATCAACACCACGGTGATCGGCGACTACCACAGGCCGAAGGTAAGGCTTCCCGGCGGCGGCGGTGCACCCGAGATCGCCACCTCCTGCCACGAGGTCTACGTCACCATGGCCCAGTCGAAGCGCGGCATGGTGGAGAAGATCGACTTCTTCACCTCCTTCGGCCATGGCGAAGGCGGCGACCACAGGCAGCAGCTCGGCATCGGAACGAAAGGGCCGACGCTGCTCATCACCGATCTGGCGATCTGGAAGCCCGACCCCGTGACCAGGGAGTTCACCGTCGTCTCGTTGCATCCGGGCGTCACGCGCGACAAGGTGCAGGAGACGTGCGGCTGGCGCGTGGCCTTCTCCGACCGCCTGGAAGAGACCCCGCCGCCCACCGAACCGGAACTCGCCACGTTGCGTGCGCTGAAGGCCCGCAGCGAGGCCGCACACAGGGGTGCGGCCCCGGCCGCAAGAAGAGGATCGAAGGATGGCTGAAGCCTATATCTGCGACTATATCCGCACGCCGATCGGCCGTTTCGGCGGGGCGCTTTCTTCCGTACGTGCCGACGACCTCGCCGCCCTGCCCCTGAAGGCGCTGATGACGCGCAACAAGGGTGTGGACTGGGGCGCGGTGGACGACGTGATCTATGGCTGCGCCAACCAGGCGGGCGAAGACAACCGCAACGTGGCGCGCATGGCGCTTCTGCTGGCCGGCCTGCCGGTCGAGGTGCCGGGCACGACGATCAACCGGCTGTGCGGCTCCGGCCTCGACGCGGTGGCCACGGCCGCCCGCGCCATCAAGGCCGGCGAGGCGGAGCTGATGATCGCCGGCGGCGTGGAATCGATGAGCCGGGCGCCCTTCGTGTTGCCGAAGGCGGAAACCGCCTTCTCGCGCAATGCCGAGATCCACGACACCACCATCGGCTGGCGCTTCGTCAACCCGCTGATGAAGGCGCAATACGGCGTGGACTCCATGCCCGAGACCGGCGAGAACGTGGCCGAGGACTACCGCATCAGCCGCGCCGACCAGGACGCCTTCGCGGCGCGCAGCCAGGCAAGGGCGGTGGCCGCGCAGGAGAACGGACGCCTGGCCAGGGAGATCGTGCCCGTTACGATTTCCCGGCGCAAGGGCGAGCCCGCCGTCGTGGAGAAGGACGAGCACCCGCGACCGGGCACCAGCGTGGAGGCGCTGGCGAAGCTGCCCACGCCGTTCCGCGAGGGAGGAACGGTGACGGCCGGAAATGCATCCGGCGTGAACGATGGCGCGGCCGCCCTCATCGTGGCCTCGGAAGCGGCGGCCAGGAAGCACGGCCTCACCCCCATTGCCCGCATCCTGGGCGCGGCGACGGCCGGCGTACCCCCGCGCATCATGGGCATGGGCCCGGTGCCCGCCACCAGGAAGCTGTGTGCCCGCCTGGAGCTGCAGCCCGCCGACTTCGACGTGGTGGAACTCAACGAGGCCTTCGCCTCGCAGGCGATCGCCGTGCTGCGCGAGCTGGGGCTTGGCGAGGATGCCGCGCATGTGAACCCGAATGGCGGCGCCATCGCGCTCGGCCATCCGCTCGGCATGTCCGGCGCGCGCCTCGCCGGCACGGCGGCGCTGGAGCTTGCGGGGCGCGGGGCGCGGCTGGCCCTTGCCACCATGTGCATCGGCGTGGGCCAGGGCATCGCGCTGGCACTGGAAAAGGCCTGATGACACCCTTGCGGCTGTAGCCTTTTGTGGCTACATTTGAACCACAAAGGAGAATGGACATGGCCACCGATACCGTTGTGCGCGCCCGCATCGACGCCGAAACCAAGAGGGAGGCCGCCGCCGCCCTCGCCGAGATGGGCCTTTCCGTCTCGGACTACATCCGCATGGCCCTTGTGCGGGTCGCCCGCGACAAGGCGGTGCCCTTTCCGGTGAAGGTGCCGAATGCCGTGACCGTCAGGGCAATGAAGGAGTTGGACGCCGGCAAGGGCAAGAGGTTCGAAAGCGCGGAGGACCTGTTCAAGGATCTGGGCATCTGACGTGCTGGTTGCGGTTCGGTCCACCCAATTCAAGCGCGACGTCAAATTGGCGGAGAAGCGGGGCAAGGATCTGGGCAAGTTGCGGATCCTTCTGCGGCTGCTTATCGAGCAGAAGCCGCTGCCCGCCGCCTATCGGGATCACCCTCTGAGAGGCAGGTGGCAGGGCTTCCGCGACGCACACATCGAAGGGGACTGGCTGTTGATCTACCGTGTGGTCGGAAACGAGTTGCAGCTTGCCCGCACCGGCACCCATGCCGACCTGTTCAAGGAATAGCCCGCTCCGCTGCGGGTGTGTCAGTTGAGCGGAATGTCGTTTTCGGCCTTGCCGGCCTGGTAGATTTCCGAAAGCCCCTCATAGAGGGTCGAAAGCCGCGCAATCTGCGCCTCTGCCTGTCGCCGCTCAGGCCCCGGCAGGGCGCCGGCGAGCTCGCGGATGGAATGGGCGGTCCAGAACGCGTTCCGACGATTGTAGCCGCCTGGGTCGAGCCGGAAGACCTCCTTGAGGATCCTCAGATCGTGCGGGATGGCGAAGGCGTCGCGCGAGTCCTCATGGCTAAAAAGATAATAAAAATTATCGAAGCCGCACCAGGTAATGGCAGACAGGCACAGCGAACAAGGCTCGTGGGTGGAAAGGAAGAGGCAGTCCCTTGTGGCCGGTCTTTCCCGTCTCGGCAGTTCGTAGAAGCGTTTGAGCGCGTGCATCTCCCCGTGCCAGAGCGGGTTTTCGCGTTCGTTGTTGGTCTCCGCCAGCACCAGGGAAAGGTCATCCTTCCTGAGAATGGCAGCACCGAAGAGCTTGTTGCCGGCGGTTACCCCGGCCTTCGTCCTGGGCACGATGTCCTGTTCGATGACATCGAACAGGCGGCGGAGGAAAGCGGCATCATGGGAGATCATGGTGCCTCCGGCAGGCGGACTTCAAAGGGATCGGCAAAGAAGAATTCTTCCAGATTGCTGCCTTCACCGCCGCGGTCGATGACCAGGAAATCCTGCACCTCCCCGCCGATGGGCGTGAGCACCGCGTGCCATGTATTGCGGGCATAGTTCACCCCCTGGCCCGGCTGCGCGAGGAAGGCCCGCGGCGTGCCCGGCCGGCCGGCCTCATCCGGACAGACGATCGCCAGAAAGGGCCGGGGCTGAAGCGGCACGAACGCCTGGCTGCCCAGCGGGTGACGCTCCACGATGGCCAGTTTCAACGGCAGGGGATAGGGCCGGGCGCGAAAGATGTTGACGAGCACGCGCGCACCCTCCCCCACGGCTTCCACCCTTGCCAGATCGTTGAAGCGGCGGCACATGCCGCCATTGATGAGCAAGCTCTCGGCCCCCTCGGTCTCGATCACATCGCCAAAGGGGCGGAAGGCGTGTTTCGTCAGGGGCTCGGCGGTGACGGTCTTCATCGCGCCCCGATCCGCAGCCGTGCGTGCCGGTTCACGTCCTTGTAGAGCAGGTAGCGGAAGCGGCCGGGCCCGCCCGCATAGCAGGCCTGCGGGCAGAACGCCCGCAGCCACATGAAGTCTCCCGCCTCGACCTCGACCCAGTCGCGGTTGAGCCGATAGACCGCCTTGCCTTCCAGCACATAGAGGCCGTGCTCCATGACATGCGTCTCGGCAAACGGAATGACGGCGCCGGGCTCGAAGGTGACGATGGTCACGTGCATGTCGTGGCGGATGTCGTCCGGGTCCACGAACCGGGTGGTGGCCCACCGGCCTTCGGTGTCCGGCATCGGCACCGGGGCGACGTCCTGCTCGTTGGTGAAGAAGGCCTCGGGCGCGGGAATGCCTTCAACGGCCTCATAGGCCTTGCGAATCCAGTGGAAACGCGCCGCCGCGGTGCCTTCGTTGCGCACCCGCCAGCCGCTTGCCGGCGGCAGATAGGCGTAGCCACCGGGCAGCAGCCGGCGCGCCCGCCCGTCGAGATGCACCGTCAACGCTCCCTCGACCACGAAGAGGACGCCCTGCGCCTCCGGGTCCGGTTCCGGACGGTCGCTGCCGCCGCCCGGAGCCACCTCCATGATGTACTGCGAGAAGGTCTCCGCGAAACCGGAAAGGGGGCGGGCGAGAATCCACGCCCGCGTGTCCTGCCAGAAGGGAAGACGGCTCGTCACGATATCGCGCATCACCCCCTTCGGGATCACGGCATAGGCCTCGGTAAAGACGGCGCGGCCGGTGATCAGCGCATCCTGCCCCGGCAGTCCTCCCTTCGGTGCATAATAGGGTGCATTGGTGCTCATCAGGGCAGCATCTCCTTGAGCCGCAGATAGGCGATGCGCTCCACCTGCCGGCAGGCGGTGGCGAATTCCTGTTCTCTGCCGTTTTCGATGCGGGTCTCGAAAGCGCGCAGAATCTGCTCCTTCGTGTGGTCCTTCACGGCGATGATGAAGGGAAAACCGAACTTCTGCATGTAGCGCGTGTTGAGATCGCTGAAGCGCGCCCGCTCCTCGTCCGTCAGCGCATCAAGCCCCGCAGACGCTTGTTCCCGCGCCGACTCCGGGGTCAGCCGCCTTGCCGCCGCGAGCTTGCCGGCGAGATCCGGATGGGCCTTGAGAACACGCAGGCGCTCCTCCTCGCCGGCGGCGCGGAAGATGCGCGCCAGCGCATTGTGCAGGCCGGCCGCGCTGTCGTGCGCGGGGCCGAGTTCGAGCCGGAAGGCACGCTCGGCAATCCAGGGCGAGTGCTCGAAGACGCCGCCGAAGCGCTCGACGAACTCCACCTCGCCCATGCGGCTGGGCCGCAAGCCCGGCGCCCGGTAGGGGTGATGTTCCATCCAGTGACGGGCGATGTCCATGCGGCGTGCCAGCCACACCTTCTCGTGCGCCTGCACATGGTCGATGAAACGCCTCAGCGCTGCGGCCCGCCCCGGACGGCCGACAAGCCGGCAATGCAGGCCGACGCTCATCATGGCCGGCCGCCCGGCCTCGCCTTCCGCGTAAAGCGTGTCGAAGGCATCCTTCAGATAGGTGAAGAACTGGTCGCCCGCATTGAAGCCCTGCGCGGTGGCAAAGCGCATGTCGTTGGCGTCCAGCGTATAGGGGATGACAAGTTGCGGGGCGATGGCGCCGCCCTGACCGTCATGGTCGAGCCAGTAGGGCAGATCGTCGTCATAGGTATCGGAAATCCACTCGAAGCCGCCCTCCTGGGCCGCCAGCTTCACGGAGTTGACCGACGTGCGCCCGACATAGAGCCCGCGCGGGCGCTCGCCCACCACTTCCGCGTGGAGGCGGATCGCCTCCTTCAGGTCACGCCGCTCCTCTTCCTCGGAATGGGCGCGATAGTCGATCCATTTCAGCCCGTGACTGGCGATCTCCCAGCCCGCCTCCTTCATCGCCGCCACCTGCTCGGGGCCGCGGGCCAGCGCACTTGCAACGCCGAACACGGTGACCGGCACCCCGGCCCCTGTAAAGATGCGGTGAAGCCGCCAGAAACCGGCGCGCGCACCGTATTCGTAGATCGACTCCATGTTCCAGTGGCGCATGCCCGGCCAGGGAGCGGCTCCCACGATCTCCGACAGGAACGCCTCGGACGCAGCGTCGCCGTGGAGAATGCAGTTCTCGCCGCCCTCCTCGTAATTGACGACGAACTGCACGCACACGCGCGCCCCGCCCGGCCATTTGGGGTCCGGCGGATTGGCGCCATAGCCGCGCATGTCTCTGAAATAGCGCCTCACTTTCGGCGTTCCTCTCGGATCATCGGCGTCCCAAGGATACAGTCGAAGGGGGACGGGCGCATTCCCCTGAAAAATTTGAAAGTCTTTTTGGGCTCTTTCGCGCGCACCCCCCTTATGCAAGCGCGTGAATTGCCGCACAATCGGCCGCACCAAGAAGAAAAACCAGAGGGAGAAAGAATGAGCGAGCAAGGCACGGGTCGCCTGACCACCCACGTGCTCGACACCGCCGCCGGGCGCCCCGCGGCAGGCATGGAGATCGCCCTCTACCGGCTGGAAGGCGACAGCCGCACCCTCCTCAAGACCGTGAAGACCAACGCCAACGGACGCTGCGATGCCCCTCTTCTGGAAGGCAAGACGTTCGAGCCCGGCGAATATGAAATGATCTTCGAGGTGGGCAACTATCTGCGCGCCAGGGGTGAAAAGCTGCCCGCGCGGGCGTTTCTCGACCGGGTGCCGATCCGCTTCGGCGTTTCGGAGCGGGCGCATTATCATGTGCCCCTTCTCGTCTCGCCCTACGGCTACTCGACCTATCGGGGGAGCTGATGGCGCGGGTGCGCAGGGAAATCCGCTTCCTCCTGAACGGGCGCCGCATCGCGCTCGCCAACGTCCAGCCCGAGTGCACGCTGCTCGACTTCCTGCGCCTCGAATGCCGGCTGACGGGCACCAAGGAGGGCTGCGCCGAGGGCGACTGCGGGGCCTGCACGGTGCTGGTGGGCCGCCTTGACGAGACGGGGCTTGTCTATGAAGGCGTCAATGCGTGCATCCGTTTTCTCGCCTCCCTCGACGGCTGCCACGTCGTGACGGTGGAGCACCTGAAACGGGCGGACGGCACCCTTCATCCTGTGCAGCAGGCGCTGGTGGACCATCACGGCTCGCAGTGCGGCTTCTGCACGCCGGGTTTCGTGATGTCGCTCTACGCGCTTGCCATGCGCACGCCCCATCCCTCCACGACCGAGATCGAGAAGGCGTTGCAGGGCAACCTGTGCCGCTGCACGGGGTATGAGTCGATCGTGCGCGCCGCCCGCGCCATTTCCGCCTATGGCGATCTGCGCGACGATCCGCTGGCCGCCGAGCGCGAGGCCGTGACCGCCGAATTGACGGCGATGCGCGACGGGGCGCGCGTGGAGATCGGCGAAGGGCGTGCGCGCCTCGTCATTCCAGCCAACGTGGACGATCTGGCAGAGGTGTTGGGGGCCGAGCCCCACGCCACCCTCGTCGCCGGCGCCACGGATGTGGGCCTGTGGGTGACCAAGTTCATGCGCGACATCGCGCCCGTCGTCTTCATCGGCGGGCTTTCGCAGCTTCGCACCGTGAGGGAGGAGGACGGCGTTCTGACCATCGGCGCGGGCGTCAGCTACACCCAGGCCATGCCGCATCTTGCAGCCCGCATCCCTGCCCTCGGGCCGCTGTTCGAGCGCATCGGCGGCGAGCAGGTGCGCAACCAGGGCACCATTGGCGGCAACATCGCCAACGGTTCCCCCATCGGCGACACGCCGCCACCCCTGATCGCCCTCGGCGCGCGCCTGACCCTGCGCCACGGCGAGACCCGGCGCACCATCCCGCTGGAGGATTTCTTCATCGACTACGGCAAGCAGGACCGACGGCCCGGCGAGTTCGTCGAGGCGGTGCATGTGCCCCTGCCCTCCGCCGATGCCCGCTTCGCCGCCTGGAAGGTCTCCAAGCGGCGCGACGAGGACATCACCGCCGTGCTGGGCGCCTTTCACCTGCGCATAGCCGACGACGGCACCGTTGCCATGGCGCGCATTGCCTATGGCGGCATGGCAGCCACCCCGAAGCGGGCCCGCGCCGTGGAAGAGGCGCTCGTCGGCAAGCCATGGACGCCGGCGACAGTGGAGGAGGCGCTTTCGGCCTATGAACGCGACTTCACCCCGATCAGCGACATGCGCGCCTCCGCCGAATACCGGATGCTGGCCGCGAAAAATCTGCTGAAGCGCTTCTTCCTGGAGACGAGCGGCGGCGGCCCGCTGCAGGTGACGCGCCACGAGGCAGCCTGAACCGATGACGACACACGAAGCACGCGACATCGCAAGATCGAGGATCGCAGGCGGCGCAGGCGCCGCCCACCGCCACGACTCGGCCCACAAGCACGTGACGGGCGAGGCCATCTATATCGACGACATGGCCGAGCCCGCCGGCACGCTGCACGCCTATCTGGGTCTTTCGACGGTGGCGTGCGGCACCATGCGCGCCATGGACCTGAAGCAGGTGGAGGAAGCCCCCGGAGTGGTGGCCGTTCTGACTGCGAAGGACGTGCCGGGCGTCAACGACATCAGCCCCGCCGGCCTCCACGACGAGCCCATATTTCCCGAGAAGCGGGTGGAGTTTTTCGGCCAGCCTCTCTTCGCCGTGGTCGCACAGACACGCGAGGCAGCGCGGCGCGCCTGCCGGCTGGCGAAGATCGAATACGCCGAAGAACCTGCCATCATCGACATCGCCGAGGCCAGGGCCGGGGCTGCGCGCCTCGTCGCCAGGCCGCTGCAGCTTTCGCGCGGCGATGCGACACGCGCGATTGCGGCGGCGCCGCATCGCCTGAAAGGCAGCATGCGCGCCGGCGGGCAGGACCATTTCTACCTGGAAGGCCAGATCGCACTTGCCGTGCCGGGCGAGGATGGGGACGTGACCGTCCACTCCTCCACGCAGCATCCGAGCGAGGTGCAGCACATGGTGGCCCATGCGCTGGGCGTGCCCGCAAATGCCGTCACCATCGAGGTGCGGCGCATGGGCGGCGGCTTTGGCGGCAAGGAGACGCAGGCGAATCTCTTCGCCGTGGTGGCGGCGATTGCCGCCAGACGCACCGGCAGGCCGGTGAAGCTGCGCCCGGACCGCGATGACGACATGACCGCCACCGGCAAGCGCCATGATTTCCTCATCGACTACGAGGTGGGCTTCGACGATGAGGGCAACATTCTCGGCGTCGATCTCACCTACGCGGCGCGCTGCGGCTTTTCGGCCGATCTTTCGGGCCCCGTGACGGATCGCGCGCTGTTTCATTGCGACAACGCCTACTATTATCCGGCTGTCCGCGCGGTCTCCCAGCCGCTCTATACCAACACGGTCTCCAACACCGCCTTCCGCGGTTTCGGCGGACCGCAAGGCATGTTGGGCGCGGAGCGCATCATCGACGAGGTGGCCTTTGCGCTGGGCAAGGACCCTCTGGAAATCCGCAAGCGCAACTTCTATGGCGGCGCGGGGCGCAACGTCACACCCTACCACCAGGAGGTGGAGGACAATCTGCTTGCCCGCATCGTCGCACAGGCCGAGGAGAGCGCCGGCTATGCCGCCCGCCGGCAGGCGATCGCCGCGTTCAACGAGAAGAGCGCCATCGTCAAGCGCGGCATTGCCCTGACCCCGGTGAAGTTTGGCATCTCCTTCACCGCCACCCATTTCAACCAGGCCGGCGCGCTGGTGCATGTCTATACGGACGGCTCGGTGCATCTCAACCATGGCGGCACCGAGATGGGCCAGGGGCTCTATATAAAGGTCGCCCAGGTGGTGGCCGAGGAATTCCAGATCGACCTCGATCAGGTGAAGATCACCGCGACGACCACCGGCAAGGTGCCCAACACCTCGGCAACCGCCGCCTCCTCCGGCTCGGACCTCAACGGCATGGCCGCACAGGACGCCGCCCGCCAGATCAAGAACCGGCTGATCGACTTCGCCGCCGAACGCCACGGCGTGCCCAGGGAGCAGATCGCATTTCTGCCCGGCCGCGTGCGCGTCGGCAATCAGGAGATCCCGTTTCCCGAGCTTGTCCGCGAGGCTTACATGGCGCGCGTGCAGCTTTCGGCAGCGGGCTTCTACAAGACGCCGAAAATCCATTGGGACCGCGAGGCGGGCCGCGGGCGACCCTTCTACTATTTTGCCTATGGCGCGGCGTGCACGGAGGTCTCCATCGACACGCTGACGGGCGAATATGTGGTGGAGAGGGTGGACATCGTGCACGAGACGGGCCGGTCCCTGAACCCGGCCATCGACCTCGGCCAGATCGAGGGCGGTTTCGTCCAGGGAATGGGCTGGCTGACCACGGAGGAACTGGTGTGGGACGAGAAGGGCCGGCTGATGACGCACGCCCCGTCCACCTACAAGATCCCGCTCGCCTCCGACCGACCGAAGGTCTTCAACGTGACGCTGGCCGACTGGGCAGAGAATGCCGAGCCGACGATCCACCGCTCCAAGGCGGTGGGCGAGCCGCCCTTCATGCTGGCCATTTCGGTGCTGCACGCTCTGTCGGATGCGGTGGCGAGCGTCGCCGGCCACACCATCTGCCCGCGCCTCGACGCGCCGGCGACGCCGGAGCGCGTGCTGATGGCGGTGGAACGGCTGAAGCGGGAAGCGGCAGGAAAGGCATAGAACGTTCCGCACGACGCGACTATCTTTGAGGCATGATGGCACCCGCCGCGACCACCCCGCTTGCCGGAAGCCTGGCCGCCTTCCTCGACGCCAGCCCCGTAGCGGCGCTGGTCGAGGTGCGCGAGGCGAAGGGTTCCACCCCCCGCGAGAAAGGCGCCTGGATGCTGGTCTCGCCCGAGGCTATCTTAGGGACCATCGGCGGCGGACAGCTCGAATTTCTGGCCATCGCCAAGGCGCGCGAACTGATCGCGCAGAACATCGCAACCGGCACGCTGGACATCCCCCTCGGCCCGGAGATCGGCCAATGCTGCGGTGGCCACGTGGCGCTCGACATCCGCATGACCGGCCGCGAGGAACGCGATGCGCTGCTGAGGCGCGCCGCACGGGTGGACGCCGCGCGCCCGCATGTCTATCTGTTCGGCGGGGGGCATGTGGGCCGCGCGCTCGCGGGCGTTCTGGCGATGCTGCCCGTTCGCACCGCCATCGTGGAGACCCGCGCCGAGGCGCTGGCGCAGGTGCCGGAGGGGGTGGAGCCGCACCTGACGGCGGTGCCCGAGGAAGTGGTTCGCGCCGCGCCGCCGCGCGCCGCCTTCGTGGTGCTGACCCACGATCACGCGCTTGATTTTCTGGTTGCCGCCGAAGCGCTGGCGCGCGAGGACGCGGCCTATGTCGGCATGATCGGCTCGAAGACGAAGAAGGAGACCTTCAGACGCTGGTACATGCGGCATGGCGGCGACGAGCGCCACCTCGCCCGCCTCATCATCCCCATCGGCGGGGAAGAACTGCGCGACAAGCGCCCCGCCGTCATCGCGGTGATGACGGCAGCGCAGGTGATGCGCCATCTGGGCAAAAGCGGCACCTGATGCCGGCATTTGCCCCGGCAGACGAGAAAGGATCGGATAAACAGGGAACCGAGGGCTTTGCGGGATACCGGCACCTGTTGGAAATGCGGCAGGCGCCGCACGGCCCGGCGCGCACGAAGGCGCCCTGATCGTCACCTGCCCGCCAGTATCTCGCCGATGAGGTGCTGGCAGCGGGCGGCCATGAAGTCGAGGAGCAGGCGGACCTTCAGATCCTGGAATTTCTTGTGCGGGTAGACGGCGGCGAGCTTTACCGGCACCGGTGGCGTGTCCGGCAGGATGACCTTGAGCCGGCCGTCGCGCAGGAAGGGCTCGATCTCGAAGCGCGGCTTGTTGATGATGCCGTGGCCGGCCAGCGCCCAGCCGGTGATGACGTCGCCGTCGTCGGTGTCAAAGGGACCGCGGACCTCGAACTTTCGCGGCCCCTCGGGCGTCTGAAGCGTCCAGAAATATTCGCGCACGCCGGGGAAGCGCAGCATCAGGCAATCATGCCCGTCTTCGACGAGCTGTTCGGGCCTTGTGGGCTCGCCGCGCCGTTCCAGATAGCCGGGCGCGGCCGCCAGCACCCGCTCGCAATCCATGATGCCGCGCATGCGCAGGCTGGAATCCTCCAGAAGCCCCAGCTTGAAGGCGACGTCGATGCCTTCGCGCATGAGATCGACCTCGTGATCGGAAAGCCTGAGCCGCACCTGGATATGCGGATAGAGCTCACGGAAGGCGGGAATGCCGCTGGCAATGAGCCGCTTGCCGATGCCGAGAGGCGCGGTGACGCGGATCGTGCCGCGCGGCTGGCCGGAAAGGGCCGCGACAGAGGCCTCTGCCTCCTCCACCGCCTCCAGCACCTTCTTCGCGCCTTCATAGAAGGCGCGGCCATGCTCGGTGGGCGTGAGCTGCCGCGTCGTGCGGTTCAGAAGCCGCACGCCGAGATGTTTTTCCAGCTCCTTGACGCGATTGGAGGCCACGGCAGCCGAAATGCGCATGTCGCGCCCCGCCGCCGAAAGGCTGCCAAGCTCCACCACCCGCACGAAGACCGAGATATTGTCGAGATAGGCCATGGGAACTTTCAAGCCCAACGGGGCGCGATTTTCCAGAAAATTTTGAAAGTCATCGTGGCAAGCGCCCCTTCGGTTTGTGGCGCAGGCCGTAATACCATGGCCGGGCGTCCGGCCGTCGCCGGCGGCCATTGGGAACAAAGACGGCCTTCGGCCGAACCGGGGAACGGAAATGAGCGATTTCGCCGTGATGTGGGACTGGCTTTCCTTTGCCGTGCGCTGGCTGCATGTGGTGACGGCCATCGCCTGGATCGGCTCGTCCTTCTACTTCATCGCCCTTGACCTCGGCCTGGTCAGGCGGCCGGGCCTGCCCGACGGCGTGCATGGCGAGGAATGGCAGGTGCACGGCGGCGGCTTCTACCACATCCAGAAATATCTCGTGGCGCCGGCGGCGCTGCCCGAGCACCTGACCTGGTTCAAGTGGGAGTCCTATTCCACATGGCTGTCGGGCTTCGCGCTTCTCGCCATCGTCTACTATGCGGGCGCGGATCTCTATCTCATCGACCGCAACGTGCTCGACGTCTCGGCGCCCGTTGCCATTCTGATCTCGCTTGCCTCCATCGGCCTCGGCTGGCTGGTCTATGACGCGCTGTGCAAGTCGCCGCTGGGGAAGAACGACACGGCCCTGATGCTGGTCCTCTATGCCGTTCTGGTGGCGATGAGCTGGGGCTACACGCAGCTTTTCACCGGGCGAGCCGCCTTTCTGCACCTGGGTGCGTTCACCGCCACCATCATGACGGCCAATGTCTTCCTGGTCATCATTCCCAACCAGAAGATCGTGGTGGCGGATCTGAAGGCGGGCCGCACACCGGACCCGAGGCTCGGCGCGCAGGCGAAGCAGCGCTCGCTGCACAACAATTACCTGACGCTGCCGGTGATCTTCCTGATGCTGTCGAATCACTATCCGCTGGCCTTCGGCACGCGGTTCAACTGGGTGATCGCGGCGCTCATCTTCATCATCGGCGTCCTCATCCGCCATTATTTCAACACCGTGCACGCGCGAAGGGGCCAACCGCACTGGACCTGGGGACTTTCGGCGGTTCTCTTCGTCATCATCATGTGGCTGTCCACGGCGCCGGCGGTGCTGACGGGTCAACCCGCCGTCTCGGCCGCGGCGGAACGGTTCATCGCCTCTGCGCATTTTCCGGCCGTGCGCGACACGGTGATGGGGCGCTGCGCCATGTGTCATGCCGCCGAACCCGGCTATGAGGGCATCCATGCGCCGCCGAAGAACGTACGCCTCGACACCGACGCGGAGATTGCCGCCCATGCCCGCGAAATCTATCTACAGGCGGGCATGAGCCATGCCATGCCGCCGGGCAATGTCTCCGGCATGACACAGGAGGAGCGCCGCCTGCTCGTCGCCTGGTTCAGGCAGGCACAGCGAGGAAACCCATGAGCAGAACTCTGATCCGCGGCCGACTGCTCACCTTTCACCGGGAGCCGCAAGGCCCCGACGACCACACCGCCCATGCCTATGAGGAGGATGGCGCGGTGCTGGTGGAAAACGGCGTCATTGCCGCCGCCGGCCCCCACACATCCCTCGCGGCGGCGGCCAAGGACGCGCACACGGTGGACCACCGCCCGCACCTGCTGATGCCGGGTTTCGTGGACGCGCATGCCCATTTTCCGCAGATGCAGGTAATCGCAAGCTTCGGCACCGAGCTGCTCGACTGGCTCAACACCTACACCTTCCCGGAGGAGATGCGTTTCGCCGATCCTGCCCATGCCGCGCGCATCGCCGGCGCCTTTCTCGACGAGATGGTGCGCCATGGCACCACCACGGCCGCCGTCTACTGCACGGTGCATCCGCAATCGGTCGATGCGTTCTTTGCGGAAGCCGAGCGGCGGAAGATGTGCATGATCGCCGGCAAGGTGATGATGGACCGCAACGCACCGCGGGGGCTCACCGACACCGCGCAGCAAAGCTATGACGACGCCAAGGCGCTGATCGCCCGCTGGCGGGGCCGTGGCCGGCTGCACTATGCCATCACGCCGCGCTTCGCCATCACCTCCACGCCGCAACAGATGGAAATGGCGCAGGCGCTGGCCAGCGAGCACCCGGACCTGCATGTGCAGACGCATCTTTCCGAAAACCGTGCGGAAATCGCCCTTGCGAAGGAGCTCTTTCCCGACTGCGCCGACTACACCGCCATCTATGAGCGCTACGGCCTGACGGGGCCCAAGAGCCTGTTCGGCCACTGCATTCACCTGTCCGATCGCGAGGCCGACGCGCTGTCGGACTCCGGCTCGGTGGCCGTCTTCTGCCCGACCTCCAACCTGTTTCTGGGCTCCGGCCTTTTCGACTATCAGCGCTACCGCCGGCGGAACAAACCCCTGCGCATCGCCACGGCCACCGACATTGGCGGGGGAACCAACTACTCGATGCTGCGCACCATGGACGAGGGCTACAAGGTGATTGCCCTTAACGGCGAGAAGCTGAACCCGCTCGCCGCCTTCTGGCAGATCACGCGCGGCAACGCCGAGGCGCTGTCGCTCGAACGCATCGGCACGCTTGAACCCGGCAGCGACGCCGATCTCGTGGTGCTCGACGCGCGGGCGACCCCGGCGATGCGCCTGCGCATGGAAAGGGCAAATACCCTTGCCGAAGAGCTCTTTGTGCTGCAAACCCTTGGCGACGACCGTGCCGTAGTGGAGACCTACGTGGCCGGCCAGCCGATGAAACGGGGTTTGTGAGCGAGGAACGACGGTGGACGCGACAGAGACGAGACACCTTTTCGAGGATCTTTTTCGCGCCGCCGTGGCCGCCGCCGATCCCCGAGAGGTGATTCCCGCCTTCCTGCCCGCCCGACCGAAGGGCCGCACGGTGGTGGTCGGCGCCGGCAAGGGGGCGGCCCAGATGGCGCAGGCCCTGGAGGCCGCCTGGGACGGCCCGCTGGAGGGCGCCGTGGTCACGCGCTATGGCTATGGCGCGCCGACGAGGCGGATCGAGGTGATCGAGGCCGCCCACCCGGTGCCCGATGCCGCGGGGCTGCACGGCGCGCGGCGGCTTCTCGAACTCGTGGAGGGACTGACGGAAGACGATCTCGTGATCGCGCTCATCTGCGGCGGCGGCTCGGCGCTTCTTCCGGCTCCGCCGGCCGGCATGACGCTCGAAGACGAGATTGCGGTCAACCAGGCGCTGCTTGCCTCCGGCGCTCCGATCTCCGCCATGAACACGGTGCGCAAGCACCTTTCCACGATCAAGGGCGGAAGGCTGGCGGCGCGCGCGCACCCGGCGCGCGTGGTCTCTCTGATCGTTTCCGACATTCCGGGGGACGATCCCGCCCTCGTCTCCTCCGGTCCCACGGTGCCCGACGCGGCATGCCGGCAGGATGCGCTGGCGGTGGTGGAAGCCTATCGCCTAGAGCTGCCCGCGGCGGCGCTGCGCCATCTTCATGCGCCGCAGGCAGAGGCGCCGAAACCCGACGATCCGCGTTTTGCGCGCAACGGCGTGCACATCGTCGCCTCCGCGGCCCGCTCGCTGGAGGCCGCAGCAGCCACTGCCCAGGCGCACGGCGTCACGCCGGTCATCCTGTCCGACGCCATCGAGGGCGAAGCGCGCGAGGTGGGCAAGGTGCACGCTGCGATCGCCCGCGAGGTGGCGTGGCGCGACCGGCCCTTTGCCAAGCCCGTGGTGATGCTCTCCGGCGGCGAGACGACGGTGACGCTGACGGGCAAGGGCGGACGCGGCGGACGCAACACGGAGTTTCTGCTCTCGCTTGCCATCGCCATCGCGGGTGTGGAGGGCATTGCCGCCTTCGCCGCCGACACGGACGGCATCGACGGCTCGCAGGACAATGCCGGCGCCTTTGCCGACCACACCACCGTTGCCCGGCTGCGCGCCGCCGGCCACGATGCCAAGGCGCTGCTTGCCCGCCACGACGCCTGGGGCGCCTTCGACGCTCTGGGCGACCTCTTCGCACCCGGACCGACGGGAACGAATGTCAACGACCTGCGGGCGGTTCTCGTTCGCTGACCGCCGGGGCCGGCCGGGCGAGCTCAGGCGGAAATGTCCACCACGCCGCACTCGCCCGTCTCGCAGCCGAAGGCCAGCCTGCGGCCCTCGCCGTCCCAGCGCATGGCGGTGACAGCGCCCTTGCCGGCGCGGCGCAACAGCACCTCCTTCCCATCGGCGAAGCGTGCTGCAAGGATCATGCCGTCGCCATAGCCGATGGCCGCAATCTCCTCGGTGGGATGGCAGCACACCTGCGTGACCATGGTGTCGCCGCGCGTGCCGAGTTCCAGCGGCGTCTTGCCCATCGGCCCATCCTTGGCGTGGAACGGCCAGACGATGGCTGCCGGCGCGCCGGACGTGGCGAGCCACCGGCCCTTCGCACTCCAGGAAAAGCTCTTCACCTTGGCCGGATAGCCGGCCATGCGCATGTGCTTGCCGTCGGCGAGTTTCCAGCCGTGCAGCGCGTTTTCCTGCATGGTGGTGACGAGGAAGCGGCCATCGGGCGAGAAGGTGACACCAGTGTGGGCGCCGGCCCATTCGAGCTCCGTCGGCCTGCCCTCGGCTGCGGCAAAATGCAGCGTCGCGCCGTTGTATCGCGCCACGGCCAGCCGCATGCCCTTCGGCGCGAAGGCAAGCCCTTCCACCGAGCGGGGATGCTGGAATGTGCGCGTGTTCCCGTCGGCAAGGCGCACATGCGCGAGGCGGCCGCTCGCGAAAGCCACCGCGCCCTGTGGCCCGGTCGCGACGCTGCCGATCCATTTGCGGCCGAGCTCGGCCAGACACCGGGCATGGCCGTCGGACGTCACCGCCATCACCCTGCCGTCCTCGCCGCCCGTCACCAGGCGAGCGCCATCGGCCGCGGCGCACAGGAGCCCGTCATGCGCCTTCACCCATTTGTGGCCATGATCGAGCCGGTGGACCATGCCGTCGGCCAGCGCGAAATGGGGAATGTCGTCGAGCCAGGCACAGGCCAGGCAATGGGCATCCAGATCCAGCGGGGCCACGGTCGGCATGGGCGTCAGGCCTGGCAGGCCTCGAAGGTGCGACGCAGGCGCTCCGCATCCAGCTCACGGCCGATGAACACAAGCCGGCTTTCGCGCTTCTCGCCCTCCTTCCACGGGCGCTGATGGTCGCCCTCCACGATCATGTGCACTCCCTGGACAACGTAGCGGTCGGGATCGTCGCGGAAAGCGATGATTCCCTTGAGCCGCAGGATGTTGGGTCCGTCCATCTGCGTGATCTTCTCGATCCAGGGAAAGAATTTCCTGGGGTCCATCTCGCCCCCGCGCAGCGAGACGGAGGTCACGCCGATATCATGGATGGCCGAAGGGGCGTGATGGTGATGATGATGGTCGTGCTCATGATCGTGATCGCAATCCGGCCCGCAGACATGGTCCGGGTGATCGTGGTCGAGGAAGTGCGGGTCGTTGTCGAGCGCCCGCTGCAGATCGAAGGCGCCGCGGTCGAGCACCTCCGACAGCGCCACCCTGGCGCGCTCCGTCCTGTGGATGCGCGCCGACGGGTTGATGGCGCGGATCGTGGCTTCCACCTCCGCCAGCTCCTGCGGCGTGACCAGATCGGTCTTGTTGAGAACCACCACATCCGCAAAGGCGATCTGGTCCTGCGCCTCGTTGGAATCCTTCAGCCTGAGCGGCAGGTGCTTGGCATCGACCAGCGCCACGACGGCGTCGAGCCGTGTCTTGGCGCGCACATCCTCGTCCATGAAGAAGGTCTGCGCCACCGGGGCGGGGTCGGCCAATCCCGTGGTTTCGACAATGATGGCATCGAAGCGGCCGGGCCGGCGCGTCAGCCCCTCCACCACCCGCACCAGATCGCCGCGCACGGTACAGCACACGCAGCCGTTGTTCATCTCGTAGATTTCCTCGTCGGATTCCACGATGAGATCGTTGTCGATGCCGATCTCGCCGAACTCGTTGACGATGACCGCGTAGCGCTTGCCGTGATCCTCGGAGAGGATCCGGTTCAGCAGCGTGGTCTTGCCGGAGCCCAGATAGCCGGTGAGAACCGTGACGGGGATTTGGCTCTGCTGTTCAGACATGGGTGTTCCCGTTTCAAGCGTCCTGTTGGTTCCAGTCCCATATAGGCGCTTCGCGGCCGCCTTGCACGCCTCTATCGAGCATCGAAAAGCACCAGGTCGAAACGGTTCACATCCTCCAGCAGATGCACCAGGCCCTCGACTGCGTGGTCGAGCAGGCGCTCACCCGCCGCCGCGCTGGCCGCCGCCGCGTCACCGACTGCGCCATGCGGCGAGAGGTCCCGCATCATCCAGCCGAAGGCATGCGGACCATAGGCACGCAGATGGGTGAACTCCCGCCGGAAGCGGGCCTGCGCGGAGGGAAAGCTGCGCGCCTTGTCCATGGCGACCAGATCGGGCCTGAGCGCCAGCATCACGGAGGTCTCGACAAAGCCGCCATGGATGCCCAGCGCCCGCTCCTCCTCGCTCACCAGATCGGGCGGAAAGCCGAAGCGTGTCCAGCTCGTCGCCACGGCCAGCATGGCATGGCGCACGCGAAGCTCGGTGGCGACAACGGTCATCAGCGGCGAATTGCCCCCATGGGCATTGAGCATGACGAGTTTGCGCGTTCCTGCCGTTGCGAGGCGCGCGCCGATGCCCACCCATCGCCTGACCGCCTCGTCGAAGCTGAGGGAGCGCGTGCGCGGATCGTCTCCATGCTCGATGGAATAGCCCACCTTCTCCACCGGCAGCACGTCGAGCGGCAGAAGCGCGGCGCGCGCCTTGGCCCGCGCGGCCACCGCCTCGGCGATGATCCAGTCGGTCTGCGGCGGCAGATGGGGTCCGTGCTGCTCGGTCGCGCCCAGCGGCAGGACGGCGATTCTCTCACCTTCGGGCAGAGCGCATCTCCCTGTCATAAGAATGATACGCCGGTTTGGCATTAGCCCGGAAACGACCCGGCAATGCAGGCAAGCCTAGCGTGCCGCCACGGGCGCCACAAGACAGGCCCCTGTTGCCAAGGTCGTTTGCCGGACTATCTTTTATGCGAGGGTAAAGGGGGCCGGCGGGAGGAGAACACCGCCGGCTTTTTTGGGGTGTAGGAAAGAGCAATATGGCGAAATCATCGAAAGGTTCGATCATCGGCAGGCTGCAGGCGGCGGCGCGCCTTTCGCGCACGGCGCTGGCCGAGCGGCTTCTCGATCAGGGCCTTTACGCCGGACAGGACAAGATCATGCTGGCGCTGAGCCGGGAAAACGGCCAGACGCCGAGCCAGCTTGCGGAGAAGCTGGGCGTGCGCCCGCCGACCATCACCAAGACCATCAACAGGCTGGCCGCCCAGGGCTTTCTGGAAAAGCGCGCCTCCGAAGAGGACGCCAGGCGCGCCCACGTCTATCTGACCGAAACCGGCGAACAGGCAATCCGTGCCATCGAACGGTCGGTGCGCAAGACCGAGAAACAGGCTCTCAAGAGCCTCGACAAGAAGGAGCAGAAGGCACTCTCCAGGCTGCTCGCCCGTGTCGAGGCCAACCTGTCGAAAAACGGCCGGCCGCTGGAAGACGAGGAGATGGAGGAAGGAGCCTGAGAGGGCCTGCGGCAACCCCTTCAGCCCCGCCGGCAAAAAAGCTTTGACCTGTGTGCCCGCGTTGGGATAAGCGGCCCTTAAACAGTTTAAGGGGCCGTGACGGGGAAAGCTCTCCCGAGGGCCGGGAGGAAAACGCTGGCGCAGAAGATCAAGCTCTCGACCATTGCCGAGGCTCTGGGCGTTTCGACGGCCACCGTGTCGCTGGCGCTGAGAGACAGTCCGCTGGTAGCCGACGCGACGCGCCAGCGCATCAAGGAACACGCGCGCGCCATCGGCTATATCTACAACCGGCGCGCAGCGAGCCTGAGAACCTCGCGCTCGGGCATCGTCGGCGTGGTCGTGCACGACATCATGAACCCGTTCTTCGCGGAGATCCTGCGCTCCATCGAGAGCGAGCTCGACCGCTCGCGCCAGACCTTCCTCCTGTCGAACCACTACGACCAGCTCGAAAAGCAGCGCACCTTCATCGACACGCTGCTGCAGCTCGGCGCAGACGGCGTCATCATGTCGCCGGCCATCGGCACGCCGCCGGAGGACATCATGCTGGCCGAGGAGAATGGCCTGCCGGCGGTGCTGATCGCCCGCTCCGTGGACGGCGCGCGGGTGCCCACCTTCCGCGGCGATGATGCCTATGGCATCGGGCTTGCCACAAACCACCTGATCTCGCTCGGCCACACGCGCATTGCCATGATCGGCGGCACCGACCACACATCCACCGGCCGCGAGCGCTATCGCGGCTATGTGGAGGCCATGCAGAAGGCGGGGTTGGAGGTCAAGCCGGAATGGCGTTTCCCCGGCCCGCGCACCAAGCAGGCGGGCTTCGAGGTGACCGGCGCTTTCCTGGCGCTGAAGGACAAGCCCACGGCGGCGGTGTGCTGGAACGACCTGGTCGCCATCGGCCTGATGAACGGCATTGCCCGCGCCGGGCTGGCGCCCGGTGTCGACATCTCCGTGACGGGCTATGACGACCTGGAGGAAGCCGCCATCGCCACGCCGGCGCTGACCACCGTGTGGAACGGCCAGCGCGAAGTGGGCCGGCGCGCCGCCCGGGTGCTGCTCGACCGGCTGAACGGCGCCGAGGTGAACCCCTGTCAGGAGCTCATCAAGCCGGAACTGCACGTGCGCCAGTCGACCACGCGGCCGGTGGAGCGGTAGGCACCCGCCCTATCGATTCGCCACGCGCTGTCGCGCCACGACAATGGGCGGCGGCACCTCTCCCAGCGCCTCCCGCACGAGCTCGAAAATGTCGAGCGCCGTGCGCAGGCTGAAACGCCGCTCGTCGAAGAACATGCCGTAGCGCGCCTGCAGCCGGCCAGGCAGCAGCCCCACACAGCCATCCAGATCGACCGGCGGGCTGTCCCGCAGATAGGGCGGCAGGGGAGAGACGGCCAGACCGCCCGCCACCATGCCGACGGCCGTCATGATATCGTCGACCTCGCCGATGACATCGTAGACGATCTCATGCTCCCGCAGCCAGTCGCGCGCCAGCGCGCCAAGCGGCGAGTGCGGCGCGGGAAGGACGAGCGGCAGACCCTGCCTTCCGCCGGCAAAATCCGCGAGATGCGCAGTGCCCACCCATTCGAAGGAAAGCTCGGCCGTCAGCTCCGGCGCCACCTCAAGCGGATAGAGAGCGCGGAAAACGGCATCGACCTCGCCTTCCTCATACATTTCCTCAAGCCGCCGCGAATCGGCAACCCGCAATGTCAGCGCATCCCGCATCCTGCCGAGCACCCTTCCACGCTCCGCCAGGAGGGGCGCGCAATAGGTGCACACGCCGAGCTTCAGCCGGGACAGGCTGCGCTCGTAGCCGACCGTCTTCAGCCGACGTTCCAGCTCCAGCATCTGGCGGATGAGCCGCGAAATCTCCTCCTTGACGATGATCCGGTTGCCCACCCGCTTGATGAGCGAGGTGCCGATGGCCCGTTCGAGGCGCCCCAGATGCATGCTGATGGCAGGCTGGCTGATGCCCAGCTTCAGGGCCGCTCCCGTCAGGCTCTTCGTGTCGATCACCGCCTCGGCGGCCCTGAGCGTCGCAAAGGACAGCCCGTCCTGCCTGTGTCCGTTCATCGCGCCCTCCCGGCTGCGGTTCGATTGAAGGGATTTGCGATCGTCTCGCCCGTCGTCCATCTGCTCGCTGTGTCGATGTCCTGTTCCACGCCTTTCCCTCCTTCCTGTGCCTTGCGCACGGCACGCAGGGTGCCCTCCCCCGGACAAGGAACGCCCGAAGGTGTGCAATCCGGCTGTCGGTGCCTCTCGCCGTGCCGCCCATTCGGGGCGCGCCGGTGGACCCCATCGCTGCGACGATGCTGCCCGATGGAACGACCTTCCATGACCCGGCGCTGGCTTACATTCGGGACACCCCCCTTGCGGGCACAACGAATACGAAGCAAACTAGCGCAACGGTTGTACAATTACAATCTAAACGTGCACCGCTTGCGGTACTATTTTCCAGACACCTAACAATACGCTCAACTTATTGTAGATATTCAGGATTTCTTTTCTCAAGCGGTTCGTGGAGCCATGTCCCGGCCCATAAACGGCATGATGAGGAACAGCTACCGATACAATCGGTACACGTATTCCGTGTGACAGCAGGCGCACAATTCCCGCCGCCTCAATGCACCTCGCTGCGACATTCTCCGTGGTCGGCGAGCACCTGGATGACCCGGCACTCGCACACCTTGCCATGGCCGCATTCCTGCACCATGCGCCTCAGTTCCCCGCTCAGCGCCTGAAGCTTGGCGATGCGGCCCTCGATTTCGCGCAGATGGCGCACGGCGATGCTGTCGGCCTCGTGACAGGAGCGTTGCGGCTCTTCCGTCAGGGCGAGAAGCTCGCGGATGTCCTCCATTCCGAAACCCAGCTCGCGCGCGTGGCGGATGAAGCTCAGGCGGTGAAGATCCTTCTCGTCGAACTGGCGCCGATTGCCCTGGCTGCGCGGCGGGGCGGGCAAAAGACCGATTCGCTCGTAGAATCGGATGGTGGGCACCTTGACGCCGCTGCGACGGGCGGCCTCGCCGATTGAGATGGCCTCGACGGTCATTTTTCCCTTGCTCCTATAGCCGCTACAGGAAGTAGGTCTCGGCGCATGAGCGATCAAGGATGCGCAGGATGAAGAACGTTTCGAGCACCAGCCGCTATCGGGTGGAGGGCATGGACTGCGCCGGATGCGCGCGCAAGATCGACACGGCCGTGCGCCGCATCGACGGCGTGCGCGAGGTGATCGTCTCCGCCGCCAGCGGCACGATGACGGTCGAACATGCCGATGCGCCGGCCGTGCGTCCAGCGCTTGAAGACCAGGTGGAGCGGCTCGGCTACCGCCTGCTGCCGATGGAGTGCGAAAGCGGGGCAGGGCGGAAGGCCGCGAGACGCACCCTCGAAACGGAGACCCGGCTCCCATGGTGGCAGGAGCCGCGCGCGCGGTTGACCGCGCTGTGCGCACTTGCGCTGGCGGCCGCCTTTCTGGCGGCGCGCATCTTCCCCGCCGGCGATGGCTGGTTTTACTCGCTTGCCATGCTGGTCGGTCTGGTGCCGATTGCCCGGCGCGCGCTTGCCGCGGCTCGCGCCGGCGCGCCGTTCACCATCGAAACGCTGATGAGCATCGCGGCCGCCGGCGCCGTCATCATCGGTGCTGCGGAGGAGGCGGCGGTCGTCATCCTGCTGTTCCTCGTCGGCGAGCTGCTCGAAGGTGTGGCTGCAGGCCGGGCGCGCGCCAGCATCCGCGCCCTGGGCGACATCATGCCGAAGACGGCCCGGCTGGAACGGGAGGATGGAAGCGTGCAGGAAGTGCCGGCCGAGCGGCTGGCCATCGGCGACGTGATCGTGGTGCGCCCCGGCGACCGCATTGCCGCCGACGGCACGGTTGTTTCCGGCTCGAGCGCCGTGGACGAGGCGCCGGTGACGGGCGAAAGCCTGCCAGCCGACAAGACCGCGGGCGACACGGTGTTCGCCGGCACGATCAATGGCGAGGGCGTTCTGCGCCTGCGCGTGGAAGCCGCCGCCGAGGACAACACCATTGCCCGCATCATCCGGCTGGTGGAAGAGGCGCAGGAGAAGAAGGCGCCGACGGAACGCTTCATCGACCGCTTCTCCCGTCACTACACGCCGGCTGTCGTGCTTCTGGCGCTTCTGGTGGCCGTCGTGCCGCCGCTGGCGACGGGCGCGGCATGGCTCGAATGGGTCTACAAGGGGCTGGCGATCCTCATCATCGGCTGCCCTTGCGCGCTGGTGATCTCGACGCCGGCGGCCATCGCCGCGGCCCTTTCGGCCGGTGCGCGGCGCGGGCTGCTGATGAAGGGCGGCGCGGTGCTGGAGGAGGTCGGCCGGCTTCAGGCCATCGCCTTCGACAAGACGGGCACGCTGACGGAGGGCCGGCCGCGCGTCACCGATGTGCTGGGCTTTGCAGCGGAACCGCAGGAGGTGCTGCGCCTGGCTGCGGCGCTTGAACAGAATGCCAGTCACCCGCTGGCGCTTGCGGTGCTGGAACGGGCGGCAAGCGAGGGGATTTCCATCCCGCAGGCCACCGATGCCGCCGCCGAGGGCGGGCGGGGTGTCGCCGGCACGGTGGAGGGCAGGACGGTGTTCTTCGGCTCCGCGCGCGCAGCCGGCGAGCGGCAGGCGCTGGGCGGCGAGCACGGCCGCAGGATCGCGGCGCTGAACGAGGCGGGGAAAACCGTCTCCGTGCTGCTCGTGGACGGCAGGGCGGCGGGCGCCATCGCCATGCGCGACGAGCCGCGCAGGGACGCGCGCGCCGCCCTCGCCCGCCTGCGCGCCGCCGGCATTCGCACGCTGATGCTGACGGGCGACAACCGGCGCACGGCCGCCGCCATCGGCGGCGAGCTGGGTGTCGAGGTGCACGCGGAGCTGATGCCGCAGGACAAGAGCCGCATCGTCGGTGCGCTGAAGGACCGCGGCCTGAAGGTGGGCAAGGTGGGCGACGGCATCAACGATGCGCCAGCCCTTGCGGCCGCCAACGTCGGCATCGCCATGGGCGGCGGCACCGACGTGGCGCTGGAGACGGCGGACGCGGCCATTCTGCACGGACGGTTGGACGATGTGTGGGCGATGATCGCCCTGTCGCGGCGGACGATGGCCAACATCCACCAGAACATCGCCATCGCCATCGGGCTGAAGCTCGCCTTCTTCGCCACCACCGTGCTCGGCATTACCGGGCTGTGGCCGGCCATTCTGGCCGACACCGGTGCAACGGTGCTGGTGACGGCAAATGCCATGCGGCTGCTCGCCTGGAAGGGGCAGAGCTGAGCCGCCGGAAGGATTTCCCACCCGGCCTCAAACGCCCTTCGGCGCCCCGATGCGAGCGCGATGCGGGGCGAACAGGCAGGCAAGCGCCAGGATGAGGCCGGAGACGGTGGCGATCATGCCGGCTGCGCTCACGGCGTTGTCGGCGCCCAGCCACAGCGGGCCGTAGCCGGCCAGCACATAGCCGAGGATGGCCGAAAGCGCGGCAAAGGCAACGCTCCACAGAACCTGCACCTCCAGCCGGTTGGTCATCAGACGGGCGGCCGCCGGCGGGCAGATGAACATGGCGATGACGATGATGGAGCCGACGGCGTCGAACGCCGCCACCGCCGCCACCGCCGCGGCAATGACGAGACCGAGGCTGACGGCCGCCGTGGGAATGCCGACGGCGCCGGCGAACCCTTCGTCGAAAGTGGACAGCTTGAGCGGCCGCCAGAAGAACGCGGTGAGAAGCGCAATCGCCGCCGCGGTGACGGCCATGCGCACCAGCTCGGGAGGAAGCGCGGCAAGCGCCACGGGGTCGGCAAGCGAATGCCAACCCTCGGCCTGGAACCAGATGAGGCTTTCCAGATTGCCGTAGAGGGCGTGCTGCACGTCGAGGTGGACGCCGCTCGTATCGCTCTGCTCCAGAAGCAGCACGCCCGCGGCAAAGAGCGAGGTGAAGGCCACGCCCATCGCCGCCCCGGGCTCGATGCGGCCCAGCCGCTTGATGGCCTCGATGAGGATGACGGCGACCACCGCCGCCCCCGCCGCCCCCAGAAGCATGGGCCACGTGGCAGTGACCCCGGTGACGAGAAAGGCAACCACGATGCCCGGCAGCACGACATGGCTGATGGCATCGCCGATCAGCGCCTGGCGCCTGAGAATGAGGAAATTGCCGGGCAATGCGCAGGCAATGGCCGCAAGGACGCCGATGAGGAGCGGCGTGAGGCTGAGCTGGACGAATTCCGCACCCATGGGAGATTCCCTCATATGGCCGGCGCCGGCGGCCCGAGCCGCCGGTCGAGCTCGGCGATCTCGTCGCGCGTGAGCACCGTTTCGATGGGCGTCAGGCCGTCATAGCGACCGGCGACGGCCTCGTCCTGATAGAGCCGGCGGGCGAGCGCCCAGCGCCTCTCGTCGCGCAAGGTCTTGGCGGCATGCGCCCTGCCCTTCTCGGTCGCTACCCCGTCCTGGCGGATAAGGCCCTCCCGGCGCAGCACCGCCAGCGTGAGCGGATCGAAGATCGCCTCCCCGTGGGCAAGCGCCAGAAGCCCCTGGCGCCGGTGCACACGCAACTGGAACTGGCGGCGGCGGATGACGGCAGCCAGCACGCCACGGCCCGGCGCCAGCAGAAGCGAAACCAGGAAGAAGGCGAAGCCGACGAGCACGATGATGGGGCCCGTGGGCAGGTTTGGCGCCGAGGCCGACAGCGCCGCCCCCAGATAGCCGGAAAGACCGCCGACGAGCCCGGCGATCAGGATCACGCGCTCCGAGCGTTCCGTCCAGAAGCGGGCGGTGACGGGAGGGATGATCAGCATGGCCACAATGAGGATGAGGCCGACGATCTTCAGCCCGATGACGGTGACGGCCATCACCAGCCCCATCATCGCGAGATCCATGCGCCGCACGTCGATGCCGGAGGAGGCGGAAAACTCGGGATCGAAGGCAACCAGCGTCATCGGCCGGCGGAACACCACGACAAAGGCGGCGGCAAGCGCTCCACCCACCGCGATGACCACGGCGTCCTGAAACAGCATTCCCGCCGTCGAGCCCAGAAGAAAGCTTTCCAACCCCGCCTGGTAGCCGCGCGTCATGGTCTGGATGATGGTGAGCAGCACGATGCCGAAGCCGAAGAACACGGAGAGCACCGCGCCGATGGCCACATCCTCGGCGAGCCGGGTGCGCCCGGCAATCCACTGTACGGCCAGAAGGCCGAGGCCGGCGGAAACGGCGGAGCCCAGCAGCAGGCCAGGCAGATTGCGCCCGTCGCCGCCGAGAGCGACCATGAGGATGAAGGCGATTCCCACCCCCGGCAGCGTCGCATGCGCCACGGCGTCGCTCACCAGCGCACGCTTGCGCAGGAAGAGAAAGGTGCCGCCGGCGCCCGCCGCCATGCCGAGCAGCGCCGCCCCGAGCGCCACCAGCGCGGCATTATAGCCGGCCTGGAGAAGCAGGGCGTCGAGAAAGAGGGCGAACATGGCTCAGGCAGCCGGCAGCTTGAGCTGGTCGATATGGGCGGTGGCCAGACGGCCGCCATAGGTCTTCTGCAGGTTTTCGGCGGTGAAGGTGCTGGCCACCGGCCCCTCGGCTATTCGGCGCACATTGATGAGCAGCACGTGGTCGAAATAGTCCGTCACCGTGGCGAGGTCGTGATGCACGCACACGACGGCGCGCTTCTCCGCCTTGAGCGCCTTGAGCACGTCGATGATGGCCCTTTCCGTGGCTGCATCGACGCCGGCGAAGGGCTCATCCAGCAGATACAGATCGGCATCCTGCGCCAATGCACGGGCTAGGAAGACACGCTGCTGCTGGCCACCGGAGAGGGCACCGATCTGACGTCCGGCGAACTCGGCCATGCCGACACGCTCCAGACAGGCAAGCGCCCGCTCGCGATGATGGCGGCGCACCAGGCCCAGAAGCCCGAGCTCGCGATAGAGCCCCATCAGCACCACGTCGATGACACGGGTGGGAAAATCCCAGTCCACCGAGGCACGCTGCGGCACATAGGCGATGCGGTGCATGACCTGCGCCAGCGGCACGCCGAACGCCAGCACGCGACCGGAAAGCCGAGGCACGATGCCGAGCGCCGCCTTGAGCAGGGTGGACTTGCCGGCACCGTTGGGGCCGATGATGGCGGTCATCGACCGGGCCGGCACCGTCGCGTCGACAGAGAAGACCGCCGGCTTCTCCCCATAGGAGACGGTGAGCCCGCGAATGGCCAGGGGGCTGTCGGCGGGAACGGGGCGGGCAAGCTGTTCGCCCGCCTCGCTGGCCAGTTCAAGGGCCGGGTTGCTCATGCTGCCGCTCCTCAGCTTCCCGCCGCCAGGCGGCCCTGCATGCCGCGCTCCGGCGCTTGGCCGCCGAGCGCCCGGGCGATGGTCGTCACATTGTGGTCGATCATGCCGACATAGGTGCCCTCATAGGAGCCGTTGGGGCCCATCGCATCGGAGAAGAGCTGGCCGCCGATCTCCACTTCCTGGCCCTTGGCCGCCGCACCCTCGACAAGGGCGCGCATGTTGCGGTCCGACACGGAAGACTCCACGAAGACGGCACCGATCCTGCGCTGCACCAGAAGGTCGACCAGCTCGGCAACGCGGTTGAGACCGGCCTCGCTCTCCGTGGAAATGCCCTGGATGCCGAGCACCTCGTACCCATAGGCACGGCCGAAATAGTTGAACGCGTCGTGCGCCGTCACCAGCACACGGCTTTCCTGCGGCACGGTGGCAAGAACCTGCTTCGCATAGGCCGAAAGACCGGCGATTTCCTCCAGGTGCTTCCCGGCATTGGCGCGGAAGGCCCGCTCGCCCTCCGGCCTTGCCTCGATCAGGGCATCGCGCACTCTCTCCACGACACCGGACCAAAGGTCAGGGTCCATCCAGACATGGGGATCGAACTTGTTGTTGTAGGTGTCATGGGCGAGCAGCACCTCGCGCGGCAGCGCCTCGGCAACGGCGACCACCGGCCGGCGATCGGCCAGCGCATGCATGAAATCCTCCATCTGCGCTTCCAGATAGAGCCCGTGCCAAAGCACCAGATCGGCCTGCATCATGGCAAGAATGTCGGTGCGTGTCTGTCGGTAGGCATGCGGGTCGACGCCCGGCCCCATGAGCGCCCGCACCTCGACCAGATCGCCGCCCACCTGCCGCGCGGCGTCGGCGATCATGCCGGTGGTCGCCACCACCTTGAGCGGCCCTTCGGCGCGCGCCGGCGGCGGCACGAGCGCCATCGCCGCTGGAAGCACGGCCAGCACCGCCAATGTCAACCGCCTCAGTCGATTCACCATGAAGGTCCCTCCCGCGCACGCGCAAAGCAATGTTGAAATCCATCCGTCGTCCGACCGCATGTAATGCAATTGCAAACGATTTGCAAGTAGAAGCTTCTCAAATGACGGATCGGGCGGGCTTTCCCGGTGCTGACGCAGCACGGCCATCCACCGATACCCGCCCGGCTTGTTCCTGCATAACGCCCGTCTTTCTGCGTCAAAGAAAACGTGATCCCGGCACCTATCGACATGGCCGGCAATTTGGTCCATTACGAAGACGTTTACGTTTACGGAATACTGTTTACGTATACATTTTCAGCCGACCCGGCTGCCGAGGACGTTCGCACGGGCGCATTTTCCCACCCGACGGACGGGCCGCTGAAGGCGCCGGCGAACATTGAACGGGCGGAGCCAACGGTCCCCCGGCGCTTTCCGTCCGTGCCACGAATAACGATGGCCCGGGAAAATCTTTTGAGAACCAGCAGATTGCCCGGCTATCCGGTTCCCGGGAGGGGGTTGTGGCTGCAAGGCTGTTTGCCACAACCCCTTTCCGCCGGATGCCTTCGCCTCGCAGCACCTGTGGCATCCCATGGGCGCAGGGTCGCCAACCCATGAATCCGGCGGAGCGCGGTTCGGGAGCCGGCTCCGCTTCCTGGCCCGGCCTCCGGCCTAGCCTTTCTCCGAGCGGCCATAGACATCGTCGAAGCGGACGATGTCGTCCTCGCCCAGATAGTCGCCCGTCTGCACCTCGATCAGCACCAGCGGCATGATGCCCGGGTTTTCCAGCCTGTGCCTGGCGCCGCAGGGGATATAGGTGGATTGATCGGTGATCAGCATCATCTCCTTGTCCCCGTTGACGACGCGGGCGGTGCCGGAGACGACGACCCAGTGCTCGGCCCTGTGGTGGTGCATCTGGAGGCTGAGGCGGGCACCGGGCTTCACCTCGATGCGCTTGATCTTGAAGCGCGGCCCCTCCTCCAGCACCGTATAGGAACCCCAGGGGCGGTAAACGGTGCGATGGATGCGGTGGAGCGGATTTCCCTCCCGCTTGAGCCGGTCGTAGAGCTGCCGCACCTCCTGCGCCCGCTCCTTGGTGGTCACCAGCAGGGCGTCGGGCGTGTCGGCGACGATCAGGTCTTCCACGCCGACAACACCGATCAGCCGATCGCTGCTGTGGATCACATTGCCGCGGGCGCCGATGGCCATGACGGGGCCGATCGTACGGTTTCCCTGCCCGTCATCCGCATACTGCTCGCCGAGAGCCGCCCAGGAACCGATGTCGTTCCAGCCGACATCGCAGGGCACCACCGAGACGTTGGGCGCCTTCTCCATCACTGCATAGTCGATGGAATTCGACGGCACCTTGGAAAAACGCTCCGCATCGAGCTCGATGCGCTCCACATCCTGCGGCCCGTCGATGCGGTGCGCCGCATCGAGGCTCTTGCGGCAGCCTTCGAGGATCTCCGGGCAAAGCGTCTCCATGAGCTGGATCATGGCCTGTGCCTGGAAGCAGAACATGCCGGAATTCCAGGAGAAGCGGCCACTTTCCAGATACTGGCGGGCCGTCTCGAGATCGGGCTTTTCCACGAAGCGCAGCACATCCGTGCCATCCGCCTCGATATAGCCATATCCCGTTTCCGGTCTGTCGGGCTTGATGCCGAAGGTGACGATGCGCCCCTTTCGCGCCAGTTTCTCGGCGCGCTCCACCGCCTCCGCCAGGGCCGGCACATCGGCGATGACATGGTCGGCGGGCAGGATGCACAGCACCGTCTCGCCGCCCAGCGCCGCTGCGGCTTCGAGGCAGGCCGCGGCAACCGCCGCCGCGGTGTTGCGGCCTTCCGGTTCGAGCAGGAAGCGGCGGCGGCCACAGTCCACACCGAGCTGGCGGTATTCGTCTTCGATGGCGAAGAAGAGCTCGCGGTTGGTGACGGTAATGACGTCGCGCGCGCCCGGCAGGGCAAGGGCGCGCAGAAGGGCGTGCTGGATGAGCGACCGCCCGTCGGCCAGCCGGATGAGCGGCTTGGGGTGGTTTTCCCGCGACAATGGCCAAAGACGGGAGCCCGCTCCGCCGCAGATGATGACCGGTACCACGCTCATTCAGCCCTCTACCCTTGCTTGCAGATCTCGCTTCGCTGGCTTTACGACATATCGCGTCCCAGTTAAAGGCGCCGGTCTTACGGCCGGCTTAACGACCGGTACTCAGTCCATCTTCAGCCGCGCCACCAGATTGCGCGCCGCCGAGAAGAACTCGCGATAGAGAATGACGGCGAAGATGAGCACCGTAATGACGATGCAGGCAAGGGGCGAGACGAACCAGGCGAACATGCCGAGGGTGAAATAGTAGGCGCGGATGCCCTGGTTGAAGTTGCGCGCACCCAGCGTATTGAGCGCCGCCATCACGAACACCTCTTCGGGGTCGCTCTTCTCCGCATGGTCGGCCGCCCCCAGCATGATGCAGAAGTGGTTGAACTGCCGAAGCGACAGGGTGAAAGAGAGGAAGGCGAGCACGAACATGACCAGGAGAACGGCCAGGTGCACCTCGACCTCGCGCTGGGTGGGCGCCTGATCCGGCCGCAATGCGGCGACCGCCTCCATCACCGAGCCGATCTGCCCGAAGACGGCGAACAGCGCCAGAATGATGAGCACCGTGGTGGACGCGAAGAAGGAGACGGCGCTCATCAGGTTGCCGGACAGAATCGCGTCGAGCGGCGTGTCGCGGCGCACGGCATTGGCCACCCAGCGCCGGCGCTGGGCGCCCATGATGATGGAAAGCGACGGCCGCACCACCTCGATGCGGCTGGCGAGCACGGTGTAGAAGAACCAGCAGATGAGCGGAAACAGGGAGCCGGCAAGCGTCACGTCGCTTCACTCCAGGGCGGGTTGAGATCGCCCCTTTCTATGCGCGCGCGGCACGCGGTGCAAATCCTCAAGGCTTTTTCCGCAACCGATGCTGCCGGGCCGCAAGCGGCATTCTGCCAAGGCCCGGCCTGTTTCGGAACGGCCCCGTTCAGCGCGGCGCAAGCGCCTCCTTCAGGGCATGCCAGGAGGCCTTGGGAGTGCGCTCCAGTGTCTGGAAATCGACATGCACGAGGCCGAAACGCTTCTCGTAGCCAAGCGCCCATTCGTAATTGTCCATCAACGACCAGACGAAATATCCCTTGAGCGGGATGCCGTCCTCTACGGCGCGGCGCACCTCCCCCAGATGCCGGTTGAGGAACTCGATCCGGTCGGGATCGTCCACCCTGCTCCCCTCGATGCGATCCGGCGAGGCCATGCCGTTCTCCGTGACATAGATGGGCAGGCCCCGGGCGTAGTCCTCGTGCACGCGGCGGATGAAGAAGGACAGGCCCTCGGGATAGATCTCCCAATCCATCAGCGTCTTGGGCAGCGGCCCCTCCACCTCCTTGAGCGCCGGAAACTGCCTGCTGCCATCGGGCGCGATGAGCTTGCGCGTGTAGTAGTTGATGCCCACCCAGTCGACGGGCGTCGCGATAACCTCGAAATCGTCCTGGTAGTTCACGGGCATGTGCGGGCCGAGGCCCGCAAGCACCTCCGCCGGATAGGCCCTCTTGAACACGCCGTCGAGGAACCAGCGATTGTAGATGCCGTCGTAAAGCCGCGCCGCAGCCTGCGCCTCGGGGCTGTCATCGGCCGGCGCGGCATACTCGAAATTGGTGACGATGCCCAGATTCTTCATGCCCAGCGCACGCATTGCCTGGAGCGAACGGCCATGGGCGAGCAGCACGTGGTGCATGGCGCGCGCCGCGGCGCGAATGTCGCGCAGCCCCGGCGCGTGAAGGCCCATGAAATGGCTGAGCCAGGCCACGCACCAGGGCTCGTTGATGGGTGCCGTGGCTGCCAGCCGATCGCCGAGGCGCCGGCCGACCACCTCCGTATACTCGGCGAACCACGATGCGATGTCGCGGTTGCGCCAGCCGCCGAGATCGGCGAGCGGTGCCGGCAGGTCCCAGTGGTAGAGCGTGGCGAAGGGCTCGATGCCGCGTTCCAGCATGCCGTCGACCAGGCGGTCGTAGAAGTCGAGCCCCTGCGGGTTGGGCTTGCCCCTGCCCTCGGGCAGCACGCGCGCCCAGGAGACGGAGAAGCGATAGCAGTCGAGGCCGGCATCGCTGACCAGGTCGAGGTCCTGCGGCCAGCGGTGATAGTGATCGCAGGCCACCGAGCCGTCCTCGCCCCGCGCGGTGTTGCCCGGTGTCGCCGCGAAGGTATCCCAATGCGAGGTGCCGCAGCCGCCGAAGCTCGACCCCTCGATCTGATAGCTCGACGCCGCGACGCCGAACTTGAAGCCGGGTGGGAAATCCGCGCGCTTGTAATCGATTACATCCCTGCTCGCTGTGCGCTCGCTCATGGACATGTCCTTCGCAACGTGGCCTGGCTGTCGGGTTTTCCGGGGCGTTACCAGCTTTTTGCCGCCGCGGAAAGAGGCGCACGCTGCCTTCGGCACGGTGCGGTGCTCCGGCCGATCACCAGTTCGGCCTCCCACAGCTCATGGCGCGGGCCCGTCTCGGGTGCCGCGATCTGCTCGAGGATCATCTCCGCCACCCGACGCCCGGCCTCGCGGATGGAAGAGCGCATGACGGTCAGAAACGGCACCTCCCGCGCCTTCGCCTCGCCGCCCGGCTGAAGGAAGGAGAGGCAGTCGTCGAAGGCGATGATGGAGACATCCGCACCCGGCCGCAGGCCGAGCTCGCCCAGCGCCCGCACCAGGCCCATCGCCGGCAGCACGCTGGAGACGAGAACGGCGGTCGGCGGGTTGGGGCCGGTGAACATCTGCCGCGCCACGCGGTAGCCATACGGCTCGACCATGTCTTCGCTGAAGACCAGCGCCGGGTCCCGCTCCAGCCCCCGCGCGGCAAGCGCCGATTCGTATCCCTGCCGCCGCCGATAGGCGAAGTTCATCGCCTCCAGCCCGTTGATGAGCGCGATGCGCCGATGCCCGAGATCGGCGAGGAAATCGGTGGCGCGGCTGAAGGCCCGCCGATTGTTGACGTCGAGCCAGGAGTAGTCGCCGCCGCCGTCGTCACAGCGGCCATGAACGACGAAGGGCAGGCCCAGCGACTTCAACAGCGGTATGCGTGGATCCCCGGTCAACGGCCCGTGCACGACAACCCCGTCGACCCGCCCGCGGCTTGCGAAATCGCGGTAGACATCGGTTTCCTGCGGCTGCGCCACGACGCGCAGCAGCATCTCGTAGCCGAACTGCGCATAGACCTCGCCCGCCCCGGCCAGGAAGTCGCAGAAATGCGGATTGATCATCATGTGCTCGGCCAGCGGCACCACATGGCCGATGGCACAGGCCCTGCCGGTGGCAAGGCTGGCCGCGCTGGCGCTCGGCCGGTAATTGAGCCGCCGCGCCGCCTCCACAACGCGCGCCCGCGTCTTCTCGTTGACCTCGGGAAACCCGTTGAGCGCGCGCGAAACCGTGGTCTGGGAAAGCCCCAGCACCTCCGAGAGCCTGCGAAGATTGATCGTATCGCGCGCCATCGCCGGACCGCCATCCCCTTCCCTTCAAAGCGCTTTGAACTATTTCGCACCGCTGCCGGCAAATCAAGCCTGCATATGACCCTCCGGCTTGCACGTGGGCCATCGGGATCGCACAACATATGATGGGAAAAGACAAAATCGTGCACCCGCCCAACGGGCATCTTGACTCGTGTTTTTCAAGGCACAATGCTAGAAACCCCAAAGCGCTTTGAGTTTTGGGCCATGTCTTTCAGGGAGCGGGGCGCCGCTCGAAAATCAATTTGTCGAGCCTTGGCCGAAGGCATAAGGCTGCGAGTGGAGGAAATGATGAGGAAACAGACCGTTGCCGGCGCCTGCGCGCTGGTGCTTTTCTGCAGCACCGCCATGGCGCAGAATCTGAAATTTGCACCCGGCGAGGACAGCCGCTTCAACTGGCAAAGCTTCGAGGACTTCGCTGCCCGGTACGACCTCTCCGGCCAGGAGATGACCCTTTTCGGCCCCTGGCTCGGCCCCGACAAGGAGCTGATCGAGTCGATCGTCGCCTATTTCGAGGAGGCGACGGGTGCCGATGTCGCCTATTCGGGCTCCGATTCCTTCGAGCAGCAGATCGTCATCGATGCACAAGCCGGCAGCGCCCCGAACGTGGCGGTGTTTCCGCAGCCCGGCCTGGCCGCCAACCTGGCCGCCCAGGGCTACCTGACCCCGCTCGGCGGGGAAACGGCGGACTGGCTGCGTGAGAACTATGCGGCCGGCCAGTCCTGGGTCGATCTGAGCACCTATCCCGACAAGGACGGCAATGCTCAGCTCTTCGCCTTCCCCTATAAGATCGACGTCAAGTCGCTCGTCTGGTACGTGCCGGAGAATTTCGAGGATGCCGGCTACGAAGTGCCGCAGACCATGGAAGAGCTGAAGGCGCTCACCGAGCAGATCGTCGCCGATGGTGGCACCCCCTGGTGCATCGGCCTCGGCTCCGGCGGCGCCACCGGCTGGCCGGCCACCGACTGGGTGGAGGACCTGATGCTGCGCACGCAGCCGCCGGAAGTCTATGACCAGTGGGTGACGAACGAGATCCCCTTCAACGACGAGCGGGTGGTCGCCGCCATCGAGGAGTTCGGCTGGTTCGCCAGGAACGACGACTTTGTCGCCGGCGGCGCCAAGGCCGTAGCCTCCACCGACTTCCGCGACAGCCCGGCGGGGCTCTTCTCCTTCCCGCCCGGATGCTACATGCACCGCCAGGCCTCCTTCATTCCCAGCTTCTTCCCCGAGGGGACCGAGCTTGGCGTGGATGCCGACTTCTTCTACTTCCCGCCCTATGGGGACAAGGATCTCGGCAATCCGGTTCTGGGTGCGGGTACGCTGTTTGCCATCACCGCGGATTCGGAGGCGGCGCGCGCCTTCATCGAGTTCCTGAAGACGCCGATCGCGCATGAACTGTGGATGGCGCAATCCGGTTTCCTCACCCCGTTCACCAAGGTGAACCCGGATGCCTACGCCAACGATGCGCTCAAGAAGCAGGGCGAAATCCTCACCAATGCCACCACCTTCCGCTTCGACGCATCCGATCTGATGCCCGGACGCATCGGCGCCGGTGCGTTCTGGACCGGCATGGTCGACTATGTAAGCGGCAAGTCCGCCGAGGAGGTGACTGGCGACATCCAGAGGGAGTGGGACGCCATCAAGTAGCTGCCCCGGCAGCGGCCGGACAGGCGCCCAGGCGGCGCCCGTCCGGCAGAAGAAAAACCGGGAAAGGCGGCCCGCCGCACCGCATTCCCTACAACCAAGCGAGAGCGGACCTCGCGGCACGAAGACGAAGCGTCCGCTCAGCCGGAGGGCTGAACAGTGGCAGTATCGACGACGGCGGGGCCATCGGCATCCGCATCCGAACTGGGATCGCTTTTCACAACCGCGCTCCTCACCCTCTTCATCATGGTTGCGGGCATCGTGGTCAGCGTGGCCTTCGCTGCCGGCGCCTACTTTCTCATCAGCCTTGTCCTGCCCGCCTACAAGCTGATCGGTGCGGTGGCGGTCATGGTGCTCGGCGTTGCGGCCTGCTTCGGCTATTTCTGGGGCTCCAACCGTATTCTCGACACCATCTATCCGGCGTCCGGCGCCAATATCGCGGCCAATCTGACCAAGGCGAACGCCATCCGCCCCTGGCTGTTCCTGGGCCCGGCGATCGTCATCCTGACGCTGTACCTGGTCTATCCCGTCATCAACTCCATCTGGCTGAGCTTTCACGGCCCCACCGGGCAGGCCTGGGTGGGCACGTCGAACTACGAATGGCTGGCGGCTGACGACGGCTTCCGCGAGAGCATGCGCAACAACATTCTCTGGCTCATCGTGGTGCCGGCCGCCGCCACCTTCTTCGGCCTGATCGCCGCGGCACTGACAGACCGCATCGCCTGGGGCAACATCGCCAAGAGCCTGATCTTCATGCCCATGGCGATTTCCTTCGTCGGCGCCAGCGTGATCTGGAAGTTCATCTACGACTATCGCCCGCCGGGCACCGAGCAGATCGGCGTTCTCAACGCCATCGTCACGAGCATGGGCGGCGAGCCGCAGGCCTGGCTCACCATTCCCCTGTGGAACAATTTCTTCCTGATGGTGGTGCTCATCTGGATTCAGACCGGCTTCGCCATGGTCATCCTTTCGGCTGCGCTGCGCGGCATTCCCGAGGAGACCATCGAGGCGGCGATCATCGACGGGGCATCGCCCTTCCAGATCTTCTACAAGATCAAGGTGCCGCAGATCTGGGGCACCATCGCCGTGGTGTGGACCACCATCACCATTCTCGTGCTGAAGATCTTCGACATCGTTCTGACGATGACCAACGGCCAGTGGGGCACCCAGGTTCTGGCCAACTACATGTTCGACTGGATGTTCCGCGGGCTCGATTTCGGCCGCGCCTCGACCATCGCCCTCATCATCATGATCATGGTCGTGCCGATCATGATCTGGAACATCCGCGAAGCACGAAAGGACATGAAATGAGCACGGCCGTCGGCAAGCGCCCTGCCCTGGTCTGGGCCGTCAACCTCACTGTCCTTCTGCTTGTGGTGATCTGGACGGTGCCCACCTTTGGCATTCTCATCTCTTCCTTGCGGGACAAGGATCAGATCGCCGTCAGCGGCTGGTGGACGGCCCTTTTCCCCTCCGAGCAGAACATCGTCGCGCGCACCGCGCCACCCGCCGATGCCGTGGAAGAAGACGGCCGGTGGGTGCTGCGCGGCAATGTCTTCGAGGGGGGATCGGGTCGCATCAGCGCCTTCGGGGTCTCCATCCAGCGGCCCTCGGAGTTCGAGCCCGGCACCCAGGCCGAGATGCGCGGCGGCGGCACGCTCACCGTGGACAAGAACGGCGACTATGTGCTCGCCTTCGAGGAGCAGCCCGAGGGCAGGCGCGGCGAGCGCATTTTCGTCACCTCGCTGGAGCCGCCGAAATTCACGCTCGACAACTACAGGACGGTGCTGTTCTCCGAGGGCATCGGCCAGAGCTTCATCAACACGCTGACGGTGACCATTCCGGCAACGGTGATCCCCATCCTCATTGCCGCCTATGCGGCCTACGCGCTTTCCTGGATGCAGTTTCCGGGCCGCGCTCTCTTGCTGGCGACGGTGGTGGGCCTGCTGGTCGTGCCGCTGCAGATGTCGCTCATCCCGCTCCTGCGGCTCTACAACGACGTCGGCATCGGCAAGTCCTATATCGGCATCTGGCTGGCGCACACGGGCTTCGGCCTGCCGCTCGCCATCTATCTTCTGCGCAACTACATCGCCGGCCTGCCGCGCGAGATCATCGAGAGCGCCAGGGTGGACGGTGCCTCGGATTTCGAGATCTTCAGGAAGATCGTGCTGCCCCTGTCATTCCCGGCGCTCGCCTCCTTCGCCATCTTCCAGTTCCTGTGGGTGTGGAACGACCTTCTGGTGGCGACCGTCTTCCTGGGCAACAACGAGGAGCAGCTCGTCATGACCGGCAGGCTGCGCGAGCTTCTGGGCTCGCGGGGCGGCAACTGGGAGATCCTCACGGCGTCGGCCTTCGTGGCCATCGTCGTGCCGATCATCGTCTTCTTTGCGTTGCAGCGCTATCTGGTGCGGGGCCTGCTCGCCGGCTCCGTCAAGGGGGGCTGAGACTGCATGGTGACAGCCGCGAGGGGCAAGCTTGCCTGTCGCCCACCGGCCGGACACGGCCGCGGCGGCAGGTGGAAGAAACACAGGCAGACCGCGCGCCACTTCGGGCGGCGGATCCTCACGAAACATGACCGCGGAGGAAAGTGATGGCCGGCGTTCTGATCAAGAACATCAAGAAGAGCTATGGGGCGACCGAGGTCATCCACGGCATCGACCTGGAGATCAAGACGGGCGAGTTCGTGGTGTTTGTCGGGCCGTCGGGCTGCGGCAAGTCGACGCTTCTGCGCATGATTGCCGGGCTCGAGAGCATCACCTCCGGCGACATGTATATCGGCGAGGAGCGGGTCAACGACATCCCGCCCTCCCAGCGTGGCATCGCCATGGTGTTCCAGTCCTACGCGCTCTATCCGCACATGAGCGTGTACGACAACATGGCCTTCGGCATGAAGATCGCCAAGGCGCCCAAGGCCGAGATTGAGAAGCGGGTGAAGGCGGCAGCGGAGATCCTGCAACTGACGCCCTATCTCGACCGCCTGCCGAAAGCGCTGTCGGGCGGCCAGCGCCAGCGCGTGGCCATCGGCCGCGCCATCGTGCGCGACCCGAAGGTCTTCCTCTTCGACGAACCCCTGTCGAACCTCGACGCGGCACTGCGCGTCGCCACGCGTATCGAGATCGCCAAGCTCAAGGAGTCGATGCCCGAATCGACGATGATCTACGTCACCCACGACCAGGTGGAGGCGATGACGCTGGCCGACCGCATCGTGGTGCTTTCGGCCGGGCATATCGAGCAGGTGGGCGCGCCCATCGAGCTCTACGAGAAGCCTGCCAACCTGTTCGTCGCCCAGTTCATCGGCTCCCCGGCCATGAACATCCAGCCGGCGAAGATCGACAAGACCGGCGAGAAGACGACCATCCGGCTGGGCAAGACGCGCGCCGACCTGCCCATTCCCTCCCCCGCCGAGATGGCGGGCAAGGAGGTGCGGCTCGGCGTTCGCCCGGAGGATCTCACCATCGCCACCAACGGCAACGGCCTGTTCGATGGGCGGGTGAACATTGTCGAGTCCCTCGGCGAGGTGACGAATGTCTATCTCGACGTCGAAAACGTGCCCGATCCGGTCATCGTGAAGCTGCCCGGCGTGCAGCGCTTCAACCGCGGCGAGACGGTTTCGCTGGCCGCCGATCCCGGCAAGCTGCACCTGTTCAACGAGTCCGGGCGGTCGCTGCTTTATCTGGACGGCGCGCAAGGGTGACGCAGCGCGCAGGGCGTGCTATGAGAGCGCCGACCGAAACGGGCGGCCACCGCGCCGCCCGAAACGCATTTGCTGCATCATGACCTTGACAGTAGACACATCCACGCCCGAAAGCCGCGCCCGGCTGCGGCCCGGCACTGCGGCGGAAAAGACATCGCTGATCGGCCTTTCGCGCGAGGCGCTGGGCGAAGCCCTTGCCTCCCTCGGCGTGCCGGAACGGCAGATCCGCATGCGCGTGCGCCAGCTCTGGCACTGGCTTTATGTGCGCGGCGTCTCGGATTTCTCGAAGATGTTCAACATCTCCAGGGAGCTGCGCGCCGCCCTGGATGAGCGTTTCACCATCGCCCGCCCGGAAATCGTCGAGGAGCAGATCTCCCAGGACGGCACGCGAAAGTGGCTCCTGCGCTTTCCCCCGCGCGGTGCCGGCCGGCCGGTGGAGGTGGAGACGGTCTACATCCCCGAGGAGGGCCGTGGCACGCTGTGCATCTCCTCCCAGGTGGGTTGCACGCTCACCTGCTCCTTCTGCCACACGGGCACGCAGAAGATGGTGCGCAACCTGACCGCCGGCGAGATTCTCGACCAGCTTCTTGTCGCCCGCGACCGGCTGGGCGATTTTCCCGATGCCGACACGCCCGACGGCGCAATCGTGCCCGCGGAAGGCCGCAAGGTGACGAACATCGTCATGATGGGCATGGGGGAGCCGCTCTACAATTTCGAGAACGTGAAGCAGGCGCTGCTGATTGCCTCCGACGGCGAGGGCCTGTCGCTTTCCAAGCGGCGCATTACGCTTTCCACCTCCGGCGTGGTACCGGAGATCTACCGCACGGGCGAGGAGATCGGCGTCATGCTCGCCATCTCGCTGCATGCCGTGCGCGACGAGTTGCGCGACGAGCTGGTGCCCATCAACAGGAAGTACCCGCTGAAGGAGCTTCTGGAGGCGTGCCGGGCCTATCCGGGTCTTTCAAACGCGCGACGCATCACCTTCGAATATGTGATGCTGAAGGGCATCAACGACTCGCTCGAGGATGCGCGCGCGCTCGTCCGCCTGCTGCGCGGCATTCCGGCCAAGATCAACCTCATCCCCTTCAATCCCTGGCCGGGCAGCGCCTATGAATGTTCGGACTGGGAGCAGATCGAGCGCTTTGCCGAAGTGATCAACCGCGCGGGCTACGCCTCTCCCATCCGCACTCCGCGTGGGCGCGACATCCTGGCTGCCTGCGGCCAGCTCAAGTCGGCCTCCGAACGGCTGAAGAAGGCCGAGCGGCTGAAGCTCGAAGCGATGATGATCGCCGGGCACGGGGGCGAGTAGGGCTTCGCCCGACGGGCAGCTTGCCCGACCGCCCGACCCGTCGCGCGGTGGGCGCCTTTCCTCCTACCGTGCCTGGGCCGTCAGGATTTTCAGCGCAAAGGCCGAAAAGACGCCGGCGAACAGATAGTCCACCACGCGCGTGACCCGCGGGCTCTTCTTCAAAAGCCGTGCGAAACCGTCGGCCGCCAGCACCATGGGCGCGGTGACCGGCAGGGCGAGCGGGATGAAGAGAAGACCGAGGAAAAGCAGCTTCGCCGAGGCATGCGGGTCGCTGGCCGAGACGAACTGCGGCAGGAACGTCATGAAGAACAGGATGATCTTCGGGTTGAGGAGATTGATGCCGAGGCCGGTCGCCCAGTTGCGGAACAGGGAGCGGCTGCCTCCTGCCTTCATCTCCGGCGAGAAGGCGGAACCATGGCGGATGGCCTGCCAGGCCAACCACACGAGATAGCCGGCGCCGAAGATCTTCAGGGCCAGGAAGGCCTCCGGCGACGCGACGATCAGCGCCGAAAGCCCCAGCGCCACCAGACAGGTGTGCACCAGAATGCCCGTCATGGCGCCGAACATGCAGGCAAAGCCGGCCGCCCGCCCCTGGCTCAGCGCGCGGCCGACGAACAACGTCATGTCCGGGCCGGGCGTGATCGCCAGAACGAAGGTGGCGGCTGCAAACTGCAGGATCACGGCGAGATCGGGCACGAAAACCATGATGCTTCCTTACACCCGAACGGCAGCGCCGGGAAGCCGGACGATCACGTTCGCTCGTCCGCGAAGATGTCGGGTTCGTTCTCGGCCACCCTCGCCCATTCTTCAGCCTGCCGATACAGGCTGCCATGTGGATCAAGCCGCCGGATAACCGTCTCCACATTCGCCGAAATGCCGCGCGACCGCAATTCGTCTCTCAGGGCGTCCATCGGAGACTTGCCGGCCGCAATGGCTTCCTTGTGTCCCCTTGCACCAAGCCTGTCGAGCAGATGTATCACCATCGCACCGCTGGAATAGAAACGCCCGAAGCCGAAATATTCCTTGATGCCGATCTCGGCCAACTCGACTTCCAGATCCTGATGGAGATTGTTCAGGTTATAGGTCGCCCCCATATCGCCGACAAGAAAAGCTTCCAGATAGCGCGCTGTCCCCTCGATCCGCTCCTGATGGTCGTCAATCGCCACCTGCACATCGCGCGCTCTCCGCTTTTCGCGAAGCGCCACCAACTCAGCACCCAGAATTTCCAGTTCTGATGTGGAACGAGCATCCTTCGTTTCAAGAAGGATCAGATCTTCAAGCCGAGACAAATAGATATTTTCTTCTCAAAAATCATCTGTTTCTTGAGAATCATCATCATGTGCATTTTCAAAATTATCAAGCTGATGGCGATGAAATGATTCATGAAAAACATACGCTATAAATTCCGGCCGATCTGTCTGAAGAAAAATATAATCGCTTTCTTGATCCAAACTCAAAACAAAAGTAGGGGCCCCGCCCAACTCCAGGCTGAACACGAAGTTTTCGATCTTCTTTAACTCGTCCTGAAACTTCAAATTCGTGATCTCGCTGGCGCGGCTGCCATCGGTCAGCGGACCCACATTCACCGACTGTCCCAACGCGGGAGGATTCGGATGATTCAGGGCCAGTGCCCTCACTGGATCGCCAGCAGCATTGCGGAAGACGATGAGGATTGGAATCTGCCGGATATCGAAACCCGGCCAAGCCGCGCTGCTGCGGGGACTGACACGTGCGAAGTTCGTCAGAAAGGCTCGTTGCTGCTGACTGACATTGGCCGTGCGATCGTCGGCTGCCTGTGGATCGGCAGGGCCGGCATTGGCCAGCGATGCAAACGTGAAGAAAACGAAGGCAGCAACTTTAAACTTCGAGAATATCATGGTTTCTCCATCTGCCCAGCAGGGCAACGCGCCAAGTTGAAGAAGCGCTCCAGGAGTTGGAGCAGCATGTCCACTTGCGTCTGATTTGTGGCCCTATTGAGCCCATCCATCGAGCCTGTACTCGCCGCCAGCCATGGCCAAGCCCCCCGCGAACGACCGAAGGCAAGGCGACGCCCTCCGCCCAAGGCCCGCAGATCTCCCCGCTGCCTGGCGAACGGGTGCAAAGGTGGAGTGCGGCTGTTATGGAGGCGGCGCACCGTGTCGAAAACGAATCGGGCTGGAATGGCGCGCGAACCCCTGCACCTGCTCAAGACCGTCTATGGCTATGATGCGTTCCGCGGCCGGCAGGCGGAGATCATCGACCATGCTATCGCCGGCGGCAACGCCTTCGTGCTCATGCCCACTGGTGGCGGCAAGTCCCTTTGTTACCAGATTCCGGCCCTCTGCCGGCCGGGAATGGGGCTTGTCGTCTCGCCGCTCATCGCGCTGATGGCCGATCAGGTGGCCGCCCTGCGCCAGGCCGGCGTGAAGGCCGCGGCGCTCAACTCCTCGCTTGCCCCGCAGGAACGCACCGCGATCTGGCAGGCCATGGAGAAGGGCGCGCTCGACCTCCTGTACGTGGCACCGGAAACGCTGTTGCGGCCGGCCTTTCTGGAGCGGCTGCGCGCCATGCGGCTGTCGCTCATCGCCATTGACGAGGCGCACTGCCTCTCCCAGTGGGGCCACGACTTCCGACCGGAATATCGCCGGCTCGACTGTCTGGCGGACCTCTTCCCCGACACGCCGCGCATGGCGCTGACGGCAACGGCCGACGCGCCCACCCGCGCCGAGATCGTCAGCCACCTCAAGATCGGCGTCGAGAACAGCTTCATTGCCGGCTTCGACCGTCCCAACATCCGCTATGCCATCGCGGAAAAGGATGCGCCACGACGGCAGATGCTCGCCTTTCTGGAGGCACACAAGGGCGACAGCGGCATCATCTACTGCCTGTCCAAGCGCAAGACCGAGGAGACCGCCGCCTTCCTGAACGAACGGGGCTACACCGCGCTTGCCTATCACGCCGGGCTCGACAAGGCCGTGCGCGATGCCAACCAGACGCGCTTTCAGCGCGAGGACGGCCTTGTGATGGTGGCCACCATCGCCTTCGGCATGGGCATCGACAAGCCGGACGTACGCTTTGTTCTGCATCTCGACCTGCCGGGCAGCATCGAAGCCTATTATCAGGAGACGGGACGGGCCGGCCGCGACGGGCTGCCGGCGGATGCCCTGATGCTTTATGGCTACGAAGACATCGCCCTTCGCCAGCGCTTTATCGACGAGTCGGACGCCCCCGAGCAGCGCAAGCGCATGGAGCGGCAGAAACTTGACGCACTTCTGGGCCTGACGGAGACCGGCCAGTGCCGTCGCCAGGTGCTGCTCAATTATTTCGGCGAGTCGCATGCGCCCTGCGGCAATTGCGACAACTGCGCCACGCCGCCCGAAATGTTCGATGGCTCCATCGCCGCGCAGAAGGCGCTGTCGTGCATCTACCGCACGGGCGAACGTTTCGGCCAAGCCTATATCGTTTCGGTTCTTCTGGGCGCCGAGGACGAGCGCATTTCCCGCTTCGGCCACGACCGCCTTTCCACCTACGGCATCGGCAAGGAGCACGATGCGCGCACCTGGCGCTCCATCCTGCGCCAGCTTGTCGCCCATGGGCTGGTGAATGTGGACCTGGCCGGCCATGGCGGGCTGTCGATCTCCGAACGCGGCCGCGACTTCCTGCGCGAAAAGCCCGCCTTGATGCTGCGCATACCCGCGCGCACGGGCGGGCGCCCCGCAAAGGCCGCCCCCCACGAGGTGGCGCGCGGCATCGCGCCCGCCGACCGCGCGCTCTTCGAGGCGCTGCGCGAGAAGCGATTGTCGATCGCCCGCGCCCAGAATCTGCCTCCCTATGTGATCTTCCACGACAAGACGCTGGTCGAGATGGCCGTGGTCCGCCCCAGAGACCGCAGGGCGCTTGAGGCGATTTCCGGCGTCGGCCATTCGAAGCTGGAGCGCTATGGCGCTGCCTTTCTGGATGTGATCGCCCGCCATTCTCCCTGACGGTTCCTCACGCAGCGGAAGCAGGCCTCACCCGGACATTGTCGATCAGCCGCGTCTCGCCGAGCCAGGCAGCGGCCAGCAGCCGGGCCGGCCGGTCGAGCCTTTCCATCGGCGCAAGATCTGCCTCCGAGCGCACCTCCAGATACTCCACCCGCGCAAAGCCCGCGGCCAGGATGGCCTCCTCCGCCTCGGCCAGCGCCTGCGAGAAGGCGGCACCGGCGCCAAGTTGCCCGGCGGCGCGGAAGAGGCTTTCCGCCAGCTTCGGCGCCATCTGCCGTTCCTGCGCCGTCAGGCGGACGTTGCGCGAGGAAAGCGCCAGGCCGTCGGCCTCGCGCACCGTCGGGCAGGCGATGATCTCGATGGGAATGTCGAGATCGCGGGCGAGGCGGCGCACGACATGGAGCTGCTGAAAATCCTTCTCGCCAAAGAAGGCGAGATCCGCACCCGTCTGCAGGAAGAGTTTGGCGACAACGGTCGCCACGCCGTCGAAATGGCCCGGCCTGTGGGCCCCGCACAGACCTTCGCTGACACCCGCCACGGAGACCGTGGTGGCAAAGCCCGGCGGATACATTTCCCCCACATCGGGCGCGTAGAGGAGGTGGGCTCCAAGCGGCGCCAGCTTCGCCGCATCCTCCCTTTCCGTGCGTGGATAGGCGGCGAGATCGGCCGGATTGTTGAACTGCCGCGGATTGACGAAGAGCGTCACGATCACCCGGTCCGCCTGTTCGAGCGCGGCACGCACCAGGCTTAAATGCCCCTCGTGCAGCGCGCCCATGGTGGGCACCACGGCGACGCGCGCGCCCCCCTGCCGCCAGCTTGCCACGCGCGCCCGCAAGGCTGCGACGGTGCGCAGGATGGGAACGCTCATGCCGCACCCCCATCGCCCGCCTGCGAGAAGACGTGCTCGCCAGCGGGAAAACGCCGTGCGCGAACATCGTCCGCATAGGCCGCGATCGCCGCTTCCGCCGCCGCGCCGAGCTCGGCATAGCGCTTGACGAATTTCGGCCGGAACGCGGTGAACATGCCAAGCATGTCGTCAATCACCAGAATCTGCCCGTCGCAGGCGCTGGAAGCGCCGATGCCGATGGTGGGTACGGCAATCTCGCCGGTGATGCGGCGGGCAAGCGGCTCCGGCACTTTCTCGAGCACCACCGAAAAGGCCCCCGCTTCCGCCACCGCCGCCGCGTCGCGGCGCACTCTTTCACCATCCGCGCCCCGGCCCTGCACGTGATAGCCTCCCAGACTGTTCACCGCCTGCGGGGTGAGCCCGACATGCGCCATCACCGGAATACCACGCGCACAAAGGAAGCGGATGGTGGGCGCCATCGCCTCCCCGCCCTCCAGCTTCACCGCTGCACAGCCCGTTTCCGCCATCAGCCGCGCGGCGTTGCGGAAGGCCTGCTCGGGCCCCTCCTCATAGGTGCCGAAAGGCATGTCGACCACCATCAGCGCCCGCTCCAGCCCACGGCGCACCGCCTTGCCATGCAGGATCATCATCTCCAGCGTGACACCCAGCGTGGTGGGCAGGCCATGCAGCACCATGCCGAGACTGTCCCCCACCAGCACGATGTCGCAATGGGCGTCGGCAAGCCTCGCCATGGGCGTGGTATAGGCCGTCAGGCAGACCAGCGGCGCGCCCGACTTCCGCGCTGCCACCTGCGGCGGGGCGAGCCCCGCTTTCCTTGCCGCCGCGCTCATGGCCCTTTCCTCCTTCCCGTCAACCACCTCGCGGTCGCATATGACACATTTTTGTGCAGATGCGAAGAAGTTGCGAAGCCTGCGCCAGGAAGCCGGTTTCGCAATCCATCCGCGGCTCGGGGATCCCGCATGGCGCGGCGCCATGCCGAAAACCGGGCGCCCTGCCCCGCGCCGTTTCAGCCGCGCGCCAGCGCCAGAGGCAGGCCGGAAATCAATGCCTTGACATGGCGCTTTGCCTGGAAGTGGCCGTTCAGCGAAACGCGCGGCAAGAGGGCGGGCTGCCTCAGGCAGTCGGCCGAGAGGACACCGGGCCGGGTCGTGACCGCGACGGGAAAGCCCGCCTCGCGCACAGCCTGCGCCTCGCGCGCGCCCGCTGCCCTCGCCCAGCCATAGGGATAGGCGAAGGATCGTGCCCTGCGCCCGGCATAGCGCGCCACCGCGCGTGCCGAGCCTTCCACCTCGCAGCGCAGCCGCTCGGCACCGACACGGCGCAGATTGACATGGCTCAGCGTGTGCGCACCGAAATGGGCGAGCGGGTCCTCCGCCAGCGCCCGGATTTCCGACTCGCCCATGACGAGCTGATCGACGATGGCCATGGGATCGACCCCCGCCCTGCGCGCCGCCTGGTCGATGCGCGCCACCGCCTCGTCCTCGTCGATGGCGCCGACCAGCGCCTCCAGCCGCGCGAAGGCTGCCCGTTTCTGCGCCAGGGTGGCGGTCTCCACCCGTTCCGGGCCCGCGCCGAAATCGAGAATTATCGCGCTCGCCCTTTCCAGCAGGGCGGCGGCCGTCTCCCACCAGATGGTGCGCTGTCGCTCGACGAAGCCGCCGGTGAGGAAGATGGTATAGGGCACGGCATGCCTGCGGAAGACGGGCGCGGCAAATGCAGCATTGTCGCGGTACCCATCGTCGAGCGTGAAGACCACGAAGCGGCGCCTGTCCGCGGGATCGGCCAGAAGGGCCGGCAGCTCGTGCAGATGGACCGGAACGAGACCGCATTCGCGTGCCGCAAGAACGGCCTGCTCCAGAAAGCCGGGCGTGACGGTGAGACCGGCATTGGGCCGAAAGCGCCTCCTTTCCGCCGGCGCCACGTGGTGCAGGGTGAAGATCACACCGCGTCCGCCGAGGCCGGGCAGCAGGGCATGGGTGCGAAAGAGAGCCGACGCTTCGAGCCCGGCGCGGATGATTGCGTATTTGAGCCGCTCGCGCAGGAAGGACGGAGCGGGCAGCCCCGACGCCGCACGCCGCGCCGACGGCAGACTGGCGGACCCGGCCGCGACATGGCTTTCCGGCATGTGCTGTTCCCCCGTGTCCGACCGCCTCCCGGTTCCCATGATCCGAGCGATAGGACAAAAACCTTTCGAGCCGGTTTCGCTGCCGGCCTCAGCCCGCCATCCATGGCAGGCTGTGCAGATCGACATTGCCGCCGGTCAGGATGACGCCCACGCGCCGGCCGGAAAAGAGAGGGCGATTGGCCAGTATGGCGGCCAGCGCCACGGCGCTGGAGGGCTCCACCACGATCTTCATGCGCTCCCAGATGAGGCGCATGGCCGCAACGATCTCATCTTCCTCCGCCAGAAGCACGTCCTCCACGCCGGTGGAGACGAAATGCCAGGTGAGCGCCTTGAGCGAGGCCCGCAGCCCGTCGGCCACCGTCTGTGGCGCATCCTCCACGATGAGCCGGCCCGCCTTTCTGGAGCGACAGGCATCGTCGGCGTTCGACGGCTCGGCGGCATAGACCTTGATGTCCGGCGCAAGGCCCGACGCGGCAAGACAGCAGCCGGAGATGAGACCGCCGCCTCCGATGGGCGCGACGATGGCGTCCAGCGCCCCCAGATCCTCGATGATCTCCTTGGCGCAGGTTCCCTGACCGGCGATCACCCGCGCATCGTTATAGGGATGCACGACCTCCGCCCCGGTTTCCGCTACGACCCTGGCAAGCGCGGCCTCGCGCGCCGCCATGCCGGGCGCGCACTCCACCACGGTCCCGCCATAGCCGCGCACGGCCGCCTTCTTGGCCTCCAGCGCCGTCTCCGGCATGACCACCGTCACCGCGATGCCGCGCTTCGCCGCGGCATAGCACAGCGCCTGGGCATGGTTGCCCGATGAGTGTGTGGCCACGCCGGCCCGCGCCTGCGCCTCATTCAGGCCAAACACGGCGTTCGCCGCGCCACGCGCCTTGAAGGCGCCAGCCTTCTGGAAGTTCTCGCATTTGAAGAACAGGCTGGCGCCGGCAAGACCGTCGAAGAAGCTGCTTGTAAGAATGGGCGTGCGGTGGATGTGGCCAGCAATGCGCGCATGGGCGCGCCGCACGTCGTCATAAGCGGGCAGGTCCATCTGAAGCGGTTCCCTCCAGGCTGTGCAAACGAGGCAAGGCTGCCCCCCGCCCCTCATACGAGCAAGCGGGAGAGCTTACAATGCACGCCCCACGAGGGAGGCTCGCAGCGCCGCCGCGCATCAGGACGCCAGGCCCCTCTCCTTCTCGGCGAGAAGCGAGGAGCCCGGAAAGCGCAGCAGCATTCCGAAGAGATCACGCGGTTCATCCGGGTCGGCCAACAGGTCGAGCTCGATGAAATGGCCCGTCTCGCGGATGCGGTCGCGCACATAGCGCAGCGCCGAAAAATCCTCCGTGGCAAAGCCCACCGAATCGAACAGCGTGACCTGCTGCCGGTCGCGCCGCCCGGCGGCCTGACCGGTGATGACGCGCCACAGCTCTTCCACCGGATGATCGGGGGCAAGCTGCTGGATCTCGCCTTCGATGCGCGTCTGCGGCGGATATTCCACGAAGATGTCGGCGCGCAGCAGGATGTCCCGGTGCAGTTCGGTCTTGCCCGGGCAGTCGCCGCCGACGGCGTTGATGTGCGTTCCGGCACCCACCATGTTGTCGGTCAGGATGGTGGCGAACTGCTTGTCGGCGGTGGCGGTGGTGATGATGTGCGCGCCTTCCACCGCCTCTTCGGCGCTGCTGCAGGCCGTCATCTCGAAGCCGAGGCCGGCAAGGTTGCGCAGGCATTTCCGCGTCGCGCCGGGGTCGATGTCGTAGAGCCGCAGCTTGCGGATACCGAGCGTTTCCCTGAAGGCCAGGGCCTGGAACTCGGCCTGCGCGCCGTTGCCGACGAGCGCCATGCAATCCGCCCCTTCAGGCGCCAGATATCTCGCCGCCAGCGCCGAGGTGGCGGCCGTGCGCAGGGCGGTCAGCAGCGTCATCTCGGAAATCAGCAACGGATAACCGTTCGAAACGTCGGCAAGCACCCCGAAGGCCGTTACCGTCTGCCGTCCCTCGCGGGTGTTCTTGGGATGGCCGTTCACATATTTGAACCCGTAGTGCCGTCCGTCGCTGGTGGGCATCAGCTCGATGACGCCCTCGCGGCTGTGCGAGGCCACCCGCGGCGTCTTGTCGAACGCCTCCCAGCGGCGGAAATCCTCCTCGATATAGGCGGAAAGCTCGCCCAGGAAGCGCTCCACCCCGGTCTCGAGGATGATTTGCATCATATGATGCACACTGACGAAGGGAACCAGATTGAGGGATTGGGCAGCGGTCATCACAGGCTCCTTGTCGGGCGGTCCATGATACGGCGCCCCATCAGGCTCGCCGTCAGATCCACGAGAAGGGTTGCCGTGCGGCCCCTCTCGTCAAGAAAGGGGTTGAGTTCCACCAGGTCGAGGCTGCTGACGAGACCGCTGTCGCTCAGCATCTCCATGGTCAGATGCGCCTCGCGGAAGGTGGCGCCGCCCGGCACCGTGGTGCCCACCGCAGGCGCGATGGAGGGATCGAGAAAGTCCACGTCGAGGCTGACGTGGAGGAGGCCGTTGGCAGCAGCAACCTTTTCCAGGAACGCCCGCAGAAGCGGCGCCACGCCATGCTCGTCGATGGCACGCATGTCGTGCGCGCGCACCCCGGCCGCCTGCAATGCCTGCCGCTCGGCGGGGTCGACGCTGCGCAGGCCAAAGACGCACACATGGGCAGGGTCGACAGGGGCATGAAGCGCCGGGAAATATCCCCTGAACCCCTCCCTGCCGCACACATAGGCAAGCGGCACGCCATGCAGATTGCCGCTGGTGCTGGTCTCCAGCGTGTGAAAATCGGGATGGGCGTCGAGCCACAGAACGAAAAGCGGCCGACCCGCCTCCGCCGCGCGCCGCGCCAGCCCGGAGACGGAGCCTGCCGACAGGCTGTGATCGCCCCCCAGAAAAATCGGCATGCCGTCGGCGCTTGCCACATAGGCAGCCTCGGCGATGGCCGATGTCCAGGCCGCCACCTCCGGCAGGGCTTTGAGCGCCGGATTGCCGTGAACGAGCCGGCGCGCCGGGGCCGGCACGACCGTACCCAGATCGCTCACCGTATGGCCAAGCTCGGTCAACGCCGCGACAAGGCCAGCCGTGCGCAGCGCGCTCGGCCCCATCTCGCAGCCCATGCGCCCCGCACCATCCTGAACGGGAACGCCGACGATTCTGCAATGCATTGCCAACTCCGCACAAGGTTCGCAACGGCCGACATTCGACCGTGTTTTGGTGACAGATTGAACAATGCAATTTGACAGAATTGCCCCATTGGCTTATCGAGATGGCAAGAGTTCCCTTCGTATTGCACACTCCTTGGACCAGCTCGACGAACGCCTCATCACCCTTCTGCGCCACGATGCGCGGCGCAGCATCTCCGATCTGGCGCTCGATCTGGGTGTTTCCCGCGCCACGGTGCGCGCGCGCATGGCGCGTCTGGAGCAGGCTGGCCACATTCTGGGCTATACGGTCATCCTGCGCGCCGACGCGGTGGACTCGCCGGTGCGCGGCATCATGATGGTCGAGATCGAGGGGCGGACGGCCGACCGCGTGATCCACGCATTGAGCGGCTTTGCCGAGGTCTCCGCCATCCACACGACCAATGGACGATGGGACATTGTCGTGGAGCTGGGAACGGCAACACTTGCCGATCTGGATGCCGTCCTGCGGCGCATCCGTCTCATTCCCGGCATCATGGCAAGCGAGACGAGCCTGCTGCTGGCCACACCCCACAGCACCAGGGCGCGGCTGTAGCACCGGCGCCGCCGGTCACCCCCGCCTGCCTTCGCGGGTCAGGGCTGCCCCACACCCACGCTGACGCTTACACCGCCCGCCGACGCCCCTGCCGCGGCACTGGCGCTGGCACTCGCACCGCCCCCGGCATGCGCGCTGGCATTGGCGCTCGCGCTGGCACTGGCGCCGGAGCTCCAGCCACCACCGCCATGGCTGCCGCCGTTGTCGCCATTGCTGTCATTGCCGTGATTGCTGTCATTGCCGCCATCGCTGTCATTGCCGCCTGAAGGGCCGCCGACGCGTGGACTGCTGCGGCTGAGGTTGCGCCTGTCGTCATCCTCGGATGTCGAGAAGCCGAACCCCCTGTTGTTGATCACGTTCTGGATGAGAGATGTGACCAATGGCGGGCACTGCTCGAGTTGCTCCGCGGTGAGAATGGCGTGCCGATTTCTCGCGATGCAGCACAGCTCGTAGTTTTCCGCCGTAAGCGGCTGGCATTGGTCGAGCGTCAGGCGCGGACGAGGACTTTGCTGCGCCTCCGACGGCAAGACTGTTCCCAGAGTGAAGGCCACCGTTGATGCCAACAACAGTGGACTGGTGAGGCGACTACCATACATGACTACCTCCCGTCCAAACAGTTACCCCAACCCGATCAAGTCCCCTGACCGGTATTAACGAAAATTCATTATACAGTAACGATATTTTCAGAGAATCTTTTTGGTGACATTTGCAATACCAATTTAGTCTATATAGATGTACCTATTCATCGAGGAATCCGTATGAATAGGCCCTTTGTACTACTTCTCTCGATCGTCATTTTCGCTGGCTGCAGTCAGACCGGATCGGTGGCGACGACGGCGGGCATCACCTCCAGCGCAGACCTTTCCAGCCATGGCGGGAAGATGGAGCTGCGCGGCCACGCCTTTCCGCCACCGGCCTTCAATGCCTTCTGTGCGGCCGAGCCGCGCCTGTGCAGCACGCGCGGCGACGTGAAGACGCTGGAGCTGACCGACGCGCATATGGCCGAGCTTCATGCCGTAAACCGCGCCGTCAACAGGCGGATCGTGGAGCAAAGCGACCTGCAGTCGGTGGGCAGGGAGGACGACTGGCGGCTGCCCGGCAAGGTGGGCGATTGCGAGGACTTCGCCATTCTGAAGAAGCACGAGCTGATGAAGCGGGGCTGGCCGGCCTCCGTGCTGCTGCTGACGGTCGTGACCAGCGGCGGAGAAGGCCATGTGGTGCTGACGGTGCGCACCGACCGGGGCGACCTCATCCTCGACAACCGCACCGATGCGATCAAGGAGTGGACGCGCGCGCCCTATCGTTTCTTCGCCCGCCAGTCGCAGACGGCGCCCGGCAAATGGGACAGGATCGCCGCGGCCAGCGGCGCATCCTGAGACGGCGCTCCCGTCCAGCCGCCGCGGCGCGGGCGGGCGGTCAGCCTGTCGGAAAGCCGTATTTTCCCGAGACCGCCCAGATGGCCTTGTTGATTTCAACCAGGGCGGAGATGCTTTTCCTTATTCGCTCGATCTCCGTCTCGTCCAGGCTCTCCACCTTTCCGTATTTGATCTCGTCCTTGCTTTCAAAAATGCGCATGAGCTGCGTGATGCCGCGCCCGCTCTCGGGATCGAACGAATAGATGCAATGATTGAACTTGTTGCGCAGCCCGGCTTCCTTTGAGAGCTTCCTGGTGATGGCGAGGATTTCCTGCCGGCAGGAAACCGGCGTGGAGCGCATTTTCGCCAGCCTCTCGACGAGATCGATTCTGGCGCGCGGCGTGTTCAGCGTCAGGAAGATGACGATCGCCGTCTCCTTATCCACACGCGCCAAGCCGGCTATCAGATAGATGAGCAGGCTTTCGGTGTTCGTCCACGTATAGTTGAGCTGCCCGACCAGCAGCAGGATTTCCTGAAGCTTGGGCATGGGATGAAGGTTTCACAGGCCAGCGGCTCTCTTGCCGGTGGCATCCAGAGATTGGCCGGCTTCGCTGCTCTCCTCTCCTTCCTGATCCTGTCCACCATCGGGCTGACGGCGGTTGACATATTCGAAATAGATCGCCGCCGCTTCGGTCCTGTTGTGAACGCCCAGCTTTCTTATGATGTTGTGGATGTGAATCTTGACGGTATGCTCCGACAGACCAAGATCCGCCGCGATGATCTTGTTCTGATGTCCGCGGGCCACCATCGCGAGTACTTCCAATTCGCGCACGGTCAGCTCGTCCATCGTTCTGCTCCATTGCTCGGAGTGGCCACCAGGACGATCTTCAATCGGCACATCATGACCCCCCGTCTCCAGGTACCGCAGCCGCGAGTACATGGCAGGCGGGAAATATTTCCCCCCTTTCAGCATGATCCTTATGATGGAGAGCCAGATGTCGATATTCACATCCATCGGCAGGACGCCGCGCGCCGTGTGGAGATTGAGGCTGCGCATCAGCCCAGCGCCAAAATCGTCCGGCGCTGGCGCCATGACGGCGGTCGCCGCATAGGGATGCACCGCCGCCAGCGCGCCCGCATGGGCGTTGAAATCGCCAAGCAGCCTGGCATCCACGAGGATGAGCTGCACCTCCGCGCCGAAACGGGTGCAGGCCAGCCGCGCCTCCGGCACGTTGTGAGCAGAAATCCAGCCGAACTCCCGTTCCACCGCCGCCATCATTGAATCGGAAACGCTGCCTGGCGGAGCGATGAAAAGCAAAGTTCGCCTGTAAGTGGATTCGATAGGACCTTGAATGGTCAGTCTAGTATGATTGCCTGCGGACGCACTACTCTCACGCTGCATCATGGGGAAACGCCTCCCGCCCCTGAACCGAACACCATGTTCGGGATTGTCCCTTTCGTTCCGTCCTTAACTAAATATAGACCAAACCAGCAGAACCCGAAATAGGCCGAACGGTCTATCAATTTTGTGGCGTCCCCAAGGGTTGCCATGAAAGCTGACAAGCAATCACAAATTATTAATGAGCGCCGGCCTCGAAATTAACTCTTGGTATTGGATGGCGTACTGATCGGTACTGGAAGGAATTTGCTGTCAATTTCATTTCAGTACAGCGAGAAGTAACGCCCATATGAACATTACTAACGGTCCGTGCGGGGAAAGGTTTCCCGCCTAAACGCACGGACTAGCTCGAAGTGGCGTCTTCTGCCGGCTCTCTGCTGGCGACACACTGCTCCCTTCAAAACAGGGAACGGAAAGCGATCCGGACGACCCGCGCCGCATCCAGTCACGCGTAGCGATGAGGGTTCACGTCCCGCCACCGTCCCACAGAAGGGAGGGCCGCGATCACAGAAAATTGAACATGGAGACTGAGGCGTTGCGTCCGCGTCGATGCGCGTCCGAGCGCCAAACCGAACGACGAAAAGATGAAATCCGCGCGCAGCGAAGGCCCTCAAGGAGATGAATGAAGGTCAAGCTGTCGCGGCCTCGACGAAAGGTCACGACAATGCATAGGAGACGCTCTCAGGAGCAGGATCAGACACAGGGCCAGGGCCAAGGTCAGGCTCAGGGACAGGCGCAAGGTCAGGGTCAAGGCCAGCATCAGTCCCAGGATAGCACCAATACCAACAGCAACACGAACGCCTCCGCCGGGATCGGCGTGGGTGCCGGGCTTGGTGTGGGTGTCGGTGCGGGCGAAGCCGATGCGACGTCAAAGAGCATCGGCCTCAATGCCAACCTGAATGGCAACCATAATGGCAATCACAACGGCAACCATAATGGCAACGCCAACTTCAACCTGAACAAGAGCATCAACGAGAACAAGACCGACGTGGATGTCGACGTCAGCGTTGGTGTGGACCTTTCAGGCTACATGCCCACCGATGACGACTTCGCGGACATCGACATGAAGGGCTTCAAGAACACCATCGAAGGCATGTTCAACGTGAACTTCGAGAATGTTCTTTCGGGCTCGCTCAACGGCGCCGGCAATGATGTCGGCAACGTGATCAGCCAGAACGCCAACATCTCCGACGACGACAAGCTCTACAACGCCGAAGTCGAGAACGACGACTACTTCAAGCAGGAAATCGATGCCGATGGCGGCTTTGCCCATGCCGACGACGGGATCGATGCCGGTGGCTCGGGTGGTGACGGCGGCTCCAAGGCCAAGGCCAATGGCGGCGACGGCGACGATGGCGGTGATGCCTTCGGCGGCTTCGGCGACGGCGGCAAGGGCGATGGCGGCCTCGCGGTCAGCATCGCGGCCGGCGGCGAAGGCGACGGCGGCAAGGCCGACGGCGGCAAGGGCGAAGGCGGCAAGGGCGACAGCGGCAAGGCTGAAGGCGGCAAGGGCGACGGCGGCAAGGGCGGCGACGGCGGCCTGGGTGCCGGTGTCGGTCTCGGCCTCGGTCTCGGCCTTGGCGTCGGTGCGGCTCTGGCCGGCGACGGCGACGACGGCGGCGACAACACGGCCGGTGACGGCGAAGACGGCGGCGACTCCGAAGCTGGCGATGCCGGGAACACGGGTGACGGCGGCGATTCCGAAGGCGGCGACGGTGTCGATGCCTTCTTCGCCGGCATTCCGATCCTGAACTTCGGCGGCGATGCCGACGATGCCGGTGACAGCGGCGACTCCGAAGGCGGCGACAGCGGCGATGCCGGCGACGGCGGCGCCGGCGGCGACGCCAAGAACGCCGGCGACGGTGGCGATGGCGGCCATGCTGCCGGAGCAGGGCTTGGCGCAGGTGCCGGCGGCGGTGCCGGGTTCGGCGTAGGCGGCGACGGCGGCAACGGCGGCAGCGGCCTTGGCGGAGACGCCATGAGCGGCTGGGCCGCCGGCGGTGACGGCGATGGCGGTCATGCCTGGGCCGGCGGTGGCGATGGCGGTGCCGCGTTGAGCGGAGCCTGGGCCGACGGCTATGGCGGCGACGGCTACGGCGGCTGGGCGCTCTCCGGTGATGGCGGCGACGGCGGCAATGGCGGCTTCGCCACCAATGGCGACGGCGGCAATGGCGGCAATGGCGGCATCTGGGGCTCCAACAATGGTGACGACGGCATCGTCACCGGCACCAGCACGGCCACCGCTGACGCAATCGTCAACACGAGCGCCTTCAACCAGGAGATCGTGATGGGGGCCAACCTCCAGCAGAACGCGATCGACATGACCGTGGTCGGAGGCAGCCTCACCAACACGGTTGTGGGTGAGGACGACGACGCCTGAGCGCAAGCCGCACCAAGCGAATGGACTGCGCGGGACCCCCCGCGCAGTCCTCAACGCCCGGGAGCGGGCTGAAGCCCGATGCTCCCCAAAGGAGAAGGTGCCGCGCAGATGGACAGAATCACGGAAGCCATCGCTCACTTCATCGGCCTGTTTGCGACCATTGTCGAAGAAGCGCGGCAAAGAGAATCCTACGACGCGTTCACGGCGGCACCCTCCGACAACCCGGAGGCGCCCGATCTGCCGGTTCTATCGCCGGACTTCTTCACCTCCTACGAATTCCTGGGCTACGATCCGGCGCTCGTCTACAAGGCCCCGTTGCCGGATTGGGTATCCTTCCACCCCTGGACCTTTGCCGGCTTCGAGCCGCCGCGGATCCCGGAAGGCGAGCTTAGCCGGATTGTCAACACCGGCTATCTCCCCGAGTTCGCCGCCAGCGGCGTCTCTCACCGGATCCTGCCGGAGATCGAGACGCTCGGCTCCGTCGCCAACTACCTTCACCAGGGCATCAGCCTTTCGGACAACGACTATTTCGGCGTCGGCGGGCATGGCCTGTTTTTCGCGGCCTCGCCCATCAGCGACGCGCAGCTAATCGCGCTGGCCGGCCTTGCGGGGCGCCTCTCTCCGATCGGCGAGCTTGAGATTGCCGGCACGGCGCAGGAGCTTGCAACATTCGTCATCACGGCCTCCCAGCTCCTCCAGGACACGCCGGAAGCGCCCCCTGAGGAGATGGCTGCCGGGACGGAGCTGACCGTCGAGAAATCGACGACGCTCGAAGGCACCTTCCTCGACGGCGCGAAGGTCGAGGAAGCGCCGAAGCTCGAAGACCACTTCACCCTCGAGGAGGAAGAAGAGGAAGAGACGCAAGAGAGCCTTCCCACCAGCACCACGCTTTCCGAAAGCAGCGCGGACATCGACGTCTCGGTGAAGGTAGACACCGGCGGCAACACCATCGTCAACAACGCCGTTCTCCAGAATCTGTGGACAGGCTCCACGGTGACGGCGGTCATGGGCCAGCACATCGAGCTCAATGCCGCAATCCAGATCAACGCCTGGAGCGACAACGACCAGCTCTCCCCCACCCTCGGCGGATGGTGGCACGACACCGCGCCGTCGCAGGCATTCAACATCGCCACCTTCGACCGCTTCGACACCTCGGACGGCAGCCAGTCGGGCCAGCCTGCCGGCGCTTTCCCGCAGCATTGGGTGATCAAGGAGGTCAGCGGCGACCTGATGATCGTGAACTGGTTGCAGCAGTTCACCTACATGACCGACAACGATGTCGGCATTCTCTCTTCCTCGGGTGTCACCACGCGCGTCTCCTCGGGCGACAACTTCGCCTTCAACGAAGTGTCGATCTACGAGCTCGGCTTCGCCTACGATCTCATCATCGTGGGCGGAAACGTCTACGACGCGAACATCATCCACCAGCTCAACGTGCTGATCGACGATGACCTTGTGGGCACCGTGTCCGGCTTCGACACCACCGGCCAGGGTTCCATCTCCACCTCGGGGAATCTCCTGTGGAACGAAGCCTACATCTACAATGTGGGCGGTGCCGACCGCTTCGACCCCCTGCCCTCCCACTACAGGGAGACGGGCGAGAAGCTGGCGGGCGGCGACCAGGAGCTGAGCGACGGTGTCCTTTCCGACCCCGCCTTTGCGGGATTTGGCCCGCTGCGCGTGCTGCACATCACCGGCGACCTCATCAACGTGCAATATGTCAAGCAGACGACGATGCTGGGCGACAGCGACCAGGTGGCGCTCGCAATGCACGCGACGGATCCCCACCCGGAGGCGGACTGGTCGGTCAGCACCGGCGGCAACGCGCTGTTGAACAATGCGGCCATCATGGATCTCGACTCGCTGGGCAAGACCTATGTCGGTGAGGGGCATTACTCCAACGAAATACTCATTCAGGCCAACATCATCTCCACCGATCCGGAGGTCGGCTTTCAGGACCCGGATGCCCTGGTGAGCGAGGCGGTCGTCTTTCTGGATGACGACCTGCAGGACGCCGAAGAGGCGGACTATGGCTACGCAGGAAACTTCGATCCCGATCACGGACAGGCCGACGGTCTGCAGACCATGATCGGATAGTGGATCATTTCGGGGGGCTTCATGGCCGAATATGCAGACCGCACTGCCAGGTCGACCGGCGAAGAAGTCACGCCGAAATCCCAACCTGCCCAGGGTGGGCAGGAAACCCGAAAGCGCGAAAGCCTTTCGAGTCTTCTCCGCCCCCATGAAAGCGCGGTTGAGGAAACCTTCGCGGAGATCCATCGCGCGGTGGATGCGCTCGTGAGGATGGCAGGCAGCGAAGAGGACAAGGCCGGCGGGGAACGCCGGTCGCCACGCCCCACGGAGCCGGAGCGCCCGCAGAGGCCGCCGGAGGCCGATCATGCGGCCGGCCCTGCGGAAGGGGCGCGGCCGCGGGATGCCCACGCCGAGCGCAAGCAGGAGACGCCGCGGCCGCAGGTGCGGGAAACGCCGCGTGCGGAAGGGATGGTGACGATCGAGGGAGACCGCGGGCCGATCACGGCACGCCAGCGCCCGCAGGACAAGGTGCCCCATTCCGGCGGCGGCAAGGGGCCGGGCGGAAAGGATCCCGGCGTGTTCCACAAGCGCCTGGGGCCGGTCGACTTCACGGCCAGCCTGAAAGCCGGCCTGACGGCGGTGCGCAGGAATCTGGTGGTGGTGATGATCTTCACCATCGCCAGCAACGTGCTGGTGCTGGCCATCCCCATCTATCTCTTTCAGATCTCGGACCGGATTCTCACCAGCCGGTCGATCGACACGCTGATCATGTTGACGATCGTCATCGTCGGCGCCGTGGTCCTGCAATCCATGTTCGACGCCATCCGGCGCTTCATCCTCATGCGCACGGCCGTGGAATTTGCCACGCAACTCGGCTCCCCCGTGCTCAGCGCCGCCGCACGCGCCTCCCTGAATGGAAACGGCAAGGAGTACCAGACCCTGGGCGATCTTCAGCAGGTGCGCTCCTTCCTGGTCTCACGCACGCTGCTTTCGTTCCTCGATGCACCCATTGCGCCGTTCTTCATCCTGGCGGTGTTCCTCATTCACCCGCATCTGGGCTCCATCGTCATCTTCACCGCGCTGGTGCTTCTCACTCTCACCCTCATCAACCAGCGCGCCACCGCTGCCCCCTTCGGCGAAGCCAACAACGCCCAGGTCAAGGCCAATCTTCACGTCGACTCCATGTCCCGCAATTCGCAGATCATCAACGCGCTCGCCATGATCCCCGAGGCGGTTCAGATCTGGGGGCGGGACACGGCCAGTTCGCTGAAGGCGCAGGTGGTCGCGCAGGACCGCAACATCGTCTTTGCCGCCATGTCCAAGGGTTCGCGCCTGCTGACCCAGGTGGCCATGCTGGGCTGGGGCGCCTATCTGGCGATCGAGGGTGAGCTGACCGGCGGAATGGTGATCGCTGCCTCCATCATCGCCGGGCGGGCACTGACCCCCATCGAAGGTGCCATCGAGGGCTGGAACCAGTACACCCAGTCGCGCGCCTCCTACGGCCGCATTGCCGGCCTCCTGAAGGCGTCGCCCCTCAATTTCGAGCGCCTCAACCTGCCCCGCCCGGAGGGGCGGCTGGACGTGGAGCGGCTTCTCTACGTGCCCCAGGGAACCAAGCGCGTGGTCCTCAACGGCATTTCCTTCGCCCTCTCGCCGGGCGACTCTCTCGCCGTCATCGGCAACTCCGGCGCCGGCAAGACGACGCTCGGCAAGATGCTGGTCGGCTCCATCCTGCCCACATCCGGCAATGTCAGGCTCGATCTCATGGACCTGCGCAACTGGGACCAGCGACAGTTCGGCGAGAACATCGGCTATCTGCCGCAGGACGTGCAGCTTTTCCCCGGAACCATCAAGGCCAACATCGCGCGGATGCGCGAGGACGCCACCGATGCCCAGATATACGAAGCGGCGATCCTGGCCGACGTGCATGAGATGATTGCCACCCTGCCCCATGGATACGAGACGATGGTGGCCGCCGACGGCTCGCCCCTCTCCGGCGGGCAGAAGCAGCGCGTCGCGCTGGCCCGTGCCTTTTTCGGCAATCCGCGCATGGTCGTGCTGGATGAGCCGAACTCGAATCTGGACAGCGCCGGCGAGGCCGCTCTCCTGCGCGCGCTCAAGCATGCCAAGCAGAACAAGATCACCGTGATCACCATCACCCAGCGCCCGGCGCTGCTCAACCATGTGGACAAGATTCTGCTTCTGGTGAACGGCACGGTGGCCCTGTTCGGCATGCGCAAGGACGTTCTGCAGGCATTGGCGGCACGCGGCGTGCGCTTCGACACCGGCTCGTTCGGCCACCAGATACAATAGGAAAGAGCACCATGTCCGAAGATATCGCAAAGGTTCATGACCTGGAGTGGTACGCGGATGTCCCCCGCTCGATCTGGAAGCAGACGACGGTGGGAATGATCCTTCTCCTCGTGACGTTCGGCGGCTTCGGCGGGTGGGCGGTCACCGCGCCGCTGGCGGCTGCCGTCATCGCCCAGGGCAGCTTTGTGGCCACCGGCCAGAACAAGATCGTGCAGCATTTCGAAGGCGGCATCATCAAGGAAATTCTGGTCAGCGAGGGCGATCACGTGCAGCAGGACCAGCCATTGATCCGGCTTGACGAGACCGCGGCCGAAGCGCGGGAGCGGCAGCTCTTCCTGCGGCGCATCAGGCTGGAGGCCATCGCCGCGCGCCTGCAGTCCCAGATCGAAGGGGCCGGCGCCATCGTGCTGCCGGATTTCGTCCGGCAGCACCGGTGGGACGCCGATGTGCGCCCCATCCTCGAAGGCCAGCAGCTCAACTTCGAGGCCTGGCAGATGAAGCTGAACAGCGAGATCGCCCTTCTGGACCGCAACATCGAGGCCCTGCGCTTCCGTGCACAGGGCTATGCCGAACAACGCGATGCCACACAGGTGCAGTTGAGGCTGCTGCAAGAGGAAGCGGAAGGCAAGGAGACGCTGCTCCAGAAGGGCCTGATGCGCCGGACCGAGATCGCCGCCATCCACCGCGCCATCGCCGAAGCGACGGGACAGATCGGCCGCCTGTCGGCGGAAATTTCCGAAACCCACGCGCAAATCAACAAGCAGGAGCAGGAGATCCTGCAGATCAGCAATGCCTATCGCGAGACCGCACTCGAAGAGCTGCAGCAGATTCAGGGAGAGCTCGACACCGTGCGCGAACAGTTCCGCGAGGCTCAGAACGTGCTGCAGCGAATAACGATCAACGCGCCAGTCTCGGGCACGATCTTGCGGCTGTATTATCACACGCCCGGCGGCGTCATCGAAAGCGGCAAGGGCATCATGGAAATCCTGCCCGCCGGTGTTCCGCTGATCATCGAGGCTCAGGTCCGCAGGACGGAAATCGACAGTGTGAAGACCGGCCAGAAGGCGACGGTGCGCCTCATCGCGCTCAATCAGCGCACCACACCCGTGCTGGAAGGCGAGGTGTTCTATGTCTCCGCCGACGCGCTGCCGGCCGACAAGACCCCGCAGGACCAGGAGGTCTATCTCGTGCGCGTTCACCTGCCGCCCAGCGAGCTTGCACGGGTGAGAGGCTTCACGCCGACGCCGGGCATGCCGGTGGAAATCCTCATACAGACCGCCGAGCGGACATTCTTCAGCTATATCATCAAGCCCATCACCGACAGCATGTCGCGGGCCTTTACCGAGCGCTGAAGGCGCAGCGATCAGTAGCCGACGGTGAAACGGGCCTGCCGGTGGCTGCACCGCTCCGCCTCGTCGATGAGCGCGACCGCGAAGTCCTCCATGGAAATCCGCGAACGCCCATCCGCGCCGATGAGGAGTTCGTCTCGGCCGAGCCGGTAGCGCCCCGTGCGCTCGCCCGGTTCGAGCAGCGCCGGCGGGCTGAGATAGGCCCAATCGACATCGCCTTGCGTGCGGCACACGGCGAGCTGCTCGCAGCAGGCCAGGGCGATGTCCCGCCATGCCGGCGGCACGTAGCGCGGGTCGTCCACCACCAGGCCGCCGGTGTCGGGCACAACGAGGCTCGCCGCACCGCCGACGAGCAGGAGCCGAACCCCGGTCCGCGAAAGCCCGGCAAACAGCGCCCGGGCCGTGAGCACCAGATCCCCCTCGCTGCCGGGTGCCGGGCGCGTGGCGCTGATGGCCAGTTCCTGGCCGGCACTGAGCGCGGCCACCTGCTGCGCATCCGAAGCATCGCCGGCCCGCAGCACCGCCCCGGAGGGCACATCTGCGGCGCGCGCCACATCACGCACCACGGCAGTGACCGCGTGGCCGCGCCCGAGGGCCTCCGCCACCACGCGGCGGCCGACATTCCCCGCAGCTCCAAAGACGACGATTCGCATGGGTGTCAAACTCCTCGCAATTGACATGAACCGGATGTGGTCAGCCGCGCACGGCCCTGACCGCCTGCGCCGGGGCGGAGGTGCTGCCGTTGCGGCGCAACAGAAGCGTGATGGCCAGGACCACCATCGCGCTGCCCGGCAGCCACTGCCAGCCGATATGCGCCGGCGCTTGGGCAAACAGGATGACCATCGAGACGAAGGGCACGAGATAGGTGTAGGCGGTGACGGTACCGGGCGTGAGCACTGCGGTGGCCCGCTGCATGAGCCAGAAGGTGACGCCGCTCGAGAAGACGCCCAGATAGGCCACCAGCAGGAGGTCCGAAAGGCTCATGCGGACGAGATCCTGCGGCCGCTCCAGGAGAAGACCCAGAAGCGCGATGGCAATGCAGCCGGCGACGAGACTCCAGAAGGTGCGCAGCGCCGCATCCCCGGAAAGCCAGCCGCGCGCCAGCCCCCATTTGCTGAGCACGGGATAGAGGGCGGTCGCCACGCAGCCCAGGAAGAAGACCGCCTCGCCCGACCCGAAGCGAAACCCGCCCGATGCAGTGCCGCCTTGGGCCAGCGCCAGTGCCAGCGCGCCGGCAGCACCGAGCGCCAGGATGGCGAAGAGACGCCCCCCGGGATGTTCCACCCCGAGGCCGCGGCCAAGCCCATAGGCCAGCAACGGCACGCTGACATAGAGCGTGGCCATCGAAAGCGCCGTTGCCCGGTGCGCGGCCCAGAACATGGCGCCGAAGAAGCCTGCAAGGCACAGTCCCATGACGGCGTAGAGCGCCAGCCCCGGCAGACCCGGCCATCGGTCGGGCGCGCGCCGCACGAACACAGCCATGGCCAATGCGGCAATGGCAAAGCGCACCGCCGTGAGAAGAAGCGGCGGCAGCCCCTCGTTCAGGAGCCCCACCGCGGGGAAGGACAAGCCCACGATCAGCGCCCACAGCAGCATTCCCGTATGGGCACCGCGCGGCCCCGTCTGCGCCTCCGGCATCGTCATCTCGCATCTCCCAGGCTTCCGCGCCGGACAGTCTCACGCTCCGCGCCGTCCGTGCAGGATTCAACCTTAATCAATCATGGAGCTTGGGATAATGTCGATTTGCGTCGAATGACTATTCACCATTGGTGAAGAAAAATGGACCGACTGACCGCCCTTACCGTCTTTCGCCATGTGGTCGAGCTCGGAAGCTTTGCCGCCGCCGCCCGCCATCTGAACCTGTCTCCGGCGGCCGTCAGCAAGAATATCGGCGAGCTGGAAGCGCATCTTGCCGTGCGGCTCATCAATCGCACCACCCGGCGCATGAGCCTGACGGAAGCCGGCACGCTCTACTATCGGCAGATCGCCCGCGTGCTCGACGAGCTGGAGGAGGCCGACAGCTCGCTCGGCCCCCTGCAGGAAAGCCCGCGCGGCCTGCTGCGGGTGAGCGCGCCGTTGACGCTGACGCTCGTCTGTCTCTCCCCGGCCCTTCCGGGGTTTCTCTCCCGGCATCCCGATCTCACCCTCGATCTGCGTCTCGACGACCGGCGCGTCAACATCGTCGAGGAAGGCTTCGACATCGCCATTCGCGCCAGCGACCGGCTTGAGGATTCGAGCCTGGTTGCGCGCAAGCTCACCACCACCGCGCATGTCGTGTGCGCCGCACCCGCCTATCTCGAACGCCACGGACGGCCACGAAGCCCGGAAGATCTGCGCCAGCACAGCTGCATCCAGTTCACCCTTTCGGGACATGTGGACGATTGGACCTTCAGCAGAAGGGGACAGACGGTCCGCGTGCCCATCGAGGGCCGTTACCGGGTGACATCGAGCCTGGCGGTGCGCGATGCGCTGCGCGCCGGCTTCGGGCTCAGCCTCATTCCGTTGGCCTATGTGCGCGACGACCTTGAAGCGGGGCGGCTCGAAAGGGTGCTCGAAGAGTGGTCGACGGTCGATCTGTCGGTCTATGCCGTCTATCCTTCGCGGCGCCACGTCGTTCCCAAGGTGCGGGCGTTTCTCGATTTCCTGGTCGCCGAGCTTGAAACGACATGAAGCCGGCATGGATGCGGAGAGCCGGCGATGACGCAAAAGTCGTTGAGATGGGCGCCCATGACCGCTAACAATTGAGGGTGTGCGGGTTTCAAGCTGCAGGAAAGAACAGGCGGAACTCGGCACGGGGAGGAGACGGATGCCGGTATTGAGCCTCAAGGGCATCACCAAGACGTTTGGCGCCATCCAGGCGCTGAGCGACGTGGATCTGACGCTGGAGCGCGGCGAGGCCCTCGGCCTGATGGGTGACAACGGCGCCGGCAAATCGACGCTGATGCGCATTGTCGCCGGCAATTTTCCGCCGACGGCCGGCCGCATCTTTCTCGAAGACCAGGCCGTGCATTTCTCCCAGCCTGCGGACGCCCGCCGGCACGGCATCGAGATCGTCTACCAGGACCTCGCCCTGTGCGACAATCTCTCCGCCGCCGCCAACGTCTTCCTGGGGCGGGAGTTGAAACGGCGCTTCGGTCCCATCCGTTACCTCGACCATCAGGCGATGTTCGACCGGGCAGCCGAGCTGTTCGCCGAGCTCAAGTCCGAAACGCGGCCGCGCGATCTGGTCAGGCAGATGTCGGGCGGCCAGCGCCAGGCCGTGGCCATCGCGCGCACCCGGCTGAGCGACCCCAAGATCGTGCTGATGGACGAACCGACGGCCGCCATTTCCGTGCGCCAGGTGGCCGAGGTGCTGGACCTCATCCGCCGGCTGAAGGAGACCAACCACGCGGTCATCCTCGTCTCCCACCGCATGCCGGATGTCTTCAGCGTCTGCGATCGCGTGGCCGTTCTGCGGCGAGGCCGCAAGGTGGCCGACAAGCCGGTGGACAAGACGAGCCCGGAGGAAGTGACGGGGCTGATCACGGGGGCGATTGAAGCAGCATGACCGAAGTCAACCACGCCAAGATCGACAGCGAGATTGCCGGAAAGCGCGAGCTGACCGGCCTGCAATCCATCGTCCAGACACAGCCCTTCTGGGTGTTCGTTGCGATCATGGTGCTCGGCATCGTCATGACGATGGTCTCCGATGTCTTCCTGACCGAGCGCAACATGTTCAACGTGACGCGCAACTTCGCCTTCTTCGGCATCATGGCGCTCGGCATGACGGCCGTCATCTGCACGGCCGGCATCGACCTTTCCGTGGGCTCGCTGATGGGGTTGACCGGCATCGTTACCGGGCTCGTCATGCAGGCGGGCTATGGCATCGGCCTGGGATTTCTGGCCTGCATGGGCACCGCCGCGCTCGTCGGTCTCGTCAACGGCGTGCTGATTGCCTATCTGCGCATGGCGCCCTTCGTGGTGACGCTGGGCATGTTGGCGATGGCGCGCTCCATCGCCATGGTGCTGTCCAACAACAAGATGATCTACGCCTTCGGCCCCGATCAGGACCTGTTCGAGTGGATCGGCGGAGAAAGCATGATGGGCATTCCCAACCCCGTTTGGGTGCTGGCCGTGCTGACCGCGGTGTTCTGGTGGGTATACCGCTATTCCACCTGGGGGCGCTGGGTCTTCGCCATCGGCGGCAACAAGCAGGCCGCGAAGCTGGCCGGCATTCCCGTCGAACGCGTCATCGTCTCCGTCTATGTGGTCTGCTCCCTGTGTGCGGGCCTTGCCGCCTTCCTGATGGTCGGCTGGTTCGGATCGGTGACGAACGCGCTGGGCCTGACCTATGAGCTCAACGTCATCGCTGCCACCGTCATCGGCGGCGCCAACCTGATGGGCGGGGTCGCCTATGCTCTTGGCGCACCCATCGGCGCGGCTCTCATGGAGCTCATCCGCAACTCCCTGCTTCTGGCCGGCATCGATGCGCTCTGGCAGCAGTTCTTCGTGGGTCTGTTCCTGATTCTTGCGGTTCTTCTGGAACAGATCCGCAATCGTGGACGGACCTGAACGGCAAGGGGTCCGGGCACACCAACCAAGGGAGGAATGACATGAGGAAGCGAATAGTGGCAACAGCCCTTCTGGGCGTGCTGGCCATGGCCGGCAGTGCCGCGGCACAGGACAAGCTCCGCCTGGCGCTGGTGCCCAAGGCGATGAACAATCCGTTCTTCGACCTGGCGCGAGACGGCTGCTACAAGGCGCAGGAGGAGATCGAGGGCATCGAGTGCGTCTATATCGGCCCCGGTGAGCATACCGAGCTCGAACAGATTCAGATCGTGCAGGACCTCATCAGCCAGGGTGTCGACGGCATTGCCGTCTCGCCGTCGAACGCGCCGGCCATGGCCAAGGCGCTGGAAGTGGCGAAGGAGGCCGGCATCCCGGTCATGACCTGGGATGCGGACCTGCTCGAGGAGGACAAGGACATCCGTGCCACCTTCGTCGGCACGAAGAACTACGACATCGGCGTCAACCTCGCCAAGCTCGCCCAGGCGCGCCATCCGGACGGCGGCAAGATCTGTCTGCAGACGGGCGGCGCGGCAGCGGCAAACCACAATGAGCGGCTGCTCGGCATCCGCGAGACGCTGTCCGGCGAGAAGCTGGGCGATCCTCCCGGCGAACCGCTGACCGGCCAGAACGGCTGGACGGAGGTCTCCGGCTGCCCTCTGATCACCGATGACGACGGCAACAAGGCCGTTCAGGGCCTGACCGACATTCTGGCCAAGGAGCAGGACCTGACTGCCTTCATCTCCACCGGCGCCTTCACCCAGTGGTACGACAATGCCTATCGCCAGGCAGTGGAGCCCTACAAGGACAAGCTGACCTCGGGCGAGATGAGCATCTTCGTTGCCGACACGCTGCCCATGCAGATGGAGCAGTTGAAGGACGGGCTGTCCAACGGCCAGGTTGGCCAGCGGCCCTTCGAGATGGGCTACAAGTCCATGGAAGTGCTCAAGGCCCTGGTCGAAGGCAAGGATGTGGAAGACCCGATCTATACGGGCCTCGACGTCTGCACGCCGGAGAACGCGGATACCTGCCTTGCGCAGTGATGGCCGGCGCGGCCATCCGCGCAGGTGGTTGCGCGATGGCATGAAGCGCTGATCGGCAAAGCTGCATCGCCCGGTGTCCGGGATACCCGGCGATGCAGGCTCGTGACCGGTTTCAAGCGGGGCGTCCCGTTTCGGCAGCCCGACGCGGCACCAGCCGCCCGGGGTCGCGTCTTGCCAGCCAGCGCTCGCGCAGCCAGATGGTCATGCCCGCCGCGGTGACCACCAGCGCGCCGAGAACGGTCCAGCCGTCCGGCAGCTCGCCGAACACCGCATAGCTCCACACGCCCAGATAGATGATGAAGACATAGGAGAAGGGTGTCAGCGCGCTGGCTGTGGCATAGCCGTGGGCGCGCGTCAGCGTCTCGTGTCCCAGCCAGCCGAGCAAGCCGAGGCCGATCATCAGCGACCAGCCGAGCGGTGTGGCCGGCATCTGCCATGCCGCGAGCGCGAAGGGCGCCAGCACGGCCGCCCCCACCAGGCCCGTATAGAGCTGCATGGTATCGGTGGAGATCGTGCCCGAAAGCTTGCGCGTGATGAGCGCATAGGCGGCAAAGGCAAGGGCGTTGCCGAGCGACAGGAACACGGCCCAATGGAAACCGGCATCGAAGGGGCGGATGGCAATGAGGATGCCGCAGAAGCCGACAAGGATCGCCGACCAGCGCCACACGCCCACCCTTTCGCCCAGAACGGGCCCCGAGAGCGCGCAGATGATGATCGGCGAGGAGAACATGATGGTGGAGGTGAGCGTCAGCGGCAGATGGCGCACGGCGATGAAGTTGAGGATGGTGCAGGCCACCAGAAGCCCCGAGCGCAGCAGAACGAGCCCCACCTGATCGGTGCCGAAACGGGAAGGCGAGACGCCCTGCCGCGCAATCAGCCCGATGGAAATGAACAGGTGCACGAAATAGCGCATGAAGGCGAGCTGCGCGGCCGGCAGGCCGGCATATGCCAGCCATTTCGCAGAGGTATCCACGCAGGAAAACAGGAAGTAGGTGAACAGCATCAGGCCGATGCCCAGCATCGGCCGGTCTTCGACGGGGCGTGCGGCTGTACCGGCCATGCGCGGGAGTCCTTGAAAGGGGTTCCGCGCGTCAGCCTTCGCGGCGGGCGAGCGAGGAGAAGAAGTCGACGAGTTCGGGCACCTTCCGCTCTGCGAACGCACCGCTGTCGGCCAGGCTGAGCGCCAGCTTGGTGGAGCCCGACATGATGGAGACGCCGCCACCCTCCTCCGCCATCGCCGCGTAGTAGGCGACATCCTTGCGCGCGTTGCGCACGGCGAAGGCGAGCTGTTCGGGATCCCCGTCCACGGCATAGGCCTTCATGAAGTCCATCATGCCGGACCTGTTGGGTCCGGCGGCCATCACGTCGTAGAGCGCCTGGCGGCTCACCCCGGCGCGGTCGGCCATGGCGAAGGCCTCCGCCATCGCGCATACCGTCGTCATGGCATAGAAATTGTTGATGAGCTTGATGGTGTGGCCGCTGCCCAGGGGGCCCAGGTGAAAGACGTTCTCGCCGAGATCGTCCAGCACCGGCCGGACGCGCCGGAAGGCGACCTCCTCGCCCGCGCACATGATGTTGAGCTTGCCTTCACGGCCGTGCGCCGGCGTGCGGCCGAGCGGGGCATCCAAGTAGACGGCGCCGGCGGCGGCCACCGCCTCGCCGATGCGCCGCGTCGAGGATGGCAGCGAGGTGCCGAAGTCGATGGCCACAGCACCCGGCCGCAGACCGGCGATCACCCCATCCTCGCCGAACATCCGCGCCTCCACCGAAGCGGACGTGTCCATGCACAGCATCACGATGTCGCTTGCCGCCGCCAGCTCGCGGCCATTCGCGGCTTCCTGCGCCCCGCGCGCCACCGCCGCTTCCACGCCTGCGCGACTGCGCCGGCCGAGCACGCTCAGCCGATAGCCGCAGTCCAGAAGGCGCTGCACCATGGCGGACCCCATCAACCCCAGCCCGATGAAGCCGATATGTGGTTTGCTCACAGCCTGTCTCCCTTCCTGCCTTGCCGCTGCCTGCACACCCTGTCGCGCGATCACATGGTCGCGCCGATCTGCCAGGGCACGAACTCATAGTCGCCGAGGCCCTGCGCCTCGGATTTCGAGCGCTCCCCGGAGGCCACGCGCAGGATCATCTCGTAGATCTCGCGACCCTTCTCCTCGAGGCTCACCCCCTCGGTCAGCATCGCTCCGGCGTTGATGTCCATATCCTCCGTCATGCGCTGGTACATCTCGGTGTTCGTCGCCACCTTGATGCAGGGCGCCGGCTTGGAGCCGAAGGCCGAGCCACGGCCCGTGGTGAAGACGACCAGATTGCAGCCGGAGGCGATCTGGCCCGTCACCGACACCGGATCGTAGCCCGGCGAATCCATGAAGACGAAGCCACGGGCCGTCACCGGCTCGCCATATTTATAGACCCCGATAAGCGGCGTCGTGCCGCCCTTGGCGGCAGCGCCCAGGGATTTCTCCAGAATGGTGGTCAGACCGCCCTTCTTGTTGCCGGGGCTCGGGTTGTTGTCCATCGAGCCATTGTTGCGCCGCGTGTAATCCTCCCACCAGCGGATCAGCGAGACGAGCTTCTCGCCCACCGCACGATCGACCGCGCGGCGCGTCAGCAGGTGTTCGGCGCCGTAGATCTCGGGCGTCTCGGCGAGCACGCCCGTTCCCCCCTGCGCCACCAGGAGGTCGCAAGCATGGCCGAGCGCCGGGTTGGCGGTGATGCCGGACCAGGCATCCGAGCCGCCGCACTGCAGCGCCACCGTCAGCTCCGACGCGGGACAGGGCTGCCGGCGCGCTTCGTTGGCAAGCGGCAGCATGGCACGCACCTTCTCCACGCCCATCTCCACCGTCCTGCGAAGGCCCGCAACGTCCTGGATGTTCATCGTCTGGAACAGCGGTCCTCTTTCGAGGCCATAGGCTTCGAGCAGCCAGTCGATCTGGTTCATCTCGCAGCCGAGCCCCACCATCAGAACGCCGGCGTGATTGGGATGGCGGGCATAGCCCCACATCACCCGCTGCAGCGCCTCGAAGCCGTCGCCATCGCCAGCCATGCCGCAGCCCGTGCCATGCACGAAGGCGACGACGCCATCGACATTGGGGTATCGGGCCAGTTCCTCCGGCCCGAAGGCCGAGGCGATCATGCGCGCCGCGGTCGCCGAACAGTTCACCGATGTCAGGATGGCGATGTAGTTGCGCGTTCCCACGCGGCCGCCGGCGCGGCGGAAGCCCATGAAGGTGTCGCGGCGCTCTTCCGGCACCATCGCCACGGGCCGCAGGTCGGTGGCGAAATCATACTCTGCCGCAACGTTGCGGAACTCCAGATTGTGCGTGTGGACATGCTCTCCGGGCGCGATGTCGCAGGCGGCATAGCCGATGATCTGCGCATATTTGCGCACCGGCTCGCCACGGGCGATGGCCCGCACCGCTACCTTGTGCCCGCGCGGCACGAGGCTTGCGGTGCGCGCGCCTTCGATCTCCACCCCCGCTTCCAGCGCGCGTGTCACGGTTACCACATTGTCCGTGTCGTCGAGGCGAATGAAGTCTTTCATGGTCGCTCCAGCAGTCGTTCGGCCCGCGGGTAGAAAAACGCCGCGGCCCGCCTTCGGGTTTCAGGGCCGGCCCCCTCCTGGTGGGCGCCGGCGGCTCTTTCTGTGTGGCGCCGCTATCGAAAGAGCATTGTCAGTTCCGGGAAGAAGAGCACCAGCATCAATACCAGAATCTGGATCGCGATGAAGGGCATGAACCCCCGGAAAATGGCCGGCAAGGTGATGTGCGGCGGCGCCACGGACTTGAGATAGAAGGCGGCGGGGCCGAAGGGCGGCGACAGGAAGGAGACCTGCATGTTCACACAGAACAGGATTCCGAACCACACCGGCACGAAGGAGCGGGCATCGGCAAACGGGCCGAACAGGCCGATCTCCTCCACCGGCAACCTCAACACGATGGGCAGAAAGACGGGCATGACGAGCAGCACGATGCCCACCCAGTCCATGAAGGCCCCCAGGAACAGGAAAATGATCATCATGACGATGAGAATGCCGAGCGTCGGCAACTCCGCCCCGACGATCAGGTTGGCCACATAGGTGGGGCCGCCGGCAATGGTGTAGGCGCCGGCAAGCGCCGTGGCACCGAAGGTGACCCAGATGATGGTGCCGGTGGAGCGGAAGGTGCGCATCAGCGCATCGCGCACCAGGGCGAAGGAAAACTCCCCGCGGATGATGATGAGCACCAGAACCGCCACCGCGCCCATGCCGGCCGCCTCCGTGATGCCGGTAACACCGCCATAGATGGAGCCCAGCACGACGAAGACGACGCACAGCGGTGCCACCAGCCCCTTCGACATGGCCCATGTCCGGCGCGCCCGGTGGACGCCGAAGACCAGGGTCGGCAGAAGCAGCCCGGCAAGCGCAAGCGCGCCATGGGAAAGGACCTGCCCGCCGCTGTAGGGGGCATAATCGCCCGCCCTCAACAGGCCGAGCGCGTTCTGCGCCTCGATGAGCCCGGCATGAACGAGCGCCCCACCGCCCCACACGCCCAGGAACCAGCCGAGGAGAATGACAAGGGAGCGATATTTCTCCGCCGACGGCAGATCCCTTTCGCTGGGCTCCGGCAACGGGGCGAGCGACGGGTTCATCCGCGTGCGGACGAAGATGTAGACGATGTAGCACGCCGCCAGGATGAAGCCGGGAACGAAAGCGCCCGTGAACAACGCCTGGATCGACGTCTCGGTGATGAGGCCATACATGATGAGCACGATGGAGGGCGGGATCATGGTGCCCAGCGAGCCCGAGGCGCAGATCGTGCCGATGGCGAGGTTCTGGTCATAGCCGAGCCGCAGCATCTGCGGCAGCGCGATCAGCCCCAACAGCACCACCTCGCCGCCGATGATGCCGGACATCGCCGCCATCACGACAGCCATGAGCGACGTGACGATGGCGATGCCGCCGCGCGTGCGATTGAGCCACAGCGTCAGGCTGTCATACATGTCGCGCGCGATGCCGGAGCGCTCCAGAAGCGTCGCCATCAGGATGAACAGGGGCACGGAGATCAGCACGTAGTCCGTGCACAGCCCATACATGCGCTGAGCCAGAATGTTGAGCGGCCCGGTGCCGAAACTGGAAAACAGCAGATCCGGGCCGAACTTCATGACCATCACGACGACGGCCAGAAAGGCCGATGCAAAGCCGAGCGGCATGCCGATGGCGAGCAGCGCCAGCATGCCGACAAGCACGGTCAGGGAGATGATGCCTATGTCCATGACGTCCCCTTTGCGAAGGGCCCTGCGGAGGTGTCAGTCCCGGGCGGCACGGCGTTCTCGCTCCCTTCCGGCCTGCAGCGCGACGATGTCGAGATCGACGTCTTCGGGCAAGCCATGCTCCTCCGGTTCGCGGTTCCAGTCGCAGATCAGGTTCGAGACCGCCTGCACCGCCGTCAGCAGCAGGACGATCAGGATCAACGGCTTCAGCGTGGCGGGAATCGGCGGATCCCAGGCCGTGCCGAAGGTCTCCCAACGGTTGAGCTTGACCCATGCTTCGCCGAACCCGCCCCAGATGACGGCGAACACGAAAACGAGAAGGAAAAGCACGGACAGCACATCGCATGTCTTGCGCAACCAACGCGGCATGACGTCGTACAGCAGGGTGATGCGAATGTGGCTGCGCTGCTGCATCGCGTAGAGCCCGGCCAGCAGATAGGCCGCGCCGGCGAGCCACAGCGACAGCTCGTTGGCCCACAGGGTGGGCCGCGCGAAGACGTAACGCAGCACGACCTCGCAGAACATCACGGCCACGATGACAGCAGGCAGGATCATCGCAATGCGGCTGATGGTCCAGGTGATCCTGTCGACGAGGCCGGTTTTCTCGTGCTCGACCATGAAACCCTCCCCGCAAGCGGCTCAAACGGAGAAGGGAGGCGGCAAGCGCCTCCCCTGACCCTGGCCTATTCCGCCAGCAGGCCGAGCTGCCTGAGGTAGGCCTTGTGGCTGTCGACGAGCGCGCGCGCCTCCGGCGTCTTCTCCGCCCAGCCTTCCCATGCCTGCTGGGCCGCCTTGCGGAACGCGGCACGATCTTCCGGCGACCAGTCGTGAATGGTCACGCCGGCCTCGCGCAATTCCGCCGCCGCCTCCGCATTCTGCTTCTCGAAGGTCAGCGCCGTGCGCAGCGCCAGCTTCTCCATGGCCGTTTCCATGATGCGGCGATGATGTTCCGGCATGGCGTCCCACTTGGCCTTGTTGCAGGCAAGGTGATCGGACGGCATGGAGTGGAAGCCCGGATAGGTGGCATGCTTGGCGATGTCGTAGAGGCCGAGACCCTTGTTGTTGGCAAGCCCGGAGGCATCCGCCCCGTCGATGATGCCGGTCTCAAGCGCGGTGAAGACCTCGGTAAAGTCCATCACGACCGGGCTGGCGCCCAATGTCGCGAAGATCTCCGTCTCCAGCCCCGGCGGGGAACGGAACTTCCAGTTCTTCAGATCCTCCGGCCCCGCGATCGGTGTGGTCGAGGCAAGCGATTCCTGGCCGTAGATCCACCAGCCGACGAGCTGCATGTCGTGTTTGTTGTAGAGCTCCTGGGCCGCCTCCAGGCCGCCGCCATAGTAGAGCCAGGAAAGCTGCTGATAGGGCGTGTCGTAACCGCCCATGATGTCGCCCACGAACTGGAAGGCGGGGTTCTTGCCCGTCTGGTAGGCGCCGCCCGTCATGTCGCAGTCGAGGATGCCGGTTGCCGCGGCGTCGAACGTCTCCACCGTCTTGACCACGGCCGACGAATAGAACATCTCGATGTCGATCTCGCCGTTGGACATGACTTCCACATCCTCGACGAACTGCGTGGCAAGCTGGCCCGACGGCGTTTCCGGCGCATAGTGGGTCTGGATGCGCAGGGTGGTCGTTTGGGCTGCCGCGCCCGTGGCAAAGAGCGCAAGGGCGGCCGTCGCTGCGTAGAGCGTCCTGCAAGCTTTCATCTCTTCTCCTCCCATTGTTGCGTTGCGGGCGTTCCTCCTCGCCCGCGCACGATGCCGCCAGCCTTCGGCGGCGACACGAAACCTAGCAACGTGAATTTTGCCAGACAAGCAGGCTTTCAAAAATTATCGAAATTTCATAATTTTTGAAAATCACGAAACTTCCAGGGGAAAGATTTCGATGAACGCCGGCAAAGCCATGCGGCCCTCCGCCGCCTATCGCTCTCTCAAGACGCGGCTCATGGCCGGCGAGTTCAGGGCGGGAGAGAAGCTGCGCCCCGACATGCTGAAGGATGCCTACGGCATCAGCGCCAGCGCCATGCGCGAGGTCTTCCTGCGGCTTGCCCACGAAAGCCTGCTCGTCCAGGAAGAACAGCGCGGTTTTCGCGTGCCGGCGGCCAGCCGGAGGCGGCTTGCGGAGCTGATGAACCTGCGCATCCTCCTGGAATGCGAAGGCGTGAGACAAGCCATCCGGGAGGGCGATCTGGAATGGGAGGCCAGGCTGGCGGCGGCCCATCACAAGCTGGTCCACATTGAACGGAAGATGAGGAGCGCGCCCGACATCGCTCCCTTCGTTCCCCTGTGGACACGCATCGACTGGGAGTTTCACGACACCCTGCTGTCGGCCTGCCCATCCGAGGTGCTGCGCGCCACCCACCGCAACATCTATGAACAGTTTCGCCAGCAGGTGGTGGCCGGTCTGGAACATGCCGGCTTTCGCGAGGAAACGATCCCGGAGCATGCCGCGATCCTGAAGGCCGCCATCGAGCGAGACGTGCCGGCTTGCCAGGCAGCGATCCACGCCCATCTCCAGGTAAGCCGCGACGAAGCGGGGGAGCGGCTGAAGAGCGCCTGAAGACCCGCCCGTGCGGGCGGAACCATTCATCCCCATGCAGGAGGACAGCCCATGACCAAACCCGCCATCGCATTCCTGGGAACGGGCCTCATGGGCGCGCCCATGGCCGCCAATCTTCTCAAGGCGGGCTTTCCCGTCACCGTGTGGAACCGTACGCCGCAGAAGGCCGCGGCCCTTGCGCCGCTCGGCGCGCGGATTGCCGCCAGCGCGCCGCAGGCGGTGGGCGAAGCGGCGTTCGTCATCACCATGCTTTCGGACGGCGCCGCCGTGGGCGCCGTGCTTTTCGAAGGCGGCGTCGCCGAGGCGATGGGCAGGCAGGCGACGCTCATCGACATGAGCTCCATCCGCCCCGCCGAGGCCCGCGACCATGCCACCCGCCTCAAGGCACTGGGGATCGGCCATCTGGACGCGCCGGTCTCCGGGGGCACGAAAGGGGCGGAGGCCGCCACCCTGGCCATCATGGCCGGCGGCGAGGAGGCCGTCTTCGAGACGGCCCGTCCGGTGCTGGAGGCCATGGGGCGGCCGGCGCGCGTGGGTCCGGCGGGGACAGGCCAGCTTGCCAAGCTCGCCAATCAGGCCATCGTCGCCGTCACCATAGGCGCGGTGGCCGAGGCCATGCTGCTTCTGGAAGCGGGCGGCGCCGACCCTGCTGCCGTGCGCCATGCGCTGAAGGGCGGCTTTGCCGATTCGGTCATCCTGCAGCAGCACGGCGAGCGCATGACCACGGGCAACTTCGCGCCCGGCGGCCCCTCGCGGCTGCAGCTCAAGGACCTCGACAACGCGCTGGAGGAGGCGGCGCGCGCCGGCCTCACCCTGCCGCTCAGCGAGCAGATGCGCGCCCGCTTCCGCCGCTTCGTCGAGGAACTGGGCGGCGCCGAGAAGGATCACTCCGGCATCTATCTGGAGCTTCTGGACCTCAACAAGCGCAACCCGGCGCCGTAGGCGCCCACGGCACCGGGCACGGTTCAGCCGCCCGCGGCAAGGCGCTCCAGCTTGGCGAGCATCGTGTCGGCATCCTCGCCATAGCCGAGCGTGCCGACGAAGCCACCCTTTCCATCCATCAGAAACACCGAGGCGGTGTGGTTGATGGTGTAATCGCCTTCGCCCTCGCCGGTGGGAACACGCTCATAGAACACCTTGTAGGCGCTGGTGATCGCGTCGATCTGCTCCTTCGTGCCGGTGAAGCCCCGGATGCGCTCGTCGAATGCCTGCAGATAGGCCCGCATCTCTTCGGGCCCGTCGCGCTCCCAATCCACGGAAACGAACACCCAGTTCATCCGGTCGGCCTTCGGCCCCAACCGCTCCATGAGGTTCGACATTTCGTAGAGCGTGGTCGGACAGACGTCGGGGCAATAGGTGAAGCCGAAGAAGATGACGCTCGGCCGGCCAAGAAGCTCCGCCTCGGTGACCTGCCGGCCCGTCTCGTCGGTCAGGGTGAAGGGGCCGCCAACGGCGGCGACCCCCGTTGTGCGAACGCCGTTCTGCGGCGCCCAGGAGCCCACCAGCATGGTGAAGGCGGTGAGCGTGGCAGCAAGTGCGAACGCCCCGCCGGCGACCAGGGCGACAATGCGCGGGCGCATCACCGGGCCTCCCCATGGTCGTGACCGGCGGCGGAGGCCGGCGCGCCTGGCGGGGCGACGGCCATCTCCACCTCCACGGCCCCCGCCTTCTCGAAGGTCAGGGTGAGCGGCACGCGCGCGCCCTCCTCGATGGGGCCGGTGAGATCGAGAAACATGATGTGATAGCCACCGGGTTCGAGCGCCACCGTCTGGCCGGCGGGAATGGAAATGCCGTCCGGTACCGGCCGCATCTTCATGATGCCGTCGGTCACTTCCATGCTGTGCAGCTCGGCACGCCCGGCGATCGGCGAGGCCACGCCGAGGAGCCGGTCGTCAGCGCCGCCATTGTTGACGATGGTGACGAAGCCGCCACCCGCTGGCGCGCCGGGCGGCGTGGCACGCGCCCAGGGGTGGATGATGTGAAGTTCGCCCGCCTGATAGTCATGTGCCGAAGCGGGAGCGGCAAGCAGCAGCGATGCTGCAAGAAGAATTGGGAAAAATCGCATTGTCGTCTCTCCAGATATGCCGAAACGGGGGATGCGCGGTGCACCCCCTCGCGGTCCAGGTCACGCGGAGAGGAAAGGCGGGGCGCGGGCCTCGGCCGCCAGCCCGAGAGCGGCGGGAAGTAGAGGCACATGCGGGGAGAAGGCTTGCGGCTTCCCGCCCTCGCGCGAAAGGAAGGCAGGCGCGGCATCGGCGGCGGGCAGCGCGGGGCTGTGGGCGGCGGCGGCATGGCACAACGCCGCACAGCAGTGATGGGCCGCGCGCTCCAGCGGCAGGTGCGAGCGGTCCGGCCTGGCCGACACACCCCCCGCCAGCGAGCAGATGACAAAGCCCGTATCCGGGCGCGGCGCTGCGAGCGCCCCCTGTGCGAAGGCGGACAAAAGCCCCTGGACGGCGAGCACATAGGCCACGAGAGCGGCGAAAATCCCGCCGCTCAGCCGATCGCCCAGAATGCGCCGCATGGTGCTCATGCCTCCCCTTCGCACGTGCCGGACGCGAAGTCACTGCGACCGATCGGAGCACGGCGCCGTGGCTGCCGTCACACGAACTTGCGGAACAGCCGTGTCTTGTCGAACAGCTCTTCGAGCTCGTTCATGCGCGCCCGCGTCGTCTCCCAGGTGCGCGTCTCGATGGCGGCGATCAGCGCCTCGGCGATGAACAGGATGACCGCCGTCGAATCCCAGGCCGAGGGCACCTGGATGCGGGCGTGGAAACGGTGGGCGGCATGGCGGGCGGCGGGCGAGCCCCACTGGTCGGTGAACAGGACGACGGTGACGTCGCGCGCCCGCGCCATCTCGGCCAGCCGCAATATGTCGTGCTCGTAGCGGCGAATGTCGAAGGCCACCAGAATGTCGCCGGCGCGCATGTTGAGCACGTAGTGCGGCCAGGAATTGGAGTTCGAGGCGATCTGCGTCACGCCCGGGCGGATCACCTGCATGTGGGTGAAGAAGTGATCGGCCATGGAGCGGGTGATGCGCCCGCCCACCACGTGGACGTTGCGCCCTTCATCGGCCAGCAGGTCCGCCACGGCATCGAAGGTGCGCTTGTCGAGCTGGTTGAGAGTCTGGCGGATGTTCTCCGTCACCGCGTCGGCGAAGCGGCTGAGCAGATGGCCCTCAAGCGGGCTTTCGGCCCACTGGTCGTGCTTGGCTATGGGATTGGAGATGGTGGCCTGCAGCTCTGCCCGGAGGGCCGCCTGCATTTCGGGAAAGCCGCCGAAGCCCAGCTTCTTGGCCATGCGCACCACGGTGGGGGTGGATACGCCGGCCGAGTCCGCCACCGCCGTAATACTCTCCAGCCCGAGCAGGGGATAGTTGTCGAGAAGCGCGTTGGCGAGCTGCCGCTCGGCGCGCGTGAGAGTCTCGAAGGCGCCCCGCAGACGCTCTGCCACCGTCTTCCCGTTCGATGCATCCATGTCCCCAAAAACCTCCCCCGCTCCGCGCCGCCCGACGAACATCTCCAAAGGATCGAGACTCTTCCGATTGGTCTGTAGCAAAATTTTCAGAATTAATCTTGACCGCTACGACAAATGTGAAAAGATATTTTCTGTTCTGGCAGGAGGGGCTGGTGACAGACAGGCACCAAGGAGGAGAAGGCGCCGCGGAACCGGGGGTGGTGGAGACGCTCAACCCCGATGGCGCCGGACCGTTCGTGCTGGCCTGCGAACACGCCTCCAATGCCATTCCCGCGGAATTTTCCGATCTCGGCCTCGATGCAGAGGCGCTGGCGAGTCACGTCGCCTGGGACCCCGGCGCCCATGCGGTGGCGCTGCACCTTTCGGCCCTTCTCGATGCGCCGCTGGTGGCAAGCCGCATCTCCCGTCTCGTCTACGACTGCAACCGCCCGCCGCATGCCCCGGATGCCACGCCGGCGCGCAGCGAGGCCTATACGATCCCCGGCAATGCCGGGCTCACCCGGGCCGCGCGGATGCGCCGCGCCGAGCGGTTCTATTTTCCCTTCCGTGCCGCGCTTTCGGCCTGCCTCGATTCCCGCATGCAGGCGGGGAAGGCGCCAGCCCTCGTCACCGTGCATTCCTTCACGCCGGTCTATCTCGGCCGCCGGCGCGCCGTGGAGATCGGCATCCTGCACGATCGCGACCGTCGCCTTGCCGATGCGCTGATAGCCTCTCTTGCGCAGGAGGGCGGATGGATCGTGCGCCGCAACGAGCCCTACGGACCGCAGGACGGCGTGACGCACACGCTCGCCGACCAGGCGCTCGGCAGGGGGCTCGACAACGTGATGATCGAAATCCGCAACGATCTGATTGCCGGCGCCGCAGAGCAGAAGGCAATGGCGGACCTGCTGGCGCGGCACCTGAAAATGGCGCTTGCGGCGCTGAAAGGGGAAACACTCGCCAAATGAGGAGAACAATGGAGCGAACGCAGCACCGTGCGCGCCCCGGCGAGGCGGAACGCCATGCCTGAGATTGTGCGCCGCTATGTGAGACTGATCGACCGCGTCAACCGGGTTGTCGGCCTGTTCGCCATGTATCTCGTCGTGGCGATGATCGGGATTCTTCTCTACTCCTCGGTGATGAAGGCGGTGGCCATCCCGCCGCTGTGGACGCTGGAGATGGCCCAGTTCGTGATGGCGGCCTATTACATGCTGGGCGGCGGCTGGTCTCTGCAGCACGATTCCCACGTGCGCATGGATCTCATCTATGCCAACTGGGGGCCGCGCACGCGCGCCATGGTCGACAGCGTCACCATCCTGTTCCTGATCTTCTATCTCTGCATCCTGCTGTATGGCGGCTTCTCCTCCACCGCCTATGCGCTGCGCTATGGCGAGACCAGCTACTCGGCCTGGTCGCCCTACATGGCGCCGATCAAGATCGTCATGTGCATCGGCGTGGCGCTGATGCTGCTTCAGGCAATCGCCCAGTTCTTCCGCGATCTGGCCCTGGCGCGCGGGGAGGAGCTGTCGTGAGCTACGAGATGACCGCCATCCTCATGTTCTCCGGCATGATGGGCCTGCTTCTGACAGGCCAGCGCGTGTTCGGGGCCATCGGCTTCATCGCCGTCGTCTTCGCGCTCATGCTTTGGGGCACGGGCGGCTCCGAGATTGCCTTCTCGGCCGCCATGAAGCTGATGAAGTGGTACGCGCTGCTCACGCTGCCACTCTTCATCTACATGGGCTACATGCTCTCCGAGTCGGGGATCGCCGACGACCTGTACAAGATGTTTCACGTCTGGTTCGGTCCGGTGCGCGGCGGCCTTGCCATCGGAACCATCGCGCTGATGGTGGTGATCTCGGCCATGAACGGGCTCTCGGTGGCCGGCATGGCCATCGGCGCGACGATAGCACTGCCGGAGCTTCTGCGCCGCGGCTACGACAAGGTGATGGTGACGGGCGTCATCCAGGCCGGCTCATCGCTGGGCATCCTGGTGCCGCCGAGCGTGGTGCTGGTGCTCTATGCCATGATCGCCCGCCAGCCGGTGGGCCAGCTCTGGCTGGCCGGCGTCTTCCCGGGGCTCATGATGGCCGGCCTCTTCATACTCTACATCGCCATCCGCTGCTGGCTGCAGCCACGCCTCGGCCCGGTTCTGCCGGCGGCGGAGCGGCAGGTGCCGTGGGGCGAGAAACTGAAGCTGCTTTCGGCCGGCATCCTGCCCTTCTTCATCTTCATGGCGATGACGGGCCTTTTCGTCATGGGCTATACCAGCCTCGTGGAGAGTTCGGCCATCGGTGCCGTTTCCGCCACGCTCGCCGCCGCCATCCGCGGGCGCCTTTCCTGGGCCGTCTTTCATACCACGGTGAAGAAGACGCTCTCCATCTCCTGCATGTTCATGTGGATCATCCTCGCAGCGCTCTGCTTCGGCGCCGTCTTCGACGGCCTGGGCGCGGTGCGCGCCATCGAGAACTTCTTTCTCGACAAGCTGGGGCTTTCGCCCTGGGAGGTGCTGATCCTGATGCAGCTCTCCTATCTCGTCATGGGGATGTTTCTCGACGACACGGCGATGCTCGTCATCGTCGCACCGCTCTACATCCCCCTGGTCAAGGCGCTGGGCTTCGATCTCATCTGGTACGGCGTGCTTTACACCATCACCTGCCAGATCGCCTACATGACCCCGCCCTTCGGCTACAACCTCTTCCTGATGCGCGCCATGGCTCCCCCGGAGGTGAGCCTGGGCGACATATACCGCTCCATCATCCCCTTCGTGGCGGTGATGGTTCTGGCGCTCGTGCTGGTGATGGCCTTCCCGCAGATCGCCCTGTGGCTGCCCCAGCACTACTACATCCGATGAAGGGAGGTGACGGCATCGAGGAGGCAGAAGAAGCGGCACGAACCCGAAAACCAACCAGAGGAGAACGAGACATGCAGAACCGAAGACAATTTCTCACCAAGGCCGGCCTCGCCACCGCTGCCGCCGGCAGCGCGACGCTGGCCGCCCCCTATGTGAAGGCCCAGTCGCCCATTCGCTGGCGTATGCAGACCTATGCCGGCCCGGCGCTTGCCGAGCATGTGGTCAAGCCCGCCATCGACGCCTTCAACAAGGCGGCCAATGGCGAGATGGAGATCGAGCTCTACTTCGCCGATCAGCTCGTGCCCACCGGCGAGCTTTTCCGCGCCATGCAGAACGGCACCATCGACGCGGTGCAGTCGGACGACGATTCCATGGCCGCTCCCGTCGACGTCTCGGTCTTCGGCGGCTACTTCCCCTTTGCCACCCGCTATTCGCTGGACGTGCAGGCGCTCTTCTACAAATATGGCCTGGCCGAGATCTGGCAGGAAGCCTATGGCGAGGTGGAGAACGTCACCTGGCTGTCGGCCGGCTCGTGGGATCCCTGTCACTTCAACACCAAGGAGCCGATCCGCAGCCTGGAGGACCTGAAGGGCAAGCGCGTGTTCACCTTCCCCACGGCCGGCCGCTTCCTGTCGCGCTTCGGCGTCGTGCCGGTGACGTTGCCGTGGGAGGATGTCGAGGTGGCGGTGCAGACGGGCGAGCTTGACGGCATTGCCTGGTCGGGCATCACCGAGGACTACACGGTGGGCTGGGCGGACGTGACGCCCTATTTCCTCACCAACAACATCTGCGGTGCCTGGATCGGCCACTTCTTCGCCAACACCGAGCGCTGGAACGAGGTGCCCGAGCACCTGAAAACTCTCCTGCGCCTGGCCATGGACTCCTCGCACTACTACCGACTGCACTGGTACTGGGCCGGCGAGGCGGATCTGCGCGTCAACGGCGCCAAGATGGAGCTGACGACCATTCCCGACGAGGAGTGGGAGCAGGTCGAGGCGGAGGCCGAGAAGTTCTGGGACGAGATCGCTGCCGAGGGCGGCCGCCGGCAGCGCGTGGTGGAAATCCTGCGCCAGTATCGTGAGGTCATGCGCAAGGCAGGGCCGCCCTACCGCTACGGCTGATCGCGCCGTCAGCCATCCTTCGGACCCGGAGGGCCCTCCGGGTCCGAAACTCCGACCAACCGAACGACGGGAAGACGCACATGGCGGGAAAACTGACAATGGACGCGCTGAAGGCCGCCGCCGCGGCGGGGGAGATCGACACGGTCATCGTCGCGCAGGTCGACATGCAGGGCCGCCTCATGGGCAAGCGCTTCCATGTCGATTTCTTCCTCGACAGCGCCTTCGAGGAAACCCACAGCTGCAACTATCTGCTGGCCACCGACATGGAGATGTACACGGTGGAGGGTTACCGCGCGACGAGCTGGGCGGCCGGCTATGGCGACTACACGATGAGGCCAGACCTTTCGACCCTGCGCCGCGTTCCGTGGCTGGAAGGCACCGCGCTGGTGATTGCCGACGTGCTGGACCACCATACCCATGGGGAGGTGGCGCATTCGCCCCGCGCCCTCCTGAAGAAGCAGATCGCACGGCTGGAGGCGATGGGCATGCGGGCCATGATGGCCTCCGAGCTGGAGTTCTTCCTCTTCCGCGATTCCTTCGAGCAGGCACAGGCCAAGGGCTGGCGCGGCCTGGAGCGCATCAGCGCCTACAACGAGGACTACCACATCTTCCAGACGACGAAGGAAGAGGCGGTGATGCGGGCGATCCGCAACGGGCTGAACGGCGCCGACATCCCGGTGGAAAATTCCAAGGGCGAGGCGGATGCCGGCCAGGAAGAGATCAACGTGCGCTATGCTGATGCGCTGACCATGGCCGACCGCCATGCCATCATCAAGAATGCCTGCAAGGAGATTGCCTGGCAGAACGGCCATGCCGTCAGCTTCATGGCCAAGTGGGACGATCGCGCCGCCGGCAGTTCCTCGCATATCCATCAGTCGTTGTGGTCGCTGGACGGCAAGCCGCTTTTCCACGACCCGCAGGCCGAGCACGGCATGTCGCAGACGATGCGGCACTACATGGCCGGTCTTCTGGCCCATGCCGCGGAAATCACCTATTTCCTCGCCCCCCACATCAATTCTTACAAGCGCTTCGCCGCTGGCACCTTCGCCCCCACCAAGGCCATCTGGTCGATGGACAACCGGACCGCCGGCTACCGCGTGTGCGGCGCCGACACCAAGGCCGTGCGCGTGGAATGCCGGGTGGGCGGTGCCGACCTGACGCCGCATCTGGCCTTCGCCGCGCTGATCGCCGCCGGCATTGCCGGCATCGAGAACGGGCTGCCCCTCGAACCGGCCTTCGTGGGCGATGCCTATCACGGCACGGATGTGCGCGAGATACCGCGCACGCTGCGCGACGCGACGGCGGCACTCGACGGCTCGAAGATGCTGCGCGAAGCCTTCGGTGACGCGGTGATCGACCACTATGTCCACGCAGCGCGCTGGGAGCAACAGGAATATGACCGCCACGTCACCGACTGGGAGGTCAAACGCGGATTTGAAAGAGCCTGACATGCCGAAAACACTGCAATGCATCTCGCCCGTCGACGGCTCGGTCTATGCCGAGCGACCCGTGATGGCCGTCGAAGAGGCGGCAAAGCTCATCGAGCAGGCAGCCCGCGCCCAGAAGGCGTGGGCCGCCCGCCCGCTCAAGGAACGGGTCGACCTAGTCAGGGCCGGCATCGCCCGCCTCAACGCGATGAAGGACGAGGTGGTGCCCGAGCTTGCCTGGCAGATGGGCCGGCCCGTGCGCTATGGCGGCGAGTTCGGCGGCGTCAACGAGCGCGCCGACTACATGGCCTCGATCGCGCAGAAGGCACTCTCTCCCATCGAGATCGAGGATTCGCAGACACACCGGCGTTTCATCCGGCGCGAGCCGCACGGCGTCGTGCTCGTCATCGCACCGTGGAACTATCCCTATCTGACGGCAATCAACACGGTGGTTCCGGCCCTCATCGCCGGCAACGCCGTGGCGATCAAGCACGCCACGCAGACCCTCCTGGTGGGTGAGCGCATGGTGCGCGCCTTCCGCGAGGCGGGCGTGCCGGAAGACGTGTTCGTCAACCTCTTTCTCGACCATGCCGGTACCGAGGCGCTGATTGCCGCCGGCCTTTTCGGCTTCGTGAACTTCACCGGCTCGGTGGGCGGCGGCAAGGCGATCGAGCGTGCCGCCGCCGGCACCTTCACCGGCCTTGGGCTGGAGCTCGGCGGCAAGGACCCCGGCTATGTGATGGAGGATGCCGACCTCGACTGGGCCGTCGACGGGCTGATGGACGGCGCCATGTTCAACGCCGGCCAGTGCTGTTGCGGCATCGAACGCATCTATGTGGCCGAAAGCCTGTTCGAGCCTTTCGTGGAGAAGGCCGTCGCCTGGGTGAAAGGGCTCAAGCTCGGCAATCCGCTGGAGGAGGAAACCACCCTGGGGCCGATGGCCAGCCGGCGTTTTGCGGAGACGGTGCGCGCGCAGATCAGCGAGGCGCTGGCCGAGGGCGCGCGCACCCTGATCGACCCGAAGCTGTTTCCCGAGGATGATGGCGGCACCTATCTCGCCCCGCAGATCCTCGTGGACGTGAACCACCGGATGCGGGTGATGCGCGAGGAAAGCTTTGGCCCGGTCGTCGGCATCATGCCCGTCAAGGACGATGCCGAGGCGCTCGCCCTGATGAACGACAGTCCCTATGGGCTGACGGCCTCGCTGTGGACGGCGGATCCCGCCCGTGCGGAGCGGCTGGGCGCCGGGATCGAGACCGGCACCGTGTTCATGAACCGCGCCGACTATCTCGACCCGGCACTGTGCTGGACCGGATGCAAGGCGACCGGCCGCGGCGGTGCCCTCTCGGAGATCGGCTATCACAACCTTACCCGTCCCAAATCCTTCTATCTGAGAAAGCGTCAGGCATGAGTGTTTCCGTCAACTGGTCCTATCCCACCTCGGTTCGCTTCGGCGCGGGGCGCCTTGCCGAACTGGCAGAGGCATGCAAGGCCGCCGGCATGAAGCGGCCGCTGCTGGTGACCGATCGCGGGCTTGCGCCCCTGCCGATCGCCGGGAGGGCGCTGGACATTCTGGAGGCGGCCGGTCTTGGTCGCGCAATGTTCAGCGAGGTCGACCCGAACCCGAACGAGAAGAACCTTGCCGCCGGCATTGCCGCCTTCAGGCAGGGCGGACATGACGGCGTCGTCGCCTTCGGCGGCGGCTCGGGTCTCGATCTCGGGAAGCTGATCGCCTTCATGGCCGGCCAGTCGCGCCCCGTCTGGGACTTCGAGGACGTTGGCGACTGGTGGACGCGGGCGGATGCCGACAGGATCGCGCCCATTGTTGCCGTGCCGACAACGGCGGGCACCGGCTCCGAGGTCGGCCGTGCCGGCGTGCTGACCAATTCCGAAAGCCACGTGAAGAAGGTGATCTTCCATCCGAAGATGCTGCCCGCCGCCACCATCTGCGATCCCGAGCTCACCGTCGGCATGCCCAGGGCGATCACCGTCGGCACAGGCATGGACGCCCTCGCCCATTGCCTGGAGGCCTATTCTTCGCCCTCCTACCACCCCATGAGCCAGGGCATCGCGCTGGAAGGCATGCGGCTGGTGAAGGAAAACCTGCCCAGGGTCTTCGCCGATCCGCAGGACATCGAGGCACGCGGCCACATGATGGCGGCCGCCGCGATGGGCGCCGTCGCCTTCCAGAAGGGCCTCGGCGCCATCCACGCGCTTTCCCACCCCGTGGGCGCGCTCTACGACACCCATCATGGCACGACGAACGCTGTCGTCATGCCGGCCGTCCTGCGCTTCAACCGCCCGGCCATCGAGCAGAAGATTGCCGCGGCGGCCGCCTATATGGGCATTGCTGGCGGCTTCGATGGCTTTCTCGACATGGTGCTGGCCCTGCGCGCCGACCTGGGCGTGCCAGACAGGCTGTCGGCTCTCGGGGTGGGCGCCGAGCGCATCGACGAGATGGTGGAGATGGCCCTGGTCGATCCCACCGCCGCCGGCAATCCCGTGCCCCTCGACAGGGCGACCACCCGCCGGCTCTACGAAGAGACCATCTGAGCGGCCGGCGACGCCGCACCGACGACGAGGACACGAACGCCCGGCACGACGTGCCGGGCGTTCGCCGTTTTGCACGGGGCATCGCACGGGGCGCGGGCCGCACCGCGCCCGCCGGGAGGCAAGCGGAACGCAATTTGACGATGGGTTCTTGACTCCGGCGCGCTCCTGCAGCATGATCCTTTTATGAACACTATGTTCTAATATGAACATAGTCGGAGGAATATCGGGAGGAGCAGCAATGGATGCTTTCAAGGATCGGCTTTCCCAGCACGCTCGTGACACCAGCCGCCCGGCGCTCGCTCATCAGTGCCGCGGCCGCGCGCTCGACGAGCGCGAAGAGGCCCTCGCCGACGCGCTGATGGAGATCTACGGCGAGGGCGTGCACGACTTTGCCGCCGTCGCGCGCCGCCTTTCCGAGAAGGGCGTCGTCGCGCCCCGTTCGGGCCGCACGGACTGGAGCGAGGCACTGCTGGCCGAAGAGCTGGAGACGACCAACAGGGCGCTCGATGCGGCCTACGAGGCCAACGGCTATGGCGCTTGAGTTCCGCTCCGTCACCAAGGAGTTCCTGACCCGCAGCGGCGAGGTGCTCACCGCGGTGAGCGACGTCAGCTTCGTGGTGAACGAAGGCGAGTTCGTTTCCGTTGTCGGTCCGTCGGGTTGTGGCAAGAGCACCCTTCTGAGCATGACCGCCGGCCTCTACCAGCCCACCCAAGGCGAGGTTCTGGTCAGCGGCGAGGTGGTGCGCGGGCCCAACGGGCATGTCGGCTTCATGCTGCAGAAGGACCTGCTTCTGCCCTGGCGCAACATCGTTTCCAATGTCGAGTTCGGTCTGGAGGCGCGCGGCGTGCCGGCGGCGGACAGGCGCCGGCGTGCCATGGCGGAGCTTGAGCGTTGCCACCTCGCCGGCTTCGAGAACCACTTTCCCTATCAGCTCTCCGGCGGCATGCGCCAGCGCGCCGCCCTGGCGCGCACACTGGCCATCGAACCGGAAATCGTGCTGCTCGACGAGCCGTTCTCTGCCCTCGATGCGCAGACCAAGCTTCTCCTGCAAAACAGCTTCGCCGGCACGATTGCCGAGTCCCGCAAGACGACGCTGCTCATCACTCACGACCTCGCCGAGGCCGTCCTGATGTCGGATCGCATTCTGGTGCTCTCGGAGCGGCCGGGAAGGGTGGTGGCGGAGATCGTGGTGGACCTTCCGCACCGCGATGAGCCGCTCAGGCGGCGCACCATGCCGGAGGTGAGCGACTATGCCGGTCAGATCTTCCGGCACCTGAAGCTCGAAGAAAAAGCGATCTGACAGAATGACGAAACGAAGGGGAACCCGATGAAACGCTTGATTGCCATGGCCGCCGCGGCGGCCGCCCTTGCCCTCGCGACGCCGGTGAGCATGGCAGCCGAGAAAGTGACCTATCTCTTTCCGGCGCCGGATTTCCTGCCGGCCTTCGCGCCATTCCAGCTTGCAAAGCACAAGGGATATTTCGAGGAAGCCGGCCTCGACGTCGATTTTCAGGTCGGCAAGGGGGGTGCGGATGTCGCCGTCCAGGTGGCCGTCGGCAATGCCGACCTCGGCGGCGGCATTGGGGACACCCCCATTATCGTGCGCGCCAACGGGCTCGACATCCGCGGTGTAGCGCTGCTGGGCGGGCGCGGCCTGACCCAGCTCGCCTGGCGCGCCGACAGCGGCATTTCCGGGCCTGCGGACCTGAAGGGCAAGACCATCGGTGTTCTCTCCTTCCAGGACACCACCTATTACAACCTGCTCGGGGTGCTCGCCTCTGCCGGTCTCTCGAAGGCCGACGCCGACATTCAGGCCGTCGGCCCCGGCGGCATCATCCAGCTCACCATCGCCGGCAATCTTCAGGCGTTCTCGGGCGTTCCCGAGTGGATCGCCGCCGTCGAGGCTGCCGGTGTAGAGATGGAGCAGATGCCGGTCGACAGGGTCTTCCCCGCCATGGCACAGGCCATCATCGCCTCCGACAAGACCATTGCCGAGCGTCCCGAGGTGATCGAAGGATTCGTTGCCGCCGTTCTGAAGGCCATTCGCGAGATTTCCGACGACCCGGCAAAGGCGGCAGTCGAGTACACCTCCTTCATGCAGCAGCACGCCGGCAAGGAGGCTGAGATCGAAGCCATCCTGCGCGCCTATGCTGAGCTTGTCTATCCCGAGGGCGAGAACCAGCCGCTCGGTGCCTTCGATCCCCAACGCATCGCCGAGGTGCAGACCTTCTATCTCGAAAGCGGCATCGTGCAGAAGGCGGTGCCCGTCGAAGATCTCTACACGAACGAGTTCGTCCAATGACACAGGCAACGCCCGTGCCGGCCGGGGCGCAGGCCCCGGCTCGCAAGGAACGACAGGGAAAGGCGGCCATGGCGGCGACCCACAGCACGCTGTTTGCCAGCCTCGCGCTTCTGGTGCTGGTTCTGCTGGCTTGGGAATTCCTGCCGCCCGCGCTCGGCGTACCGAAGTTCATCATCCCCACCGTCAGCGACTGCATCGTCGAGTTGCAGAGGATGTGGACGCAGGAAAGCCTTCTGGCGCACACCTTCTCCACCGCCCTCTACACGGTGCTGGGTTTCGCCATCGGCAGTCTCCTCGGCGCGGCGATCGGCTATGTGCTCGGCATGTCGGAGTTCTGGGAGAAGGTGCTCTCCCCCTACATCCTGGCACTGCAGATCGCGCCCAAGGTCGCCTTCGCACCGCTGTTCATTATGTGGTTCGGCTACAACTCCATGCCCAAGCTGCTGGTGACGGTGCTGATCGTCTTCTTTCCGGTTCTCGTCAACGTTCTGCAGGCGATGAAGACGGTCGATCGCGACCTCATCAATCTCGCCCGGGCCTACAACCTTTCGCGCTGGCGCATCTTCCGCAAGGTCGAGATGCCCTCCACCATGCCCAGCCTGATGGCCGGCCTGCGTATCGCCTCCACCCTCGCCGTGATCGGCGTGACGGTGGGCGAGCTGGTGGGCGGCAATACGGGCCTCGGCTTCCTCATCTCCTATGGCGGCGGCCAGGCCAATGCGGCGATGGTCTTCAACGCCATCGTGCTTCTGACCGTGATCGGCTTCGTCCTCTATTCCGCGCTCGCGCGCGTCGAGGCACGGGTGCTTCACTACCTGCCCAAGGCGCAGGGGTGAGACGCGCCGCCACGAAAGCAAAACAGCCCCGGCTCAACTGATGGAGACAACGATGACAGCCATCGACAAGAAAGCCCTCATCGAGGAAAGGGTGAACAGCGGCCTGCGCGGGCAGTGGTACCCGGTGGCAAAGTCCGTGGAGGTGAAGGCGTCCAGGCCCTATGGAACACGCCTTCTCGGCGAGAAGATCGTGCTGTGGCGCGACGCCGCCGGCAAGATCAACTGCATCGAGGATTTCTGCCCGCACCGCGGCGCACCCCTTTCCTATGGGGAGATCCATGAGGGCAACATCGGCTGCCGCTATCACGGGGTGATCGTCAACGGCGAGGGCGTGGTGGTGCGCGTGCCGGCCATGCCCGAATGTGCGCTGGAAGGCCGAAAGGCGCTGAAATCCTATCAGGTGACGGAATCCAACGACGCCGTGTTCGTCTATGTGCCGTCCGTCGAGCAGCCGCAGGCCCCCGAACTCGCGCTTCCCAGGGAGCTGACGAGCGACGAGTGGACCGGTTTTCTGTGCACCGGCCTTTGGGAAACCAACTACCGCTATGCGCTCGACAACCTCGCCGATCCGATGCACGGCTGCTACCTGCATGCCGAGAGCTTCACGCTCGCCTACGGCTCCAAGCAGGATCTCATGAAGCTCGACAAGACGGAGGCGGGTTTCCGCATCAGCCGTGTCGGCCAGGTGGGCGAGAACTTCGACTGGACGGAGTTCGAGATCCATCCGGGCTCCATGTTCTGCTTCCTGGACATCCCCTATCCGCCGGCCGCCGGGCCGGGCGGCTTCATGCGCATCCTGGGCTTCGTCACGCCGGTCGATGAGAAAACCTGCAAGGTGTTCTTCTGGCGCATGCGCAAGGTGACGGGCCTGGCGCGCGAAAGCTGGCGCTTCCTGTATCGCGCACGGCTGGAGCAGAACCACTGGAACGTGCTGGAGCAGGATCGCGTCATGCTGGAGGGCATGCCGGACGACGCGCGCAAGCGCGAGATGCTCTATCAGCACGACCTGGGCGTGTCGCGCATCCGCCAGATCCTCACGCGCGCCGCGAAGAGCCAGGTGGAAGCCGAGCTTGCGCAGGCCGCCGAGTGATGCTGCAGGGACGCACCATACTGGTCACGGGTGCCGCGCGCGGGCTCGGTGCGCAGATCGCGCACACGCTCGCCCGCCACGGCGCGCGCCTCATCCTGGCCGACATCGCCGAGGAGGCGGGCCGCCGGACGGCCGGCACGCTCGGTGCGGACTTCCTGCGCGTCGACCTGGGCGACCCCCGGTCCGTCGCCGCGCTCGGCCGGGAGGTCGGGCAGATCGCCGATGGCAGGCTGCACGGCCTCGTCAACAACGGTGCCATCGCCACCGGCATCGGCGGCATCGCCTTCGACGAGATCGAGATCGAGAGCTGGGACGCGGTGATGCGCGTCAACGTGCGTGGCACATGGCTGATGACGCGGGCGGCCGCGCCCCTGCTCAAGGCTTCCGGCTCGGGACGGGTGGTCAACATCGCCTCCGACACCGCCCTTTGGGGGGCGCCGCGGCTGATGTCCTATGTAGCCAGCAAGGGGGCCGTCATCGCCATGACGCGCTCGCTGGCGCGCGAACTGGGACCGGACCGCATCGGCGTGACCGCTGTCGCCCCCGGCATCCTGACCACCGAATCGACCGGCTACGTGCCGGAGGCCCGCCACAGGCTCTATGCCGAGGGCCGCGCCGTGCCCGGCCCGCAGGGTCCCGAGGAGATCACCGAGGCCATCGCCTTTCTGCTGACGGAAGGCGCCCTGACGCTGACCGGCCAGACCCTGCCGCTCAACAACGGCTTTGTCTTCAATTGAGGTCGACATGACATTTCAGCGCAAGACGGCGGACGGCATCGAATATCTGGAGCGGCCGGGCGGAAACGGCCCGACCCTGGTGCTGCTCCACGGCATCGGCTCAAACGCCGAAACCTTCGAGGTGCTGTTGCCGCACCTTCCTGAAGGCTGGCGCGTGGTGGCGTGGAATGCCCCGGGCTATGGCCGCTCCCTCCCGCTCGCCGCCGATTGGCCGCTGGCGCTCGACTATGCCGAGGCGCTCAAAGGGCTTCTCGACAGGCTGGCCATCGGCGAGGTGCTGCTTGCCGGCCATTCTCTGGGCTGCCTCATGGGCGCGGCCTTCGCCGCGGCACACGGAAACCGCGTGCGACGACTGCTGCTGAGCTCGCCGGCTCTGGGCCATGGCGTGCCCCGCGGCGGCGTTCTGAGCCGCGCAGCCCAGGCCCGCATCGACGATCTGGAATCCTTGGGGCCGGAAGCCTTCGCGAGGGCACGGGCCGCTCGCCTGGTTTTCCAGCCGGAGAAAAACCCGGGCCTTGTCGAGCGTGTTCGCCGGTCGATGGCGCGCGTCAACGCCGCCGGCTATCGGCAGGCAGCGCACATGCTCGCCTCGGGACGCCTTCTCGACGATGCGGAGCGGCTGCAGGTGCCCACGGATGTGGTGGTGGGCGCGGAAGATGTCGTCACCCCGCCCGAATCCGCGCGACGGGCCTTCGAGGCGCTGCGCGCGCCCTGGCGCGGCACCTTCACGCTGCTGCCGGCAACCGGGCACGCGCTCTATCAGCAGGCGCCTGCCGCCTTTGCCGACGCCTTGGGAGCACTGGGAGAAATGGCCGCCTGACGGCCGAGGAGGAGCGCAAGATGACTGACACCGTTCGGGTCGGATATTTACGCGGCATCATGATGCGCGGTCCGGGCATTTCCACCACTCTGCCCTTCTACGAGGACATGTGGGGCCTGCGCCTGGCGCACAAGGAGGAGGGCCTCGCGCTGCTGCGCGGCACCGGCGGCGAGCCGTTCCTCTACGGGCTCAAGGACGGGCCGATCTACGGCATCGAGTATGTGCATTTCGGCATGCCCGACCACGCATCCGTCGATGCGCTCTACCGCCAGGTGCAGGCGCGCAGCGGGCGCGCCATTTCCGCTCCCGATACCTTCGACGACTATGCCGGGGGCTACGGCTTCGAGATCCTCGACCCCGACAACCGGCGGCTGCGCTTCCGCGCCGGGGCGCTCGTCCTCGACGAGGAGCCCGAATGGGCAAAGCCGCGCAAGGTGAGCCATGTGGTGCTCAACACGCCGGACATGAAGGGCGTGCAGGACTTCTACTGCCAGGTTCTGGGCTTCCGCGTCTCCGATTACTCGGCCGACCAGATGGTGTTCCTGCGCTGCAACTCCGATCACCATTCGATCGCCCTCGTCAACGGCAACTATGCGAGCGTCAACCACGTCGCCTTCGAGATGCCGTCGATCGACGAGTTCATGCGCGGCATCGGCCGCATGAAGCAGAAGGGCCATGTGCCCACATGGGGGCCGGGCCGACACGGCCCTGGAAACAACCCTTTCGCCTATTTCGTCTCGCCCTCGGGCTTCGTCATCGAGTTCACCTCCGAGCTGCAGCAGATCGACGAGGCGACCCATGAGGCGAAGGTGTGGCCGCGCGACAACCCGGAAGCGATGGACCGCTGGATGACCGCCGGTCCCCCCACCCCGGCGCAGCGCGCCGTCATGCAGGGGCGCCCCGACCCGGGCTTTCCCGAATTGCTGCCGCAGCGGGAGAAGGTGTGATGCATTACGGATATGAGGGCAAGGTGGCCGTTGTGACCGGCGGTTCGTCGGGGATCGGGCTCGCCACGGTGGAAACGCTTCTCGAATCGGGGGCCAGGGTGGCGTTGTGCGCGCGCACGCCCGGTCGACTGGAGGATGTGGCGGCCGTCCTGAAACGCGACCATGGCGAGGAGAATGTTCTGGCCTGTGCGCTCTCGGTTCTGGAACCGCAGGCGGTGCAGTCCTTCGCCGCGCGGGTGGAGGAACGTTTCGGCCGCTGCGACCTGCTGGTCAACAATGCCGGCCAGGGCCGCATCTCCACCTTTGCCGAGACCAGCGACGAGGACTGGCGCGCCGAATACGAGCTCAAGCTGTTCAGCCAGATCTATCCCACGCGCGCCTTTCTGCCGATGCTGCGCGCGGCCCGCGGCGCCATCGTCGTGGTCAACTCGCTGCTTGCCCTGCAGCCGGAAGCGCACATGGTGTGCACCTCCTCGGCACGCGCGGGCGTGCAGAATCTCGTCAAGTCGCTGAGCGTCGAGCTGGCGCCCGATGTGCGGGTCAACTCCATTCTTCTGGGAATGGTGGAATCCGGCCAGTGGCTGCGCCGCTTTGCCGAACGCGAGGACCAGACCCAGAGCAAGGCGGAGTGGTATGCGGCGCTGGCCAGGAAAAAGGGCATTCCGCTTGGCCGGCTGGGCGACCCGCGCGAAGCGGCCGCGGCCATCGCCTTCCTCGGCTCGAAGGCAGCCAGCTACATCACCGGCGCCCAGCTTGAAGTCTCGGGCGGACTATCGCGCTTCATCTAGGGAAACGGCATGAAACTCGAAACCATTCCGCAGGCCGAGACCGTTGGCGATTTCATCGCCCGCTATCTGGCCGAAATCGGCGTCACGACGGTCTTTGGGGTCATCTCGATCCACAACATGCCGATCCTCGATGCCATCGCCCGTCAGGGGCGCATCCGCTTCGTGCCGGCGCGTGGCGAGGCCGGTGCCATGAACATGGCCGACGCCTATGCCCGCGTCGCGGGCCGGCTCGGCGTGTGCATCACCTCCACAGGGACCGCCGCCGGCAATGCCGCCGGCGCCCAGGCGGAGGCGCTGACCGCCGGCTCGCCGGTGCTGCACATCACCTCCCAGGTGGACCTTGAATTCGTCGACCGCGACCGTGCCGCCATTCACGACGTGCCGCGCCAGCCGGAGATGCTGCGCGGCCTGTCCAAGGCCGTCTATCGCCTATGGGACACCAACGGCGCCATCGGCACGCTGACGGCGGCCGTCACCGCCGCCCTGTCGGCGCCCACGGGCCCGGTCAGCCTTGAGATTCCCGTCGATGTGCAGCGCCATCCGGCAAGACCCATCCGCCGCATTCATCCGCCGCAGCCGCTCTGCCCGGTGGCGCCCGACACGGTGATCGACGAGATTGCCGAGCTGGTGCAGCGCGCCAGGCGCCCGCTTCTGTGGCTGGGCGGCGGCGCGCGCGGCGCGGCCGAACAGGCCACCGAGCTCATGCGCCGCGGCTTCGGCATCGTCTCCTCCACCAACGGCAGGGCCATCGTCTCCGAGGATGAGCCCGCCAATCTGGGCGCCTTCAACATGACGCCGCAGGCCATGAACCTTTACAGAAGCTGCGACCTGATGATCGTCGTCGGCTCGCGCCTGCGCGGCAACGAGACCCACAACAACCGCATGCCCCTGCCGCGGCCGCTGATCCAGATCGACGCCAACGCAGCCCAGGGCGGGCGCAACTATCCCGTCGACGTCTTCGCCTATGGCGACGCTGCGGGCACGCTGTCGCGGCTCCTGCAAAAGCTGCCCGCAACGCTCGACACCGATCCCAACCTGTCCTTCGACATCGCCCAGGCCCGCGTGCAGGCGGAAGGATGCATGCGCGACGTTCTGGGCCCCTATCGGGTGGTGGCCGATGCGCTGACCGAGCGTGTCGCCGCGGGGCGCCACCCATGGGTGCGCGACGTGACAATCTCCAACTCGACCTTCGGAAACCGCTACGTCAGGCTGGCGGAGGCGCGCCACGGCGTCCATGCGCTGGGCGGCGGCATCGGCCAGGGCGTGGCCATGGGCATCGGTGCCGCTCTTGCATCCGACGGACCGAAGGCGATCACGCTGCTCGGCGATGGCGGCACCATGCTGGGCCTTGCCGAGATGATCACCGCCGTGGAGGAGCGCGTGCCCCTCGTCTATCTGCTGATGAACGACCGGGCCTATGGGGTGATCCAGAACATCCAGGACGCCCAGTATGGAAGCCGCCGTCACTATTCGGCGTTGGCGACGCCCGATTTCGCGACCTTCTGCCGGTCGATCGGCATGCCGCACCGGCTGGTCGACGATCTGGAAGGCTTTCCCGCCGCGCTCGATGCGGCGCTCGCCGCGGAAGGCCCGCAGCTTCTTGAGGTCGACATGTGCGCCATCGGCCCCTTCGCGCAGGCATTTTCGGGCCCTCCGGCCGGCGCGGCAGGCAACTAGGAGCGTTCCATGCATCTGGGGCTGATCGGCTTCGGCAACATCGCAACGACGCTTCTGGAGCTCCTGCCGGAGGCTCTCGGCAGGCCGCTCGAACGCCTGTCGGTGGTGTCCATGCCAGCGGACGCCGAACCTGTACGCAGCCGTCTTGCGCGGGATTTCAGCGCCGTCGCACGGGCTTTTTCGGTGGTCTGTTCCAGCGACCAGATGGAAGGGCGGCCCGATCTGGTGGTCGAGTGTGCCGGCCACGGTGCCGTCTCGTCGCACGTGCCTGGCCTGCTGCGCGCCGGCATCGACGTGGTGGTGGTTTCGGTGGGCGCCCTGGCGGAGCCGCGCATCGAGGCCGAGCTCAAGGAGGCGGCGAGGGCCGGCAACGCGCGCCTGATCCTTCCTGCCGGCGCCATCGGTGGCGTCGACCTGCTCTCGGCATTGAAGGTGGCCGGTGATGTGAAGGTCTCCTATCGCGGCATCAAGCCGCCGGCGGCCTGGGCCGGCACGCCGGCGGAGCGCGCCGTCGACCTCGAACGGATCCGCACGGCACATGTCTTCTTCTCCGGCACGGCGCGCGAGGCGGCTTCCGCCTATCCCAGAAACGCCAATGTGGCGGCCACGCTGGCGCTTGCAGGCCCCGGCTTCGACGCCACCGAGGTGACGCTGGTTGCCGATCCTTCCGCCCCCGGCAATGTGCACGAATATTCCGTTGCCTCGCCGCTGGCCAGCTACGCCGTGCGCATCGAGAACCGCCCCTCCGCCGGGAATGCCAAGACATCGGTCTCCACCGTTTACAGCGTCTTGCGGGAGATCAGGAATCGCGCCGGCCCGCTGGTGATCTAGAAGGAGGAGAGAATGATCGAACTGCCGCAGGGCAAGCTGTTCATCGGCGGCGAGTGGGAAGAAGGATCGGGGGAGCCCATCACCTCCATCTTCCCCGCCGATGGCTCGCTCAACCGCGTCCTGCGCGGCGCCTCGAAGGAGGATGGCGAGCGCGCCATTGCCCGCGCCAGAAAGGCGCAGGCCGATCCCGCCTGGCGCAACCTCAAGCCGCATGAACGGGCACGCTATCTCTATGCCATTGCCGACGGCATCGAGGAAAATGCGGCGCGTATCGCGCACATTCAAAGCCGCGACACGGGCAAGACCCTGCGCGAGACCCGCGCGCTTGCCGCTTCTGCCGCCGGGACCTTCCGCTATTTCGGCGCGGTTCTGGAGACTTCCGACGAACGCCTGACCGCGCAGCGCGGCGACGCGCTGACGATGTCCATTCACGAGCCGCTCGGCCTTGTCGCCGCCATCACCCCCTGGAACTCGCCCATCGCGTCGGATGCGCAAAAGGTGGCGCCGGCGCTCGCCGCCGGCAATGCCGTCCTGCTCAAGCCCGCCTCGTGGTCGCCCCTGGTCTCCCTCGAACTGGCCCGCATCGTGGAGGCGGCCGGCCTGCCGAAGGGCCTGCTTTCGGTTCTACCGGGCTCCGGCCGCGAAATCGGCAATCTGCTGGTGGAGCATCCCGACATCGCCAAGGTCAGCTTCACCGGCGGCACGCAGACGGGCCGCGCCATCGCCCTGAAGGCGGCGGAGAAGCTGATGCCGGTGTCGCTGGAGCTTGGCGGCAAGTCTCCCACCATCGTCTTTGCCGATGCCGACATGGACCAGGCGATCGCCGGCGTGCTCTTCGGCATCTTCTCCTCCAGCGGCCAGAGCTGCATCGCCGGATCGCGGCTCTTCGTCGAGCGCCCGGTCTACGATGCCTTCGTCGAGCGGCTGGTGGCGGCAACCCGCCGCCTCAAGATCGGCCATCCCTTCGACGCGGACACGCAGGTCGCACCCCTGGTGCATTTCGACCATCGCGATAGCGTTGCCGCCCATGTGCGCATGGCCTGCGCGGAGGGAGCGCAGGTGCTGTGCGGCGGTGGCATTCCCCAGGGGGAGGAGTACGAGAAGGGTGCCTACTACCTGCCGACAATCCTCGCAGGCGTTCCCAACACGGCGCGCATCTGCCGCGAGGAGGTGTTCGGCCCGGTGCTGGTCGTCCTGCCTTTCGAGGACGAGGCCGACGTCATCGCCCAGGCCAACGACAACGACTATGGCCTTGCCTGCGGCATCTGGACTCGCGATTTTCCGAAGAGCTGGCGGGTGGGCCGCGCCATCCGCGCCGGCACGGTGTGGGTGAACACCTACAAGCAGTTTTCCATCTCCACGCCCTTCGGTGGCGAGAAGGAAAGCGGCATGGGCCGTGAAAAGGGGCGCGAGGGCATCCGCGCCTATATGGCCCAGAAGTCCTTCTATACCGATCTTTCAGGGGGCCCCCTTCCCTGGGCCGGAGCCGCGGCAGGTGTGTCATGAAGCGGGCGGTCGCCATCGTCGGCTCCGGCCCTTCGGGCTGCTATCTCGCCCAGGCGCTTCTGAAGGCAGCGCCCGAGCTCGCCGTGGACATGTTCGACGCGCTGCCGGTGCCCTATGGTCTCGTGCGCTATGGCGTGGCGGCGGATCACCAGGGCACGAAGGCTGTCACGCGCCAGTTCGCACGCCTTTTCGAGCGGCAGGGCGCGCGCTTCGCCGGCAATGTCACGGTCGGCCGCGATGTGACGCTTGAGGCGTTGCGTGCCGCCTATGATGCCGTGGTGATCGCCGCCGGGCTTTCCGGCGATCGCCGGCTGGGCATCGAGGGCGAAGCGCTCGACGGCGTGATCGGCGCCGGGCGCCTGACACGTGCGCTCTACGAGCATCCCGACGCCGACCCTCTGCCGCCGCCGCTCGGCCCCCGCGTCATCATCATGGGCAACGGCAATGTCGCCATCGACATCCTGCGCCTGCTCGCCAAGACGCCGGAGGAGCTCGCCGGCTCCGATCTCGGCCCTGCACCCAGCAAGTGGCTTGCCGAATCCGGCATTGCGGAGATCGACATCGTGGGCCGCTCGCCGGCAGCGCAGGCCAGGTTCGATGCGGTGATGGTCAAGGAGCTTGCCAAGCTCGGCGGCGTGACGATCCGTGTGGAGGGCGCGGGCGAAAGCGACGATGCGGACGCCCGGAAGAAGATCGAGGCGCTGGAATCCATTGACGGGCATGGAAGCGGCCCACGCTGCATCACCTTCCGCTTCGGCCTTGTGCCGGTGGCGCTGGAAGGCCGGGGCGGCCGCGTCGAGCAGGCCCGCTTCCGCAACGCAAGGGGCGAGACCGTCACCCTGCCCTGCTCCGCCTTCATCACGGCCATCGGCTTTCAGGCCGAGGGGAGCCTGCCACGCGATGCGCTGATCGGCGCGGCGGCCGATCCCGAGGGGGGATCGCTTGCCCCGGGGCTGTATGCCGCGGGCTGGTTCCGCCGCGGCCCCCGCGGCACCATTCCCGAAAACCGGGCCGACGCCCAGGAGCTGGCAACGCGCATCCTGGCCGACATCCAGGAGGCGTCGCCCCGCCCCGCGCAGGAGCGCGAGGCGCTCTTCCGACGGCTTGCCGGCCATGTCTGCTACGAAGGATGGAAGCGCATAGACGCGGCCGAGACGTCCGAGCTTCCGCAAGATCGCTGTCGTATCAAGATCCCCACCCGCAGCGCCATGCTGGCGCTGGCCCACCAGACAAGGGAGTCCGGTCAATGAAGATCACCGTTCTCTACGGCACCGAAACGGGCAATGCCGAGATGCTCGCCGAGGACATCGCCTCCGAGCTCCAGTCCGAACATACGGTGGAATGCTGCAATCTCTGCGATTTCCCGCCGGATGCCTTCAAGAGCGACCATCTGTATCTCATCGTCTGCTCCACCTATGGCGACGGCGAGCTGCCAGCCTCCGCGCAACCCTTCGCGGAAGCGCTGGAGACGACGGCGCCGGATCTGAGCGGCATTCATTTTGCCGTCTTCGGCCTCGGCGACAGCGAGTATGAGGAAACCTTCAACTTCGGCGGCAAGCGCATGGCGGAGCTGCTCGCCGCGCGCGGAGCCACGCAGGTGGGCGAGCGGGCCAAGCACGATGCCTCCGGCAGCGACATGCCCGAGGACATCGCCTTGCCGTGGGCCGAGGAGGTGATCGCGCTGGCTGCCGAGAAGATGCAGGAGACCGCGTGATGAAAGCCGACGACATCCGCGCCAGGCTTGCCGTCCCGTGGCGTCACGGCGACTGCATCGACCTGGCGGGCGTGGAATGCGAAGACCGTCTCGACCTTTCCGGGCTCGACATTACCGGTGTCGACTTCACCGGCGCACAATTTCCCCAGGGGGTGGAGGCGGCCAATGCCCGCTTTCTGGGCGTGAGTTGGTTTCGCGGGGTCCGATTCGGGGGATCGGCGCATTTTGCCGGGGCCGTCTTCGCCAACGATGCGCGCTTCGAGGAGACTAGCTTTCGAAGTGAGGCTTCCTTCGCGGGCGCGGAATTTCGCGGCATCGGCCGTTTCGACAGCGCCGTCTTCCACGCGGATGCCGATTTCAGCCACTGCGTGTGCTACGGCAATTTTTCGCTGCAGGAAGCGGAGATGAGGGGCCGCGCCTCTTTTCGCGGAGCCGAATGGATGGGCGGGCTGTGGTGCGAAGCCGCCAGGCTGCCCGAGACGGCCGATTTCTCCGACACCCAGGTTCACGGCCGCCTTTGGTTGCGCCGCGCGCGCGCCGGAAATGCCGCCCTCGGCCGCGACAGGTTCGAGCTCTACTATGGCTACTGCTACAGCTGATCGGCGGCCCAGCCGCGATAGCCGAGCGCTTCCGACATCGCCCGTGCGGCGGATTTGAGCGCCCTTTCGATGGCATCGACCTGCGGACTGCCCTCGGCAAAGATGCTGGCGTGTCCCGTGACATTGATGGCGCCCACGGCGCGCGCCTGATGGTCGAAGACAGCGACCGCCGCCGAGCCAATGTCCGGCTCGAAATTGGCGACGCTCCAGGCAACGCCGCGTGCCCGGTCCGCCTGGAGCTGTGCCTCCAGCTCGGCAAGCGTGGTGCGCGTCTTCGAGGTGAAGGCCTCCATGGGCTGGCCGGCATAGAGCTGGCGCAGCGTCTTCTGCGGCAGCTCGGCAAGAAGAATGCGACCAATCGTCGTTGCATGGGCGGGAAGGCGTGTGCCCTCGCGCACCGTGCTGGCCAGGTGCGAGTTGGGCGTCTCGCGGGCCAGATACACGATCTCCCGCCCTTCGAGCACGCCCAGATGCGCAGACAGGTTGAGTTCCTTGACGAGCTGTCTAAGGAAGGGACGGGCAACCTGCAGAATGCTGCGCTCGCTGAGTGCCTCGGAGGCAAGGGCGATGAGCCCGGTTCCCAGGCGATAGCCGCCCTCGTCGGGGATCGCTTCCAGAATGCCCTCGGCCTCCAGCGTCGCCAGCAGCCGGATAAGCGTCGTGCGGTTGATGTTGAGCGCCTTGGCGGTGCGGCTGATGTTGCGGCAGCGGTTTCCGGCGGCCACGTGGCGCAGGAGGGCGATCGCCCGGACGACCGGGGGAACAACATAGTTCGGCGCGGCCTCCCGCGCTTCCTCTACCTGCATGAACACCTCCTGCCTCGTGCTTATTTGAACGCTCTAGTATATTTTGAACAATATGGAAACCGGGCGGTTCCCTATTGCGCCAATCCCCTTCTTCTGGGCGCCGCCGTTTTGGATATGCTGGGCCCTGATGCGCTCTTGCGCGGAAGCGAAGAGTGTGTTTTCGAGCCCGCGGTCGCGCGCCTGAGCCGGAAAGGCCGATGGGCGCCCTTGGTAGCGGCCGCCATGAAGACCGGCGGCGCCGGCGCACGCCGGAACAGGAGGATGAACTTGTCGCACTGCGCCTTCATCGCACGGTTCTCCGCGGATTTTGCCACCAAGTCGCGCGGTACCCGCACGCATTTTTCGCGCACCCTCCAGAAGAACATCCGTGCAGCGCTCGCCCGGTCCGGGGTGCGTGCCCGCACCGTGCAGGCGCATGACCGGCTTTTCGTCTTCGCATCCGAGGAAACACCTGCGCGCGCCGCGCTTGCGCGCGTGTTCGGCCTTGCGAACTTCTCGCGCATCGCGGCGCGGTGCAGTGCCGATCCGGCGGAAATGGCGCGCACCGTAGAAAGGTTCAGGCCGCTCGTGGAAGGGCGCCGCTATGCCGTGCGCGCACGCCGCCGGGGCAACCACGACTTCAGCTCCGTCGATGTCGAACGCTGCCTGGGCGCAGTGCTCAATGCGAACGCCACGGTCGATCTCGAGAACCCCGAGATCACGGTGCATGTCGAGATTCTCGACGGGCGGGCCTATTTCTTCACCGAGCGCGACCAGGGGGCGGGCGGCCTGCCGCTCGGCACCAGCGGGCGGGCGCTGGCGCTGCTTTCCGGCGGCTTCGATTCGGCTGTTGCGGCCTGGCGGATGATGCGCCGCGGCATTGCCGTCGACTTCCTGTTCTGCAATCTGGCCGGAGGCGCCTATGAGCGCCAGGTCATTCAGGTGGCGAAGGTCTTGACCGACCTCTGGGCCTTCGGCACGCGGCCATGGCTGTTCGTGGTCGATTTCGCCGACGTGGTCGACGAGCTGAAGGCCCGTGTCGAGCCGCGCCTGTGGCAGGTGGTGCTCAAGCGGCTGATGTACCGCGCCGCCGCAAGCGCCGCCGGCAGGTGCAGGGCCGAAGCCATCATAACGGGGGAGGCGATCAGCCAGGTCTCCTCGCAGACGCTGGCAAACCTGAAGGCCATCGAGCCGGCCGCCGAGATGATCGTCCTGCGGCCCCTTCTGGGCCTCGACAAGAGCGAGATCATGGCCCAGGCTCACAGGATCGGAACGGCACTGCTGTCAGAGAAAATTCCCGAATACTGCGCCCTGTCGGGACCATCTCCGGCCGTCCAAAGCACGGCCCGGAAGGTGGGCGCGCAGGAGGCGGCGATGGATCCCGGCGTTCTCGAACGCACGCTCGCCGGCATGCGCCGCATCGACCTTGCGGAGGTGACGGGAGACGAACTGCGATCGGACTATCTTTTCGTGGATGACATCCCCGAAGATGCCCAGCTGATCGACTGCCAGCCGCCGGCCCACTACAGGCACTGGCACCTGCCAGGCGCCGTCAACCGGGCGCCGGAGGACATCGTGCGCAACCTTCGCCGTTTCGACAAGCGGCGCTGCTACGTCCTCTACTGTCCGTTTGGAACCCAGTCGGCGTATCTGGCCGAGATCATGCAGCAACATGGCTACCAGGCCTATGCGCTGCGCGGCGGGATCGGTGCCATCCGCAAGCGGCAGGAGGCCGAGATGGAGGCGGCGCTGCACGCCTGAGGCAGGCTGGCGGCGCGCGCGCCTGTTTCTCCACGGGAGAGCCTTTTTCAACTTCCGGGAGCCTCCGCCCTGTGCGCCGCTTCCGTTGCCAGGGGCGGTTCGCGTGTCAACGCCTGGAGCTCCGCCTCGTCCAGCGTCTCCTTCTCCAGAAGCCGGCGCGCCGTCCTGTCGAGAAGGTCGCGCCGCTCCTCAAGCAGCGCCACGGTGCGTTCGAAGGCGTCATCGACGATCCTGCGCACCTCCTCGTCCACCGCTGCCGCCGTCTCGTCGGAGAAGGCCCGCTCGCGCGGCCCCTCGCTCATCGGGTTGGGCGAGAGGAAGGAGCGCTGGTCCTTCTCCAGCGCCACATGGCCAAGCTTCTCCGACATGCCGTAACGCGTGACCATGGCCCGTGCGATATCCGTGACCTTGGCCAGATCGTCGGCCGCGCCCGTGGACAGGTGCCCGAAGACGATCCACTCCGCTGCGCGGCCGCCCAGCAGCACCGCCATCTTGTTCTCCAGTTCCTCGCGCGTCATCAGGAAGCGATCTTCGGTGGGCCTCTGGATGGTGTAGCCGAGCGCGCCGATGCCGCGCGGAATGATCGAAACCTTGTGCACGGGATCCACCCCTGGCAGCGCCAGCGCCACCAGCGCATGGCCCATTTCGTGATAGGCGACGATCTCGCGCTCGCGCGGGTTGAGCAGCCGGTTGCGCTTTTCCAGCCCCGCCACGATGCGCTCGACGGCGTTGTTGAAGTCCTCCATCGTCACCGCCGGGGCGCCGCGGCGGGTGGCGAGCAGAGCCGCCTCGTTGACGAGATTGGCAAGATCGGCGCCGGTGAAGCCGGGCGTCAGCGCCGCCACCTTCTCCGCATCCACGCCGGCGGCCAGCTTCGCCTTCTTCATATGCACCTTGAGGATCTGGATACGTCCTGCCCTGTCCGGGCGGTCGACGAGCACCTGCCGGTCGAAGCGCCCGGCGCGCAACAGCGCCGGATCGAGGATTTCCGGCCGGTTGGTAGCCGCCAGCAGCACGAGGCCGGTGGAGGAATCGAAGCCGTCCAGCTCGACCAGAAGCTGGTTCAACGTCTGCTCCTTCTCGTCGTGCCCTCCGCCCAACGGTCCGATGCCGCGGGCACGGCCCAGCGCATCCAGCTCGTCGATGAAGATGATGGCGGGGGCCTTGCCCCTCGCCTGCTCGAAAAGATCGCGCACGCGGGCCGCGCCGACACCGACGAACATCTCCACGAACTCCGAACCGGAGATCGAGAAGAAGGGGACGCCCGCCTCGCCGGCCACCGCCTTGGCAAGCAGCGTCTTGCCCGTGCCAGGCGGCCCGACAAGCAGGATGCCCTTGGGCATCCGCCCGCCAAGCCGCCCATAGTCGGCGGGATTCTTCAGGAAGGCGACAAGCTCCCGCAGCTCTTCCTTGGCCTCGTCGACGCCCGCCACATCGTCGAACGTCACGCCGGTGTCGCGTTCGACATAGACCTTTGCCTTGCTCTTGCCGATCTGCATCAGGCCGCCAAAGCCCTGCTTCTCCGCGAAACGGCGGATCACGAACATCCAGAGCGCAAAGAAGAGCAGAACCGGAACCACCCAGGAAAGCAGCGTGCCAAGCCAGGTGTTCTCGACCGCGCCGGTAAACTCCACCGCCTTGCCGCTGAGCCGGTCCGCGAGCGCGGGATCGACGGGTGTCGTCACGAACTGTGTCTTGCCGTTCTGCGGCTGGGTGAAGGTTCCCCTGATGTAGTCGCGGCCGACAACGACGTCGCGCACGCGCCCTTCGTCGAGATACCGCTCGAACTGGCTGTAGGGGATCGGCTCGACCGTCTGCACCTGCACCCACAGGTCGCGCAGCAGGATCACCCCGAAGACGGCGAGCACGACATACCAAATGTTTATCTGGGTCTTACGGTCCATGACTGCCGTTCCGCCTGACGATCGGCCGAAGAACACGCTGCAGCAAAGCCGCAGCAGATATAGGGGCGATGCTGGCCGTTTCAATGTTGCCGGCGCCGATGCGCCGGACTTGAAAGCCGCCACGACCGGCACCAAATCCAATGGCGCGGGATGCCGGCGACGGGTCCCGAGGCAAGAAATGGCGTGTCCGGCCCGACGGGGCGGGCGCCGCACGTCGCTTCGCGACGCAAGGATGTGCGCCTAGCCATTGATTGTCGCACCGCATGGCGGATGCCGTGCTCTGCGTCCTTCCCGAGCCGGGCTTGAGTCCACCCCGCCCTTGCCTGCGGCCCGGCAGCCCTTTCGGCACGACACGATGTCCCGCAGATCGCAACGCTTGCGCGCCGTGCATGCATGTGCATGCGCGAAGGCAGCTTCATGCGCCTGCGCAAAGGCGAGGAAGGAAGGAGGTAGAGGCAATGCTGATGACACAGTTCGACCGTCTCGGCTGGGACCCCTTCGCCGAGATGCGACGGTTACGGGAAGACATGAACCGGCTGTTCGACGACGTGGCCGAAGTTTCGGCCAGCCGGCTCTCGCCGCCGGTCAACCTCTGGATCGGTGACAACAGCGTGGTCGTCACGGCGGAGCTGCCGGGTCTGACGCCCGAGGACGTGGATCTGACAATCCGCGAGGACACGCTGACCATCCGCGGTGAGCGCAAACCGGCGGCCGAGGCGGAGCAGGCAAGCTGGCACCGGCGCGAACGGGCCTACGGCACATTCTCCCGCACGATCTCGCTGCCCTATCGCGTCGATCCGGATCATGTGCAGGCGAGATTCCGCAACGGCGTGCTGGAGGTGGAGATGCAACGCCCCGAGGCCGACCGCCCGCGCAGAATCGCGATCAGCAGCCAGTAAGCCGATCACCGGAAGGAAGGAGGTGCAGTCATGGCTCAGGAAATGACGACCGCCGCCAGGCGGCAGCTTGCACAGACGGGCGAGACGACCCGTCCTGCAGCGATCTACCGGCCGGACATCGACATCTTTGAGACCGCCGACCACGTGGTGCTCGTCGCCGACATGCCCGGCGTTGCCCCGCAGGATGTGGACGTGACGCTGGAACGGCGCGTCCTGACCATACGCGGCCGCGTGCCGGAGGAGAGCCACGAGGGATACCGAAAGGTCTATGCCGAATACGGTCAAGGCGACTTCGAGCGCTCCTTTACGCTGTCGGAGGAAATCGACCGCGAGCACATCGAAGCCACCCACAAGAACGGCGTCCTCACCTTGAAAATGCCGAAGGCCGAGACCGCGAAGACCCACAAGATCGGTGTCAAGGCGGCGTGAGCCGGCCCGGCACCGCAGCGTGTTCAAGAGACGAAGAGACGGAAGGAAAGGAGGCTTGCAATGCAGATCAGGGATCTCATCCCCTGGGGCCGGGAGCGGAGTTCGCTTTCGCAGCGGCAGGCGGAGGCCGACAATCCGCTCCTGAGCCTTCAGCGGGACATCAACCGCGTTTTCGAGGACTTCTGGAACCGATTCGAGCGCTCCTATGCCGGCGCCAACGGCTTTCTGACAGCCGCCAACCCGCGCACCGACATATCCGAGACCGAGAAGGAGGTGGAAGTGTCGGTCGAACTGCCGGGCATGGACGAGAAGGACATCGAGGTAAGCCTGACCGATGATGTCCTCACCATCCGCGGCGAGAAGAAGAACGAGCGCGAGGAGAAGAAGAAGGGCTACTACCTCTCCGAGCGCAGCTATGGCTCCTTCTATCGCAGCATTCCCCTGCCGGCGGGTGTCGACCCGGAAAAGGCCGATGCGCGATTCAAGAGCGGTGTTCTGACGATCACACTGCCCAAGACACCGGAAGCGCAACAGAAGGTGCGCCGGATCGAGGTCAAGACGGTGTGAGGCGACGGAGCCGGCAGCGGCGCTGCCGGCTCCGCGTTTTTCCATCTACACCACCACCGGCAAGCCCAGCGCGGGGCCGGCGATCGCGCTCAATCTCTATCGTGACGGTGCCGAGCTTTTCATCGTCGTGCGGTAGAGCGGAAGCCCGGCCATGGGTGAAACTCAAAGGGCGGGCGGCGTGCGCCCGGCGGCACGGCAGGCCGAAACCAGCGTGTTGGCCATCAGCATGGCGATGGTCATGGGCCCCACGCCGCCCGGCACCGGCGTGATGGCGCCGGCCACCGCCCTGGCCTCCTCGAAGGCGACATCGCCGACGAGCCGCGTCTTGCCCTCGCCCCTTTCGGGAGCCGCAATGCGGTTGATGCCCACGTCGATGACGGTGGCGCCCTTCTTGATCCAGTCCCCGCGCACCATCTCGGGCCGGCCGACCGCCGCCACCAGAATGTCGGCCGTGCGCGCCAGCGCCGGCAGGTCCTTCGTGCGGCTGTGGGCGATCGTCACGGTGGCATTGGCCGCCAGCAGCAGATTGGCCATCGGCTTGCCGACGATGTTGGATCGTCCGATGACAACGGCGTTGAGACCGGAAAGATCCTTTCCGCGCACGCGCTCCAGAAGGAGCATGGAACCCGCCGGGGTGCAGGGAACGAAGGCCGTTTCCACCTCGCCGGTACCCAGCTTGCCGACATTGATGAAGTGGAAGCCGTCGACATCCTTTTCCGGCGCGATGGTCTGGATGATGCGGCCGGAATCGATATGTCCGGGCAGCGGAAGCTGAACGAGAATGCCGTGGATGGCGGGGTCGCGGTTGAGCGTTTCGACGAGCGCTACCAGCTCCTCCTCGGAGGTCTCGGCCGGCAGCGTGTGCTGGACGGAATGGAAACCGCACTCCTTCGCCTTCTTCGACTTCGAGGCGACATAGACCTGGCTTGCCGGATCCTCGCCGACGATGATGACGGCAAGACCGGGGGTCGTGCCTGCGGCGATCAGCTCCCGCGCATGCCGCGTCACCTCCTCCACAACCTCGGCTGCCACCGCCTTGCCGTCGATGATCTCCGCCATGAAACGCCTTCTCCCCGTGGTGGTTCTTCCGCCCCTGCCATATGCCGCACGCGCGCGCGGCGCAACCGCGCAGTTGCGCCGCCATTTGACGCAAGTGGAAGACGAGAGTGAAAAGGGAAGGATCTATCCGGCGCGGCGCGCGCGCTCCCTGGTCAGCATGTCCACCTCCTCGCGGACGATCCGCAGGCGGTGGCGGATCTGCTCGATGGCCTCCTCCCGCGACTGCCACCGATCCGCGGGGGGTGGCGAAACACGCGCTCCGTGCAGCACCACGGCCTCAGCCGGTGCGGCAGGCGCCGCCATGCCGGTGCTGGGGCTGTCGGGCGGCTGGGGACCGTTCTCATCCACCGGCGCCGCACGCCCTTGCGCGGCTTCGCGCCTGTCGGAAAGGTTCTCGCGCAGGCTGCCCAACGCGGCCGTTCCGCCGCCCAGAAAGACGCCGGCGAGAAAACCCAGGAGCGTGCCCGCGATTGCGATGGCGGCTCGGCTGAGGCCCGTCGGCTGAAGCGGCGGATAGGCGGTGGAGATGATGCTGATGTTGGTGCTGTTGAGATCGCGCTGCTCGCCCGTCTCGCGCGCCCGCAGGAGGAAGGCTTCGTAGACGGCGCGGTGAGCCTCTGCCTCGCGCTGCAGCTCGCGCAGCCTGACGCGCTCGTTCTCCAGCTCGCCCTTCTGCACCTTGAGCCGCGCCAGCCGGCCGGCCAGATCCTGTTCCAGCTCGACCGCCCGCTCCAGTTCCACCTGAAGAGAGGCGACGACGCGTCGCAGCTCTTCGCCGATTGCCGCGCGCAGGCCCGCAAGCTCGGCCTGCACGGCCTGATTGTCCGGGTGGCGGGGGCCAAGTTGCGCCGCCGCGCGATCGGCCTGCTGCTTCAGGCGCGCATACTGGGCAAGCAGCTCGGTCATCACCGGCGAGTCGACCTGCTCGGGCAGGGCACCGCCCAGCACCCGGTTGACATCCAGCGCGCGCGCCGAGGCAACGCGGGCGCTGAGCTCTGCCGTTCGGGCGCGCGCGGTGGAAAGCTGGTCGTTGAGCCGCACGATCTCGTCTTCGGAGATCAGCCGTCCCTGCGCGTCGATGATATCGTTGCGGGCCTTGAAATCGGCCACCGCCTGCTCGGCCCTTTCCACCTCGGCGCGCAGCGTATCGAGCTGCGCCGTGATCTCGCTGTTGGCCTTGCCGGCGCGGCCGGCCGCCATCGCCGCCGTGGTGTCCAGGAACACCTGCGCCGTCGTGTTGGCGATGCGCGCCGATTTCCCGGGGTCCTGCGTGGTGATGCCGATGGAGATGACGAAGGTGCGGCTCAGGCGTTCCACGTGGAGGCTTTCGGCCAGGTTCTGAACCGTCAGCGCCTGCCGGCTTGCCGGCCCCTCCTCGCCGCCGCCAAAGGGAAGGAGCGCGCGCCAATTGGTCAACGTTCCCAAAAGCGTGCCGCCTTCGCCATTGAACTCCGGGTCTTCCGTCAGATTCAGCCGTTCCACGACCTTGTCGAGGACATTGCGCGACCTGATGATGGCAACCTGGTTCTCGATCAGCGCCAGGGTTGCATCGGAGGGAAGGGTGCCGCGCGTCAGATCACGCTCGATGAGCTGCAGGTCGCGCGGGTCGAACAGCAGGTCCGTGGCGGCGTAGTACTGCTTGGGGGTCGCAAGCGCGACAAGCACGCCGAGTATCGCCCCGGCCACGGTGGTGAGCACGATGAGGCGTTTCGCCCGCAGGATGCCCGAAAGGATCGCCATCGGGTCGATCAGGGGTTGCCAGACGGGCCCGCCGGGCGGCAGCGCGACACGCGCGCCGGCCCGCATGGGCGCGGCAGGCGGGGGTGCCTCTGCGGGAGCCTGCCGCTCCGTCTCCTTTCGGGGTCCGCGCGCAAACAGGCGCTCCTTCGCCCGCCGCCAGAAGCCCGGCGGCTCGTCCCCCACGCTTTCCGGCGCGGCCCGGGACCTTGCCTGCCAGTCGGAGAGCAGCGCATTGCTGGCCCGTGCCCTCCCCCCGTTGGAAGAGGCGGACGGGACATGCCGGTTTTTCAAGAACCCGTCGGGACTGAACATCAATAGCTGGCCGCGCTTATGCTTGCGACGCGGGCGCCAGGGCCCGCGCTCATCTTTAAGCCAGCCTAAACAGACAGGGAAAAGGAAAGGTTAACACCAGGCAGGAACGGCGGATTAAGCTTTCGGTGGTATGAGCCCGATGCAAGGAGCGGTAGACGGGGATACGGCCATTTCCATTCGTGCCTACATCGAAGGCAGGCAGCGCGTTCTGCGCGACTATCTTGCGGCGATCAGCGGCTCGGCAGGTCGGCTCGTCTTCTCGCTCGCCTATTTCGTCGTTCTGGCCAACGCGCTTTCCATCGCCGAGTTCGGCCTGTTTGCCACCGCCTCGGCGGCGGGCGTCATGCTTTCGCGACTGCTTGCCTTCGGCTTCCTCGCCCCCCTCTATCGCATCGCGACGGTAAAGCCGCGCCTGCTCGGCGCCTATACGGCGGGCTTTCTCGTGATGAGCGCTCTCTCCCTGCCGGTGCTGGGCGCAGCCAGTTTCGGCATCTATCTGCTGTTCTTCAGCAGCGACATGCCGCTTGCCCCTTTCCTGCTTGTGGTGGCGGCGGAGGCGCTTTTATGGCGGCCGGCAGAGGCCGTCATCGTCGTCAACAACGGGCTCGGCCGCTTCGGCCGCGGCGCGCTGCTCGTCATCCTCGGCACGGCGGTCCGGGCGCTCGCGGCGGTCGCCTTCGCATTGTTCGCCCCGCCTGGCCTCCTGAGCTGGACGCTGTTCTATCTGGCCGCCAATGCCCTGTCGCTGATGCTTGCCATCGCCTTCTTCTATCCCCACCGGCGGTTGAGATTCACGCCGGCGCTGTATGCGAAGCGGCTTGCCGATGCCGTTTATGTCGCGGGTGCCGAGGTGCTTTTCTACCTGCAGATGGAGCTCGACAAGCTTCTGGTCCTGGCACTCGGCGGCCCTCACCTTGCCGGTCTCTACGCCATTGTCATGCGGCTGGTCGATCTCACGGCCATTCCCGTGCGAACCTTCTCCATGCTACTGGTGCAGAAGATGATGCAGGCGCCGGATCTGCTCTCCCGATGGAGCCGCCGCCTCGGCATCGAGGTGGCCATCTTCGCCGTCTCGACACTGGCGCTTCTGGCACTTGCCGTCATTCTCCGCATCTTCCCGACAATCCTGGGCTCCAATGTCGCGGAAGCCGCCCCGCTGGTGATCCTGGCCCTGCTCGTTCCGGGGCTGCGCAATCTGGTTGAATATCAGGCGGAGCTGTTGTTTGCCCGCGGGCAGACGGCGGTGCGCGCCGTCAATCTGGTGCTGCTGGCTGGAGCCAAGGCGGTGCTGCTGGCCCATGTCCTGGGCGCCTACACCGCGCCCGGCGACGTCATGATCGCGCTCAACGGGGTCTTTGCGGCACTCTACCTGGCATCGCTCGCGCTCACTTACACGGCGCTCGCCATGCCGCCCAAGAGGGTGTAGCTATCCGCGCACGAGGCTGCGCAGGGCCGCAAGATCGGTACCGGTGAAGGACTGAACGCCGATGGCCACCTGCCCGGGTGTCATGGAGGCGGCAAAGGCACGAAGCTCCTCCTTTCCCATGCGCGGCCCCGACCAGTAGACCCGGCAGAGCTGTTCATCGTCGTGGAAATGCCCGCGCCCCCCCGTCACCTCGTCCACATAGCGGCCATAGAGGATGCATTCGGAAAAGCGGCGCGGGGCCGCAAGCACCTCCACCCAGTGGCGGCCATGAAGCCGCTCGATATGGTCGATCATGGAAAGAACGGCATCGCGGCGCCAGGCGATGACGGTGGAGATGTAGTCGTGGGCCGGGCCCACATCTGCCGGCAGACCCAAGGCGCGGGCTGCATTCAACGCCCACTGCCGGTGCTCGCTCCCCTCGCCCGCCGGCAGCGCGCCGTCGCGGCGATACAGCCGCAGGCAGTCGCCGCGCCAGAAGGCCGACAGGTCGAAGGGCTTCAGGAAAACCACGTCGGAATCGCAATAGACGAACGTATCTTCCGGCGCCTTGCGTGCAATGGCGATGCGGCGAAGCTGCTGCACGTGCCAGCCGCGCAGCGGCGGTGTGCGCGTGCTGAGCCAGATGCGCCGGCGAAAGAGGCTCGACGGATCCGGCAGGCTGCGAAGCCAGCCGGGCAGAAGATCGCGCTCGTCGATCACCTCGCGCCGCCCGCCCTCCAGCGCCCGAAAGCGGGCGACGTCGTGGCCGGCCACCAGCAGATAGTGTCTGCGTGCACCGGAGACGAAACGATCGACCGTCTCGCAAAGTAGGCGGCAACGCTCGAAATCGCCGGCATAGCTCGGCGTGACGAGGGCAGCGCTCGGCCCGCTCATTCGCGACCGCTCCCTTCCTTCAGCCGCTGCATCATCACCCGGGTCAGGAAAATCGGATTGCCCAGCACATATCGCCGCCAAAGCCGCTGCGGCTCGAGCGCAAGGCGGAACACCCACTCCATCCGCAGGCGGCGCATCCAGCGCGGCGCGCGCGGCACGGCGCCGCTGAGGAAATCGAGCAGCGCGCCCACCGCGATCGGCATGACGCAGTGGCGGCTGGTGATGTTGCGGGCAATCCACAGCTCTTGGCGCGGCACCCCCATGGCAACCAGCAGCACATCGAGCGCCTGGCTCTCGATCTCCTGAAGGATCGCCGGCTCCTCCTCCTGCGTGAAGAAACCGTCATGGATGAAGATGAAGGTGTGCTGCGGAGCAAGTGCGGCAAGCCGCGCCGTGGCTGCCTCGGCATTCTCGCGCCTGGTGCCGATCAGGCCGATCCGCAGCGGTCTCTTCTCCGCCATGAAGAGGGCGGGCACGAGGTCTGTGCCGTTGAGGTTGGCGGGGAAGGAGGCACCGTAGAGCAGCTTGGCCGCGATGTCGACGCCGATACCGTCCGGCAGGACGAGGAAATCTTCAAGGGCGGCGGCAAAAGCGGGTTCGCGCGCCGCAATGTTCGCGTTGTTTGCGTTGAGGAAGGCAATCGGCGTGAACCGCTTCTCGGCAATCAGCCGGCGCAGAAGCGCGATGGCCTCCTCCCAGCCGAGCGCGGCGACGCGCGTGCCCAGAATGCGCCGTCCCGTCGGCGCGAAGCCGGCCATGGTGGCCTGCGCATCCATCAGGCAGCCTCCGCGCACGCGTTGCCGAAAACGGCAAGGCCGCGCCGCAATTGACGGTCCAGCGCATCGCGCTGGGCGCGGTGGAAGGTGCGCCCGTCAAGGTCCGGCACACCGCCCGCCGCCATGTCCTGAAGCGCTTCGGCAAAGGCTTCAGGCGCGTCGGCACGCCGGCAGTTCTCCGGGATGCTGGCAATGCCGCGCAGCGAATGGCTGGTGGCGACCGAAGGCAGACCGAGCTCGAAGGTCTCGATCGTCTTGAGCTGTACGCCCGTGCCGGCGCGGCTGACGAGCGGCACCACCCGCGCCTGGCGGATGAAGGCGGCCGCCTCCGGCACCCGGCCCACGAAGCGCACGCGCGGATGGGCTTCCGCCAGCCCGGCGGGCACGCGCCCGGCAACGGCAATGCTGAACCCGGCAGGCAGGCGCGGCACCACCTTGTCGAGAAACCATTCGAGGCCGATGCGGTTCGGCGCCCAGGTCCAGGTGCCGATGAGGGCGGCATCGAACACGGGCTTGCGTTCGCGATCCGGCGCCGCCGCCACGCCGACGACCAGCGGCAGTGTCGCCGAGCGTGCATCGTCGGCAACGCCGAGCAGCGCCCGATCCTCCTCCGCCAGGGTGAAGACGAAGCGCGCATCGGCGCAAAGCCGCGCCTCCAGCGCCTTGAGAAGACGCGCCTCGCGCCGGTAGAGCAGACGCAGAAGCGGCGGGCTGGCGGCCGCGTTCTCCTCTGCCGAGCGGTGCTCGACATTGTGCGCGATATAGAGGAAGGGAAGGCCGGAAAAGGCCCACGCAAAGGCCCCTGCAAACTGCACGGAATTGAAGATCACGCCGTCCACGGGCTCCAGTGCGGCCAAGGCCGTCTGCAGCTCTCCGTGCCCGATCACGCGCAGCTTGGCGGAGGAAAAGGTGAACCCGCCCAACAGCGCCCTGGCCAGCCAGCGCAGCTTCCGCATCGCCGGGGCGCCATCCGTGGTGACATCCACATGACCGAGAACCACGGTGTTTTCCGGATTTGCAGGCGCCGCGCCCGGCCAGGCAAAACCCAGCACCGTGACGCGCACGCCGGCGCGCGCCAAGGCGTCCAGTATCGCCGCGTTGGCGATCTCATAGCCCGTCTGCGGCGCGCCGCAGGGAACGATGGAGGTCGCAAAGACCAGGTGCATGGGTACCTTCCTGTTGCGGCAGGCTTACCCGAAAGGCAATGAAACATTGATTAAGAGCCAGGGCCCGTGCGCCACGGGCGGCGCCAAGGTGTTTAACGGAGGCTTAATCGCCGGTGGGCATAAGGGGTGGGAGCGGACAGCCGGCGGGGCATTTTCTTGGCACGACATCTCGACAGCGAAGCGGTTCACCTGTTCACCCGCACGCCAGGGCTTGACGCCGAGACCGTCGAATGCGTCGTGACGGTGCCCACCTTCAAGCGCCCCGGCCAGCTTCTGGAAACCCTGCGCTCCCTTGCCGCGCAGGAGACCCGCCGCCGCTTCGCCGCAATCGTCATCGAAAATGAGACGCGGGAGTGCGCAGGCGCGAAGGCGGCGGCACCGCTGATCGAGGCGGGGGCACCTTGCGGCCTCGTCATCCTCGCCCATCAGCGCGGCAATTGCGCCGCCTACAACGCGGGATGGGAGACGGCGCTGCGCACCTTTCCCGATTTTCGCCACCTCCTCGTGATCGACGACGACGAGGTGGCGCCGCCCTCCTGGCTGGAGACCATGTGCCTGGCGGCACGGCGGCTCGAAGCGGACATCGTCGGCGGGCCGCAGGAGCCGGTCTTCGCCGATGGCGGCAGAAACAGCCTGAAGAACCACCCGGTCTTCCGCCCGCCCTATGCGCGCACCGGCCCTGTGCCGGCGCTCTATTCCTCCGGCAATCTGCTCCTCGGCCGCCACGTGCTCGAAGCCATGGAACGCCCCTTTCTGGACCTCGCCTTCAACTTCATGGGTGGCGGCGACTCCGACTTTCTGAGCCGGGCGGCGGCAAGGGGCTTTCGCCTGGCGTGGTGCGCCGAGGCGCCGGTGCGCGAAACCGTGCCGCCCAGACGGCTGGAGCCTGACTGGATCCGCGCGCGCAGCCTGCGCAACGGCGTCATCTCCACGCTGGTGGAGAGGAAGAAGCGCGCCGGCGAGAGGCTGGGTGGGGCGCGCGTTGTCGCAAAAAGCCTTGCGCTTCTGGCGCTTTCCCCGCTGCGCGGGCTGCGCAGGCTTGCCGCCACCGGCTCCCTCTCCGCCGCCATGTATCCGGTCTATGTCGGGCTCGGCCGCGTGCTCGCGGAATTCGGCTATGCCAATGAGCAGTATCGCGAACCCGACAAGAACTGAAGGCGCGCGGGCCGGCTGGCCGGTGGTGCGCCTGTGCACGCTGCTTGCCACCGTGCTCGCGACGGTGACCATCGTCTCCTTCCATCCGTTCGAGCCCGCCGGGCCGCAGCCCGATGAAGGCGGCGACCTCGTCAATCAGCTCGGTTTCGGGTTCCTTGGAGCCGTAGCCCTGTTCGGCCTCTTCACGCTGGTGGACAGGCGCGTGGCAACGACATTGCTCAGCCCCTGGTGGCTGGCGCTTCTCGCGCTCATGGGCCTTTCGGTCCTTCAGGCTCCCTCCCCGCCGGACGCGCTGCGCGCTGGGATCTACACCATGACCGGCCTCTTCATCATGGCGGCGGCGCTCACCCTGCCGCGCGACGCGGCGGGCTTCTCCACCATGCTTGCCACCATGGCGGTGATCGTGCTCGGCCTTTGCTACTATGGGGTGTTGGCCCTGCCCGAGGTGGCCATCCACGGGGCGGAAGGACCGGAAGCACAGCACGCGGGGCTGTGGCGCGGCAGCTTCGCGCACAAGAACATCGCCTCTCCCGTCATGGCCACGCTTTGCTTCGCCGGCATCTATCTGTGGCGGCGCGGCTGGCGCTTCGGCGGCGGCCTTATCTTCGTGCTGGCGCTTGTGTTTATGGTCAATGCCGGCTCGAAGGCGACGATGTCCGTGATGCCGCTGGTGGCGATCATGGTGCTGTTGCCCGGAATTTGCGGCATGCGCTTTCTGGCTCCGCTTCTTGTTGCGCTCACGCTCTGCCTGATGGGACTGGTCACGCTCGGCGTCGTTTTCATCGGGCCGCTGGGCGACCTTCACGACGCCTTCCTGCCGGATGTCACCTATACGGGACGCACAACGCTGTGGGCCTTCATGGGCGAGATGCTGGCGCAACGGCCCTGGGCGGGCTACGGCCTCGAAGGTTTCTGGAACAGCGATACCGTCCTTCTGGCCGACCAGCCCTTCGACCGCGATTGGGACATCCGCGGCATCGTGCACGGCCACAACAGCTATCTCGACCTTGCCATCGCCATGGGCCTGCCCGCGCTTGCCATCGCCATCGTCGCTTTCGTCGTGGCGCCATTGCGCGACTTTCTGCGCACCCCGCCGCTCAGAGAAAACGTCCTGCTGGCCGACTTCTTCCTGATGATCGCCGCCTTCGCGCTCATCAACGCCCTCTTTGAAAGCTTCTTTTTCCGCCGCGTCGATCCGGTCTGGCTTTTCCTGGTCTTCTCGCTGCTCGGGCTGCGGCTCACGGCGCGCTTCCCCGTGACGGGACACGTTTGAGCGGTTGCATCCGCGCGCCGGTGGCGCCATTGCTGGAAACGGACACCAAGGAGGCAATCATGGGCAGAAAGGTGATACTCGTCGGCTGCGGCAACATGGGTTATGCCATGTTGAAGGGCTGGCTGGCAGCCGGCAGGCTGGCACCGGCAGACGTGACGGTTGTGGAGCCGAACCCCGAGCTGCGCGCCCGCGCCGCCACGCATGGCGTGAAGGTGGCGGGGGAGGCCGGCGAGCTTGGCGAGGTCACGGCGGATCTCGTGATATTTGCGGTAAAGCCGCAGGTGATCCGCAACGTCGTGCCGGCCTATCGCGGCATGGCGGGCAGCGCCGCCTATGTCAGCGTGGCGGCAGGAACCGCCGTCGCCACCTTCGAGGAGCTTCTGGGCGCCGATGCCGCCATCATCCGCTGCATGCCCAACACACCCGCAGCCATCGGCAAGGGCATGATGGTGCTGTTTGCCAACCGCAATGTGCGCGGCGAGACGAAAACCTTCGTGGAAACGCTTCTGACCGCAAGCGGCGCTGTGACGAGCATCGACGACGAAACGCTGATGGACGCCGTGACAGCCGTCTCCGGCTCCGGCCCGGCCTACGTGTTCCACTTCATCGAGTGCTTGACGGCGGCCGGCGAGAAGGCCGGCCTGCCCGGCGAGACAGCGCGCCTGCTTGCCATGCAGACCGTCTACGGCGCGGCATGCCTGGCCCGGGAAAGCGGCGAGGCGCCAGGCAGGCTGCGCGAGCAGGTGACGAGCCCCGGAGGCACCACGGCCGCCGCGCTCGACATATTGATGGGCGAGGAGCGCCTGAAGACGCTGCTGGTCGACGCGGTGGAGGCGGCCAGGCGGCGATCCGTCGAGCTGGGCAAGTGATCGGCTATCGGCCTTCCAGCACCATCTCGTCCTGCAGGCGCCTCAGCTCCATCAGCCGGGTGCCGGGCACCGGCGCCGCATTGTCGTAGGTGAGAAGCGCGCCCTTCTTCACCGCAGCCGTCACCGTGCCGCCCTCCAGCAAACCGCAGGGTATGGCATTGGCGGCGCGTGCGTCCTCCACCGTCATGATCCACGAACGATAGGTGTATTCGCCGATGGCGTCGAGCTTCTCGCCCGGCGAGAGGTCGCGTTTGGCCACCGCGCACACCTCGGCCACGGGCCTGTCCAGCGGCACCATGTCGGCCTTGCCATACAGCACCACACGCGCACAGGTGAGCGGCACCTCCAGACTGGTGAGATGGTGCGGCCGGTAGAAGGTGAAGTAGGGCCCCTCGCCCAGCTTGAGATCGGCCATGCGCTCATGCAGCCGCGGATGGGCCATGTCGGCAACGACGAAGACGCCGGGCGCAACCCCCTTGCCGATCGTGAAGTCGACGCAGCCCTTCTTCGACAGCACGCCACCATCTTCCACGGGGCAGAGCACGCGCGGCAGATCCTCCAGCGTGGCGGCCGGACCATGCATGCCCGGCTTGTCGGGCACGAGGCCTGTCGCATTGGCAATGGCCGCCATCTCCACCATGGTCTTCGACCCGTCGACGAACTCCACCAGCATGCGCGGGTTCATGTTGCGGCGGGCCGCCTCCTCCCGGTAGTCATCCGGCGTCGCCTCGGGATTGAAGGGATTGTTCTTTCCCTTGCCCGCCGCCACCACGTCGTGGCCCATGGCGGTGACGAACTCGATCAGCTCCATGCAGGAGGAGGGCTCGTCGCCCGCCCCCAGCGAGTAGACCACGCCCCGCCTGTCGGCCTCGCGGCGCAGATAGGCGCCGATGGTGACGTCCGCCTCCACATTCATCATGACGAGATGCTTTCCGGCCTCGATGGCGGCCATGCCGAACTCGGCGCCGGCAGCGGGCTTTCCCGTCGCATCGACGATGACGTCTATATCCTCGCACGCCATGAGCTGCATGGCATCGCCCACAATGGCCGTGCGGCCCGAGCGGATGGCGTCGGCCATGGCGCCGCTGGAATGGGCACGCATTGCGCTCTCCGGCGCCCTTCCGGCAATTCGGATCGCCGCCTCCGCGTTCACGAAGCGCCGGTCGGCAATGGCCGCGACCTCGATGCCGCGCATGAGCGCGACCTGGGTGACGATGTCGGTGCCCATTTCGCCACAGCCGATGATGCCGATGCGCACCGGCCGTCCCTCCTCGGCGCGGCGGGCGAGATCGCGGGCAAGGCCAGTGGGGGCGACGTTGGTCATGAGCGGCTTTCCGGTACTAGCGACGGGCGGAGATAGAGGCTTGCAGGGGGGGCTTTGTCAACCAGCAAGCCGATTTCGCAGAAAACTTGAAGGCAGATGGCGTGTCGGCTGCGCAAGGGCCGGTCCCGGGGCGGCCCCACATCTCTTGGGCTTCAGTCTCCGATGGGAAGATTGGGATCGCGAATGTTCTGGCTGGCCAGGCTGTGGCGCACGCGGCGCAGGGATTCCAGAACGCGCGGGCCGATGGTCTCGGCGGTCGCCATGGCGAGGATGTCGACGGCGGCGAGCAGGGCATAGCGGCTGGACGACGGTTTCAGAAGGTTTCCATCCTCCTTGAAGGTGAAGGGCAACACCCACTCGGCCGCGTTGGCGAGGGGGGAGCCGGCCATGGTGACCACCAGGGCACGGGCGCCGTATTGGCGCGCGATCCTCACCGCATCGATCACCGAGCCGGCCTGACCGGAAATGGAGAAGCCGATGACGAGTGTGCCGGGCGACAGCACCGAGGCGCTCATGCGCTGAAGCTGCGGGTCGGTGTGGGCGGTGACGTGCAGGCCGAGGCGGAACAGACGGTTCTGCAGCTCCACCGCCGCCATGGACGAGCCGCCGCCGGTGCCATAGACCAGGATCTGGCTGGCGCGGGCGATCTGGCGGGCCATGCGCTCCAGATCGACATCGGCAAGGGCGGCGGTCATCAGCTCCAGTGCGGCGTGCGCCCCGCCGGCGACCTTGGCAATGACGCGGCCCGACAGCGCAAGCCCCTCGTCGCCCGGCACGTTCGCGGGCGTGCGCAGATAGGCCCCTCCGATGGCCAGCGCCTGCGCCAGATGAAAGCGCATCTCCCGCGTGCCGGGAAAGCCCATGGCACGCGCCAGGCGCGTGATGGTCGGCTGGCTCACGCCCGCCCGATCGGCGATCTGGGCAATCGAGGCATGCGCGGCAAACTGCAGATCGGACAGGATGCTTTCCACCAGCCGCCGTTCGGCCTCGCGCCCGCGCTCGAGCCTGTCCTTGAGGCGCGCGATGATGTCGACGGTGCGCTGCGCGCGCTCCTGGCTGCTTTCGCCAGCGACACTCATGGGCCCAGCCTGTCGCCACTCTGCGGGTCGAAGAGATGCACCGCTTCCACTGGCACAGACAGGCGCATCTCCTTGCCCGGCCTGGGCAGGATCCGATCGCGGCAGACGACGCGAGCGCCGCCGCCGATCAGCAGGCCGCCGCCCGAGAGTTCCTCCAACCCGGCGATCATCCGAACATCGGCCATGAAATTCCCCCTCCTTCAGCCGGCGATCTGTTCCAGAAAGGGCAGGTTCCCCGCCGTGACGCCGCCATCGACCGGCAGCACGGCGCCGGTAACCCCGCTGGCAAGGGGCGATGCGAGGAACACGGCCGCCTGTGCCACCTCGTGCGGGTCCACCATGCGGCCGAGGGGATAGAGGCGGGCGACGGCATCCGCAACACCGGGATCGCGTTTCAGCCGGTGGTCCCAGGCGGGCGTGCGCACCGAGCCGGGCGCGATGGCATTGGCGCGGATATTGTTGCGCCCCTCCTCGACGGCGATGGCGCGCATCCAGGCCAGAAGTCCGGCCTTGGCGGCGGCATAGGCAGGATTGCCGAAATGCGCCAGCGCATTGATCGAGGCGATGAACACGAAGGCCGCTGCCTGCGGTCGGTTGCGCAGGGCGGGCAGCAGATGCCGCGAAAGCAGGGCGGCGCTGCGCAGATTGAGATCGAGTTCGTGCGAAAGCGCCTCGCCCGTCACCTGATCCAGCGTTTCGGCGCGCGTCCAGCCGGCATTGGAGACGACGACGGCGGGCGCGCCGTTCGCCGCAATTGCCTCGGCGGCGTGTGCCACAGCGGCATCGTCGAGCAGGTCGAAACGGTGCACTTCCGCGATTGCCGGGTCGTCGAGAGCCGCTCCCGCCACATCGCAGGCGACGACGGATGCACCGCACCCGGCGAAGGCAGCCACCAGCGCACGGCCGATACCGCCCGCTGCCCCGGTGATGACCACCCTGCGCCCTTCCAGCCCCATCATCGCGCGCGCCTCTCCCTTTCCATCCTCGTCGGCTCCACAACCTTCCTCCCGCAACCCGCCGCAGGGTCGCACCGCCGTTGCAACCTTGCGGAAGTTTCGTAATCTAGCAACATGAATCCGCGAAATCGCTTGCCTGTTCCAAAAATCTGTAAAAAAGTTACGGACAGGGCACCGCGGGCCCATCGCGGTGATCGCCAGTCAGAATGCAATCGCCATGCCATGAGGAGCGAGCGGCGATGACCAGAAAGCTCAAGCGCACGCTTGCCGCGTGGCTGTTCTTGTCACCGCTCGTCGTGCTCATCCTGTTTCCCTTCGCCGTGACGGTCATCACCGCGCTGAAGCCCGCGCAGGAGGTTCTACGGCCCACATGGTGGCCGAGCCGGCTGGGCCTGCTCGACAATGTCAATTCCGTGGTGTTCGTCTATGGCGCCTTCGCCGCGACCTTCACGGTCCTGATGCTGCAAAGCTATTTCGCCATCGTCTTTGCCTGGCTGCAGCGCTGTCTGGTGCGCGGGCTGGCGATTGGTGCCGTCAAGTAACCCGATCAGGAAAAGGAGTACCGCAAATGCCCAAGCAATGCTTCGGCACATCCCATGTTCCGTTGTCGCCCGCCGTGCGCGCAGGCGATTTCGTCTATGTTTCGGGCCAGGTGCCGGTTAACAGCGACGGCCAGGTGGTCAAGGGCGGCATCGCCGAGCAGACCGAGCAGGTGCTCGCCAACGTCAAGGCGGCGCTGGCGCTGGCCGGCTGCACCATGGACGATGTGGTCAAGACCACCGTGTGGCTTGAGGACGCCCGCGACTTCGGTATCTTCAACACCGTCTACGCCAGGCATTTTCCCAAGAACCCGCCGGCCCGCACGACGGTCGAGTCACGGCTGATGATCGACATCAAGGTCGAGATCGAGGCCGTCGCGTACAAGCCGCTTTAGAAAAGGGCACAAGGGGCATGAAACCACTGACGGCAGGGACCCGAGAAGCGAGGCGGCGTGGCGTTCGCCGACGGGCGGGTTGCCGCCATCGACGGCGACATTCCGCCTGACCGTGCCGCCCGTCTGGTGGATGCGTCGGGTTGCCTCGTCACTCCGGGGCTCATCGATCTGCATATCCATGTCCGTTGGGCCGGCACGCCACCCACGCCGATTTCGTGCGCTGCCACTTCGGCGCTGGCGAAGCGGCACAAGGTCGCCGCCAGGCCTGATCCCGTCTATTGCAAGAACAGCGTCTGGCCGTGTCTTCGCACCGCGCCACACGCACCGGCCGCCGGAAGAAAGACGCAGGAAAACTTGCGTAAGAGCAAAGAACTTCCCTTGTCGCGTTTGTAGCGTTTCTCCATCGACAACCGACAGTCACAAGGAGAACGAGATGTTTACGCGACGCCAAGCACTGTTGGGTGCGGCCACCGCCGCCATGCTGAGCGCACTGCCTGTCGCGGCCACGCCCGGTTGGGCGGACGAGGCGGATGCCCTGCCCCGCGAGAAGGTGGCCCTGGTGGCGCCGCCCTTCGTGCACGCCCACGAGCAGGTGGCCACCGGCGGCCCGAAGGTCGTCGCCTTCACGATGACCATTCAGGAGAAGGAGATCGTCATCGACGAGGAGGGCACGACCTTTCACGCCATGACCTTCGACGGTTCGGTGCCGGGCCCCATGATGGTGGTGCACGAGGGCGACTATGTGGAGCTCACTCTGGTCAATCCCGAGACCAACAGCCTTGCCCACAACATCGACTTTCACGCCGCCACCGGCGGCATGGGCGGCGGCGAGCTGACGCTCATCAACCCCGGCGAGCAGACGACGCTGCGCTTCAAGGCGACACGCACCGGCGTCTTCGTCTATCACTGCGCACCCGGTGGCGCGATGACCCCGTGGCACGTGGTTTCGGGCATGAGCGGCGCCATCATGGTGCTGCCGCGCGATGGACTGAAGAACGAAAAGGGCGAGCCGGTCCGTTACGACCGCATTTTCTACATCGGCGAGAACGACTTCTATGTCCCCCGCGATGCCGAGGGCAAATTCAGGCGCTACGACTCGGCGGGAGACGCCTATGCCGACACGGTTGAGGTGATGCGCGGCCTCACCCCCACCCATGTGGTGTTCAACGGCGCCAGGGGCGCGCTGACGGGCGACAACGCGCTACGCGCGAAAGTGGGTGAAACGGTCATGATCGTCCACGCGCAGGCAAACCGCGACAGCAGGCCCCATCTGATCGGCGGCCATGGCGACTATGTGTGGGAAGAAGGCAAGTTTGCCAATCCGCCAGCCAGGGATCTGGAGACGTGGTTCATCCGCGGCGGCTCGGCCGGCGCCGCGACGTACACCTTCCTGCAGCCCGGCCTCTACGCCTATGTCAATCACAATCTCATCGAGGCGGTGGAGCTTGGGGCGGCGGCGCACATCATGGTCGAAGGAGAGTGGAACGACGACCTGATGAAGCAGGTGGACGCACCGCGTCCCATCGTCACCAACTGAGTGGGGACCGGCCGGAAGGCGGCCCGGCAGCACGCCGGGCCGCCTTCGTTTTACCGCGCTGCAAGGCGAGGCCTCGTTAAGGCCCGCGCAAAGACGGCGGCAAAGCCGAGAAAGGCCAGCGCCCAGGCGGCGCCTGCAAGATCGATCAACATCGGTTGCGCGTCGAACGCCGCCAGAATGCGCAACACGGCGGAAGCGAAGACGGCACCGAAAAGGACGATTGCCGCCGGCCCCGCCACGAGCGCGCGGCCGGTATGGCCCAGCGTGGCGCGCACCATGACCGCCAACGTCATCGCTCCGATCGCTCCGCTGCCCAGCGCGTGCGTCCCCGCGGCCACGGGAACCGCGCCCGGCGCCACCGCGCTTGCCGCGGCAAGCGCAAGACCGAGGGGAACGAAGCCATAGGCAAGGTGGAGAACGAAAACGAGCCCGTCGCGCACGGCGCGATCTCCGGCCCAGCGCGCAAGGCGGATCGCCTGCAGCACGGCCGCAGATCCCAGAAGGACGGCCGAAAGAACACGCTCAGGTGCGGCTGACCACACCGCCAGCGCCAGAACGGACACGACAATCGACAGGCCATCGTACCGCCCGAAGGGCGCGGGCAGGCGGCCGGGGTTTTCCCGCACCAGCCAGTTGCGCGTGAAGGAGGGAATGATGCGGCCTCCGATCAGCATGATCAGGGTGATGGCGGCGGCAAGCCCGAGACGCCGGCTGATGTCGGAGACGCCATGGAACTGCACTTCCAGGTGAAAGGCCAGGTTCGCCACGAAGAGAACGCTCACCGGCAACAGAACCTTCAGGTTGCGCCAGTTTCTGCCCGCCACGATCTCCCGGCCCACCGCAAGCCCGAGGGCGGCGAGGAACGCGCAATCGACAAGCGCCGTCAGAACCCAGCCCAGCATGCCGGAAAAGAGAATGGCGACACGCCCGGAAAGCCACAGCACGACGAGCGCGAGAAGCGGGCCGCCCTGCACGGGCAGGCGGCCCGTCCAGTTGGGCACCGCGGTCAGGAGAAACCCGGCGAGCACCGCCGCGAGATACCCGAACAGCATTTCGTGAACATGCCAATCCACCGGCAGGAAGCCCGTGTGCAAATCCAGCACACCGCCATGAACCAGCACCCATGCGGGAATGGAAAAGCCCGCGTGAAGGGCTCCCAGCAGGAAGAAGGGCCGAAAGCCATAGGAGAGGATGGCAGGGCCGTGAAACGCCCGAAGCCTGGGAACAGCCATGAAACGAACTCCGAAGGATGAGAAACACGAATGGCCGGGCGGCACGGCATCGTGCCCGCCCGGCCTCGACCATCACATCGCCGCGAAGATTTTCGCGGCCCCCCTCAATTCGATGCGACGGCCTGCTCGAACAGGGAGGCGAAGACCTTGCCCGCCTTGCCGGGATGCTTCACCCGAGCGGCATCGCCCATGTTGACCGGCTCGCCGACGATGACGAGCGCCACCATGCCCATGCCGTAGTGCGGCGCGCATTTGATGCCGTAGACGCCCTCCTTCTCCAGCACCACCGTCACCTCCTCGTTGATCTTTCCCTTGAAGCCGCTGGCCCCTTCGGGAACCATGCCTTTGATCGTCTCGGCATTGTGCCCCTTGTCGGCAGCCACGAAGCGCAGCGTGTCGCCCGGTGCGGCGCGGATGCGATCCGGCACGAAGACCATGGTTCCCTTTTCACCCTTGTTGAGCATCTCGATCACGTGCTCCTCGGCGTTTGCAGCCCCGGCCGTGACGAGCAAGACACAGGCGGCGGCGAGAAGTGTCTTTTTCATTACGATTCCTTTCCTAACGGTTCCGCGTGGTGCATCCTGTCTAGCGCCGCCCGCGGGCCGGAAACTTGCGCTCGCGCAAAGTGGCGGGAGATTGTCGAAACGACGGGATAGGACGTGCCGAAACTCGATACATCGCTGATTGCCGGTCTGCCGCCCTTTGAAGGTCTGCAAAGGGAAGAGCTCGCGCAGGTGCTCTCATCGGCCCGTTCCCTGCGGTTTGCGCGGGAGGCAGCCATCTTCGAGCAGGAGGCGGAAGCGCATTCGTTCTTCGTCCTGCTCGACGGCTATGTGCGCGTGGTGCGCACCACGCCGGAGGGCGAGCAGGTGATCGTGCGCTACATCAGCGAAGGCGAAGTGTTCGGCATCGCCGCCGCCCTTGGCCGCACCACCTATCCCGCAACGGCGATTGCCGCTGTCGACTGCGTGGTTCTGGCCTGGCCGAGCGCGCTGTGGCCCGAACTGTCGGCTCGCTTTCCCCTTATCGGCGTCAACACCTACAAGACGGTGGGCAACCGGCTGCAGGACGCGCACACACGGGTGGTCGAGATGTCCACCGAACAGGTGGAGCAGCGCGTGGCACACGCGCTGCTGCGCCTCGTGCGCCAGACCGGCCGCCAGACGGACGAAGGCATCGAGATCGACTTTCCCATCACGCGCCAGGACATTGCGGAGATGACGGGCGCGACCCTGCACACTGTCAGCCGCCTCTTGAGCGCCTGGGAAGAGCAGGAAATCGTCAGAAGCGGACGCAAGCGGGTGATCGTGCGAGACCCCCACCGCCTGGTGCTGAAGGCGGAAAGCCGCGAAGACGGCTGAGCGACCTTCAGGCCGCGATCGCGGCCTGAAGGGCCTCCAGAAAGGCCGCCTCGTCCACCCCGTGGGCGCGGCAGGCATCGGCAATGGTGTGGAACGGGGTGATCGGGCAGCCGACGCACAACATGCGATGACGAAGGATGACGGAAACGCAAGCCGGCCAGGCCGTCATGACTTCCTCCAGCGTCATCTCGGGATCTGGTCGCCGCTCTCTCACCGTCTCCTCCTTCCTGCCAATCATCGCCGGCTGGCCGGGCCGGATCGTTGTGCAATCACAAAGAAGAAGGCGCGAATGCCGCCCCAAGCGGCCAGGTGCGACATCTCATCCGTTGAGAGCGGCGCGCCAAGCGGCTATTATAAGTGGTATCAATTATGCCACTTATATGAAGATCGATGAACCATCTTCGCATTGTGCCGGCCCGGCCGGAACCCGAGAAAGCGATCGAAGCCGGAGGCGTCGACAGAGAGTTCATCGGCGGGATCGTCCGCGACTTCTATTCCCGCGTGCGCGCCGATGAGCGCCTGGGACCGATCTTCGCCCGCCACGTCGCCGGCGACTGGGAGCCGCATCTGGAGAAGATGACGGACTTCTGGTGCTCGGTCATCCTGAAGACCGGCACCTACCATGGGCGGCCCGTGCCGGCGCATCTGAAGCTGAAGGAGGTGCGCCCGACGGACTTTGCCATCTGGCTCGGCCTGTTCCGCGAGACGGTGAGGCAACGCTGCAATCCCGGGATTGCTGCCATCTTCATAGAGCGCGCCGAGCGGATCGCCCACAGCCTGCAGCTTGCGATGTTCTTCCGCCTGCCCGCCCGGCCCGGGACCGAAGGGGGAAAGCCCGATGCCTAGCGGCAAGCTCCGTCTGCGAACGGCCATGCGCCCGAGGAAACAGCCATGCGCATGACGCTCCACACCGACTATGCCCTGCGCATGCTCATCATGCTGGCGCTCAAGGATGGCAAGCCGGTCACCGTCCAGCAGGTGGCCGAGCAGTATGGGCTTTCGCGCAATCATCTTCTGAAGGTGGCGCTGAAGCTGCGCCGGATGGGTGTGATCGTCACGACGCGCGGACGTTCCGGCGGCATCGCGCTTGCCCGAGACGCCGCCGCCATCAACATCGGCAGCATCGTCCGCGCCAGCGAGGACGATTTCGCGCTGGTCGAATGTTTCAGGCAGGATGGAGGGGCCTGCCTTCTCTCGCCGGCATGCCGGCTGAGGGGCGTCGTGCGCCAGGCGCTCGACGCATATCTCGCGGTTTTCGATGGGTATTCTCTGGCAGATTTGATCCAGAACAAAGCCGAGCTCGGCCTGCTGCTTCAAACGGAGCCGCCGGCACCTGGCAACGCGCTGCAGCACGCAGAATCAGGCAGGGGATGACAAATTGATTGCACAGCTCACCACCACGGAACGACAGATCGGCCTCGTTCTCGCTCTCATCGTGACATTGCTCGGAGCGGCGCTCGGACTTGCCGGGCGCCATGACGTGCTGGCCTATCATGGCCTGCTCATCGCGGCTTTCGGCGCCGTCGTCGCCATTGCCATCCTGCGGCAGATGGACCGGCCCGAACCGGGCGAGGAAAGGCTCTCCGAATATTACGACGATCCCATCCGGGTCGGCATCGTGCTGACCATGGTGTGGGCCATCTTCGGCATGTTCGTCGGCGTGTGGGTATCCGCCCTTCTGGCGTGGCCGGAGCTTACCTTCGATGCCGCCTGGGCGAGTTTCGGGCGCCTGCGCCCGGCCCATACCACGGGCGTCATCTTCGGCTTCGGCGGCAACGCGCTCATCACCACCTCGCTGCATGTCGTGCAGCGCACCTCGCGCGCCCGCCTGCCGGATCAGGTGAGTCCCTGGTTCGTTCTGCTCGGCTACAACCTGTTCTGCCTGCTGGCCGTTTCCGGCTACTTCCTCGGCATCACGCAGTCGAAGGAATATGCCGAGCCGGAGTGGTATGCCGACATCTGGCTGGTGATCGTGTGGGTCGCCTATTTCCTGCTCTACATCCGCACGCTGGCCCGCCGCAAGGAGCCGCACATCTATGTGGCCAACTGGTACTACATGGCCTTCATCCTCGTGGTGGCCATGCTGCACATCGTCAACAACCTTGCCCTGCCGGTAAGCCTCGGCAGCGCGAAGGCCTATTCCGTCTTCGCCGGTGTGCAGGATGCAATGACACAGTGGTGGTATGGCCACAATGCCGTCGCCTTCTTCCTCACGGCCGGCTTCCTCGGCATGATGTATTACTATCTGCCCAAGCGCGCGGAGCGGCCGATCTATTCCTACCGGCTGTCGATCATCAGCTTCTGGGGCATCACCTTCATCTACATGTGGGCGGGTTCCCATCACCTGCACTACACCGCTCTGCCCCAATGGGTGCAGACGCTGGGCATGACCTTTTCCGTGGTGCTTCTGGTGCCGTCCTGGGCTTCGGCGGGCAACGCGCTGCTCACGCTCAACGGCGCCTGGCACAAGGTGCGGGACGATGCCACGCTGCGCTTCATGATGGTGGCCGCCGTCTTCTACGGCCTGTCCACCTTCGAGGGGTCCTTCCTGGCGATCCGGGCCGTCAACTCGCTGTCCCACTACACGGACTGGACGGTGGGCCATGTCCATGCCGGCGCGCTCGGCTGGGTGGCGATGATCACCTTCGGCGCGCTCTACACACTGGCGCCCGCCATGTGGAAACGCGACCGAATCTATTCTGCCACCCTCGTGGAGGTGCATTTCTGGTGCGCGGTGATCGGCACGCTGATCTACGTCTTCGCGATGTGGAACTCGGGCATCGTCCAGGGCCTGATGTGGCGCACCTACAATGACAGCGGCACGCTGACCTACTCCTTCATCGAGTCGCTGGTCGCGATGCACCCCTACTACATCGCACGCACCGTCGGCGGCCTCTTCTTCTTCGTCGGCGCGGCGGTGGGCGCCTACAACATCTACATGACGATCCGCCACGAGCCACTGCCGGCCAGCGCCAGGCTTGGTGCGGCCCGTTCGTTCGTGCCGGGGGAGTAGCAACATGTCGGAAACACACAAGAAACTGGAACGCTCGGCCATTGGTTTCGTGCTGGCCATCGTCGGGGTCGCCAGCATCGGCGGCATCGTGGAGATCGCCCCGCTCTTCACCATCGACGAAACGGTGGAGAAGGTAGAGGACATGCGCGTCTACACGCCGCTCGAGCTTGCCGGCCGCAACATCTACATCCGCGAAGGCTGCTACGCCTGCCATAGCCAGATGATCCGCACCCTGCGCGACGAGGTGGAGCGCTACGGCCCCTACTCGCTGGCGGTCGAGTCGCAATACGATCATCCGATGCTGTGGGGCTCCAAACGCACCGGTCCCGACCTTGCCCGCATCGGCGGCAAATATTCGGACGAGTGGCACGTCGCGCACTTGATCGACCCGCGTGCCGTCGTGCCCGAGTCCAAGATGCCCGCCTATGCGTGGCTGGCCCGCAATGACCTGCGGACGGATGATCTTCCGCAACATCTGACCGCGCTGCGTCGTCTCGGCGTGCCCTACACCGACGAGATGGTGGAGAACGCGGCGCGGGATGCCTTCGCCCAGGCCTTTCCCGACAGCGAGATGGCCGATGGCGTCGCCGAGCGCTACGGAGCGGAAACCAATATCCGCGCCTTCGACGGCGAGCGTGGCCGCCTGACGGAGATGGACGCGCTTGTGGCCTATCTGCAGGTTCTCGGCCGCCTCACCGACGCAGCACAGGAAAATGCGGACATCGCCGCAGCGGGAGAAGCCGAATGATAGACCTCGACCACCAGAGCCTCGTGGCCTTCGCCAAGAGCTGGGGGCTCTTCTATCTCATCGCGCTGTCGGCGGGCGTGCTCGTCTATACGTTCTGGCCTGCAAACAAGGCGCGCTTCGCCCGTGCGAAGAAGAGCATACTTCTCGACAAGGATGACAAGCCATGGCGGTAGGAGAACGCGACCCGATCACGGGCATACACACCACCGGACACGAGTGGGACGGCATCAAGGAGCTGGACAACCGTGTGCCGCGGGCGGTCATCTTCTTCCTTGTCGTGACGACGCTCTTCTCCGTCGTCTATTGGATCCTGATGCCCGCCTGGCCGCTCGGCAGCACCTACACGCGGGGGCTCTTGGGGCTCGACCAGCGGCAGGTGGTCGAAGAATCGGTGCGCGAGGCAAACGCCCAACGCGCGACCTGGACGCAGGAGATCGCGCAGCTTGACTTCGACGAGATCAGCGCGCGCCCCGAACTGATGCAGATCGTGGCGGAAGCGGGCAAGACGCTGTTCGGTGACAATTGCGCCGCCTGCCATGGCCTCGATGCCGCGGGGAGCCCAGGCTTTCCAAGCCTCGCCGATGGTACATGGCTGTGGGGCGGAGACCCGCAGACCGTGGCCGAGACGCTGCGCGTGGGCATCAACTCCACCCACCCAGAGACCCGCTTTGCACAGATGCCCGCCTTCGGGCGCGACGGCATCCTCGACGCCGCAGCCATTTCCGCCATCGTTTCCTACATCCGCAGCAATGCCGAAGGGATCGCCGATCTGGGGCCGCAGGATGCGGAAGGCATCGAGGAGGGCCGCCGCCTCTTTGCCGACAATTGCGCCGCCTGCCACGGAGCGGAAGGGCGCGGCGACCAGGCGGTGGGCGCGCCCGACCTGATGGACGATGCATGGCTTGTCGGCAGCGACCGGCAGACGCTTGTCCGCACCGTCTGGAACGGCCGCCAGGGGCACATGCCCCATTGGGAGGGCCGGCTGGGCGAGACCGAGCGCAAGATGCTGACGCTCTATGTGACCGAGATCCTTGCAGGCCGGGAGAACAGGCAGCAATGAGCCCGGCGGAGCGAAAAGGCAGGGGCAGGCTCCTGGTGATTGCGGGGGTGGCCGGCGGTCTGCTCCTTTTCCTCGGGGCCAATGCCCACCTGCTCTATGTTGCCCTCGCCTCGAGGAGCGAATGCGTCGATCATCTCAAACTGCCGGACGACGCCCGGCAAGGACAATACCGCGCGGCGAAGTCCGCCTGCTGAACCTTCGGGAGAGACGAACTATGGCCAACCAATCGCAGACTGGCGGCATGATGGTGGTCCGCGACCGCGGGCTGGCGGTCGGCACGGCCTTTGAATGGCTGAGGGCGGGCTGGCACGATTTCGCAAGAAGGCCCGCGCTCAGCCTCGTCTACGGGCTGGGTGTCCTGGCGCTTTCGGTACTGGTGATCGCCGTCATGTTCGCGGCCGGTTGGGATCACATCCTGTTTCCCGCCCTTTCCGGCTTCATGATCGTCGGGCCGCTGATCGCCATCGGCACCTACGAAAAGAGCCGCCGGCTGGCGAGCGGCGAGGCGCTGAGCCTCCGACACGTTCTCTTCGTTCCCGTGCGCTCGGGCGGGCAGATCTTCTTCGTCGGGTTGATCCTGGCGCTTCTGATGGTCTTCTGGATGCGCGCGGCGGTGCTCATCTATGCGCTGTTCTTCGGCCTGCGGCCGTTTCCCGGCCTCGACCAGATCATGCCCATGCTCTTCACCACGCCCACCGGCTGGGCGATGCTCGTCACGGGCACCGTCGTCGGCGGTCTCTTCGCTGCCTTTTCCTTCGCAATCGGTGTCTTCTCCATTCCCATGCTGGTCGATCAGCGAACCGATGCCCTGACGGCGATGGGCCTCAGCATGGCGCTGGTGTGGAACAACCTTCCCGTGATGCTGATGTGGGGGACCATTGTTCTGGCGCTGTTCCTCGTCTCCCTCGCAACGGGCCTCCTCGGCCTTGTCGTCATCTTCCCGCTTCTGGGCCATGCGACCTGGCACGCCTATGAAGCCGTGGCGCGGGATCGCGTGGGATGACGGGCTGCTGCCCCCCGGCGGACGCCGCACCGCCGGCAGGCGCACCCGGCGACGAGGAGGTGCGTCTTGCCAGCCACGCCATCTCGCCGACGCTGCTGCAGACACATCTTTCCGTGCCCTCGGCCCATTGCGGCGCCTGCATCGCCGCAATCGAGAAGGCGCTTCTGGCCCTGCCGGGCGTAAGCGCGGCGAGACTCAACCTTTCCACACGCCGCGTTGCCGTCCAGTGGCGGAGGGATGGGCCCGTGCCGCCCTTCTTCAAGGCGCTGCGCGATGCGGGATATGAAGCGACGCTGTTTTCCTTCCAGGAGAAGGAGGAGGATCCCGAGTTCACCCGGCTGCTGCGTGCCACGGCCGTGGCGGGTTTTGCCGCCATGAACATCATGCTGCTGTCGGTGTCCGTGTGGTCGGGCGCGGACGCCGGGACGCGCCATGCCTTCCACATGATCTCGGCCCTTCTGGCGCTGCCCGCCATCGGCTATTCGGGGCGCATCTTCTTCCGATCCGCGTGGTCGGCGCTCAGGCGCGGACGGACCAACATGGACGTGCCGATCTCCATAGGCATTCTCGCGACACTGGGGTTGAGCCTTCACGACACGCTGCGCAACGAGCCGCACGCCTATTTCGACGCCGTGGTCTCCCTCACCTTCTTCCTGCTGATCGGGCGCACGCTCGATCACATGATGCGCCGCAGAGCGCGCACTGCCATCGTCGGTCTTGCGCGCATCATGCCGCGCGGCGCGACGGTCCTCTCCCCTTCCGGGGAGCGGAGCTACAGGGAGCTGCGCGACATCGCGCCGGGAGAAACCGTCATCGTTGCCGCCGGCGAGCGCATCCCGCTCGACGGCATCGTGCAGGAGGGAACGGCCGAGCTCGATGCCGCGATCGTGACGGGAGAGGCAGAGCCCGTGGCCGCGCGTCCCGGCGAGGCGGTGAGTGCCGGGATGCTGAATCTGAGCGGCGCGCTGACGATCCGGGTGACGCACAAGGCCGAGGATTCCTTTCTGGCGGAGATGGTGCGCATGATGGAGGCCGCAGAGGGCAGCCGTTCCCGCTATCGCCGCATCGCAGACCGTGCAGCCGGCCTGTATGCGCCGGTCATTCACACGCTGGCCTTCGCCGCCTTTGCGAGCTGGATGGCGGCTACGGGCGACTGGCACCGTTCGCTCACCGTTGCGGTGTCGGTTCTCATCATCACCTGCCCCTGCGCGCTGGGGCTGGCCGTTCCCATGGTGCAGGTGGTGGCGGCCCGCCGCCTGTTCGAACAGGGCATCGCGCTCAAGGAAGGCAGCGCCCTCGAACGCCTGGCGCAGGTCGATACCGTGGTCTTCGACAAGACCGGCACGCTGACACGGGGCGAACTGCGCCTTGCCGGCCATACGGCGACCGGCCGCGACCTGGCGGCCGCCGTTGCGCTGGCGGCGCGTTCGCACCACCCGGCCGCGCGCGCCATTGCCAGCCTGAAGGGCGCGCCGCAACCGCTCGCGGCGCGCAACGTCGTCGAGCATGCGGGGCTCGGCATCGAGGGCGAGGTGTACGGAATCCGCTATCGCCTCGGGCGTCCCTCCTGGGCTTTGGGCGGCGGGTCCGCCCCCGGCGGCAAGACGATGAGCGCGCTGTCCCGCCAGGGCGCTCCCGCCGGGATGTTCGCCTTTGCCGATGCGCCGCGCGCCGACGCGAAAGCCGCCGTCGATCACCTGAGGTCGCGCAATGTTTCCATGGAGATCCTTTCGGGCGACGGCGAACAGGCCGTTACCGCCGTGGCGCAGCAGGTTGGCATCACCGACTTCACCTCGGCCCTCCTGCCGGCCGACAAGGTGCGCAGGCTGGAGGAGCTTCGCCGCCTTGGCCGCAAGGCGCTGATGGTCGGCGACGGGCTGAACGACGCCCCGGCCCTGGCCGCAGCGCATGTGTCGATGGCACCGGGAACGGCGGCCGAGGTCGGCCGCAACGCCGCCGATCTGGTGTTCTTGAACGGAGCGCTCGGCGCTGTGCCGAAAGCTCTCGGCATCGCGCACCGCGCCGCCCGGCTCATCCGGCAGAATCTCGGTCTGGCGATCGTCTACAATGTGCTGGTCGTGCCGCTCGCCCTTGCCGGTCAGGTAACGCCGCTCCTGGCGGCGGTCGCCATGTCGCTGTCATCCATCCTCGTGGTGGCGAATGCCCTGAGAATGCCCGCGGACGGTGCGGACTGGCGTACGCCCTCCGGTTCCACTCCCAAGCTGGCGGAGGCGATGTCATGAGCTATCTGGTCTGGCTGATCCCGATCGCGCTTCTGATGGGAATAACCGCGCTTCTCGCCTTTCTATGGTCGTTGCGCCGCGGCCAGTACGAGGACCTCGACGGTGCGGCCGAACGCATCCTGCTCGATGCCGAAGACGACCGCCCCCTCCGCGAAAGACATGAAGGATAGACGCGAGGAAGCACGGTGAACCGCGCCGCACACATCGGCGGGGAACATCTCCTGCAGGCGGTCCGCCACGGGCAGCTTCGCAAAGGGTATCCTCACGGCAACGCTTCCCAAGTCCGCGGAGGCGAAGAAGACCAGAAGAAGATCGCCGTAAAGGCCGCGTGATCGCACACCACACCACGGCGTCCAGGCATGTGCGAGGCAAGTCACCGAGGTTAGCTTGCCTCGTTCCGTGAAGAACAGACGCCTGAAACATTGCGTTCTATTGCGCGACAAAGCCACCGTCGATGGGGATGTTCGCACCGGTGACGAAAGATGCGTGGTCGGAACACAGCCACACGATCAGCTCGGCGATTTCCTCGGGCGTGCCGATGCGGCCGATGGGATGCAGCGGCTCCATCATCTCACGGGTCGTCTTCTCGCCGCCGGTCGACTGCCGAGCCAGCGAGTCCAGCATGCGGGTATCGACGCCGCCGGGGCAGACGGCGTTCACGCGGATGCCCTGCTTGCCATACTCCAGCGCGGCGTTCTTGGTGAGCCCGTTGACCCCATGCTTGGAGGCCACATAGGGGGCGAGCCCGGGAAAGCCGATCAGGCCGGCGACCGATGCGAGATTGACGATCGCTCCGCCGCCATTCTTCAACATCTGTCTGATCTCGGCCTGCAAGCAAAGGAAGGTGCCGCGCAGATTGACGGCCATGATGCGGTCGAAATTGTCGATCGGCTGTTCGACGATGGGCGCGATCCTTCCCTCGATGCCGGCGTTGTTGCACGCGCAGTCGAGCCGGCCGAATGCCTCCACGGTCCTGGTAATCAGCGCATCGACATCCTGCACGCGGGAGACGTCGGCCTCGATGAAGATCGCCTTGCCGCCCTGCCGTTCGATTGCGGCGGCTGTTTCTTTGCCGCCTTCGACATCGACGTCGCAGACGACGACTTTCGCGCCTTCGGCCGCAAACCTCAGCGCCGCGGCGCGCCCGATGCCCGCACCCGATCCGGTCACGATGGCAGTCTTTCCGGAAACCATGCCCATTGCCGTGCTCCCTTGCTTGGTTTTTCTGACGGAAAGAAGCCTAGCAAGGCCGTTCGGCAGACGACTTGACCGGCATCAATCCGCCGCAAGCAAACGCCGACGGCCCGATATGGCGCAGCCACGAAGCGCCGTCGGTCAACCGCGATGCCCCGGCAGGCCACCGAGAAACTCCAGAAGCAGCCGGTTGACCGCCTCCGGCGCTTCCTGCTGCACCCAATGGCCTGCACGTTCGATGACGTGCCGCCCGCGAAGATCAGGCAGGATTCTCGGCAGCGCCTCCACCGCGGGCCCCATGGTCGCAAGAAGCGGATCCCGGGCGCCGATGACGAAGAGCGACGGCTGCCGGATGCGAAGTCCGGCAAGGGCGGCGGAAAGCTCCCAGTTGCGATCGATGTTGCGGTACCAGTTGAGTGGCCTGCGAAATCCGCTCCGCTCGAACGCTGCAATGTAGATATCCAGATCCTCGTCGGACAGCCATTGCGGAAGGGCATCGGGCTCGAAGGTCGTGTCGAGAAAGCCGCCGCCCTCCGGCACGAAAGGTCTCCAGGTCGCACCGTCCGGAAGCGAGCCCGAGACGCTGTAGAGGATCCTCCTCATCGTTCGGCTCACGTTCCGCTCAAGCTCGGCCTCGGTCCGGCCCGGCTCCTGGAAATGGAGCATGTAATGGTTCCCGGCGCCCGCCTCCCGCATGGCCTCAAGCGGCGGCTTCGGCCCGCGTGACGCATATGGCACGCTCATGCCCACAACGGCCGCGATGCGATCCGGGCGCATCAAGGCTGAAGTCCAGGCCACCGGCGCCCCCCAGTCGTGGCCCACTGCGACAGCCTTTTCGATCTTCAGCGCATCAAGGATCGCGATCGCATCGCCGACCAGATGGAAGATGGAATAGGCCTCGATCGCGTCCGGTGCGAAAGAGCCGTCATAGCCCCGCTGGTTGGGCGCGACGACACGGAAGCCCGCCGCAACGAGCGGCGCGAACTGATGCCGCCAGGAATGGGCCGTCTCCGGCCAGCCATGCAGCAACAGCACGGCAGGTCCCTGCCCCTCGTCGCGAATGCTGAAGGCGCCGGACGAGGTGTCGACGACTTTCATCACGCCGCTCTCCCGCTTTGCGCCACCTGATGCCCGGCACGCGACCCGCATCTGCGCACGCGCGCCCATCCGGGCAAGAAGTGAACGATTGGTCTCTTTTCCATTGAAAAGTGCACGATCGTTCTCTAATGTCAAGAAGAGGAGCGGGAGATGCGTAAGGGCGAAGCTACGCGAAAGCACATTCTTGATGTCGCGGCGGACCGCACGAGCATCCGCGGCTTCGCCGCCGTGAGCCTGCAAGACCTGGCCGATGCTGCCGGCCTGTCAAAGAGCGGGGTCGTTCGGCATTTCGTGGACAAGGAGGCGCTGACGCGCGCACTCGTCGACGATCTTCTTGCACGCTTCCGCCGCATCGTCTGGGAGCCGGCGGCGGCACTGCCCGCGGGGCGGAAGCGCCTTGAATGCGTCTTCTCGGGGTGGCTTGCCTGGGTAGAGGGAGAACATGTGAGCGGCGGCTGCCCGATCACAGCGGCCTGTATCGAATTCGACGACCAGCCAGGCCCCATCCGCGACCGGCTGAGATCGGGCCAGGCTGCATGGATGCGCGTCGTCGAAGACGAGTTCCGTGCCATCGGCTGGCAGCGGGAAGAAGCGGCATTGCGGGCGTTCTGCCTGCAGGGGATCGTCCTTTCCTACAGCCACGCTCTGCGCCTCCTCGATGACCCCGATGCCCGCCGCAAGGCCGAAGCAGCCTTTGCGCGTCTGCTTGCGGCTGAAGCAGAACAGAGATGAACCCCGGGAGACCTCTTCATGGAAACGATCGCGACAACGCAACTGCGGCATTTCCCGGCGCAGACGGTATTGAGCCGGATCGGACGCGTGACGGTCGCCGGGCTTGACGCATTCATCGAGGAGAGCATCGCCATGCTCGGGCGAGAGGCCGCGGCTGCCGGGATGGCGCCCGATGCTGCGCCGGTCGTCCTCTACCATGGGGATGTCGACGACGCGCGGGATGGCCCTGTCGAGGTCTGCCTGCCTGTGCCCTCCAAGCCGGTAGCTGGCATCAGGCAGTTGCCGGCAATCACGGCCCTGGTTGCACAGGCCCGCGGGGAAGCCTGCGATTTCCCGGCCATCCTTTCGGTCTATGGTGCCATCATGGACCGCATCGCCGAAGAGGGTCTCGTGCCCGACGGTCCGGGGCGGGAAATTCACCATCAAGAAGACGGTGAGCGACGCATCCTCGTCGCCATGCCGATAGCCAGCCCGGATCGGTCGGCATGAACGGCGGAACGATGACTCTGCGGTTCCGTCCCTTCACGGAGGAAGATCGGCCGCCCTGCCAGGCGATCGCTTCCAGCGCCGCGATGTCCTCGTATGGACCCCATCTTCCCCACGCCCGGCATTTCTTTCAGCCGGATGCGCCGCTGGAGGATGTCGAACTGCGTCTGGTCGCCTGCCTCGGCGGCACGATCGTCGGGTTTGTCGACCTTAACGGGCGGCACATCTCCAATCTGTTCGTCGATCCTCGACATCAAGGGCGCGGTCATGGAACGGCGCTGCTGCGCCATGTGGAGGCGAGGTTCGGGCGCCCGCTCACGCTCGCCTGCTTCAAGGTCAACGAAGGAGCGCGGCGGCTCTACGAACGCTACGGGTTCACCGTCGAGAGTGAGCGGGAGATCATGTTCGCCGGTCGGCCGGTCTTGGTCTGGAACATGGTGCTGGACGGCCCGTCCAATGGCGACAGGGCATGACCGCTCGGCACCCGAACCGATCCGTGCACTGCGGACACACACCGTCAGCGGGGCCAGCCTGCCAACAGCCTGTTCGTTCCCGACGACGCTCCCGTAGAGCGGCCCCGGCGAAGGGCGCCAGTGCCAACGGCAGCGCAGCCGCTGCGACAGCAAATCAGAAGGCTGCTGTCCCTTGCCCGGGTTACTCGTCGCGCGCGCGCCATTCCTTCCAGCGCAGGATTGCATTTGCGCCGATCTTCTGGAAGGGTTTCGGCGGAAGGCGCCTGGGCGGCGCCTCAGCAGTGAAATGTCGCGTTATCGCGCTCTCCTCGCCGCAGGCAAGCTCGGCGGCACCAATTCCCGTCAACGTGCCGCGAGTGGTGCCCAATCCATTGCAGACACAGCCGGCGTAGACACCTTTCTCGATCTCACGCATCACCGCGACACCATTGAGAGTAAGGCATAGAAGGCCCGCCCATGCATACTCCATCTGCATTCCCGCCAGTTGCGGAAAACGCTGATCGAACTTGCGCTGCATCACCTTCGCTGCCCTGTTCAAGTCTTTCCGGGTCGGCACCGCGTTCGGTCGCAGCGTGGCGCAGGTACGCGTGATGATACGATTGCCCCCCTGGCCGCTGCCGATCCGGCGCACGGTGGTGCCCATGGGGTCGGATGGCGTGATCCCCCAACGGGGCCTTCCCCCCAGTCTGGCCAGCGCTGCGCCATTCAATTCGGGCGTCATCACCGCATAAAGGAACAGGTGCATCAGCCGTCCCCGAGCGATGCCAAAACTCTCCAGATGGCCGTTTACTGTCAGGATCACACGCGGCGTGACGACGCTGCCGCCCGGCGTTCTGACGCGCCACCCGTCATCCTGGCGCTCGAAGCCAATCACAGGGCTGCCTTCATAGATTTCGACACCCTGGGCGACCAGTCCAGCACCGAGACCCCGGATATAGCCAGCGGGCTGCAGCATCACGGTGCCAGGCGTATAGAGGCCGGAGATGTAGTGGCGCGATCCCGTCAATTCATACATCTGCAGGGGATCGAGCATTTCGCTCTTCTCCCCGAGTGAGGCGAGATATTGTGCATGGCGCTTGTTGCGGGCGTGCGCCGCTGGACTGGCGGCACCGTTCACCTTGCCTATGGGATCGAAGTAGTTGCGGTCGATCCTATACTCCTCGACCGCCGTGCGGGCAAAGGCGATGGCCTGCCGGTTGAGACCGATCATCGCCTGGTCGTCACCCGATCCGGTATAGTCGTCCGAATTCAGATTGTGCGGCAGGTCGATCATGAAGCCCGAATTGCGCCCGGCAGCGCCCTCGGCCAAGCGTCCGGCCTCAAGCACCACGATGCGCGCGCCGGGCTGCAATTGGGTCAGCCTGCGTGCCGCCGACAGCCCGGCAAAGCCGGCCCCAACGACCACGAAATCGGCGGTTCGATCAGCGCCTAGTCGTCGGGTCGCCCCTTGCGGCCCTAGGATGGCGTTCCAGGCTGCCGGCCCCAACTGAACAGGCAGCCGCCGA